>CAVWFZ010000005.1:0-175276 GCA_963754345.1 Thermoanaerobaculaceae bacterium | reverse complement strand
GAACCATGAAGACATCCCTTTGTTCGCAGAACAGTAGGCGTTTGAGTGGCAGCTTGAAGCAGGTGGCCAAGCTGAAGCGACAGTTGAAGGCAGCGGAGTCGGTTCTCGGGGATCTCACTCTCAACAAGTGACTGGATGATTTCCGGCGTGTCCTTCACGATCCCCACGTAGAAGGTCACAACGTTGCTCCACCAAGGATCAAGAAACCGCGAGACGGCCTGCTCAAGATCATGCCCAGGCTGTGCCAGACGCGACGCGACCAAGTACTCCTGGAAAGAGTGGTGGAAGACGACAAGAACACGCCCTCTCGCTGAGCCTCGGAGCTATCGGCCTCCAGTTCCGTTCGCATTCCGTCTCTGTCCTGAAACGTCAGCAGCCCAGTGCGGTTCGCAATGTCAATTAGCAACTTGCCGCCATCCTCGGGCCATCCACGTTCCGAAAGGTACCGGTGGGCAAGGCCAGCTAGGTCGACGAAGGGAGCTGCCACTAGGTGATGGTCGTGGAGGAAGTAGGCTATTTCCTGAAGAACCGCAAGCCGAAGGCGATACATTGAGGGGCCGTGGGCTGCCGAGTCACGGTCCGTTGACCACCTTCCTAAATAGACCTGTAAGAACATGTCGTAAAGATCTGCGATTGTCGATGGGATTTCGTCCATTTTCTGCTGTTCGTGGAGTATCGCCAGAATGGTGACGACAAGGGGGGTCTTTGGCAGACTTCTGTGCAAACCGGTCTCCGAGAGTGCACGAAGTACTTGAGTGTACTTTTCGCCACGCCCGAGGATGTTCTCAAGCAACTTCGCAATAGCGCGGTTGTTCATGGGGAGCACAAGAGCCTGCTGGAAACTGCGGACCTCGTTGGGCCTCCACAAACGCATGACCCGCATGGTGCATACGATTCGCAGGCTTGGGAAGGTTGCTTCAAGCGTTTGGAGTTTCTCGAGGACGGTGTCGCGACTATTGCTAGAAGCGATCTCGTCCAGTGCGTCCACGAAGAGCACCGATGCCCTCTGTACCAACTCCTCATGGAGTTCGCTTGCACTGAGGGCGTCACACGCAAAGACCGCACGCGTCAGGTCTTGTTCGGCCGGTGACTCCAACGCGTCGGCGAAAGCCGAAGCACGGGCTAGAAGAGGGAGGGGGGCGTCGCTGTCCCCAGCGAGACGTCGCTCCACAAGGCGCAGCGCCGCGCGCTGAATTGCGAAGGTCTTGCCGGAACCCGGCTCGCCCATAACCACGATTGATTTCGATGGGTATTCGAGATAGCTCGTATCAAACGTCGAAATCTTCGGGTCGGGGAACACCAGGCGCGTCTTTCCAAGCTTAGGAGCGCGTCTGCCCCGGGTCGCGAGAGATATCTCGTCAAGAGGCAAGATCGTCGGTTCAACAAAGACCTCCGGGAGGAGCCTAGACACGTGGGAACCGAGTCGCCTGTGATCCTCAGTAATATCAACGCACTTGTCGCGAAGACGAACGAGATAGTCATGTATGTGAGGTTCGATGTCAAAGTAGAACCCCGGAAGGTGGCTTGTTACGTGCTCTTCCAAGCCGTCAAGAGACCAAAAATCGACAGCGCGAAGTTCGCCCGATTGCGCCCGAATCTGAGTCTGGGCCTGTTCGGAAATGTTGCCGGTACAGACAACGAGCACTTTCGTGATGAACACCCGGGCGTGGACCCTGTGCCCTTCATACGGGACAAGGAAGGCAGTCCGGACTTGCTGGATAACATTGTTGAGATTGCTTCTGTCGTTGGAAGCAGCGCTGATCCCACCTAGCTTAGCGACCACCGCAAGATACTCGTCACCGCCCGTGCGCGATGAGCCACGCGCGACGAGATCCTTCCCTTGTTCGTTTGGCCCGTGAGTGACCTCTGCCCAGTCGTAACCGAGCCTCGGAAGAAGATCATGCAGCAAGCGGTGAAGTGTGGCTTCGTCTGCAATGGCCTGCAGCTTCTGTCTCCTCAGCCAGGCCTTCAAGAGCAGGGCCGTGTTCTCTGCCATCAAGTCCTCCAGGTCGCGTTAGGTCTCGGTCCGCTACGGTGAATTCTCATTTGGCCAGGAGACCCGTCCCAACCCGACGATTGCGGTGGAGAGGCTCGGTGCACCCTCAACGCCATAGCGACTACTAGGGCTTCGTCGGAGAAGCTCGCGTATAAGGGATCAGGGGACCCTGCCCAGGGTGCGGTGCGCGTGGAAAATGTCATGTCAGTCGCTGTACTGGAGTATGAACCGGACGCTAAGGCCGCGCAACAGCGCTGCCGGAGCATTGCATCTCTAGCCTGAGCGGTAGTCTCGACCACCTCAGGGTCCCAGTTCTGGGCAGGCCGGTACTTCGTTGCTCTGTATCAGGTCCCCAAGGCGTTGACAGCGAGTAGATGGGTGTCGGCTTGCAGTTTCCTGCCTTCTCCACCCTACGAACTGCGCTGCTAGAACGGTGCGAAGCTGCCGGCCGAGAAGAAGTCCTGGCGCACGGAGGTGTAGAGGTTCTGGAGGGCGTCGAAGTGCTGCTTCTCCCAGTCCGCAAGGTAGTGGTAGAACCCCTTGCCCTCCTTCTCGGCGGCGCCGCTGGCGGCGGCGGTCGAGAAGTGCCTGATCGCGTTGGCCTCTGCAGGTACGTGGTACCGACCCAATCATTTTGGTCGCTTGCAAGCGCCGGCTAGGCGTTGGTCGCACTCATGCCCGGCGGTGCGGTGATCACCGAGAGTGCCATCAGTGATTCCAGCGAAAACCTTCGGTAAAATTTCGCGAAGCCAACAAAGGAAAGGAAGGACAGGAGCCAGAGAGCCAAGAGCAAGACAACTAACCAGACTAAGGTAAGCGACCCCGAAACGCCTGCGAAGCAGACCAACCAGAAGAAACACACTGCAAGCAGACACAGCGTCCGGCAGAACCCATAAAGCGCAACGTAGTTCTGCATCTTTGGCCGGTGGGCAGGCGCGTTCTCAACCGTGTAGTGGTAGACGTAGCGGAAATAGTCGTGCTTCTTTGGCTGACCAAACTGCTCGAGATGGTCTAAGCGCGAGGTCGCTTTCATGAAGCAATTCAAACGCTCCTTCAACAGTTCGACCAGCCATTCATCAAGCACTCGGGCGTAAAGCTCGCGCATTCCCAACCTCTCGCCGATTAGCAGATCAAGGGTCATAACCGGAAAGAGGAAGACGCCTACCGCAATCCTGAACACCTTCCGAGCGGTCGCGGGCTCATCGACTTCGAAGTACGGCCGAGGAGGAAAGCCCAGCAAGTACTTGGACGGGTAACCGAATCGCCAGATGGAGTAGCGTTCGACCGTGACCGAGGAGACGAAGCTTAGGATCA
This sequence comes from Thermoanaerobaculaceae bacterium, assembly GCA_963754345.1. GTDB lineage: Bacteria > Acidobacteriota > Thermoanaerobaculia > Thermoanaerobaculales > Thermoanaerobaculaceae > RBG-13-68-16. The sequence continues at coordinate 171,966 of CAVWFZ010000005.1, read as the reverse complement.
GCCCAAGCGAGTAGGAAGCAATAACGAATGGAAGGTACGCTTCCTTTTCGGATACCCCAAGGCTTTCAGCGATCGCCGAGAAAGCATGGAACCCGGGTTTGACAGCGGCCGCTAGGCCAAAGCACCCGTATAGGAATGCGCCGCCGGGCAAGAAATAACCGAGGAAGTCATAGAGAGAGAAAGGATTCTGCTTTAGTTCCACAATTCCTCCTGGACGCTCGTGAAGGATAGCTGGTACGGCGCTTCAGCGGCATGGTCACTGCCCCAGGCTCCACGCTGACACAATACACCGAGGGCCGGTGGATCCGACCAGGATCAGTAGCGAGTACCACTTTCTCAGCTCTGTCGCCGCGCGCGGCGCGCGGGGTCAGAAGAACACGGCCGTGAACTGAGCTTCCATGATTGCGTCTCCAGAGGAGATGATACCTCAGGATGCGAACCTCCGTGCTGAGCACCTGTCTGCGTCCGCCCTGCCGAACCGTGTACCCTCGGCCATCCCAGTCACTGCCCGGCGCAGGACATGCCTAGAACGGGGCGAAGGAGCCGGCGGAGAAGAAGTCCTGGCGCACGGAGGTGTAGAGGTTCTGGAGGGCGTCGAAGTGCTGCTTCTCCCAGTCCGCCAGGAACTGGTAGAAATCCTTGATCTCCTTCTCGGGGGCGTTGGCGGCCGCGGTCGAGAAGTACGTGATGGCGTTGCTCTCGAGGGTCATCCCGACGGACAGGACGCCCATCTCGAACTCGGCGCCCGCGGCCTGCTCGCGGAACCTCGCGCTGAACATCGCCTGGGTGATGGCGCGCAGCTCCGGCGTTCGCACCTTCATCTTGAACGCCTCGACGCCCTTGGCGTCGTAGTTTTCGGCGATCGAACGCAGGAAAGCCTGGTGCTGGACCTCGTCCTCGGCGAGCTTGGCGAACAGCTCCTGCACCGCGGGCTTGTCCGCGCGCTCGGCGGTCATCGCGTAGAAGGTGTAGCCGTCCACCTCGATCTGGTAGGCCGCCCTCAGGATGTCGAGGATCTGCTCGCGGTCGCTCATCTGTCGCCTCCCAGTCACCTTCGGGGCGCGGGTGATGAACCGGGCTCCGGTCCCCTGTCCCCTATTCCCCGGTCCCCTGTCTCTCTACACCGCCTCCCGCAGCAGCGGCTCGGGCCGCGTGGCGGCCGCATCCGCGGGCACGTACTCGAGGGCGTGCGTCGGGCAGAACGGAACGCACCTGGGGTCGCCGCCGCACAGGTCGCACTTCTGCACGCAGTGGTACGTCTCGTCCCACAGCATGTTGCCGAACGGGCAGGCCGCCACGCACATGCGGCACAGGATGCAGCGCTCGCGCACCATCTCGATGGCGCCGGTGGCCTCGTTGCGGACCAGGGCCTGGGTCGGGCAGATGGAAGCGCAGGCAGCGTCGTGGCACTGGAAGCAGACCACGGGCGTGCCCAGCTCGGGCCCGCGGCGGAAGATGTTGATGCGGGTCTTGGAGGGCGTACCCTCGCTGCCGTGGGTGAACGCGCAGGCCAGCTCGCACTTGCCGCACGCGGTGCAGCGCTCGACGTTGACGCGGTAGATCATGTTCATGGCTGCCCCTTGAGAGGAGGTGTTTGGAGGCCGGAACCAGGGCTTGGAGACCCTCACCCCAGCCCTCTCCCGCAAGCGGGAGAGGGAGACTGATCTGTGGCTTCGCGTATGCGCCTACGGCGCCCTCACCCCAGCCCTCTCCCGCAAGCGGGAGAGGGAGACTGATCTGTGGCTTCGCGTGTGCGGCGGCGGCGCCCTCACCCCGGCCCTCTCCCGCAAACGGGAGAGGGAGACTGATCTGTGGCTCCGCGTGTGCGGCGGCGACGCCCTCACCCCGGCCCTCTCCCGGAGGTAGAGGGAGAAAGACCGGTCGAAGGGTGGCGGGGGTCATCGGGTCACCGCCAGGCTCGTGAAGGTGGTCAACATCTGCTTGCGCTTGCAGGCGTCGCAGGTGGCGAAGTAGCTCTCCGGGACGCCCCCCTTGCCCGCGTAGAACGCCGCCTGCTCCCTGGTGATGTGGGCGCGGCCGCAGTGCGGGCAGCGCACCATCTCGAACGTCCTGTCCCAGATCGTGCGGCGGACGTCGGAGGTCTCGTACGGGATGCAGTCGGTCGGGCAGACCTCCGCGCACGCCAGGCAGCCGATGCAGTCCGGCGGCGCCTCGTGGAACGGCGGCGCCACCTCTTTCCCGGCCCCGCGGTTGACCGTGGAGATCGCCGAGACGCCGATGTGGTCGCACACCCGCGTGCACAGGGCGCAGAGGATGCAGTCGGTGGGCTCCGGGTTCTCCTGGTAGGAGGTCCGCTCGATCCCGTGCTCGCGCGCGAGCTGCTGGACGAGCGGGGTCTCGGGGCAGCGCGCCAGCAGCAGGTCGAGGACGACCTTGCGCGTGGCCACGACCCGCTCGGCGGCGGTCAGGACGATCAGCCCGTCCTCTGCAGGGAACATGCAGGAGACGACCATCTTGCACCAGCCGTCCCACCCCTTCTTGGTGACGTCCACCAGGCACAGGCGGCAGCCGCCCCACGGCTCCAGCGCCTCGTGCTGGCACAGCGTCGGGATGTGGACCCCGACCGCCCGCGCCGCATCCAGCACCGTCGCCCCCTCGCGTATCCGCACGGTCTTGCCGTCAATAGTCAACGTGAGCTGCGCCCTCCCAGCGGTGGCCGGGCGGGCCGTTCTGCTGTTGCCTGAAAGCGGTGCACCCGCTTTACCCATCAGACCACCTTCCTTTCCGCCACACCTTGTGTCTTGGGGAAGAACCGCACCGCTCCCTCCGTCGGGCAGACGTCGAGGCACGCCCCGCACGAGATGCACTTCTCCTGGTGGATGGTGTGCACCTTCTTGCTCTCGCCGGTGATGGCATCGGTCGGGCACGACTTGAAGCAGAGGTGGCAGCCGTTGCACAGCTCCGGCACGATCTCGTACGACGTGAGGTCGCGGCACATCCCGGCCGGGCACGCCTGCGCGAAGATGTGCGCTTCGTACTCGGGGCGGAAGTACCGCAGGGTCGAGAGCACCGGGTTCGGAGCCGACTTGCCCAACTCGCACAGCGAGCCGAGCTGCATCCCCGCGGCCAGCGTCTCGATGCGCTCGAGGTCGCCGGCTTTCCCTCGCCCGGCGACCAGGTCGTCGTAGATCGCCAGCATCTGCTTGAGGCCTTCGCGGCAGGGAACGCACTTCCCGCACGACTCCTCGGTGAGGAAGTTGAGGAAGTAGCGCGCCACGTCCACCATGCAGGTGCGGTCGTCCATGACGATCATGCCGCCCGAGCCCATCATCGAGCCCGCCTCGGTGAGCTTCTCGTAGTCCACCGGAAGGTCGAGGAGCGACTCCGGCACGCAGCCCCCGGAGGGCCCGCCGGTCTGCACGGCCTTGAACGGGCGGTCGTCGAGGATGCCCCCGCCGATGCCGAAGATGATGTCGCGCAGCGTCATGCCCATCGGCAGCTCGATGAGGCCGGTGTTCTTGACCTTGCCGACGAGCGAGAACGCCTTGGTCCCCTTGGACTTCTCGGTGCCCATGCCGGCGAACCAATCGGCCCCGCGGAGCAGGATCGCGCCCGACGTCGGCCAAGGTCTCCACGTTGTTGAGGGCGGTGGGCAGGTCGAAGATCCCCTTCTCGGTGGCATGGACGTACTTCTGGCGCGGCTCGCCGACCTTGCCTTCGAGGGAGCGCATGAGCGCGGAGGACTCGCCGCACACGAAGGCGCCGCCGCCGCGCGAGATGGCGAGGTCGAAGTCGAAGCCGGTGCCGAGAATGTTCTTCCCGAGCAGGCCGTGCTGGCGGGCCTGCTCGATGGCGATGGTGAGGTTCACCACGGCCAGCGGGTACTCGTCGCGCACGTAGATGAACCCCTCGTGCGCGCCCACGGCGTAGGCGCCGATGACAATGCCCTCCAGCACCGAGTGCGGATCGCCCTCCATGATCGAGCGGTCCTTGAACGCGCCGGGGTCACCCTCGTCGCCGTTGCACACGACGAACTTGCGGTCGCCAGCGGCGTTGCGGCATGCCCGCCACTTGCGCGCGGTAACGAACCCGGCGCCGCCGCGTCCGCGCAGGCCGGAGCGCTCGACCTCGCCGATCACCTGCTCCGGGGTCAACTCGAACATCGCCTTGACGAGCCCGGCGTAGGAATCGTGGCCGATGGCGTCGGCGATGTCGGTTGGGTCGATCTTCCCGATGTTGCGCATGGCGATGCGCGTCTGGTTGGCGTAGAACGGCACGTCGCCGTAGCGCTCTACCCTCTTCTTGTCGACCGGGTTCCTGTACAGCAGGCGCGGGATCACCTCCCCGCCCGCGATCGTCTTCTCGCAGATCTCGGCGACGTCCTTGGGCTTTACCTGCGTGTAGAGGATCCCCGCGGGCTGGATCACTACCAGCGGCCCGCGCTGGCAGAAGCCGTGGCAGCCGGTGCGTTTGGTGAACGTGCCCACCTCGGCCGCCAGACCCTTGCCCTCGAGCTCCTTCGTGAACGTCTCCGCGACGCCCATGGAGCCGTTGGCGAGGCACCCCGTGCCGCAGCACACCAGGATCTCCCGGCGATGGTCCGCGCCGGCCTTCTGCGCACGGCGGCGGAAGGCGCCGTAGGCGGCAGCCGACTCAATCCTCATGGGCCGCCTCCGCCTCGCCGATGTATTTTGCGACCTTCGCCGGCTGGGCGCCGCCGTGGTACTTCTCGCCCACGATCACCACCGGGGCCATGGCGCATGCCCCGACGCAGTTGACGGTCTTGATGGTGAAGCTCATGTCTTCGGTGGTCTCCCCGGGCTTGATCTTGAGCAGGCGCTCCATCTCCTCGAGGAGACGGCTCGCACCGCGGATGTGGCAGGCGGTGCCGGTGCACACCCGGACGATCGTCCGCCCCTGCGGGACGAGCGAGAACGCCCTGTAGAACGTGCCCACCGAGAACACCTTGGCCAGCGGCACGTCGAGCGCCTCGGCCACCTTCACGAGGACGTCGCACGGCAGGTAGTTGTAGGCGCGGTGCACGTCCTGGAGCACCTGGATGAGCGCCGGCTCGGCGGCGGGGTAGCGGGCGAGGATCTCGTTGAGGGGGGCGGTGTCCACGCAGGGCTGTCCGCTCATGCTCCTACCTCCTGCGGCACGGCCTTGCCGGTCCGCCACCGCCCGCTCCCCCAGCTCGTACCCCTGGCGGAGCGCCGCGAGGTTGGACTCGATGACCTTCGCCTTGCCTGCGAACGTCTCGCGCACCAGCACCTCGACGGCCTCGAGCGAGACCGCCCGGGTGGCGCCGAGGTAGGCGCCCAGCACCACCATGTTCGCTGCGCGGGGGTTGCCAAGCTGGTTGGCGATCTCGTTGGCGGGCACCTTGACGACGCGCACGTCGCTCCGCTGCGCCTCGCGGTTGATCAGCGACGTGTTGATCAGGAGAACGCCCCCCGGCTTGACCAGCGCCTCGAACTTCTCGAAGGAAGGAAGGTTGAGCACCATGGCGGCGCACGGGTGCTCGACCACCGGAGACCCTACGGGCCGGTCGGCGATCACCACCGTGCAGTTGCACGTCCCGCCCCGCATCTCCGGCCCGTACGAGGGAAGCCACGAGACCTCCTTGCCGTCGGCCATGCCGGCGTAGGCCAGCATCTTGCCGATGAGGAGCACCCCCTGGCCGCCGAAGCCCGCGATGATGAGGTCGTTCTGCATCACGCCTCCGCGACCGGCACGGGCAGGGGCGCCCGGTCGAGGCCATCGGGCGTCTTGAACACTCCCAGCGGGTAGTACGGCACCATGTTCTTTTCGACCCATTCCGTCGCCTCGACGGGAGGCATTCCCCAGTTGGTGGGACAGGTGGAGAGGACCTCGACCAGCGAGAAGCAGGTGCCCTCCTTCTGGTAGCGGAACGCGCGCCGGAGCATCTCCTTGGCCGTGATGGTGTGGAGCGGGGTGTGGACGGCGGCGCGGGCGACGAACGCCGGGGTGCGCAGCGTGGCGATCAGCTCGGCCACGCGGATGGGGTAGCCCGCGAGCTCCACGTCCCGGCCGAGCGGGCACGTGGTCGCGACCTGGCCGGGCAAGGTGGTGGGCGCCATCTGCCCGCCGGTCATCCCGTAGATGGCGTTGTTGACGAACACCACCGTGACCTTCTCGCCGCGGTTCGCGCAGTGCACGATCTCGGCCATGCCGATCGAGGCCAGGTCGCCGTCGCCCTGGTAAGCGAAGACGATCAGGTCCGGGCGGGCGCGCTTGACGCCGGTGGCGAGCGCCGGCGCGCGCCCGTGCGCCGCCTCGTGGAAGTCGGTCGTGAAGTAGTTGTACGCCAGGACCGAGCAGCCGACCGGGGCGATGCCAACGGTCCGCGCCGTCAGCCCCAGCTCGTCCAGGACCTCGGCCACCAGACGGTGGATAACGCCGTGGGTGCACCCCGGGCAGTAATGGGTGTGCACCGGGGCGAGGGCCGGGGGCCGGGCGAACACCACGGTCTCAGCCATGACGCACCTCCGCGAGTAGCCCGGCCTGGATCCCCTTGACCCGCTCCGTGACCGCCTCGGGCGTGACCAGCATGCCGCCCTGGCGGCCGAGGAAATGGACCGGCCGCACGCCTTCGAGGGCCAACCGCACGTCCTCGATCATCTGCCCGGTGGAAAGCTCCACGACGAGCACGGCCCGGGCCTTCTCGGCCGCCGCCTTCACCTGGGCGTAGGGGAACGGGAACAGCGTGACCGGCCGGATGAGCGCGGCCCCGATCCCATCCTCGCGCAGCTCCTCGAGCGCCGTGGTGCACACGCGCGCCACCGTCCCGTAGGCGACGACGAGCACCTCGTAGGGGCGATCGGTCGCGTAGCTGGCGCAGCGCACCTCGTCCCGCACCATGGCGTCGTACTTGGCCTTGAGCTTCTGGTTGTGACGCTCCAGCACCTCGGGGTCGAGGAAGAGCGAGTTGATGATGTTGGTCGGCCGGTCGCCCTTGCAGCCGGTGGCCGCCCAGCTCTTGGGCTGCAGCGGCTTGCACGGCTTGCGGTCGGCCTTGAACTCGACCGGCTCCATCATCTGGCCGATCAGCCCGTCGCCGAGCACCATCACGGGGTTGCGGTAGTAGTCCGCGAGGTCGAAGGCGTCCTGCACCAGGTCCGCGGCCTCCTGCACCGACCACGGCGCCAGCACGAGGAGACGGTAGTCGCCGTGGCCGCCCCCCTTGGTGGCCTGGAAGTAGTCGCCCTGGCTGGGGAGGATGCCGCCCAGTCCCGGCCCGGCGCGCATGATGTTCACGATCACGACCGGCAGCTCGGATCCTGCGATGTACGAGATCGCCTCCTGCATCAGGGAGATCCCAGGCGACGACGAGGACGTGAACACGCGTTCCCCGCTGCCTGCCGCCCCGTAGATCATGTTCGAGGCCGCGACCTCGCTCTCGGCCTGGACGAAGGTCCCGCCCACCTGGGGCAGGCGGTGCGCCATGTACTCGGGGATCTCGTTCTGGGGCGTGATCGGGTAGCCGAAGAAGAGCTTGCAGCCCGCCTTGATGGCGGCCTCGCCGATGGCTTCGCACCCCTTCATCAGCTTCTTCGCCATTATTCGCTCCGTTCGGAGGCGTTCGGATGTGCGATCGGGCTCAAAGTTGCTCGCATCGTGCGGTCCCTAGTACGCGAAGTAGTGGTACATCGTCCCCGAAACGCGCATCTGGATCGCCACGTCGGGGCACGTGATGCAGCACAGTCGGCAACCGATGCACCGCTTCTGCTCGGCGACGGAGGCGAAGAAGTACCCCTGCGCGTTGATCTCCGTGCCCATGGCGAGGATCTTCTGCGGGCAGGCGTTGATGCACAGCTCGCAGCCCTTGCAGAGATCGCGATCGATGAGGATCTGTGGCACCGATCTCGCTCCTTTCTCAGTTCAGCACAAAAAGCGGTCCGACCGTGCGTCGTTGACGCGCCCCCTCGAAGGGGGGCTTGATGAGCCTCTTCAGGATGAGAAGCGGGCACGGGAGCGCACGCTCCGACAGGCCGCGGGCGGTCTCCTCGTCAGCCACCGTCGCGACCACGGGCAGACGCAGCCTCCGCGCCGTCTCCTCGGCCATCCGGAGGCCTTCGAGGACGATCTCGGGCGTGGTCTCCATGATCAGGTGCGTGTTCGAGACAAGACCGGTCACGGGGAGGCGCGCCGCCGCCTCGATCCCCCGCACCATCTCCACGGCGTCGTCAACGGTCTCGGTGTACGGCCGGTGGAAGTTGAGCACGAGCAGGTGCTGGGTCCTGTCCACGGACACGACGTCGGCGAGCGAGCCGAGGGCCCGCGCACCTACGGGGTCGCCACCCACGTCCATGAGCACCGTGCCTTCCGCGTGCTGGAGGAGGTGGCGGACGGCCGGCAGGATGATCGGGAGGTCGGCGTGGGCGTATTCGCCCTCGGGCGCCACTAGGTGGATGCCCTTCGCCCGCAGCTCCTTGCGTGCCTCCCGACAGCGGAAGTAGGGCTTGACCACGTCCAGGTCAACGACGCTTACCTCGCGCCCGCGCTGCCGCATCCCGAACGCGAGGTTGAGCACGATCTCGCTCTTGCCGCTCCCGAAGTGGCCAACGAGAATGACGATGGGAGCGGTAAGAACCTCGTACACGTCTCGGCGCTTCATGGGCATGGTCATCGCATCCATACACGCACGGCCAGCAGCCTACCCCCCGCTTCACAATTTATGTGAAGTCCTTCACGAAATCAAGGCTGTTGAAGAACTTGCGACTCGATACAGTATCTCTTCAGCCGCCTGTTGCACGCAAATAACGGGTCAGGGCGTCCTCCCACCGGGGCAGCTCGCACCCGAGGGTCGACACGAGCTTGGACGTGTCCAGCACGGAATGCATGGGTCTGGGCGCGGGGCGCCCCGCCTCGGCGCTCGAGATCGGGAGCACCTCCACACCGGAGCCGAGCTGGCGTACGATCTCGCGCGCGAAATCGAACCAGGTCGTGCTGCCCGCGTTGACGGCGTGCACCGTGCCCGTGGCGCCCTTCTCGAGCAGGCGGAGCAGCGCCCCGGCCAGGTCCTCCGCGTAGGTCGGGCACCCGAGCTGGTCGGCCACGACCCGGAGCTGCTTCGCTCCCCCGGCGAGCTGCCGTCGGATTGCAGCCACGAAGTTGGCACCCTCGCCGAACAGCCATGCGGTGCGGACGACCAGGCTGGAGTGCGCCGCGGCCGCCGCGCGCTCGCCGGCGAGCTTGGTCCGACCGTACGCCGAGAGCGGGTTGACGGGATCCTCCTCGCGGTACGGAGTCCCGGCCCTCCCGTCGAAGACGTAGTCGGTGGAGAGCTGGACCAGCACTGCCCCCGCCGCGTCGGCCGCGCGGGCCATGTGCGCGACCGCGGTGCCGTTCACCGCGAGGGCGGCTTCCTCCTGAGCTTCGGCGGCATCCACGGCGGTGAACGCGGCGCAGTTGACGATTGCGTCCGGCCGGGCGGCTGCGACGGCGCTCTCCACGGCGGTCCGGTCGGTGATGTCCAGCTCCGGCAGGTCGTACCCCGCAAACGCGTCGCCGCGCGCGGCCGCGGCGCGCTCCAGCGCCCGCCCGAGCTGGCCGCGGCTCCCGGTGACGAACAGCTTCACGACAGCCGGGCCCCGTACTGCTCTTCGTAGTAGCGGCGGAACTCGCCGTCGTGGTCCTTGATCGGGCGCCACCACGCCTCGTGCTCGACGTACCAGCGCACGGTCTCGGCGAGCCCGCGCTCGAAGGCGACCTGCGGCTTCCACCCCAGCCTATTGAGCTTGCCGGCGTCCAGCGAGTAGCGGCGGTCGTGGCCGACGCGGTCGGCCACCGGTCGTATGAGGCTCTCGGGCTTGCCCAGCAGGCGCAACACCTCGCGGGTGATCGCGATGTTCTCGCGCTCGTTGCCCCCGGCGACGTTGTAGACCTCGCCGTCCGCCCCGTGCTCCAGAGCGAAGAGGACCCCGCGGCAGTGGTCGAGCACGTGTAGCCAGTCGCGCACGTTGCGGCCGTCGCCGTAGAGCGGCAGGGGCTGGTTGCGCAGCGCGTTGGTGACGAACAGAGGGATCAGCTTCTCCGGGTACTGGTACGACCCGTAGTTGTTCGAGGCGCGCGTGATCACCACCGGCACGCGGTAGGTTGCCCAGTAGGCGAAGGCAAGGCGGTCGCCGCCCGCCTTGGAGGCGGCGTAGGGGTTGCGCGGGGCAAGCACGCTTTCCTCGGTGAACGAGCCCTCGGCGATCGAGCCGTACACCTCGTCGGTGGAGATCTGCACGAAGCGCGCGAGGCCCACCCGCCGCGCCTCCTCGAGGAGCACGAGCACTCCCTTCATGTCGGTGTCGATGAAGTGCGCCGCGCCGAGCAGAGAGCGGTCCACGTGGGTCTCGGCCGCGAAGTTCACCGCGAGCTGGCAGCCTTCCATCGCCTGTTTGACCGCCTCCGGATCGCATATGTCGCCGTGCACGAAGCGGTAGCGCGGGTCCCCGGAGACGTCCTGCAGGTTCTCCAACCGGCCTGCGTACGTCAGCTTGTCGAGGTTTACGACCTCCCAGTCCGGGCGTTCGGTGAGGATGAACCGGACGAAGTTGGACCCGATGAAACCGCAGCCACCGGTGACCAGGATCCTCTTTTTCATGCACGCTCCCCTGCCACCCCGTACGCGCGACCGGATGCCGCAACGCCCGGACCCGGCCCTCTCAACCCTTGGCGAGCAGCCCGAGCAGGTACTCGCCGTAGCCGGACTTCGCAAGCGGCACGGCGATGCGGCGCAGATGCTCGTCATCGATGAAGCCCATGCGCCACGCGACCTCCTCCGGGCAGGCGATCTTCAAGCCCTGGCGCTGCTCGACCACCTGCACGAAGTGCGCTGCCTGCAGCAGCGACTCGTGGGTCCCCGTGTCCAGCCACGCGGTGCCCCGACCCAACAGCTCCACGGTCAGCTCGCCCCACTCCAGGTAGCGGCGGTTGACGTCGGTGATCTCGAGCTCCCCGCGCGCCGAGCGGTCGAGCGACTTGGCGACGCCGACCACCCTGTTGTCGTAGAAGTAGAGCCCCGTCACCGCGTAGTGCGACCTCGGGCGCGCCGGTTTCTCCTCCAGGGAGAGAGCGCGGCCCTCGCCGTCGAGCTCGACCACGCCGTAGCGCTCCGGGTCCCGCACCCAGTACCCGAAGACCGTGGCGCCGTGCTTCCGGGACGCCGCGGACTGCAGTTGCTTCGCCAGACCGTCTGCGTAGAAGATGTTGTCCCCGAGGATGAGGCAGACGGCCTCGCTGCCGATGAACTTCTCGCCGATCAGGAAGGCCTCGGCCAGCCCCCCGGGCGTGGGCTGCTGTGCGTACGAGAGGCGGATCCCAAACTGGCTCCCGTCGTTGAGCAGGCTGTGGAAAAGCGGCGCCTCGTGGGGCGTCGTGATGACAAGGACGTCCCGGATGCCCGCCAGCATCAGCGTCGAGAGCGGGTAGTAGATCATCGGCTTGTCGTACACCGGCACGAGCTGCTTCGAGACCGCGAGGGTGATCGGGTGCAGCCGTGTGCCCGCTCCGCCGGCGAGGATGATCCCTTTCATCGCGCCTCCTGCGTGTATTGTACGCGGACGCCCGGCCGGCCCGTTGGTAGTGGGTCAGTTTGATTCCAGGTGCTGGCGGACTGTCAGCATGTCGAATTTGAAGCGAAAGCAAGTGCGAAAAGGGGTTGCCGCCCTCAAACCGTCGTCGCGCGTACGATATGATTGCGTGTATCTGGCAAGGAGCCTCCCCGGTTTGCAAAGTAACGCTCCCGGATCAACGCCGGGCCTAGATCTTCGACCTCGCGAAAGCCTAGGGACGTCAGTTTGGCGCGGAGCGCGTCCGTTTCAAAATGGCTCCTGAATGCCTCTCCCAGGGAGGCGACGCGCGAGGCAAGCGCCTCTCGGCTGGCGGCGTATTCATCCTGGTCGGGGCCCGAAGCCGGAAGATTGCTGTAGTCGAACACAACGTGGGCGCCCCCCGGCAGGCTGGCGATGAAGCCGAGCGTCGAAAGGACAGCCTGCTCCGTCAGATAAGGCACGACGCCCAGCCAGGTGAAAAAGGTCTGTTGCCCCGGATCGAAGCCGGCGGCGGCCAGGCCGTTCGCCAAAGTCTCTCGCTCGAAATCGACCGGAGCGAAGGTGAGCGTACGGGGCACCGGGATTGCCGCCTCGGCGAGCCGTTGGCGCTTCCAAGCTTGGGTCGCTGGGTGATCCACCTCGTAGACGTGCAGGCTTTCCCCCAAGGCGGTGCGGTAGGCGTACGTGTCGAGGCCCGCCCCAAGCACCACCAACTGGCGGACACCGCGTGCGACGGCAGCCGTCAAGGCATCCTCGGCAAAGCGCGTTCTCACGGCAATGAACAGGCGCAGCCTTCGTCTGGACGGATCGTTTTCGGCATCGCGGACAGCCGCTTCGGCGTCCGCGCCCAGGATGCGCACGGCCAGCGGATCAGCGAAGATACGACCGCGCTCCAGCACTTGGTGGACGGCGCGATGGGCAGCTGCTCCGAGCGCGGTGCGGCTTGGTTGTCCTGGCTGCATCGGAAAAGCCTACTTGCGTGGGCTATCGCCGTCAATTGGGCAAAGACCGCTCAGAGTCGGAATAGAACAGACCTGGTCGACTGATGGCTAGGTTCGGCATCGCCATTAGAAACAAACTGACCCACTACCGGGCCTTTGAGCCGGCCTGCAGCGGCGGCGCGATTGGAATAGACTAGGCCGCTGTCGCCATTGTGAAGGTGGTCGGGGAGGCCGCATGAACAAGACGCTGGTCCTGGGCTCCGAGCCCGAAACGAGCATTGCCGATCGCGACTCCAACCTCATCCCCAACGGTGAGGAAAAGCAGAGACTTGCGCAGATGGCCGAGCACGTGGGGGCGATCCTCGACCTCCTCCACCTCGACCGAACCGACCCCAACCTGACCGGCACACCCGAGCGGGTCGCCAAGATGTACATGGAGATGTTCCACGGGCTCGTGGAGGGCGCCGAGCCCAGGGTGACGACCTTCCCCAACGAGGAGAACTACCAGTCCATGGTGATGGAGCGCGACATCCCGTTCTACTCCATGTGCGCCCACCACCTGGTGCCGTTCTACGGTCATGCTCACATCGCCTACATCCCCAAGCGTCGCATCGTCGGGCTCTCCAAGCTCCCGCGCATCCTCGAGTTCTACGCCAAGCGGCCACAGATCCAGGAGCGCCTCACCGAGCAGGTCGCCGACTACCTCTCGAACCACCTGGAGCCGCTGGGCGCCATGGTCGTGATCGAGGCGCGCCACCTGTGCGTCGAGATGCGAGGCGTCAAGAAGCCCGGTGCTCTGACCATCACCTCCGCGATTCGCGGCTGCTTCGAAGACCGCAAGGTGCGCGGGGAGTTCCTCCACTTCCTGGGCAGGACGAAGGAATGGTAGACGAGATCCTTCGCAGCCGGGTGACAGCCGAGCTGCCGGGCTGGCACCTCGACGGTGAGCAGCTCGTCGGACGCTGGCCGTTTGCCGACTTCGGCGCGGCGCTGGCGGCCGCGGTGCGGGTCGGCTCACTGGCCGAGAGAGCCGACCACCACCCGGACATGCAGATAGGCTGGGGCAAGCTGGAGGTCCGCCTCACCACCGACAGCACCAAGGCCCTCACGTCGCGCGACGTCGAGCTGGCACTCCAGATCCACAAGGTCCTCGGCCCCCCGCAAACCTAGAACCACCACAACAACCTCGTTTTTTCCTGAGATCGGGAGAGCACTGGTGGGTGGGGCCATTCAATCAGCCCCGCGTGTTTGGAAGCCTCCCGTCCTTTTCGCAACTGCGTTGCAGCCTTTTTGTTTGCCCGGGGGTGGCTTCGCCTTTTTGTATTGCCCCGCGGATGCGCGGCCGGATCTTTCTTTACCACTGCGTGGCTTTGTATTGCCGGTCCCGCGGGTGGCTTGCTGTGCGGCCTTGGCCGCCCGCGGCACCGGCGGATTGAAAGCCCCCCTCCCGAAATGCGACAGCAAGGCCCGGGAGGTCATGCGTACAGGCAGCGCGAGACGACGCCCGCAGTCCCACCGCGTGCCGGGCGGGTGGGGGTGACTCCGCCCGGAGGGTGGCGAAGCCATCTCGCCGGAGCGAGCGGGGTCCCCGACGCGCTGGCCGGGGTGGGGAGACGGCGCGGCCGTCTCATGCCGACGCCGAGGGGCCCCGCGTCGCGCAGCGCTGTCGGGTCGCTCGCGCAGGCGTCGGGAGCGAAGCGGACGAGCGAAGCCACCCCCGGGTAAACAAAAAAGCCGCGACGCAGTTGAAGAAACGAGATACCGCTCCCAGCCCGTGGGGCAAAAAGAAAGCCACGGAGTGGCACAAGAACTTCCACCCGGCCGTGGGGCAAAAGAAGAGGCGAAACCACGCGCGGGCAAAGCAGGAGACGGACGAACATCCGCAGGCGAGGCCGAAGGTCAAGAGCTGGCAAGAGCAAAAGACGCCCCCACCCAGATCCCTCCTCCTGCCTGCGGCAGGACTCGGGATGGCAACGAGAAGTTGAAGGAACGAAGTGGCGCTCCGAGATCGAGGGGCAAGACAAACCATCCCGAAAACAACACGATGAGCCGTTGGGCTCGCCTCGAAAGGCAAAGACAACTTGCTCTTCTGGGATCGGGCAATCGATCCCGCGCGAGGCTAAAAGGCAATCTGGACGAAGATGTACATCTTCGAGGCAGCCAGCAGAGTATCCCCCGCCACGGAGATCCTCTGCTTCTCGTCGAACGCCCTGCTCGTTTTCGCCTTGAACGGCTCGAGGGTGATGCGCTCGATCCCCTTGCCGTCGGCGTTCTCGAACAGCAAGACCGCGGTGAGGGTGGCCTTCTTGTCCGTCTCGTTGCTTCCGGCCACCTCCACTTCGCACTTCACCTTCTCGCCCGCGCGCACCTCGCCAAGCGCGACCACGGTGAGCGTGTCGAGGCGCACACCGTGCACGTCGACCCGCAGCCTGATGGGCTTCCCGAGCGCAAAATCGTACTCGTTCTGGAATGGGTTCTCAGCGGGGGCGTAGCCGGGGCTCCCCTGCGCAAACGAGAGGGCGGCAATCAGCGAGCCTGCCAGCGCGAAAAGCGCGCGATCCATGGCGCCCCACCTGAAGGGGCGAACGGCGTCCACCCTCCTGATCACAACTTTCAGTTTACTCCACCACTCTCCAGCCTGCCACAAACCGGGCGGTGCAGCCCTGCGTCAACCCAAACGCCCTGCGTCGTGCATCATCGGGCCTGCTTCGCGATCTCCTCGACCAGCGGCCCCAGCGCCTTCTCCGTCGCCCGCTCGGTGGTCAGCGTCGTGAACTCGACCGTGGCGCTGAGGGAGCGCCCCTTCGGCCGCCCGGTCGCCAGGTCATAGCAGGTCAGCGTGACCCTGGACGAGTACGCCGTGTCGTAGCGGTTCATATACTTCAGCTGGCGCTGGCCGGCAGGGACCACCCGTGCCAGTACGAGCACCGCCAGGCGCTCGCCGCGCAGGGCCTGCATGAGCCCGTCGGCGCTCGGGTCGGCCTGTCCGCGAAGGAGGGCCTCGGTGGCCGGCAGCGTGGACGCGTCGAGGGGCTGCAGCCCGGCCGTCTGAAGCTCCGACTGCAAGAAGCTCGCAACCGGACCCACAAGCATCTGATCGCCTACGACGGCGATCGCCACGCCGCCGAGTGCCGGGACCGCCCTCTCCGCTCCCGCGCCGGCAGCGGGCGCCCGAGCCGGGGCCGCTGCGCGGCCTGCCGATCCTTCGGTGTGCGACGCGCTCCGCGTGCCGCCCTGCGCCATCACGGGCGGGGCCTTGGGCTGAGCCGGAGGCTGAACGGCGGGCTCGCCTGCGGCCGCTGTTCCCTGCTGGCCTCCCTGGACGGGTGCCCCCGCGCCCTCCGCACGCGTCTCGCCACCGGTGCTGGCCAGGGCCCCGGAAGCGGGCGCGCCCTTTTCCTCCTGCCGCGCCACGGTGGCCTTTCCCCCCCAGGGGAGAAAGCGCTTGACGAGCGGCGATCGAAGGGCCAGGTACCCCGCTACGGCGACGCCGACGACAAACAAGGCAACGACACCCAGAACGATGACGGCTGCCCGCGACTTCTTCGCCGCCGGTGCCGGGACCGGGACCGGCGCGGCCTGCGGGGCAGGGACCATGGCCGCCGGGGCGGGCACGGGCGGGTTGGGCAGCGGCGAGGTGGCCGCCGCGACAACCGGCGGCGGCGCCGCCGGACCTGACGCCGGTGCAGGCGCAAGGGGTGGCGGTGCACCGGAGCCTGAAATGCGCTCCGTCTTCCCGCTCATGCTGGCACCGGCCGCGGCCGGCGCTGCGACACCGGTGCCGGCAAACCCGCCGGCCGCTGACCGCGCGCCGCGGCTGGCGAGGAACGCGTCCAGGTCGGAAGCCAGCTCGTGACAGCTCGAGTAGCGCTGCTCGCGGTCCTTCACGATCATCCGGTTCACGATGCGTCGAGTCTCGTCATCCACGGCCTGGTTGAGGGTCGTGATCTCGGGCGGCTCCTCCTGGAGGATCTTGCGCAGCAGCGCGAGCGGGCTGTCGGCCTGGAACGGCATCGTGCCGGTCAGCAGCTCGTAGTACGTCACGCCCAGCGAGTAGATGTCGGTTCTCTTGTCCACCTGCTGCCCCATGCACTGCTCGGGCGAGAGGTAGCCGGGAGTGCCGACGAGCATCCCGGTGGCGGTCAGGCGGGTGGCCGCGTCCTGCGGGAGGGCGAGCCCGAAGTCGGCGATCTTGAGGAGCCCGCGATCGTTCACCATGAGGTTTGCAGGCTTGATGTCGCGGTGGAGGAATCCCTTGTCATGGGCCGCGGCGAGCCCGTTCGCCGCCTGCAGCATGTACTGAGCGGCCCGGGGGTTTTCGATCCTCCCCTCTTTCCTGACCATGGCGAGAAGGGACTGGCCGTCCACGTACTCCATGACGAAGTAGTGACGGCCGTTGTCCTCGCCGATGAAGAAGATCTGGATGATGTTCGGATGGCTGAGCGCCGCGGCCGCCTGGGCCTCTCTGACGAAGCGGGTCACGAACGACGGGTCCTCGGACAGGTGTTCGCCCAGCACCTTGATCGCCACGTAGCGGTTGAGCGACTCCTCATGGGCCTTGTAGACGACACCCATCCCGCCGCGCCCGAGCTCGGACACGATCGTGTAGTGGCCGATCTTGTTCGTGGCCATCGTGCTATTCCCCCTTGCCCGGGCCGGCCCTCCGACCCGACCGGCAGCATGGTCCGAAGCCGCGGGTGCCGGCGTGCCCCGCCGAATCGACGGGGCAAACCGGTTTTCCTAGGTGCCTCACCTCGCCCGTCAGGGCAGCTTCACCATCATCCCCTTCTTGATCGCGTCGGCGGCGCCACTCTTGACGGTGCAGATGGAGAGCTTCTCCTTCACCTGGCTGACCGTGAGACGCGCGACCTCGTTGACGCTCTGGTCGAGCACCTCGCCGGTATCCGGGTCGCGCACCACGTTGGCCTCGCCGACGACGAACTCCTGCCCCTCGCCGACACCCTCGCGCGAGCCGCGGTTGACGTACACCTTTCCGCCAGCGACCTGCGCCACCGTGCCGGTCCACGGAATCTTGGGCAGCTGCTGGACGAGAAAGTCCACGCCGTCCTTGCAGGCGGCGGTGACGGCCTTGCCCACGTTGTCCTTCTGGTACCCGCCGACGTCGGCGCCCCACCCCGCGCCGCTGTAGCCGACATCGAGGCCCTTCCGCGTGGAGACACCCACAACGCTCTTCGACGCCATTACCTGGCCGGTCGTGGAGTCGACGATGTAGATGGTGGCGTTGACCTCACCCTTGCCGCCGGCACCGCCGAGGCGAACTCCGCCGATGGCTATGCCGCCATGGCCTCCCGCGGTGCTGTCCTCCACGTGGGTGATGGCTCCCTTGACAAGCAGTTGCGCCGGGGTCATTTGGCCCGTTGCCGGGGCCTTCGCGCCACCCGCCGCCCGCCCGGAAGCCGCGAAGTCCTGCTCCCCCATAGCCTCCTGGCGCATGTCCTTCTCCCCCAGGACGATGAACTTGCCCGTCTGGTTGAGCAGGTCGGTCATGATCGTGCCCCAGGCGTCACCGATGTCCCAGTGGCCCGCCCATCCCGCCTTGTTCTCGAACTTGCTGACGGTGATGGAGTAACGCAAACCACCGGTCTGTGCGACGGCCAGGATCGGCACCAGGACAACAACCAACGACAACAGCAAAACTTTCAAAGCGCGACTCATGGCGATTCCTCCCTTTAGTGATGGCTAACAGCTTTGGTGCGAGACATGTTTCATGCTAGGCGGGCGCCGCGACCTTGTCAATGCGACCGGTTCTCCAGTTGATCACGACTCCGCCGCGCCCCGGCGGGGCGGGCAGGCACCTCCCCGCGACAGGAAAAGGGTCCCGCGCCTGGCGCGGGGCCCCGGGTTCTCGAGATTCGCCGGTCGCTCAGCGCCCCTTGGCGGAGTGCCGCTGCTCCTCCATGTTCTGGGCCTTCAGCACGCACATCGCCGTCATGTTGACGATGTCCGTCACCTCGACCCCGCGCTGCAGCACATGGACAGGTGCGTTGACCCCCTCGAGGATCGGTCCGATGACCTCGACCTTGCCCAGCCGCCAGACCAGCTTGTAGGCGATGTTGGCCGACTCCAGGTCGGGGCAGATGAGGATGTTGGCGTCACCCTTGATGGAGGAGAAGGGGTAGGTCTCCTCGGCGATCGAGGGCTCCACCGCCGTGTCGGCCTGCATCTCGCCGTCGATGACGAGCTCGGGCCAGCGCTCGCGGGCGATCGCCACGGCCTTTTGGACCTTGAACGTGTTCTTGTCCGCGTTGGAGCCGAAGTTCGAGTACGAGAGCATGGCGATACGTGGCTCGACGTCGAAGTAGGTGCGTGCAACGTCGGAGGCGAGGTAGGCGATCTCGGCGAGCTCCTCTGCGGTCGGGTCGAGGTTCACGGTCGTGTCCGCGATGAAGATCATCCGGTCTTCGAGCAGGAGCAGGTAGACACCGGCAGCCCGGCTCACGTCCGGCCTGGTGTGCTGGATCTGGAGGGCGGGCCTGATCGTGTCGGGGTAGTGCATGGTGAGGCCGGAGATGAGGCCGTCGGCGTCGCCCTCGTGGACCATCATGTTGCCGAAGTAGACCGGGTCCTTGATGACCTTTGCCGCGTCCTCGCGCGCCAGGCCGCGCCGCCACCGCATCTTGTGGAACACATCCACGTAGGCCTCGAACTTCTTGTACCTAGCCGGCTCCACGACCTCGACCTTTTCCTTGGGGACCTCGAACTCTTTGAGAAGGGCCTCCACCTCGGCCTTGGCGCCGAGCAGGATGGGCTTGCAGATCCCGTCCTCGAGCAGGATCTTGGCTGCACGCACGATCTTGGGGTGGGTACCCTCTGCGAACACGATCTTCTTGGGGGCGGCTTTGGCATGGTCCATCACCACGTGCATCACGCGCCGGATCCGTGAGACCCGCGACTCCAGCTCGCGCACGTAGTCCTCCTTCGAGGAGAAGGGCTTCTTCGCCACGCCGGTCTTGATCGCCGCCTCGGCCACGGCCGGCGCTTCCCACAGCAGCACGCGGTAGTCGAACGGCTTCGGGATCAGGTACTCGCGCCCGAACTTGAATGGCCTACCGCCGTAGGCCTTGATCACCGAGTCCGGCACGTCCTCCTTGGTGAGGTTGGCCAGCGCTTTCACCGCCGCCATCTTCATCTCCTCGTTGATCTCGCTGGCGCCGACGTCGAGGGCGCCGCGGAAGATGAAGGGGAACCCGAGCACGTTGTTGACCTGGTTCGGGTAGTCGGAGCGTCCGGTGGCCATGATGAGGTCCTTGCGCGTCGCCACAGCCACGTCGTAGGTGATCTCCGGGTCGGGGTTGGCCATCGCAAACACGATCGGATCCTCGGCCATGGTCTTGAGCATCTCGGGCGTGACCAGGTTGGGACCCGAAACGCCGATGAAGGCATCGGCCCCGCGCATGGCGTCCGCCAGCGTGCGGGCGTCGGTGTCCTGGGCAAACGCCTGCTTGTAGGGGTTCATCCCCTCCTTGCGGCCCTTGTAGATCACCCCCTTGGTGTCCACGAAGTAGAGGTTCTGCCTCTTCACCCCGAGGTTGAGGTAGAGCTTCGCGCAGGCGATGCCCGCGGCGCCGGCGCCGCAGAAGACGACCTTGACATCGGAGATTTTCTTGCCGGTGATCTCGAGCGCGTTGAGGAACGCCGCTCCCGAGATGATCGCCGTGCCGTGCTGGTCGTCGTGGAAGACCGGGATGGACATCGTCTTCTTGAGGGTCTCCTCAATGTAGAAGCACTCGGGGGCCTTGATGTCCTCGAGGTTGATCCCGCCCAGCGTCGGCTCGATGAGCTGGCAGAACTTGATGACCTCATCCGGGTCGTGCGTTTCGATTTCGATGTCGAAGACATCAATGTCGGCGAAGCGCTTGAAGAGGACGCCCTTGCCCTCCATCACGGGCTTGCCGGCGAGGGCGCCGATGTCGCCCAGCCCCAGCACCGCCGTACCGTTGGAGATCACCCCCACCAGGTTCCCCTTGCTGGTGTACTCGTAGACCAGCGACGGGTCGCGGTGGATCTCGCGGCACGGTTCCGCCACACCGGGCGTGTATGCCATCGAGAGGTCGCGCTGCGTCAGACACGGTTTGGTGGGAACCACCGAGACCTTGCCGTGGCGTTTTCCAGTGTGGTACGCGAGGGAATCCTCGCGCGTGACCCTGGTTGTGCTCATGGGATCCTCCTCGCCCGTCCGCGGGCGCTAATGAACAAATTCACAAGTGCATCCTACGCGTCCGGCAGGCCACAATCAAGGCCGAAAAAACAGGGGACAGGGGTCAGGGCTCAGGAGGAAAAACGGCGTGCTAATTTGGATTTTTGCAGGGGAAACCTCGTCTGTCCCCTCTCCCTCCCTGTCCCCTGTGCCCTGCCTCCTACCGGGAACGTTCGGAGAGCGGGCGCAGCGCGGCCTCGACGAAGCGCCGGCGACGCTCGCGGCGGGCCAGCGCCAGGGAGATCAGCCGGTCCAGGAGCTCGGGGTAGCTCACGCCCGAAAGCCCGAGCAGCCGCGGGTACATGGAGATCGAGGTGAAGCCCGGGATCGAGTTGAGCTCGTTGAGCAGGAAACGACCGTCGCGCCGGTCGAGCAGGAAGTCCACGCGGGCCATGCCCTCGCAGCCCAACGCCGCAAAGCCGGCCAGCGCCAGCCGTTGCACCTCGGCCACCTGCTTCGGTTCCAGCGGCGCGGGTGCCCGCAGCTCGCAGGCGTCGTCGAGATACTTGTCGGCGTAGTCGTAGAACTCGTGCCCGGGTACGATCTCGCCCGGCACGCTCACAAAGGGCGGGTCGCCCCCCAGCACCGCGATCTCGATCTCCCGTGCCGGGATCCCCTCCTCCACGATGAGCAGGTCGTCGTACCCGAGCGCGACCTCGACCGCCTGGGCGAGATGACTGGCCTGCTTGACCTTGCTGATGCCCACCGAGGAGCCCAGTCGCGCCGGCTTCACAAACAGCGGCAGCGGCAACTCGAGGCAGCGCCTCTCGCACGCCGCCCTGTCGTTCGCCCACTCGACCCCGGTGACCGGGACGAAACGCGGCGTGGCCAGGCCAGCCTCGCGGAACAGCTTCTTGCTCACGACCTTGTCCATGGTCACCGCGCTCGCGGCGACATCGCACCCGACGTAGGCCAGGTCGAGCATCTCGCACAGCCCCTGGATGGTGCCGTCCTCGCCGAACGGCCCGTGCAGGACCGGAAGCACCACGTCCACGGCGCCCGCGAGCAGCCTGTGGTCCAGCCTGGAGGATCCCGAAAACGCCGGTGCCGCGTCGGGCTTTGCTCCGGCCCCTGCGAGCGCACGAGCCGCCGTTTCAGCGTCCGCCCACAGGCCCGCCCGGTCGATGGCCATGGGGATCACGTCGTACCGGTTGTGGTCGAGGGCCGCCGCGACTGACCGGGCGGAGACGATGCTAACCTCGTGTTCGCCCGACCGCCCACCGAAGACGAGCGCGACGCGCAGCTTGGCGGTCATGCTGAATTCACCCCACAGCATCTTTGCGTGCGGCTGCGGTGAGATCCCTCGGCCTGTCGTCGGCAGTCCTCGGGACGACGCAGGCTCGCTTCGCAAGCCGGCGTCGCTTCATGCTCACCCGACCGCCCACCGAACACCAGCGCGACCCGCCGCCGATCACCCATTCAGGCCCCCATCTCGCAGCG
The DNA here is from genome assembly GCA_963754345.1 of Thermoanaerobaculaceae bacterium. Lineage (GTDB taxonomy): Bacteria > Acidobacteriota > Thermoanaerobaculia > Thermoanaerobaculales > Thermoanaerobaculaceae > RBG-13-68-16. The sequence continues at coordinate 149,842 of CAVWFZ010000005.1, read as the reverse complement.
CCATGTTACCGCCAGCCGGTGCCGTTGTGCGCGAGCCAGGAGGGGAGCTCACCCAGAGAACCAAGCACGGCCACCGCGCCCGCTTCCAGCAGCGTTCCCGCCACAGTCTCGTCCGGATGAACCGCCACCGCCGGGATGCCTGCCGCCCTCGCGGTGTTCACGTCGATCTCCATGTCCCCTACCATCAGGGCGTCGCCCGGCAGCACGCCGAACCCTTCGAGCACCGGCACCACCGTGCCCGGATCGGGCTTGCGCACGCCGTGCGTGTCAGGCCCCACGACCACGGCGACGTGGGGCGCGAGCCCCCAGTGCGCGAGCCACCGGCGGCACAGCTCCTCGTACTTGTTGGAGACGACTGCGACCTTGCCGCCGGTCCTCGCGGCGACCAGAGCCAGCACCTCCCCTGCCCCCGGCATCGGCGGCGTCTGCTCCAGGTAAATCTCCCGGTAAACGGCCCCGAACCGCGCACCGACCGTCCGAAGCAGTGCCTCATCGCGGTCGGCGCCCAGCGCGTCGCGAAGCAGCTCCACGGCGCCCCGGCCGACGTGGGTCTTCACCCAGGGCAGGTCCCTCTCCGGCAGGTCGTGCTCGCGCAGCGCGGCGTTGAGCGCCTCGCGAATGGCTGCGAAGGAATCGGCCAGCGTGCCGTCGAGATCAAACAGAACCGCGGCGGGCCGCAGCACCGGTTCCATGCGTCAGCGGCCTCGCCGCGAGGATGGGAGCTGCCACGACCGGCGAACCTCGCCGTCCGGCGTCGGGAAGCCGTTGGGCAAGAGGTGCGTCGGGGCTCCGGTCACCTGGTCAACAAGCGAGACGTAGGGGAAGAGCCGAGCGTCACGGGGCGCATCTACCACCTCCACTTCGACCCTGCCACCTGCGACGGCCGCCTGCAGCGCGATGTGCAGGTGCCCGAAGCTCCCGACCTCGTGCTCGCTCTCCTCGACCACCTCGCCCGACGGGGTGAGCACGCGGACCCGGACCCGCACCGCCTGAGCGGACAGGGACGCGACGCCCGCGCTCGCATGCGCCGTCGAGTCGTTCGTGATCGGAGAAAAGGTCGCCTTCTTGCCACCTCGCAAACCGAAATCCGGCGCCACCCCAGGGAGCCACTCGCTGGCCTGCCAGCCGACCGGCCGGGCGCTTGCGTTGTACGTGCGGGCCCACGCCAGGAAGGCGCAGCGGTCCCTCCTACACGGCCGCCCCCCATCAAGAGCGTAGACGAGCAGCGCCCCGACACCGTCGTGTCCCGCGAACTCCGGGAGCGCCAGGACGTCCGGCACGACCACCACCCCGCCGGCCGGAAGAGTGGCGCCCGCCTCCGTAGGACCCGATCCTCCGCGGCCGGGCCACAGCAACCGGGCGCCCAGTTGGAGGGCTCGATCGGAGGGGTTGATGACCACCACGTCGGTCCGCCACAACGCCCCTCCCTTTCCGGTGAGGTGGGCGACCTGCGGGATCACGAACGCCGGCGAGGGCCCGCACCTGAACGTCAGCTCCCCGAACGGGAGCAGGTAGGAACGCGCCCGGGTCGCCGGGCGCCCCGCCGGATCCGTGACGGCCAGGTCACCCTGCAACGATGGAAGGAGAGCGACGTCCGCACAGGTCCAGGGGGCAAGCGCGAGCGTAGGCAGACCCGGTCGCCCGACCGTCACCGCTTCACCCGCCGCGCAGACCCGCGCGACCGCAAGCCTGGAGCGCGCGTCGACCTGCACCTCCCCGCCCGGTTGGTCGGCCGCCGCGCGACTCGCGCTGCGCCAACCGGGCGGCGGGCCTGCAGTCTCCAGCCCGGGCACGCGCGTCACCTTGCAGAGGTTGTACCGGTCTCTAGTAAGCCGCCGCAGCCGGCCCGAGCTCCACTCGCGCGAGAAGAGGACCTCGCCGCCGTCCGGCACTTCGGGGCCCACGTTCAGCACGGTCTGGCGGGTCTGCGAGTCCACACCGAGCTTCTCGGCGTCGGCTGCATAGATGGTCGTGAAGCCGCGGGGCAGCAGCAGGTACGGCGCGTGCGGTATGAGCATCCCCTGGTAGAGGACGGTCGTCGTCGTCGGTTGGTAGTTGTGGGCCACCCACTCGAGCGCCTCCCACGCCGGGGCCGGCTCCCTGCGCAACACATACACGGGAGCACCCCACGCGATCACAGCGGCGCACCACACGACGCAGATCGTCGCGCCTGCTCGGCGCAGCGCCCGCGCGGACGCCACCACGACCCCCGCCGCCAGGAGCGCGAGCGAGGGCAGCGCCGGGACGATGTAGCGCACCGACGTGGTGAGGTTCATGGTCAGCATCGCCGCCACGAGGTAGGCGCCCCCCCACCCGACCGCGACCAGGACGAGTTCCCGACGCGAGCTGCTCAGCCACGCGACCGTGCCGCCGGCCACCAGGAGCCAGAACACGAACGCCATCTCGGTCGAGCCGAACGGCAGGATCAGCCAGTGCTCGAGCACCTCGCCGACCGCAGCGGCCGGGAGGTGGTACCCGGCCTCGTTCAGGGCTGTCCACTGCGCCTGGTAGCGCACGGAGTCGGCGAACCGCGAAGGACCGGTCACGAGTACCGGCGGCACCCAGCACGCGAGGAGCACGACGATCCCCGAGGCGCCAGCAAGGAGCAGCGGCCTCCAGCGCCGCCCCCGCAGAGCGGGCCAAAGCGCGAGGAGGCACGGGATGAGCACCGCAAAGATCAGCTGCGGGCGCACGCCGAGGGCCAATGCGGTCACGGCGGCAGCCACCGGGAGGTGCCGCGGCTCGCGCCTTGCCCGCACGAGGCACCAGACCGCCGCGGTGGCGGCGGCCGCGCCGGGGACGTCGGAGAGACCCACGTTGGCGTTGAAGACGAACGCGGGCGTCGCCGCGACAATCGCCGACGCCGTGAACGCCACAGCGGGCCGGGCCTCGAGCTCCCGCGCCGTCCGCCACAGGAACCAGAGCACCGCGATCGCCGCAGCGACCGCGACCAGCTCGAGCGCCAGCTGTGGGTCTCTCACCAGCGTGCGGACGAGCCTGCCCGCAGCGACGTATACCGGGTAGCCGGGCGGATGCGGGGAGTGCGAGGCGACGTCGTAGCGATCGAGAGCGCCGAGGAAGAGCACCTCGTCCCACTCGTAGGGCGACGTAGGCCTGAAGACCACGAGGACAATGCCGTAGAGCGCTGCCGAGGCCGCGGCCGCGAACCGCCACAGCGCCCCCCTCGAGTCGGTCACACCGTCAGGCACTTGTCATCCCCTGGTCGGCACGACGTGTCTGTTCTCGTATACGACGCCTTCCTGCCGATCGTCGTTACAAGCCGATTCACTGCAAAGGAGGGCAACGTGGCGCCCCGCTCCGACCTGACCCGACGAGGCGAGGAACCGTACAACGGCCCGGAGGCGAACACAACTCCCGCTCAGAATCTCCATGTGCCGTTGGCACACCCTGGACCATGAAAGATCTCGAAAAATGTCATCCCGAGTCCTGCCGCAGGCAGGGCGAGGGATCTGGGAGGGGGGCACGTGTTCCCCCACCCAGATCCCTCGTCGCTTCGCTCCTCGGGATGACACCTTGGGCGGGCGGGACTTTCTAGGCAATGCCACGAGATGTTCGGAGTGGCGGCACTCCCCTGGCAAGGCCCCGGAGACAGGGCTCCCGTTTGCAGCGAGGCTCCCGGGAGCGCCCGGGCCCTGACCGGGAGCCTCCGGCGTGCGCAGCCGAAAGAGCGTCACATGGCTGGGCTCGACGAAACCGAGCTCCAGTGCCCCCTCGACGAGGAACGCCCTGTCGGAGCCGCGGATCTGCCGCAGCTCCCAATCCTCGGCCACCAGGTATAAGTGGCCTCCGGCGCGTGAAACCTGCGACAGTGTATCCTTGAGCTCCTGCGGTGAGCCGAGGTCGTAGCGTGCGCTTTGAATGCCGGCGTAGAAGCGGAGCGACCCGCTGTGCTGCATGGCCAGCACCAGCGCCGGACGCTCCATCGTCCGCGAGACGAGCGCGGCCACCCTCGGGTACTTGCGCTCCACTTCCGCCAGCGTGAAGACCCTTTTTTCTTTCGTGTACCTGAACGAGCCCACCGCGATCGCGCACACGGCGAGGGTCACCGCCCAGGCTCGCAGGCGCGATGCACGCCCGGGACCTGTGAACCGCATCAGGAACCCGGCCTCCAGCACCGTCACGGCCGGCATGGCCGGCACCAGGAACCTGAAGTACCACCAGGCATCGTCGATCCGGTACGCGGCAAAGAAACCCAGGAATGCGACGAACACACCGGCCAGGAGGAACCGCCGCGCGGCGGGGATCCTGTTCCAGATCAGGGCGAGGGCGAGGAGAAGCAGCCCGAGGCCGGCCTGCTGGTCGTTGAGACGCAGCAGGTGGCGTCCACCTCGGGCCAGGGTCTCCGCGAGCGGCCCGCCAAGGTGCAGCTCGCCGTATCCAGTCCGCCAGGGCGCTCCGAACAGGTGCGCGTTGATCAGAGCCTCGACCAGCAGGAAGGGCGCCACGGTCATCGCGACCCTGGCGAGGCGACGCCACTCCCCGCGAGCCACCAGCCAGAGCCCCGCCAGGCCGACGAGGAGGCCCATGTTGGGCCGCACCCAGATGCCGGACCCGAGCGAGGCGCCCAGGAGCAGGTCCGCCGTCGGACCCGCGGGCATCGCAAGCAGCGCCACAAGAGTCAGTGTGCAGAAGAACGCCGCCGGGACGTCGCTCAACGGCTGGAAGGCACCCCACAGAAAGTTCGGGAGGACGGCCAGCAGCACTGCAGCCATCGCGCCCCCGGCCCGCCCCAGGGCGGCCCGCCCGAGCCAGTACGTCAGCAGCAGTGCGCCCGCCGCGAGGACAGGGGTCACCCAGAACGCCGCCTCCAGACCGAAGAGTTTGATCGCCCCGGCCATCAGCAGCGGGTAGCCGAAGGGGTACGTGGGGACCGTCCCCTCCCGGCCCTTCTCGACGTAGCCAAGCGGATGGGTGCGGCCAGCGTCCTCCGGCAACCCGAACGGCGAGAGCACCTGCTCGCGCTCGTAGAAGTGCCCCTGGCTCAGCCGCACCGCCTCGGAGACGTAGCCCCACGAGTCGGAGCCGCCGGGCACGTCGCTGGAATGGCGGCGCACGAAACCGAGAAAGCTCATGAAGAGCAGCGCCAGGCAGAGCAGCTCCGGCCAGGCCCTTCGCGAGTGGCCGTTCCGACGAGCGGGCTCACGCTGCGGGCCGCCGTTCACGCCTTCCAGCAGTGCGCCTCCATCGCGCCCGCAGGGTAGCACCGCATCGCACGCGGCGAGCGGGCTTCGGCCCAGAGACGGGCGCTACGGAGCCGGCAGCGGCGACGGCTCGGAGGGCTTGTGGGAGGGCATCGTGTCCGGAAGGAGGTGGGTGGGCAGGCCGGTGTCCCGGTCCACCATCGAGACGTAGGGCACGACCATCGCCCCGGACCTGGGCGCAAGGACCTCGACCTCCAGCCGGCCGTCGGCGACATCCGCGTCCAGCGGCATGTGCAGGTGCCCGAAGCGGGGCAGGTCCAGCTCGCGGGTCTCGACGGTCGCACCCGCTTTGTCGAAGACCCGTACCCTGACCCGGACCGGCACCTTGGACCACGAGGCGAACCCCACGCTCGCCCCCACGGTGTCTGTTCTGTGGACTTGGCTGAAGGTGGCCTTCTCACCCCAGCGCAGCGTGGATGCGGCTGCAACGCCGCTTAGCCACTCGTCGCCACGCCACGCCACCGGTGGCGCGTTGCTGTTGTAGGTCCTGGAAAGCACGAGGAAGTCACAGTCGTCCCGGGCGCATTGGCCCGGCTGGTCGGCGTAGACGAGCATCGCGCCGAGCTTGCCCTGTCCCTGGAACTGCGGGAGCGTCAGCACGTCGCTCACCTGCAGCATTTGCCCAGGCTCCAGGGTCGCGGTGGCCTTTGCGGCCGTCACGTTGTCTTTTCCTGTGGGGAGGAACTGGGCTGCTACCTGGAGCGGGTGTTTCTGCGGGTTAATCAGGACGAGGTCGGTGCGCCAGAACGACGAATGGAGGCCCGGCAGGTGGGCCACCTGGGGCACCATGAACGCGGATGCCGGAAGGTTTCTTGAATGCAGCGCGGCCAGCGGCAGGAGCTGGATGGGAGGGATTAGCGTGGCGGAGTTCTTCGGGGCGCTCACCGCCAGCCCACCGGCGGGGCCGGGAAGCAGAGGCACCATCACGCACTCCGTGGGCTTGATGCTCTCGGCGGCGCCCCCCTGGCGATTCAACGTGATCGCCTCCCAGCCCGCGCACAGCCTCACGAGGGCAGGCTTGGACCCGGCCGGAAGCTGGATGCGCCCGGTCCCGAAGAGCTGCCAGCCGTCTCTCCGGACCTGCCACTCGGGGGAGAAGACCGGTTCGGCACCCCGCACACGGCTCACCGCGCACGACTCGTACCTCCCCCAGGCGAGCTGGACGACGCGGTCGGTGGCGTGGTGGGCCTCGAAGAGCAGGTCCGCCCCGGGCACCGGCAACGGCGTTACGAAGAGCGTCTGCTCCCCCGGCTGCGCCGACGCGTCGAACAGCGCGGCCTTTTGCATCTCGGTGATCGGGAATCCGTTGCTGCCGAGGACGTACTCGACTTGAGGCGTGGCGACCCCGTCGTAGACGATGCGGGTCATGGCCGGGTTGAAGTGCTCGCGGACCCAGGTGAGTGCCGCCCAGACGGGCTCGGGCTTCAGACGCTCGCGGTACGCAGGCGAGGCCCATGCCACCAGCACGACGCACCACAGGACCAGGAGTGTGCCGACGGCCCGCCTCACGATCCTGTTGCCTGAGGCCAGACCGCCGGCAGCCAGCACCGCCAGGAACGGCACCGCCGGGAGTATGTACCGCAGTGCGACGGTTTCGTTGAGACTGAACATCGCGCCGACCACCCAAAGGCCTGCCGCCGAGCCGGCCAGCGCGACGATCCTCCCTTGGCCCGACCGCACAAAGACGATGATGCCCACCACGATCAGGAGCCAGAGAGGGATTGCGAATTTCCAGTCCACAAAGGAGCGCAGGAACCAGTACTGCAGGACGTCGGTCACGTGCGCCTTCGGCAGGTGCAGCGGTGTCTCGATGGCGCCCATGTAGCGGACGTGGTCATTGACCGCCCCCCACCACCGCTGCGGCCCGGTCACGAGGATCGCCGGGACCCACGCCGCCGCCGAAACCGCCAGGCCGGCGAGCGCGCCGAGAGCGAGGGGGCCCCAGCGCCGGGCCCGTACCCCGCGCGCCAGCGCCCAGATCAGCACAGGCAGGTAGACCGGCATGTTCTGCGGCCGTATGCCGATGGCAAGACCACAGGCGGCCCCGGCGAGCGGCAGCAGCGCGGGGTTCTCCGCTGCAGCGACGAGGGCGAGGACGGCGACCACCCCGGACGCCGTCCCCGCGACGTCCGAGGTCCCAACGACGGCCATGAAGGAGAACTCGGGGTTCGCCGCCAGCACGGCCGCCGCACCAGCCGCCAGCGTCGGCGATGCCCCCAGGCGACGCGCCACTGCAAAGGTGGCGGCCACCGCCGCGAGCGCCGCGAGAATGCCAACGATCTGAAGCGCCTGCAGCGGGTCGTGCACCAGCCAGTTCACGGCCTTGGCGGCGCCGATGTAGGCGGGGAACCCTGGCGGCTGAGGCGAGTGGCCGGCGACGTCATAGTGGAACAACGCGCGCTGCGCCAGCACCTCATCCCATTCGAGGGGATTGACCGGACGGAAGAACCAGAGGAAGGCCCCGTACGCCGCCAGCGCCGCCAGCGCGACACGTCCCGGCTTCAGGAACACAGAGGCCGAGCCTGGTTGGACCTGCGCTCGGTCGGCGCCGGTGGTCGGGTTGTGATCCATGCTTTCCGTCATCATCGGACCAAGCCTAGACGAACTTCAAACGGACCGCAGCGAAAGCCACCATCCTGAGCAGCATCCAGCCGTGCCTCCAGCGCTGGATGTTGGTCGTACCGTAGGTGCGCTCGCGGTAGCGGATCGGAAGCTCCGCGATCTTCAGGTCGAGCCTCGCGGCACCGAAGAGCAGGTCGAAGTCGCCAAAGGGATCGAAGTCGCCGAAGTACGCCCGGTTCGCGGCGATCGCCTCATAGTCCTGCTTCCAGAGCACCTTTGTGCCGCACAGCGTGTCCTTGATCGGCTGGCCCAGGAGCCACGAGAACGCCAGGCTGAAGAACTTGTTGCCCAGCAGGTTGGCGAATCGCATCGCCTCCCGCTCCATCGGGTAGACGAGGCGGACCCCGTTGATGAACTCGCCCTTGCCCTCGATCAGCGCCCGGTAGAAGCGCGGCAGCTCCTCGGGAGGCACCGTGAGGTCCGCGTCCAGGATCATCAGCACCTCGCCGCCGGCGCGGGCGAAACCCAGGCGCACGGCGTCGCCCTTCCCCTTGCCCGGTTGGCGGTGCAGTTGGCAGCGCCGGCCTGGGTTGGCGGCGATCTCCCTCTCAATTGCCTCGTAGGTGTCGTCGCTCGAATGGCCCTCCACGAAGATGATCTCGGTGCCGCCACCCATCTCCGGGGTCCGCCCGAGGACGCTGGCAATGTTGCCGGCCTCGTTGCGGGCCGGCACCACCACCGAGACCACCGGCTCCGGCTCTCCTCTCCTCCGCCGCGGAAGCGCGCGCGCCACGACGAAGTTCGCGAGAGCCAGGTGCTTCAACGGCCAGAGCTTGACCAAGAAGCGGTTCGCGAACCCCGCAAGCAACGGCGTCGGGAGCGGCCAGAGCACCTCGTGCCACTGGCGCACCACCTCGAAACCGGTGAGGTGCAGCAGGTTCACCAGGTCGTCGAGGGTCAGCCAGTTCTGCGGGAGGTTGGGCTTGGTCATCCCGAGGCGGCCCGCGGCGGAGAGCGGCAGCTCCCAGAGGTGGCTGTAGGAGTTGATGATCACTCGCGTCTGCCGGCCGGCGAGGGCTCTGAGCTGCTGGCAGACTCCCTGCACGTCCCACAGGTCGTTGACGAGGTCGGAGAGGATGATCGCGTCGAACTCGCCCTCAAGGTCGCAGAGGTCGTGGGCATCGGCCTGGACGAATCGAAGGTCCGGATGGCGGGCCGCGGCGCGCCGGAGAATCTCGCCCGAGAAGTCCACGCCCACGCCCAGCGACGGCTGCAGCGCGGCGAGGAGGTCGCCCTCTCCGCACCCGATCTCGATCACGCGCCGGCCCGGCGGCACGACGTTCCGGTACACCTGCGCAAGACGCCGGTGGTAGGCCCCGCCGAACCCCCGCCAACGGTCAAGGGAGCGCGCGACCTCGTCCCAGTGCTTGATGCGCGCCTGCCGGTAGCGCTCGCGCGCCACGTCGGCCGCCGTTGCGCCCCCGGGCGGGCTCTTTTCGCGGTCCGGGGGCATGGGCGGGGCGATCGCTGCGCCGGCGGGGCCGGGGCCGACTCCCTCGGAAGAGAGAGGCCGCTGCGGCCCGTGCCCGTTTCGTGTCTCCTGCTGCAACGTTCCCGGTCCCCTTTTCTGCACACCGGGCCGCGTCTCCACTCCTGCGCCCGTGGCTTGTCAGTGTATACGACTCGCCCGAGCAGCTCGCCGTCGGCGCCGCTGTCGTAGAATCATGCGCCGTGGATACCCCGAACGACGTCCCGGGCCCGCGCGAGGCCCCGAGTGCGGGCTGTCCGGTGTCCGCGCAGAAGGGTCGCCGTAATTGAGAATAGTCTCAATTATCAAGGCGTTTCTCCGCGCGCGACTGGCCTCCCCGAACGTCGCCGTCCGGGCCGTGGCGCTGGCCGCGACGCTGTTCTGGGCGCTGGTCATCCTGTTCGTGGCACATGCCCGCTACAACGATGATTTCCGCGCACTGCTGTGTGTGAGGGAGGACGCCGAAATACCGGCCGCCTTCTCGTCCGTGCCGCGGGCCGGTCCGTCGGGGTACGACGGCCAGTGGTACGCGGCGCTGGCGACCGACCCCTTGCTCCGTTTGCCGGAGACACCGAGGGCGCTCGACGCGCCGTCCTACCGGGCGACACGCATCCTCGTCCCCCTGCTCGCGTGGTTCCTTGCGCTGGGCAACCCGGCGGCGGCGCTCGTGACGTATCAGCTCCTCTGCTGGGGCCTCGGCATCGGTGCCGTGGTCCTGATCGCACGCTGGCTGGAGACCGACGGCCGTTCGCCGTGGTGGGCGCTCCTCCTGGTGGCGACCGCCGGCCTCGCGGCGGCGGTGCTCCGCACCACACCCGACGCCGGCGCACTCCTCTTCCTGCTGGCCGCCGTGTGGGCGCACGGGCGTGGGCGATACGGGTGGGCACTCGTGCTGGCGTGCGCCGCCGTGCTCGCGCGGGAGACCTCGTACCTGGCGGCGCTCGCCGTCGCGGCCGACGAGCTGCGGCTCAGGCGCACCTGGAGAGCCGCGACGTTCGTATCGGTGCCGATCGCCCTCGCCGTAGGCTGGCAGATCTACCTCAAGAGCGTGCTGGGGTTCGGCTTCGAGTCCGGCTCGGGGAACTTCTCCATTCCGTTCGTGTGGGTTCCCCAAAAGGTCGAGACCCTCGTTTCAGGCGGCCACGTCTGGTGGGCGGAGGTGTTCGGCCTCCTTGCAATTGCCGCCACGACGGTCGCCGTGGCCCTGGTGGCCGCGCGGCCCCCGTCGTGGCGTGCCCCCGAGCTGGCGTTCCTCGCATTCGCCGGCATGGGCCTCTTCCTCTCCTTTACCGTGTACTGCGAGGCCTGGGCGTACGCGCGCGCGCTGATCGCCGTCCCGTTCCTGGCAGTGCTGGTCGCCGAGAACCAGCCAGGCGGGTGGCGCAGGTGGGTGCTGCGCTCGGTCGCCGTTTTCTACCTGCTCGCAGGGCTCACCATGGTGCGCGGCGAACTGCGCGACGCGACAACCGGCCGCGGCTGGTTGGAGGCGCTTGGCGGCACGGCGGCGCCCCCTCCAGGCCGCACGCTGTACGTTCTGCCGGTCGCCAACGCGGGTGGGCGGGCGGGCGCCGAGTGGCGTACGAGGCTCGAGGTCACCAACCTGGCCACGTTTCCGAACACCGTTTTGCTGGAGCTGATCCCGGCCGATTCGGGGGCCAGTGCGCCGCTGCGCACGACGATCACTCTCGGCGCGGGGCAGCGACGCGTGTGGCGCAACGCCGCCGAGGAGAACTTCGGCTTCTCGGGTGCCGGCGCCCTCCGGCTGGCCCCGCGCGCCGGTCCGATCACCGCCGCCGGCATCACCGAGAACGTCGCGGCCGGTGTTCCGCCAGTGCCGCTCCTGCCTGCCCTCACAGCGGACCAGGCCATCCCTGCTTTCACGGTTGCCCGGTTATCCGGCCTGGCCCACGATCCGGCGCCCGAGGCCGGGGTGCGGACCAACGTTGGCTTCCTGAATCCCCGCCTGACGCCTGTCTCGGTAGAGATCGAGCTGTTCGACCGTGCCGATCGGCCGCTGGGGAAGCTCAGCACGCAGCTACCCGCGAAGGGCTTCCTTCAGGTGGACGACGTCTTCGCCAAGGTGGGCTCCCCGAGGCTGGAGGACGGCTGGGCACGGGTGCACACGTCAACGCCACGGGGGGCCTTCTTCGCGTACGCCTCCGTGATCCGCGGGCAGACTGCCGGCGCGGTCTATGTGTTCCCGGACAAGGGCCGGACTCGCGACACCGCCGCCGTCCGTCAACGCCCTCACCCGGGCATCGGGTAGAGCAGGAACTCCGCCCTTCGCTCGGCAAACTGCTCGGCGTAGGCCGCCCAACCGGCGAACAGCGCCGCCGCATCGCCTCGACCCTCGATCGCCTCGCGCGCCAAGCTCGAACCCGCCAGGAGGTCGATGGCCGGCACGTCGGCGACGAACTCGTACGCCTCTTTGCGCCAGGCAAACTCGCGCGGGTGTAGCGCGTGCACTTCGGCAAGCAACCGGACCCCCGCTTCCAGGGGCCGCAGGCGCATCCGGTCGGTCACGTGCCATTCCACCCCCGCGCACACCGTGCCCGCGTGCTTGCCGAACGCGGGCCGGAAGAACGTCGGGCGGAAGCAGGCGCCGGGCAGCTCCAGTGCATTGAGACGGCTCGCAAGAGCCTCGCCGTCCAGCCACGGCGCTCCGATGAGCTGGAACGGCCGCGTCGTGCCGCGCCCCTCCGAGAGGTTCGTCGCCTCCACCAGGCAAGCGCCCGGGTAGATCGTCGCGGTGAGCAGCGAGGGCATGTTGGGCGAGGGCGCCACCCAGGGGAGGCCGGTCTCATCCCACCACGCCTCGCGCCGCCACCCCTCGCAGGTGAGAACAGCGAGCGCGAGCTGCGGGTGGCGCCCGGCGCGCACCAGCAGCGAAAGCTCCCCGAGCGTCATCCCGTGGCGCACCGGCACCGGGAGCTCCGAGACGAACGAACGGCAGCGCTCCTCGACCGGGCCGCCCTCGACAGCCACGCCGCCGATCGGGTTCGGGCGGTCGCACACGATCACCTCGACGCCCGCCGCCTCGCAGGCGGCCATCGCATGCGCGAGCGTCACGGCGAAGGTGTAGTAGCGGCAGCCAATGTCCGGCAGGTCCACCACGAGCGCGTCGAGCCCGTCCAGGTGCTCCCGGCGCGGGGTAAGCGTGTCGGCCGAGGACCCGTACAGCGAGATCACCGGCGCACCGAGAACGGCCTCGCGTTCCTCGCTCACCACCTCCATGTCCTGCGCCATACCCCACAGCCCGTGCTCGGGGGCAAAGATGCGGACGAGCTGCCCGCCGGCCGCGGCGAGGGCGCGCCACGCAGGCTCGAGATCGGCGGTCACCGAAGCCTGGTTGGCGAGCACCGCAAAGCGCCGACCTTTGATCAGCGCGGGGTCGTCCCGCAGCCGCTCCAGCCCCAACCGAACCCGCTCTGCGCTCATGTCATGTCAGTATAGCGACGGGCACGCCGTGAGGTGATCGTTGGCAACGGGCAGCCGGGCGAACGGTCGCGGCGTATCCTGGCGCGATGCAGGAGGTGGGCGTGGACCGCGAGGAGTTCATCCGCGTCGTTGAGAGCACAAATCCGCACACGGTGTTCGAGCCGCTGGGGATCCGCGTCGCGAAATACGACCCGGACGAGATGCAGGTGGCGATGGAGATTGACGAGCGGCACCGCCAGCACCTGGGGATGTTGCACGGCGGGGTCTCGGCGCTGCTGGCGGAGTCCGCGGCCTCGCTGGCCGCCGCCATGACCGTGAACCTGCGGACCCACATCATCGCGGGCGTGGACCTCAACGCCACCCACCTGCGCCTCAAGCGCACGGGGACGCTGCTCGCCACCGCCAGGCCGCTCTACCGCGGGCGGACGACCCACGTCTACGCGATCGAGGTCACCGACGAGAGGGACGAGCGGGTCTGCGTGGCGCGCTGCACGATCGCGGTTCGGCCGCGCGCCCGGCAGAAGCGCGAGGGCTCCGCGGCAGAGGGCCCGTCCTCCTGAGTGCCGATCCAGTTTTCTGAATTGCGACTCAATCGTCTTAGGAGGATTACGCTCGCGCAACGCCCCAAGTCGGACAGGCTCCTAGCCTGACCGACTCAAACCATGCGGAGCAGGTGGCCCATCTTGTGCTTCTTGGCTTCCAGGTACTTGCGGGTATGCTCGGTGGGCGGCACCTCGAGCGGCACGCGCTCCACGATCTCGAGGCCGTAGCCCGCCAGGGCGACGTACTTGGACGGGTTGTTGGTCATCAAGCGCATGCGGCGCACCCCGAGGTCGCGCAGGATCTGGGCCCCCACACCGTAGTCGCGCTGGTCGGCCGCGAAGCCCAGCTTCTGGTTGGCCTCCACCGTGTCGGCGCCGGCGTCCTGCAGCTCGTAGGCGCGCAGTTTGTTGGCGAGCCCGATGCCGCGCCCCTCCTGCAGCAGGTACAGCAGCACGCCGCGTCGCTCGGCAGCGATGCGCTCGAGCGCCGTCTCGAGCTGCGCGCCGCAGTCGCAGCGCGCCGAGCCGAAGACGTCGCCGGTCAGGCACTGGGAGTGGACGCGGACGAGGACCGGCTCCTCGGGCGTGATCTCGCCCATCACGAGCGCCACGTGCTCCTCGCCGGTCACCGGAGAACGGTAGGCGTGGACGTGGAACTCGCCGTAGCGGGTGGGAAGCAGGGGCGCCGCCATCTTCTCGACGATGCGCTCGTGGCGTAGCCGGTGCGCAATGAGGTCGCGCACGGTGACGATGGCGAGCCCGTGCTCGCGGGCGACCTCGAGCAGCCGAGGGAGGCGGGCCATCGAGCCGTCGGCGTCCATGACCTCGCAGATCACCGCCGCCGGGATCAGGCCGGCGAGACGGGCGAGGTCCACCGAGGCCTCGGTGTGCCCGGCACGCTTGAGGACGCCGCCGTTGCGTGCCCGCAGGGGGAACGTGTGGCCCGGCCGGAGCAGGTCGTCCGGACCAGTCCCCGGATCGATCAGCGCCTGCACGGTCACCGCCCTGTCGGCCGCCGAGATGCCCGTCGTCGTGCGGTGACGCGCCTCCACCGAGACGCAAAAGGCCGTCTGGTGGGGTGAGGTGTTGTGCTCCACCATGGGCGGGAGTTGCAGCTCGTCGCAGCGTTGCTCGGTGAGTGCCACGCAGATGAGGCCGCGCGCGTGAATGGTCAGGAAGTTGATCGCCTCGGGGCTCACCTTCTCCGCGGCGATGGCCAGGTCGCCCTCGTTCTCGCGGTCCTCGTCGTCCACGATGACGACGAAGCGGCCGCGACGGAACTCCGCCGCGGCCTGCTCGACGCTCGAAAAGACGTTCTCGTCCCGCGCCACGCCCACCACTTTACTACTTTGGCGCCGCGGTGGGCGCCACGGTGGGGGCCGGCGCAGCCGCCGGGGCGGCAGCCGCATCCTCCTTGATGACCGTGAAGGGGATTCTACCGCTGCGGGTGAGCCCGGTCTTGCTGTCTTTGAATGTCACTTCGAGCGCGAACTCCATGCCGCGCCTGAAGCTGGACAGAGGCAGGATCTGTCCGAAGACCCAGAGGTCGCCAAAGACCTTTACGCCCTGGAGAGGTTGGAACCCCTGCTCATCCTGCTTGATCCACTCGTCCGGCTTCTTTCCGGCGGCGTACAGGGCCATCGAGAGCTCCATCTTGGGCTGCCCCTGCTCGTCCAGGCTCGGACGCACGACGTAGGCGACGTAGGTGAGGTTCTCGTCCCCCTTGTAGCGGTGGTCGATCCGCGGAATGAGATGCATGCCGCCGACGTGGAAGGCGTCGCCCAGATGCGCCTGAGCAGCCTGCCGGGTGTCCGCGCCCGAGAAGACCGGTGAGATGTAGGGACCATCGGCCGGCGCGGGGTCGTTCTTGGCGTCCGCCGTCGTGATCGCGAGCGGTCCGGCCTCGTTGAGGAGGGCCACGTCGACCTTCCAGTCGCCCGCCTCGACCGGGAGGGAGAACTCGTACGCACGCGCGCCGGAGACGCTGACCGGCACGACCGGAGACGCAAAGCTCCCGGTCACTTCCCCGCCCGCGGCCTTGCGAACGCGGCCCACCGCCTGGGTCGCCGGGGAGACGGAGTCAGGCAGCTGCACGTAGACCCAGATCGGGTGGACGGTCTCGCTCTGGACTCCGGAAAGTGTGAGGACGCCGGCACCCTGGGGCCACGGCCGCGGCTGGACGTCGAAGACGGCCTCCTGGGCCGAGGTCGCGGCCTTCGTTCCGGGCAGCAGACCCACGCGGGGCACCTCGGTGAGCTTGGGGTTGAGGATCAGCTGCTCCGGGCGTGCGGCGAGGATCTTCAACGCCTGGGCGTTGCGGCGCTCGTTGCGGTCGAGGATGAAGTCACCCGCCCCCAGCCTGCTCTCCGTGAAGACGAAGAGGATCTCATCGCTCTTCTTTGCCGGTGGCTTCCCGTCCTTGGTGTAGACCCAGATCTGGGTGTTGCCGCCCCCGAGGAACCTCGAGCGTGTGTCCTCTTCCTGTTCGCTGCTTGCGGGCACGTTGTACGGCGGCTGGACTGGGCGGCCCATCAAACCGAGGACCTTGCCCCGATCGGACATGCTCCCCTTGAGCTTCTCCGTGGAGAACTGCTTGTCCGACGCAACCACACGCATGTCGAAATCGAGCTTGAACTCGTTCTGGACCGTGTTGAGGTCGGGGTCGCGCTTCGCCCAGAACAGGTCGATGAACGCCTGCGCCTCCGCGTCGGTCTTGACCTGCGTGAATGCCTTGCGGTCGGAGTCGGTCATCAGAAATCCTGCCGGGCCATCGGGCCATTCCTTGAACGTCTGGGAAAGCTGCGCGCCCGCGGTTGAGGCCGCGAGACAGGCTGCCAGTGCGAGGGGGACAAGGGTTCGCCGCATGACGGTTTCCTCTTTTCGCCCTGCCGGTCAACGGCCGGGGCGCCCCATCATACACCCCTTGTCGAACGGGGGAACAAGCACTTCAGGCTCCTGCCGCCAAAGATCGAGCGGGATTACGGTCGGCGAGGCGCGCCACGTGTTACTTTGATTTCTTGCCGAGAGAATGTCTTTCTGTGCCCTGTCTTTCAGAACGCGCTGCCAAAGGAGAAGAACAGCTGGCCCGGCGACTCCCGCACCACCGCGCCGTTGATCAGGTACGTTTGCAACTTGAACTTCCAACCGTACTCCAGGCGGATGGGCCCCACCGGGGTATCGGCCCGCAGGCCGATCCCACCGCCCCAGCGAGCCTGGCCGAGATCGATCGAGCGCCAGGACGGCCACACGTTACCCCCGTCCATGAAGAGCGTGCCCCCGACCACGCTGTAGATCGGGAACCTCCACTCGAGGTTGGTGATCGCGAGGCCGGCTCCTCCGATCGCAACGAGTTTTGCCGGCTGCTGGCAGCTCCCATCCGGGAGCGTCGTGCAGCCCAGCGTCTCGTTGGGAATGCCGAGCAGGTCGATCGGGAACGCCCGGTGCGTCGTGCGGCCGCCGGCGAAGAAGCGCACGTTGACCGGTATCTGGAGGTTGTCCGGCTGCCCGGGTTGGGGATGGTGCGGCTCGATGCCGCCGGCGCGCAGCGAAAAGGCGAAGACTCCCCCGGCCGCTGGCAGGTACGAGGAGAAGGAGAGACTCAGCCGGTCGAATTCGGCGTCGGTGCGGAGGAGCTTGAAGGCGTGCTGCCACTCGATCGAGGCATACGTGCCGCGGCGCGGCAACAGGATGTCGTCGCGCGTGTCCCACGTGAGGCTTGGCGTCAGCGATGCGATGTGGAGCGACTGCTGGCTCCGCTCGATATCCGAGAGGATGTCGGGGGGTGCGGTGTTGTCGACCATCTGGTAGTCGTAACGAAGCAGCCACCGCAAGGGCCGTTTCTTCTGGTCGCCGAACTCGACCAGAAACCCGCGCTGGAACACCTGGAAGGAGGTGAAGGTCTGTTGCGTCTGGTAGATCGAGACCGAGGTCGGAAAGCCCAGCAGGCCCAGGCTCTGCGGCTCGCGATACGTGAGCTGGAAACGGCTTTCCAGGCGCGAAAGCCGGCTGTCGAAGGTGAGGCTGCGTCCGGTGCCGAACAGGTTGAGCTCGGACCATGAGAGGGAGACTTGTGCCTTCTGCTCCGTGTCATAGCCGAGGCCGATGGCGTAGGCTCCGGTCGGACCCTCGGTGAGATCAATCACCAGACCGCGGTGGCTGCCGCTGTCCTGGTCCGGGATCGGGTGGATGCTCACGCTCTGGAAGATGCCGAGCGCGAGGAGGCGCCGCTGGGCCGCGAGTTGCGCGTCCGGTCCCGCCACCTCGCCGGGCTCGAGTCGGGCCACCCTCTCAACCACACGCGGGCTCGTGCCGACGAGACCCGCCGCGACGATCCTGTCGACGACCGCGCGTGTGCCGGGTTCCGCCTGCAGCGTGACCGTGCACGAGTGCGCCTCGCAGGCATGCGTCGCGGTCACGCGCGCGTCGGGGTAGCCCGCATCCCTGATCGCCGTCTCGAGTACCACCCTCGCCTGGTCCTCCGCGCCCTGGCTCCACGGGCCGTTCCGCGCGACGGGCAGCACCGGCGCCTTGACGTCGGCCGGAACACCTCCTACGGCGACCTCGCGCACCAGACTCCGGGACCCCTCGTCGACGGGGAACTCGATCACGACCTGTTCCCCGCGCGGCACGATGCGAGGGGTGTCGACCCGCGCATCGGCGAACCCGGCCGCCCGCAGCGTGGCCAGCACCGACCCGGCGTCGGCGGCGAGCGTCTCGTCGTCAACCGGTTCGCTGCCCCAACGCCAGAATCTCCCGGGGTGGGCGCCGATCCTCTGGCGCAACTCCTTCTCCGGCAAGGCGTGGAGCCCGGGAAAAACCACCGCCTCGACCGCCGTCTTCGGGCCGGTGTCCACCTTGAGCTTCAGGACCCTGGCGCTGCCTTTCTGGACCACCTCGCCGTGGACTTTGGCGAGGAGCCTCCCGTCGTGCTGGAGGAAGATCCTGACACGCGCGACGACCGAGTCCACGGCGGCTTCGTTGAAGGTTTCCTCCCCCCGGAGGAACGGCAGCGCCTCCACCTCCAGGCTCTTGGTCCGCTTGAGCCCATCCAGCTCGAGCTCGTAGTGCGACCCGGCGTGGACCTCCAGCTTCACGGAGGCGCCCTCGTCGTTCTCGCTCACGGCCGGAGGCTCCACCTCCGCCCCCCAAAACCCCTGCCGGCGGAGGTACGAGGCAAGCTCGCGGCGGGCCTTTTCGAGGCTTGCGCTCGTAAGGCGCCGCCCCGGTTGAAGCTTGCAGATCTCCCAGAGCTGCCCCGTCTTCAGCCCCGCCCCGGGGGCCTCCAGCACGCGGACCGTGAGCGGCCTGCCGAGCACGCCATGCACCGTCACCGCCACCTCACCGCTCGGCTCGTTGAACTGGAGGTCAGGCGTCAAGCGCACGTCAGGGTAGCCATCGCTAACGAGGTCCTGCCGGGCGCGCTCCAGCGCCGCCTCGAAGCTCGACAGCCAGAACGGAGCTCCCTTGACAAGGCCGAGGACACCGCGAATCCGCTTCGTCTGCGAGGAGGGCAGCCCGAGGATGTTCACGACCTGGATCCGGGAGGCCGGCTGCACCAGGACACGGATCACGGCACCGCCCTCACGCTCCTCGACCTCCACGGCGACGTCCTCGACCCACTCGGTCGCGAGCAGCGCCTGCACCCCTGCCCGGATCTCCGAGCGCGAGAGCACGCTTCCCTCCGGTACTCCGAAGACGTGGCGGAGACGGTACGGCGCAGGGTACCCGGGGGCCTCCAGGACCACCTTGCTGACCGGCACCGCGCCCCACGGCAGCGTGGCGGCCGCCAGCATCGCCGTCAGTAGCGGCGCTGCCATTTGACCACCATGGAGAACGAGCCGTCGGCCTCGCGGGCCGCCTCGAGGTAGATGCCCTGTCCCAGCCGCCACCGGCTGGTAACGATCTCCTCGCGGTTGGACGTGAGGTTCGCCGAAACGACGACGAGCCAGTCGCGCGTGAGCTGCTTGGACACGGTGAGACGTGCGGTGGGGCTGCCGCTCTGGGTCGAGGCGAACGGGTCGACCTGGAGCTGGTCAACGTCGAGCAGCGTGCGTGCCCGCCTCGTGACCGCCCCGGCCAGCTCCCCGGTGAGGAACGAGGAGGCCGCGGCCCCGGTCTGGACCGAGCTGGCCTCGCTCTCCCGCCGCCCGACAAACACCAGCGAGACGATGTCCATCTCCGGGAGAGCCGGGATGCTGCTGAAGGTCGGGGTCAGCCGGTCGAGCGTCCCCACGAGGCCGACCGTGATGTCGTACGACTGGACGGTCGTGCGCGCCAGCACGTCCAGACGAGGCTCTAACCGATCCGGATTGCCAAACGTCACGACGCCGCGATCGAGCTCGTAGCGGGTGCCGGAGAATTCCAGCTCGCCCCCCGGGAGGGCCTCGAGCCTCCCCAGGACGCCGTACTTCGCGGTGGTGCCGACGATGCGCAGCGATCCCTTGGCGGCGAGGCGCGCCAGTGGGCTCTGGATCTCGAATGTGCCGGGTACGTCCACCGTGATGTTCAGCGTCATTGGCGAGCCTTCGCCCGACCGGGCGCGCTCGGGCGCCATCAGGTTCTCGACGACGAGCTTCTGCAGGTCGAGCTGGCTGCGATAGAAGGTGCGCTGCAGCGTGAGCTTTCCACTCAGCAGGAGGTTGGCGAGGGGACCGACGAGGCGCAACTCCCCCGTCAGGTTCGGCCGGAGGCCGAGTATGAGCGGCCAGCTCACCTCGTTGGCGTGCAGGGTCAGGTCGAGCTCGAACTCCGGCTCGAGGACCACGCGCCCGTCGCAGACCCCGCTGCCACCCAGAAGGGTGAAGCCGAGATCATCGAGCCGGATCATCTCCGGGACGAACTCCACGACGCCTGCAATGCGCGTTACGGGCTCGGGCAGCCCGGGCAAGCGAAGGGAGCCGTCGGACACGCGGCCGATGCCCTCGAACCTGGGGGCCGAATCGGTGCCGGAGATCTCGCCCAGGAGCTCGACGCGCCCCTTCGGCTTGGCCTCCCTCCACACGAGGCTCAGGAGCTCGCCGGGCAGCTCGCCCGAGACGTTTCCGGAGAGGCTCCCGTCAGCCGCCCGCGCCGCCCTGACGAAGAGGCTCGCCCGCTTGCCGACCAAGGTCGCGCCGTCCATGCGGACCGAACCGCCTTCGACGACGAAGTGGGCCGGCTTCTCGAGGGCGGCCTGCTCCCCCTCCAGCTCGACCTCGAGCTCGCGAATGAACCCGTCGATCAGAGGGAGTTGCGGAGGCGCCAGCCGCACCTCGGCCTCGCCCGCCATACGCCCTTCGACCGGGAGTTCGGCGGCAGCGAGGTCCTTGGCCAGCAGATGCCAGGACTCGACACCGAACTCAAGCTTGCCGCGGAACTCGCCCTTGCTACGGCGGAGGTCGCCTGCAAGGTGCCAGACCTTCGGCCGGGAGAGCTCCACGCGCATCCCCTGAGCGTCAAGCTCGACAAGCCCTGTCGCCCCTTCTGCGCTGGTGATCTCGAGCCGCCCCGCAGGGCTGTCGAACGGGAACGCGCCGTGCAGCGTGCAGTCGAGGGTCCCGCCCGCCATGCGAGCAAGGGGCGGCGCGATCGCGTCGAGCCCGAACCCTAGGAGCTTGGCGTCCACCACCGCCTCGCGCCGGCGGAGGTCCACGTTTGCGGAGGCGCTGAAAGGCCCCACTGCGAGGCGGGAGACGGCGACGACCCCGTTCTCCAGGTGTACCTGCCCGGTCCCGGCCCCGAACACGACTCCGGCCACTGCCACGTCGGCCAGGCGCAGGCGGGCCTCGGCCCGAGGAGCCTCGATGGTACCGGAGAGGTTTCCGGTGAAGCCCACGGTCCCGGCGAGGGGCGCGTGTACGCCGCCCCAGGTGACCATGCGGCCGAGCGGCACGCCCTCGCCCTCGAGATCGAGCTGAAGGTCGTTGGCCTTCCCATACCTCAGCTCGCCGCTGCACTTCACCCGGCCTCGCCCGATGTGGACCACGCCGCCGGGCACCGAAAGGACTCCGTGGCCCACGTGAAACGAACCCTCCAGCCCGTCCGCCTCCACGGGTCCGAAGGCTACCGGGGCGACCGCCACAGTGCCGTCGACCTCGAGGTCGCCGAACGGCCCGCTCAGAGTGATCTCAGCAGCCACCTCGCCGTGCAGCTCGGGCGGCAGGATGTCGGTGCCGACCCATCCTCGCAGGAGGCGTGCGATCGCCGGCACCGGCACCCGCTCGCCCTGGACCGTCCATGTCGGGAGCCAGGTGCCAAGCGTCAGCCGGCCCACCCAACGGAATGGCGCGCCGGACAGCGTCGCGGTCTGGGCTGCGAAGCCCAGCGCCCCGTCACCCTCGAGGCTGACCACCACCCTCCCGGCCACCGGCACGTCGCCCCTGCCGGCCAGGATCTCCGCCACACCAGTGCCGAAACCCTTCTTGAAGGCTCCCCCGTTCCAGGCCACGTCGGCGTTGACGCGGCAGTTCCCGGAAAGCCCGGCGTCGTTGGCGCCGAGCTGCCTCAGGAACGCCGCGAGGCTTGCCCCATCGCCGCGTACCGCGACCCTGTGGGCCCAGGGCGGACCGAAGCCTCCCAATGTGTACGAGCCCTCGAATTTCCCGCCCGCGAAGGTGACCTGCAAGACCGTCGCCTCAAGCCCTTCCGCTGAGAGGTGGGCCTCACCGTTGAGGTCCCCGAACTCCAGCCCTGCCACCTTGACACTTGGGCTCGAAACCGTGGCATCGACGCGAAACTCCTTGCCCTGGACGCTTACCTGCCAGCGTGCCGAGACGCTGCCCTCCAGCCCCGCGCCGATCTCGAGCGTGCGGTCGAGCGCTGCAAGCTCCAGCGCAACCGTCCCGTCTCCACGCACCAGCGGGCCGACCTGGCTCGCGCTGGCCTCCACCGACCACAGCTCGCCCCGGCCTCTAAGGCGGCCGAGCTCCCAGCCCTGCTCGGTCTTCCTCCCCCACGCCATCAGGCTTCCTGCGATTGGTTGCATCCCGGGAACCTGGAGCGAGAAGGAGCCCATGTGCGCGACCGCCGAGCTGATCGGGCGGCGCCGCGTCCCGTTCCAGCGAACCTCCACGTCGTGTGCCGAGAGCACCAGCCCGCCCGGGAGGGAGAGCCTGGTGATCTGCATGTCTTCCAGCTCGAGTTGCCGCACCAGCACCCGCACCCATCCGCCCAACGTCTTTTGCGGGGACGGCGCAGTCTCGATGTCCACTCGAACACCCTTGAGACGAAGGTGGTCCACGCCGATCTCGCGGTCAGCGAGCCGGAAGTCGCCGACCGTCACCTCCGCCAGGGCGACCTGAAGCATGGGTGCGCCGACGGGACCGATCTCGAGGTCCTTGAGCTGCAGGCTCACCGGCACAAGTGTCAGTCGGAGGTCCCCGACGCGCACCGGCTGGCCGATCGCGGCGCCGACCCGCTGCGTCAGCTCCTTTGCCAACCATGTCCGTGTCCGTGGATGATCGAGGACCCAGAACGCGAGGGCCACCAGCCCGACCCAGCCGGCGACAGCCACCAGCAGCCCGATCGTGGTTCGGGTCAGGTGTGGGCGGCGCCGAGGCACCTCACCCCTCCCGCTCGCCCCACTTGAGCTTCTGGTGGAGGATCGAGAAGAAGCTCGCGGTACGGTCGCGGACCAGGGAAAGCGGCTCGCCGGCGGCGCTGACCTCCACCCGCGCATCGACCGGAAGCGGCAGCCCGTGCTGCCCGTCGAGGGTGAGGTAGACCTCCTCATCGCCCCCTTCGAGCCACACCCGCACCTTCCGGTCGAGCGGCACGACGAGAGGGCGGTTGGTCAGCATGTGCGAGCAGATCGGGGTGATCAGGAGGGCGGCAAGGCCGGGGTGGACGATCGGCCCGCCGGCCGAGAGGTTGTAGGCGGTCGAGCCGGTCGGTGTGGCGAGGATCAGACCATCCGCATGGTAGCGGGAGAGGAACTCACCGTTGACCTCGACGTTGATCGTCAGGATGCGGGCCAGGGCGGCCTTGTTGATCACCACATCGTTGAGCACCAGGAACTCGCGGCGGTCGCCTCCCCCGGTGACCAGGACGTTGAGCCGGTCCCTGCGCTCGATGACCACGCGCCCCGAAAGCAGGTCGTCGAGCAGGTCAAACGCCTGGTCGGGGCTATGCTCGGTGAGGAAGCCCAGCGTGCCCATGTTGACGCCGGCCACCAGGGTACTGGCGGGGCAGCCGCGCGTCACGGAGAGGAAAGTTC
Source organism: Thermoanaerobaculaceae bacterium (assembly GCA_963754345.1). Taxonomy (GTDB): domain Bacteria; phylum Acidobacteriota; class Thermoanaerobaculia; order Thermoanaerobaculales; family Thermoanaerobaculaceae; genus RBG-13-68-16. The sequence goes on along the minus strand of CAVWFZ010000005.1, from coordinate 126,358 downwards.
CGTCGCCGCCCAGCACGATGACGGCGTCCACGCGACGCCCAAGCTCGGCCCGGACGGGTCCCGAAGCGACCCCCAGGGCCGATGCGGATTCCGCGTCGGCCACGCCTTTCACGCCCCTGTTGGCCAGCTCGCGCAGGATTTCCTTGCCGAGGGCGATCGCCTCCGGGCTGGAGAGCTTGACCGCGATGCCAACCCGCTCAGGCGGGAAGCGGGATTCCGCAGGCCGCATGCGGATATTCTAGCCCGGATTATTCATGAGGGGCCGTAGCGAGGGCGCGGAGGTGGCTGTCATGGTGGGCGCACGTAGGGGCGAGGAGGGGAGCCGTACTCGTGCAGTACGGCGGCACCCTCCGAGCCCCGAGTACGCCCACCAGGGCGGCCAGATCCGCGCTCGCAGTAGGCTCCTTCGTGAATAGTCCGGGCGAGCCCACGGGCAGCGCTCGAGTGTTGCCTTTCCTCATTTTGTTGGAACCTTGATCTGCCCCGTGGCTCCCCGGCCGTTTTCTTCCCTCTCACCGCGTGACGGCTTTTGTGCCGGTCCCGCGGGTGGCTAGCCGTGCGGCCTTGCGTCTCCCCAGCCGCTGCGGCCGCACACTCCTCCGCCCGCGGCACCGGCGGATGGAAAGCTCCCCTCCCGTAGCGCGGCAGGAGGTGCGGGAGGTCGGAATTGCAGGCAATGCGAGACGACGAGGGCGACCCCATCGCGCACCGGGTGGGTGGGGGTGAAATCCGCCCCGCGGGCGATAGGAGCCATTCCACCGGAGCGTGCGGGAACCGAGCGGCCAGACCGGCGGGTGGAGACTCTGGCCCCGACCGAGCGTCTCCTGCGAAGGAGGGGAACAGCGAGGGTCCGCACGCCGGGCTGTGCCAGCTCGGTCGCATGCAAAGGCGGGTCGGAGGCGCGGCCTCGATGGCCGCGCCGAGCGACCGCTCCGAGCCCGTGGGGCACAAAGAAAGCCACGAAGTGGCACAAGAGGTTCCACGAGGCCGCGGGGCAAAAGCAAAGCCAAAGCCACCCCCTGGCAACCAAAAGGCCACGCGGTGGCAAGAACAAGCTCGACCGCGAGTCCGCAGGGCAAAACAAGGCCATCCAGCGAGGGACACAGGATGCGGTGAGCGCCGCATCTTGCCTGATCCGGGTACTTCAGGTCGAAGGGAGAACCCGTTGTCAGCCTGCCGACTTGTGCAGGAGCTCCACGACCTCGCCGGGCTGCGGGAAGCGTCCGATCTCGTGCTTGGAGAAGACCTTCGCGCCGTCCACAACGACGTCGAAGATCCCGCCCGAACCCTTGATCAGCCTCACGTTCACTCCGAACGCCTGCTTGAGCTCGGCCGCCAGACCGGCGGCCCTGGGCTCGTAGTTTCAAACCACGCAGTAGGTAATCTCGACCTTCATGGTTCCCTCCCGGTCGCAGCCCGTGACGATCTCGCAAACGGCCGCCGCATGAACGGCATTTCGACGCCGGTGACGAGGGCCGACAGCACGCACGCCGACCCCGCCCCGGCGGCCGTCCACTGGGCGCCCACGTGCTCCGCCACCCAGCCGGCCACCAGGCCGCCGATCGGCGACAGGCCGGAGAAGATCCAGATGTAGAGCGACACCGCCCGCCCCCGCAGGTGCTCAGGCGCGGTCGTCTGCAGGAACCCGTTGGTGGTCGAGAGCTGGATCGCCACCGCCAGGCCGACCACCACGAGACATACTGCGGCCGCCAGGACGTGGCGGGTGAGCGCAAGCGCCACCAAGCCGAGCCCAAGCGCGCCCTGGCCCGCGGCCATCACGGCGGTTGTGCGTGAAGTGCCGCGGCGCGCGGCAGTTCCCAGCGCCCCGAAGATCGCACCCAGGCCGCCGCTCGCCATCAGCAGCCCGAACCCACGCGCGCCGGAGTGCAGAACGTCGCGCGCAAACACGGGCAGCAGCGTCATGTAGGAGAGGCCGAACGCCGACGTGACGGCCACGGAGGTCAGAACCAGGCGCACCTGCGGGTTACCCGCGGCGTAGCGCAAGCCCTCGATGAGCTCGTCGCGCACCGAACCGGAGGCGGGGCGTTGGCTCAGGCTCGTGCGGATGGTCAGGAGGGCAACCAGCACCGCGAGGTAGCTGACCGCGTTGACCGCGAAGCACACCCCCTCGCCATACCCGGCCACCAGCACGCCGGCCAACGCCGGCCCGACCATGCGAGCTGCGTTGAACGCCGAGGAGTTGAGGGAGATGGCGCTCTGCAGGCTCTCGATCCCCACCAGGTCCACCTGCAGCGTCTGACGGGCCGGCATGTCGAGCGTGTCCACGATGCCCTGCAGAAAAGCCAGCACGAGCACCTGCCAGACCTGCACGGTCCCCGAGATCGTGAGCAAGGCCATCAGGCTCGCCAGTACCAGGCTGGCCGACTGGGTGAGCAGCACGAGCTTCCGGCGCGGGAAGCGGTCGATCACCACCCCAGCGATCGGCGTGGCGACGAGCGAGGGGCCGAAGCGCGCCAGCGAGAGTAGGCCGAGCACCAGGGGCGAGCCGGTGAGCCGGTACACCAGCCACGCCTGCGCCGTGGTCTGCATCCAGGTGCCGTTGACCGAGAGCCACTGGCCGACCCAGTAGACGCGGAAGTCGCGGTGCCGCAGGGCTCGGAACGCGTGCCGGATCCGAGAAACCAGCTGCTCCATCCTTCCGCAAAGGTAACAGAAGTGAAGAAAGGGATCAGGCGTGAGGGACGGGGCATGAGGCACGACCCTGGTCCCTACTTCTCCTCCCTCGTGCCGCGTGCCACTCCTCTTTCTAGCCTTCAGGCAACGAGGGCGTCTCGTCCGATGGCAGCGCCGGTTCCAGCTCGCGATGCGTGACCGCCTCGAGGCGGTCGCCGACCCTCCCCGCCAGACGCTCCGCGTCCTCGTACTTCCGCTGAGCGTTTCCGAGGTGCCCGCCTACAAGGCGGAACGCCTCCGCGAACTTGCCGAACTCGGTCTGCAGCCGGCCCAGCTCAGCCAGGATCTCGCGCGCCCGCGCCTCCACCTGCATCCCCTTGAGGCCGGTGGCAATCGTCGAGAGGTAGGCGAAGAAGGAGTTGGGAGAGACGGGGACGACCCTCCTCTCCAGCGCGTACGCGAGCAGCGAGACGCCCTCGCCGAGGCCCTCGTCGCGCACGATCATCTCGTAGTAGACGGCTTCGGCCGGGACGTACATCAGGGCGAACTCGAAGGTGCCCTCCCCGGGGCGGATGTACTTGGCGATCTCGTCGATCCGGCCCTTGACCGCCCGATCGAACTCCTTGCGCGCGGCCTTTCGCCCCGCATCGTCCTCCGCGGCGAGCAGACGCTGGAAGGCCTCGAGGGGGAACTTGGCATCCACCGGCACGATGTGGTCGCGCAGCTTGATGACTGCGTCCACGCGCTCGCCGTTCGCGAACTTGTACTGGGTCTCCCAGGAACTCGGCGGTAGCACCTGGCGAAGGAACTCCTCGAGCTGCGCTTCGCCGAGGTTCCCGCGCAGCTTCGGGGCCTTCAGGATGCCCTGCAACTCGTCGATCTCGCGTCCGAGCGCCTCCATGCGGGTGGCCATCTCGGCGACCTGTCCGAGCTGCCCCCGCACCTCGCCAAACACCTTGGTGGCGCCCTCGAACTGAGCGCCCAGGTTCTTCTGCGACTGGGCGAGCTGGGCGTTGACGGTCCCGACCAGCCCTTGGAGCTGCTCCTGCAGCGTGCGGCGCGCGTCCTCCAGGCCCTTTTGCAGCGTCGCGCCGGTGCTGGCCTGGCCGCCCTGCACGCGCTGCCCGAACTCCTCGAGGCGCCGGTTGAAGTCCGCGACCACCGACGTGAGCTGCCCACCCACCTGCGCCAGCGAGTCGCGCTGCGACTGTGCCAGCGCCAGCGAGACACGGGCCAACTCGTCTCGCACCGCTCGTTCCTGGCGCTGCGAGCGGGCAAACAGCACAGCCAGGAGCACCACGATAGCCACAGCCAGGACAGCGATGCCAACCGTCAACTCCGTCATGCCGTAGCTCCCCTCTCACCTGTCTCGGGCGGAGGCTGGACCGTTCCCTCGCGCGGCCGCAGGCCGCGCATCTCCCGCACCCGGTCCTCGGCGGCGGCCGCGAGCGTTCGCCGGTCGGTGTGGGGAGGCCGCAACGCCTCCCAAAACCGCACCTCCGCCAGAACCGACCGGTGCGAGGCGAGGCGCAGCGCATGGCCGAGGAACCTCTCGCCGCGGAACCAGCCCACGACGTCCAGGTTCTCAGGGGTGATCGGCCGGCCGTCCAGCTCCAGATAGCGCACCGCCACGGGCACCACGCTCGCCCCGGCGTCCACCGCAGCCTGGAAGATCCCCGTGCGGAAGGGCAGGAGATCGCTGCCGTCGGTGGAGGTCCCCTCGGGGAACGCGATCACCGTCGCGCCAGCGGCCAGCGCCGCGGTCACCCGGGCGATCCCACGGGCCCCTTCTCGCCTGTGCTGCCGGTTGATGAAGATCGTCCCGCCCGAGGCCGCCAGCGCCCCGAACATCGGCCAGCTCCGCATGTCGTGCCTGGCCGCGAAAACGCAAGGGAAAAGCCCGCCGATCGCAAAAACGTCGGCGTAGCCGTAGTGGTTTGCCACGACAAGCGACCCCGGAGCGGGCAGCTCACCGGCACGCCGGACCCGAATCCCGAGGCACCGCTGCCCGAGCCGCCCCCAGCGCGCATCGTGCGGCCCGCTGCGTTTCCAGCGCTCGGGGAACCGCGACAGCACCACAAAAATGGCTCCGGCCACCACGAGCCAGGACCCCAGTGCAAACACGACGAGGCGTGCGACCGCCCGCGCGGGGCTGCCGGAACTCATGCGCTCTTGTACCACGAAAAGCAGGCCTCAGGCTTCAGGCTTCGGGCTTCAGGCTACAGGAAAAGCGAACACAACGACGTGCTGTTGCTTCCCACCAAACCGTTCTTACCCGATGCCAGTGGCCTGCCCCACCTGGAGCCTGGGCGGAGGGGTGGTGGAACGACCGGCTTCGTGATAAGTTTCACGGGGCGCCGGCCATCCGGCGCCGGAGGTTGGCCGATGTCCGATGTGCGTCCTTTCCGGGCCCTGCGGCCCCGGCCCGAGCTGGCGGCGCGCGTCGCCGCTCCCCCCTACGACGTCATCAACTCGGAAGAGGCGCGAGCGATGGCGGAGGGCAACGAGATTTCGTTCCTGCACATCAACAAACCGGAGATCGACCTGCCCCGCGAGGTGGACCTCTACGACGACCGCGTGTACGCCACCGGTGCCCGCAACCTGCGGCGCTTCATGGCCACTGGGGTCTTCGTGCGCGAGGCCGAGCCCCTCTTCTACGTCTACCAGCAGCGCATGGGCGGCCACGTTCAAGCGGGGGTGGTGTGCGCGGCGAGCTGCCAGGAGTACGCGGACGGCCTGATCAAGCGGCACGAGTTCACCCGCAAGGACAAGGAGGACGACCGCACCCGGCACACGCACGAGCTCAACGCCAACGCGGGCCCGGTGTTCCTCACCTACCGGAAGCGGCCCGAAATCGACGCCGCGGTGGACGCTATCCGAAAGGGCCAGCCGCTCTACGACTTCGTCGCGCCGGACGGCATCGCCCACACCGTGTGGCCTGTCCCCGCGGAGCAGAGCGCGGCGTTCCAGACGGCTTTCGCCAAGGTCCCGGCGCTCTACGTGGCCGACGGCCACCACCGCGCCGCCTCCGCCGCGCGGGTCGGGCTGGAGCGCAAGGCGGCCAACCCCAACCACCGCGGCGACGAGCCCTACAACTACTTTCTCGCCGTGCTGTTCCCGCACGACCAGCTGCGCATCATGGACTACAACCGGGTCGTGAAGGACCTCAACGGGCTCTCGCCGAAGCAGTTTCTGGCCAGGGCCTCCGAGAAGTTCACGGTGGCGGCGACGGCGGCACCGCGCCCCGACGCCCCCAGGCGCTTCGGGATGTTCCTGGAAGGGGCCTGGCACCGCCTGGAAGCCAGGCCGGGTACCTATGCGGCCGACGATCCGGTGCGCTCGCTCGACGTCGCGATCCTGCAGGAGAACCTGCTCGCGCCGGTCCTCGGAATCGCCGACCCGCGCACCGACAAGCGCGTCGACTTCGTGGGCGGTATCCGCGGCCTGGGCGAGCTGGAGAAGCGCGTCAGGGAAGGGTGGGCGGCGGCTTTCGCCCTCTACCCGACCTCGCTCGACCAGCTCATGTCGGTGGCCGATGCGGGCCTGGTGATGCCGCCCAAGTCAACCTGGTTCGAGCCCAAGCTCCGCTCGGGCTTGCTGGTCCGGACCCTGGACGTGTGGTGAGCGGGGCGCGAGGCCCCGGACAAAAGGGAGGTCGCGATGGTGATCCTCATCTGTGACGCTTTCGACAAGTCGCTCCCCGACCGCCTCAAGCGCTTCGGCGAGGTCACCGAGGACGTCGCAAAGCTCAAGGACGCAGAAGTCGCGCTGGTCCGTTCCAAGACCAAGTGCACCCCCGAGTGGATGGCGGGCGCGCCCAAGCTGAAGATGATCATCCGCGGCGGCGTCGGCCTCGACAACGTGGATGCCAAGGCCGCCAAGGAGCGGGGCATCGAGGTCAAGAACACGCCGGCCGCGTCCTCGGTGGCGGTCGCGGAGCTGGCCTTCGGCCTCATGCTCGCGGTCCCCAACCATCTGATCGAGGCGCACAACGCCCTCAAGGAAGGCAAGTTCCTCAAGAAGGAGATCAAGCGCACCGAGCTGTTCGGCAAGACCCTCGGCCTCGTGGGTATCGGCCGCATCGCCTCCGAGGTGGCCAAGCGGGCCGCCGCCTTCGGCATGCGGGTGCTGGCGTACGACCCGTTCGTGAAGCACTCAGAGGTCGCGATCCTGGTGCCTACGTTGAAGGAGCTGCTGCGGCAGGCCGACTACATCTCCCTGCACGTGCCACTCAACGACGAGACCAAGGCCATGATCAACAAGAGCACGATCGCCGAGATGAAGGACGGCGTGGTCATCGTCAACACCGGGCGCGGCAAGTGCATCGTCGAGGAGGACCTGGCGGCGGCTCTCAAGTCGGGCAAGGTGGCCGCGTATGCCACCGACGTGTGGTACTCCGACCCGCCAGACCCGTCCAGCCCCCTGCTTGCGGCGCCCAACGTCATCATGACCCCGCACATCGGGGCCAGCTCCAAGGAGAACCTGCTGCGCATCGGCAACGAGGTCGTTGCGCTGCTCGAGGAGTGGACCAAGAAGTGAACGTGGGGCCCGCGCGCCGCGCCGGCTTCCGGCGCGCACGGCGTGCGCGCCCCACATTCGGACTGTGACGCAAGGAGGCTGAGATGGCCAAGAGAGTCATCAACTTCTACGCGGGTCCGGCGGCCCTGCCACTGCCAGCGCTCGAGCGCGCGCAGGCCGAGCTCCTGGACTTCGAGAAAACCGGCATGTCGGTGATGGAGATCTCGCACCGCGCCAAGGAGTACGACGCGGTCCACAACGAGGCCATCGCCCTCGTCAAGGAGCTCCTCGCGGTCCCCGACAACTTCAAGATCCTGCTCCTCCAGGGCGGCGGCAACCTGCAGTTCGCCATGCTACCCATGAACATCCTCCACTCCGGGCGCAAGGCGGACTACATCATCACCGGGCAGTGGGCCAAGAAGGCCTACAAGGAGGCCAAGATCGTGGCCGGCGACGGTGCCCGCGTCATCGCCTCGACCGAGGAGGAGAAGTTCGCCCGGCTGCCGCGCAAGGACGAGATCAAGGTCAACGCCGACGCCGCCTACGTCCACTTCTGCTCCAACAACACGATCTTCGGGACGCAGTGGAAGAACTACCCCGAAACCGGCGCCATCCCGCTTGCGGCCGACATGTCATCCGACTTCATGTGGCGGCCGTTCGACATCAAGCCGTTTGGCCTCGTCTACGCCGGCGCCCAGAAGAACCTCGGACCGTCAGGGCTCGTGGTGGCGATCATCAGGGACGACTTCCTGGCCGCCTGCTCGGACAAGCTGCCGAGCATGCTGCAGTACAAGATCCACGCCGACAAGAACTCCCTCTACAACACCCCGCCCTGCTTCTCCATCTACATCCTGCGCAACGTCCTCGCCTACAACAAGTCCATCGGCGGCCTGCAGACGATCTACAAGAACAACCTCGCCAAGGGCGAGCTGCTCTACGGCTGCATCGACGGCTACCCCCAGTTCTACAAGGGCCACGTCAAGGTGAAGGAGGATCGCTCCTTGATGAACGTGGACTTCTTCCTCCCGAGCGACGAGCTCACCGACGCGTTCGTCAGGGAGGCCAAGGCCGCCGGCATGGTGGGCCTGAAGGGCTACCGCGACCTGGGCGGGATCCGCGTGTCCATGTACAACGCGGTCACGGTCGAGCAGATCAAGACCCTGGTGGCCTTCATGGAGGCGTTCGCCAAGAAGCGTGCGTGACCGCGCAGCGGTCATCCTGAGCCCCGCTGGGGCGAAGGATCCTATCGCACGTGGAGCTGGGAAACACCAAAGGGCGGGGCCGGTGCCCCGCCCTTTCGTTTCCGGTGCCGCGACGGACACGTTTCCATCGCGACGGGCAGGCCTCGCCGCCCATCCGTGGATGGCCTATGATGCAGGCACTGATGCGAGACATGGCCGCGGGATCAGCGACCCGAAACCAAAGGGGGACTCCAATGCATCTCGAATGGCGTGGGCTCTCTGGAAGTGACCCTGCCCGGAGTTTGCGGCTCCGAGTCATGAATCTCCTCGCCCTGGGCATCGCCCTGGCGGCGATGCCGCTAGCGGCCGGCGCAGCCCAGCGGGCGCTCCCGCGCTTCCCCACGCTCTACGGCGGCACCATCGTCTTCGAGGCGGGCGGCAATCTCTGGCGGGTGGACCGCAGGGGCGGCGTGGCCCAGCGCCTCACCACCGATGCCGGGATGGACCTCATGCCGCGGTTTTCCCCCGACGGCAAGGAGATCGCCTTCACGGGCGAGTACGACGGCAACAGCGACGTCTATGTGATACCCGCAGAGGGTGGCCCGGCACGGCGGCTCACGTTCCACTCCGACGTAGTGCCCGACGCGCCGATGCGCTGGGGGCCGGACAACATGGTCGTGACGTGGACGCCCGACGGGAAGAACATCATGTTCCTGTCGCGGCGCACGACCTACAACTCGTGGTTCGGGCAGTTCTTCCTGGTCCCCAGGGAGGGCGGCGTGGCGTCCCAGTTTCCCGTTCCGCAGGGTGGCGCGACCTCGTTCAGCCCGGACGGCACCAGGATCGCGTACAACCGGATCTTCCGGAACTTCCGCACCTGGAAGCGGTACTACGGCGGCCTCGCGCAGGACATCTGGATCTACGATCTCGCGAGCCACGACATCCAGAGGGTCACCGATTGGAAGGGCACCGATACCTTCCCGATGTGGTACCGCGACACGATCTACTTCGCCTCCGATCGCGGCCCCGAGAAGCGTCTCAACATCTGGGCCTATGACCTGAAGACGAAGCAGTCCCGGCAGGTCACGGCGTTCAAGGACTACGACGTGGACTGGCCGAGCCTCGGCGACACGGGGATCGTCCTGGCCTGCGGTGGTGAGCTGTACGTCCTGGACCTTCCCTCGGAGAGGCTCGACAGGGTCGAGGCCGCCGTCCCCTCCGATGTCTCGCGCACGAGGCCGCGCTGGGTCGACACCAGCAAGACCATCCAGTCGTTCAACATCGCACCCAACGGCAAGCGCGCCCTCTTCGAGGCCCGTGGCGAGGTTTTCACGGTGCCCGTGGAGCACGGCAACACGCGCGACCTGACCCAGACCTCCCGGGTCCGCGAGCAAGCTCCAGCCTGGTGCCCCGACGGCAAGTGGGTGGCCTACGTGACCGACCACACGGGGGAAGCGGAGATTGCCATCCGCCCCGCGGACGGGACGGGCACCGAGCAGATTCTCACCGACCGCCGCAAGGGGTACTTGTACGATCCGTCGTGGGCTCCGGACAGCGAAAAGATCGCCTTCTCCGACAGCGAGCACACCCTCTGGATCCTCGGCGTCAAGGACAGGAAGCTGACCCTGGTCGACGCCAACCCGCGCGCCGAGATGCATGACTTCGCCTGGTCACCTGACGCGCTCTGGCTCGCGTACAGCAAGGCGGCCGACAACGACCTGCGCCAGATCTACCTCTACAGCCTGGCCTCGGCTCGCGCGACCCCGGTGACCGGGGCCCAGACGAGCGACTTCGGCCCCACGTTCGATCCGCAGGGAAAGTACCTGTACTTCATCGCCCTCAAGCACCAAAACCCGGTGTTCAGCGAGAGCGAGTTAAACGTTGCGACGCTCAAGATGGCCGGCATCTACGTGGCCACACTGCAGGCGAGCGAGCCATCGCCGTTCGCCCCGCGGTCCGACGAGGGAACGCCGAAGGACGAGAAGACGGAGAGCGATTCGAAGGCTGAGGCATGGAAGCCGGGTGCCAGTGCGCCCATTCGAATCGACCTCGCGGGCCTCGCCGACCGCGTCGTCCCCCTCCCCGTGCCGGCCGGCGAGATCGCCCACCTGAGCGCGGCGCGCGGACGTCTCTTCTACCTCACCACGCCGCTCAAGAGCTTCAATGCTGCGCTGCACGGCGAGCAGCCAGAGCTGCACGCCTTCGACATGGAGAAGCGCAAGGATTCCGTGCTGGCGAGCCCTGCCGACGAGTACTCGCCGAGCGCCGATGCAAGCGCGGTCATCACAAAGAACAAGGAGGCGTACGCGATCAGCAGTACGTCGCCCGACGCCAAGGCGGATGGGGACCCCAAGCCGGGCAAGCTCGACCTCTCGCACATGCAGGCGCTCATCGACCCGGTGGCCGAGTGGAACGAGATGTTTCACCAGGCGTGGCGGCTCGAGCGCGATTTCTTCTACAGCCCCAAGATGAACGGCGTCGACTGGGCGGGCACACGGGACGCCTATGTGAAGCTGCTGCCGCAGGTCACCTGTCGCGAGGACCTCAACTACGTCATAGGCGAGATGATCGGCGAGCTCGGGAACTCCCACACCTACGTGGGCGGCGACGACGAGCCGCGCCCGAAGCGCGTGCCGACCGGGCTTCTCGGCGTTGACTTGGGCGTCGACGACAAGGCCGGCCGCTACTTCTTCAGGAGGATCTACCCAGGCGACAACGCCCACGAGGGCTACCGGTCGCCGCTCACCGAGCCTGGCATCAACGTCAAGGAGGGCAACTACCTCCTGGCGGTCGCCGGTCACGAGCTCAGGGTGCCGACCGACCCCAATAGCCTCTTCGTCAACACCCTGGACGGCACGGTGACGCTTACGGTGGCCGACGACGCCGCCGGGAAGGACCGGCGAGACGTCACGGCGAAGCCAATCACCGATGAGCTCAACCTGCGCATGAAGGCGTGGATCGACCACAATCGCGAGAAGGTGGACAAGGCCTCCGGCGGCACGATCGGGTACATGTACCTCGCCGACATGGACGAGCAAGGGATGGACCAGTTCATCAGCCAGTTCTACCCGCAGGTGCGCAAGCAGGGGCTGATCGTGGACGTTCGGTACAACGGCGGCGGGTTCATCGACCAGATCGTGCTCGAGCGCCTGCGCCGCGCGCTCGTGGGCATGGACACCAACCGCCAGGGCGTGGGCTTCCCGATCCCACAGCAGATGGTGCACGGCTACATGGCCTGCCTGCTCAACCACTACTCCGCGTCGGACGGCGACATCTTCCCCTACTACTTCAAGAAGTACGGCCTCGGGCCGCTGATCGGGGAGCGGACGTGGGGTGGCGTGCGGGGCATCCGCGGCTACTGGCCGCTCTCCGACGGCGGCTACGTCACCATCCCGGAGGACAGCCTATACGGCCTCGACTCCCAGTGGGTCATCGAGAACCATGGGGTGGACCCGGACATCGAGGTGGACAACCTCCCCGGCGACGTCATGGCGGGCAGGGACGCCCAGCTCGAGACGGCGATCAAGTACATCATGGACAAGCTCAAGGCCAACCCGATGCCGATCCCTCCGCGGCCGCCGTTGGTGCCGCCCTACCCGCCCAGCGGCCGCTAGGCCGAACCCTCCGAGGGAAGCGCGGGCGGGGCGCAATGCCCCGCCCTTTCCTTGTCGGAGGCAGTGAGTCGAAGGTTCGGATTGCCGAGCGCGGATCCACTCCGCGCGAGCGTGGGGGGTTCGGGGGGCACTTCTGCGGCGGGGGGAGAGGTCGAGGGGTCGCAGAGCCCCCCGCAACGGATAGCCTGGCCGCGGGACCCTCCGCTTATAGAGACCGCTTGCGGCCGCGCGTGCCGCGGCGGCTTCCCTTGGGCCTGGACATGCGCCCCTCGACCGCGAAGAAGCTCGGTCCCGCAATGGGTTCCGGCGGTCCGAACGGCCGCGGCCCGGGGCGGCGCTGCGGGCGGTCCTCGGCAGCGTTCAGCTTGAGCGTCCGGCCGCCGATATCCCGTCCGTTGAACTGGCGGATCGCCTCGGCCGCCTCGGTCTCGGTCGCGAATTCGACGAACGCGAATCCGCGGGGCTTGCCGGTGCCGCGGTCGGTGGGCATGTAAACGTCCACCACCGTTCCCGCTGCCGCGAGCAGCTCGGTGAGCTCTTCTTTGGTCGTGCGGAAACTCAGGTTACCGACAAAGACTTTCGCTGGAATGGCCCTTCTCCTCCTCTACCCGGGTGCGCTGCCCGTGGCACAGCTGCGCGGCCGGGACAGCTATTGTACAACTTGCGGGGCTGTTAGTCGCAAGGCCGGGCGCCGGCGCCCTTGTAGATCACGCCGTCCTTCATCACGAAGGTGACCCGTTCGAGCTCCGTGATGTCCGCCAGCGGGTCGCCGGCGACCGCAACGAGGTCGGCGAACCGCCCTGGTGCGAGCGAGCCGAGGTTGTCCTCCTGGCCGAGCAGGCGAGTCGCCACCGAGGTCGCCGCCCTGATCGCCTGCATCGGCGTCATGCCGTAGCGGACCATGTACGAGAACTCCTTGGCCTGGTTTTCGGTCCACGGGAAGCCGCCGGCATCGGTCCCGAACGAGATCAGCATCCCCTTGGCCACCGCCTTGCCGAAAGCGATGCGCTCCAGCTCGACCATCTTCGGCCAGATCCCGCCCCGCGGCCCGGCGACCTCGACGCCCACGAAGATCGTCGGGCACCAGAAAACCTTCTGCTTGACCGCGCGGTCGATGAGGTCGTCGGTGAGGCCGTCGCCGTGCTCGATCGTGTCCACACCCATGCGCAGCGCCGCATCGATCCCGTCCCAGCCGATCGTGTGCGCCGCGACCTTCTTCCCGAGCCGGTGCGTCTCGTCCACCAGCGCCTTCATCTCTTCGTCGGTAAAGTCCACCCACGAGCGCAGCCGGCCGTCCTGGCCAAGGTAGTACTTGCGGTCGGCGTAGAACTTGATCCAGTCGGCGCCGTATTTGACCTGCTCCCGCACCGCCTTGCGGATGTTGTCCGGGCCGTCCACGATCTGCACGCCTTCAGGCACCTTCAGCTCCCAGGAGTAGCCCGAGAGCGGGTACATCCCGGTGGGCGTCATCGCGCGAGTCGAGACGAACAGGCGCGGGCCCGGAATCACCCCGCGGTTGATCGCAGTCTTGACGTCCACGTCGGCGTACATGGCACCCTCGGTCTCGACGTCGCGCAGCGTCGTGAACCCGTTCATGAGCGAGGTCCGCACCGCCCTCGTCGCCCGGATCGCCCGGTACGCGGTGCTCTCCTTGAGGAGCTGGTCATCGTAGTCCGCCTGCGTGAGGTCGCCTTGCAGCAGGATGTGGGTGTGGTTGTCGATCAACCCGGGGAGCAGCGTCGCGCCGCCGAGGTCGATTACCCGGGCATCCGCGGGGGCCTGCGCCGCGATCGCTGCCGCCGGGCCGACGGCCTTGACGCGCTGCCCCTCAACCAGCACGGCCATGCCCTGCCGCGCCTCGTCGGAGATCCCGTCGATCAGGTGGGCCGCCTTGATCACCGTCACGGCCGGCTCTTGTGCGGCCGCGGTCTCTGCAGCGCTGACAGGTTTCGTGGACGTCAGGACCAACGCCGCCACCACGGCGGTTGAGATGAGGCTCCACCCCGTGCGGCGCACCATCCTCGGCTCGGGCCCGCCATTCATATCCTCACCGCTTGTGAAATAACGTACAAGTACCGCATCCACTGGCTTCCTCCCCCGGTTAATACGCCCCGGTTTTCCGCGATGTTACCACGCAGCGGTTGGACTGTTGGGGATATTTGACCTGCGAGGCTTTTCCGTTTTGGCTTGATCAGTTCCTCAGACTGCAGAGCCTCGTCTCGGCACCACGACCTTTAACGGGCCGAGGCGGGCGCCGATCATGGCTTGACCTCGTACTTGGTGAGCAGGGCCTGGAACCGTGGGTCCGACCGGAGCGGGTCCCACCTGGGGTCCAGGCGGAGCACGTGGGCCGTGAAATAGCCGCTCCGCGCCAGCAGGTCGTCCAGCAGGGCGATCGCCTCGCTAGGTTGTCCGACCATCGTGTAGACAAGGGCCAGATCCTGAAGGTGGGAGATCCCTCGGTAGGCGTCCTTCGAGGCCGGCATGAGGTCAGAGCCGGTCTTTGCCTCTCGCACTGCCTCCGCGCGGCGACCGAGCCCCGCGTAGGCGATTCCGAGTGAGCTGTGGAACCGGGCGTCGCCGGGATCCTGCGCGACTTTCTGCTCGAGCTCGAAGCGTGGGGCCTCGAAGGATTGCCGCGCAAGATCGCTCTGGCCCGCCAGCGCCTGTACCTGGCCACGAACCAACCGGATGGGCAGATAACGCCAGGTGTCCTCGAGAACAGCGTGGCGCGTCTCCGACTCGAGCTGCCGCAACGCCCCCTGGTAATCGCGGCGAACCAGGGCAACCGTTACCACCGACCACGCTAGGAACCCGTTGTCGTCCCTGAGTCCGGCAACCCGTCCAGCCTCGTCCAGGACCGCCTGAGCCTTGTCTACATCGCCACGCCACTGAACCTGGAGCAACGCTTTCAGTTCGTAGGTCTGGGCCCACTGTGGGCTCATGGCGATGGCCTGTCCAAAGGCACGGTCCGCGTCGGCGTAGCGGCGAGCGAGCATGCAGCTTTCGGCGAGGTTCCCGAACAAAGTGGCGTTTTTCGGATCCAACTCGAGCGCCTTGCTCAGCTGTTCTGCCGACTCCGCCCAGTGGCCCTGGCGGCGCAGGACATAGGCCACCCCGGCAAGTGCGTCACTGTTGTTGGGCTGGATCTTGAGGGCCGCAGAGAACTCGCTCAGGGCTCGCGGGTAGTCGAGCAGGGCCCAATAGAAGTAGAAACCGAGTGCGGTGTGGGTCTCCGCGAGGTCAGGTCTTAACTCGACGGCCCGTTCCGCCGCTTCCTTCCCTTTGACGAGTCGCTCCTGACTCCGGTCGATGTAGAGCCAGTACATCAACAGGCGGCTCGCGGCGAGCCCTGCAAGGGCCTGCGCGAAATGGGGGTCGCGATCCACCGCCGCCTGAAACATTTGAACGGCGCCCTCAACATGTCGTCTGTCCTCGCCACCCCTGGCCAGTTCCTGCCCACGGAGGGCCAGGTCATAGGCTTCGAGGTCGTTCGTCGAAACCTCTTTCAGCGCGGTCCGCTCGCGCGGTAGGAGCGTGACGCCCATCGACTTCACGGCGTTCTCCGCCACCTCCGACTGGATGGCGAAGACATCCGCGATCACCCGGTCGTAACGGTCGGCCCAGACGTGGGTGTCGTCGGTGACCCGGATGAGCTGCGGGGTGATGCGCACCCGGCTCTCTCTTCCCGCTCCGCGGTCCCAGCGAACGCTTCCCTCGAGCACGTAATCAACGCCCAGGTCGCTCCCGATCTGCTTGACCGTTTTCCCTTTGCGGTCGTACTCCACTGCCGAGGTGCGCGAGATCACGCCCAAACCCTGCACGTTGGCGAGACGGCTGGTGATCTCTTCGGTCATGCCGGCGGCGAAGTAGGCGTCCTCCAGCTGCGCCGAGGTTCTCGAACGGGAGGACGACGATCTTCGGCGGTCCAGTCACTCCGGCTCTCGGACCTGCCGGTTTGAGCCTGAGGACGAACACGCCCGCCGCCACCAGTAAGGCAACACCCGCAAGCGCCAGCCCGACAAACCGTCGCCGCTCGAGGATGCCCGTAATCGCGGCCGGCTTCGCTGTGAGCCTCGCCCGGCAGGATCGGCCGCAGGCCAGGCCAGATCGTGCGCCGACTAGAACCGATCCGCTGGGTTCTTCTCCAAACACTGGGCAATGAAACCCAGAGCGCCGGCGGACCAGCAGCCCGGTTCCGAACGGGTCGGGCGGGTCCTCGGTGAGGATCGCGGTCATGGTGTCGGCGGCCGTTCCGCGAGAGAAAGCCGGCTTCCCAGCCATCATCTCGTACAGCACGCAGCCGAACGAGAAGATGTCCGTCCGATGGTCCGCGGCTGCCCGCGCACCTGCTCCGGCGACATGTAGCCAACGGTGCCAAGCATTGCGCCGCGTCTCTGTTGCCGGGCTACGGTTGTCCCCGTCGAGCCCCTCAGCGCGTCTCGGGACCGGTCAGTTTCGCGATCCCGAAGTCCAAGATCTTAACGTGGCCGTCCTTGGTGATGAAGACGTTGTCCGGCTTGAGGTCGCGGTGGACGATCCCCTTCTCGTGCGCTGCAGCAAGACCCTGAGCGATCTGGACGGCGGTCTCGACAGCCTTGCGGACGGTAAAGCCCCCGCTCCAGCCGGTCGCGCAGCGTTTCGCCTTCCAGCAGCTCCGTGACGAGGAAGTGAACGCCTCGCGAGCCCCGTGGGATTCCTCGCCTCCGGCTCGGAATGACAGCGAGGTCGAGCCGACGTCGTGGATGGCGAGAATGTTGGGATGATAGAGCGCGGCAACCGCACGGGCCTCTTGCTCGAATCGTCTCAGACGCTCGGGATCGGCGGCGAACTCCGCCGGCAGCACCTTGATCGCGACATCGCGGCCAAGCCGGGTGTCCCGCGCCCGGTACACTTCGCCCATCCCGCCCGCGCCGAGCGGGGCGACAATTTCGTACGGGCCGAGGCGTGTCCCCGGCGGCAGATGGGGCGAGCTCAACGCCATCAGAGCTCCTTCACCCGCCTTCCACGGTCATGGTGGACTGCATATGACGCGGGAGCCGGAAAACGATCAGCACTCCCCCCACGCGCACCTGGTCGCCGTTGCAGAGCGCCCTCGGTTCGGTAACTCGCTCCCCGCCCACAAAAGTGCCGTTCTTGCTCCCCAGGTCCTCGATCGTCGCCGCGCCCGCACGCACCACGATCCTGGCGTGATGGCGCGAAACGTCCGTTGAGTCATGTGTACCGCCACGTCGGCGAGCGGCCGACGAGGTGTTCACCCTCCCCGAGAGGCACGCGCCGACCGCCGACGAGGAGCAACACGTGGCGCCCGCCTGCCCGGCCGCGTCGTGCTCGACCGGCTCGACCGCGGCGACGAGCCGGTACCCGCGCTTGGGGACGGACTCGATGTAACGCGGTTCGCCGGCCTCCTCCCCCAGCTCCTTCCGCAGCCCCGCCACCGCCGTCGAGAGCGCCGACTCGGCGACGAACTTCCTGGCCCACACCGCCTCGATGAGCACCTCCTTGGGCACGACCTCGCCCGCGCGCTTGGCCAGCTCCACCAGCAGGTCCATGAGCTTCGGGCGCAGGTGGACAAGCGTTGCGCCGCGCGTGATGCGGTTGAGGCTGGGCTGCACGACCCACTCCCCAAGTCGAAAATCGCAGGCTGCGACATTCTTGTCCACGTGAAGGTCCCTTTTGAGAACAATATAGCCCCTCAGGGGCAGATCGGTATCCCGCCTCGGTGTGGCGCAGGCACTATGAGAGCGACTGCCTCCCCGGCTTCAGACTGCCGACGTGGCCATGTCGTCGCGCGCGGATGGGGGGTCGCGACCGGCCTACAAGCCGCAGCTATCCCGAACCATGAGGTTGATCTGGTGCGGAGTCATCGCCTTGGGATCGCTCGGCCACTCGCCCAGCCCGGCGTAGTGAAGCGCCTCGTGCAGGAGAATGAGAGTCGCGCCCGTGGTCGGAAGCGACCCGAAGTTCCGGCAGAGCCTCACCTCGGGGCTGCCGACCGCGGTGACCGCCGCCACGCCTCTCTGGCACGGGCCGTTCGGGCTCTCGTGCTCGGGCCTTGCCGCCTCGTAGCGGGAGTTCATCAGCACCCGCACCGGGTCGGCGCCGAGCCGTTCGAAAAGCGCCCGGCACGACGCGATCGAGCGAACCTGTCTCACCGCCAGAGGGTACGCCTGTGCAAGGGAGTGGAGGACCGCAGGCCGCAAAGCGTCGCGCACGCTCGGAACGTGCATGCGTGCGGTGGTCGGGCGCGTCGACCAGCCCATCCACCTTTGCGCTGACCGCAACAGGCGCCGACGCAGTCTGCGCGAAAGCGACAGCCGGCAAGCACAAGGCAAGGACAACTCCGGCGAGCCGTGCGGGGCTGGTCGGATGTGCCTGGCTCATGAGGTCAGGCTCGGCCGGCTCGGCGTGTAAGTCCTTTTAAATCAAACTAATTTCGACCACAGCAGGCCCGAACCGGGACCACGATTCGACCAAGAAACTGCAGGAGCCCTCGTGAGGCGGCATCAGTTCTTGCGGAAACGCTTCGACCGGAGACACAACTCGACGTGAAGAACGGACAGGCGGCGGGGAAGAGTGTCTTCTCGGCCGTCGTCCGAAGCTAGCGTTTGACCATCCGGATCTCGGTGCCGCCGCGCTCGTACCGGACGTCGTCCATCAGGCGGTTGATGAGGTAGATCCCGCGGCCGCCCTCGCTGAAGATCCGCTCACCCACGACCGGGCTGGGGACCTGCGATGCGTCGAACCCCGGCCCCGGGTCGCGCACCACGATCAGGATCCCGCGTTCGGGATCGCAGCCGGCACACACCTCCACGCTCTTCCCCGGGTCTTGCGCGCAACCGTGGACGACCGCGTTGGCGAGTGCCTCGGTGAGGGCAAGCTCGATCTCGAACTCCTTGCCCGCGGCGCACCCCATCTCCTGAACCGCCGCCATGATCTCCTCGACCGCCGGGCCGATCGCCTTGACGTCGCCCGAGATGACGAGGTCCACCCGTGCATTCAACGTGCCCGCATCGAACTCGCAGCGTGACTTCTCCCCGGTCATGGAAGCTCCTCGGTCCGGTAACCTCCCGCCCGCGCGCCTTATGCCGGCGCTGCGGTCCTGCGCTTCCTGGCAAGGACCCGTAGCGAGAGTCTACCCTCCCTTCTGCAGCGTTCCCGCGGCCTCCTTGGCGCCGACCGCGCCGTGCCGGCATGCGTCGCGGGTCAAGTCGCCCGTCGTTTCTTCCCGCCACGGGAGGGCTGCCGTGCGCGGCCAGAGCGCGTGCGCCTCGCGCCGACGGAGGAAGCCTTGATGGCCTCGCCAAGCTCGCGAAGCGCCTTGCGCACGTCGGCGTACCAAGCGGCGCTCGCCTTGCCACCGGCCATCTCGTCAAACCGCTGCCGTGCCTCAAGGGTCAACTGGTTGAACGCGCACAGGAAATCCGGGATGAGATCGGAGTCGCGGTTGCCGGGGATGTGGCAGATCGAGGCGGGGCACACGTGGCAGTCCGCCACGAACCGGCACTCGGCACACGCGCCGTACGAGGAGTGCTTGGCGCGCCTGTCCGTGAAGATGCGCAAGGCGCGCGCCTTGCCGGGGAGCTGCCGAAGGCGCTTCGCCAAAGCCGGAGCACCCACGTCGCCCAGCGCGAAGGCGCGCGAGGCCTCGGCTGCGAGCGGCGTCAAAGAACGCACGGAAGCCGCGAAAATCGGGCAGGCCCAGGCCCGCCCGTCCGGGTCCACCGCCATCGCCCTCCCGTCCACGGCACCGCACATGAGCTCGCCGACCGGTCCTCTGAAATCCCTCACGGGTGCGCCGGAGAGGAACTCCACCGGCACGAGGCCCGTGCGGCGCCAGTGGTCCAGCGAGAACGCCAGGATCTCGTTGACCTGCTCCTGAAGTTCGGCCCTGCTGGCCGCATGCCAGTCGGGGTCCCAGTTCGAGTGCGGGGAAACTCCGATGTCCGCCACACCCTTGGCGATGAAGTAGCGCACGCTCTCGGCCAGATGCGGGATGGTCGAGGCAAGCAGCGTCATGCCGACGGTCACGCTGTCCCGGAGGTAGGTCGGGTACTCCTCCCGCAGGAGGTCGAGCAGGCGGTCCAGGACCGCGAACGTCCCCGACGATCGCAGGTCCTGGGCCGGCGGGACGCCGTCGAAGCTCAGCCGGATCCTGAAGCGGTGGCCGAGCGCATAGTCGAGGAGCTCGCGGGTGAGCAGGGTGCCGTTGGTGGTGAGGGTGTACGAGATCGTCCGGTCCGCCCGGCGCTCTTCGACGTACTCGACCGCGCGCCGCAGCAGATCCGGCTCAAGGAGGGGCTCCCCGCCGCTGAACTCGACCCCGAACTCTTCAGAACCCCAGTCGAGGACAGTGTCGAGCGCCGCTCGGACCGAGTCCCACCCGATCGAGCCCCGCACCTGCCTGCGGTCCTGGTAGCAGTAGGCGCAAGCCAGGTTGCAGCGGCCCGACAGCATGATCTCCACCCCGGCCTGCAAAACCTCGGCCGGGCGAACCGCCCGTCGAGCACGCACGCCCGTCACCTTCGCCGCGGTCTTCCCTCGGAAGCTACTCTCGTGCTAAACGCATATGTCCTGAATGAACGGAAAAGCACACTGACAGTTGCGTGTGATCTTCTTGACCATGCTCCTGAACCTGCGCTTCACCTCGGCTGACAGGGGTTGATCGGCCGGCAGCTGGCGGATCATCTCTTCAATCGCCGAGACGTCTCCGCGCAGGTGGGCCCACCACTCCTCCGTCTCGTGCAGGAACTCTTGCGTTTTGCCGTACGTGAGTACCATCGGCGCCTTCGCCACTTTCCCTCGCGCCGGCTTTCTCAAAAGCTTTCTCGCCGCCCCACCTTTCTTTCTCGACGTCGTTTTCGGTGGCATCTCCCTCTCCTTTCTGGTCTTTGGACGCGATCCCGGCGCGCGAGACGCAGGTCACGTCCGGTTCAGAACGAACCCCTGGTTGCCTCCCTGACCCAGATGACCCCTTCGGCCTTTCCCTCGAAGAGAGCCAGCAAGGTCCCGTCGCACGACACGTCGAAATCGGGGATCTGGGGATCCAGCGCGAGCGAGCCCGGAAGAACGAACGGCCGCGCTTTCCCTTTCTCTGGGGAGAGGAGCCGGAGCGCCGGCAATTGCCCTCCCCAGTACCCGGAGACCAGGATCTGGCCGCTCGTGCCGAGCCAACGAAGGCTGTGGGCCTGGGCGCCCGACGTCAACCGTCGCGAGCGGCCGCCACCATCGGCGGACGCGACCCAGACCTCTTTCCCCTCCTGGGTGAGGAGCACGTAGGCGATGCTCTTGCCATCCGGTGACCAGTTCGGGTAGCTCGCCGTGCCCGCGTCGGAGGTGACGTGTCGAGGCTCGCCGGCACGGCGGCCGTTGGCGACGGGGGCCACCCAGATCTGGTACGCGCCGCCGCGGTTGGACACGAAGGCGATCCTTGCAGAGTCCGGAGACCACACCGGCTGGACGTCCTGCCCGAGGTGATTCGAGAAGTTCACCGGAGGCCCCCCGTGCGCGGAAACGACCCAGACTTCGCGCTGACCTTCAACGGCCCGGTAGTACGCGACCCAGCGACCGTTGGGGGAGAACGCCGGGCTGGCGACGTCGCCGGGCTGGTCCGTGAGCACAACGGAATCGCCCGCAGGGGCGTTGTCCCGCAGCGGCAACGAGCGGAGACCCACCGAGTCCGCCAGCTGCGAAACGAAGACCAGGGCGCTGCGATCCGGGGCGATCGCCGGCAGGTAGTCGAAGCTCCCCTCCTGAACATGCGAGGCGTTGCCCGTTCGCAGGTCGGCGAGCGCGATGCCCCCGCTCCGGACGCGGGACACGAACGCAAGGCGCCGGCCGTCGCGGGACAGGCTCGGGAACTGCTCGGACCCGGTCCCGTCCGTCACCCGGATCGGCTGGCCTCCACCGGCCGAAATGCGCCAGAGCGCCAGGGTGCCCTCTCTCGTTGAGGTGAAATAGATGAAACGCCCGTCACCCGACCAGACCGGTTGACGGTCCTCGGGATCGTCCTTCGTCAGAGGATGAGCCTTTCCCTCATCGGCCGGAACCAGCCACAGGTCACGCACGTCGGAATAGCAGAGTGTGCGGCCGTTCGGCGACCACGCGGGCCATTGGTGGTCGAAGAGGCCGTCGTCGGGACCCGTGATTCTACGGGCCTGGTCCCCGGCAGCGAGCGGCGCGACCCAGATCCTCAGGAAGCCGTCCTCCGCGCGGCGCGTGAACGCAATCCGGGTCCCGTCGGCGGACACCGCGCCTTGTCCGGCGTTTTGCACGAGAAGCATCGGCGTGCCGCCGAACCGGGGGACCTTCCAGATCGAGGAAGCAAGTCCCTCGGCGGAGGTGAACGCGATGGTGCTCCCGTCCGGGAACCACGCGGGGTCACTGGCGTGGGCCAGGCGTTCAGTCAGGCGCACCGGGCTGCCGCCGCGGATGTCGGTCATCCAGATAGCGCTTTCCCCGTTCTCCTGTACGGCGTAGGCGATCTCGTTGCCACTCGGCGAGATGGCGGGCTCGCTCTCGATCCCGAACCGACCGGTCACCTGCCGCGTGTGGAACGGCGGGAGGGCGTCGGACTGTTTCCTCTGCACGAGCCACAGGCCCGCGACTACGGCCAGGGCGGCAACCAGCACGGCGGGGACCATCCAACTCGCCCGAGCACCCATCGCCGACGGATGCCCCGAACCGGGATCTCGGAATTGCCACTGGCCGCTGCCTCCAGCGCCAGGGCGAGGTCGTGCGCGGTGGAGAACCTGTCCTGGGGGCGCTTTTCGAGGCAGCGCCTCACGATCTGGCGAAGCCCCGGCGGGAGCTTTGAACCGCTCGAGTCGAGACCGGGAGGCTCCTCCAGGAGAACCGCGCTCACCGTGTCCGCCCCGGTCGCCTTCAGGAACGGCGGTCGCCCCGACAGCATCTCGTACAGCACGCACCCGAACGCGAAGATGTCCGAGCGCGCGTCCGCGGCTTGCCCCCGGAGTTGCTCCGGGGACATGAGGCCCATCGTCCCCAGCACCGCGCCGGCCTGCGTCGAGGACGCCGAGGTGGCCGTCGGGCCGTACGGGTCCGGCTCCACCTCGGGGTGCACGACCCTGGCCAAGCCGAAATCCAGGATCTTGACGTGGCCGTCGTTGGTGACGAAGACGTTGGCCGGCTTGAGGTCGCGGTGGACGATCCCCTTCTCGTGCGCCGCCGCCAGCCCGCGCGCGAGCTGGATCGCAAGCTCGACCGCCTTGCGCGTCGTCAGCCCGGCGTTCATCCGGCCGCGAAGGGTCTCGCCCTCCAGCAGCTCCGTGACCATGTACGGCAGGCCATCGAAGGTCCCGACGTCGTGGACTGCGAGGATGTTCGGGTGGTCGAGTGCGCCCGCCGCGCGCGCCTCGTGCTCGAAGCGGCGCAGCCTCTCGCGGTCGGCTGCGAACTCGGGCGGGAGCACCTTGATCGCGACGTCGCGCCCGATCCGCTCGTCGTGCGCCCGGTACACCTCGCCCATGCCTCCCGCCCCGACCAGCGAGAGCACCTCAAATGGGCCAACGTGCGTACCTGGCCTCAACACGGGATCCCTCGCCGAGCCTGCCCTGAGCGAAGTCGGAGGGCTCGGGATTTCGCCTGCGGGTTCCCGCTCCGCTCACGCCCGCAAAGCGGCTCAATCTCGTACGGGCCGAGCTGCGCGCCCTTTTCCAGGCCCATCGTGCTCCCACGCGACGGAACGCAC
The DNA here is from genome assembly GCA_963754345.1 of Thermoanaerobaculaceae bacterium. Taxonomy (GTDB): domain Bacteria; phylum Acidobacteriota; class Thermoanaerobaculia; order Thermoanaerobaculales; family Thermoanaerobaculaceae; genus RBG-13-68-16. The sequence continues at coordinate 102,701 of CAVWFZ010000005.1, read as the reverse complement.
CGTCGCGGCCTGCTCTTGAGACTTGGACTTTGCCACCGCTAATCTACGGCGCAAAGCGGCCAAGCGCAACCGGACCGGATCGAGTCCGGCTGAAGTAGACGCTGTATCGGCCGCCTGCCGGCGCGGCAACCTGGGGGAGCCGCAGCGGGGCGCCGGGCGTAAACTCTGTGGGAGGTGCCAATGAGCAGACGCCGTTTTTCGGCCCTCTTTTCGCTGACGCTGAGCCTCTTTATGGCGGAGGGGTGCGTGGCCGAGCAGCCAGGATCGGAAGTCGCGCTGCGGATCGGGGGAGTAACGGTACAGGAAGCGCGCGAGCTCATCCAGACGCACCAGGGGCGTACCGACCTCGTGATCGTGGACGTGCGCACGCCGGCGGAGTTCGCGGCGTCCCACCTGGCGGGCGCGGTGAACGTGGACTTCCGCTCGCCCGCCTTCGAGACGAAGCTCGCGGGTCTCGACCGGAGCAAAAGCTACCTGATCTACTGCAGGGTTGGTCACCGCTCCGGCAACGCACTGCCGATCTTCAAGCGCCTCGGGTTCGTCAGCGTTTTCGACATGCAGGGCGGCATCACCGAGTGGCAGAGCCGGGGCCTGCCGGTCGAGCCTGCGCCCGCCCCGGGAACGTAGACACTGGGCGCGAGCGCCCCGGGAACGAAAGAGCGAGGAGACGATGAGGATCGAGGGTGTGCCGTTCAGCACGACCGAATGGAGCCGCGTGCCTGCCACCAAGCACCCCGGCGAAAGCGGGATCGCGACCTGGCGGACGGTCGAGACGGGAAACGTCAGGGTGCGCATGGTGGAGTACTCGCCCGGGTACCTGGCCGACCACTGGTGCGGCCGCGGCCACGTGATCCTGGTGCTCGAGGGCGAGCTTGTCACCGAGCTGGCAAACGGCGAGACGCACGTGCTGCGCCCCGGCCAGAGCTACCAGGTGGCGGAGGACGCCGCTCCGCACCGCTCGCGAACGGCGACCGGCGCGAGGCTATTCATCGTGGACTAGACTCAGCGATACCTGAGGCCGCCCGCCGCGCGCGGGCAACCCCAACGGGAAGAGATGGAGTCGGTGAATATGAGCCTCAAAATCTTCAAAGTGGACGCTTTCACGAGCGAGCCGTTCGCCGGCAACCCCGCCGGCGTGTGCCTGCTCGACGGTCCGCGGGACGACCGGTGGATGCAGGCCGTCGCGCGCGAGATGAACCTCTCGGAGACCGCCTTCCTCCTGCGCGAGGGCGACGGCTTCCGGCTGCGCTGGTTCACCCCCGCCGTGGAGGTGGACCTGTGCGGTCACGCCACCCTCGCGAGCGCCCACGTGCTGTGGGAGGAGCGCATCCTGGCGCCCTCCGAGACCGCGCGCTTCGCCACCCGCAGCGGTCGGCTCCTGGCCGCCCGCCGTGGCGACCTCATCGAGCTCGACTTCCCCGCCAAGCCGGAGGAACGCGCGGATCCGCCCGAGAACCTCCTCGAGGCGCTCGGCGTGGAGCCGCTCTACCTCGGGCGCAACCAGTTCGACTACCTGGCGCTCGTGGACAGCGAGGCCACCGTGCGCGCCCTGCAGCCGGACTTCGCGCGGCTGCGCAGGGTCACGGTGCGCGGGGTGATCGTGACCGCGCCGGCAAGCACGCCCGGCTACGACTTCGTCTCGCGCTTCTTCGCACCCGCGGTCGGCGTGGACGAGGACCCGGTGACCGGCTCGGCGCACTGCGCGCTCGGCCCGTTCTGGGCGGCGCGTCTGGGAAAGAGCGCGCTCTCCGCCTACCAGGCCTCGGCGCGCGGCGGATCGCTGCAGGTGCGGGTCGCGGGCGAGCGCGTGTTCCTGGGCGGGCGGGCCGTCACCGTGCTGCGCGGCGAGCTCGTGATCTGAGGCGGATCTGGCCGACGTCGCGGGCGACCGGTCGAGCCTGGCCCGGACTATTCACGAAGGTGTCTACTGCGAGCGCGGATCTGGCCGCCCTGGCGGGCGTACTCGGGACTCGGAGGGGGCCGCCGTACTGCACGAGTACGGCTCCCCTCCTCGCCCCTACGTGCGCCCACTATGACAGGCACCTCCGCGCTCTCGCTACGACCCCTCATGAATAATCCGGGCTAGAAGCGTCGAGCTTTGCATCACCGTGGCGCTTTGCAGCGCGGCGTCGACGTGTGAGGCGTGATGCACCCGCCGAGAACCACAACAAACAAGAAAAGGGGGGCGGTGTGCCCGCCCCTGGAAAGGTAGGGAGTTCTGGGCGACGACCCTCGCCAGGGCCGTCATCCTCAACTCCCTTTCTCATACGCATCCGGGAATGGGGAGGTTTCGGCTCCGACTGGAATCGGCGTTTTCTTTGGCCGCAGCCGAGAAAAAGCCCCGGGGCGGTTGGCCCCCGGGGCTGGAGTTGGCGATTCGCGGGTCGGCTAGGCCAGCTCGGCCAGGGTGGTCTTGAGGAGCTTGTAGAAACGCTCGACGGTGGAGATCTGCACGCGCTCGTCGGGCGAGTGCGGCGACTCGATCTGCGGGCCCATCGACACCATGTCCATGCCGGGGTACTTCTCGCCGATCAGGCCGCACTCGAGCCCGGCGTGGATCGCCCTGATGGCCGGCTTCTTGCCGAACTGGCGCTCGAAGACCTTGACCGCGGTGTTGAGCACCTTGGAGCCGGGGTTCGGCTTCCACCCCGGGTAGCCGTCGTGCTGCTCGACCTCGGCACCGCCGAGACGGAAGGCGGCCCCGACCTGCTCGGTGGTGGCCTTCAGCGATGGCATCACCGAGGACCGGCTCGAGGTGGTGACCTTGACCGTGTTGCCCTCGGTGACCACGACCGCCAGGTTGTTGGAGGTCTCGACCAGTCCCGGCACTGCGCGGCTCATCCCAAGCACGCCGTGCGGGCAGGCCAGCATGGCGTCGAGCACGCGGTCGTTGTCGAAACGGATCCACACCTTGCGGTTGTCCACGTCGTCCTTGAGGGCGACGCACTCCAGCCGCTGGTTGGGGTCGATCTCGCCGAACTCCTCCTTGAATAGGCGGGCGCAGTCGTCCACCGGGGCCTGTACCGCACCCTCGCCGGCCTTGGCGATGCGCACCACCGCGTCGGCCTCGCGCGGGATGGCGTTGTGCTTGCTGCCGCCGGCCAGGGAGACGATCCCGAACTCAATCCCCTTCTGGCGGATCGCGTTGAGGGTGCGCACGAGGAACTTGAGCGCGTTGCCCCTGTTCTCGTGAATGTCCACGCCGGAGTGCCCGCCGCGCAGCCCGCGCACCGAGATGCGCACCGGCAGCGTCCCCGGGAGCGCGTCTTCGCGAGCGACGGTGAAGGTCGCAAGGGTGTCGGCGCCGCCGGCGCACCCGATGTAGAGCGCCGCGTCCTCCTCGGTGTCGAGGTTGATCATCGTGCGCCCTGTGAGGGTCTTGCCGTCGAGCTCCATGGCGCCGGTGAGGCCGGTCTCCTCGTCGATCGTGAAGAGCAGCTCGAGCGGCCCGTGCATCGCGTCCGGGTCCTCCGCGACCGCCATCGCCGCAGCCACGCCGATCCCGTTGTCGGAGCCGAGGGTGGTCCCGGTGGCATAGAGGTAGTCGCCCACGATCCGAACCTGAATAGCGTCCTTGAGGAAGTCGAAGGCGACGTCGGAGTTCTTCTCGGGCACCATGTCGAGGTGGCCCTGCAGCACGATGACCGGTGCCTTCTCGTGCCCGGATGTGGCCGGGACCCGAACCACCACGTTGCCGGCCCCGTCCCGCTTGACCTCGAAGCGGTGCGAGCGGGCCCAGTTCACCACGTGCTCGGCGATGCGTTCCTCGTGCTTGGAGGGACGCGGGATCTGCCGGATGGCGTCGAAGTGCTTCCAGATGAGACGGGGTTCCAGTTTGTCCAACGGACTCGCCACTTTGCACCTCCCTGTGTGGGTCGCCACCGGGCTCCGGCCCGGCGAGGCGCCATTCTACTCCGACCAACTGCCCCGCAAAGGGCTGCCCTGGCGGGCGACCTCGGGGAGGTTACCTCATGACCTCCAGGATGCCGTCGGGCTCCATGTAGACGGAGTCAATGAACCGGACGGTGTGGGTGGTCAGCGACATGATCACCGAAGAGACGCGCACGCCGCCACCGAACAGCCGCACACCCTCGAGGAGGTCACCCTTCGTCACGCCGGACGCGACAAAGAGGGCGTCGTCCGCGGAGGCGAGCTCCTTCTCGCTGTAGACGTGGTGGTGGTCCTTGATTCCGATCTCCTCCAGGCGCCGCCGGTGCCAGTCCTCCAGCACCACCAGGCGCCCCTGCATCTGGCCATTCAGGCAGCGGATGGCAGCCGCCGTGAGCACGCCCTCCGGGGCGCCCCCGATACCCATGAGCGCGTGGATGCCCGTGCCGCGGATCGCGGTGGACAGGCCGGCGGAGAGGTCGCCGTCCGAGATAAGCTTCACGCGGGCGCCCGCCGCCCGTATGTCCGCAATGAGCTGGTCGTGACGCGTACGTTCCAGCACGACGACCGTGAGGTCCTCGACGTCGCGCTCGAACGCCTTGGCGATCCGATCAAGGTTGTCGTTCACGGGGGCGTCGATGTCGATGGTGCCCCGGGCGGTGGGCCCGACGACGATCTTCTGCATGTAGATGTCGGGGGCGTAAAGGAGCCCGCCCTTACTTGCCGCAGCCAGCACCGCGATGGCGTTGTTGGAGCCCGTCGCGCACAGGTTGGTCCCCTCAAGGGGGTCCACCGCGATGTCGATCTCCGGGTAGCCGAGGCGGCCGTCCTTGTCGGCCCCGACCTTCTCGCCGACGTAAAGCATGGGCGCCTTGTCGCGCTCGCCCTCACCGATCACGATCGTGCCGTTGATCGCGAGGGTGTCCATCTCCCTGCGCATGGCTTCCACTGCGATCTTGTCCGAGTGCTTGCGGTCGCCGTACCCCATGGTGCGCGCGGCTGCGATGGCGGCCTTCTCCGTGACCCGCAGAAAATCTGGCTCGAGGTTGATGTCCATCGGGGGGCCCCTCCCTTTCGACTCGTACCGGCTGCGGCATTCTACGCCGGTGCGGCAAAAGGAAAAGGGAAAAGGGAAAGGGTGAAAAGTGAAACGGAAAACGAAAAATGGAAGACGGAATGAACGACACGCAGCGAGGGCTTGAAAGGTCTCCTGTCTCTCTTGCCTAATGCCCGTTGCCTACTGCTTGACGCGCAGGAGGTCGTGCAGCTCCTTGACGCCCTTCGTGGCCTTCGCGACGCTCACGGCCAGCTTCTGCCGGGCACTGTCGGGGACGGTCCCGGAGAGGCTCACGACGCCGTCGGTAGCCTCGACCTCGATGCCGAAACCCACCTTGCCGACCTCCTCGAACAGCCTGGCCTTGACCCTGGCTTCGAGCAGCCCGTCGGCCACCTCGCGCTCGACCTTGCCGACGACCTGTGAAACCGGCGGGGCCTCCGGCGGGCCCCCGGGGGTGAGCGTGATCCGGTTGTGCACCTCGTGCACCCCGCTCACCGAAAGGGCCACCTTCTCCGCGAGTTCCTGACTGGAGTGCCTGGTCACCCGGCCCGAAAGCTCCACGGTGCCGCCCCTGACGTTGACCTGCAGGTGCAGCCCCTCGTCCTTGAGGTGCTGAAGCAGGGCAATGCGGATCCGGGTTCGGAGGAGCGCCTGGGCGACCTCCACCTGCACCTTGCTCCATGCGCCGTCGATGGCGCTTCCCGCACGCGCGGCGGGACCGGGCGTCGGCGTCGGCGGCGCGGCTTCAGCGCTCAACGCCAGAAGCACTGCAGCAAGCAGCACCGTTGCCCTGCGCATGCAGGCACCGTAGCCCAGGCGGCGCTGGTGTGCGGTAATGCTCGTCACTTCGATTCAGGGTGCACAGGTGTCCTGGCCAGCGCGTAGCCGGCCTGGTTGGTGAGCTCGTCACGGACGCCGACCGAGATGCGGTACCTCCCGGGTTCCAGGAGCAGGCTTGTGCTCACGGTGAAGAGCTGATGGCGGGCCTTTTCGTACCGCGGCGCCGGGATCTTGACCTGGTGCTCGGTCCGCTGCAGGTCCGACTGCTTGCCCTCGTCGTCACGGGCCGCGTAGTACACCATCACGTAGCCGACCAGATCGTCGCCATCCGGGATGAGCGCCACCTTCTCGAGCGGGAAGCTCACCTCCACCGGGAGCGTCCACCGCCCGTTGTCGGCCGGCGCCGGTATCCCGGTCTTCAGCTCGACACCGAGCGGGTTGTCCTCGAGCTCGTACGAAAGTCCGCTCATGACCCGTTCGCCGATGCGCGTCGGCAGCGCCTTCTCGATGAACATCGTGCGGTAGTTCAGGCGATACTCGGGGTGGCCATTGACCTTCACCTGGATGCGGTGTGCGCGGTCCTCGCCGGTCGGGATGAGTCGGTAGCCCAGCGAGTAGTACGTCTCGAAGTCGGCGGCGATCTTGTTGAGGCCGGGCGTGGGGTCGTTGGCGTTGAGGATCGCGAGGCCGCCCGTATGGTCGGCCATGTAGATCAGGGAGTCCTGGTAGTTGCTGGTCATCATCCCCGCTGCGAGCGGTGACCGGGCCTGACTGTTCTCAGCGCTGATCCCGCTGTCGCTCTGGAGGCCGCGCGCATCAAGGGTGTACAGGGTGACCCCCGCCGAGGCGGCGGTGTGGACCAGGCCCTGGAAGAGGTCGGTCGCGGCGTAATCACGGGACTCGGAGAGCACGTTCGCATTGTTGGCGCTGTAGGCATCCTCGATCTCGTAGTAAAGCTCCAGGCCCGGTGTCATCGCCAGCCCGTCGGAGATGTAGATGATCGCCCTCTTCCCCGGGAGCCCACTCATCGTCCCCACCACTTCCTGGAGCGAGCGCACGGCGAACGTCAGGTTGTTGTGCTGCTCGCGCGCGAAGCTCTTCACCTGGTCCATTGCGCTGTAAAGCGTGCTCTGGTTGCTCGAGTTCTGATGGATGTAGTCCTCGACCCGCTGGCGGCTGCTCGCGATGTCGCTGCCTCCGCCGGTGTACTTCTTCACCACGCGCAGCGCCGCGGCGACCTCGTCGACGTTGGAGGTGAACGGCTGCAAGACCTTGAGGCTCCGCTGGTAGGAGACAACCATGGCCTGATCGGGCGGCTCGAGGTGGCCCACCACCCACTCGATGACCTTGCCGAGCACGCGGTTGCGGTTCATCGGCTGCAGGTTCTCGTTGTCCACGTACAACACAAGGAAGCGTGGCTCGCGCTTCGGTGGTGGAGCGAGAACCGGGGTGGGAGTTGCGGCAGCGGCAGTTGGCACTGGGGCGACCGTGGGTGCGGGGGTCGGCTGTGCGAGCACCGTGCTCATGTAGATCGCGAAGTTGGTGACGGGTTGCAGCTTGCCGTCCTGGTAGACCTCGAAGTCCTCGGGCTTCAGGCCGAGGACCGGGCCCTTCTTGTCGCTCACGGTGACGTCGACGTTGACGACCGTCACCTCGCTGACGTCGAGGAAGTGCAGACCGCCAAACTGCTTCGTCGGCGCCTTCTCGGCCGGGGGCTTGTCGGGCTTCTCCTGGGCAAACACCACCACACCCAGGAGCAGGACAGCGGTAACGACGCACAGCATCTTGTTGATCTTCAAGCCGGCCTCCACCTCGAGGAGTCTAGCAAAACGGGGCGCGACCGCCGCGTACCGACCGACGTCACGGCACCTTACAGCTTCAAGTCCGCGATGACCGCCGAGGTCGTGTGGGCCAGCACGTCGTCCACCGCCACCCGCAGAGAGCGCTCCCCACCTTCGATCTCAAGAATGAACCGGTACAGGAAGTAGCCCTTCTGCTTGGCCCCCTCGAGCTGGTCCGCCGGGAGCTCGACGGACACCGTCTGGTGGGTGAGATCCGATTGGTTTCCCTTCGGATCGGTGGCCATCACCACGATCCGGACCTGGCCCCAGGCGTTCGATCCGCGCGGCAGCATCACGAGGTGGGCGTAGGGGATGCGAAGCTCGGCGTTCATGCGGTAGACCTTCATGTGGTCGGCGCCCCAGCGGAACTTGCCAGTGGGCTTGTCGAGCACCAGCTCGACACCGAGCGAGTTCTCGGTCTGGCCGGTGAGCAGGGCGGCACGGGTGCGCTCGGCCTCCCGCTGCTCGGCCGGCCGGTCTATATAGCTCGTCCGGTAGGTCAGCTTGTAGTCGGGGTGGCCGGCGACCTCGACCTTGAGCTGGTGCGCCTTGCCGTCGCCGACGTGGTCGGGCTGAAAGGCGAGCGAGTAGTAACTCGAGGTGAGCCTCTCGACGTCGGCCAGCGCTGCGCCCCCGTTTGTCGTGAACATCGCTTCGCCGCCGGTGATCTCTGCCGACCGGATCAGGTTGTCCTTCCGGTCCGACTCGCGCCAAAACATGGCCCCCGAGACATCGGCGAATCTGGATGCGGCCTGGTTGGAGGCGTCCAGCGTGGTCATCGTGTTCCCGGACGGGTCGAGCGCGTAAAGGGTGTACTCGAGCTCGCTGGCAACCTGGGCCGCATGGTCGAACAGGCCTGGGTTCCGGACGCTTGCGTCGCTCACGCCGCGGAAAATGTCGCGCAGGAAGTAAACGGGAACGTTGGAGGCGCGCGGGAACCCGGGCGAGATGAGCACAACCACCTTGCGTGCACCAGGCGCCACTGCAAACCGATCGAGGGTGGCCGAGAAGGCAGCTTCCACACGACCGACGATGCTCCTCATCTGGTTCCAGTACTCCTCGTTCATGGCGCGACGGAAGTCGGTACCGCTGTACGATCGCGAGCTGCCCCCCATGCCCATGCCGGAGGTCTGGTAGACCGAAAGGGTGATCTGGTGCTGCAGCCCCTTGGCGGAAAGGCGTTCCACCTCCTTCAGCGCGGACAGGAGCTTCTCGCGGCTCGCGGTCGGCGGTGTGTGCACCCGCAGCGAGCCGTCGAAGCTCACGATCGCCATCGTCTCGGCCGGCGGCAGGCCGGTCGAGATCTGGTCCTTGAAGGAATCCAGGACCATTTTCTTGTCCGACTCGATGAGCTGGTAGAGGTCGAAGAAGACCAGGACCTGACGGGGAGCCGCCTGGCCCACGACCGTGCCGTCCGGAGACGTCGCCACCTGCCCGCCGATCACGGCGAGGAAGTTGGTGATCTTCTGCTCCTTCCCGTCCTCCCGGAGGCGGAAGTCGTCCTGCCGCAGATCCGCCACAGGGACGCCGTGGGCGTCCACCACCTTGACGTCCACATTGACGTTGTTGACGGTCACCTCGCTGACAAACATCGGCGGTGTGGGCGTGACCTGCTGCGCCACGGCCGTCGCCGCCGTGAAAAGCGTCACCAAAGCAAAACGGCCCTTGCCTGACATCGCACTCTCTGCCTCCGGTCTTTCAGTGTAGCAAGCGGTATGCCAATCTCGACCTTAGCGCCGCGGCGCCGGTCCAGTCGCGCAGGCACGCCTGGAGGACGCCCCGTCCCGCTGGGGAGACACCGCGGTCCCTAGCTGCCCTCTCAGGCTTGGGGCTTGGAGCCTGAGGCCTGAGGTCTGAGGCCTGCGGTCAGAGCGCGATCGATCAGGGAGGACCTACAATCGCACCGCCGCCACCGCGGCACGAGGTGCCACGTGCCATTTGCTTATCGCTACTCCCGAATCGCCGGGGCGATGCGCCCGTCCCCGATCCGCGAGCTCTTCAAGATGACGCAGCGGCCCGGCATGATCTCCTTTGCCGGCGGCCTGCCCGATCCCGCGATCTTCCCGGTGGCGGAGTTTGCAGCCTGCGCCGAGGTGCTGCGGGTAGAAGGCACGGTAGCATTGCAGTACGGAGCCAGCGAGGGCTACCGGCCGCTGGTGACCGAGCTTGCGGGGCGCATGGGGACCTTGCTGGGCCGTCCGATCGCTCCCGAGGAAGTCATGATCTCCTCCGGGTCGGCACAGGTCATGGACATGGTGGCCCGTGTCCTGCTGGACCCGGGGGATGTGGTGGTGGTCGAGGCACCCACCTACCCCGGGGCACTGCACACGTTCCGGGCCGCGGGCGCGCATTTTGCCCTCGTTCCCTGCGACAAGGACGGCATGCAGGTGGAGGTGCTGCCGCACGTGATCGAGCGCTGCCGGCGCGAGACGGGCCGGGCGCCCAAGCTCATCTACACGATCGTCAACTTCTCCAACCCCTCCGGTGTCTGCCTCGCCGAGGCCAGACGGAGGCGGCTCGCGCAGCTCGCGAAGGAGCTGGGGATCCCGGTGCTCGAGGACGACCCCTACGGCGAGCTGCGCTACCTCGGCGATCGCATTCCGCCGCTCTTCTCCCTCGCCGAGGGCGGTGTCGTCTTTGCGTCGTCGTTCTCCAAGGTGCTCGCCCCCGGCGTGCGGGTCGCGTGGGCGGTGGGTGACGCTGAGCTCATCCGCAAGATGGTGATCGCCAAGCAGGGGATGGACCTGTGCACCTCGATGGTGGCGCAGGTGCTGGTCACGGAGTACTGCAGGCGCGGCTTCCTCGACGCACACCTGGAGAAGATCAAGAGCCACTACGCCGCCAAGGCTGCGGCGATGACCGCCGCACTTCGCGAGCACCTCCCGGCAGGCGTGAGCTTCGCCGAGCCCTCGGGCGGTTTCTTCTTCTGGCTGCGGCTGGGGCGCGACAGTCAGGCCGTCTTCAACCAGGCGATCGAGGAGGGTGTCGCGTTCCTCCCCGGCGCCGCGTTCTACCCCGAGCCCGCGGAAACCGTGGGTGAGGCCGTGGACGGCCGCCCGTACGCGCGGCTGTGCTTCACGTTCGCCGGACCCGACGAGATCGGCGAGGGCTGCCGTCGCCTTGCCCGCGCTCTCGGACAGGTTTGAACCACTCGGAGATCGGTGAAACTGCAACAGGGCCGAGACGCCGGCCCTTTGTCGCTCCCCTGTTTTGTCTTTTTGTTTCTCCTGAAGCCTGAGGCCTGTCTCTCCTGTAGCCTGTCCTCCCGGCTCACACCGTGCTCTGGGGGTCGACGTCGATGACGCGGTGTACGGCGCGGGGCACTTCCAGCGCCGATATCCTCACCAGGGCCTCGCGCAGCACGGCTCGCGCAGGCGCGAGCAGCAGCAGCTGCACCCGCCACTTGCCCCGTAGCCGGGCGAGCGGCGCCGGGGCCGGACCGACGACCCGCAAGCCGGGGGGAGCCGGATCGAGTGCACGGGCCGCGGCCCGCGCCGCGGCCACCGCCGCGTTCTCGTTTGCAGATTCGTAGCGGAGGAGGACCAGACGGGTCGACGGCGGGTAACGGAACGCCTTCCGGTAGCGCAGCTCCTCCTCGGCAAAGCCCCGAACGTCGTGGGCGAGCGCGGCGCGGATTCCGTAGTGGTCCGGGTGGTACGTCTGGATCACCACCGTGCCTGGCCTCTCCCCTCGCCCGGCCCTGCCCGCGACCTGGGTGAGCATCTGAAACGTCCGCTCCGCCCCGCGGAAGTCCGGATAGCCGAGGAGATTATCCGCGTTGATCACCCCGGTGAGCGTGACGGCGGGGAAGTGGTGCCCCTTGGAGACCATCTGGGTGCCCACGAGCACCTGGCTCTCTCCGGAAGCGAAGCGCTCGAGGGTCGCCAGAAGCTGTGCCGGTGAGCGTGCGGTGTCACGATCGAGGATGTCCACGACCGAATGCGGGTGCAGCTGCCGTACCAGCTCGGCGATCTTCTCGGTGCCCGCCCCGACGTGTTCGAGCACCTCTCCGTTGCAGCGCGGGCAGCTCTCCGGGATTTCGCGCCGGAAGCCGCAGTAGTGGCAGATCAGCGCACCCTGACGCCGGTGCACGGTAAGCGGGATCGAGCAATCGCGGCAGGAGGCCTGGTGGCCGCACTCCCGGCACAGCAGCACCGGCGCCCATCCCCGCCGGTTCACCAGCAGGATCCCCTGCTCCCTGCGGGCGAGGGCTTGCTCCAGCAGTTCCCTCAACCGGCGCGAGATGAAACGCTGCCCGTGCTCACCCGGCTCGGGGGGCTCGCCCCGCAGATCGACCACCTCGACCTCAGGCATGCGGCCGCCGGCCACGCGTTCGGGGAGATCCAGGACGGTGAGCCGGCCCTGGGCCGACAACGCCAGCGCCTCCAGCGAGGGTGTGGCGGAGGCCAGCACGACCGGGACGGCGCAATTCTGGCCGAGCACGAGCGCGAGGTCGCGCGCGTTGTAGCGGGGCTCCTCCTCCTGCTTGTAGGAGCTGTCTTGCTCCTCGTCCACGACGATCACGCCGAGGCGTGAGAGAGGCGCCCAGAGCGCCGAACGCGGCCCCGCCACCACGTCCACCTCACCCCGGCGGGCCCGATCCCAGGCGGCCACGCGCTCGCCTTCGGCCATCGAGGAGTGGAGCACGGCCACGCGCTCACCGAAGTACCGCGCAAGCTGCCCCGCCAGCGCCGGCGTCAGGGCGATCTCAGGCACCAGCACGAGCGCCTGCAGGCCACGCGCGGTGGCCGCCGCAGCCAGCCGGAGGTAGACCTCGGTCTTGCCCGAGCCTGTGACCCCTTCCAGGAGGAAGGAGTGGAACTCACCCTTCCCGAGCGCGGAAACCAGCGTCGCGAGCGCCTGGAGCTGGTGCTCGGACAACTGCGTGGGGACGGGCGCCGGGGCGAGCTCCCACCGCCGGACGTCCCTGCGCCTTTCCTGGCGAAAGCGCTTGAGCACCCCCTTGCGCACGAGCTCCGACACGACGCCCGGCGAACAGCGGCAGGAGGCCAGCAGTTCGCCCTCCAGGACCGGCCGCCCCAGCTCCGCGAGCCAGGCGACCACGCGTGCCTGCGCCGGCGCGCTTCCCAAACGCCGGGTGCGCTCCTCGGCGGGCATCTCCGTCAGAACCACCGCGGCCACGGTCGCGCCCGGGAGCTGTCCGGCGCGGCGCTCGACGACGCGTAGCGCGTGACGTGCCTCGAGCGCCGCGAGCAGCTCAGAGAGCTGCTTTTGCGCCCACCCTTCGGCGCGCAGGCGCGCCACGGTGATCCTGTGGGCCTCCAGCAGGCGCTCCAGGAGACGGCGCTCGTCGGGCCCGGCGGCCGCGGCGAGCTCGCGGGCGCGGGGCCCCACCTGGACGAGCGGCGGCGGCACGCGCAACAGCGCCCCCGGGACCGCGGAGCGCACGACGCTGCCGATCGGCGCCGCGTAGTAGTCGGCGGCGAACCGTACCAGGTCGAGGATGTGAGCCGGGACCAGCGGCTCTGCGTCGAGAACCTCCTCGACGGGGAGGACCTTCTCGGCCGGAAGGCCGGGATCCTCGACACGTTCGATCACGAGGCCGACGCGGGCCTGGCCGCGCATCCGCACGCGCACCCGGGCACCCGGCACGGCGAGGGGCGCAAGCGCCTCCGGGACGCGGTACGAGAGAGCGTCGGGAAGCGCGGTGGGAAAAGCAACGCGGGCGAACACCGGTCGCGATGATACACTCGCTGCGTGGTCGGCCCGCACGAGATCGAGCGCTGGAGGGTCGTGCTCGAGAGGCTCCAGCGGGGTCCCGTTCCCCGCGGCGAGCAGTTCGAGCTCTGCCGCGAGGTGCTGGCCGCCGCCCCCGAGACACCCGATGGACGCGAGGCTGCACGCCTGCTTCTCGAGGGCGCAATGGCCGACGTCGCCACCAGCATTGCGGACGCCCAGGAAGTGATGAGCCTGCTCCGGGCCTTGAGCCGGGGCGAGTTCGACCTGGCGCAGCTGCTGCAACGATGACCGGCTGGGTGGCGACCCTCCTGCTGCCGACGGCGCTGTGGGCCGTCGGCCACGGTCTGGCTGCCCGCAACGCCCCCCTGCCTGCGTTCTGGGCCTTCCCCGTGGTCGGCTTCCTCACACCGTCCGGCCTGCTGCGCTGGTGTGCCCGCCCGTTTGCGGAGCAGCTCGTGGCGTGGGTGCTCTCGGTCGTGGGCTGGGCCGGGATCTTCCTCGTTCACGACGTGCAGGTCTTCATCGCCTTTGGCCTGCTCGCGGGAGCCTGGGGCTTCGCGCTGGGCCTCAAACAGCTTCGCGCCCCCGCGTTAGCGCCCACCCGCGTCGCAGCGGCCGCCCCGACGCAGCCCTCCAGGAAGACGGGAGGCGACGGGGCCGAGGCGAGCGGCTTCGCCCTCGAGCTGCGCTGCCCCGCCTGCGGTGCCCAGCTCGCGGTGCCGGTCTACCACCGCATGGCGCGGTGCGCGTTTTGCGGCTCGGAACACGTGGTGGCGGGACGCGGTGACACCCTGACAGTGGTCATCCCCGACGCCGCTGCGGGTGAGGACGGCGTGAAGGCCGCCGTGCTCAAGCACCTCCGCCACCTCCACTACCTGAAGCTCTACGACCAGCGGGTGCGCCCGCTCGTGGCTGACTCGGGCTTCGCACCCGAGGCGCCGCCGCACGAGCTGGAATCCCTGCTGCCCTCGCCCACCTCTCCCCTCGTCAACGCCATGGACCGCGAGGTGGACCGGGCCGCCGAGGCCTACGCGGAGAGGATCGCACCAAGCCTCAGGCTCGTGTCCCGGCGGCGCTTCCTCGCACCGTACTGGCACCGCTGCGGCACACTCTACCAGGCGGCCTTCGGCCGTGACGCGGAGGGTCTCAAGCGGATGGAGTTCGCGGTCACGACGATCGAGGGGTCCGTGCGCGCCACCACCGCCCCCCTGCCGGCGATGGGCAAGCTCTCGTACCTCCGCGCGCTCCGGCCCCTTCTGGGGGCGCCCGAGGCCGAGGTCCCGGCCCTCGCGGTCGAGTGCGGGCCGGAGGAGATCGATCGCCGCGTGCAACAGCTCACCCGGCGCTCGACCGAGCTGGCGGTGGCGCCTCTCGCCATCCACGCCACCTTCGTGCCCGAGGTCGTGGCGCTCGTGTACCGGCCCTGGCACGTGGCGGAGATGGAGCTCGACGGGGACCGTTTCATTGTGCTTGTGGACGGCGGCGCCGGTGCGGTCGAGGGCGAGCCGCCTGTCCTCGACCTTGCCTCCGCGGCCCATGCCGACTTGACGGACGAGCCGCCGACGCTCACGCCGAGCCGCTGCCCGGAGTGCGGCGGCGACCTCGCCTTCGCCCCCGACTCCGTGGCCCACCTGTGCAGGAATTGCTCCAGGATCGTGGCGATGCGGGGGGTCCGCTGGACGACCCTGCCGTACCTCCGCGAGGAGCCAGCGCGGGACCACTGGATGGTGCCGTTCTGGCGGTTCCCCCTCCGCCTGCGCATGGCGAACGGCCAGCTCATCGTGGATCTCCCCCACCTGACGGACGGCGTGGACGGCACCTACGACCAGATCGGCGAACGCCCACAGGTCCCTGAGGCGTTCTTCGTGCCGGCGTTCCGGACGCGCGTCAACAAGGCCGGGGTGCGGCTCTATCGCCGGCTCTGGCCGCTGGTACAGGGGCGACAGCGAGTCCTCCAGCGTGAACGGTTCGATGCCGTGCGTCCCCCCGAACGCGTCGTTGACATCACTCTCCCGGCACCCGAGGCCAGGGTGTTCGCCCGCGTCTACCTGGCTCTTGCTTTCACGCAGCGGGATCTCGCCAGGGCACAGATCAAGAGCGTGCGCGAGAGGTTTCTATCAACCGAACTGGAGGGCGAACCGGAGCTCGTCTTCCTCAACCTGCCTGCGGAGACGGTTGAGCCTTTCGAGGGGATCTTTGGACGCGCACGCCCTGCCGCAATCGAGGACCTCCAGGGCGAGCCACGTGTCTAGCGCAAACGGCACGTTGAGCTTGTGCAAAGAGAGCTGGTATCTTGTTACGCTCTCTTGACGTATTGCAGACTCCATCACAAGACCGTATAATGTGCCGCGATGACCGACCATGCCATGCGAGAAGAGGCGATCATCAAGACGGCGCTCGACTTGGCCGAGGACCGCGGAGTCGCCGGCGTGACCACGGCAGGGCTCGCGCGCCGGCTCCAGTTCACCGAAGCGGCGCTCTACAGGTATTTCCCCGGTAAGGCCGCCATCATCGCCGCCGCGCTTCGGCACCTGGCCGAGAGGCTGTTCGCGACGATGTTGCTTGAGCTGATGCCGGACGCCGTGCAGCATGGGCACGCGGTGGCGTTCCAGATCGAACGCCACGCCCAGCGCTTCGCGCTACGCAAGGGCCTGCTGCTTGAGCTCTTGATCTGCGCGGCGGGCGGGCGCGACGAGGTCCTCCAGTCGGCCGGCGACCAGTTCCTTCAGGAGTACAGGCGCCAGATGACGATGTACTTCGAGGAGCTGCAGCGGCTGCAGCTGATCGGCGCCGTCATGGCTCCGGCGGAGCTCTCGCGCCTCTGGATCTGCCAGCTCCTCGGCGGCTTTGTCCAGTGCCGTCTCACGCGCGAGGCCTGGAACCCTGTCCAGCAGGCGGGCTTCCAGGCTTTCCTCGGCCAGCTCAGGAGCGCCAGCGCCGTCGCCGCGTCGTAGCTGCCAACCCAGGCCTCAGCAGAAACAGGCTTCGGGAGAGACAGGCCACAGGCTCCAGGTGGAACAAGGAGCAGACACGGATTCGGGTGGTTCGTCGCTCCTGGAGCCTGTAGCCTATTGCTGCTTGCCGCCTCCTGACCGCTCCACCCAGACCTGCAGCAGGTGCAGCGTGACCTCGCAGGCCTTCGCCATCCACTCGAGGGAGACCCACTCCTGCACGGAGTGGAAGCTCTGCCCACCCGCCCAGATGTTGGGGGTCAGCAGGCCCATGAAGGACAGGCGGGCGCCGTCGGTGCCGCCCCGGATGGCCCTGCGCACGGGCTCGAGGCCGAGCCGGCGCACCGCCTCGAAGGCGGCCTCGAGCACCTTGGGGTCCTCGGCGATCTTGTACGCCATGTTGCGGTAGGACTCCCTCACCTCGACCGAGATGCGGGCGCCCGGGAAGAGGCCCTGCACCTCGCTGACGATACCCCGGAGAACATCCTCACGGGCGTGCAGCTCGTCCTCGGTGAAGGCGCGCACCAGGAACTTGATCTCGAGACGGGTCACGTCCCCGCGCACGTCGTAGGGGTGAAGGTAGGGCTGGCGGCCGTCGGTCGTTTCGGGCAGGAAATCAGTCGGCAGCCGCTCGATGATCGCGGCGCCAACCCTCACCGCGTTGATGAGCTTGCCCTTGGCGTAGCCGGGGTGGACGTCGTGGCCCTCGACCACGACGAGGGCGGAGTCGGCGCAGAAGGTCTCGTCCTCGATCTCTGCAAGGTCCGAGCCGTCCAGGGTGTAGGCGTACGAGGCGCCGAAAGCCGCCACGTCGAAGTGCTCCGTCCCGCGCCCCACCTCCTCGTCCGTCGTGAACGCGACGCGCACCCCTCCGTGCAGCAACTCCGGATGCTTCGCCAGCCACGCCACCGTGGTCATGATCTCGGCAACGCCGGCCTTGTCGTCGGCGCCCAGCAGCGTGGTCCCGTCGGAGGTGACCAAGGTGTGGCCAACGCAGCGCGGGAGATTGGGGTTATCGGAAACGTCGATGACCTGGCGGGGGTCGCCTGGCAGCGGAATATCGCCGCCCGGGTAGTCCTCGATGACTCGCGGCTTGACCCCGGCGCCCAGCGTGCCGTGGTAGGTGTCGACGTGGGCAATGAGGCCGAGCGTGGGCACCTTACCGGCCGCAGCGTGGCCGGCTGGGATGTTGCCCGGCACGGTGGCGTAGACGTAGCCCCACTGGTCCATGACCGCATCGGCGCACCCCAGATCCTTGAGCTCCTGGGCCAGGATCTTCGCGAGGTTCTTCTGTTTCTCCGTCGAAGGGCTGCTCGTGGAGTTCTCGTCCGACTGCGTGTCCACCTGCACGTAGCGCAGGAATCGGGCAAGCAACTCCTTGCGGTCCGTGGCGTCGAGGGTGATGGCGACCATGGCAACCTCCCGGCGTGGCGCGCGGCCACGCGCCGAGTCTACCCACTCCCGGCGGCGAAGCAAAGCCGACCTGGAGGTGCTTGACCTGCTTTCACGAATAAGGCTAGGATCATGTGAATTTGGGCACGAGGGGGAGGAGATGCTCGCCCAGTACATCCCGGTCCTTCTTGCATTCGCGTTTGCTGGCCTCGTCGCCGCGACCCTCGTGGGGCTGTCTGCGTTCCTCGGACGCGGGCGCCTGAACCTCCCCCGCACCCGCGAGACCTACGAGAGCGGCATGCCCCTGATCGACAGCTCCCGCAAGCGCGTGTCGGTCAAGTTCTTCGTGGTGGCGATGGTGTTCATCGTGTTCGACGTCGAGGTGGCCTTCCTGTTCCCGTGGGCGGTCTCGGCGCGCGGGCTTGTCTTCGAGGGCGACGCCTCCGTCCTCCTCGACGGTCTGATCTTCCTCGTGCTGCTGGCGATCGGGTACGTCTACCTGTGGCGGGAGGGAGCGTTCGACTGGTCCCGCCGCGGGAGCGAATCGTGAGCACGCGGCTGATCGTGGCCGCACGGCCCGAAGAAATCGCCTTCGTGACCTTCGAATCGACCATGGAGGAGCGTATCGCGACCGTACTGGCGCGTTACCCGACGAAACGCGCCGCCCTCCTCCCTGTTCTCTGGCTCTGCCAGGAGCGCTACGGTTGGATCTCGCCCGGCGTGATGAAGGCGGTCGCCGAGCGCCTCGGCGAATGCCCCGCCTTCGTCGAAGGCGTGGTGACTTTCTACACCATGTACTACACCGAACCGTCCGCGCGCTACGTGCTCCAGGTGTGCACCACGCTCCCCTGCGCCGTATGCGGCGGTCGTGAGCTGGTGGAGCACCTCAAGGGCAGGTTGGGAATCGGCTTGGGCGAGAAGACAGCCGACGGGAATTTCCAGCTCGTCGGGGTGCAGTGCCTGGGCGCGTGCGGTGGGGCCCCGGTGGTCCAGATCAACGACGACTACTACGAAAACCTCGACACCAAGGGCCTCGACGCGGTCCTGGACGAGCTCAAGGGGAGGAGCTGAATGGAGGCGGTTCTGCTGCGTGCCCGCGGCGTGGCCGACTCGCGGGCCATCACGACCTACCTGGCCGCGGGCGGGTACGAGGGCTGGAAGAAGGCGCTTGCCATGGCGTCCGAGGCGGTCACCCAGACCGTCATCGACTCGGAGCTGCGGGGGCGGGGCGGGGCCGGCTTCCCCACCGGTCGCAAGTGGAGCTTCGTCCCGAAGGACCACCCCGGGCCGCGCTACCTGATCTGCAACGCGGACGAGTCCGAGCCGGGCACCTTCAAGGACCGCGAGATCATGGAGCACGACCCGCACCAGGTCATCGAGGGGATCGCCATCGCCTCGTACGCGATCAAGGCCACCACCGCCTACATCTACATCCGCGGCGAGTTCGTGCGCTGGGTGAAGATCCTCGAGGAGGCGATCGAGGAGGCCCGCGCGCGCCGCTTCCTGGGCAAGAACGTCCTGGGCAGCGGTGTCGACATGGAGATCTGGGTGCACCGCGGCGCCGGCGCCTACATCTGCGGCGAGGAGACCGCGCTCATCGAGTCACTCGAGGGCAAGCGTGGCTTCCCGCGCCTGAAGCCGCCGTTCCCCGCGGTGGTCGGGGTGTTCGGCAAGCCGACCGTGGTCAACAACGTGGAGACCCTCGCCTGCGTGCCCCACATCATCACCCGCGGCGCCACGTGGTTCGCATCCATCGGCCGCCCGCGCAACACCGGCCCCAAGCTCTTCTGCGTCTCCGGGCACGTGAACAGGCCCGGCGTATACGAGCTGCCGCTCGGCGTGACGTTCCGCGAGATCATCTACGAACACTCTGGCGGCATCCGGGCCGGGCACAAGCTGAAGGCGTTTTTCCCCGGCGGCACCTCGGCGCCCATCATGACCGCCGACGAAGTGGACGTGCAAGCCGACTTCGACGCCTGCGCCCAGGCCGAGACGATGCTGGGCTCGGGCGGCATCATCGTCCTCGACGAGAGCGCGGACATGGTGGACGTGGCGGACAACGTCGCTCACTTCTACGCCCACGAGTCGTGCGGGCAGTGCACACCGTGCCGGGAGGGGTCCGACTGGTGCATGGACATCCTGGACCGCATGCTCGCTGGGCACGCGCGCCCCGAGGACCCGGACACGCTGCTGCGCATATGCCGCTTCTCGTCGGCGGGCATGACGATCTGCCCGCTCGGTGACGCCTATGCGCTGCCGATTTCCAGCATCGTGAACAAGTTCAGACCGGAGTTCGAGGCTCGCATCGCCGCCACCACGCCTCTCGCCCAGAAGAAGCTTCCGATCTTGCCGTGGGCCGGGCCCCGCCCCGGCTTCGGGGTCTAGGGAGGCCGGCGATGCCCAAGCTCACGATCGACGGGCGCACAGTCGAGGTCGCAGCCGGAACCAACCTGATCGAGGCGGCGCGTGCGGCCGGCGTCGAGATCCCCTACTTCTGTTATCACCCCTACCTGACCGTCGTCGGGCAGTGCCGCATCTGCATGGTGGAGATCGAGGGCCAGCCGAGGCTCGCGATCGCCTGCGCGACCCCCGCCACCGACGGCTTGGTGGTCAAGTCGGAGACCTCCGAGCGGGCCAAGGAGGCCCGCGAGGCGGTGATGGAGTTCCTGCTCGCCAACCACCCGCTCGACTGCCCGGTGTGCGACCAGGCCGGCGAGTGCCTCCTGCAGAACCACTCGATGGAGGAGCAGAGGGCCACCTTCACCACCCATATGGCAGAGACGCGCCGGACGTTTCCCGGATACGAGCGCCGGCTCATCGGCCCGCACATCGTGCAGAACCAGAACCGCTGCATCCACTGTTCGCGCTGCATTCGCTTCACCCAGGAGATCTCGGAGACCGGCGCGCTCACCTACAAGTCGCGCGCCAACTCGACCTTCATCGACACCTACGACGGCCAGGCCTTCCAGGACCCGATGTCGGCGTGCGCGGCGGATGTCTGCCCGGTGGGCGCGCTGACGGTGCGGGAGTTCCGCTTCCGCAAGCGGGCGTGGAAGCTGCGCTCGACCCCGTCCGTGTGCCCCGGCTGCTCCATCGGCTGCAACATCTTCATCGAGCACCACGAGCGGACCGTGTACCGCTTCACCGCACGGGAGAACCCCGCGATCAACGCCACATGGCTCTGCAACCATGGGCGCTTCCTGGCGGAGTCGCTCAACGAGCAGGCGCACCTCCACCCCCAGAGGAGAGCCGAGGGGCATCTCGTCCGCACAGGCTGGGGCGAGGCGGTCTCGGCGGTCGCCCAGGCGCTCAAGGCGGCCCGTTCGCTCCGCGTGGTGGCCTCGGCCAATCTCTCCAACGAAGAGCTCTTCCTGGCCCGCGAGCTCTTCGGGCGGCACCTCAAGGGCGAGGTCACGGTACCCGTCTGGCCCGGCGAGCCGCGCCGCATGAAGAACGGCAAGCACGAGTGGGTGACCAGCACCGATGCCCACTCCAACTCGGCCGGTGCACGACGTTTGGGCCTGCCCATCGTAGACGCCGCGGGCCTCTCCCGCTTCCTCTACGGGGCCGCGGACGTAACCATTGTCCTGGATCCCGCTGCTCACCCATTCCTGGCGAGCCAGGAGGCACTGCAGCTGTTGCGGGTCGGACCCAGCATCGCCTTCATTCGCGGCCGGCACCCGGTGGCCGAGGTGGCCGGATGGCTGCTCCCAACGCCGTCCCTTGCCAGCAACGAAGGGACCTTCACCTCCTCGACGGGAGCCATCCAACGGTTTGCGCCCGCCTTCACCCCGCCGGGGACAGTGCGCCGCACGTCCACCGGCGCCATGTCGCCGGACTGCCCGACGATCGCTTCGCCATGGGGCCCACCCGGCGAGGCCCGCCCCCTCTGGGTCGTTCTCACGGCGCTGGCGCGTGAGCTTGGAGCGCCGGCGCTCGACCCTGCTTCGCCGGCCGAGGTTTTCCGGGCGATGGTGAAGACCGAAAAGGGGTTCGCGGGCCTTGAGTGGGAGACGCTCGGCGGCCTCCAGGAGCACGAGTCGCACCGGGAGCGCCGGAATGTGGGCTGAGATCGCCGTCACTGCCGCCAAACTCGTCATCGTCGCGGGCTCGGTCCTCACCTGCGTTGCACTCATGGAGTGGGTGGAGAGGCGCGGCGCCGCGTTCATCCAGGACCGGCTCGGCCCGAACCGCGTCGGACCGCTGGGGCTCTTCCAGCCCATCGTGGACGCAGTCAAGCTCCTCTTCAAGGAGGACATCACCCCCACGTCGGTCAACAAGGGCCTCTACTACCTGGCCCCCGCGCTCTCGTTGTCCGTGGCCCTGGTGACTTTCATCGTGATCCCGTTCGGCGCGGGCAAGGACGTCCAGGTCTTCGGGGTGCCGCTGGGCGGGTTCATCGTAGCCCCTGACCTCGGGGTCGGGATCCTCTACCTCCTTGCGCTCTCGTCCCTCGGCGTGTACGGGATCGTGATCGCCGGTTGGTCCTCGAACAACAAGTACTCGCTGCTCGGCGGGTTGCGCTCGTCGGCGCAGCTCATCTCGTACGAGCTCTCGATGACCCTGGCGGTGCTCGGAGTACTGCTGGCCACCGGGTCGCTGCGGCTTGATGACGTCGTGGCCCACCAGGCGACGCACCTCTGGAACTTCATTCCGCAGGTCGTTGGCTTCGTCGTCTTCACCACCGCGGTGTTCGCCGAGACCAACCGCCTGCCTTTCGACCTGGCCGAGGCCGAGACCGAGCTGGTCGCGGGGTACCATGTCGAGTACTCCTCGATGAAGTTCGCGGCGTTCCTGATGAGTGAGTACATCAACATGACCACGGCTTCCGCGCTGATCGTGACGCTCTTCTTCGGCGGGTGGACGTTCCCCGGGATGCACCTCCTCAGCGGCTGGTGGCTCCTGCTGGCGTCCATCGTGGCGTTCGTGGTGAAGCTGGCCTTCTTCCTCTGGCTCTTCGTCTGGGTCCGCTGGTCGCTCCCGCGCTTCCGTTACGACCAGCTCATGCGCCTCGGGTGGAAGGGGCTGCTGCCTCTCGCGACCCTCAACCTCGTCTGGGTCGGCGTTGGCCTGGCGATGCGGTGGCTCTGATGAAGACAGGGCACAGGGGTCAGGGAACAGGGGACAGCAACGACAGCTGGATGAGGCGGCAGGCGTACTTTTCCCCTGCCCCCTGTCCTCT
Source organism: Thermoanaerobaculaceae bacterium (assembly GCA_963754345.1). Lineage (GTDB taxonomy): Bacteria > Acidobacteriota > Thermoanaerobaculia > Thermoanaerobaculales > Thermoanaerobaculaceae > RBG-13-68-16. Next base: position 79,910 of record CAVWFZ010000005.1, on the reverse strand, counting down.
GTGCCCTGAATCGCGAGGGGAGCGGAGATGGTGACAGCAGTCTTCTATCTGACGGTGGTCGTCGGGCTCGTTTCGGCCGTGGCGGCGGTCTCCCACCGCAATCCGGTCGTCAACGTGCTCTCGCTTGTGGTGACCCTCTTCTGCGTCGCGGTCAGCTACGCACTGCTCGGAGCGGAGTTTCTCGCGGCCGCGCAGATCCTCATCTACGCGGGCGCCATCCTGGTGCTCTTCCTCTTCGTCGTGATGCTGCTCAACGCCCCCGAGGAGCAGCCGGCTGCCGAGCCGCGGCCATTCCAGCGCTTCGCCGGGCTCTTCCTGGTGATCGCCGGCGCGCTGGGTGGCCTCGTGCTGCTGATTGGCATCCAGACCGTGGCCCCGGCCAGCGCCGTGGCGGGCGACGCTCGCGCCATCGGCCGCTTGCTCGTAGGCCCGTACCTATTCGCCTTTGAGTTCATCTCGGTGCTGCTGCTGGCCGCCCTGGTGGGTGCGCTGGTGCTGGTGAAAAGGAAGCACTGACATGACGGTGACCCCGATGCACTTCGTCCTCTTCGCGGTCCTCCTCTTCGCCATCGGCGCCGCCGGAGTTCTCCTTCGGCGCAGTGGCATCTCGATCCTGCTCGGCATCGAGCTGATGCTCAATGCCGCCAACCTCGCGCTGGTTGCGTTTGGCCGCATGCACGGGACCCTCGACGCCCAGGTCTTCGTGTTCTTCGTGATGGCGGTGGCCGCCGCCGAGGTCGCGGTCGGTCTCGCGCTGCTGGTCGCTATCTTTCGGAAGATGCATTCCATCGACGTGGACCGGTTGAACGTGCTGCGCTGGTAGGAGGGGCGATGCTCGACCTGCTCTGGCTGATCCCCGCGCTCCCGCTCGCCGGCGCCGTCGTGCTGCTGGCGGGTGGGATGCGCTTCTCGCACCGGACCACCTCGATCGTCGCCGTCGGCTCCGTGGCGCTGAGCCTTGCAACTGCTCTCTCTGCGCTCGTCGCGTTCTCCGGGGCGCACGGCGGAACGGTGATCCGGCACCTCTTCCGCTGGATCTCGGCGGGCGACATCACCATCGACTTCGCGCTGCGCATCGACGCGCTCTCGGCGGTGATGCTGTTCTTCGTCACCTTTGTGGGTTTCATCATTCACGTCTACTCGGTGGGGTACATGCACTCCGAGACCCCACGCGCCTACGCGCGCTACTTCGCCTACCTGAACCTCTTCATGTTCGCCATGCTCACCCTCGTCCTGGGCGCCAACCTGGTGGTGCTGTTCGTCGGGTGGGAAGGCGTTGGGCTGTGCAGCTACCTCCTGATCGGCTTCTACTTCGAGAAGGACTGGTGCGCGGCGGCCGGCAAGAAGGCGTTCATCGTCAACCGCATCGGGGACTTTGGCTTCCTGCTCGCGATCTTCCTCGCCTTCCACACCTTCGGCACCGTGGACTTCGCCGGGATGGACGCGCTGGTCAAGGCCGACCCTTCCAGGTACGCGGCCGTAGCCACGCCGATTGCGTTGCTTCTGTTCGTGGGGGCGGTTGGGAAGTCGGCGCAGCTGCCGCTGTACGTCTGGCTGCCGGACGCGATGGCGGGTCCGACGCCGGTGTCGGCGCTGATTCACGCGGCGACCATGGTCACGGCGGGTGTGTACATGGTGGCGCGGACCAACTTCATCTTCGCGCTCTCGCCGACGGCGTTGCTGGTGGTGGCGGTGGTGGGGGGTCTCACCGCCGTGTTTGCGGCGACGATCGGTCTGGCGCAGAACGACATCAAGAAGGTGCTGGCGTACTCGACGGTCTCGCAGCTCGGGTACATGTTCCTGGCGGCGGGGGCGGGGGCGTTTGCGGGTGGCATCTTTCACGTCTTCACGCATGCCTTCTTCAAGGCGTGCCTGTTCCTGGGGGCGGGCTCGGTGATCCATGCGGTGGGCGGCGAGCAGGACATGCGGAAGATGGGCGGGTTGGCCAAGCACATGCCGACCACCTACTGGACGTTCCTGGTGGCGACGCTGGCGCTGGCGGGGATTCCGCCGCTGGCGGGGTTCGTCTCCAAGGACGAGATCCTGGGGAAGGTATTTACGGCCGGGTACGGCAACCTCAACGGTTTCGGGAGTGTCTACCTGGTGCTCTGGGTGCTCGGGGTGGCGGGGGCGTTCATGACGGCGTTCTACATGTTTCGGGCCGTCTACATGACGTTCCACGGGGAGTTCCGCGGAACGCACGAGCAGGCTCATCACCTGCATGAGTCGCCGAAGAGCATGACCGTGCCGCTGGTGATCCTGGCGGTGGGATCAGTTGTCTCGGGGTTCGTGGGAATCGGCAAGGCGCCCGCGTTCAAGTGGGACATCAACGTGTTCGAGCACTTCCTGCACCCGGTGGCGCCGGCGCTCGAGGTGGAGCACGTGCTCACGTTCGGCGGCGAGTGGGTGCTGATCCTGATCTCGGTGGCGGTGGCGGTGGCGGGGATCCTGCTGGCGCGAAGGTTCTACTACGGGTCCGAGGCTTTCCGACGCCCCAGGGCGCTGGCCGAGCGCTTCCCCACCCTCTACGCCACCGTCGCCAACAAGTACTACGTGGACGAGGGGTACGACCGCGCGGTCGTGCGGCCGCTGGCCGTCCTCGCCCGCTTCTCCTGGAAGGGGATCGACACGGTGGTCATCGACGGGACGCTGAACGCCGCGGCGTTCTTCACGGAAATCGCGGGCGACCTGCTACGATTCCTGCAGACTGGAAACGTTCGCAACTACGGGCTGCTGGTGCTCGCGGGGGCGCTGGCAGCCGCGCTCTGGCTGCTGCACTAGGGGGTGGGCATGGACACCGGATACCTGCTCTCCGCCGTCGTCCTCACCCCCGGGGTGGTTGCTCTGGCGCTACTGGCGACGCCGCGCGAGGCCGTGCGGCTGCAACGCTGGGCCGGGCTCCTGGCTTCGCTGGTCACCCTCGTCCTGGCGATCGCGGCCTGGTCCCGCTTCGACCCCTCGAACACGGGGTTCCAGCTCGTCGAGACCCGGTCCTGGATGCCCTCCGTCGGGATCGCGTATCGCCTGGGGATGGATGGGATCTCCCTCCTCCTCGTGCTTCTCACCGCGCTGCTCCAGCCCCTGGTGTTCATCTCCTCCTGGCGCTCGATCCACGAGCGCGTCAAGGGGTACGTGGTTGCGATGCTGCTGCTCGAGACCGGGATCCTGGGGGCGTTCCTGGCCACCGATCTCTTCCTCTTCTACGTCTTCTGGGAGCTGATGCTGCTTCCGATGTACTTCATCATCGGCGTGTGGGGCGGCGAGCGGCGTATCTACGCAGCCGTCAAGTTCGTGCTCTTCACCCTCGCCGGCTCGCTGCTCATGCTCGTCGCCATCATTTACCTCGCGAACTTTGCCCACGCAAAGACCGGCGCGTGGTCCTTCAACTACGCGGACATGGTCGGCCTCTCGATCCCGATGGGAGAAGGGTTCTGGCACAGCCCGCAGATGCTGGTGTTCGCGGCGTTCGCGCTCGCCTTCGCCATCAAGGTCCCGGTGTTCCCCTTGCACACGTGGCTGCCCGATGCGCACACCGAGGCGCCCACGGGCGGGTCGATCATCCTGGCCGGCGTGCTCCTCAAGCTGGGGACCTACGGGCTGCTCCGCTTCAACCGTCCGCTGTTCCCCGAGGCGTGGCAGCGCGCCACCCCCCTCTTCCTGACCCTCGCCGTGATCGCGATCATCTACGGCGCCCTCGTGGCCTGGGCGCAGCGGGACATGAAGAGGCTGGTGGCCTATTCGTCGGTGACCCACATGGGCTTCATCGTCCTCGGGCTGTTCGCCGGCACCGTGGCCTCCACCCAGGGGGCGCTGATCCAGATGATCAACCACGGGCTCTCCACCGGGGCGCTCTTCATGCTCGTCGGAGTGATCTACGATCGCCGGCACACGCGCATGATCGAGGACTTCGGCGGCCTCGCCAAGGTGATGCCGCTGTATACCGGCGCCTTTCTCATCGCCACGCTGTCCTCGATCGGCCTGCCGGGGCTCAACGGCTTCGTTGGTGAGTTCCTGATCCTCACGGGCTCCTTCGCGAAGTACCCGATGGCGGTGGTGCTGGCGACGACCGGGATCGTGCTCGGTGCGGTGTACATGCTGTCACTTGTCCAGCGAGTCTTCTGGAACTCGCTCAGCATCGAGGAGAACAAGAAGCTCTCCGACCTTACCTGGCAGGAGGCGCTGGCGTTCGCGCCGCTTGCGGTCTTCATGTTCTGGATCGGCGTCCACCCCGGCACGTTCCTCGCGCTGTCCGAGGCGGCGGTCCGTCATCTCATCGGAGGCTGAGCGTGAACCCCAACGATCTCGCCACGATCCTGCCGGAGCTGGTGCTGGTCCTGGCTGGGGGCGTGCTTGTGCTTGCGGACGCCTTCGCCCCCGCGCTGCGGCCCCGCTTCGGGGTGCTCGCAGGCTTCTCCGCAGTGCTCGCCCTGGTCGTGAGGTGGGTCGAGCCGCTGCCCGGCGCGGTGTGGTCCGGGGCGCTCGTGATGGACCCCCTGGCCCGCTTCGTGGACACGTACATCCTGGCGGCGCTCGTGCTGGTCGCCGTGATGGCCGACCCCTACCTGTCACGGACCCGGGCCCGCTACGGCGAGTTCTACGGGTTGCTGCTGTGGTCCGCGTGCGGAGCGATGGTCCTGGCCAAGGCCGACCACCTGCTGGTGCTCTTCGTCGGGCTCGAGCTCCTCTCGATCTCGCTTTACGTCCTCATCGCGTTCCATCGCGAGAGCGGCATTTCTCTCGAGGCGGGGTGGAAGTACCTCGTCGTCGGGGCGTTCGCCTCGGCGTTCCTGCTCTTCGGCATCGGTCTCCTGTACGGCGCCAGCGGAACGTTCTCGCTCGCCGCCATCGCGCGCCTGGTCGGCACGCAGCCGCTGACGGGCAATCCGCTCCTGCTGCTCGCCCTCGCGTTCATCCTCACCGGGTTCGGTTTCAAGCTGGCGCTGGTGCCGTTCCACGCATGGGCCCCCGACGTGTACCAGGGCTCGCCGACCCCGGTGACCGCGTTCCTCTCCGTGGTCCCCAAGGGCGCGGTGCTTGTCGCCCTCGCGCGCACCGTGGCGTTCGTCGCCCCCCAGAGCCTGACCCCGCGCTGGCTCCCGCTGCTGGCCGTGATCGCGGTGGCGTCCCAGACGCTCGGCAACCTGGTGGCCATCGCGCAGCGGGACGTCAAACGGATGCTCGCCTACTCGGGCATCGCGCACATGGGGTACGCGCTGGTCGGGATCGTCGCGTTCGGCCTGGATGGGCTGACAGGCGTGCTCGTTTACCTCGCGGCCTACACCTTCATGAACATCGCGGCGTTTGCGGTGGTCTCCGCGTTCTCCGAGAACGAGGACGAGCCACACCTGATCACCGACCTTGCGGGCCAGGGCTGGCAGCGCCCGTTCCTGTCGTTCGCCCTTGCGGTCTCGATGTTCTCGCTCGCCGGAATCCCCCCCACCGTCGGCTTCGTGGCGAAGTTCCTGGTCTTCCGCGCAGCCGTCAACGACCACATGACCTGGCTCGCGGTCGTGGGCGTCCTCAACAGCCTGGTGTCGGTCTTCTTCTACGTCCGGGTGGTATACTTCCTCTACATGAAGCCGCTGCCACGGCGCGCTCCAACGTATTTCGAACCCTGGGCGGTAAGGATCGTCGCGGGTGCCTGTGCCCTGGCGATCCTGGTGCTGGGCCTTGTCCCCGGCTGGCTGTTGACCGCCGCCGAGCACGCGGCACGGACCCTGGTGAGGTGAGCCATGGCCTTCAAGCGTTACATCCCGGTCGAGAGCATCTCGGAGCTGACAATCAACCGCCTCTCGGTCTACCTGCGTTGCCTTCAGCAGCTCGAGGGGGAGGGCACCACGACGGTTTCCTCCCAGGAGCTGGCCGACCGGTTCCACCTCAACTCCGCGCAGATCCGAAAGGACCTCGCCTACTTCGGTGAGTTCGGCATTCGCGGCGTCGGGTACAACGTGACCCAGCTGCGGGAGCATCTCGTCAACATCCTGGGGCTCCACGAGGAGCGGCGGGTGCTGGTCGTGGGCGCCGGCAACCTCGGCACCGCGCTCTCGCACTACTCGGGCTTCAACACAGGCGGCTTCCGCATCGTCGCCATCCTCGACTCCGACCCCCACAAAGTCGGCAAGCGGGTGCCGGGTGGGTTGGTGGTCGAGAGCGTTTCTGATTTGATCAAGATTGTGAAAGAACGGAAGGTGCACATAGCCGCCATCACCGTACCCTCCAGCTCGGCACAGAAGGTCTACGACGAGCTGGTCGAGGCCGGCGTGCAGGCCGTCCTCAACTTCGCACCCGCCCAGCTCAAGGGCCATCCCGAGGTCAAACTCAAGAACGTGGACCTCAAGATCAACTTGGAGCTGCTGTCCTTCTTCCTGACCCACGCGTCCCGTCTGGCCTCCGTCGGCTGAGTCCCTTCCCGGAGCCGCCCTCTTCGCCTTGGGGCGGCGGCCGTGACCTTGACCGGAAATTGCAGCCTCAACCAGTGATCTGAAGGTTGCAGAGAGGGATTCCTCGCGGCTAAGGAAAGGAGACCGGACATGGGTAGGAAGCGGATTTTGATTTGGGTGGTGGCGCTGTGTGTCGTGCCGGCTCTGGCCCTTGCGGCACCGCCGACACCGACGCCGAAGACGACGTCGACGCAGGGTGCGTCGCAGGGTGATACAGCAGGGTCCCAACAACCGAAGCAGGTCGTCAAGACCCCGACAGGACAGAGGACCGTCCCCACGCCCGCGAGTGTGCAGGCCGTGGTGATGTGGCCGGATTCGAGCCAGCTCACACCAAAGGGGAACGCCACGCAGGCGTGCAAGGCGGTGAGCCTCTGGGTCATGCCGCCGAGCGGGTACAACAAGGCCTTTTCAACCACCTGCTACCCGGTGAACACCTCGAACTACCAGCCGGGGTGCAGGTGCCTCCTGCAGCTTCTGCCCCCAGGCACGTATGACTTCTTGGAGGCAGAGTACTCCGAGACGGGCATGCTCAATGTGAAGGACATTGTCAAGCCGCTCACACTGACGCCGGGACAGACGCTGAGCCATACGTTCAAGCTGCACTTCCCTCCGTGGTGATTGCGCACCACGTGGTTCCTGGCCGGGGACTCCCCAGCCAGACCCGCGCGAGACCGGACCAGCTCACAAGAATTGTGCGCTGGCTCCGATCAGGCGTGGGAATGTAGCGGCGACTCGCGCAGCGGTGCGGGTTGCCAGGCGCTGACACCGGTCCCGCACAGGGTCAGGCGCCGGTCTTTCGGACCGCTTTCCCGGCAAGGTAGGTCTTGAACGCCCCGGGCGCTCCCGGAGGCGCGATCTCGAACGTGATTCCGACCGCATTGCCGGGGAGCTTGGCGTAGGCGAGGCGGAAGCCGGGCGAGGATGGTGCTGCCTCGCTCAGGAAGGTGATCCGCGTGAGGTCAGCGGCGAGCTCGGCCGCGTAGCGGATCACGTGCCCCTCATTGTCGAAGTACACGGCGGCGAAACGGCCCGTGCCGGAGTCCGGGTAGACGATCATGAGGTCGTCGTGCACGACGGCGGGGCGGCCGGATGCGGCGGGGTACTCCGAGTGGTTACGCCGCACAAGCACCCTTTCGTCGAGGTCGAACCGGAACGAGAAGCGCCCCGCGCCAGCGCCCGGGCTTCCGCTCCCCTCCCCCACCCAGTCGCCGACGAGGAAGCGCCACCCGGCCCACGGATCTTGCGGCGCGCCGGAGGTGGGCCCGGGCGTTTGCGTCTGCGCCAGCGCCACCCCTGCCATTGCCAAGGAAAGAACGGTCACCAGCGGAGCCGGACCTCTCATCCCGTTTCCCCTTTCGCCTCCGGGCGGCCGACCGTGCCACCCACCCGACCCGACACCGTGCAGCAGAGCACGGCCGTCCCGAGGATCGTAGGGGTCAGTCTAAGCCAGCGGGCTCGAACGACGTCGTTCGCCGCCCGTTCCGCTGCGCGCACGCAGTCCCGGTTTACGACGTCAACTGAACCTGATCGATCTGACGATCTCGTCGAACTCGGAGCGGACCTTCTCGAGGCTCGCCTGCCGGCAGGTCGCGGTCACCTGCAGCAGCTCGTTGTTCGGGCGCTGGATCTGCTACTGCATGGTGACGGTTCCGGCGACGACCCCTTCGTACTCGAGGTACAGGGCCTTGAACGTCCCCAGGTCCCGGCTCTCGCAGTGGGCGACCGCGAGAGTGCGGCCCGCAGTCTTGGCCAGCTTGGCCGAGAAGCCCTCGCACGCCTGGGCCAGCCTGTCCCGGAACACCGGGATCTGGCCGTGCTGCACCATCACGTTGATGTTGTCCGCGAAGGCCGCGTCGCTCGTCGTGCGGCTGAAGAGCATCTCGACGGAGCCACTCTCGACCCTGGCCATGAGCTCCCTGAACCGGTCCCGGTTGACGCTCGCCAACTGCGCGCCCTTCACGTCGACCAGCGCCGGGTTCTCGTTGACCGCCTGTTTCGTCAGTATCAGCCAGTCGTCCGGGATGCTGGCCGCAAAGCCGAACGAGCTCTGATACTCCTTGGCGAAGACCGCCCCCGCCCATACCAGGAGCACACACACAGAGGCGACAACACGCTTCATCGGACCCTCCCGAGCACGCCCGTGGCCTCGGCCTCTCCCCCCACCCAGCAAGCGGGGGCCCAATCGAGCCCGTGGTCCAGGTGGGCAACCATGTGCCGTTCCGCGAGCGCGGACACTAATTCGAGACTGAGACTTTGTCAAGGGCTCGGGGCCGGGGTTCGTCGACCTGCCGGCAGTGAGAGGCTCGGGTCCTGAGGCGCTCAGCGGCCGCCCGCCGTCGGTCGGGGTGTGGCGAACTCCTCGGCGGCGCGCTGCAGCAGCTCCTGGATCCGGTGCTGAACCCTGTCCTGGCGTCCCTGGAGCGTCGCGACCTCGGCACGTGACGACTCGAGCAGCTTCATCTCCTCGGCCTTGGGGGCTGGAAGCCGCTGCTCGCGCTCGAGCTTCTCCAGCTGGCCGCTGAGGGCCTTCAGCTGCGCCTCGAGGAACTGCCTGCTTGCGGGGTCGCGCGCCGCCGCAAGCTGCGCGGCGAGATCCTGCTTGGCCCGGGTCAGCTCCCCGAGGAGCAAACGCTGGTCCTCGTGCTGGCGCTGGGCCGTGAGGAGCCTGCCGATCTGGTCGCGGACCCAGGTGAAGCGGCGCCACTCCACCCCCAGCGCGCGCGACGCGTCGCGCTCCGCGACCGTCACCTCCTGCACGTGGGCGAGCACGTCGCCACCGCCCTGCTCCACGTCGCTCAAGGCGTCCTCAAGCCTCTGAAGTGCCTTGCCCCGCACGGCGAGGAACATCTGGACGTCGGAAACCGCCAGAGGCCCCTGTTGGGCTTCCTGGGCGGCCGTCGGCGAGACGGCGTGCGCGGCGCCTGGAGCCCTCTCGCCGCGGCAGGCCGGCAGCGTCAACAGGGCAACCGCGAGAGCGGCGCAGAGCCCGAGATGAGGGCGCATCCTGAAAGCTTAACACCCTGGGGTTCGGGTTCAAAAAAGGGAGGCGCTACACTAGCGTCCGAACGATGACGAGCGACCAGCGTATCGGCAAGTACGAAATCGCGGAACAGATCGGCGCCGGCGGCTTTGGCGTCGTCTACAAAGCCTGGGACCCGTTCATCCAGCGGTGGGTTGCGCTCAAGACGTGCAGCGCCACGGACCCCGAGACGAAGCAGCGGTTCTTCCGTGAAGCCCAGCTCGCGGGCGCGCTCCAGCACCCCAACATCACCCTGATCTACGACTTCGGCATCGAGGGAAGCACGCCCTACTTCGTGCAGGAGTTCCTCACCGGGACCGACCTCGACAACCTCTTCGAGACCAAGAAGCTCACCATCGAAGGAATGGTGGCAATCCTGCTCCAGGTATGCGCGGGGCTCGACTATGCCCACTCCCGCGGCATCGTCCACCGCGACATCAAGCCGGCCAACGTGCGCGTCCTCGAGGACGGGACCGTCAAGGTCATGGACTTCGGCATCGCCAAATCGCTCGAGGCCGAGTCGCGCCTCACCCAGACCGGCGTCGCGTTGGGAACCGCAGGCTACCTGGCCCCCGAGCAGCTCGCGGGCAAGCCGCTCGATCCGCGCACCGACCTTTTCTCGCTCGGCGTCATGGCGTACGAGATGGTCACCGGCGTGAGGCCGTTTACAGGCCCCAACCTCTCCAACGTCATCTACCAGATCCTCAACCAGGACCCCATCCCCCCCAGACAGCGCAATGCCGGCTGCCCCGCGCGGCTCGAGAAGGCAATCCTCAAGGCGCTCGCAAAAAACCCTGCCGAGCGCTTCGCGAGCGTCCGCGAGTTCGCGGCCGAGCTCAAGGAGGTGCTGACGTCCGCGCAGCCCCGCGGGTCCACGCGGCGAGCGGAGACCACGACGGCCATGGTGCGCGAGGAGCTGGCGCGCCTGGGCGCCCCGCCCCGGGACCGGAGCACCGCCACTGCCGACCTGGCGGCGCGCCCTCTCGACCTGGTGGAGACCAGCGCGATGCACCCCGAGGAGAGGCCAGGGTCGCGGCGCCTCGTGCTGGCGGGTGTCACCGTCGTTCTGGTGGCGATCGGGGTGACGGCCCTCTGGTACTTCTCGAGCGGCCGGGACGCCAGACCGGTCCGGGCATCGATCCCCGCCACCCCGGTAGCGCCGAAACCCACGCCGACGCCGGCCCCAACCCCGGTGCCCACGCCTGTCGTGGTCGAGATCCAGCTCTTCGTCGACCCACCCGCGGAGGTGGAAGTGGACGGCAAGCCGCTCGGGAGGGTACAGGTCGCGAACGTGCAGCTTACCGTCGGCCGCCACACGATCCTGCAGCGCATCCCCGGCTACCGCGAGGCTACCAGCGAGGTCGAGGTGACATCGGCCGGCCAGACGATCAAGCTCGGCCTCCCTCCGTTCGGGCTTCTGACCGTTGTCAACGACATGGGCGTTCCCCTCCAGGGCACAAAGGTCTACCTGGACGGCAAGCTGCTCGGCCCGCTCCCGCTACGCGACCGCAAGGTGGAGGCCGGCACCCACCAGCTGCAGGTGGTCTGGCCGGACGGCTCCGAGTTCAACGAGGAGACGGAGATCGTGGCGGGCAGGCCCCTCAGCAGGGTGGTCCAGCCCAAATAGGGCGCCTCCAGGATTTGTTAGACTTTCCTCATGCCCCTCCGCGAATCGCTCGTCGTGCTCCTCCTGCTGGCGGCTGGCGCCGCCCAAGCCCAGGACCCTCTCGCCGATGGCGACAAGGCCTTCCGCAACGCAGATTTCACGGCCGCGGCCCGCTTCTATGCCGCAGCAGCAGACGCGGAGACCAACCCCGCCAAGCGAGGGGACATCCGGGTGAAGCTGGCGGTCACCTACTTTAACCTGAACAGACGCACCAAAGCGGAGGAGGCGCTGACCGAGGCCCTCAAGGACGCGCCGGCGCTCGAGCTCATCCCCGACTTCTACGATCCCGCCTTTCTTAAGCTGTTCTCACGCGTGAAGGCGCGCCTGGCCGCGGCGCCGACCCCGACCCCTGCTCCGGCGGCCGCCAAGCCCAGCGCCGGGGCGGGCTCGCTCGCACAGATACGCCAGCGGCTCGCGCAGGCACCCGACAACGCGTCCGTCGAGGCGATCCTGCCGAACATCGAGGCGCTCGAGCTGTCCGCACCCGCGAACACCCTCTCCGACGTGCTCGACGTCAAGGCAGAGGCCTTTGACCGCCTCGGTCGCACCGCCGACGCGCTCACACTGCGCGGCCGGGTGGCGGCGATGCGGGCCGCCGCCCAGGCTTCGCCCGGCACCTCGCCGGTGCCCCTGGAGGCGCTGCTCGACGCTCGCCGTCTGCTCGCCGCCGGGCGGCCCCAGGATGCGATCGCGCTCCTGCATGGGGTCCTGGATGCGCAGCCCTCGTGCGTCCCTGCCTTCGAGGTGTTGGCCGAGGCGTACCTGGAGGCGGGCAAGCTCGACGAGGCCTACAACGCGCTCCGTACGGCCCTGCTCGGCAATGTGAAGTCCGATCTGCTGCTGGCGCTCGGCGAGGTGGAGGTGCGGCGCGGGCGGCTTCCCGGGGCGCGGGACGCGTTTCGCCGCGTCGTCGAGGTGGACCCCAGCAACGACCGCGCATGGGCCGCGCTCGGTCTCCTCGCCGCTCGCATGGGCGACCTCGCCTCGGCCCGGGAGGACCTCGACAAGGCGCTGGCCGCCAACGGCACTCTCTTCGAGGTCAGGGTGGTCCGGGCGCAGGTCGCTCTCATCGACGGCCAGGCCGCCGTGTCGCTCCAGCACCTGCAGCGGGCGCTCCAGGTCAAACCCGACGACCCATGGGCAACCGGTTGGCTCGGGGCGACCTACCTGATCGCTGGGAATGCGTCGATGGCTGCGGAGAAGCTGCAGGTGGCGGTCAAGGCCGACCAGAGCCAGTTCACCCTGGCGCTGGCGGAGTCGCTGCGCCGCCTGGGCAAGACCGAAGAGGCCCTCTCGACACTGGCGGCGGCCAAGGCCGAGGAGCCGAAGATGAGCCTGCTGCGCGCCCGCTGCCTGCTCGACGCCGGGCGGCCTGCCGAGGCCCAGGGCGTTCTCAAGGCGCTGATCCTGCTGTTCCCCGAGAGCGGCGATGCCCACTACCTCCTCGGGGTCGCCCTGCACGCCCAGCGGCAGTGGGTTGAGGCCACCAAGGAGCTGGCGCTCGCCGCGCGGCTCCCGGGCGCTCCGCCCGGTGCGAAGGATGCCGTGCAGCTCGCAGACGCCACCGCGCGCGCCCAGGCGGTCCTGGACTCCGCCCTTACGCCCCCATCGCCGCCGCCTCGCCGGTGAGGCGGTCCACCAGGTCAGCGACGATGCGCGCCGTGGCCCCCCAGATGCGGTGGCTCCGGTAGTGGTAGACGGGTGAGAGCACCTTCAGGCCGGCGTTAACGAGCTCCTGCTCCTCGACCGCTTCCGGGTTGGCGCGGTAGGAATAGGGCACCGGTACAACCGCCTCGACCTCCCAGTCGTGCGGCTGGTAGCTCAGCGGGTACGGCAGGGCTCCCACGACAGGTGAGATCAGGAACCCGCTGGGCGTCCACACGTCGTCGAGCCGGCCCAGCACCATCACGACCGCAAGGTCGATCCCCAGCTCCTCATGCGCCTCGCGGAGCGCCGTGGCCACCTCGTCGGCGTCGCCCAACTCCCGCGCACCACCCGGGAAGGAGTACTGGCCGGCGTGGTGCGGCAGAGCGTCCGAGCGCCGCGTCAGCAGCACCGACAGTCCGCCGGCCGCCTGCCGCACCCGCGCGAACCTTTCGCCGCCTGCACGAGGCCGTTGGACAGCGGCCGGCGCTGCACCGGCCTTGCCGCAAGCAGCCTCGAAACCTCTTCAAGCCACATCGTCCGCCAGCTCCCGTACCGCCTCGAGGAGCGCAGAGGCCGCCTGCGCCGGGGCATGCCCGCCGGTCTCCCAGGCTTTCCTGGCAGCGGACCGGGCCCTCCTCCGTGCCGTGTGGTCGCGTGAGAGCCAGGCGGCAACCCGCACCAGGTCGGCCACGCCGGCCCTCCCCGGCGCGATGCGGAAGGCCGCCTGCGGGGGAAGCTCGAGGAACTGGCGGTACCCCGCGACTGCCACCGGCGTCCCGGCGGCAAGGAAGCGAAGTGCCGCCGCCGAGGTCTCGCCCGCGGTCGGGTAGCGCGGCACGAGACCCAGGTCGGCCGCCGCGAGAATGCCCCCCAGCTCCTCCTCGCTCGCGAAACCCCACACCACCACGCGGTCGGTGAGCCCGGCGGCGGCCACGCCTGCGTCGAACGCGCCGACCTCGGTCCCTTCCCCGACCACCGCCAGACGCACCGCCATGCCCATCTCCTCCAGCGCCGCCAGGGTGCGCAGCACGACCCCAAGGCCCTTGGCCGGGGTGAGAAACCCGAGGTGCACGAGGAGCAGCTCCTTCCCGCGCACGCCCAGTCTGGTCCGCCAGGCGCGCCGGTCCCCCGGAGCCGGCTGCGCGACCGCGAGCGGCACACGGCGCACCGGCAGGCCGGGGCATGAAGCCACAACGTCGCGCTCGGCGCGGGCTGTGTGGACGATCGCCGCGGACGCGTGCCGCAGGTAGACCTGCCGGGCCGGGAAGAGAAAGGGGTCGAGGCGCCCGGTGTAACCCCAGCGCCTCGCTGTGGCGACGGCACGCCCCGCCTCCCCATGCGCCTCGGTCAGCTCGTCCGAGAAGCGCTGCCAGGCGGAATCGTCCGCTGCCTCCTCCACCAGGAGGTGGTGGAGGACGCTGTCGTGGAGCACCGCGATTCCTCCAAAGCGCCGAAGCCTCCTGGCGACCCAAAGGTGGTAGGGGTTGTTGCCCATGTGGACGAGCGTCACGGATCCGGGCGGGGCAGGGGCATCACACGGAAGCCGCTGCAGGCCATCCACCCAGGCCGAACGCGGCGGGGGTTCCCAGCCGGGGGGCTCGAGAACTGCAACCTGGGCTTCGCGCGCCAGGTAGGGCAGGAGTTCCGCCGCGTAGTCCGCGATCCCCGAGCGGGTCGGGGGCAACGGGGAGGCCCACAGGATCTTCGTGGTGCTCACCGTTCCAAAGCCGCCTGAGCCCGTTGCTTGAGGAACGCCTCCATGAAGGGGTCGAGGTCCCCGTCCAGCACGCGGTCGGCGTCGCCCACCTCATACCCCGTGCGGAGGTCCTTCACCATCCGGTACGGTTGGAGGACATACGAGCGGATTTGGTTCCCCCACGAGATGTCCTTCTTGGGACCCTTGATCTTCTCGAGCTCCTCCTCCTTCTTGCGCCGCTCCAGCTCGAACAGGCGCGCCTTGAGGACCTTCATCGCCGTGGCGAGGTTCTTGATCTGGGAGCGCTCGTTTTGGCAGGTCACCACGATGCCCGTGGGCAGGTGGGTGAGCCGCACCGCCGAGTAGGTCGTGTTGACGCCCTGCCCTCCGGGCCCCGAGGAGCAGAAACGGTCGATGCGCAGGTCCTTGTCCTCGATCTCGACCTCCACCGCCTCGTCCACCTCCGGGTAAATGTGGACCGAGGCGAAGGAGGTGTGCCGGCGCCCCTGCGCGTCGAACGGCGAGATGCGCACGAGCCTGTGGATTCCGCTCTCGCTCTTGAGGTAGCCGTAGGCGTACTCCCCCTTGACCAGCACGGTTGCGGACTTGATGCCCGCCTCCTCGGCGTCCTGGGTGTCCAGCACCTCGGTTTCGAGCCTGCGCCGCTCGCACCAGCGCAGATACATCCGCAGCAGCATCGCCGCCCAGTCCGCGGACTCGGTGCCGCCGGCACCGGGGTGAACTTCGAGGAAGGCGTTGCTTCCGTCGTACTCGCCGGTCATCTTGGTCTCGAGCTCGATACGCTCGAGCTTGGGTTCCACGCGCGCGAGCACGGAGGCGAGCTCCTTCTCGCCCTCGGGGTCCTCGCGGGTGAGCTCCAGGAGGACCTCGATCTCCTCGGCGGCCTCGGCAAGGAAACGGTCGTTGGCCAGCTTGGCCTCCAGGGCGCGCTGCCGCCGCATCACTTCGCGGGCGTGCTCTGGGTTGTTCCACAGGTCGTTGCGCTGGGATTCCTCGGCGAGCTTGTTCAGCTCGTTCTGCAGGCGGTTGGCGTCAAAGGTACCCCCGCACGCTGACCAGCGTGTCGCGGACCTGCTGCGCCCGGCTCATCACGTCTTCCAGCATCAAAGCTCCTTCGTGGGCCGGCCCTACGCGTTCCCATCGAGGCTACAAGGTGCGGCGCCAAGCCCCGAGAATGATAGCACCGGCAGCCAGGAGCACCACGGCGGCCCGCAGGTACCCCGAGAAGGCGACGGCAGGCGTGACCCCTTCGCCGGGGCGCACCTCGGCGGTGATGAACCCCTCGTGGTTCACCCCCAGGCGGGTGAGGACCCGCCCATCGGGACCGATGACCGCGGAGATCCCGGTGTTGGCGGCGCGCACCAGGTAGCGCCTCGCCTCCGCCGCACGCAGGATCGCGAGCGCCAGGTGCTGGTGGGGCGCCGCCGAGTCACCGTACCAGCCGTCGTTGGTAATGGTCGCCAGGACCCGAGCCCCGCGCGCCACCTCGCCGGCGACCAGCGAGGGGTAGGCGACCTCGTAGCAGACCGCGACGCCGGTCGGGCCCGCCGGACCGGGCAGCGGGAGCAGGCTCGCGCCCGGTGTGAACGCTCCCACCTCGCGGACCAGGGCACCCAGCGCGGCGATCCTGCCCGCGAGAGGGACGTACTCGCCGAACGGCACCAGGTGGACCTTGTCGTAGCGCCAGGGTACCAACCCCGCCGGCGAGACCACGTTTACCGAGTTGAAGTACTCGTCCTCGCCGGTCCCGAAGCCGATGGAGCCGAGGAGCATCCAAACGCCTCGCTGGCGGGCGAAGGCCTCGACCTCTCTCCGGTAGCTGCCGTCGCGCTCCAGGTTGCGGGGAAGCGCGCTCTCAGGCCACACGATCCAGGCCGCCCCGGCGTCGGCGGCCTGGCGCGTGAGGCGCCATACCCTGCTCTCGATCGCCGCCTCGTTGGCCGGATCCCACCGAGTCTCGAGCGGCACGTTAGGCTGGAGCGCTGCCACCTTGACCGGGGCGCCGGCCGGCCGGAAGGACGGCGCCAGGACTGAAGCCCCAACCCAGAGGACGACGGTTGCCGCGAGCCAGCGCGCCCCGGTCCTTCGAAGCGCGGGCGTCAGGAGGGCGTCGAGCGAGCTGCCGAGCAGCAGCACCAAGAGCGAGAGCCCGATCGCCCCGGTCACGGGAAGCGGCCCCAGCAGCGCCGGTAGAGGTGTCAGGACGGCCGCCACCGGGTTCCAACGGAAGATCCATGGGGGAAAGCGCTGCAGCTCCTCGAAGGCCGCGATCGCCAGCGGCAGCGCGAAGACGCGCCAGCTCTCCGGCACCCGGCTCGTCGCCCAGCCCGCGATCGCCCAGGTCAGGCCCAGGATCGCCGCCATGAGGATCGCCGCCAGGACGGCGAGCGCGGCATGAAGACGGCCGTAGCGGTGCAGCACGATGTACACCCACGCCACCGCGATCACCCACTGGACGAACCCAGCCAACCACCCTAGCCGGAACGCCCGCCAGCCGGGCGCCTCGACGAGCGCGCGCCGCAGCAAGCCGGGGACCACCAGCACGAGCGGCACGAGCGCCGGTCCCGGCAGCGCGAGCGCCAGTGCCGCCCCCGCGCCGACCGCGAGCAGCTGCGGCCTCCAGCTTCCGGACCTCGTCCTTGCGGCGCCGAGGGTCATGCGAGCTGCGCCACCTCGCGGAGGAAGTTCCCGCGGTGGTACTCGCGCGTGATCGCCTCGGCCAGGCGCTCGACCTCCCAGAACTCGTCCCAGCGGACCCTGAGCACGGGGATGAGGCGGCTGATCTCCTGGAGGAACTCCTCATAGTTGTCGTAGAGGCGCGCGAGGTACTCGACGGTGATGCCCGACTCCACGCCGCGGTCCCTCTTCCGGATGCGCTCCATCGATTTCTCCGGCGTCACGTCGAGGTAGATGATGACGTTGGGCCGGCACATGAAGTTCGAGAGGTTGCGGAAGAGATTGACGTAGGTCTCGTAGTCGCGCGTGTCCATCAGGTCCATGTCCCGGAGGGTCTTCGCGAAGATGGCGTCCTCGTAGATGGTGCGGTCCTGGACCCCTCCCCGGCCCCGCCAGATGATCTCCTGGTGCTGCTGGAACCGCCGGTTGAGGAGGTAGATCTGCATGGCGAAGCTGTAGCGCTTCGTGTCCCGATAAAAGTCCGCCAGGTACTCGTTATCGATGACGGGCTCGTAGTGCACGTCGAGGCCCAGGTGCTGGCCCAGCGCCGTCGCCAGCGTGGTCTTGCCGGCGCCGATGATGCCGGCGATGCCGATGAACGCCTTGCCGAGCGGGCTGCCCTTAGACCCGGCGGCCGCGCCCTTCCCCTTGTCCGCAGTGCGCTTGGTCATCTGGCCTCCCCAACCTAGGTTACCAGCACCACGCTCGGCCGGGAGGCGGACCCGGTCCGATCGCGGCTACTCGGTGCGGGACCCGTCGAATCGAAGCAGCCGCGGGACGAGCTCATCGCGGCGATCCCGCATGAACAGCCGCCGGGCGTGAGAGGTGGCCACCTGGGAGAGGTCGAGGTCGGAGATGAGCACGTGGTCCTCGCCGCGCGGGGCACGGGCCACGACCCTCCCCGACGGGTCGCAGACGAACGACTCACCGGCGAACTCCAGGCCGCCTTCGCGACCGACACGGTTGGCGACGGCCGTGAAGTAGCCATTCTGGAACGCCGCCACCCGGAGCTCCGCCTCGTACAGCCCCTCCGGCCACTCGCCCACCGCGCCGGCCTGCGGGATGATCACCAGCTCCGCGCTCTGCAGGCCGAGGCTGCGCATCACCTCGGGGTAGTGACGGTCGTAGCAGATGGCGACGCCGAGCCGGCCAGCGGCCGTCCGGTAGACCGGCATGCCGCGGTCGCCCGGAGCGTAGTACCCCTGCTCGTGAAACCCCGCCATCTCGGCGATGTGCAGCATGCGCGTGACCCCGAGGAGGCGGCCGTCGGCATCGATCACGGGCGAGCTGTCGAAGGCCCGGTCGCCCTCGCGCTCGTAGAGGTTGAGGACCACGACGATGCCGAGCCGGCGGGCGAGAGCGGCGAACGACTCGGTCGTGGGCCCGGGAACGCTTTCCGCCAGCTCGAGCGGGGGAGAGCCGCAGGCCGGACGGAGCGGATAGAAAGGCGTGAAGGCGAGCTCGGCGAAGGCGACCAGGCGCGCCCCGGCGGCCGCTGCCTTCTCGGCCGAAGCCAGGCCGCGACACAGGTTCTCGGCAGGGTCGGAACCGGCGTGTTGCTGGATCAGCGCGATGCGCACATCCACCTCTTGAGGTCGCGGTGCGAGCTAGGCTCGCACCTTCAAGAAAGCCTCCTCGGCGTGGTAGGAGGAGCGCACGAGGGGGCCGGCGATGACCTCAAGGCCCAGCGAGCGGCCGTAGGCCTCAAGCTCGGCAAACTCCGCAGGCGCCCAGTACCGCACAACGGGGACCTGGGAGCCGGTGGGCCGCAGGTACTGGCCGATAGTCACGACCCGGCAGTTGGCCGCCTTGAGGTCACGCAGGGTCTCCTCGATCTCCTGCCTCTCCTCCCCCAGGCCGACCATGAGGCCGGACTTGGTGATCGTGCCGGTGCCGCGGGCCGCCACGTGGGCGATCACCTCGAGCGCCCACCGGTAGCGGCCGGAACGCCGGACGGCAGGGTACAGACGCGCGACGGTCTCGACGTTGTGGTTGTAGACCTCGGGGCCGGAAACCAGGACCGCCTCGACCGCACCCATGTCGCCGCGGAAATCCGGGGTCAGCACCTCGACGGTCGGGCTGGGCTCGAGCTTCTTGAGCTCCGCCACCACCGCTGCGAAGTGCGCGGCGCCGCCGTCGGGGAGGTCGTCCCGGTCCACCGAGGTGACGACCACGTGCTTGAGGCCCATGGCCTGTGCGGCGCGGGCCAGTTCCCTCGGCTCTTCCGGGTCGAGGGGGCGCGGGCGGCCGTGGGCGATGGAGCAGTACCGGCACGACCGGGTGCACACGTCCCCCATGATCAGAAACGTAGCGGTGCCCCGCGAGAAGCACTCGCTGCGGTTGGGGCAGCGTGCCTCGTCGCAGACGGTGTGCAGCCCTCCACGGCTCATCACGCTGCGGATGTCGTGCAGCGCACCGAGGTTGAGCTTCCGTTCCCGAATCCAGACCGGCAGTGAGACGCTGCTCACTCGCTCACCACGAACGCGCCGCCGAAGCCCTCGGCGCGCAGGCGTGCCGCCACCCGACTGGCGCTTTCCACATCAGGGAAAGGCCCGACGCGCACTCGGTATTTCCCGTCGGCCGGCTGCACGATCACCTGTCTGAGCGTGTACCCGAGGGCCACCACCCGGTTGCGGACCCCTTCGGCCTGATCGCGCTTGCCGAGCGCCACCACTTGCACCCAGCGCCCGGCTGGCCTAGGCGCCGGCGCGGCCGCCGCGAACGTCGCGGCAGGCTTCGGCCGCTCGGTGGGAGGCGGTGGGATGGTCGCGGTGGGATGGGGCGCCGGCTCGGGCGTGGGGACGGCAGTGGGCGGAGGCGGTGCCGGGGTGGGCTGCAGGAACGGCGTCGGCGATAAGGCGGCCGCAACCAGCGGCTGGCCCGTGGCCGCGCCCTGCGGCTGTAACGCCCGCACCCCCACACCGAGCCCAAACGCCACGAGCACGAGCAGCGCCACGGCCGCCACGAGCGCCGCCAGCTGGCGGCCGGTGATGATGACCTCGAAGTACCTCGGCACGGTGCTACGTGCCCTCCTTCGTCATCTTGAAGAAAGGCTTGATCAGGTCGATGGGGAGCGGGAAGATGATCGTCGAGTTCTTCTCGGTGGCGATCTCCGTGAGCGTTTGCAGGTAGCGGAGCTGGAGGGTGGCGGGCTGCGCGTTGATGATCGCCGCCGCGTCGGAGAGCCGCTGCGCCGCCTGGGCCTCGCCTTCGGCGTGAATCACCTTGGCGCGCTTCTCGCGCTCCGCCTCGGCCTGCTTCGCCATCGCGCGCTGCATGGACTCCGGGAGGTCGACCTGCTTGACCTCGACGAGGGCCACCTTGACGCCCCACGGGTCGGTGTGGCGGTCTATGACCTCTTGGAGCTTCTGGTTGAGCTTCTCCCTCTCCGCCAGGAGGTCGTCCAGCACGACCTCGCCGAGCATCGAGCGCAGCGTGGTCTGGGAGAGCTGCGAGGTGGCGTAGATGTAGTTCTCCACATCGATGATCGCACGCACCGGGTTCATGACGCGGAAGTAGACCACCGCGTTCACCTTCACCGAGACGTTGTCGCGGGTGATGACGTCCTGGGGCGGGATGTCCAGCACCACCGTGCGCAGGCTCACCTTGACCATGCGCTGGATCGGCCACAGGACGAGGATGATCCCCGGGCCCTTGGGCTCCTTGTCCACGCGCCCGAGGGTGAAGATCACCGCACGTTCGTACTCGTTGAGGATGTTGATCCACTTGAAGATCAGGACCAGGACGAAGAATGCGGCCACGAAAATGCCGATGGGGAATTGCGGCGCCATTTACGCCTCCTCTGCTCCCGGCCCGGGGCTGGCACCCCCGACCGGCTCCACCTCTAGTGACATGTCGACGACCCTCACCACGCGTACCCGGCCCCCCTTGGCAACCGGTGCGCTCGAGATTGCGTCCCAGTACTCGCCGTGCACAAAGACCTTGCCGTTGGGCTTGAGGGCGACCGAGGCCTCGCCGAACTCGCCGACCAAGCCCTTGGCACCTGTCAGCGACTGACTGCGGTGGCTCCTCAACACGCGGGCCAGGAGGAAGATCACGATGAAGGCGACGGCAAGGGCCGTCGGGAGCACCACCGCGATGCCGATCCGCAGCGCAGGGAAGGGCGAACGGATGAGCATCAGCGAGCCCAAGATAAAGCTCACCAGCCCGGCGACGGTCAGCAGTCCGTAACTCGCCACCTTGACCTCCAGCACGAAGAAGCCGATCCCGAGCAGGATCAGCAGTACCCCGACGTAGTTGACCGGCAGCACCGAGAGGGCGAACAGCGCCAGCAGGATGGAGATCCCCCCCAGCACGCCCGGTAGGATGGCACCCGGGTGCGACAGCTCGAAGTAGATCCCCACCAGGCCGAGGAGCAGGAGCAGGTACGCGATGTTGGGGTGGGCGATGACCGAGAGCAGCTTGTCGGCGTTGCTGGGGCCGACCACCACAACCTCGGGGGCGGCCGTGTCGAGCTTCTCCTCCCGCCCGTCGAAGCGCTTGACCGTGCGTCCGTCCAGCCACTTGAGGAGGCCGGCGCGGTCGTTTGCCACAACGTCGATGAGCTTCTTCTCGAGCGCCTCGCGCTCGGTGTAGGAGGCCGAGTCGCGCACCGCCTTCTCGGCCCACTCGCTTGACCGCCCGCGCTGGGTCGCCAGCGAACGGACGAGGGCGGCGGCGTCGTTGGTGACCTTCTCGGCCATGGTCTTGGTGAGCTCCGCTCCTTCCCCGCCCACCGGATGCGCCGCCCCTGCGTTCGTCCCGGGCGCCATCGCCGCCACATCCGCCGCCATGAGCAGGAAGAAGCCGGCGGAAGCCGCCTGCGCCCCGGTCGGCGTGACGTACACCACGACGGGGCGCTTGGCGCCGGTGATGGCCGTGGTCATCTGCCGCAGCGAGGTGAGCAGACCGCCGGGCGTGTTCAGCTCGATGATCGTGACCGCGGCCCCGCTCGAGTCCGCAACGTCGAGGCCGCGCTCGAGATAGCGGAGCGAGGCAGGTTGGATCGAGTCGGACAGGGTTAGAATCACGACGCGCTGACCCGCCATCGCGCTGGTTGCCAGGGCGAGGAGGGTCATGGCGGCGAGGAGGTGCCGGGGCATGGAAGCCATCTTAGAACTGCCGTCACCCGCCCGCAAGGGAGCCTTGCGTCCCGCGGAGCTTGCGCTGCTGCTGGCGCTCGCGGCCATGACGGCCATCAGCCTGGCCAACCCCGGAAAGGTCCCCACGACGGTCCGTATCTCGTTCGTCACGACCGGCGCGCTCTTCCTGGTTGCAGCACTGGCGCTGGGCGACACCAAGACCGGCTGGAGGTACTGGGCGCGCGAGCTGCTCCCGGTGCCGGTGGTGCCGTTCATCTTCCTGAACCTCGGGCGCCTGATCCCGCTCGTCAACCCGCGGCTCTACGACCGGGAGCTCGAGGCATGGGACCGAAAGCTGCTGGGCAACGAGGCGCAGGCGGCGCTCTACAGCCTTCCGCTGCCGTCCTGGGCCTCCGACGTTCTCACGCTCGCCTACTCGACGTACTTCTTCCTGGCCATCGCCCTGGTGGTGGCCCTGGCCGCCCGACGCGACCCCTGCCTCCCCCAGGTCACCTCTGCGGTGGTGTTCACGTTCCTGGTCTCGTATGCGGGCTACTTCGTGGTGCCAGCGTTCGGGCCTCGGACCACGGTCGCGCAGCAGCGCTACGCGTCGCTTCCGGCGGGCCTCGTCGGGGACAAGGTGCGGGACCAGCTCGACCATTGGGAGAAGACCAAGACCGACGCCTTCCCCTCCGGACACACCATGGTGACGCTCGCCGTGCTCTACTGCGCGCGCCGCCGCCTGCGCCCGGTCTACAACGTTCTGCTCCCCATCGGCAGCCTGCTCATCGCCGCTACCGTACTGCTCACCTATCACTACGTGGTGGACGTGCTGGCCGCGGTGCCGCTCATGGCAGCAAGCGTCGCCCTGTCCGCCTGGATTGCCGGATCAATTCCGAAAGCCAAGCCAGACGCGGCCTAGGAGCCTATCCGAGTACTACTCCGGCTGCGAATTCCGATGGCATCCGGCCGGCTGTGTCAGCCGTCGCGAAAAGTCCTCGACGTAGCTCTGGCTACGCCTCCGGGCTTTTCGCTCGGCTTCCTTGCCATCCGGCGCCCTCGGAATTCTCGCTGTCGCCGTTTACTCGGACAGGCTCCTGGCGTCTCGCCGCTCGTGAGATGTGGGGTGCGACCGCCGGGCATGCACGGCCGGCCGGCGGCCGGCCGCTACACGTTTCCTGGCTTTCCTCGGTCGGGGCGGGCGAGCGAGGCCTCGATGGCCCGCACCGCGCGGCGGAGGGCCCGTGCGCAGGCCGGGGTACCCTGGGCGTACCGGCACCTCTCGTGCTCGCGGACCAGCCACCCCAGGGGCGCGCCGATCCCGGGGAAGATCGCGGTGGCGGCGCTCGCGAACTCCCGCGCCGTCATCCTCGGCGGGACGACCATGCCCCGTCGCGTCGCGATGTCGATGACGCGCTGCAGCGCCCGGGTGACGGGGCCGGACTTGTGCCCAACGCTCGGCCGCCGGGGACGGGGCTTGCGCCAGCTCAGGAGCAGGAACGCGAGGGCCGCCAGGAGGGCGAGCTCCGGCGCCAACCGCAGGACGAGCCGGCCGCCCGCGGCCATCCCGTCCAGGGCCTGGCGCACCAGCTCGACCTGGTCGGCGAGCGAAAAGGTAAGCACCCAGCGGTCCCACAGCCCCTCGAGACGCTGCCAGGCCATGACGAGCGTCCGGCCCCCGGCCATCTCCGAGATACCCGGCCTCCCCTCGGAGGGGGTCGGGTCGAACTGGCGCCACGCGCCCTCGACGTATGCCACGACCCATGCATGGGCCTGGGTGTCGCGCACCAGAAAGCCGCCCTCGCCGTCAGGCTCGCCACCGGCGTAGCCCGCCTGCAGACGGGCCGGGATACCGAGCGTGCGGAGCAGTAGCACCATGCTGGAGGCGAAGAACTCGCAGTGCCCCTCGCGCGACCGGAAGAGGAACCAGTGCACGGGGTCCTCCCGCAGCGGGGCGTTGGCGCGCAGGGAGTAGCGGTAGCTGCGCTGCAGGTGCTGCTCGAGTGCAAGGGCCGCCGCGAGGTGGTTGGTGGATCTCCTTGTCACCTGCTCGGCCAGCGCCCGCAACTCCCCGCTGTCCGGGGGCAGCTCTACGTCCGCGTCATCGGGCGGGGGCTGGTGGATCCCTGCTGGGTCGAAGTCCACGGCGTACGGAACCGGCGGCTCGATCCCGCGCGGGATGCGCAGCGCCCCCGAGATCTCGCGCGACACCGCGACCGGCGTGTGCATCGTCAGCGTGACGGCACCGAGCGGCACGAATAGCGCGGTGCTCTCCTTCTCCAGCGAGATCTCGGCGTGCACCCGGCCCTCGGGCCGGCGACCCTCGACGAGCTCGAGCGGCTGTTCACGACGAACGGTGAGGCGCTCCCCCTTGAGTCGGCCTTCCACCCACCCCCCGGCCCGGTAGTGCTTCATCGTCGCCCCGGCCAGGCGCAACCAGTCGGGGCTAACCCGGCCGGGGGCAACCCCCGGGAAGGAGACCTTCATGGCCAGCCGCCGCGACTCCTTCACGTCGCCGATCCCGTGCAGCATGACAGCCTCGCGGAACCCGCCGACCGCCCGGCCCCCGAACGGTGCGCCGGCGAACGGCGAGCGCAGCCGTGGCAGGAGTGCGAAGATCGGCGCCGCCACCAGCACCGCCACCACCACCGACCCGATGACGAGGCGGAGCGGAGGGAAGCCCATGCTCCGCCCGCCCTCGGTCAGGGAGACGCCCGTGAGCCTGGCCACCGCAATCAGCACAAGGGCCAGCAACGCCACCAGGTAGAGCGCCAGCAAGGGGTGGGTCGAGGAGGCGATGCCGGCGACTCCGACCAGGACCAGGGTACCTGCAGTGGACGCCGTCCGGGAGCGCCGCCCGCACCCGGGCAGGCGCACCGCAGCGACGAGCACCGCGAGCTGGGCGACCGGGCGCAGGATTCCGTACCGCACGCCACCGGCCGCCACCACGGCCACGAGGATCAACGGCGCCAGGACGTTCTCGAGCCACGCCGGCAGGGGCGCCAGGGGACGACGGCTGGCCGCAACCCACGCGGCCACCGTGACGAACGGCAGCAGGAAGGGCACGCTCACGATCCCGGTAAACGGCAGCGGGACCGCCACCGCCAGCGCAAGGGCCGCGATCCAGCGCTGCCTCTCCCGTACCGCCGTCATCGCGCCTCCACCAGGCGGTAGACGCGCTCGCCCGCCAACGGGGCCGGCAGCGGATCGTCGCCGGGGCCCACCGCCTGCACCAGCGCCAGCCGCTCCAGCAGGCGGCGGGCGTGGGCGGTTCCGGCGCCGGGGGCCGTCACGGAGCCTCCGACGACCAAGCCCACCGGCTCCCCTCGGTGGAGCTGCTCCAGCACCGAGGACGCCACCTCGCTCACGAGGTCCTCGAAGCGCTCCATGAGCGTGGGGTCGTCCCTCCGTGGGAGTTGGCGGTCGAGGGCCAGGTAGTGCGAGGGCAGGGCGCGTTCGCGGCGCTCCACCACGATGAGGCGTTGTTGCCGGGCGGTTTGCTTCCAGTGGATGTCGCGCCGGTCATCGCCGGAGTGGAACTCGCGGAGCTGCTCGACCTCACCGCCCCGGCGCCCGCGCCCCGGGACCGCCGTTTCCTCCTGGCGCGCCAGCCCGCTCCACCGCACCGCGCCGGCTCGCAGCCGGCGCGGGTAGACCAGCACCTCGCCGGCCTGGGGCCATCGCACCGACTTGACGAAGAAGCCGAGCGGCAGGCGCACCTCGATCTGGACTGCCGGGAGGGGGTGCCGGCCGCGGCGGGGGAAGACCGTCGGCAGCGAGACCACTTCCGAGCCCCGCGGCTGCACGCGCGTCACCACCGCGCGCCCGGGCATCCCTTCGAGCCGGCAAACGACCAGGGCGGCCGGCACCCAGCGCGAGTGGTTGCTCACCTCGAGCTGGAGGGACACCGGGGCCCCGGCGAATACCTCGGCGGGGGCTGCCAGGCGCGCCCGCAGGCGGCTCAGCGTGTGACGCGAGAACGCGCCCGATGCGACGAAGGCGCCGAGCGTGAGCGCCAGCAGGAGGTAGAGCGCGTTGTTGCCGGTGTTGAGTGCGGCGACCCCGAGCAGCGGCACGGCCACCACGAACACCCAGAACGCCGGTGTGGCTTTCAGGCCGAACCCCGGAAACCTTGCCGAAAACCCGCTCGCGGCCACACGTTTGCGGTCGTTTTCCGGACCCCGGACCCCGGACCCCGGACCCCGGTTCATAGCGGAACTGGCGCCGAGTCGACGATCTCCCTTATCACGGCGCGCTCGGCCTCACTGCGGCTCCACCCCTCCCCGACCTCACCGCCGGCCAACACCACGCGGTGCGCCATGACCGCCACCGCCAGCCGCTGGATGTCGTCCGGGATGACGTAATCGCGCTCCTCCACCATCGCGAGCGCCTGGCTGGCACGGTGCAGCGCCAGCGCACCGCGGGTGGACACGCCGAGCGCCAGGCCGGGGTGGTTGCGCGTCCGGTGGACGAGGTCCAGGAGGTACGCGAGAAGGGGGGGCGCCACCCGCACCTCGCGCACGCGCGCCTGCAGCTGCACGAGCTCGGCCCCCTCGAGGACGGGGCGGATCGCTTCCAGCTCACCTTCCACCCCGCCACTGCGGAGAAGCGCCAGCTCCTCGTCCGGAGCCGGGTACCCGAGCGAGATGCGCAGCAGGAAACGGTCGAGCTGGGACTCTGGCAAAGGGTAGGTGCCGAGGTACTCCACCGGGTTCTGGGTGGCCAGGACGAGGAAGGGCTCGCGCAGGCGGTAGCGCGTCTTCTCCACTGTGACGGTGCGCTCGTTCATCGCCTCCAGAAGTGCCGCCTGGGTCTTCGGAGTCGCGCGGTTGATCTCGTCGGCCAGCAGCACGTTGGTGAAGATGGGCCCGGGGAGGAACTCGAACTCCCCCCGCTCGGCCCGCCAGAGCGAGACGCCGATGACGTCGGAGGGTAGCGTGTCCGAGGTGAACTGGATGCGCAAAAAGACCAGGTTGAGGGAGCGTGCCAGCGCCTGCGCAAGCGTGGTCTTGCCCACGCCGGGGATGTCCTCGATGAGGACGTGGCCGCGGGCCAGCAACGCCGCGATGATCCAGTCGATCGCCTCGTCTTTCCCGCGGATCACCCGCGCGACCGAGCGCTTGAGGCCATCGAGCCGATTGACCACGTCCACGATCTGCACGAGCTGTTCGTCCTCTGAGGTTTCTACGTGAACAGGCTTACCCGTGTCACGGTGAATGGCCCTACCCGCCCAACCGGGTGGCCGCCGCAGGGTCCAGCGAGGCGACCAGGGTCCGCTTGAAGGCCACCGCCGAATCTATCAGCTCGCCCAGACGGGGTGTGTCGTGCCATGCCACGACGAGGTCAGCGCCCAGGTGAAAGGCCCTCGTCCCGTCGCCGGTGGCGAGGCCGGGCCCGACCAGGACCACGACGCAGGCCCGCCGCATACCTAGCGGCAGAGAGGTGAGCGCAGCCAGATGGCTCGGGTCGCCGCTGTGCCCGGCGTAGCCCAGAACCACGGCCGCCGCTCCCGCTTCCAGGTTGGAGCGCACCCGGTTGACGTTTTCCACCTCCACCGCCTCGAAGCCTGCGGCGGCCAGCGCTCCCAGCACCGCATCCACCTGGAGCCGCCCATCGCTCACGACGACCGCACGCTTCACGACCGCCCCCCTCTGAGGTCCTGGAGCCGCAGCTCGAGCTGGCGTGGTAGCACCGCGTTCGCCACCGCCGTCTCCACCTCGATCTCCCCTGCCCGCACCCGCCGCTCCAGCTCGCGGTCGAACCACACCTGGCCGTCCGCCTCGCCGTCCCGCAGGATGTCGGCGAGCAGGGTGGAGTTGAGCTGGCCGTCGACCAGGTGCGCGGCGGTGGCCCGGGTCGAGCGCCACACCTCCACGACCGGGCGACGGCCGTCCCTGTGCGGGATCAACTGCTGGGTGAAGACCCAGCGCAGCGCCCGGCCAAGGCGGGCGCGCACTTCGGTCCTTTCGTCCGCGGGGAAGAGCGACAGCAGGCGGAGCAATGAAGACGCCGTGTCATAGCCGCGCAGCGAGGTGAACACCAAGTGCCCGGTCTCCGCTGCCTCGAGTATCAGGCGCGCCTCCAAGGCATCGTGCGGCCCGGCCACCAGAAACACCTGCGCCCCCTGGCGCAGTCCGCTCGCCAGTCCCTGCGCGAGGGTCGGCGTGTCCGTACCCACCTCGCGCTGGTTGACCGTGGCCCGGGAGTGCTTGTGCAGGAACTCGATGGGATCCTCGACGGTGACCACGTGGCATGAGCAGGACGCGTTCAGCTCCGCCAGCATGGCGGCAAGCGAGGTGGTCCGGCCTGAGCCCGCAGGCCCGCTCACGATCACGATGCCGTTACGCTCGCGGCACGCATCGCGCATCGCGTCCGGCAGCCCGAGCCCCCCGAGCGTGGGCACCTTCTCCGGTATCGCCCGCAGAGAGATCGCGAACGTGCCCCGCTGGGAGAAGACGGCGACCCTGAAGCGGCTCACGCCAGGGACGGAGTAGGCGAAGTGTGCCGCGCCCTCCTGCCGTACCCGCGCGGCCACCGCAGGTGAGGCCTGGGCCAGCAGGTGCAGGACCACCGCCTCGGTCTGGAAGGGGGTGAAGCGTTCGAGGCCCGGGAGCTTCAGCCGCACCAACTCCCCGTCTACCATCACCTGGGGCGGAAGCCCAACCGCCAGCAGCACGTCCCCCGCCCGCGGCGCCGCCGCGAGGATGCTCCCCAGAAACTTGGGCATGTCGAAGTGGAGCATGTCTTGAGTATAGCCGCCGGCGGGCGCATGCGCACCACCCCGGTCTCACTCCGAGGGGCGGGAGCCTACCGTCCGACCCGGAGGAGGAACGCTCCGCGCAGCTCGCGGACAGGGGAGAAGCCCGGCAGCTTCGGCTCGCTCCGGGGAGGCGCCTCGAGCACCACCTCGGCGCCCGGCCGTAGGACGCCCAGCTCGCGCGCGAGGCCGAGAACCTGGAGGCCCTCCTCCCAGGAGGCAAAAGGCGGGTCGCACCAGGCGAATGCGCAGGCGGCGCCGCGTTCGGCGAGGAGAGGCAGCGCACGTTCGGCTTCCCGGACCTCCAGCTCCCACCGGGCGTCCGGGACGCCAAGCGCGGCAAAGTTGCGGCGTATGAGGGCGGCCGCAGCCGGGGCCTGCTCGACCAGGACCACCTTTGCCACACCTCGCGACAGCGCCTCAAGGGAGTTGACGCCGGTGCCGGCGAACAGATCCAGGAAGGCGGCCCCGGGCAGGCGCGGCCCGAGGACGGCGAAAGCCTGCTCGCGCAGGGAATCTGGGGTGGGCCGGAGAGAGCTGCTCTTCGGTGGGCCGTTGACCCGGCGCGAGGCCCAGCTCCCGCCCGTGATCCTCAATTGCCGACCCGCCGTAGAGCCATGCGGCGCAGCTCCTCGTCGCTCAGGAATATCGAGGCCGGGCCCTGCCCGACCTGCGCGCGCACCAGCAGGCGATCCCCGTCGGGCAGCACCTCCAGCACCAAGACGATCCGCCCGTCCTCCAGCTCGACCCGGTCCCCGACCTTGGGCACCCACCCCCGGAGATCCTCGCGCGATGCGCCGAGCCGGGCCAGGGTGGACTCCAGCCCGTCGAGCGCCTGTCCGATCCGGGCCGCGCCCATGGGCGGCACGCCGCTCACCTTGTACCGCACGACCAAAGGCTGCCTGCCGACCGGGGCGAGCCGCAGCTCGACCCTGCCCTCGCCCGGGGCCTGGCCGACGCTGTCGAACCGGGCGAGATCGGCGTAGCTCTCCTCCGCGATCTGTGTGATCACCGAAAGCTCCACCTCGGTGAGCGGCTGGCGCACGACGCGCTTGGCCTCCCCCGACCGCTCGGTGCTGAAGGCCGCGACCCCGTGGCGGAAGACCGAGGTCCGGCGCACCTCGCCTCCCACCGTGACGACCCGCTCGACCAGGTAGGTCGGTTCGGCTAGGGCGACCGCGCCGAGCACCAGAAGAACCGCCGCGATCACTTCCTGCCACCGAGCTTGCGGGCGATCGCGAGGGCATGGGCGAGCGCCTCGCCCTTCTCGACCTTGCCGTCGAGCACGGCCGCGCGGGTCTGCCGCACGGCGCCCCCGATCTCCGGCCCCGGCTTGACGCCGGCCGCGCGCAGCTGCGCCCCGGTGACCGGCAGGGGCGCCCGCATCCAGACGGTCAGGGCCTGCCTCAACATCCGCCGCTCAGCACCGCCGGCCGCCGCCATGGTGACCACGGCCAGTGCCCGCTCCGCGTGCTCCACCGCCCCCACCGCCTCGCTGGGCGACACGCCCTTCTGGCACACCACCGACAGCAGCTGCTCCGTACGGCTGCGCGCCCCCGCCACCGTGGTGGCCATCTTCCCGGAGAGGGCCAGTCGCTGTGCGAGCGTCCTCCCGCCGCCCTCGCCGGAGCGGGTGGCGAGCGCGACCACAAAGACGAACCAGCGCGGCCCGCTGTACACCTCCTCCAGCACCGACCACGCCAGCACCGACTCGACATCGTGCAGGAAGCGGCGCAGCGTCACGCTCCAGGCGACGCCGGGAAATACCGCCGAGAAGACGCCCAGGTGCTCCAGCTCGACGAGGGCCTCGACCGGGTGCCCCTCCTCGAGCAGCTCCGCCACCTCGTCCCGCAGCCGCTCCCCGGAGAGGCGGGAGAACACGCCCTCCAACACCGCCACGCGGATGAGCTGCTGCGTCTCGGCCGCGTTCTCGAAGCCGAGCCGGGTGGCGAAGCGCACGGCCCGGATGGCGCGGGTGGGATCGTCGAGGAACGAGAGCGAGTGGAGGACACGGATCTGGCGGCGCTCCAGGTCGCGCTGCCCACCGAAGAAGTCCAGCAGGTCGCCGAACCTGCCGGGCGTGAGGTTGATCGCCATGGCGTTGATCGTGAAGTCGCGCCGGTAGAGGTCCTGGCGCATCGCCGAGGTCTCGACTTCCGGCAGCGCTGCGGGCGAGCGATAGAACTCCGTGCGCGCGGTGGCCACGTCGAGCCTGATGTCGCCGGTGAGGTGCACCGCCGCGGTGAGGAAGGCCTCGTGAGGGTGCGAGTGCCCCCCGAAACGCGCCACCAGGCGCTCGGCCAGCTCGATGCCGTTGCCCTCGACGACCACGTCCACGTCCTCGACCGCGCGTCCGAGCAGCACGTCGCGCACGGCGCCCCCGACCAGGAACGCGTGGCCCCCCGACTCGTTCGCCAGCTCGCCGGCCGCGATCAGCACATCGTGGAGCCCGGGCGGCAGGGTGTGCCGCAGCGTACGGCCCACGTCGTGAACCACCAGCCGCGCGCCCGCCACGCGGCGGTCCACCCGCGCACCCTCGGCGAACTGTCGCTCGTAGAGGCGGCGGAAGAGGTCCATGCGCGTGATGATGCCCCACCCGGTGCCGAGTGGTACCAGAACGAAGCGCGCGTGCCCCTCCATGAATAGCCGCTGGATCTCCTCCACGGTCGCCTCGGGGCGCACCTCCGGCACGCCGGGCCGCATGACAGTGGTGACGGGACGCTCGCCGAGCCCTCCCGCCAGCGCGCTGTCGAGGATCTGGCGCGTGACGACGCCGACCAGGCGTCCCTTCTCCTCCACCGGCATCGCGTTGATGCGAAGCCGGACGAGGCGTTCCTTCACCTCGAGGACCGTGACGTCGTGGCGGCAGGTGTGCACGTAGGGCGTCGCGAGAGTTGCGGCGGTCCAGTGGGCACCGGCCATGCTCGCGATCTCGCCCAGCAGCTTCTCCGCCACCTCGACCGCGCTCTTCCCGCGCAGGCGGGCGGCGGCGGCCGTCGCGTGTCCACCGCCTCCCAGCGGGGCGAGCAGCTTGCCGGCGTCCACGCCGTGCCACGTCGAGCGCGCGATCACGATGAGCTGTGGCGGCACCTCCAGGAGAGCAATTACGACCGGCAGGTCGAAGATCTCCGCGTAGCGGTGGATCACGTAGGCGGCCTCCTCCACCTGCTCGCTCGGGCGGGCTACCGTTATCACGACACGCAGGCCGCCGACCTGGTGCTCGACCGCGCCCTCGACGAACTGGTTCAGGAGCTCGAGCTGCTCGGGCTCGAGCGGGCGCAGCACGTAACGGCGCACCCATTCCAGCCTCGCCCCGGCCTCCAGCAGCCAGGCTGCGGCCGCCACGTCGGAGGGGGTTGTGTCGAGGTAGGTCAGGCCGCCCGTGTCCTCGTAGATCCCAAGCAGCAGCAGCGTCGCCGTCACCGGGTCCGGCGTGATCGCGAGGCGCTGCAGCTCGCCCACCATCACCGTGCAGGTGGCTGCGACCGGGGAGGTGACCAGATCGCCGGCGGCGATGGCCTCCGGCCCCTCCGGGTGGTGGTCCACCACCCGCACCGGGCAACCGGACTCGCGGATCAGCTCCCCCACTTCGCCCAGTCGGCGCCACGAGGAGCAGTCCACCACCGTGGCCTCCGTGATGCGGGCGCGTCGCAGCTCGCGCACGCGCACCTCGGGCAGGTCGACGCGCTCCGCCGCGAGGAACCGCCGCACTGCGGCCTCCTGTGACCCGGGGAAGACGATCCGTGCGCCCGGGGTCAGCAGCAGGGCCCCGGCGGCGGCGCCGAGGGCGTCGAAGTCCGCGCCCAGGTGGGTGGTGATGACCTTCACGCAGCCAGTGTACTGCTCCCGCTTCTTCACCAAGGTCGTTGCACGCGGGGCGGGGAATTAGCGCGGACCTGGGCGGCATTGCTAGAATGGCGCATGCCTCGGGGAGGGCGTATGGCACGCAAGGAGCTGGTCGCTGTGGCGGTGGTTCTGGCCGCCGTGCTCGCACTCGCGGTGCGGGGGCAGACACCCACATCGTACGCGAAGGACGTCGAGCCCATCTTCGTCAAAGCGTGTTCCGAATGCCACGGCGGCGACAACCCCAAGAAGGGGCTCGACCTTTCGAAGGGCACGGGGTACGCCCGCCTGGTGGGGGTGAAGAGCCAGGAGGTCCCCGGGATGGCTCTCATCAAGGCAGGTGAGCCGGCCGGCTCCTACCTCTGGCTCAAGCTGACCCATACCACCACCGAAGGCAAGGGAATGCCTCGCACCCTCTTCTCCTCCAAGAAGCTGCCCCAGGCCGAGCTCGACCTCGTGCAGAACTGGATCATCCAGGGGGCGAACCCGTAGAAGCAGGCCTCAGGCTTCAGGTTTCGTGCCTCAGGGAGGAACTCAGTCTGGCGTTTCTTGCTTTTCCAGAGGCCTGAGGCCTGTCTCTCCTGAGGTCTTGCTTCATCCGTTGACGAACGGATGACCGAGGATCCCCGCGGAGACGGCCACGACCTTCTGCCAAAAAGGCAGCTCGACACGCTTGTGAAAAGCTTCACGAGCGTTGTGCTCCACGCGGTCCAGCACCCGCCGGTAGACCCCGCCCATCACCCGCACCGCGGGACGCGCGTCAGCCGCCAGCAGGGCCGGCAGGGGGTTGGCCTCCCGGAAGTGCCGGCGGGCCCGCTCGCACTGGAACGACATCAGCGCGATGTAGCCCGCGGCGTCCACGCGGCCTTGCAGCAGGTCGCTCTCCCGGACCCCGAAGCGCGCGAGCTCTTCGAGGGGCAGGTAGATGCGGTTGCGGAGCAGATCCTCGCCGACGTCCCGGCAGATGTTGGTGAGCTGGAGCGCCATCGCCAGGTGGCGGCCGTACTGGCGCGCCTGGTGCGAGAGCGTGCCGAAGATCGCGAGCGAGATGTCGGAGATCGTCACGGCGACCAGCTCGCAGTAGCGCTCCAGCTCGGCGAACGTGGCGTAGCGGTTCCGCTCCAGGTCCATCCGGCAACCTTTCACGAGACCAAGGAGCGCGTCCTTGGGGATCGGGTAGCGCACCAGCGCCTCGGCGAGCGCCTCCGTGGCGGGAGTCCCGGGGTTGCCACGATACGTCCGCTCGATCTCCTCCACCCAGACGTCCAGGCGGCGGCGGATCTCCTCGCGACCCGTCCCGGACTCGGCCTCGTCCACGATGTCGTCGGGGATGCGGCATGCCGCATACGCAGCGTAGACGGCGCGCCGTTTAGCCGGGGGCAGCAGCCGGAATCCGAGGGAGAAGTTGGCGCCGCGGCGGTGCGCGAGCCGCCTCACCACGGTTCGGCTTTCGCTCACCGTTCCCTCCGGCGGCACCACGTGCACACCGCACCGTGACGGCAGCCGCGCCGCTCCCGCCACGCGGCCATCACGACGGCGGCCAGCGCTCCCTTGAGGGCGTCCGGACGCTGGATCCGCACCAGTAGGCGCCGGAAGTCCGCTCGGCCCGCCAGCCGGCAAAACCGGGCGAAGCCGCGCCGGCCAAGCCGCTCGTAGGCGAAGCGCAGCGCAACCGTGGTGCGCATGGGCCGCAGGATGGTGCGGCGAAAGCGCGCCTCGTCCCACCCCCCCATCAACCCCTCCGCCACCAGACCCGCGCTCCGCAACGCCAGGCGGTTGCCGAGACCGAAGAGGAAGTCCTGGACCCCGGCCGCCTCGCCCGCGACCCAGCGCCCGTCGCCGCGTCGAAACCCTCGCGGCAGGCCGAAGTTCATAAACTGCCCGTGCTCGTGCGTGTCGCGGACGCCGAAGTCGCCGAACGCGTCGCGGAAGCGCCGCCAGGCCTCGCTCTGCGCCTCGCCCAACCGGGCCGTTCCCCGCACCTGGGCGACTCCGAACGTGCCGTGCCCGCCGAGACAGAAGAGGTACGCGTACCCGGTCGGGGTGACGTGGGGGTCGAAGAGCACCGCCACGGTGTCGGGCAGGTCCGACGCGAAGACGAGCTCCCGCGCCACCCCGTCGGCCTGCCTCGGCCCGGTGGCGACCACCTCCACGTCGGACGGCGCCGCTTCGCCGTCCCGCAGCGCCACGCCCGCGGCCGCGGCCTGCCTTCGCAGCCAGGCGTCCAGGCTCCCCTCACCGCTGCCGCGCAGCACGAAGTAGGCGAAGGGTGAAACGCTGGAAACCTCGTGGCGGCGGCCGAAACCGTCCAGGAAAACCGAGCGCGTGGCCGGGATGACCGGGACATCGGGCACGAGGCCCAGCGCCCGCAGCTCCTCGAGGGCGTCCTCCTCGGTGCTCCCGTTCTCGAGGACCTGCCAGCCGCCGGCGAAGCGGCCGCCGCCCCCCAGGTGGCGGTCGAAGACCTCCACCTCGACCCCCCTCCGCGCCAGGAGCACAGCGGTGGCGAGCCCCGACAGGCCTCCGCCGGCAATGCGCACGTGCTGCCTCACGCACGGATTGTAGCCCGCCGTCTTGCGGCCGCCCGCCCTTTCTTCCAGAATGCGCGCATCTTGGCGAAGGACGGCCTCTGGCCGCGGGGGTGAGGGATGGCGATGGGAGGCGCGTGGAAGACGCTCCTGGAAAGCTGCGCAGCGGCCGGGCCGTTTGAAATCCCCGCCTACTCGGAGTTCATGCCGGCGCCGCGGATCGCCTGCAAGCCCTACGGCGAGCGCGATCCGGGGGCGTTCTCCGAGGACGCCCCGTTCGGCTGGCCGGTGAGCGAGGCCGAGGAGGAGTGGGAGCTCAAGCCCGGCCTCGAGCACATCGCGTGCGAGGTCTACCGGTCCCTCCTGGCGTTCGCGCTCGGCAACCCCGCGCCTCTCATCCACGGCGTGCGCGGGAGCAGCCTGGCGGACAACCCGTACTGGCCGCCGGAACTCGCCGAGCGCGTCGGCCACCACCCCGGCGAGCGCCTGGTCGCGATCTGGCCGCTCGCGCTCTCGCGCACGCAGGACGACAAGGGGCGGGTGCGCTGGACTCTCTTCGGCGCCAGCGAACAGGGCCCGGAGCGGGGTTTCTGGAGGAGCTTCTCCTCGGGGCCGGGTGAGGAACGGCCGGCGGACGAGGGGATCGGCCTTTTCGCTCGTCTGCTCGAACAGGCCTACGGCGTGCCGGCCCGCACCGGGGCGGATCTCCGTGCGGCAGGCTTCCGCATCCTGCCCGCCGGCGATCACCACCCCGACCCCGCATGGCGGGGCGATCCCCTCCCCTCATGGACGCGTCCGTTCGTGGTGGGCGAGTCCGGCCCCTTCGACGCCGTCCGGTTCCTCCTCAGCTTCCGCCCGTTCGCCGCCCTTCCTTCCGAGGTGCGCGCGCGCTACCTGTCGGCCAGGCTGCACCTCCTGCCCTCTCCGGGCAGCATGTTTCTCTGGGGTACACCCACCTACGGGCTCCTCGCCCGGGATCTGCCGCTGGGCCGCCAGCTTCCGCTGCTCAGGCTCACGCGCCGCCACGGCGGGCCTGGCATTCGCATCCCGCAGTCGGGCTGGATCCACGAGCCGGGGAGGCGCGGCGCGCCGCGCGACATCCACGAGGACCTCCTGCGCGAGAACTACGTGCGCACCCACCGCTGGGAGCGCGTGCACCGCTACGAGGCCGAGGTGAAGGCGGAGGCTCGTGAGGACCGCGTCGCGAAGGTGCTCTTCTCAACCGATCCCGACGTCCTGGGGCTCTACGACAAGCCGATGGCGCGCAACTGCCAGCTCTGGACCGACGACTTCCGCCTCCTACTCGACGGCCCTTCCGCCACGCCCGAGGCCATCGAGCGCGCCCGCGAGGCCGTCCACGAGGGCGGCGTGTTCGGGTACCGATTCTTCTTCCCGCCCATGCGGGTGGGCGCCTACGAGGTCTTCTGGCACCGTCCGGTGGTCGCCTTTGTGCCCCCCGGCACCGACCGTGTGACCCTGCTCGAGGCCGCCCCGACCGGCTACCTCACCGCGTACCCCGTGGGCTCGGGTGACCTCAGCCGGCCAGTGGAGCTGTTCCCCCGCCTCCTCCGCCGCCCGACGGAACTGGCCGCCGTCACCGGCTTCCCCCACCTCCACGACCGGACTCCCCGGCAGACCGCTCACAACATTCTGGCGCTGCGGAGCGTGTGGCGCGCCCGCGGAGAACAGCCCCTGGAACGCTCCTTCGCGCGGGCGCTCATCCGGGCGCCCAGGCGGGAGTCGCTCGAGGAGTGGCTGGATTCGCTGCCCTCGCTGGCGGCCGACCCCGAGCACGGCCGAACGCTGCGCGACGAGCTCGAGGCGACCCTCGAGCCGGTGCACGCCACCACGGGCGCGGCGGCACCGGCAACCGGGGAGACCCCGCTCACTTTCGGACGCACCACAACACAGGCGTACGAGGAGGCGTACTGGCGCGACATCGCCACCCTCGCCCACGGCTCGTGGGAGACCAAGGACAACGCCGATTGCGCCCTCGACCCCGCCACGCAGGCGCACCTCGACCGGAGGCAGCGCGACCTCGAGCCGCTCGGCGAGTACCTGCTCTCTCGCCACCGCGGGGCGATCGCCGCCGCCGGCATGGCGGGAACGGGTTGGTGCGGGGAGCTGCCTTTTCGGTGGGAGACCGACTTCCCCTTCCCGTTTCTCGACGGCTGGCTCGCAAACCAGCAGGGGCGTGCCCACGAGCGCGACCTCCTGGTGGTGATCCCCGGCCGCAACCGCGGCCAGGCGGTCGTCATGGCCGACCACTACGACACCGCCTACATGGAGGACGTCTACGACCACGCCCGCGGTGGCTCGGGCGCGCGCCTGGCCGCGTGCGGCGCCGACGACAACTGCTCGGCGACCGCGACGCTGCTGCAGGCCGCCCCTATCTTCCTCGAGCTCGCGAAGCAAGCAAGGCTCGAGCGCGACGTGTGGCTGCTTCACCTCACGGGCGAGGAGTTCCCCTCGGACTGCATGGGGGCGCGCGCCTTCTGCCGGGCCCTGCTCGAGAAGAGCCTCGCCATGCACACGGACGGCGGGAAGCTCGACCTCTCCTCGACGCGGGTCACGGGTGTCCTGGTGATGGACATGATCGCCCACAACCGGGAGAGCGCGCCCTACGTGTTCCAGATCGCCCCCGGGGACGGCCCGGGCTCGCTGGCGGTGGCGCACGCGGCACACGGCGCCGTTGCGGCCTGGAACCGGCTCGCACCGGAGTGGAACCTCGCCCCGGAGCGGCGCGGGCGCGGCCGCTCCCGCAGGAGCGCCGACCCGGCCGTCATCCCGGACGTCGCCGAGCACCCCGCGATGGACGGCGAGGTGCGCCTGCACTTCACGGCGCGCAGCTCGCTCTTCAACACCGACGGCCAGATCTTCTCCGACCTGGGCGTGCCCGTGGTCCTGTTCACGGAGGACTACGACATCAACCGCCAGGGCTACCACGACACCCACGACACGATGGAGAACATCGACCTGGACTACGGCGCGGCCGTCTCCGCCATCGCCATCGAGACGGTCGCGCGCCTGGCCTGCAGCCGCTTGCGTTAGCCGAAGAAAGAGGCCAGGACGCCGCGGACGGAGAAGGCGCGCGACGGGTCTACCGCCTCCGTCATGATCCCGGCGAGGAGGGCGGCGTAGCGCGGGCTGCGGCGTGCCCGCCAGCACACGAAGTCAGCCAGCCGGGGCCAGGCGACCCACCTCTGCGCCGTTAGGTAGCCCCGGTACTTCGGGCGCAGGCGGGCTTCGACCAGTCCTGCGTAGCCGACCAGCGCGTCAGCGTTGCCGGAGGCGAGGAAGGCATCCGCCGCGAGCGCGGCAAGCTCAGCCGACTCCATCGCCTTCCCGATGCCCTCCCCGGTCAGGGGAAGCGTCGTCCCGAGTGCCTCGCCGGCGACCAGGACCCCGTCGCGGGATACCGGGGTTGCGGCCGAAAGCCCCGACCAGATCATCGCTCCCTTCGGCCTCGTCGCGGACACCGACGCCTCCATGAGCTGCCGTGCGGCAGGAAAACCCCGCAGGAACCTCGCGAGGACGGCGTGCAGGTCGGGGGACGTGGCGCGGCCGGAGTCGTGGAACACCCCGCAGCCAACGTTGTACCTGCCCCTGCCAAGGGGGAAGATCCAGGCGTAGCCGGGCGTGATCGTGCGGTCATACGAGACGACAAGCCGGTCGAGCTCGAACATCGAGGTGACGTAGCCGCGGATCGCGGCAGCTACGCCCTCTTGCTGCCGGAAGGGAACCCCGCAGCGCCTCAGGAACGCCGGGTTGGCCCCTGCGGCCAGGACCACGCAGCGCGACCTGACCGCGGGTGCCGCCTCGAGGGTCACGGTGAAGAGCCCCTGCCCGTCGCGATCCACGCCTGAGACCGAGCCGACCACAAACGCGGCGCCGCGCGCGACCGCCTCGGCGCGCAGGATCTCGTCCAGCTCGACGCGCCTGATGGTCAGGTAGCGCCCCGGCACGGAGACCTCGAGGCGCCGCGGCGAGAACACGCTGCAGGTCGAAGGCGCGTGCGCGCGGGCGGCCACCTTCTCGAGCAGGTCGGCGCGCTCCAGGCAGCGGAGGGCATCCTCGACGAGCCCGTCACCGCAGACCTTGTCGCGGGGGAAGGAGTGCCGGTCGAGGAGGAGCACGCTGCGCCCGCGCTGCGCCAAGTGCAGTGCCACCGTGGATCCCGCCGGCCCTGCGCCGACGATCACGGCATCCCAGACCCGCTCTCCGGCAACGTCGACGTCCTCCATCACCCTCCCAGGGACTTCCCCTCATCAAACGCGATTGCCCGGTGCGTGCATTCTAGCCCTGGTCACTCAGGGCTTGAGGCCGCAGGATGCGCTTCCCCCCAGGCCTCAGACCTCAGACGTCAGGCCCCAAGCCCTGGAGGGCGGATCGCATCGGCTACAATTCGTGGGGGGAGTTCTTGATGCAGCCTCAGGAGATCCGCGCCGCCCTCGAGAGTGTCCTGGCCGGCGTACAGAAACCCGGTCGCTATCTCGGCATCGAGCGCAACCGGGTCGTCAAGGAGTGGGATGCGGCGGCCGTCCGCATCCTGCTGGCGTTCCCGGACGAGTACGGCATCGGGATGTCCCACCAGGGGACGCGCATCCTCTACCACATCGCCAACGCCCGGCCCGACGCGCTCGCCGAGCGGACCTTCGCCCCCTGGCCCGACATGGCGGCCGCAATGCGCGCCGCCGGGATCCCGCTCTACTCCCTGGAGTCCTACCACCCCGCCGCCGGCTTCGACGTCGTCGGGATCACGCTGCAGACCGAGCTCAACTACGTCAACGTCCCCTACCTGCTGGACCTGGCGGGGATCCCGCGCCTCGCCCGCGACCGTGACGAAACCCACCCGCTCGTGGTGGGCGGCGGGCCGTGCATGGCCAACCCCGAGCCGGTCGCGGACTTCTTCGACGCCTTCGCGATCGGCGACGGCGAGGTGCTGCTGCGCGCGCTCATCGAGGCGGTGAAGGCCGCGAAGGCCGCCGGCCTGCCGCGGCGCGAGGCCTTGCGGGCGCTGGCCCGCATCCCCGGCATGTACGTCCCCCAGTGGTACGCCTGGACCCCGGCCGCGACCCCCGCGCAGGGCGGCGGCTTCCAGGTGCTGGACGAGGCGGCGGCGTTCCCGGTCGCGCGGGTGTTCGTGGAGAAGCTCGATCCCGCCGACGTCCCGGCCGATCCCATGGTCCCCGCGGTGGAGGTCGTGCAGGACCGCCTCGGCATGGAGGTAGTTCGCGGCTGCACCCAGGGGTGCCGTTTCTGCCAGGCCGGCTACTGGTACCGGCCGGTGCGCGAGCACGATCCTGAGACTGTTCTCACAACGATGGAGGCCCACGTGGACGCCACCGGCTACGAGGAGGTCGGCCTGCTGTCGCTCTCCACGGCCGATTACTCCCAGATCGAGCCGCTCGCCTTCCACCTCGCCGAGCGGCTGGCGCCCAGGCGCGTCGGCGTCTCGCTTCCGTCGCTGCGTGCGGAGTCGTTCTCGGTGGCGGTGGCCGACGCCGTCTCCCGGGTGCGCAAGTCGGGCTTCACCTTCGCGCCCGAAACCGGCTCCGACCGTCTGCGGCGGGTGATCAACAAGACGTTCACCAACGCCGACATGATCGCCGCCGCCGAGGTGGCGTTCTCGCGCGGCTGGAACCTCATCAAGGTTTACGCGATGATCGGCCTGCCCACCGAGACCGACGAGGACCTCGAGGAGCTCGCCAGGCTGGCCGAGGGGATCGTGGAGGCCGGCCGCCGGGTCGGCAACCGCAAGGCCAGCGTGAAGGTCTCGGTAGGACCCTTCGTGCCCAAGAGCTGGACCTCGTTCCAGTGGGAGCCGTTCGTGCCGGTCGAGGAGCTGGCACGCCGCATCGGGCTGCTGCGCAACAGGTTCAGACGCATCCGCCACGCAAAGCTCACCTGGAACGAGCCGGCTGAGTCCCGTCTCGAGGCGGTCCTCTCGCGCGGGGACCGCACCCTCGGCGCCGTGATTGCCCGCGCGCACGACCTCGGCGCCGTGTTCGACGGCTGGGGGGAGTGGCTCAAGCTCTCGGCCTGGGAGCAGGCCCTCGCCGAGGCCGGGGTGGACGTTGAGGGAGAGCTGGGGCCGCGGGACCTCACGGCCACGCTGCCCTGGGACGTGATCGACGCCGGGGTGCGGAAGGGGTACCTCAAGGCCGAGCGCCGCCGCGGCTTCATGGAGGCCGAGACGCCGGACTGCCGGTGGGGGGATTGCATGCGCTGCGGGATCCCCGGCGATGGGCTCGATACCCAGCTCGCGCTCCCCACACTGCCGGTCGTGGGCGAGGAGGCGCCGACACTGGCTCGGGCGAAGAACGCGGCGTACCGGCTGCGGCCGTTGCCGCGTGTCCTTCCCAAGGCCGGACCGCTCGGCCAGCCCGAGCGCGTCGCGCGCTACCGCTTCACGTTCCAGAAGATGGGCGATGCGCGGTGGCTGTCCCACCGCAACGTGATGGACCTGCTCGAGCGAGCGTTGCGGGCCGCGGCGGTGCCGGCGCGCTACACGGAGGGGTACAACCCGCACATCAGGCTCTCGATGGGGCCGGCGCTCCCGCTAGGTTACGAGGCTCAGGCCGAGCACTTTGACGTGGAGTGCCACGCGCCGGTCGAGGTCGGCCTGCTCTCGCGCGCCAACCGGGTGCTCCCTGAGGGGTTGCAGCTCACCGCGTGCAACGCGCTCCCCGACGGTGCCCCGTCTCTGGGCAAGGCGGTCTCGGCGTGCCGCTACCGCCTGCACCGCGTGCCCGAGATGCCCTCATGGCCCGTCGCACCAGCCGCCATCGGCGAGCTGGCGGCCGGCGTGC
The DNA here is from genome assembly GCA_963754345.1 of Thermoanaerobaculaceae bacterium. Taxonomy (GTDB): domain Bacteria; phylum Acidobacteriota; class Thermoanaerobaculia; order Thermoanaerobaculales; family Thermoanaerobaculaceae; genus RBG-13-68-16. The sequence goes on along the minus strand of CAVWFZ010000005.1, from coordinate 37,724 downwards.
TCGAGTGGCGCCTCGACGGGGACGAGCTTGTGGTGACGCTGAACGTGCGTCCGACCGACGGCCCCACGCCGGGCGTCAAGGCGCTCCTCGCCGCGGTGGGCGTGCCCGAGCGGACGAAGCCCTTCGTCCCGGTCGTCAGGGAGGGATTGGTCTTCGCACCCAGGGCGCTGGCCGTCGCCTAGCCCGGACTATTCATGGGGGGCCGTAGCGAGAGCGCGCAGGTGGCTGTCATGGTGGGCGAGCTTCCGTTGCGGGGGGCTCGGCGCCGCTCCATCCACCGCCGGCGCCTCGGCCCCCCGGTCCCCCACCCTCGCGCGGCGGAGCCCCGCTCGCTCCGGGGCGAGGAGGGGAGCCGTACTCGTGCAGTACGGCGGCACCCTCCGAGCCCCGAGTACGCCCGCCAGGACGGCCAGATCCGCGCTCGCAGTAGGCTCCTTCGTGAATAGTCCGGGCGCCCGGCACCATGCGATGTGGGCGTGCCAGGGGCGGAGGCTTTCCCCCGGTTCACTCGTCAGTTCCTGGTCCCGAGGCTGAAGAAGACCTTCTTGTGGAGGAGGCTGTCTTCGTGGCCGAGGAGGAACCGCTCGACGCTCGGACGACCAGTGATCAGCAGGAGCGGACTCCTGACCGTGTCCGGCAGGTCGAAGACGAGGCTCGTGGTGTACGACTCGCCGGGGCGCAGCGCCTGGGTGATCGGTGTGCTATCCCGCCTTCCAGACGCCAGGAGCGCGGCGATCGCCGGGTCCGACGGCTCGTACTGGCGGCCCCGCTCGTCGACGGCCGTGATTCTTCTCGGGTTCGGGGTCAGCGGGCCGTTACCCCTGAAAGGGGCAATCGTCGCCGGGTCGAACCACGTGCGCACCTTGACCACGCAGAACGTCCCCCCCGGGCGAAGCTCCCCGGCCTTGGTGTCGAGCCGTTTGAGCCACGCGACATCTTCGACCGAGTATGCGAGGTGGCAGTCGATCTCGCAGAAGTACTTCTTCCCCCCGGGGGGCAGCACGTTCTGGCGGCTGGTCACGGAGAGCAGCAGCAGGAGCCCGACGTAGACGCCTGCCACGGTCATCGCGCCGAAACCCACGACCCTCGCCAGACGGGGCCAGCGAGCCAGCACCGCAACGGCCACCGCGAGAACGGCCAGGAAAAGCAAAGCCGCCGTGCCGAGAAAAGCCAGGACCACCAGCGGCGCAAAGGGCGGTACGAAAGCCATTGCATCTCTCCTTTCATGAACTGCCGCGCGCTGCGCAGGTCTTACCTGCCTCGCGCGTGCCGGATCAATGCCGCGAGGTGCTCCAGGTAACGCTCGAAGGCGCGTCTTCCCTGCGCCGTCAGTCGGAACTCTGTCCTTGGGGTCCTCCCCGCAAACGACTTCGTGCACGCGACATAACCCGCCTGCTCGAGCTTGCGTGCGTGGACCGAGAGGTTTCCGTCGGAGGTTCCCACAACCCTCTTGAGCTCGACGAACGGCAGCGTGTCGTTCGCGGCGAGGGCACTGACGACACCCAGGCGTACGCGTTCGTGGATCAGCCGGTCGAGATCGGGAAGCGCGTGTTGCCTCAAGGGTTCCTTTTCGGGTTTGGTGGCGCTCGCGTCTCCGCCTGCCGTCCGTGCGGCCTTCGCCGACCTAGCCACCGTGCCTCCTCGCGATCACAACGCCAAAACCGATCTGCACGCCCCCGAAACCGGTCGCCAGAAAGCCGGTGCCCCAGCCGGGCGGCGAGAAGAGCGCCACGGCACCCAACAGCATGAAGACGGCTCCCATCACCGGGGCGGTCCGGACCGAGAAGGCGCCACCCGCTTCGGCCACGGCGACCGGTCCACAAGGCCCGCAGGCCCTTCATCTCGATACCGCGCAAGCCACCGGTACGCGGCGCGCTCGCTCAGACCTTGGGCCTCAGCCGCCTCCTTCACCGTCCACCCCAGTGCCTTCACACGCCCCACCAAAACCGCTCGACTCGCCGGACAGCTTCGGGCATTCTTGTGCAGGTCCATCCAGTCCCTCCAGCCTGCGGGTTTCACCACCCACAGCATGCCGGAAGTGGCTCGGATGGACCACTCCTGTCACTGAACAACGTTGTGAGAATTCACACCTAGCTCAGCCGGCGGACAACCATCAGCGTGAGGTCGTCGGCCTTCGGCGCGTTGCCGACGTGCCCAGCGAGGTCCGCGAGGCAGGCCGGCGCCAGGCCACGCGCATCCGCGAGTATCCGCGACATCCGTTCGGTTCCGTACTCAACCCCGTCGGAGTTGCGTGCCTCGGTGAGCCCGTCGGTGTAGAGAACGAGAGATTCGCCTCTTCGCAGCCTCAGCTTTGTCGAGGAGAAGCTCGTGCTGTAGAAGGCCCCGACCGGCAAGCCCGTCGGGTCCACGGGAGTCACGTCGCGGTCGGAGAGCACGAGCGGCGGGCAGTGGCCCGCGTTGCAGATTTCCAGCTCCCCGGCGGCCGAGGCGCGGCCCGCCACGAGGGTTGCGAAGTAGGGCGCGAGCGTGCTCTCGCGGAACACCCGGTTGGCGCGCTCGACGAGCTGCCCGACGGAGAAGTCCGCAGCCACCAGGCTTCGGAAGGTCGCGTGCAGGTGCGCCATCAGGATCGCCGCTGGCACGCCCTTGCCCGAGACGTCACCGAAGAGGAAGAAGAGGTCGCCGGCGCCGCCGTCGGGCCGCACGACGTCGCAATAGTCGCCGCTCACCGGCCCGGCCGGCTCCCAGCGGTAGTGGATCTGCCAGCCGCCGTGGCTCAGGTCGTACTCGGGGAGGAGGCCCCTCTGGATCCGGCCGGCCACCTCCAGGTCCTGCTCGAGGGCTCGTTGCTCCTGCTCGGTGAGGTGGTCCAGGCAGAAGCGGACCAGGGGGTCCGCCATCAGGCGGTCCTGCTCGATCGAGTCGTGACAGACCTCGCAAAGGCCGTACGATCCCGCCTCGACGCGCGCCAGGGCGGCGTCCACCTCCCCGAGCAGGCGCTCGAACTGCGCCGTGCCGGGTACCTTCTGCAGCGCGGCCTCGAGGCGTTGCCTCCGATCCCGCAACTGCCGCCGAACGATGGTCTCGGTCACGCTGGCCATGGTCTCGATCTCTCCCGCCTTGATTGGCTTTCACGAAATCCGACCGCGACGGTTTGCCACGGCTCTGTCAGGGTTGTCCAGCCGGGGGATGTGGGAGGACAGGGTTACGGCACCGAGCAGGACGTGAGGGTCCAGCTGAAGTCCTCGCCACCGGCGACCACGATGTAGCGCCGCTCGACGAGGCGCCCCAGGTGGTCCTTGGCTTCGAGGACGTGGCGGCCCGAGCCCACGTTGTCCACGGAGCGGGTGGTGCCGCTTTGGATTGTGAAGGCCTCCCAGCCGTCGATCGAGATCGTCAGGTCGCAGCCCGCTTCGTTCATCACGACCAGGGCGGACTCATGTCCGAGGAGGCGGTCGTGGCAGCCCGCCACCGGCAACATCAGAAGCAGGATCAGGAGAACAAGGCGCAGGCACGGCTTCACGCCACCAATGTAGGTTTGGCGGGGCGTTTCTGCAACCCTCAAATGTACTGCTGCGCACAATTTGCGACTGGTCAGGACCCCCGCGGCCCTGACACCCGTGCGGCCAGAGCACCGGGTCGATCTTGACACGACGATCCGTGGCCCTATCCTCGCACCCAGTGGAGCGCAAATCCCCCCTCGCGGCTCTCGGTCTTCACAGCATCAAGACACAGATCACGGTGTTTGCCCTGCTCGCCACCCTGATCCCCTCGTTCACCATGGGGTGGCTCTCGTACGCCCAGAACCGTCGGGTCCTGACGGAGAAGATCACCCAGGAGCTTCAGAGCGCCACTGCCAACGCCTCGAGGGAGGTCGACCTGTGGCTCAAGGAGCGCCTCTACGACCTGCGAGTCTTCGCCAGCTCCTACGTGGTGACCGAGAACCTGGAGAAGCTCCTCACTCGCGAGGCGCGGCCTGCCCATGACGATCCCGCGCTCCGCAGGGTGCAGGACTACCTGCGCTCGGTGCAGGGGAAGTTCCCCGACTACGAAGAGCTGATGGTGGTGGCCCCGGACGGGACGGTGGTGGTGACGAGCGCGCAGGGCACGAGCGCCGTCAGCCTGCCGGGGGACTGGCTCAAGCGCGCGAGTTCGGGGGAGAGCAGCCTCGGCGACGCGACGTGGGACCCGGCACTGGGCGCGAACACGATGAACGTCGCGGTGCCCATCATCAGCGCGAACGATCGCTTCCTGGGTGTGCTGGCCGCCCGGCAGAACTTCCGCGGCGTGGCAGAGATCCTGAAGAGCTACGCCTCGCGCAACCTCAGCGGGCTGTTTCTCGTGGTTCCCGGCGGGGCGGTGATCACCGGCAGCCGGGTTCCGCCCGGGGGTTTCCTGAAGGCCAGGCTGGCGGTTGGGGCAGACGGGAACCTGTTCGCCAACGAGGGGGCCCCGATCGTCTACAGGAGCTGCACCGGGGTAGAGGCGATCGGGGCGCTCAGGACGGTACCCCACGTGCAGCTGGGCGTGGTGGCCGAGAAGGAGCGTGCCCAGGCGTACGCGGAGATCTACCGGCTCCGCAACGTGACCGTCGCCCTGGCGTTGGGTCTGCTGGTCGGAATCGGCGTCCTCGCCTACCTGCTCGGCCTCACCATCGTCCGCCCCCTGGACCGCCTGATCCGAGGCGCGGCCCAGGTGGCCTCCGGGGACCTGGAGGTCCGCCTCCCACCGCCGGGCCGCACCGAGCTGGGGTACATGACCGAGGTGTTCAACGACATGGTCGAGCGACTGCGCCACGGCCGGAGCGAGCTGGATGAGATCAACCAGACCCTCCGCCTGAGGAACCGCGAGCTGCAGGACCTCACGGTGACCGACAGCTTGACCGGCCTCTTCAACCGCAAGCACGTCTGGGAGACGCTGGCGCGGGAGCTCGCCTCCTACAGGCGACACCTGCGGCCGGTGTCGGTGCTCATGATCGACATCGACCACTTCAAGCGCTACAACGACAGCTACGGCCACCTGGCGGGCGACGAGGTGCTCAGGCGGATGGCGACGATCTTCCGGGGTTCCTTGCGCGCTACGGACTACGCGGCCCGCCACGGAGGTGAGGAGTTCCTGGTCGTTCTCCCCGAGACCGAAACCGCAACCGCCGCGCGTGTGGCCGAGCGGATCCGCAAGCTCGCGGCCGTCGAGAAGTTCCCCGGCGACGCTGTCTCGGTGACGGTCACGGTGAGCGTCGGGGTTGCCCAGGTGGCCGAGCAGGACGGCCCGGAGTCCCTGGTCAGGAAGGCGGACACGGCTCTCTACCGGGCCAAGGATCTCGGGCGCAACCGCGTGGTGCTGTTCGAGGACCCGGCGGGGGCGGGGCCCGAGCCGGATCCGGAGAAGCAGGACCCTTCCAGCCGCTAACCCGGACTATTCATGAGGGGTCGTAGCGAGAGCGCGGAGGTGGCTGTCATGGTGGGTGCACGCAGGGGTGAGGACCCGAGGCGTACTGGGTACCGTACGCCGCAGGTTCCGAGCCCCGAGTACGCCCGCCAGGGCGGCCAGACCCGCGCTCGCAGTAGACACCTTCGTGAATAGTCCGGGCTTACGCGCTACCTCGGCACCACGAGGCTCTGGAACACCCAGCCCGTCGCGCCTGTCTCGCCTTTGACCTTCAGCCACTGGCCCTTCTGTGCGAACCCCAGAACCTTGGCGCCCTTCGGCAGCGCGCCGATCACCCTGAACTCGGCGCCAGGGCCCTCGCGCAGGTTGCAGCTCCGGACTGCCTGCAACGGCAGCGGTACGATAAACGCCGACTCCCCCGGCGCAGCCGGCTCCTCGAGGCTCCCGGCGCGCTGGCCCGCACTCCTCAGGCGGCTCTTGGCCTCGTTGGCGAGGTAGAGCGCACCTCCGTAGTTCTCCTTCTTGAACTCCTCCGCGCTCACCTTGAGGAGCTGGTCCGCCTGTTCGAGCTCCTGTCGGAACTCCCCGCCGTGGACCTGGCCCTCCAGCGACTTCAGGGCGATCTCGGCCTCCGCCATGTTGGAGGCCGCCTCCGCTCTGCTCTCCAGGCTGCGCAGCTTGCCCTTGGCGCGCACGACCTCGAGGATCGCCTCGTCCAGCTTGGCCTGCAGCTCCGCCTGCCGGTCCTTGAGCTCCTTGATCTGGGTGTCCTTCTCCAGCAGCCGCAGGTTGTACCGCGCAACCTGGTCCTCGAGCGCCTTCCGGGCGGTCTGCTCCTTCGCGAGCGCTTCCTCCAGCCCCTTGTTCTCGGTGACGAGCTGCTCGACCCTCGTGGGCGCCGCCGTCGCCTTCGGGGCAGCCGCGGCGGCAGGCCGCGCCCCGGGCTTCGTGCTCTCACAGGCGACCAGCAGCAGCACCCCCACGACGGGGAGCAGCGCAGGACATGGAAACGGAGCGAGCCGTGCGGCTTTGCGGATCATCGACCCCCAGCGAGCGGTCATCCGAACAACGGACCCTGATCCCAAAATCTAGCAGACCCCGGCACGAGACGGAAGGCCGACGGGTCGCCGATTCCGCCGGGCGCGGGCGGCTCGTCGCATGTGCCCGTCCTCGGCGGTGCCGCCTGCCGGGGTGGAGGCACTAGAATGCGACTCATCTTTAATAACCATGAGGCAATAACACTGCCGGGCTCCGCGCGGCCGCCCCGGTGCGCGGCGCGCCGGGTGCGCCGACCTGCGGGTGCTACCTTCTGCCACCAGCGATGAGGCGGTCCAGCGAGAGCGCCCCGCTGCCCTTGATCATCACCGCGAGGGCGATCCCGATCGCAAGAATGTGGAACTCGAACCCCTCGCCCTTCAGGTTGCCGCCCCAGTTCATGAAGAAGCCGTTCGCCCTATGGACCATGAGGGCTGCGACCGCCATGTTGCAGGCGACGCCCAAGGCGGCCACCCGGCCGAGCACCCCCGCGATCAGGCCGAGCGACCCGAGGAACTCGGCGGCGATGGCGAGGGCCGCGAAGAGCGCGGGGATGTGCATCGTCCCGGTCATCCATCCCCAGGTCCCCGACAGGCCGTAGCCCCCGAACCAGCCCAGGACCTTCTGCGCGCCGTGCGGGAACATCACGATCCCGAGCGTCAGGCGCAGGACCAGGGCCGCGACATCGTTTTCCGTCTGCACGAGCTTGCCGAACACTCTTGACCTCCTTTTCCGGGGCCACCGGAGAGCCGCGCGACGCGACCGCCCCGCCGACCGTCCTCCGTCCGTTCGAACCCGGGTCCCGTTGTCGCTACCCTAGCAGAAACAGCGCGAAGGTAGGTGCCTCATTCCTGGACATCCGGCGCGCCGCCGGCAGCATGGCCCGCTCCGGGATTGCCGGGCACGCGGAAGCTCCTCGAAAGCGCCAGACACCCAAGGCAAAGCACCACGCCCAGGCCGGCCACCCCAAACCACAGCGCGCTCGGGCCGAGCCGTTCGTAGACGGTGGTTCCGATCGTGGGGGCGAGCACGAACGCGCCCGAGAACGCGAGGAAGTACGCGCCCAGGTAGCGGCCGCCGCCAGCCGGGGCGCGGGTCGTGGCGACCGAGTTGGCCATCGGGACCGAGAGCATCTCGCCCACGGTCCAGACCAGCACGGTGGCCGCCGCGAAGAGCTTCCCGGACCCGAGGGGCATCAGGCCGAAGCCCGCGCCGAGCGCCAGGCACCCCAGGCCGACCACGATCAGGTGGTCGTAGCGCTCCAGTGCGCGCACCAGGATCATCTCGACGGCGACGATGACAAGGGCGTTGAGCCCCAGCAGGATCCCAATGGTGTCCTCGGGGAAGCGGTACACCTCCCGGAAGTAGAGCGGCAGCGTGCTCATGATCTGGAAGAAGACCGTCCCCATGAGCAGCATGATCAGGAGGAACGCCAGAAAGGGGCGGTCGCGCCAGGGTGACGCGGACGCTTTCCCCGTGCCCACCGGCCGCCGCTGGGGGACCTCCGCCCTGCGAGCCACCGTGGCCCAGATCAGCGCCGCAGCCATCCAGCAGGTGGCCGCGTCCACGACGAAGAGCAGGCCGTAATGCCGCACCGCGAGCACCCCTCCCACGGCGGGACCAACGGACATGCCGAGGTTGACGGCCAGACGCACCAGCGCCAGCGAGCGCGTGCGCACCGCGGGCGCGCTGCGCTCGGCGACGGCTGTGAACATCGCCGGCCGGAAGCACTCGGCCACCACGCTCAGGCCCAGTACCGCCGCCCCGATGGCGGCGCGCCCGTGCACCTGCCCAAGAACAAGGAAGCCGGCCCCCGTGGCCAGCAAGCTTGCCACCTGCACCGCTACCGGGCCGACGCGGTCGGCGAGGCTCCCACCCAGCCAGGCTCCCAGAAGCGCCCCCAGACCGTAGAGGCTCAAGACGTGGCCGGCCGCCTGCACGGAGAAGCCCAGCCTCGTGGTCAGGTACAGGCCCAGGAACGGCAGCACCATCGTGCCGCTGCGGTTGACCAGCGACGCCAGCGCCAGGATCCAGACTTGCCGCGGGAGCCCGGAGAAGGCGGCCCGGTACGCCCCGGCAATACGCCTCAGCACGGCCGTCGCGCGCTCAGCGCCCCCCACCGAGCAGGTCGAGGACCACGGTGCTCATCGCGGTGACCCCGGTGGAAAGGGTCGGACCCGGCACCGGCGCGTAGCGGCTCGAGTGCAGCGCCGGGAGCGGTGTCCCGCTGCGCTCGCTCGCGCGCAACGCCTCGGGGTCGCTGGTGCCGAGGCGCAGCATGCAGATCGGAATGCGTGGCTCGACGAGCCCGTAGGCGGCAAAGTCCTCGCCGACCATCTCCGGCTTCAGTGTCACCACGTTGGTAGGGCCGAGCGCCCCGCGCATCGCCACGGCCAGGCGCCGCGTGAGGGCCGGGTCGTTGTAGAGTGCGGGCGTGAAGCCTTCGGCGAGTGTGACCGTGGGCATCCGGTCGGCGGGCACGCCGGCCGCTTCGGCCACCCCACGGGCGATGCGCTCGATGTCCGCCAGGATCTCCTTGCGCACCTCGGGCGCGTACGAGCGCACCGTGAGCTGGAGGCGGACCTCGTCCGGAATGACGTTGTAGGTGGCCCCTCCGTGGATCGAGCCCACGGTGACCACCGCAGGGTCGACCGGATCGATGCGCCGGCTCACGATGGTCTGCAACGCGTTCACGAACTGCGCCGCCATCACCACCGGGTCGCGCGTCTTGTTGGGGCTGGCCCCGTGGCCGCCCAACCCGCGGATCGTGACGTCCACCGAGTCCACGTTGGCGAACGCGTACCCCTCCACGAAGCCTACCTGGCCCGCGGCGAGCGAGGGCGTCACGTGCTCCGCCACGCAGAAGTCCGGCCGCGGGAAGCGTGTGAACAGACCGTCGTCCAGCATCGCCCTGGCGCCCAGCCCCCGCTCCTCCGCCGGCTGGCCGATCATCACGAGGGTGCCGCGCCAGGCATCGCGGAGGGACGCCAGCACGCGGGCGGTGCCGAGGAACACCGTCATGTGGGCGTCGTGCCCGCACGCATGCATGACCCCCACCTCGCGCCCCTGGTCGTCCTTGGCCCTCACCGTGCTCGCGTAGGGCAGCCCAGTGGTCTCGACGACCGGCAGCGCGTCCATGTCGGTGCGCACGAGCACCGTCGGCCCGCTCCCGTTGCGCAGCACGGCCACTACGCCGTACCCGCCCACGTGCTCTGTGACCGCGAAGCCGAGCCGGACAAGCTCGTGCGTGACCTTCGCCGAGGTCTTCTCCTCGTGGAGCGAGAGCTCCGGCGCGGCGTGCAGCTGCACGTAGAGCTGCTGGAGGTCCGGGAGCTCCTTGGCGACCCGCAGGGCCACCGCGCCGTCGGGCATGGCCGCCGGCGGTGCCGCCGTGGAAATCGCGGCCACAGCCGCAATCAGGACCGCAAACAACGCGTACACGATCGACATCCGATACCTGGCCATGATGGCGGCGAGCCTAGCACAGGCGTCCAAATCCCCTTCCCCCCACAATCAGAACCAAAGCGCGGTGTCACCGAAGCCTCATTCGCTGCTGCGTGCGAGCGGGACTTCCCCGTCTCACGGACCAAGCACGGATGGGAGCCCCAGCGACCTGTGCCAGCGCACACGCCGCGGACCGCCAGAGCCCCTTGTAAACCATGACAACTGTCACTTGAATGTACAGCAGGGTCGCAAGAGTGAGTCTCATTTTGCGAGCTTGACTCAATAAGGAAGTGCATCGGAGGTGTGAGGTCCATCCAAACGATTGCAGAGCAGGGGGCCTCGAAAGGAGGGTGGAATGTTCCGGAGAATCGTGGTCGCTCTCACCGCAGTGCTCCTGGCCGGTTCTCTGTACGCCGGAACCAACCTGCTGCGCTCGCATCTGACGGCGAAGTCGCAGGTCTCGGTTGACATTACCGGGCTGCAGGCCAAGGTCAAGGCGCTCTCCGTCAGCAACGCCGTGGGCAAGAACCTGTACGTCGGCAACGAGTACTGCCTGGCGTGTCACAGGGACGGTGGCAAAGGACCGGACGAGACGTCCTGGCGTGACACCCAGCACGCGGCGTCGTACATCCGGCCGATGACGCAGTGGACCCTGGCCGAAGGCAAGGGGGTTCTCGCAAAATCGCTCGGCAAGGCGACCGACGACTTCATGCAGGGGTTGGACTTCAACACGATCTCATCGCCGTTCGACCAGTACAAGCCCAACGCCCCCAAGCTCTCGGTCAAGAACGGCACGTACACGATCACGATCGGGCAGCTTGACCTGCCGGTCATCTTTGTTCTCCAGTGGCGCTGGGCATCGGGTGAGTGGGAGCAGCTCTTCTGCGTTCGCGTGCCGGTTGGCGACTCCCCCACCGGAGAAACCGATGCTGTCTACTCCTCTCCCCTCTTCTACACCACAGACAGCGGCTGGGAGGCCTACACACCGGAGGCCTATTACGACAGCAGCCACCAGCCGAGGTATGGCACGGGTGCGACAACCTCTGCGGTGGTGGCCAACTGTGAGAATCACGACCAGAGCTGCGTCGGCTGTCACGCCACTGGCATCCGCAGCATCACCCAGAACGCCCGCGGCGAGTGGGTCAGCAAAGCTTTCGTCGCCACGCTCTACAGCCCTGACGACCCCGGCACCTTCGACTACAACGGAGACGGCACGGTCCAGCTCATGAACATCGGGTGCGAGTCGTGCCACGGGCCAGGCGGCAATCACATCCTCGCCGGCGGTGATCCAGCCAAGATCGTCAACCCCGCAAAACTCGATGCGCAGGGTGCCAACGACGTGTGCGGGCAGTGCCACTCGGTGGTTGCCTCGACCCCCAACCGGCGCGATCGGCTGGCCTTACAACGAAACAACGAACCAGAGCTGGATCCCTGGCTCCGCGCCGCTCGCGGACTTCTACACCGACGCCGAGGTGTGGTGGCCCGACGGGAAGACCGGCGTGGACACCAGCCAGTACCCGGAGTTCTACAAGTCCTCCAAGCCCACCTTCACGTTCCACATGGTGCGGCGCATCGACTGTCACGACCCGATGTCGGCGACCTCGAACGCCTCCCAGGTCTTGGACAGCGTCACGGTGGCCAACGTGACCATGACCACCCACGTCGAGGACAACACGCTCTGCCTGTCGTGCCACGCGACGCACGGGCAGGGCACCAGCGCGGACTTCACCAAGATCACGCCCGCGATGGTGGCCGACTACGCCAACAACCGGCCGGCTATCGGCGCCATCGTGTCGGCCCACACCAACCACCCGTACGGGCCCGAGCGCACGATGGGACTGTCACGGTGCACGCAGTGCCACATGGCCACGACGCAGGGCCCCGACGCCGCACTCAGCCTGCACGGGCACACCTTCGAGGCGATATCACCCCAGAAGACGCTCAAGTACCAGGACCAGGGCGGCATGCCCAACTCCTGCGCGCTCTCCTGCCACGCCACGCTGGTGAGTTCCTTCGGTCTCGGCTTCGATTCCGACATCTCGACCTGGAACAAGAAGTTCGATCAGGATCTGGCAAATCCACTGCTCAAGTACTTCGGCCCCGACGGGCAGTGGTGGAAGGTTGACATCGACAAGCCGTGAGTCGGTCTTGATGTGTGGTCCAGGGGCGGGGCGACCCGCCCCGATTTTCGAAGCCGGCGGGCGAGCGACCAGCAGGCTCAAGCCGCGAGCTGCAAGGCGACGCCCGCGAGGAGCCCCAGCTCCTCGCCGATGAGCGTGAAGAGCTCCTCCGCGAACTGAGGGCCGCCGGCCAGGCGGCGAAGACCCCAACCGAGGGCTGCCGCGGTGCCGGCCACCAGCAGGGCGCCGAGGAGGAGCGGGGCGTGCTGCCCGAAGCGCGCCAGGACCCAGGCCGCAGCGAGGAACCCTCCCAGGCCGCAGGCCGCGCTCGCGACCAGCCGCATCGCGCGCAGGGTCGGCAGAGGGCGGGGCGAGCGCAGCAGCCCCGCGAACGGGAGCGTCAGGACGGTGAGGAGGAACCGTATGGACCAGACGGCGACCGGATACGTAACCAGGGCGGCGAGCCAGGCCATCGCGATCCGCACCGTTCCAAGCTGCGGGGTCGGGCGGCTTTTGTCAAGGCGCCTGTGATCGTGCTGCGTCGCGCGGCAGGCTTCACCCCGCCTGGAACTTGAAGTCGAAGCCGACGCGGGGCGGCTCGTGCGCCGGGTCGCAGCGGTATTTGGCGAAGTCCGTCACGCCCTCCTCGCGCAGGAAGTCCTCGTCGATCAGGGCGTGCCCGGTGAAGCTCGCGGGCGGCTTGGCGAAGATCCGCATCGTCGCGTCGGCCAGGATGTCGGGTCTGCGCCAGACGGATGCGTTTCCGAGCGAGAAGTTGATCGTGGCGTAGCTCTCGATCAGGGTGGCGGGCCAGAGCGCGTTGCAGGCCACGTTGCGGCCGAGCAGCTCACCCGCCAGCCCGTGGGCGATCATGGTCATGCCGAACTTGCTCACGGCGTAGGCGACCTTGCCGGCCGCCGCGGCGGGGTCCACGGGCGGCGACATCATCACAATGTGCCCGTAGCCCTGCGCCAGCATCGCCGGCAGCACCTCGCGCGTGCAGGCGAAGGCGCCGCGGAAGTTGACGCCCATCACGCGGTCGAAGCGGGAGAGCGGCGTCTCCGCCACGTTCTGCCAGAACAGCGCGCCGGCGTTGTTGATCAGAAAGTCGATGCGACCGAAGCGGTCAAGCGTGGCCTTGACAGCCGCGCCGACCGCCTGGTCGTCGCGCACGTCCACCTGAAGGGGCAAGGCTTTGCGGCCAAGCGCCTCCACCTCCGCGGCGGCGGTGTGGATCGTGCCGGGCAACTTGGGGTTGGGCTCCACGGTCTTGGCCGCGATGGCGATGTCGGCGCCTTCGCGGGCGAGGGCAAGGGCGATGCACTTGCCGACGCCGCGCGAGGCCCCGGTGACGAAAGCGACTCGTCCCTCGAATTGCATGACACGAGGATACACGGAGCGAAGGTGTCCACACAGCCGCCCCGACGCACGACCCCGCGACGAGGCAACAACCGGAATTTGCGAGCCGTCGGGGGGAATCTGCGCTTATAATTGCTATATGTTCGGCCGGAAGGGCGATCCGGGCCGTAAGGGATGGTCTATGCACACGGGCATATGGGTGGTCAGCCTTCGGGCCCGCCGTGAGGAAAGGTAGGCTTGCGATGACCCCCCCCTCCGGCCGTCGCCAGGTGGACCGCCTCAAGCGGGCCATGCTCCACGACGCCGTGGCAGAGAACCTGGCCACCATCGAGGGTCTCGTCCCACGCCGGACGTACCGGGTTCCCAGGAGCAGCTGGCTGTGGTGGATCCCGGTGACGGTCGTGGCGCTGGGGATCCTGGTGGGCACACTGAAGCCCACCGCAGCCGGGCGCGACAAAACCCAACCCGATGAGACCATTGCGACCGGCCTGGCGATCCGGCAGGAAGCCGAGCGGACGCAACCCGAGCAGCCGTCTCTGCTGAGCGCGCCGCGCGCCATCAACCCCGCCACCTTCCGCCTCGCGGTGAGGCGGATCGTGGTCGACCCCGGGCACGGAGGAAACGACCCGGGCGCGATGACGCGCGGCATGCGCGAGAAGGACCTCACGCTGGACATCGCCCGCCGCCTCAACGCGGCTCTGAAGGCTGCAGGCTTCGAGGTCGTGATGACGCGCGAGGGCGATGAGACGGTGTCTCTCCACCAGCGGGCCCAGGCCGCCAACGACGCCCACGGAGACCTTTTCCTGTCCATCCATGTCAACTCGATCCCCACTCCCGTGCGCCGCGGGGTGGAGACCTACGTCCTCGGCACCACCAGCGACCCGCGCGTGGAGAAGCTGGCCGGCACCGAGAACTCCGGCTCCGGCTACTCGCTGGCCGACTTCCGCCGGCTCCTCGAGGGCGTGCTGCTCGACGTGCGCCACGACGAGTCGCGCCGCTTCGGTCAGACGGTGCAGAACCACATGTTTGCGACCCTGCGGCGCTCCAACCCGGAGCTCGAGGACCGCAGCGTGAAGCAGGCACCTTTCGTCGTACTGGTCGGGACGGAGATGCCCGGCGTGCTCGCGGAGGTGTCCTGCCTCTCCAACCCCGAGGACACCCTGCTGCTCAAGGACGGAAACTACCGGCAGACCATCGCGGAGGCTCTCGCATCAGGCGTGCGTGACTACGCCGCCTCACGCGAGCGCGCGACGGCCGTCGCGCGCCGCGGGCCGGGGGCCATGTGAACCCTTCGAAAGGCTGGGCCTGACCGTGACGAAAGAGAAGAACAACGTCCTTCACCTCGGCATCGACCTCGGCACCTCACGCAGCTCGGTCTCCGCCTCCAACGGCGAGCACCACGTGGTCGAGAGCTACATCGGCTGGCCCGTGGACATGGTGGCCCGGAAGCTGGTGAAGAAGCCGGTGATGTTCGGCCACGAAGCGCTGGAGAACCGGCCGATGCTGGACCTCCATCGCCCGCTCGAACGCGGTTTGATCAAGGAAGGCTCCGAGAAGGACGAGCTTGCGGTCCGGGAGCTGATACGGCATCTCATCTCGTTGGTCGAGCCGCAAGGCAACCAGAAGGTGCTCGCCGTGGTGGGCGTGCCGGCCGAGGCGCTGCGCGTCTCGAAGCAGCACCTGCGCAACGCGGTCAAGGGCGTGGCGGACTCGCTCATGATCGTCTCCGAGCCGTTCGCCGTGGCCTACGGCATGGACGCGCTGCTGCACACCATGATCATCGACATCGGCGCGGGGACCACCGATTTCTGCGTGATGAACGGGCGCTACCCGACCGAAGAGGACCAGCGCACCCTCACCAATGCCGGCGACTCGGTGGACGAGCAGTTGGCGACCATGATCAGGACGCGGGTGCCCGAGGCGCAGTTCTCGATCCACATGGTGCGCTTGTGGAAGGAGCAGTCGAGCTTCGTCGGCGAGCCCGGTCGGACCGTCGAGGTGACGGTGCCGGTGAACGGCAAGCCGACCGTCATCGACATCACCGGAGAGATGCGACGGGCATGTGAGAGCCTGCTCCCGCCCATCATCGAGACCATGTTGGACCTGATTTCGCGCGTGGACCCCGAGTACCAGGAAAAGGTGCGCCACAACGTGATCCTCGCCGGCGGCGGCTCGCAGATCCCGCGGCTCCCGGAGGCCCTGGAGGCAGCGCTCGCCGAGGTGGGAGGCGGCCGCGTGAGGGCGGTGGAGGATCCGGTCTTCGCCGGGTCCAACGGGAGCCTGGCCATCGCCCTCGATGCCCCGGAGTCCGACTGGGAGAAGCTCCCGGGATGAGCGCTGCAGCCCCCCGGGTCTGCGTGAGAAACCCATGAACGTCGGCGGCGCGCGGGTCGCGCTCGTGTCCGAGGTCCTCGACCGCCTGCTGGAGGATTTCGGGAAGGAAACCTCGCAGCGGTCGGTGCTGTTCCAGGCCGCACTGCAGGTGTGCGCGGAGGAGTCCAGGCGCGTCAAGCAGGGCCAGCCTCCCGCCTCGCTCGAGGTCCTGGTGGACCGGGCTCACACGGTGCTCAGCTCGCCCCAGGGCAAGGCCCAGCTGGAAGCCGCCCGCACCCCGAAACCAACCCCCGCTTTCGAAACGCCGTTCGAAGCCCCGCCAGCGCCTCTCCCCCAGCAGCCGGAAGTGAGCGTCGCCGAGCCCGAGCAACCGGTGGCAGTGCCACCGCAGGCGCCGGAAGAGGCAGGCATGGTCTCCGACCTGTTTGCCGAGGCCGAGGGTGCCAGCGAGGCCGCCCCGTCCAGCCAGCCCCGCCGATCACGTCTCCCGCTCCTGCTGAGCATCCTCGGGCTGATGGCCGTTGCCGGCCTGACCTATATGGCGCTCCAGCGCTTCGGCCCGGTTCTCGGGCTGAGCGGCCGTTCCAGCCAGGCACCACAGTCTTCTCCGCCCAGACGGGCGGCCGTCCAGCAGCCCCGACCGGCCCCGGCGGCGCCGCCCGTCGCGACGACCGCACCCACACCGGTTCCGACCGTGGCACCGACGCCGGTCCCCACCCCGGTACCGACGGCGTTGCCGACACCGGTCCCGACGGAATTTCCCACGAAGGCCCCAACCGTAGCGATCCCTCCGCACGTGAAGGCCAGGCAGACTGCCGCCGCCGATTCCGGCAAGCCGGTACCCGTGCCCCCTGCAGGCTGGCAGACTGCCGAGACCATGGTCTCCCCCGACTGGGGCGGGCGCGCACCGACGTACGTCATCCATTTCTCCTCCTACCGCGAGCGTGACAAAGCCGAGCGCGACGCCCTCGAGGTCGGAAAGCGGTACGGCCGGCCTGCGTACGCCGCCCAGGTCACGATCCCCGGGCGCGGGGTCTGGTACCGCGTCATCCTCGGCGACTTCACCACCGCGATTGCGGCGCACTCGTTCCGTGCGGACCTGGTCGCCGCCAGGACCCCCGATCTCGGCGTGGTGTACTGGGTCGTCGCGCCGTAGCGCGGACCCGGGCCTCTGCACCGGCAAGGCTGGGACTGCTATCCTCCCCGCATGCGGAAGGCGATCCTGGCCGTCGCGGTCGCCCTGATTGCCGCGGCGGCCGCGTTCTGGGGCGTGCGGCGTGTGGTCCCGGGCGAGGCCGCCTGGAACCGGTCCACCGGCCAGCTGCTGGTGCCGGGGACGGCCGTCGCGTTCGTACCGTCATGGCGCTGGCAGCCGGTGGGGTCGCCCAGGGTCGGGGCCGAAGTGTCCACCGTCTCGAGGGAGGGCGCCCGCGTCGTGGTGGGTGTGACCGTCATGTTCCCGGCGGGCACGCACGCGCTCGCGCCCGGCGCGCAGCCTCCCGAGGGCCTGGCTGCCGCCGTTGCGGGCCCGGTGCGCGGGCAGATCGAGGCCCTCTCTCTGCGCTGCCTGGCGGGCCTCGGCCTTCCCAACTGCCCGGCGAGCCCCGAGGCCGCGCTCGCCCGGTCGGTGGCGGCCCGCCTGGGCGTGCCCTCCGAGGCGGTGACGGTGCAGCTCGCGCCGGACCCCGTCGAGTTCGCCGCGGTGAGGCTTTCGGCCCTGCAGGAGCTGGTGGGCAGGCCCTCCCGGCGGGTGCTCGTGGTGGGGTGGGACGGCGCTGACTGGGAGATCCTGGAGCCGTTCGCCCGCCGGGGCGTCATGCCCAACCTCGCGCGCCTGATGTCGGAGGGGAGCTGGGGCGAGCTGGCGTCCGTCACTCCCCTACTCTCCCCGCTCATCTGGACCACGATGGCCACCGGCGCAGGCCCCGATGAGCACGGCATCCTGGACTTCGTGGAGGTGGACCCAGGAAGCGGCGCCAAGGTGCCGATTAGCGGACGGCAGCGGCGCGTGCCCGCGCTCTGGAACATGGCCTCGGCAGCCGGGCTCTCGGTAAACGTCTCGGGGTGGTGGGCGAGCTGGCCGGCCGAGCCCGTGAAAGGTGTGCTGGTCTCCGACCGCCTCTTCTTCCTGCTCTCCGACACCGTGGCCGAGGGCCCCCCCGGCACCGTGGTCTACCCACCCGCGCGCGAGCCGGAGTTCCGCGCGCTCGCCGAACGGGCCGAGAAGGAGACCGACGAGGGGATCGTCAGGTCGCTGCTGCCGGTGAGCGACGAGGCGTACCGCAAGGCGATCGCCGCCCGCCGCGGCATGAACGACCCGATCGACGGCTTCCGTCGCATCATGGTCGGCACGCGCACCTACTTCGGGGCCGCCCTGGTCGCGTCCGAGACGCCGGCGGACCTCACGATGGTCTACACCCTCGGCACCGACGAGATCGGGCACCTCCTCTCGCCGTATCTCCCGCCGCCGCTGGCGGGAGCCGACCCGGGGTTCTCGAAGATCGCGGCGACCGGTGTGGAGCGCTACTTCTCGGTGATCGACCGCTGGCTCGGGCGGCTGCTGGCGACCTGCCCCGAGAAGGAGTGCGCCGTGCTGGTCGTCTCCGACCACGGCTTCAAGTGGGGGAATGACCGGCCCCGCGAGTTCTCCGGGACGGCCGCCGCCACGGCCGCGCTCTGGCACCGCCTGAAGGGGATCTTCGTGCTGGCCGGCAAGGGCGTGGCGAAGCTGGGCCGGGTAGTCGAGCCGCCCTCGGTCTTCGACGTGGCACCAACCGTCGCCGCGCTCCTCGGCCTGCCTCCGGGGAAGTGGCGGGGAAAGCCGCTGCCTGGCTGCCCGCCGGCCGCGCACGCCGCGGTGGACTGGAGCGCCATCGTGCCACCCGAGAGCTACCACCCGGCCGTCCCAAGCTCCAAGCCCTCGCCGGAGTACGTCAAGCAGCTCAAGGCGCTCGGCTACCTGGAGACCGGCGAAGGGACCGGCCAGGGCAAGGAGGCCACCGAAGGGGAGCTGAACAACCTCGGGCTCGTGCACCTCGAGGCCAAGCGCTACGCGGAGGCCGAGAAGGCTTTCCGCGGCGCGATCGAGCGCAACCCGGGCTACGCGTCGCCCCACTACAACCTGCGCCGCCTCTACTTCGAGACCGGGCGCTACGAGGAGGCCGACGGCGAGCTGTGGCGGGCGGTGCAGCTCAAGCTGCGCGACCCGGTGGGCTCGGTGGACCGGGCGGCCTCCGACTACGAGGCACACGGGAACCCCGAGCGGGCCGCCGCCCTGCTGCTCGAGGCGACGCGGCGCTTCCCGCACGAGGCGCGCCTGGCGGTGCACCGCCTCGCGCTGTTGATGCAGCTCAACCGCTGTCCCGAGGCGGCGGCCGAGGGCCGGCAGGCCGCCGAGGCCTTCCCGGCCGACGCCAGGGTGCAGGCGTTCTTCGGGCTTGCCTCGGCGTGCGCCGGCGACCGGGAGAGCGCACGGCGGGCGCTCAAGCGCGCGCTGGAGCTCAACCCAAACCAGCCCGAGATCCGGCAGGCCCTCGAGGAGCTTTCCGGTGGCGGCTAGTCGCCCCGTGCTGGCCTGCGCTCTCATGCTGGCCGCGTGCCGGGGCGGGCCGCCTCCGAAGGGCGCACCGGTCACGCTGCGCCTCGGGCACTTCCCCAACGTCACGCACGCGCAGGCGCTGCTTGGGCGCGCAAGCGGCGAGCTCGAGCGAACCGTCGGAGCGCCGGTGCAGTGGACGCTCTTCAACGCCGGGCCCTCGGCCGTGGAGGCGCTGTTCGCCTCGGCGGTGGACGCGGCCTACGTCGGGCCCAACCCGGCGATCAACGGCTTCATCAAGTCGCGCGGCGAGAGCTTCGTCATCGTGGCCGGAGCGGCCAGCGGGGGCGCAGCACTCGTCGTGCGGGCCGACGCCGGCATCGCGTCCGCAGCGGATTTCCACGGCAAGACCGTGGCGACACCGCAGCTCGGCAACACGCAGGACGTGGCGGCGCGAATCTGGTTCGCCGAACACGGGCTGGTCTCCCGGGACCGCGGCGGCGACCTCACGATCCTGCCCCTGGCCAACCCCGACCAGCTCCTGATGTTCACAAAGCGCGAGATCCACGCGGCCTGGACCGTCGAGCCGTGGGTGTCGCGCCTCGAGCAGGAGGGCAACGGAAGGGTCTTCCTCGAAGAGAAGACGCTCTGGCCGAACGGGCGCTACGTCACCGCGGTGCTGGTGGTGCGCAGGGAATTCCTGCAAAGCCACCCCGATGTCGTGCGAGGGCTCCTGGCCGCCCACGTCGAGACGACGCGCAGGCTGAACGCGGATCGCGAGCATGCGGCGCAGGCGCTCTGCGCGGAGCTCAAGCGGGAGACCGCGAAGGAGCTGCCGCTGCCCATCGTGCGTTCGGCCCTCGCGCGCGTCGAGTTCGGCTGGGAGCCGCTGCCCGCGGCCCTCGACAAGGCTGCCCTGGATGCGTTCCGGGTCGGCTTCCTGACCAGCCGCCCGGACCTTTCAGGCATCTGGGAGCTCGGCCCGCTGCAGCAGGTCCTCAACGAGAAGGGCCTGCCCGCGGTCGCGGCCGCGCCCGCAGGGGCGCCACGCCCATGAGCGAGCACCACCTGCGCCCGGGAGCGGAGCTGCCACCGCCCGCCAAGATCGGCCTGCGCGAGGTGACCAAGAGCTACGCCAGCCGCCGTGCCAAGGTGGACGCGGTGGGCCCGTTGAGCGTGGAGGTCGGCGAGGGCGAGTTCGTCGTGCTCGTCGGCCCTTCCGGATGCGGCAAGACCACTCTCCTGAACCTGGTCGCCGGCTTCGAGCCGCCGACCTCCGGCGAGGTCCTCGTGGACGGCCGGCCGGTGACCGGCCCGGGTCCTGACCGGGTGATGATCTTCCAAGAGCCGGCGCTGTTCCCGTGGCTCTCCGTGCTTGACAATGTGGCCTTCGGCCTGCGCCAGCACGCGCATCTCTCCGCCGCCCAGCGGCGGGCGATCGCCGAGCGCCACCTGGAGACGGTCCACCTGCAAGGGTTCGCGCAGGCCTGGGTGCACGAGCTGTCGGGCGGGATGAAGCAGCGTGTGGCGCTCGCCCGCGCCCTCGCCCCGGGTCCACGTGCCCTGCTGTGCGACGAGCCGTTCGCCTCACTGGACGCGCTCACGCGCGAGCGGCTGTACGCCGAGATCCAGGAGCTGCACTCGACCACCCGCAAGACCGTCCTCTTCGTAACCCACAACACCCGCGAGGCGGCATGCCTGGCCGACCGCGTGCTGGTGCTTACCGCCAGGCCGGCGCGCGTCAAGCGCGTGATCACCGTGGACCTCCCCAGGCCGCGGGACTTCTACGACGCGCGCGTGAGCGTGCTGGCGGGGCAGATCCTGGCGGAGCTGCGCGTCGAGATGAACGAGGAGCGAGGAACGAAAGATGAGCGAGACCCGGCAGACGGTTAGGAACACCCTTGCACTTTTGGCCTTTCTGCTCGCCGCGCTGATCCTCTGGCAGGCGGTCGCCGCTCTTCGACTGTTGCCGTCCTACGCGCTGCCGTCCCCGGCCCAGGTGGTCGAGCGGCTCTGGGAGCTGGCGGTCGACGGGCAGCTCTGGCCCAGCGTCAGGGCTTCGGTGATCCGCATGGCCCTCGGCTTCGTCCTGTCCGCGGCGCTGGGCCTGCTGATCGGCCTGGCCATGGGCACGAGCGAGCTGGTCAACTCGTCCCTCCGGTCCGTGTTTCTCGGCGTGCAGACGCTGCCCTCCGCGGCCTGGGTGCCGATCTCACTCTTGATTTTCGGGCTTTCCGACGCCGCAATCTACTTCGTAATCATTATGAGTTCCACCGCGGCGATGGCGATCGCCACGGCCGACGGAATCGCCCACATCCCGCCAACCTATTTGCGGGCCGCGCGCACCCTCGGCACGCCTCCGCGCGCGATGAGCACGCGGGTCGTGCTGCCGGCGGCGCTGCCCAGCATCGTGACCGGGATCAAGCTGGGCTGGACCCTCGGGTGGCACGGGGTGGTCTCGGCCGAGCTGATCAAGTCGAGCGTCGGGCTCGGCTTCCTGCTCCACGCCGGGCGCGAGCTCAACGACGCCGCCCAGGTCATCGGCATCATGCTGGTCACGATCTTCCTCGGCCTCCTGCTCGACCGCCTGCTGTTCGCAACGGTCGAGAGGAGCGTGCGCGCCCGCTGGGGTTTTGCGCCCGTGGCCGCCAGGGCGTAACCGGTCAGGCCGGCACGCTTCCCAAGATACTCGCCGCGAGCTGATAGACGCCGATCGCGGCCAGTGCGGCGGCCGAAACGAGCACGAGCACGCGCCGGCCGCGCGGCCCGAGGAAGCGCGTGGTCCCGAACAGGAGGATGGTGAGGGCCAGGGTCACCACGAGGGTGGCGTAGAACGCGCCGACGAGGGCCACGGCGTTGGCAGGGGCCTGTCCCCACGCCTTCATCGCGGTGGGCCCCAGGACGAGGCTCCAGCCCAGGTACGGGTTGGGGTTGAGCAGATTGACCATGGCCGCCTGCAGCAGTGTGCGAGGCGCTGCATGGTCGCCCTCTTCCCCCTGTCCGGCCTGCCGTCTCCACCGCCACAGGCCCGCGACGGCGAGGTAGAGCAAAAGAACGCCGCCCGCCGCCTGGAGCACTCGGCCCATTGTCGCGGGGAGCCGGTTGAGGACGAGCAGGACGACGAGGGCAATGGGTCCGTCGCTGAGGAGCGGCGACAGCGCCGCCGGCAGCGTGCGTTTCCACCCTTTCTCGGCAACGCGGGCGAGGAGGAACGCCTGCAAGGGACCGGGCTGCACGGCCGCCGCAAACGCGAACCCCCCTCCGATCAGGACATACTCGAGCACCCGTTCAGCCTCCCACGCGCGCGCTCACGCGGGCGGGCCCGAGGCGGCGTCCGCTTTGGCGCGTCGCCGGAGGAAGGGCACGAATCGCGGTGTCCGCTTCGCGTACGCCTCGTACACGGGCCCGAAGAGGGCCCTCAGCTCGCGCTCCTCGAACGGCGCCACCACGAAGTCGAACCAGAGAAACATGAAGGCGGCGAGGACGAGCAGGAACGTGTAGTCGAGCAGGAGCCACCAACCGGCGACCAGGAGCATCGCCGCCGCGTAGAGCGGGTGCCGGACGTAGCGGTGCGGCCCGGTCACGATGAGCGGCTCCGACCTCTCGGCCGGCTCCTCCCGAGGGACGCCCTTGAGGACCTTCGTCCAGCTGACATAGGTCGAAACGAGTATGTCCACGGGGCTCCGGTGCCTCCAGAGCCAGATGTAGACGCCGAAGCCGACGGCCAGGACGATGAGCCCGACTGCGCGGAGAGCGCCCGGCAAACGAAGCCGCAGAGGGATGCCCAGCGCCCCGCACAGGAGGTATCCGAGGATGCACAGCGCCGTCAGCAGCAGCGCCACGATCGGCGGCACGACGAAGAGCGCCCCGATCCTCATCCGCCCCGTGCTATCCATGCCACCCCCCGGGCGCTGATACCCGCCCAAGGTCGGCGGTGCTCCGGGCGAAGTGCTGGACAACCGCATGGGAACATCCTGGACCAAGGCACGACCAGGAAGCAAGCAGACCCTCAGGCCTGTCCACTGCAGCGACTCGATCGGGCCCGGACAGGGGAAAAGTCAGATCCACTCGAGCCGTTCGATGGTCAGCTCGCCCGGGGCGTCACCGGTGTTCACCGTCGAGGCCGGTTCGAAGAGGAGGACGTGCACCTCCAGCTCGGCCACCGGCCGGTGCTCCACGCCGCGGGGCACGATGATGAGCTCGCCCTCCCGCAAGGTGACGCTTCGATCGCGGAGCTCCATGTTGAACTGTCCCTTCACGACCAGAAAGAGTTCATCTTCCAGCTCGTGCTTGTGCCAGACGAACGCCCCCTTGAACTTGCTCAGCTTGACGTGCTGGCCGTTGAGCGCACCGACGATCTTCGGCTGCCAGTACGCCGAAAAGAGGGCGAACTTCTCCGCCAGGTTGACCTTGTCCACAGTTGCCTCCACTGGGGTACGTGCCGCCGCGTCCTGCCGATGCCGCCGTTGGGTGGCCGCAGCGCACGGCAACCAGGCGCGCTGCCCTGCACCCGGTAGCTGGGCCAACATACGAGCCAACGCGGGTCGATTTCCGGGTTCAGCATCAGTTGGCCATCTTGATCGTCGCCAGCTTCACCACGGTGGCGACGTCCCTCTCGCTTCTGACCTCCAGTCTCACCCCCCTGCCCTCAGCGTACGGTCTTGCGGTGTCGATGGTTTCCAGGACCCACGCAGGCAGGTCGCTCTCATGCGAGGCTTTCACGGCTTTCTCGCCAAGGGCGAACGAGGCCAGGAAATAGCCTCTGCATGGGGTCATGTAGAGGATGGTCCGCTTCTTCAGCTTGAGTCGAAGTCCCCACCCCGTTGTCTTACTGGTGAAGCTCCACTCCTCCGATGCGGGCCCAAACCCCGACTCGAGCCTTCAGCCGCCCCTCCCGTGCCTCCTTGCGCCAGCGCGACAACATGAACAGGTGAATGTCCAGAGCGTCCGCAACATCCTGGACCTGCACACCCTCGATTTGGCTGAGCTTCACCGCCTTGAGCTTGAACTCGGCGCTGTACCGGTGAACCTTCCTCGGCCCCTTGATCCTCGCCATCCTGACCCCCTTCCAGCGTTAGGTCAGAGTGTCTACTTTATCGGGGCAACTTCCGTGCCCGCTGCAACCGCTGGTTAAGCGGCGAAGCACTATGCAGCCACGCGACGGTTCCGGATGAAGCGGACGAGTTCGAAGACGGCCAAGCCGGAAAGGAAAAGAGCTGCTGCGAGCCAGGCGAAGGGAAGACCAACCTTGCCTTCGTGGACAGTGACGAAGACGAGCCCGGCACAAACAGCGCCTTCGGCGAGGTAGATAATCACTTGCAGGAGTGGGAAGCGCTGTTGAAGGCGGTGATGGGCAGCGGTGACGACGACGATGGCCGCTGAGCAGAGCCAGCAGAGGGCGATGAACAACCGGTAGCCGTCGGGGTGTTCGAGCTTGGACACGCCTTCAGTGGCGAGGACGAAGGCAGTGAGGTAGTGGCCAATCGCCTGAAGGCGATCGCGAGGGCCGGCTTGAACCGGGGGGCTGGACATGTGGTGATTTTCGCATACGCGCTCGGTTATTCAATCCAAGAACGGGTAGAAGCGCGAAGTGATGCTTCACAGCGGCGCGCCGCTCGTCGGCTGCAGCGGCGGGTTAGCCAGGAGTGTGCTTCGAACACTTCTTGGCGGGCCGGCTCACGGCGTCACGGCTTGCCGCTGCCCGGCCAGGGTGGCGGGGCCGTAGATGGCCACAACGACTCCCGCCACCAGCCAGAGGCCCACCACCAGCTCCGCACCGATGAACAGCGGTTGGCGGCCCACCCAAAGGAGGGTGAGCACGGACAGCGTAGAATTGAAAGACCCATGAAACACCATCGCCGGCAGAATACTCCCGCCGGTCCGATTGAACATCCACGTGAACAGGATGGACAGTGGCACGGTTCCCATGGTGATGGCGATTGGAATGAGGCACGCCAGCAGATTCCCCAAAAACAGCAATCGCCAGAAGTCAGGACCCGTATGCCAGGCGCCCCAGAGCAATCCAACCGCAACGGCGGACCTCAACGCTGCGTGGCGAGTTTGCAGTCTCGGCAACGCATATCCCCGCCAGCCGAACTCCTCCGACACCGGCCCGGTGAAGATCGCGAAGAGGACAAAAATTAGGATAGCCCACACAGGACTGCCTGCCGCGAGTCCGCGGAAGAACTCCATCGGTCCTGCTGACGGTTGCAGCGTTTTGTCCAGAGCGTAGGGGCCCATCGATTTCAATGCCTCTGAGTACCTTGGAAGCAACTCCTTGAAGTCGGACAGCCCGGGCACCCTATGGCCGAGCGCCGCGTGAACAAGGAGCCAGAGAACGCTAATTGCTGGGGAGAGCAGGAGCGCAATCCCGTACCACCGAAAGTCGATTCTCCAGCGGCATGACCGAACCAAGAAATGCCTGAGCCCCTCACGTCCTGCTGCAAAGCCGGTAAGCGCAATGGCCGCCACGGTGGGGCCGAACTGAGTGAGGATAGGTATCTCCTCGGGCACGCGCATTGGGAGTACCCCAGCCTGTGCTGCCCCGTACGGAATCCAGCCAACCCAAGACAGAACTAGGGCAAGCGCGTAGAAGCGACCTATCCCAGCTGAGGATTTCGTTGTCACCGTTTCTCTGTCCCGATCATCCATCACAAACACCGGCCCAGTCTGCGGACTTCCGAACCCAACACGTCTGGCTAGACATCATGACTTCCGGTGCGAAGTGGGACTGACCTCCGGCAGACTCGCGGGTTGGCCCGGTCGGGGCCAGAGCCGCACGCTGGACGGCAGCGGATACTTCGAACCGGAGGTCAGCCATGCCCAAGCCTACTACCCTTTTCGTCGGTCTGGACGTCCACAAGGACTTCATCACCGGCGCGCATGCCGAGGCGCACCGCAGCGATCCACCGGTATTCATCGGATCGATCGGGAGCTGGCAGGCCGACATCGACAAGCTCGTTCGGAGGTTCCACAGCAAGGCCGCGCATCTGGTGTTCGCCTGCGAAGCCGGCCCAAGTAGGCCGATCACCTGGGGTCACAAAAGAGATAATTGTTTGTTTGCGTCTTCCAAATGGTGAGATAGTGGTACCTGGTACTCGTTGGTACTCTGAGTTGTTAGGTGCGCCCGCCACTCGCGGCTACTTCCGCCCAACTCAGCGAGCGCCACATCTGCACGGTTACCGTCAAGTACCAGAGGCCGACAACGGGGCCCAGGTCAACCAGCCCCGCGTTCCCAGGGGGGGTGGGAAAAGTGTACAGGTTGAAAAGAAGGAGGGTGAAACCAATAGCCACGCCGCTGCCAGCGAAAACTCGACCGAAACGCGGATGGCGAAGCATGCTGAAGGCGAACAAAACCGTGCCGAGTCCGATGTAGACATCCCACGCGACGTCGAGCCCAAGCCACACTGCCTGCAGGGGACTCGATGCGGTCCCCGGTGCGGCGCAGGATCCGCTTGCCATTTGCACGAGCACCATGGCGACGAACAGAGCGCCCCCGAGGGCGTTCAGTCCCGCGGCCGCACCAGCAGCGACGGATCCGTGGTGCAGCCGGATCAGTCGCCAAAGGCCTACGCACCCGAGCCCAAGCGCGGGCCCGAAGCTCGCCGCCACGGCTGCCGTCACAGGCAGCGGGAGCGGGACAAAGACCGCAGCCGGGTAAGCCACACACGCCCACAGTCCCGCCACCGCGCCAATGCGAATCCATTGAACCTCGACCCTGCCCGTGTCATTCATGAGCCCTCCGAACGCACCTAACGCGCCTGGGGTTCACCCGCGACGACCCGCGGGCCCGCAGGTGCAAGCTGCCAGTATGGTGATGCGGGTCGTCCTCGGGTGCAACGCCGAGTTAGACCGCCCACACAACCACAAAAAGCCTTCCCGTCAGGGACACTTTGGGGCTGCGCAGGGCGATATCACCGAGTACAGCAGCGCTGCCAGCCAGTGGTGTCCCGTCGCGTCAGTCTTGCACCCACTCGAACGTGTGCGTGCGACCGCCGAAGACGGTCCAGAACGCCGGCTCAGGGAACACCGCCACGTTTGTCCACGTCGTCGTGAGGCAGAGGAGATCTGCGCAGACTGGTTTCCGGAAGATCAACGTACTGTCCACGCCTTCGTGGAGGTAAATCTGCCCGGTACTCCCGCCCGGCACGCGAACATAGTTGGACGGCAGCAAGGAGCAGCCTACCGTGGAGACCTCCTTCTCCCAGCTTACGCTGTTCTTCAGTATGATCAGCGCGCTCGATGGGCTCACAGTGCCCTCCTCGATTGTCCACTTCCACCTGTCCGGGATCGTCGTTGGCATGATGGCGATAACTAACCTTTGTTTCCTCGGATTCGCTTCCGCAGCCGTTATAAAGACATCGAACATGCTGCTCAACGGGAGTACGTGGACGGCGGTTGACGGCTGGCAGAAGGGCCGAGGGTCGCTCGCCGGTAGGACCTTGACGCCTACGTTAGTGGTTTGGTCCGCGATTTTGCCGGCCTGGTCTTTCGCGACGACCGGCACCACGTACTTGCCGAAGGCAACGCTCGGGGAGTTGGTGAAGGGGACCGCCGGGATGAATAGGTTCAATGTTGCGGAGGCTGATCCGTTCGCCGGGATATTCAGCGAATTTTGTGAAAACGACCAGACAAACTTGCCGGTGCCGTCGAGCGGCACCCACTGGTTTCTGACGACCTCCTGGCAACACGACGCGCTGAGCGTCACCGCGCCAGCGAAGTTGTTTACGGCCTCCACGGTAATGGTCGAGGTCGCGCTTTGCGACCCGGACGTGAACGGACCCATCGTGATTCCCGGCGTTTCCCCGGGTGATGCGGCCAGGCGTATCGTGGGGGTGCAGCCGGCCAGCAAGACACCCAGAGCAACAGCGGAACAGGCGAACATGAGCGATCTCATCGTATAAGTCATGACGAACTCCTCCTCTTGCGGCAGTCTAGACATCATGACTTCCGGTGCGAAATAGGGCTGACCCCCGGTCATGGTCGCGGGTCGGCCCGGTCGGGGCCAGAGCCGCACGCTGCACGGCAGCGGATACTTCGAACCGGAGGTCAGCCATGCCCAAGCCTACTACCCTTTTCGTCGGTCTGGACGTCCACAAGGACTTCATCACCGTCGCGCATGCCGAGGCGCACCGCAGCGATCCACCGGTATTCATCGGATCGATCGGGAGCTGGCAGGCCGACATCGACAAGCTCGTTCGGAGGTTCCACAGCAAGGCCGCGCATCTGGTGTTCGCCTGCGAAGCCGGCCCAAGTAGGCCGATCACCTGGGGTCACAAAAGAGATAATTGTTTGTTTGCGTCTTCCAAATGGTGAGATAGTGGTACCTTAGTGGTACCTGGTACTTGTGGTACTTGTACTTCCTCCCCAGGAACGTTGAGGGAAACCCTACCTCTTGACTTGACAGCGCCGCCTCCATTGGCGGTTAGGCGGCCTTGCTAAGCGGTGATCGTGCATACGACGCTTGACCCGTTGAGGACCGATACCGCAACGCTTGTGCCCAGACCCCGGGTGAGTTCCAAGAAGCCATCGGGGCAGACGGTGGTTGCCTTGAAGCCGTCGTTGCAGACGATCGTGCCGTTACCCGTAGCCGATTCGTTGATTTCGCCGACCAGGCCATGAGCCGCTTGAATGCGGAACCAGCCCAGGCGATGCGGCCAGAAGGCGTCGGCGTAGCTGAAGAACAGAGCCTTACCGCCGGGAGCGACAAGCCGCAGCGTTGAGGCGATGAGGGCGCGCTGGTCGACATGGACGGCGGAAATGCCGTTCTGCGGGCAGCAGATGAGATCGAAGGTGGCGGGGCGGAAGGCAAGGACGGCGACGTTCATCTGGGCGAGGGCTACGCCTGATCGGTCCAGGAATTGGCGGCGCGCGAGCGCGAGGCTTGGGAGTGAGAGGTCGATGCCGACAAGCCAACCGCTCCGCTTGGCGAGAGCGGCAAGCACACGGCCATAGCCGCAAGCGAGTTCCAGCACGCGCGCGCCGGGCCTGATAGACGCGAGGATGTACTGCACCTCGGCGTCAAGGTACGCCTGTACCTCTGGAGGGGCGAGTTCATAGCAGCGCCGGAGACGTTCGGCAGAAAGCCGGTCGTAGTAGGAGGTCATCTCAATAAGACCGACCAGACATCATGACTTCCGGTGCGAAATAGGGCTGACCTCTGGCAGACTCGCGAGTTGGCCCGGTCGGGGTCAGAGCCGCACGCTGCGCGGCAGCGGATACTTCGAACCGGACGTCAACCATGCCCAAGCCTACTACCCTTTTCGTCGGTCTGGACAACCACAAAGAGTTTATCAGCGTCCCGCACGTCGAGGCCCACGGCATCGATCCACCGGTGTTCGTGGGATCGATCGGGAGCCGGCAGGCGGACATCGACAAGCTCGCTCGGAGGTTCCACAGCAAGGCCGCGCATCTGGGGTTCGCCTACGAGGCCGGCCCGAGCAGGCCGATCGCCTGGGGTCACAAAAGAGATAATTGTTTGTTTGCGTCTTCCAAATGGTGAGATAGTGGTACCTGGTACTCGTATGTGGTACTCGTATGCTACTCGTCGTATGGTACTCGCTGGGTACTCGAAGTCCTCGTACACCGCCTTGAGTTTGAACTCCGCGCTGTACCGGTGAATCTTCTTCGGCCCCTTGATCCTCGCCATCCTGACCCTCCTTCAAACCTTAGGTCAGAGCGTCTACTTTATCGGGGCAACTTCCGTGCCCGCTGCAAGCGCCGGTTAGGCGGATTCAGATGAACGAACCGATTGAACCCGCGATGTTGAACATAGCATGGACAATGATCGCCGGCAGAAGGCTGCGGCTCTGGGCGCGTAGGTAGCCTGTGACCAGACCAAGCAGGAAGGCGAGGAGAACGGTTACCAGGCCCATTGGCGCGTGAATAGCACCAAAGAGGACAGCCACAAGGATTGTTGCGAGAGGGAAGGATGAGCGTGCGCAAAGGACACGAGCAACAACCGACTGCAGAAGCCCGCGAAAAATCAACTCTTCTTGGATCGACGCGGCGACCCAGAAGAGGAGCACGATTTGCCAGAGCGAGAACGCATCCATTCGGAAGGAGGTGCTGGCATGGCTGAGTCGCGTCGCAACGATGATCACCATGCCGCTCACGGCGCCAACTGCGAGCGCTGCGAGAACGTGCTTCGAGCTACACTGCGCAAGGCCGAAATCAGCAGCGACCCAAGTGGGGCGCGTAAGGAAGATGACTAGGGTGAGGGATGCTGCGAGCAGGCTGATGGTGACTATGATCGGCACTGCTGCGTTTAGATTGGACGGCCGAAGAATGCTCACCGCAGCAAACGCGGGTATGTAGGAAATGGCGAATAGGCCAACCATCACGCCACAAGCTTTGAGGATTCTCATTCGGTCCTCCATAGAGGTGAGTAAATCCGCCTAGACATCATGACTTCCGGTGCGAAATAGGGCTGACCTCCGGCAGACTCGCGGGTTGGCCCAGTCGGGGCCAGAGCCGCACGCTGGACGCCAGCGGATACTTCAGACCGGAGGTCAGCCATGCCCAAGCCTACTCCCCTTTTCGTCGGTCTGGACGTCCACAAGGACTTCATCACCGTCACGCACGCCGAGGCGCACGGCAGCAGGCCACCGGTGTTCCTGGGTTCGATCGGCAGCCGGCGGGCCGACATTGAAAAGTTCGTTCGGAGGGTCCACAGCAAGACCGCGCATCTGGTGTTCGCCTGCGAAGCCGGCCCGAGCAGGCCGATCGCCTGCGGTCACAAAAGAGATAGCTATTTGTTTGCGTCTTCCAAATGGTGAGATGGTGGTACCTGGTACTCGTACGGTACTCGTACTCGTATGGTACTCGGGTACTCGTATGCGGTGACTGTCCTACCGCGTGGATTTCGATGGATGGCGTCGCGCGATTTCCTTGAGAGCTCGCAAGGCGCTGTTGACCGCCTCGGAGTCGGGAAACGCCCGCGCAACATCGGGGTCGAGGACCACGACATTGCTACCATGCGCAAAACGCGCGGCGTACTTGCCGCGAACGCCCGTGGAGAAGTCGTACTCGTCGCGCATCGGTTTGCTGTGGGCTCCGTCGTTACTTTTCTTCATAGCTCTTTCTTTCCAGCGCGCTTGCTGGCCGCGCACTGATGATACGTATTCTCTCACGATTCTCGGTATGCGCAACAACCATCAAGTGACCTCGGTACGAGACGCCCAGTAGGAGGAAACGCTCGTCATCTTCGGAGTGATCGGGATTCGCGATGGTGAGCGAGAGCGGATCTGCGAAGGCGGATGCAGCCTCCTCGAACGACACTCCGTGCTTCTTCAGATTGGACGTTGCCTTTCGGCGATCCCACTCGAACGTCAAGCCCATGATCTTGGGTCATTATCCCATGGCCCCGTTTCTGGCGGCCGAACGCCGCGCTTCAGCGGGCCGGCCACTTTGGGGCACGCCATACGCAAAGCCTACTCCCCCACCCCGCACGACCGCCAAGCCATTGAGGCGCATGGCCGGCTCCGCTGAAGCGCTGGTTAGGCAGCCCCGTCACGGCCTTGCGTCTGCCGACGACGGTCCCGGATGGACATGGCAACTCAGCCGACCGCGCCGATGAGGAAGGCCGGAGGGAAGCCGAAGACGGCGACAGAAAAGGCCGCCTCGCCGAGGCCTTGCAGCAGACCGTGGAGCGCGCCCGCGTTTGCCAACTTGCTGACGACAGCCTCGGGGACGACAGCCCAGAAGACGGGGACCATCAGGATCTCGAAGCCGGCGGCCAGGACACCGAAGAACACGACGCTGAGAAACGATGCGTAGAAGAGGAACCTGAACTGCCTCGCGGTTCGCCACGGGTGGACGAAGGCGAGGACAAACGCGGCAGCTGCGAGAAAGGCCAACAGAATACCGGGCGGATTGTCGCCGACTCTAACCGCAACGGCAGCTATCGTCAAAGCGCAGCAGGCTGCTAAGAAGACGAACGTGATGGTCCTGTTGCGCGGCGTCGACAAAGCTTCGAGCACAAGCACCTCGCTTCCTGAGCATGCCATTCTCGACTAGCAGTATACGGCTGCCTAAACATCATGACTTCCGGTGCGAAGTAGGGCTGACCTCCAGCAGACTCGCGGGTTGGCCCGGTCGGGGTCAGAGCCACACGCTGCGCGGCAGCGGATACTTCGAACCGAAAGTCAGCCAAGGCCAAGCCTACTACCCTTTTCGTCGGTCTGGACGTCCACAAGGACTTCATCAGCGTCGCGCACGCCGAGGCGTACCGCAGCGATCCACCTGTATTCGTGGGATCGATCGGGAGCCGGCAGACCGACGTTGAAAAGCTCGTTCGGAGGTTCCACAGCAAGGCCGCGCGGCTGGTGTTCGCCTGCGAAGCCGGCCCGAGCACGCCGATCGCCTTGGGTCACAAAAGAGATAGTTATCTGTTTGCGTCCTCCGAATGGTGAGATAGTGGTATCTGGTACTCATCTTTGGTACTCATTCGGAGATTGAGAGGTTTCGAGAATCTCTATGCCTCGAAGAGCTCTAGAATCCTAATGCCCCTCCTCCGTCGTCGTTCCCAATACCTCGTCGGTCGTTTTGCTGTCGGCATTCTCGTCGTGCAGTGCGGCGTGGTCCTCGATCGTCTCCGGCGCCAGGTAGCTTCCGAGCCAGAGGCGCTCGATGATCGGGTAGGCGGCGACGACGGGAAGTGCCAGGACGGCGCCGGCCACGCCGAGCAGATAGCCGCCGATGGTCACGGAAAGGAGAACGCCGATCGTGGAGAGGCGCATCTGTTTGCCGTAGACGTGCGGAATGATCCCGTAGTTCTCGATGAGGTGATAGAGCAGATAACCGACCAGCACTTCGAACGCGGCCAGAGGGGAGACGGCGAAGGCTACGAGCACGCCGGGTAGCGTCATGATGATCGTGCCGACCACCGGAATGATGTCGGCAATGGTGGCGATGACCGCCAGCGGCAAGGCGGCCGGGACATGCAGGAGCACGAGCATGGCGTAGACCCAGATGCCGCATAGCGCGCAGGTGATGACCTGACCTCGCATATAAGCCATGACGACCTTGCTCTACTCGCCCGCGGTCTCCGCCACCCGCTCGCGATACCGTCTCCGCACGTAGCTCACCAGCCAGGCGTAGAACTCCCGCCCCTCGAGGAGAAAATAGAGGGTCAGTACCAGGCCGAGCACCATCGCGGTGATTGCTCCTACGGCGTACCTTCCAACCGTCAGGCCCCCTTGCATCCAGGACTGCAGGTCGACCGACTTCTGGAAGGCATTCAGCCGGGCGACGAGAGTGCCGATGATCGGCGACACCGCGGGAAGGGCTGTGGTGACTCTGGCCTGGATTGCCGGCAGGTTCCTCATGAGCTGCGAGATCTGCGCTCCCGTGGCGGGGACGATCACGGCGAAAAACATCACCAGAAGCGCGATGAGCACGAAGCCGATCGCACCGATGGCGAGCCCGCGCCGGGCCCCGCGGGCGATGAGCCAGTCGGCCACCGGCTGCAGCATGACGGCCAGGAGCACCGCCACGACTAGGGTGATGATGACGGGAAGGAGTTTGATGATCGCTGCGAAGAGGAGGAGCGAGAGCGCGATCTTGAGGATCGTCACGAATGGAACATGCAACTCGACGCGCTGGCCCTCAACCATGAGGGATAGGAGATTCCTTTTCACTCATTTTGAGTATAGGGCTGCTCCCAGTGGCGTCAAGGTCGCGACATGGCACTTTCAGGGGCCGGTCGGCAGGAAGGATGAGGTGGAACCGGGGTCAGGCCATGGGAGCGAGAGGCGAAACCTGGCCCGGAGGGAGTGGGGCTTGATGCGGACCCCTGGTGGTCAGGCGGCAGCGGTGTCGCCCTGCGGTGGGCTGCGCGCATCGACGCCCGTGGCGGCGCCGTGGCGCAGGATCTTTCTTGATCACGGGCGGCTCGGTTGACCCAAAACTCGAAAATTGGTCCAGGCGAACGTTGAGTCCGGAGCCGATCGGTGACCTCCTGACGCAGCGCGGAAAGCGGACGAGATGACGTGCGCTCACCGCGGAGATCGAGGCGTCACCTCCTGAGCGAAGCACTCAGGGCGTCGGAGGCCTCTCGCGCCACAGTCTCCAGAATGTCTGGGAACATTCCCTGGTGGTAGCGGAGGATCATCCCGTCAGGTGAGACGATCACCATGGACGGCAGGCCGGGTGACCCGAATGCCCTGAAGACTTCATCGCCCCGATCGAGAAGCGTAGGTAGCGTCAGCTTCTGGGTCCTGAAGAATTCGGCGACCCTGACCCTGCGTTCGTCCGCGGTTGGAGATTGCTCCATTGTGTTGAGGGCGTACACAGAGATGGGTAACCCGCTGCGTGAGGCCCACTCTGATATTTTCTGCGTCTCGGCGAGTGTTTTCCAGCACGGCGCACACCACGTTGCCCAGAAGTCGATGACCACCAACCGGCCTTTCAGACTCGCGAGTGAGACGCGCTGCCCACCGAGAGTCTCCAGGTCGAATGCCGGCGCGGGCTTGCCCGCGGGCAGGCTCGTCGAGGCCAGATCGGACAGCTCCGCGACGGCCCGACCGCTCCGGGCGTCGAACGTGACGACGCCCGTGACGCTCGGCAGCACGCTCGGGGAGAACGTGCCGCTGATATCGACGCCCATGTCGCCGGGGGCCCCGGGTGGCTGCAAATGCAGATGAATTCCGGAAAGGAATTTTGTCGCCGCGTCGATTCGGAGGTCAACGCGCCCGTTGTCTGCGGTGAACTGGATGATGTCGAGGAGCCGACCGCTTTCCGACCGGCGCTCGTAGCCGCTGATACGGAGCGGCGCCAGCAGCTTGAAGCGAAGCGAATCGATGCAGGCGTCGATGTCCTTGCCCGTTCGCATTGCGATCTGGGGAGGTTCAAAGAGCGAACCCTGGTCGCCCACGATGGAGTTGAGCGCCCGCGAAAAGTCACCGGCGTATGGAGTTGCCACGAACCTCCCCGGAGAGTCGCTTTTCGTGACGTAGAGAGTGTGCCCGACGGCGAACGCGGACAGGAGCGGATCCGCGACCGAGGCGTCGGCCCCCGAGCCAAGGCGGATCTCCAGCTTCTTCGGTTCCAGATCCGCGTTCGGTGCCTTGACCGTGTACGTAAGAGTGTCCGTCATCGCCGGTGCGGCTCGATACGCCCGCGCGGCTGCCGCGAGCACCGCGCGCGCCTCAGAGGCCGGATCTCTCGGTCCGGCCGGCGTCACAACGCCTACCGGTGCGGCGAGCAAGAGTGCCTGTGCGAGCCAAACTGTTTGTTTCGCCATCGAATGACTCCTTTTCGCGGGCAGACGACGCCCTCGTTCCAACTACGCAGAGTCGGCTCCGAATGTTCGCGCCGGGACATGGATGAGTGCCGAATGGATGAGGGCGAGGCCGACGGATACTGGTACCACTGCGACTGCATGGCCCAATGATGAGCCGGGGAACATCGGTTATGCAATCACGCCAGGACGTGTGGCAGCCCCAAGCGCAGGTTAGGCGTCACGTCGGCACAGGGCAGCACGCAGCGCTTGACGATCTATCGAGGCTCGATCGGATCCGACGAGTCCGCCGAAAGCGGTGTCTTGTCATCGGTCGCATTGATGAAAAGCCCCGCATTCTCGGGTAGGCCTGTGGCCTGTTTCGGCTTTGCGAAAAGCAGATGGCCGACGGCCCCGGCGAAGAGCGCCAGGAGGAGAATGACAAAAACAAGTTCCTCATACTCTGAAGGCACGAAGAAATGCACAAGCCATGCGATGAGGAAGATCGCGACCAGCAGGCTGACGCAGCCTTTGGGGATGGCCCTGATTACAGCCTTGGCCTGCTGCATCTCAACCTCGGGCCGGTCTAGTCCAGCGGGCTCGGTCTGGCGTCTAGCCATCATGACTTCCGGTACGAAGTATGGCTGACCCCCCGGTCGTGGTCGCGGGTTGGCCCGGTTGGGGCCAGAGCCGCACGCTGCACGGCAGCGGATTCCTCGAACCGGATGTCACCTGTGTCTAAGCGTACTCCCCTTTTCGTCGGTCTGGATTTCTAGAAGGGCCTCTTCCCCCCCGCGCTCGCCTGATACCCGATGAGCAGCCCCGGGGTCATGCACCGTCAAGCATGACCCCGCCGCTCACAGGGCCGGAACCGCCCTCCGCATTCCAGAATGGTGAGAAGGTGGTACCTTCTATGAGTAGGTCGGTCATGTCAAGCGGATAGGGGTTTGATCCTTTCTTCCAGGTGGCGTCGTTGTCGTTTTTCCTCTGTGCACGATCAAGCTCAGCCAAGGTCTGCGCATCAACCGTCTATCCGCACTCGTTGTGGCCAGCCTCCTGGCCGGTGCATGGTTGGAGCCGGTGAAGCAGGGGGCGCTCCCATCAGGTACGCGGGCTGACGAACGGTGCTCTGCTCGCCGCCCCAGGTATCACACGGAGTCGCCCCACCGCATGCTGTCCGTCCCTGACCTCGCTCGATCGATGGCATCCCGTCGTTCCTAGGCTGCGGCCGGTTCGCTGCTCTGGAGGGGCCTGAAGTCCTCGCCACGGAGCCACACCGCGTGCATCACGACGGCGAGCTTACGAGCCAGGGCCACCACGGCCTTCTTCTTCCCAATCCGTGCGGCGAGCTGCTCCGCCCACCGCTTGAGGTCGGAATCCTGGCGGGTCCGCAGGCACCCGTGCGCCGCCTGCACGAGCAGCCGCCGCATCTCGGCATCCCCCGTCTTGGTGATCGAGCCAAATCGAGACGTCTGCCCCGACTCCCGCATCCGCGGCCGCAATCCGACAAAGCCCGCGACGTCCCGGCTGCGCCGGAATCGGGCCGGGTCCTCCAG
Source organism: Thermoanaerobaculaceae bacterium (assembly GCA_963754345.1). Lineage (GTDB taxonomy): Bacteria > Acidobacteriota > Thermoanaerobaculia > Thermoanaerobaculales > Thermoanaerobaculaceae > RBG-13-68-16. The sequence goes on along the minus strand of CAVWFZ010000005.1, from coordinate 773 downwards.
GCACAACACGTAGGCGAGCGCAACCAGCGGCCCCACCCCGGGGATCGTCTGCAGCCGCCCAACCTCCGGGTACTCCGCACCCACCGCCTTCACCTCATGGTCGAGCCCCTGGATCTTCTCATCGAGCTCGAGCGCCGTCGCCACCAGCGGCGCCACCAGGGTGAGCAGCTCCTCCGGAATCTCGCGTGTGGCCAGAGTCTGCGCCAGCCGCCCAATCGTCGTCCCGGGCACTCGGTACCCAAAGGACCTCAGCAGCCCCCGCGCCCCGTTCATGCACGCCGTCCGGTTGGCCACCAGAATGCCCCGCACCCGCAGCATCCCCCTCAGCCGCTGCGTCCTCTCGCTGCGATGCTGGATCGGCCGCAGCAACCGCACATCCATCCGCACCAGCCGCGCCAGCGTCTCCGCATCCACCGCGTCGTTCTTCAGCGTGCTCTCCGCAATCAGCCGCACCCGCTGCGCATTGGCCACCACCACCTCGTGCCCAAGCCCAACCAAAATCCGCTCCGCCCACGCCGACAGCCCGCTCGCCTCGATGCAGATCCGCATCCGCCCACGCCCCCCAAACCACCGCTTCAACCCCGCCTCCGTCGTCGGAATCCGTGCCCGCTCGACCAGCTCCCCACTCGCACCCACCACCGCCACCTCACTCGACTTCCCATGCAGGTCAATGCCACAATGCTCCACGGTCGGTCTCCTTTCTTGGGCCTCGAGCCCGTGTCACCTTGGCGGGCATATTGCCACGCCGTCACAAGGAGACCGACCTACTCATC
>CAVWFZ010000004.1:0-431890 GCA_963754345.1 Thermoanaerobaculaceae bacterium | reverse complement strand
GGCGGGTGGCGGCGGTCTCGGCCGGTTCGGCGCTTGCGGTCGTGGGAGCGTCGCTCGTCCTGAGCGGGGTCGTCGCGCTGGCACTCTCCGCCGTTCCGCGGGCCTTCCCCGACGCTCCGGTGAGGATTCCGGGCGACGTCGCGACCGCGATTCCCGCGTTCGCGGCCCTCGGCACCAGGTTGTGGTCCGCAGTGCTCATGCTGGCCCTGGTCGGCCTCGCGCTGCACCTCTGGCAGGTGCTCGTGGAGGCCTGGCAGAGGGTTGCCCTCGTGGTCGGTCTCCTGATCGCCCTCGTCCCCAGCTCGGCCGACGCATCGCCCCCGGAGTTCCTCGCGGCATTGGCACAAGCCGCCCTGCTCCTGGGCGGGGCCGTGCTCCTGACGCGCTTCGTGCTCGGGGCCAACCCGGTGGCGTATCTGCTCGCCGCCGCTTGGATCGGCGTGCTCGGCGCGGCGCTGCCGCTTGTGGCGCAGCCCGGCAGCTTTTATACCCTCCAGGGGTGGACGATGCTCGCGCTCGCAGTGCTGGCGAGCGTCTGGTGGCTGACGCGAGGACCGAGCCGCGGGCAGCCGGCCTGATGCCGCTTCTCCTGAGGAATGGGGCCCGTAGCCTGCGGTGGGCCGCTGCCCTTGTTCTCAACCTGTTCGGAGGGAGTCCAGGAGGCTGATCACGGTCCGCAGGCGGTGGCAGAGCACGCCGCATACCAGGTAGAGGAACTGCGAGGCGGCCGCGGGCGGCATGTGGAGCACGGCGTCCAGGTCGTTCTGGCTGAGGACCAGGACCGTGCACCCGTCGCCGTGGGCGCGCGCGTCTGCACTGCGAGGCTGCTCGTCCACGATGGCCATCTCTCCGAAGACCTCGCCCCTCCCGAGGACGGTGATCGGCTCCTCGCCTCGGCCGCTGATCCTGCGGGAGATGCGCACCTCGCCGTCGAACACGATGTAGAGGGCGTCCCCGACTTCCCCCTCCTGAAACACGTAGGTGTCCGGCGCGAAATGCTGGGCCTGGAGGGTCACGGCCAGCAGCCTCAGTTCGGCCGCCGACAGGCCGGTCTGCTGGAAGAGATCCACCTTTGCGCCGGGCTTCAGATCCACCTTCTCCCCGACCCGGCCCTTGAGGCGCGGGGGGATGTGCTCGACCGGCACGACCTGGGTCATGAACTCGTTGGCCTGTCGGATCTTGGAGGCGAGCGAATACCAGAACGAGCGGGCAAGGACTGCCCCCATCTCGTGGTTCGTGTGCAGCACGTTCTTCACCGCTGCGCTGTCGAAGCGCAGAAGCGCGCCCTGGTCCGTGGCGATTGCAGTCGTCGGCCGGGGGCGCGCGTCGAGGAAGGAGGTCTCGCCGAGGAGCTGCCCCACACGGACGCGGCTCACCGCCTGACGGCCCCCCAGCGTGGTGCAGAATTCCTCAACGGTCCCGGCCAGGACCACGAAGAAGTCCTCCCCGAATTCACCCTCCTGGTAGACAACCTGGTCCCTGGACAGGATCACCTCGCTGGCGAAGCTGGCAAGCTGGCCGAGCTGCTCGTCGGGGGCGTGCTGGAAGATGCGGAACACGCGCAGGTCGGAGAACGCCGCCTGTGACTTGTTCCGGGGTTCCTTCTCCGACGGGCTCATGGGCTTGGTCCTGTCCTTGCTCCTGCCGGGGGGCGCCCCGGGCCCTGCGTGTTCGCAGCTTTGGGTTGCGCCGGCACGGCTCACGCCGGCAGGTACCTCGTTTCCCAGTATCTCATCCTGCCTCCGAAGCGAGAAACCGCGTCGCTGCATCGATCGCCCGATTCTGCCGTTGGACCGGTCCGAAACACGACCTGGGCTTTCATGCAATCTTGTCTGCGTCTTCTTCTCGGAGACTCATGGGTGAGTCTGACGGTGCAGTCGTCGCCGGGCGACGGCCGTTCGGCGGTCACGCGTTGCGGCGGCGACCTCGCCAATCCCGGCGCGCGTCTCGACCGCTCGATCTCGGTCTGCGGGTCGGACGTGTGAGCGGCCCTTGCACCTCGCTATTCTTCCAAGGGTGTGTCGAGACGGTCGACCCGGCCGCGTGGCGTGGTGCGCGCCGGGTACGAGCCCAGCACCTTGAGGTACGGGCACTCGCGCCGGAGAGCGGCCACCGCGGCCGCCGCCGGCTCCTCGGCCAGCGACCCCTCGAAGTCGAGGTAGAACAGGTACTCCCAGGGTCGGCGTGGGACGGGACGCGACTCCAGCTTGGTCAGGTTGAGGCCGTGCTCGGCCAACACGGCCAGGCAGTGAGCGAGCGCGCCATGGCGGTGAGGGGTCGTCAGCACGAGCGAGGTCTTGGCCGGTATGCGTGGATCGGGGATGAGGTCGAGCGACGACACCAGGACGAAGCGGGTCCAGTTTTCGGGCTGGTCGGCGATGTCGCGCGCGATCACAACCAAGCCGTGCAGCCTGCCGGCCTCGTCGCTCGCGATCGCGCCCTGCGTGGGGTCGCCGTCCAGCCGCACCTTGCGAGCCGCTTCGGCGGTGTCCTCGTAGGCGACCGGCTCCACCTGGGGCAGGGCGCGCAGGAACGCCGAGCACTGGGCCAGCGCCTGCGGGTGCGAGAAGATGCGCCTGAGGTCGGTCGGCGCGACCGGCGCCGTGGCCAGCAAGCAGTGGCGGACCTCCCACACCTCCTCGCCCACGATCCGGAGGTCGGTTGACCGCAGCAGGTCGTAGGTCTCGTTGATCGAGCCTGCGGTCGTGTTCTCGATGGGCAGGAACGCGTAGCCAGCCCGGCCGCGCTCCGCGTCACGCAGGGCCTGGGCGAACGTGGCGAACCCGCGGTACTCCATCGTGTCGGCCGCCTCAGCGAAGTACTTGTGCGCCGCCAGGTGGCTGTAGGAGCCCTCGGCGCCCTGGTACGCCACCCGGCGGGCGTTGCGCGCCGAGCGTGACGCCGACGCCCGCCGCAGCAACGCCTCCTCCTGCACCTTGAGCGACATTGCGATGATCTCGCGGAAGATCTCGCGGACGCGGAACGGGTCGAGCCCCAGCTCGCGGGCCCACCCCTCCGCTCGAGCAAGAAGCTCCGCTTCGCGCTGGTGGTCGCGCAGGAACGGCATGCCGGCTTCCTTCAGCCGCGACACCTCACGCACCCGTTTCAGGCGGTCGTGCAGCGTCTCGAGCAGCTCGCGATCGATACGGTCCAGCGCCTCGCGGATCGCCTGCAACTTCCTGCCCTCGGCCCTGCCTTGGGGCCTGCGCTTGTCCATGAGCGCGAGATTCTAGCCCCTGGGAGCCGCCGCCGCCAGCCGCCGAAGGAGAGCGGGAACGCGAGAAGGCACGAGAAAGGCCGGGCGCAGGCCGTCGCCTTCGATTGGCCTCTATCGCGGTCCACGCCTTGCCGGGTGTGATGTGCCGGGATGTCTGAGAACCTGTCGCAGGAAGCGTTCTACCGGGGTACGGGTACGGCTACACTTGCGCGGTGGACAGGGTGTCCTGGGACCGATACTTCATGAACCTGGCCGTGCAGGCGGCGACGCGCTCGACCTGCCCGCGCAAGAGCGTAGGCGCGGTCGTGGTGCGCGACAAGGCCATCCTGGCCACCGGCTACAACGGTTCGATCCGCGGCCTGGCGCACTGCACCGAGGTCGGATGCCTGATGGACAACGGGCACTGCGTGCGCACGGTGCACGCGGAGGCCAATGCGATCCTGCAGGCGGCTCGGCACGGCGTGCGCATCGAAGGGGCCGATGTCTACGTCACCGCCTCGCCGTGCTGGGACTGCTTCAAGCTTATCGCCAACGCGGGCATCGGTCGCGTGCTCTACGGGGAGTTCTACCGCGACGAGAAGATCCGGCGTTTTGCCGACGAGGCGGGCATCGCGCTGGTCCACCTGGGCCTGGAGGACGGGACATGAGCGCGGTGCGAAGGGTCGGAGTGCTGACGGGTGGGGGCGACGCCCCCGGGCTGAACGCCGTGATCCGCGCCGTGGTGCGCGCGTGCAGGATCGGCCACGGGGTGACCGTATTCGGGATCTCGGAGGGCTTCACGGGCCTCGTGGAGATGAAGGTGCGGGAGATGGGCCTGGCCGACGTCGCGGGGCAGCTCGTGCGGGACGCCCGTGCCATCGGCGTCGTCTTCGGCGACGAGGACCCCAAAGACGTCGAGAACTCCGAGGGCTGACGGGGACGGTGGAGCCGGGAGGGATCGTCCTCGACCTCGGCAGCGTGGGTCTGCCGCTCTCAAGCCGAGAGGTATTCGGTCGATCCGTGCCGCTCGAGGTCGAGCTGGGCGCCGGGAAGGGACGCTTCCTCCTCGAGTGGGCCGCCGCGCATCCCGAGGTCGGGATCGTCGGTGTCGAACGCGTGCGCACGTACCTGCAGATGGCGGCGCTGCGGGTGGCGCGCAGGGGCCTGGTCAACGTGAGGCTCGTGCACACCACCGCCGAGGACCTGCTCTTCCGGTGCCTGTCCGAGGGGAGCGTCGTTGCTTTCCACGTCTACTTCCCGGACCCGTGGCCGAAGAAGCGCCACCACAAACGCCGTTTCTTCCGTCCCTCCAACGTCGCCCGGCTGGCAGAGGTGCTGGCGCCGGGCGGGCTGTTGCGGGTCAGGACCGACCATGACGGATACGCCTCGGTCATCACCGAACTGCTGGCGGGCGAGCCCCGGCTCGTGCCCCTGCCCGCCGACGAAGGGTTCGAGGGGATTCCCGCGACCAGCTTCGAGGTCAAGTACGCCCGCGAGGGGAGGCCCGTGACGCGCCTCGCCTACCGCCGGGTTTGACTTTGCGGCCCGGAAGGGGCGAGGCTCTACCATGGCAAAGTTGCTCTACATCGACCCGTTCGGGGGGGCCGCGGGAGACATGCTGCTCGGGGCCCTGCTCGACCTCGGAGTGGCGCGCGAGCGCCTGGAGGAGATCCTCGGCGGGCTGCGCCTTTCGGGGTGGCGGCTGGAGGCGGAGCGGGAGCGCCGCTTCGGATTTGCTGGCACGAAGGTCGTCGTGCACGTCGAGGGCGGGGGACACCCGGCGCGGCACCTCTCCGACGTCGAGAAGCTGTTGGGTGAGGCCGCGCTGCCGGAGCGCGTGCGCGAGCGGGCCCTGGCCGCCTTCCGTCGCCTCTTCACCGCCGAGGCGGAGGTACACGGCCTGCGCCTCGAAGAGGCTCACTTGCACGAGCTGGCCGCGGTGGATGCCGTGGTGGACATCGTGGGCGTGTGCGCCGCGGTGGCGCTGCTCGGTGCGGACCGCGTCGTGTGCGGGCCCGTGCCCGTGGGCAGCGGCACGGTGCAGACCGCCCACGGGCTCCTGCCGGTTCCCCCTCCTGCGGTGGCGCGCCTGCTGCACGGTGTACCGCTCGCGGCGCATGCGGCCGAAGGGGAGATGACCACGCCCACGGGCGCCACGCTCCTCGTCACGCTGGCGGAGGGCTTCGGTCCACTCCCGGGCGGCAGGCTCCTGGGTGTCGGGATCGGGCACGGGGCAAGGCGGTTTGCGGGGCTTCCCAACGTGCTGCGCGCCTTCCTTCTCGAGGAGGAAACCCGGGTTGCGGGGCGTCCAATGGTGGTGCTGGAAGCCACCATGGACGACGTCACCGGCGAGGCGCTGGGGGCGCTCCTGGAGCGGCTGCGCGAGGTGGGCGCCCTGGATGCCTGGTGCCTGCCCGGGACCGGCCGCAAGGGACGACCGGTCGTGGAGCTGCGGGCGGTTCTCGATCCCTCACAGGCGGCTGCGGTGAGCGCGGCGGTCTTCGAGGAGGGTGTCACGCTCGGGGTGCGCCTCGTGGAGTGCACGCGCCCCGAACTCGACCGCCACACGCTGGATGTGGCGACGGCCTATGGCACTGTCCCTGTGAAGGTCGGCGTCTTTGCCGGCCGGGTCGTCTCGTCGAAGCCCGAGCACGATGCCTGTCAGGCGGCGGCCCGAAAGGCCGGGGTGAGCCTGGCGACGGTCACCGACGCCGCGCGCACCGGCGCGCCGCGCATCGGCACGGTCTGGGAGGGCTGAACATGGACACCCAGTTTGGCTTTGCGGTGCAGGCGATCCAGGCGATCCTGGCCCCGGCGATCATGGTCTCCGCGTGCGGCTTGCTCCTGCTCGGCCTGCTGAACCGGTACACGGTGATCATGAGCCGGATCCGCGCGCTCAACGAGGAGCGGCGGCGGCTGCTACGCTCCACGGCGCCCCCCGCCGAGGCGCAGCCGGTCGAGATCGCGCGTCTGGCCAGCGTCATCCGGCAACTGGAAGACCTGGTGGACCGCGTGCGCCTCCTGCGCAACGCGGTCATGTGCCAGGTGGTGGCGGTAGGCTGCTTCGTGCTCTCCTCGCTTCTGATCGGCCTGCGCGTGGCCGGGCCCGAGTGGCTCAAGCTGGTGCATCCGCTCCCCGTGTTCGTGATCGGGATGGCGGTCCTCTTCGCGGGGGTCGTGTTCGAGGGTACCGACGTGCTCAGGGCCTACCGCACGATCCGCCTCGAGGTCGGCGAGCCCTTCGACCATCCCAACAGCAGGTAACAACGTCGAGCCCCAGGCCCCAAGCCAAGTTCTTTCTGGCTGGGCCCTGTGCCCTGGTGTGTCAGCCCTGAGCCCTACGCCCTGCGCCCTGTTTTTTCATCCACACGGGGCCCACGAAGCGAGCGTTTGGCACACCGAAGGTCATCGCGGCGACGCTGGCATCGCAGGTGGAGCCCTCCAGCAGCATCGTGAGCTCGTCGCGGGTGATCGGGGCGCCGGGGAAGTGCTGGACGATTGAGACCAGGAGCTTCGAGAGGCCGAGCGGGAGGTGGAGGAGCATCCGCCGCAGGCCGAGCGACCGCGCGATGCGGCGCAGCACCTCGTCGTAGCTCAGGGCCTCCGGGCCGCCCAGCTCGTAGGTCTGGCCGTTCGTTCCCCGAAGCTCGAGCGCGTTCACGAAACAGTGCGCGACCTCGTCCACCGCGATCGGTTGCAGCCTGGTCGTCCCGTCGCCGAAGACCGGGAAAATGGGCATTCGCCGCATCGCGGAGGCGATGCTGGTGGAAAAGCCATCCCCCGGCCCGAAGATCGGTGCGGGGCGGAAGATCGTCCATTCGAGACCGGAGGCGCGCACCGCCTCCTCGGCCTGCCACTTGGTACGGTGATAGGGGGTGGCGGCCTCCGCCCTGGTGCCAAGCGTCGACATGTGTACCAGACGGGAAATACCGAGCTTCCGGCAGCCGGCGATCACCCGCTCGGTGGCGATCCGGTGGGCGCGCTCGAACGTCGCGCCGACACTGCGGACCTCGCGGATGATACCCACGAGGTGGATCGCCGCGCCGCACCCCTCGCACCAGCGCAGCCAGCCATCGCCCGTAATGTCGGCAGCCACCTGGATCACCCCGGGAGGCACGTGCTCCGCACGGGGGTGACGCGAGATCGCCACGACCTCGCGGCCCGACGCGAGGAGCTGGCGCTGGACCTCCCGCCCCACGAAACCGCTGGCGCCGGTCAGGAGGACCCGGCGGGGCTCAGGCGCTAAACGACCCGGACTCCCGTGCGTTGGGTGCGTTTCGAGCATCTTTCACCACTAAACGCGCGAATGCTAGCATGGTTCGTGCTGCGCGCCGTGCTGGCCGATCTGCACGTCGGGCAAAGCCCCGGCGACCTCGAGAGGTTCCTCGCCACGATGGCCGAGGTGCGGCACCGCAGGGCGCGCGAGGTCGTCTTTCTCGGTGACCTCTTCCGCGCCCTTGTCGGCTTCTCACGCTTCTGGGACGCAACCGTGAGACGGGGCCTCGGAGAGCTGGCGGAGCTGCGAAGGGGTGGCGCGCGTGTGGTCATGGTCGAGGGCAACCGGGACTTTTTTCTGGACGCCCCCGCGCTCGACGCGTTCCGGGATGCAACCGGCCCGGTTCACTCCTTCGTGGCGGGTGGAAAGCGGTTTCTGCTCGAGCACGGGGACCTCATCAACCGCAGCGACCGCTCCTACCGGTTCTGGCGGACGGTCTCCAAGAGCGGGCCCGCCCGGGCGTGGGCGCGGCTGCTCCCGCGGCGCCTGGCCCAGAGGATCGTCTTCGGGACCGAGTCAAGGCTCGCGCAGACCAACTTCAGCTACCGGGTGGAGCTCCCGGTACGCGACCTGGAGGACGCGGCGCGTGCCCACTTCGCCGCAGGTGTAGACATCGTGCTCTGGGGGCACTTCCACCGTTCATGGACGCTGAGGGAAGGCGGAAGGCAGGCCTTCGTCGTCCCGGGCTGGATGGAGACCGGCACCGTGGTGTGGATCGGTGACGATGGGACAATGCTTTTCGAGCCAGGGCAGCTCGGACAACTCGTTGACAGCAAAGTAAGTTCGTGGTACCAAGGACGGGACAGCCTTGCAGAGGCGAGGTGAAAATGGGTGGAACGCTCCTGCTAGCCGACGACAGCATCACGATCCAGAAGGTCGTGGAACTCACCTTTGCCGAGACCGAGCACAAGGTGATCGCGGTCGGAAGCGGGCGCGAGCTCTTCAAGCGCCTGCCGGAGGTCAAACCGGACGTGGTCCTCTGCGACGTCGTGATGCCGGACATGAACGGCTACGACGTCTGCCAGACCCTGAAGAGCGACCCCGCCACGCTGCACATCCCGGTGGTGCTGCTGACCGGCACGTTCGAACCTTTCGACCGCGACCGCGCCATGGCGGCCGGCTGTGACGGCATCGTCACCAAGCCGTTCGAGGCCAGGGAGCTGATCACCACCGTCGAGGAGCTCATCAAGCGCGCTCGGTCGACGGCGGCCGCACCGCCGCCGGGCGAGGTCGGTGCGCTGGACGACCAGGGCATCCCGGAAGGCGTGCCGACGCTGGACTTCACGACCACCGGTTTCGACAAGATGGGGGTCCAGCCGCCACCGCCTCCTCCTGCTCATGATGACGGCATGGACCTGACGGCGAGTGCACTGGGGAACTCGCACCCCACCGCGCCACGGCCCACGCCCCCGGAGCTGCAGGAGCCAGCCGTGAAAGAGGCTTCTCAGGGGTTTGCCCTGGTCGAGGAGCGGCCGCCGGCTTTTGCCGAGATGCCCGCCCCATCGGCTGCGCCGGCACCGGCTGCGCCCCCGGCACCTGAGCCGCCGGTCCTTTTGCCGGCGACGGCGGAGCCCTTCGGAACCATGATCATCACGCCCAGACCTCTGCCGCCCCCCGAGCCGTCGATCGAGCCCGCCGTGGTCTTCACGCCGGCGGACAGGGCGATGGAAGAGGCGCCCACGCAGCGTTTCGTCGTTCAGACCCCGGAGGAGCCGGCGCCGCCCGTCGTTGCGCCGGCCGTGCCCACCCCTGCCCCAGCCGAGGCTTCCCCCGCGCCGTCGCCCGGTGCCGTCGAGGCGCCCTCCCGAGAGGCCACCCAGCGTATGCCCCGCCCCGCGGTGGAGCCCGTCGCCCAGCCGCAGGCGGCGCCCTCCGCGCCCGCACCGGAACAGCCGCAGCTCACGGATGAGCAGGTGGAGCGCATCGCGAGACGGGTCGTGGAGCTGGCCGGTCCGCAGCTCGAGCGGATAGCTTGGGAGGTCCTCCCGGACATGGCCGAGATCGTCGTCCGTAAGAGGATCCACGAGCTCGAGACCGCCGCCGAAGAAGAGAAGTGACCCTGCCGCAGGCAGGGTCATCCTGAGAGGCATCCCGCCTCGGCGGGATGCCCCGAAGGATCTCCCCAAGCCGTGAGGGCAGGCGCCCTCGCACCGGGTTCGAACCGAAGTCATCAGAAGACACGCGAGGCCGCGGCCGGAAGTCATCCTTCGACGCGCCTGCGGCGCGTCGAAGGATCCCCCCAAGCTACTGGCCCCAACGCCCCCGCCAAGAGGTCAAAGCAACGTCCCGATAGGATGTCCACCGGCGCCTCGAAGAATCTCGTCACGCCTGGACGGTCCTTTGCGCGGCGCCACGGCCACGGGCAGCCACAGCCCAGCTTTACGACCTGCAAGCTTCCAGCTGTCTCCGTGGGTGGGGGAACTGCCAACTGTGAACTGGATGGGTGGCGTCAGGCTGCCGCAAGGCAGTGACAAGGTGGCGGAACTCGTGCGTCTCTCCTAGCATGGAGGCGGTGGCCCCCCTGATGACGGAAGCGGTGCCCCCACCGCCCGCCACGGCGCGCGCCGGAGCGTGGGACGACGCGTCGCGCTGGGTGGAGCTATTCCGCGAGCTGGCCGCCGGTGACCCCGAGAAGCTCGGGCAGCTCTACGACATGGCGAGCCGGCGGCTGTACGGGCTCGCGCTCTGGCGAACCGGCAGCCGCGAACTGGCCGCCGACGTCGTGCAGGAGGTGTTCGTCCGCATCGCGGAGCGCCGCGAGCGGCTCGGCGGGGTCCGGGACCCGCGCTGGTGGCTGCTGTCGGTCACCCACCGTTTGGCGGTCGATGCGGTCCGGCGGGCGCGGTACCGGTACGCGGAGCCGCTCGACGAGCACGCGGACCTGGCGGCGGAGCCGGTGGACGACGGGCGCGCGGTGGATGCACGCCGCGCCTGGACCTTGCTGGGGAAGCTCTCCGCCAAGCAGCGCGAGGTCGTCTACCTTCACGATTCGGCCGGGATGAGCCACGCCGAGATTGGGCGGTGCCTGGGCATCCCGGCGTTCACCGCCGCCAGCCGCTACCGCCTCGCGCTCAGGGCGCTGCGTGGGCTGCTTGGGAGCACGACATGACCGAACGTCACGACGCCGTCACCCGGCTCCTTTCCGCGCTCGAGGAGCCGCAGCCGCCAACTCTGCTGCGCGAGCGCTCGCTGGCGCGCGCCCAGGCGGCGTGGGCGCGGCCTCCGGCCGCTGACCCTTGGAGCCGCCTGTGGCACAGCCGACCTTTGCGCCTCGCCTGGGCAGTGATGGTCGTCCTCCTGGTGGCTGCCAACGTCGCCCTCCGAACCGGTTCGCAGGTTCGCCCACGGTCGGTGGCGCCCGCCGCCTCGCGAGAGCAGGCCGGTCTCAGGGAGCTGCATGCCATCGTCGAACTGCCCCGCCTGCGGCTGCAGTACGCCGGCATCGACGCGCCCCAGGGGCGAGCAACTCGCCCGCGCAGCTCCAACCTCACGACCCAGCATCACGACATGGAGGACAAGTCATGAACACCTCTCGCAGCCGTTCGGTCCGATTCGGCATCGTCGCGGCCGTGGGCCTCGTCGTCGTTCTGGCGGGGATGCTGGTCGCGAGGCTGTTGGGCCGCTCGGCCAGAACCGCCTATGCGATGCCGGCGCCACCGGCGGCGATCGTTCCGGCACCACGCCCCTGCGACTCTCAGCACGCTGTCGAAATCCCCTGCTGGGCGTGCCCGTGGGCCAAGAAGTGGCCGCTGCGTTCGGTGGCCGACCTCGACATGCTCGCCCCTCTTGGAACGGGCACCGCCAACGCCGCGACATGGTTCGCCGCGTTCGCAAAGCCGCAACGGTCCCGCGCTTCGCCGAGGCCGAGGCTGCCATGGCGTGGCTCGTCGAACACGCGCCGTTGCGCGATCGCGCCGAACGGGCACGAGGTGCTCCCACCCGGCGACCCGCTCCTCGCAGAAGCCGCGCCCTGGTGTGACCAGGCCACGATGCGCTTCTACCCGGATGTCTTCCCTGTGCAGGGGGGCCGTCACGCAGCTTCCCAACATGGCCTTTCATGCTCACCCTCGCACGGGCGTGGATCGCGCGCGGGCACGATGCGGCAATTTCGAGGACGCGATGGCCGACTTCCGCCGTGTCATCCGGCTCGGGCGTCTACTGGCGGCAAGACGACGTTGTTGCTCATCGACGATCTGCTTGGCCTCGCGTGCATCCGGTGGGGTGCCGAGGACATCTACGACCGCGCGATCAAGGAAGGCAAGACGGAGTTGGCGCTGCTCGCTGCCGTCGTCGCCGGTGAGGGGCCTCCGCAGAAGTACCTCTCGGCAGCTACGCATGACGGCGGTTGAAGTCGCGCCGTACCTCCGCAGGAGCCAGCGAGCGCTACGCGCTAGAGCTGCCGGCGGACCGCTTCAAGGCGATCCGCGAGATGGCCGAGTCCGGCCCTGACCGCCGCTTCCGTAACGAAGTGGTCGTAACCTCCGCCTCGTCGCCGCCCTCGGAGACGGGCCGATCCGCGGCCGAGGCCCGCGAGCTGCTGGAAACGCTCGCGTCCGACCGGTGATCCGATCGTGGCGGCGAACGCCCGCTGGAGCCTCGCCACTCCGGTCGACGAACAGGACGTGAAGGACCTGTCTGGACAGCCCAAGTACCAGTGACCGGGCCGCGGTCGGGTCTAACCGGTGGGCAGCCCGTCCCTTCTAGTCCAGCCCGCGCCGTTTTGCGAGGTGCGTGTCGATGTCGTCGCCGGCTTTGGTCTCGTTGGTCCAGTCCTTCTTCGTGAACTCGAGTCCTCGACGGCCTGGCGCTGATCGGGCGTCTGGACAAGCTCATCGCCGCCAGCCCGGCCTCTGAGCAGGGTCTGAAGGGGATGCCTGGTGAGCACGTGGCGGTTCAGGAACAGGCCGAGCCCGAAGAGATCAGCCGGACCACCGGATGTAGACGGCGGCGAGCCGCTGCCCATGGCCAATTCTCTTCCCGCCGGCATGAAGACGGTGCCGTGGCGGCCGGGGACTTCACCGTAGCCCATTGTGCGCTCGGGAAGTGGGACGCCTGTGGCCCGGCGGGCGGCCAGCAGCTCGTGGAGAGGAACCGGGATGATCCCGCGCTCGCGCGCTTGCTCGAGGAACCAGTGCAGCTCAGCGGCGTAGGGACCGCCCTCGAGCTCGGCGTGCACCGTGAGCACCGGCCAGGCGGTCCGGGCAGCGGCTTCGAGCATGGACGCGAAGAATGCCCGCGCCTCGGCGTGCGTCTCCCCGAGCGCCTCGTCGAGCGTCGGCAGGGTGGTCGGGACCTGGGGAGTGTCGAGAGCCACGCCTTTCACGACCGGCTGGAAGGGCTCCTCTCCGCGGCAGTCACTGGCGTAGTCCAGGCCGTACCCCTCCTGGATGAGCAGCGACCGTTCGTCGCCGATCCACGCGGGTGCCGCGAACGTTCGTGGCGGAGCGCCGAAGATCTCGATGAACGCCTGGCGGGCGCGGCCGAGCTGGGTTGCGACCTCGTCCTCCGGCAGGCGCGGCAGGCTGTCCTGCCAGCGCCGGTGGTCCCAGGCGTGGACGCCGGCCTCGTGGCCCTCGTTCTGCACACGGCGCGCGACCTCAGGCAGCGCCACGGCGATCATTCGGGCGGGGAGCAGCGTCCCGGAGAGCACGGTGCGCAGGCCGTAGATGCGCGCCGCGCCGGTCCGCCGCATCTTGCTGAGGAAGCCGGGGCGCCGCAGAACGTTGAAGATCGCCTTGCCGGCGTTGTCCGGACCCATCGACAGGTAGAAGGTGCCCTTGACGCCCTGCTCGCGGAACACGTCGAGCAGCGTGGGGACGCCGTCCCTCATGCCCTCGTGGGTATCCACATCCACCCGCAACCCCAGCAGCTTCTCTGCTGCCCGAGCGCCCGAGTCAGGCGCGGGTGACGGTGGCGCTGGGTTCATGACTGTCTTGTTTCTCCCGGTCCCCGGTGCCCGGCCCCCGGTCCCCTGTCTCTGATCATTGCGCCAGCCAGTCCGCAAGGAATGCGTCGAAGGTCAGGCGGAGCGCGTCATCCAGGGAGACCTTGGGCTCCCAGCCAAGGAGTCGGCGGGCCTTGGCGATCGAGGGCTTGCGGGTCAGGATGTCCTGGTAGCCCTTCCCGTAGTAGCTGGCCGAGCTGACCTCCTCGATCTTCGGCGCGCTGAAGTTCGGGATCTCTTTGCGCCGACCCCGGTAGAGGTGCGCAAGCTTGTGCGCCAGCTCCTTGACCGAGCACTCGCTGGCGGGGTTGCCGATGTTGAAGATCTGGGCGTCGCACGTCCCGCGCTTATCGGCGATGATCGCCATCAACCCGTCGATACCGTCCTCGACCCATGTGAAGCAGCGCTTCTGCTCGCCCCCGTCCACCAGGCGGATGGGCTCGCCGCGGAAGAGGTTGATCACGAACTGTGTCACCACCCGCGAGGAGCCTTCCTTGGCCGCGTCGATGTCGTCGAGCTTGGGGCCGATCCAGTTGAACGGGCGGAAGAGCGTGTAGCGCAGGCTCTCCTGCTGTCCGTACGCGGCGATCACGCGGTCCAGGAGCTGCTTGGAGCAGGAGTAGATCCAGCGCGGCTTGTTGATCGGGCCGAGCACCAGGGGGCTCGAGTCCTCGTCGAACTCCGGGTCGGTGGACATGCCGTACACCTCGGAGGTGGACGGGAACACGACCCGACGGCGGTACTTCACGCACTGCCGGATCACCCGCAGGTTCTCCTCGAAGTCGAGCTCGAAGACCCGCAGCGGCTCCTTGACGTAGGTCGCGGGGGTGGCGATGGCCACCAGCGGCAGGACCACATCGCACTTCTTGACGTGGTACTCGATCCACTCCTTGTTGATCGTGATGTCGCCCTCGAGGAAGTGGAAGCGCTCGTGTTCGAGCGAGTGCTCCAGCTTGCTCGCGGAGAGGTCCATGCCGAAGACCTCCCAGTCGGTGCTCGAGAGGATGCGGCGGGTGAGCGCGTTGCCGATGAAGCCGTTGACACCGAGGATCAGGATTCTCATGAGCTTCCTCCCGGGGAGAGCAGGTTGCTGGCAGGGGCGAGCCCGTGCGCCTCGAAGAATGCGGGGGCGTCCACCTCGGCCTCGCCTTCGAGCTGGCACCTGGCGAGCTTGAGCGTGCCGTCGCCGGTGGCGACCTCGACGCCATCAGGGGCCACACCAAGGATGGTCCCCGGTGCGGCCCCGAACGAACCAGCCCACGGCACCGCCCACCACACGAAAAGCCTCTTGCCTTCCCAGTCCGTGAATGCGCCCGGGTAGGGGTGGGTGACCGCGCGCACCAGGTTGTAGATGCGGACGGCCGGCCAGCTCCAGTCGAAGCGCCCATCTTCCGGAGTGCGCCCGCCGACGTACGACCCCTTTGCAAGGTCGAGCGGCAGCGAGGGCGCTCGCCCCTGCGCGAGTAGCGGCAGCGCGCGGTCAAGCATCCCCTCGGCGGCCTTCTCGAGTTTGCCGAACAGGGTCAGCGCGGTGTCCTCGAAGGCGATCTCCACGCGCTCCTGCGCGACCAGGTTGCCGGCGTCGGGCCTGGCGACCATGTAGTGCAGCGAGACGCCGGTCTCGGTTTCGCCGTTGACGAGCACCCAGTTGACCGGCGCCCGCCCGCGGTAGCGCGGGAGGAGGGAGCCGTGCAGGTTGAGCGCCCCCTTCGGAGCCAGCCGCAGGACGCTCTCCGGGATCATCCAGCGGAAGTAGAAGGAGAAGATGAAGTCCGGCCTGTAGCCGGCGACCTGCACGGCGAACGCCGGGTCCTTCAGCTCGATCGTCTCCGGGTAGTGCACCGGTATCCCGTGCGCACGGGCGCGCTCCGCCACGGACTCCCACCAGACCTCCTCGTTGGGGTCGTCGCGGTGCGTGTACACGGCCGGGATCTCGAAGCCGTTGCGCATGAGGGCGTCGAAGCCGGCGCAGCCCATGGTGTGGTAGCCGAAAATCAAAGACCGGGGTCCGGGCTCCGGGGTCCGGGTTCCGGAGGACAAACTCAAGGGGACTCCCGGCCGGAGCGGATGACCTGGCGGATGACGTAGCGCGGGCGGTGGCGGACCTCGAGGTAGATCCTCCCGACGTACTCGCCGAGCAGGCCGAGCGCAAAGAACAGCACGCCGACGAAGAAGAACAGCACTGCGAAGAGGGTAAAGACCCCGCTCACCGCCCACTCGTGGCCCTTGACGATTCGCCCGGTGATGAGAACCGTGGCGACGAGCATCGAGGCCGCCGCGGTGAGCACACCGATCGCCATCGTCGAGCGCAGCGGCCACAGCGAGAAGCTGGTCATGAGGTCGAACTGCAGGCGGACGAGCTTCCACAGGCTGTACTTGCTCTCTCCCCTGAGTCGCTCGGCGTGGGCGACCGGGACCTCCGTAACCCTCCCTGCGAACATGTCGGCAAGGACGGGGATGAACGTCGAGATCTCCTTGGACTCGCAGAGAGTCTTGACCACGCCGCTGCGGTAGGCCCGTAGCATGCAGCCGTAATCCGAGAGCTGCACGCCGGTGGCCATCGAGGTCACGCGGTTGACCAGGCGTGATGCCAGGCGCCGGAACAAAGGGTCCTGGCGCTTTACACGCACCGAGCCCACCACGTCGAAACCCTCCTCCATCTTGGCGACGAGCTTGCCAATCTCCTCGGGCGGGTTCTGGAGGTCTGCGTCGATCGTGACGATGATCTCACCGCGGGCCGCCTCGAACCCCGCGAAGATGGCCGAGTGCTGGCCGTAGTTGCGGTTGAGGTCGATCACCGCAAGGTGCGGGTCCTTCGCGGCGGCCTCGCGCATGATCACGAGCGAGCCATCGCGGCTGCCATCGTTGACGAGCAGGACCTCGTAGCTCCTGCCGATGGCCGCCAGCGCCTCCTCCAGGCGGGCCAGCAGGTCCGGGAGGTTCTCCTCCTCGTTGAAGACAGGAACGATGACGGAGAGATAGGGTTCGCTCATGGTGGCCGCCGTTCCTCACCCCCGCCGGTGCGCGAGGACGTCCTTGATGGCCGCCACCACGTAGCGCACGTCCTCGTCGGTCATCAGCGGGAAGAGTGGGATCGAGCAGAGACGGTCCGAGGCCCACTCGGCGGCCGGCAGCGCACCCACCCAGCGCGGGTACTTCGCTGCGTAGTAGGGCTGGGTGTGCACTGCGCGAAAGTGGATGCCGGTCCCGACGTTGCGTCCTTTCAGCTCGGTGATGAACTCGTCGCGGGTCATGCCCGCTGGGTTCAGCACCTTCACGACGTAGAGGTGGCGGGTGTGGAAATGCTCGTACGGCGGCTCGCGGAGCGGCTCGATCTCGGGGACATCGGCGAGCAACTCGTTGTAGAGCGCAGCAAGCGCCCTGCGTTTCGAATTGAACTCGTCCACCGAAGCGAGCTGGTGGATGCCGAGCGCTGCCTGGAGATCCATGAAGTTGTACTTGAACCCCGGCAGGACGATCTCCACCTGCGGGGAGCCGCCCTCGGCGTAGCGGTTCCAGGCCTGCTTTTCCAGACCGTGGAAGCGCAGGGCCCGCAGCTTCCTTGCCAGCTCGTCGTCGCGCGTCACGAGCACGCCGCCTTCCGCGGTCGTCATGTTCTTGATCGGGTGGAAGGAGAAGACCCCCAGTCGGTCGAAGCAACCGACGTGGGTTCCCTTGTAAAGGCAGCCCACGCCGTGGGCGGCGTCCTCGAAGACCCAAAGGCCATGCGTGCGGGCGACGGCGAGGATAGGCTCCATGTTCACCGGCGCGCCGGCGTAGTGCACGGGGATGATGCCAACGGTACGCGGTGTCACCGCGGTGGCGAGCCGGCTCGCGTCGATCTGCAGCGTCGAGCGGTGGATGTCCACGAACACCGGCGTCGCCCCCGCGACCTCGATCATGTTCACCGTGGAGGCCCAGGTGATGGGCGTGGTAATGACCTCGTCGCCCGGCTTGACGCCCAGTGCGATGAGGCCGATGTGTTGCCCGGCGGTGGCCGAGGAGAGTGCGAGCGCGTGGGGAAAGCCGGTGTAGGCCGCAAATTCCTTCTCGAAGCGCTCGGCCTTCGGGCCGGTGGTGATCCACCCCGACTTGAGGGTGTCCACGACCTCGTCGATCTCGACCTGACGGATCGTTGGCCGGGAGAAGGGGAGGAAGTCGTTGCGCCTGGAGAATCCGGTCTTCATCGCGGTGCCATCTCCACGGGGTTCTCCCGGCCCGGCGATCGCCGAGCGGTCACTCCCTCCCCGGCGCGCCGCCTGGCCGCTGCGAGCCGCCGAGACCCTGTCACAACACCGCCGGATGATAACACGCAGCGCTGAGAAACCGGGTTCCGGGGTCCGGGGACCGGGAAAGAGCGCGGAACCTCGGCGTGTCGGCCTCTCGGTACATCGTGGTTGGCCGGAGCCCGGACCCCGGAACCCCTGGTTCGCAGAGGTCTACCCGTGGTACAAGGACGGCGTCATGGACCGCGAGGCCGGCCTCTCCGGTGATCCACGCGCGCTGCGACTGGCGGTCGTGCTGGGCGTCGTCTGCCTTGCACTCCTCTTCTTCTGGCGGCTGGGAGCGGCTCCGCTCCTGGAGCCCGACGAGGGTAGGTACACCGAGATCCCCCGGGAGATGTTGGCAAGCGGCGACTTCGTCACCCCGCACCTGAACGGGGTGCTCTACTTCGAGAAGCCTCCGCTGCACTACTGGCTCACCGCCGCGGCGATCCGCGTCCTGGGCCTCAACGAGGTGGCCGCACGTCTCTGGAGCGCGGTGTTCGGCCTGGCGGGCGTCTGGCTTGCGTACCGCCTGGGCCGCGAGATCGGCGGTCCGCGCGCCGGCGTAGTGGCGGCCGCGGTGCTCGGGACCTCGCCGCTCTACGTTGCCCTCGGGCGCCTCGCCACCCTCGACATGACGCTCTCGTTCTTCCTCACCCTGACGCTGGCGAGTTTCTGGTTCGCCCACCGGGACGACGCTGCTGACGTGGGGAAAACTCAGTGGGGCCCACGTCTGTGGTGGCACGTCATGTTCCTAGCGGCGGCGCTGGCGGTGCTTACCAAGGGGCTGGTCGGCGTGGTCATCCCAGGAGCGGTGATCTTCCTCTTCCTGCTGGTCACCGGCCGGTGGCGCGTCCTCCGGCAGGTGCCGTGGCTCACCGGGGTCGCGCTCTTCCTCGCTGTAGCCGTGCCCTGGCACGCGCTTGCGGCGGCCCGCAACCCCGATTTCCTCTTCTTCTACTTCGTCCACGAGCACTTCCTCCGCTACGCCACTCCGGTCGCCGAGCGCCAGGAGCCGTTCTGGTACTTCGCGGGTGTGATCGCCGTCGGGTGCCTCCCGTGGTCCGGGCTGCTGGTCTCGGTGCCGAGGCTGGTGCGTTGGCGCGAGGCGAGGAGGTTCTTCGCCCGTCACTCGGAGGCGGCGTTCCTTCTGCTCTGGTTCGGCTTTGTCTTCCTCTTCTTCTCGGCCTCGCAGTCCAAGCTCATCCCGTACATCCTCCCGGCGCTCCCGCCGCTCGCGGTGCTCCTGGGCCTGCTCGTGGACCGGCTGCGCTCGGGAACGATGCCCGCCTCCGGGCTCGAGACCGCGGGCTTCGTGACAGCCGGGGTTCTCACCGCTGCTGTTGCCCTTTTCTTCCTGTGGGTGGGGCTCGGGAAGGTGGACAGGCTCGGCCTCCTCGACACGGTCTCACCGGTCCTGGTTGTCCCCGGCCTCTGCCTCCTGATCCTGGCCGGAGTCGTTGCTGCCGAGGGCTTCGCGCACGTCTGGCGGCGTCGCCTGCTGGCGTTGGTCGTGACGGGCTGCTGCCTGTGCGGGGCCGTGATTGCGGCGACACCGCTCGTGGGCAGGGAGCGCAGCAGCAAGGCGCTCGCCGAGCGGGTGAGAGCCGAGATGAGAGAGGGCGATCTGCTCTTCCACTTCGAGTGCTACAGGCAGGGGCTGCCAGTCTACCTCGACCGGACGGCCGGCGTGGCCGGTTACCAGGGCGAGCTGGAATTCGGCATCTCGCACCTCTCACGGGAGGAGAGGCAGCGCCGTTTCCCCAACGCGCAGGAGTTCAAGAAGCTGTGGGACTCTGACCGCCGCGTGCTCGCGGTCGGCGACCTCTCGTGGTCACGCCGGATGGCCGCCGAGGGCTTCACACACGCACGCCTGCTGTGGAAAGGCTGGGGCACAGTCTTGCTGTCGAACGACCGCAGCGTTCAGTGACGGCGACTCACCCGCCGAAGGTGGGCGAGAAGTCGGAAACGAGGGCCTCCATCGCCTCCCAGAGGTGAGAGACGTCGTTGGAGGCGATCACCAGGTCGCGCTTGATGCCGTGGATATCCTTGACGTGCCCGCGCAGGACCGCCTCCTGGCGAAAGCCCATCCTCTCGAAGACGCGGCGCGCGGAGATCTGGTTCTCGACCATCTGGACGATCATCTTCTCGACGCCGAGACCGATGGCCAGCTTCACGAGGCCCTTTGCGAGGGTACTGCCGAGCCCGCTGCGGCGCAGCTTGGGCGCGACAGAGACCCGCAGCTCCCCGACGTGGATCGCCCACCCGTGCAGCGCGCGGTACAGGGTCGCCTCGCCGATGACCCTGTCGCCCATCAGGGCGATCAGCGAGACCACCTCGTCGTGCTCGACCATGGCGACGAAGCGCTGCAGCCACTCCGGCTTCGTGACGTCGTCCTTGAGGTACAGCCGGTCCTCCTCGGGCAGCCCGCGGTAGAACTCGAGCAGCGCGGGGGCATCCGCGGCGACCAGGGGCCTGACCTCGACATGGCTTCCGTCCTTGAGCGTCAGCTTCTGGGGAAAACCTTCGAGCTTCACCGTCCCCTCCCTAGCCGGCCTTCGCGAGGATCTCGCGCCCGTACTCGTAGCCCTTGCGGTACGCCCGCAGGTTGAGGTCCTCGGTGCCGCGCGGCACCGAATCTTTCACGGCCTTTTCCATCGCCTCGGGGGACAGAAGCCCGGTCACCCCGGCGAAGAAGCCGACCATCACGATGTTGAGCACGAGCCGCCGGCCCAGCTCCTCGGCGAAACGCGTGGCGGGGATCCCATAAGCCTTGACGCCCTTCGGGAGCGTCGCGTCAAGATGGATCAGCTCGTTCTCGTAGAGGAGCGTGCCGCCGGAAGCGATCTGTGGTGCGAACTGCGTATACGCGTCGGGCGACATCACGATCAGCACGTTCGGCTTCTTGACGTAGGGGTAGCCGATGGCCTCGTTCGCCACCGTGACCTGGGCGCTGCACGCGCTCCCTCGCGCCTCGGGCCCGAACGCCTGGATCAAGGTGGCGTGCTTGCCGTCGTGGATCGAGGCGGCCTTGCCGATGATCATCCCGCAGAGGATGACGCCCTGGCCGCCCAGGCCGCCGACCCGGATCTCAGTCTTGTCCATGCGAAACCCCGTAAGGCACGTAACGCTCGCCGAAGACCTTGCTGTAGTGCTCGTTCATCGCGTTCAACCATGTGGGCCGCTCGCGGTCGACGAACTTGCCAACGACGATGTCGCCCTGGAAGGTGAGCCCGACGTCCTTGGTGTCGGCGCCGTTGACGATCTTGCTCTTCTCCTTGTAGTACTTGAGCTGGTCCACGCCGTCGCCTAGCCGGTTGCGGCGGGAGTAGAGCGTGGGGCACGGCGCCAGCGCCTCGATGAAGATGAACCCCTTCTTGGCGAGACCCTCCTTCATCGCCTTGGCGAGCTGCTTGACGTGGTAGACAGTCCAGCGGGCCACGTACACCGCGCCGCAGGCGTCGGCCAGGAACGGCAGGTTGAAGGGGTTCTCGAAGTTGCCGTACGGCATGGTGGTCTGGGTGGCGCCGATCGGGGTGGTGGGCGCCACCTGACCGCCCGTCATCCCGTAGGTGAAGTTGTTCACGCACACAACCATGAGGTCCATGTTGCGGCGCGCGGCGTGGATGAGGTGGTTGCCGCCGATCGCGGAGAGGTCCCCGTCCCCCGAGTAGACCACGACCTTGAGATCCGGGTTGCCGAGCTTGAGGCCGGTAGCAAAGGGGATCGCACGCCCATGCGTCGTGTGGAAGGAGTCGAGGTTCATGTAGCCCGCGACGCGGCCCGTGCAGCCGATGCCCGAGACGATGGCCACATGATCCAGGTCCATCCCCGACTCGGTGAGGGCGCGCGCGAAGCAGTTCACGGTGGTCCCGATGCCGCACCCCGGGCACCAGATGTGAGGCAGGCGGTCCTGCCTCAGGTACGGCATGACCGGGTTCTCGATGTCGAACCCGAAGGTTTCCGTCTCGCTCATTGTGCGGCCTCCATGATCCTGGCCAGGATCGCCTCCGGCTCGTGGACCGTCCCTCCCGCGTGGGGAGCCGAGAGCACGGCGGTGCGGCCCGCCACGGCACGCTCCACCTCGAGCACCATCTGGCCCATGTTCAGCTCGGGGACCACGAACGCCTTGACCTTGCCCGCCAGCTCGCGGATTCGCGTGGCGGGGAAGGGCCAGGTGATCACCATACGAAAGTGGCCGACCTTCACGCCCCGATGGCGCGCCATCTCGATGGCCGCGCCGGCGACCCGCGAGGTGATCCCGAACGAGACCACCACCACGTCGGCACCCTCGACGCCGTCCTCGCGAACGTCCACGAGCTTGTCGGCGTTGTCACGGATCTTTCCGACCAGCCGGCGAACCAGCTTGTCCTGGGTCGCCGGGTTCATGGCCGGGTAGCCCCTCTCGTCGTGTGTCAGGCCGGTGATGTGGATGCGGTAGCCGTCCCCCGCCTTGACCATCTCCGGCACCATCTCGGCCCCGGTGGCGTACGCCATGTACTCACCGGGCTTCTTGGCGGTCCAGCGGCGCTCGACGACCTCGATCTCCGAGGCCTTCGGGATCTCGACGCGCTCGGTCATGTGGCCTACGACCTCGTCCATCATGAAGAAAACCGGCACGCGGTAGATCTCGGCGAGGTTGAACGCCTTGATCATGAGGTCGAAACACTCCTGGGGCGAGTTGGGCGACAGCGCGACGATCTCGTAGTCGCCGTGCGAGCCCCACTTCACCTGCATCATGTCCGCCTGACCCGGCAGCGTCGGCAGCCCGGTCGACGGCCCGCCCCGCTGCACGTCCACGAACACACACGGCGCCTCGGTGATCGCGGCGAGGCCGACGTGCTCCATCATCAGCGAGAGCCCCGGCCCGGAGGTCACGGTCATCACCTTCTTGCCGGCCCACACGGCCCCCTGGATGGCGATGGACGAGGCGATCTCGTCCTCCATCTGGATGAACACCCCACCCACGAGCGGGATGCGGCTCGCAAAGCGTTCCACGACCTCGGTCGAGGGCGTGATCGGGTAGCCGGCCACGAACCGGCAGCCGGCTGCCAGCGCCCCCTCACAGGCGGCATGGTCGCCGTCTATGAAATGAACGCCCGTCAGTACTCCCTTTGGATCGGCGTGCAATGCAGCCTCCCTGTTCCCGCTGCCCGCGACTCGCGGCTGACTCTACGCGTCACCGCTGGGCGGGGATGAGCGGCTCTACGGCCTGCCTGTGCTTCTCCAGGTCCTTGAAGCGGATCCCGAAGATCGCGAAGTCCGGACAGTAGAGCCCGCAGAGGTCACAGCCGGTGCAGTCCTCGGGCTTCGTGAGCACCGGGTAGTGGTACCCCTTGCGGTTGAACTCGTGCGAGAACTCGATGCAATGGGTGGGGCAAAAGTCGATGCAATACGAGCACCCCTTGCAGACCTCGCCCGTAACGAAAATCGTCCCCTTGCCTTTGCGTATCTGTTCGTCTTCCGCCATGATGGGTCCCCTCCCACCCGAAGCCGAGTGATGTTACGCCAGCGAGGGCTTTACTTTCAAGGGCATGGCGCAGGGATCGCATCGTGAATTGAAACAACATCTCAACATCTCGCGAGGGTGGCACGCGCGGCGCGGGGACGGGAAAGGGGACGTGCGGCGGGGGAGAGAGCGCGCCGGCAGCGTTTGCGCGCGCCGCTGGGGCGGACTATAGTTTTGCGGCGAGCCTGTTCTGGTCGATCACGAACAGCAAGGGAGGTCTCCCCGGTGCTGACACGCGAGCAGTGGACGGAGAAGTTCGTCGAGGTGATCGCGCACGCCTCCTCCCAGTTGCCTCCCGATGTGCTCGACGCGCTGAAGCGCGGGCGTGACGTGGAGGAGCCGGGTTCGCTGGCGGCCAAGGCGCTCGACTCGATCCTCGCCAATATCGAGATGGCCAAGGGGAACTGGCAGCCGATCTGCCAGGACACCGGGACACCCATCGTCTGGATCCACCACCCGGTCGGGATGTCCACGCGCGTGCTGACGGGCGCGTTCGAGGAAGCCGTGCGCCAAGCCACCGGTAAGCAGCTGTTGCGGCCCAACGCGGTGGACACCCTCACGGACCGAAACACGGGGCACGGTCAGGGCGCGGGAATCCCCAC
Organism: Thermoanaerobaculaceae bacterium; assembly: GCA_963754345.1. Taxonomy (GTDB): domain Bacteria; phylum Acidobacteriota; class Thermoanaerobaculia; order Thermoanaerobaculales; family Thermoanaerobaculaceae; genus RBG-13-68-16. The sequence continues at coordinate 408,098 of CAVWFZ010000004.1, read as the reverse complement.
GGTGCACTGCGAGGAGCATGATGCGCCCGAGGTCGAGGTGCGGATGATCCTCAAGGGGGGCGGGTGCGAGAACTGCGGCGCGCAGTACTCGCTGCCCAACACCAAGCTGAAGGCCGACCGCAACCTTCAGGGCGTGCGGCGCTGCATCCTCGACGCCGTTCTGCAGGCCCAGGGCAAGGGGTGTGCACCCGGGATCATCGGGGCGTGTTTCGGCGGCGACCGCGGCTCCGGGTTCGTCGAGTCGAAGCGCCAGCTCCTGCGCCGCCTCGACGACACCAACCCGATCCCCGAGCTGGCCACGATGGAGCGCGAGCTCCTGGAGCAGTCCAACGCCCTGGGGATCGGCCCGATGGGGTTCGGCGGCAAGACGACCGTGCTCGGTGTCAAGGTCGGCAACCTCGCCCGCCTCCCCGCCTCGTACTTCGTGTCGGTGTCCTACATGTGCTGGGCCAACAGGCGCGCCGGTGCGCGAATCACCCCGAACGGGGAGGTCTCATGGCTGAGCTGATAGGCTTCGGGCTACGGGCTACAGGCTATGGGTCCCCCGCCCACGCCAGGGAGGCAGACCATGGCTAAGCTTGCGCTACCGTGCGACGAGCAGACGGTTCGCAACCTCAAGGTGAGGGACTTCCTGGAGCTGTCGGGCCGGATGATTACCGGCCGGGATGCCGCCCACCATTGGTTGATTCACGGCTTCCGCGAAGAGGTGGCACCGTTCATGAAGGATTCGGTGATCTACCACGTCGGGCCGGTGGTCAAGAAACACGAGGACGGCCACTACACGTTCGTGGCCGCGGGACCGACCACGAGCGCGCGCGAGGAGCCTTTCCAGGCCGACGTGATCGGACGGTACGGCCTGCGCGGCGTGATCGGCAAGGGCGGCATGGGTCCCAAGACCCTCGACGGCCTCAAGAAGTATGGAGCGGTCTACCTGCACGCCGTGGGCGGCACCGCCCAGGTGCTGGCCGAGGCCGTCGTCAAGGTCGAGCAGGTCTTCCAGCTCAAGGAGTTCGGCGTCCCCGAGGCGCTCTGGGTGATCCAGGTCAAAGACTTCCCCGTGGTCGTGACGATGGACTCCCACGGGGGATCGCTGCACGCCGAGGTGGAAAAGGCCTCGAGGAAGAAGTTCGAGGAGATCCTGGGCCTGTCGGCGTAGACGCTCGCCCAACCCACGAGAAACAAGGGGCGGCCGGTCGGCCGCCCCTCATGCTTCACGGGCTTGCGCCGGCGCTACCGTCCGTCCTCGTAGTAGGTGATCTGACGCTTCTCGGTTCCTAGAGCAACGCAGACGGGCTCGCTGTGTTTCTCAGCCGAAGGTTCGCATGACTGGCTCGACCGCTCGACCCAGTTGCCGTGAGAGTCAAGCTTGTAGGTGAAGAAGTTCTTCGAGTAGAGCTTCCCTGCCTTGCTGTACCAGTCCTCTTCTACCAGCATTCCTCGGCTGTTGTACTTGAATGTTGTCTTCCCCGGCGCCACGGAATGGGGATCGTCCCACACGGTCTCGCGGTGCCGGCCATGTTCGTCGTACTTGTGAATCAACCTGTTGTTGAGCGAGGCGTCTGAATAGAACGACTCCTCCACGCTCACGTTGCCCTGCTCGTCGACGCTCATGACGCGTCGGCCGCTGCTCCCCTGCGCGGTGAAAGTCTCTTCCGTGAGGGTCCTCGAGGCCTCATTGCGGGAGATGACCCTCCTGATTCCGGTGGGCTTGTCTGCCTTGTCGAGGTCCTCGACCTCCACGTTGCCGGTACTTGGGTTTCGTCGGCTGACGCCGCGGCCGGAAGCTGAGCCATCAGCGTCCGCAAAGACCTGCTCCTCGAGCCACCCATCATGATCGTAGATGCTCTCGAGACTTGGACACGTGGCCCAGATGATACGCTTTGCATCGGGGATGCAGACCACCGTGTGAACAGGTCCCACAAGGCCGTCGCGTTCGCGGTCCGGCTTCATGGGGAATCCGCAGGGCTTGAGCGGGGCGGCGGCGGGCGACGCCGCCAGGGCCAACACCGCTGCTAGTGACGCCCCAATTCCCTTTACGAGACACCGAGGCGCGGCGTGCTGACCCTGGGTGCCGTTGGGAAGCCTTGCGAAAGAATGACCGTTTGCCGTGATCCAGGCTCCTTTTCCGGCCCGCGCCGAGTCCGACGCACGGGTCTGTCCCTGACGTTACCACGGGCTTCTTCTGGAGCGGTAACCCGAACTCTCATGGGCTGAGTCGGTTCCGTCCGCTTGCGCGACGCCTGGGTGGCACCTAATTTGTCTGTATAGGAGACACGGGCCATGGCGACGGTCCAGCGCTTGGTGACGGCTGAGGGGCACCCGGCTCGGCTGTGGGAACCACTCCCGAACGCGGCGGTGCGATGCGGCGTGTGCATGAGGCGGTGCGAGATCCAGCCGGGAGACACGGGCTGGTGCGGGACGCGGCTTAACAGGGACGGGCAGCTCTTCTCGCTCATCTACGGGAAAGTCGCCTCCCTCGCGGTCTCCCCGATCGAGAACAAGCCCCTTTTCCACTTCTACCCGGGCAGCCTGTGGCTCTCCCTCGGCACCCTGGGCTGCAACTTCCGCTGCCCGGGGTGCCAGAACTGGGACATCGCCCACGCCCTCAAGTCCCACGGGCACAACGCGCGCGGCAGCGTGAAGCTGCGCGAGACCCGCTTCCTCGCCCCGCAGGAGACTCTGGATCTGGCGCGCGAGCACGGCTGCCTGGGGGTTTCCTGGACCTACAACGAGCCGACGATCTGGCTGGAGTACGTGCTGGATGGTGCGCGGCTGGCGCGGGAGGAGGGGTTGCTGACCAACGTGGTGACCAACGGCTCCACCACCCCAGAGGCGCTGGACCTTCTGGCCCCCCACCTCAGCTCATTCCGCGTCGACCTCAAGGGGCTCAAGCCGAAGGTCTACCGCAAGCTCGCGCACCTCGACGACTTCTCGGGGATCCTCTCGGTCACCAGCCAGGCCAAGCGCCGCTGGGGTCTCTGGGTGGAGACCGTGACCAACGTGATCCCCGGGATCAACGACGACACGGAGCAGCTCGAGGGGATCGCCTCCTGGATCCGGGACGAGCTGGGACCCGATACCCCCTGGCACGTCACGCGCTTCCTGCCGCACCTGCGACTCTGCCACGTCGAGCCCACGCGGGTCGGCACGCTGGAGCGCGCCCGCGAGATTGGCCTGGCCGCCGGGCTCGAGTACGTCTACCTGGGCAACGTGCCCGGGCATGCCGCCGAGAATACCCACTGCTCGCGCTGCGGCGAGCTCCTGATCCGGAGGTACGGCCTGGCGGTCGTGGGGACGATGCTCTCGAAGGGCCGCTGCCCGCACTGCGGGCACGCCATCCCCGGACGCTTCGACGGGCAGCGGACGGGCGGCTCGGAGTAGGTCTCCGTGACGGCGCGCCGGCGCCGCCGCACCCCGGCCGGGAGGGCGGCCGGATCCGCGCTCGGAGCAAGCTCGTTCCTGAACGGTGCGGACTAGTCCCTTTGCTCCAGGAACGCTTCGTCGGCCCAGGCCGCGAGCACCTCTCCGAGAAACGCGCGGTGGTAGTCGCGCTGCGGGTAGAGCTCGCTGATCACGGGCTCGAGGAAGCGTTGCGGGTCCACCTCGAGTGTCGCCAGCACGCGGCACTCGAGGGCCAGCTCCGCCTCGGCCACCCGCGGCACGGGCACGGTCGAGGATCGCAGCTTGCCCAAGCCGGTGGCCTGCCACTTGTTGAGATCCCGGCCGGAAACCGCGCCGCACTGGTCGAGCGCGTGGCGGTACCGCTCCGGCAGGAAGTTGAGCGTGAACGCGCGTTCCGTCTCCAGAAGGGTGAAGGTGAAGCGCGTCGGCCGCACGTAGACCGTTGCCACGGGACGGTTCCACAGCGTGCCGAACCCTCCCCAGGAGACGGTCATCGGGTTCGGCCGCGCGCTCCCACCGACCAGCAAGGCCCACTGCCGGTCGAGTATTGTGAACGGCTTCACAAGCAGTTCGTCAGGGGAAACCCGTCGCAGCGCCTTCCTCCCGGTCCCGGCCCGCCGGCCGTCGCCTCGCCGCCTGCCGCTCGCGCGATACGATTCTAGACTGACCTCCTCCCCGAGGCAGCCGAGAGGGCATAAAACCGTCCGAGCCCGCACCCCGGGGCCCCTTGGCCGGGCGATGCCTACGGCAGGAGCATCGGAATCGTCGTCGGATCCTTGCTCCTCTGGTCAATGATGGCGGCGTACGCCCACGCCATGCCGCCCGAGGTGATGACCTCGACGGTCCCGTAGGCGACGTCGCGGGAGCCGGCACCGCTGGTGTCGAAGATCTTGTTCGCCTGCTTCCACTGGTGCGGGTCGAGGGCGATGTCGGTGGCGGTTCCGGTCGCGGCTCCGTTCGGGTCGAAGAGCCGGATCCTGACCGTGCACGGGGCCGCGCCGAGGTTGACGACGCCCACGTTGGTGTAGAAGAGGGTGTTGCTCTTGAGCTGGGGGAGGACGCCGAGCTGACCGGAGGAGATGGCGTCCGTGAGCCTGAGGGCGGGGAGGTACTGACCGTAGGTGCCGGTGGGCATGTCGGCGTAGTTCCGGGAGGTAATGCAGAGCTGGGCGCTGGACGTGACGTACAGGGTCCCGGAGGTGGCCACGGACGCATCCAACTCGTAGAGGGTTTCGAGCACGTTTCGCCACTCCCGGGTCGCGCCGGACGGCAGCGTGACGAGGGCGATCGCGTAGACGGATTCTGCGACGTAGGTAAGGCTCAGGGAAGCCGCGGCGGCTGACCGGTTCACGACGGCGAGGTCGGAGCGCCAGGGGGTGCCGCCATAGCCCGTGAGGTGAGCGATTGCGGGCACGAGGTAGCCGTAGGCGGGGACGGTGCCGGTGATCGCGATGACGCTGGTCTTGACGCACGTCTGACCGCTCGCCTGAACCGTCAGCTTCCAGGTGTAGCTCCCGGACGTGCCGTAGATGTGGGAGGCGTTCGGCAGTGAGGAATGCACCGAGCCGTCGCCGAAATCCCAATCGTACGTGGCGGGGCCGGGGCAGCCGCCGGCCGTGCCAGCAAACCAGACCGGCACGCCGGTCGAGCCGGATGACATGGCCGACGCACTGCAGGTGAGTGTGCAGGTCCCGCCAACACTCAGCACGATCCGGTTGTCGGTCGCCACCGCCGCCGCCGAGTCGCGCACCGTGAAAACCGGCCGGTACGTGCCCGCGGAGCCGTAGACGTGCGTGGGGGCCTGCTTTGTGGAGTGGGCAGAGCCGTCGCCGAAGTCCCAGTCGAACGTGTACGGCGGAGTGCCGCCCGTGACCTGCCCGATCAGCTGGGTGGTGAGGGGAGGAGCACCGGAGGCCGGGTCGGCCGCCGCGGCTGCGGCAAGCGTGCCGGCCACGAAGATCTCGTCCGCACCGATGTCCGGGGCGGGCCCGACCATCCTCGGACCGCCCTCGAAATCGGTGACGGAGAGCCCTGGCGGGTCGGGGACGGCCGCGGTGCCGGCGTCCACCAGCGGCGACGTGGTTCGCAGGTGGTAGTCGCCTCCGGAGGGGTTGACCAGCTGCGGCTCGATGCTGAGGTTGTCGCCCGAGGAGGTCCAGGAGCCCATCATCGAGCCGATGTCGTTGTGGTACCCGCTGGCGGTCGCGCCGGAGCCGAGGCGGACGAAGAGATCGGCCACTCCTGCGGTACCGTTGCCCCAAAGCAGGTTATTCAGGAGTTGGACCGGGTTGCCGTTGTCGGCAGCCACGAACACGCCACCCGCGAAGACCGCCTGATTTCCGACGACGGTGTTGTTCACGAGCACGCAGCTCCCCCCGTCGTGGCCCGGGAACACGATGACGCCTCCGGCCGTGTTGGCGCTGTTGTTGGCGATGATGTTGTCGCGGAGCACGATGCTGCCGACGCCAGACTCCGGGCCGTAGATCGTCATGCCGCCGCCGCTGCGTACGAGTGTCACACGGTTGCCGGTGATCACGTTGCGCTCGATCATGGCCGTGCCAATGCCCACTTCGAACCCACCCCCGTCGTAGTCGGAGGAGTTGTCCCGGACCACGCTGTCCGATAGACGGAAGGTGCCTCGGGTCGAGGCGAAGAACCCCCCGGCCTCACCGGCGGTGTTGGACGCGAAGGTGCTGCGCCGGATCGAGATGTCGCCGAGGACCGACTCGACATGCAAACCACCGCCCCGGGAAGTGGTCGTGCTCCCCTTGAACGTGCAGTCCTCGACGAGCATGCCGCCGCCCCAGTTGATGAGGTGGGCCGCACCGCCGTAGGACGTGTACTTGCCGTTCACGAAGGTGAGCCCTCGCAACGTGAAGGCGCAGTTGGTGTGGCTTGCATCGTAGGTACAGCGCATGTCCAGGACCTGCCGAACGCCCTGGCCGTCAAGGACAACGTCGCCCAGGCGTACTCCTGGACTGGCCTCGATGGTCACCGCGTGGTTCTCGCTCGCGGCCCCGCTGAAGTAAAAGCCGCTCGTTGATGTATAGGTGCCCGCGGCGAGGCGCACGGTGTCATCCTCGCCGTTGCTCTCCGCCTTTGAAAGCGCCATCGAGAGCGCACATGGGGCGACTTGGGTACAGGCGGCGCCGGCGCCGGTGGGGCTCGAGAACAACGTGGCCCCGTACGCGGATGCGCCGGTCAGAAGCAGTGCCGTGAACCCCGCCACAAGCCCGCCGGGCCATGAGGCGGGCACTGGCATCGTGGAACGGCCATTGGTTTGCGGAAACCCGAGAAGTGCAGAGTACCTGTTCATGTCGTCCTCCCTGGACCTTTCCGTATGGCGGCTGCGCCGCCGCCACGGTCCGGAGCACGGTACGTGTCGAGGTCAGCCCTCACCCGGGCCTACCTGGGCGGACGAACTCTGCGGCGAGCAGCGGCGCGGCCTGGTCTATCTATGTTGGATTTAGGTTCCTGTTCATGCGATTGTCAAGTGAGCGACGGTCACTGACTTGAGACGGTATTGATCTCGCCCACGCAACTGTGAATGCCTTACTTTGCGGGGAAACGGGGGGCCGGCGCCTACGAGGCCAGGGCGCCTTCGTGGACCTCGAACCCCGCAGAAACCCAGGCCTCGAAGCCGCCCGCCAGCGGCCTGATGCGCTGGAAACCCCTCTCCCTGAGCCTGGCAGCCACCCGGGCCGCCGTCGCCTCGTTAGGTCACGTGCAGTAGAGGATGATCTCCTGTTCGCGCGGGATCCCCGCGAGTTTCTGGTCCAGCTCGTCCAGGTGGAAACGGATGGCCCCCGGGATCGTGCGCGGGTCATGCCGGAACGAGAGGTTGGTGCGCACGTCGAGGACGAGCGGGTGATGGCCCTCGTCCATCAGGCGCCTGAGCTCCTCGACGGAGATTCTCGCGAGCCGCAGGGTCTGCTGGAAATGCACCAGGCGAGCCCAGCGCCACAGCACGTAGAGGATCAACCCGAGGACCAGGAGCGCGAGCCCCCAGCTTCCCAGTGCCTCGAGGGTGCCGACCAGCTTTTCCACCGTGCCGTGGAAGAACATTCCACCCACCACCGCCGCACCCGCCCATACCGTTGCGCCCGCGGTGTTGTAGAGCAGGAACGCCGGCATGGGGGTTCCGAGGATCCCGGCGAGCGGCGGCGCGACGGTGGAGTAACCCGGAATGAACTTGGCGATGACCAGCGACCGCGGTCCGAAGCGCTCGAACACCGATTCGGTGTCGCGGACGCAGGTCTCCGGCGAGACCGACAACCGGCACACGGTGCGCAGGACCCGGTAGCCGAGCCGCCGCCCGATGAGGTACCACGGGACGTCCGCGGCCGTCGAGGCGGCTACCGCCGCGACCAGGATCCAGGGCGCCGAGAGCTTCCCCTCCGCGGCCAGAGCACCGGCGAGCACCAGCGTCGGGAGCGCGGGGATCGGCAGCCCGACCTGCTCGAGCAGGACGTTGGCGAACACGAAGAGCAGGCCGTAGCGGCTGATCAGGTCGATGAGCTGGTCCATTCAGTGCCCCCGCGGGGGCATTCGCCCCCAGAACCTCGCCTCAGCGTAACCGCACGGCCGCCGGGAATCATCCTGATGGGTGGACCGTCGATGTGGCGGCGACCACGCTGCCGCTGGTCGGACACAAAACGAGGCCGGCGCCCGGGGCGTCGGCCGGTTCGGTCGCTGCCGCGTCGGCCTTGAGCGGTCAGACGAGAGCCGGTGCGGAGCGCGGAGGGGCGCGTCGTCGGTGGGTGCCGCGCCCTCAGTACATCGTGGGGCAGACCTTCTCGACGTTCTCGTGGGTCACCGGAGTCGTGATTGGGCCGCCCGCGTACGTCACCCGCAGCGTGATCCCCGCCGTCTTGGAGACGTAGAACTCCTCGGTGGAGCTCGTGGCCGGGGTCACGACACCCCACCCCTTGGCAGCCACCGCTCCCACGGTGAAGTTGAAGCTCTTGTTGACGCGGGTCCTGTAGTCGTAGAAGGTGATCGTGCCCGTGGCGCCCGCGTTGCTGGCCGCGTTGCCACGGTTGTAGACGAGCGCCTTGATCCCCTTGATGTAGAACTGCGGCGGTGTGGCCGCGTCGAGTCTGGTCTTCATCTCGGCGGTCCCACAGCTCGTCGCGACCTGCAGGAGCGGGAGCAGATCGGGCGAGGGGATTCTGGCCACCTGAACGTTGAGAAGGTTGTCCGGGATCTTCCGCTGCATCGGGGGTGGACCGGCGGCGGCGGTGGCAGCGAGCGAAATCACCATGACCAGCAGCACGGCCGGAATCACGAAGAGCCGAACCCATTGCAGGTTGTGCCTCATAGTTTCTTCGACCTCCTTTTTCCCTGTTGCCTATTGCCTGACGCATGAGACGGCCATGTTTGAGCGTTGATGTGCGGGACCGGTGTCCTGGTCACCTCCTTTCGCTGAAACTGAAGAGGAGTCGCAGTATCTCCAATTTATCTCCTTGCTCGTTCGCAACATCGTACGCGAACGCGGAGACCGGGTCAAGGCGCGCCCGGCGCCGGTTTTGCTATGGTTCCGGCATGCAGGAGACTCCGAGACGCTGCTGGCTCGGGAAACCCGATCCGCTAATGGAGGCGTACCACGACACCGAGTGGGGCGTTCCGCAGCACGACGACCGCAGGCACTTCGAGTTCCTGATCCTGGAGGGGGCCCAGGCGGGGCTTTCCTGGCGTACGGTGCTCCAGCGGCGCGAAGGGTACCGGCGCGCGTTTGCCGGTTTCGACCCCGAGAAGGTGGCGCGTTTCACACCGGCTCGGATAGCGAAGCTCCTCGCCGACCCCGGGATCATCCGCAACCGCGCCAAGGTCAACTCGGCGGTTTCCAATGCCCGGGCGTTCCTTGCGGTGCAGGGGGAGTTCGGGTCGTTCGACACGTTCATCTGGTTGTTCGTGGGCGGCACGCCGCGCATGAACGCAAACAAGACGCTCAAGGACATCCCGACCCAGACCAGGGAATCGGAGGCGCTCTCGGCCGAGCTGGTGCGGCGGGGGTTCCGCTTCGTCGGCCCTACGATCGTGTACTCGCACATGCAGGCGTGCGGGCTCGTCAACGACCACCTCGTGAGCTGCTTCCGTTACCACGAGCTCGCGAAGCCGGCCGGGAAGGTGCGCATCCGCTCCGTGTCGGCGGGGAAGAAGCCGTGATCAACGCCACCGAGATCAGGCGCGGTGAGATCCTCGACCTCGACGGCGCTCCGTGGGAGGTCACCGAGGTCGCGGTCCAGACGCCCAGCGCGCGCGGGGCGAGCCTCCTTGTCAAGATCAAGGCTCGCAACCTGCGTACGGGGCAGACGCTGGCCAGGACCCTGCGCGGCAGTGAGACCGTCGCCACCGCCGACTGCGAAAAGCGTGCGGTGCAGTTCCTCTACCGCCAGGACGACGAGTACATGTTCATGGACCAGGCGAGCTACGAGCAGTTTGCGCTCCAGGCGGACGTGCTCGGGGATTCGGCGGGGTACCTCACCGACGGCCTGGAGCTGCGTTCGCTGCTCTACAACGGCGAGGTGCTGACGGTCGAGCTGCCGGTGACGGTGCAGTTGCGGGTCATCGCCACCGCGCCGGCGATCAAGGGTGGCACCGCCCAGGCGCAGCTCAAGCCCGCCAGACTTGAGACCGGGATCGAGGTTTTGGTGCCGCCGTACCTCACGACCGGCGAGAGGATCAAGGTGGACACCCGCGACGGGCGCTTCGTCGAGCGCGTCAAGGACTGACCCCTTGTAATCGGGTTCGCACGTTCCCACGTTAGAAGGTTCGAACGTTCGACGAGAAGAGGTAAAAGGTCAAACGTAAAGGGTCAAAGGGAAGACACGAAGCGCCAAGCCGAAGCCCATTGCACGATCGTGTCTTCCGTTTGATCTTTGCCCTTTTCCTTTTCACCTCTTCCAAGGAACCTTCGAACTTTCCAACCGGCCGGCCTGGCCGCCCTCGACCCGTCGTCGGAGGGCTGGCCACGTGGTGATCGCGCCTGCCAGCGCTGAGGCCGCCACCGTCGCGGGTGAGGCGAGGTAGACCCGGCCGGGCCCCGAGCGGCCCGGGAAGTTGCGGTTGATCGAGGCGATCGCCTGCGCCTGCTCGTCCACCTCCAGGCGCTCCAGGCTCACGGGTGGGCTCACCAGGTAGGCTCGTTGGGTACACGCCGACGGGGCGCACCGCAACGAACGAGCGGGCATCCGCGGCAACGTCGTACGAGGGGATGGTCTCCAGGAATGTGCAGAACCAGACGTCGGCGCGGTCGCCGTCGGTCAGTTCCCGGTCAGCCCGAAGCGGCGGAACAGCGCGAAGCCGCGGGTCCGCGGCGGTTGCAGCCCCTCCAGCAGCCAGAGATCGCGGCGGTCGGTAGCCATGGAGGTCGCAAAGCTCCGGCCGTCGGGATGGAGGCTCAAGCCCGAGAGCGTGACGCTACGATCGAAGGGGAGGGCGCGCACGCGGCGTTCGCTGCCGCTCGCGACATCGATCTCGACCAGCAGCCACTCTCTTGCCGGCCCGCGCGCCAGGGCAATAAGGATCGAGCTGTCGCGCGAGAAGTCGAAGTAGAGTGCCGGCCGTGCGCTCAGCTTGCGCCGCACGCCGCCGTCGGGAGAGACGAGGTGGATGCCGTCGTCCTACCGGTAGGCGATCCAGGCGCCGGTCGGCGACCAGGCGGTGACGCCTCCTGCCGCGGTCGCTGACGAAGCCGCGTCGCCGAGCACGAGGGTCCCGTCGCTGCCGAGAATCCGTTTCACGAGCTGCCAGTGGCCCTCGTGCTCGCGCCGGTACGCGAGACTGGCGCCGTCGGGCGACCAGCTCGCAGCGTGTTCGTCGCGGCCCTCGGGGTCGAGGCGAACGGCGCGTCCGCCGGCCAGATCGACCACGATGAGGTAGTGCGTCGAACCGAAGACCTCGACGGCGACCCGCCGGCCGTCCGGCGAGACGCGCGGCTGCCTCAGCAGGGCGCGCGGGTTCGGCTCGCCGAGCGAAGCGCACGACGCGACCTGACGTGCCCATCCCTCGCCGCGACTGCGCTGCCAGATCTCCGAGGCTCCGGTCGCGTTGGTCTCATAGACGTACTGCTGACCCGGCGGAACCCACGAGAGGCCGGCCTCCTGGCGCGCCGAGGCGAGAAGCGTGGCCGGTGTCGCGCCGTCCAACGGGACTGCGACGAGATCCGAGTCGACGGTGCCCGCGACGAAGGCGACCCGACGGCCGTCGGGCGAGACCGCGGGCTGAGTCTCCTCGCCGGCGCCGCTGGTGAGCGGCGCCCAGCTCCCGGTCACCGTGTCGCCCAGGAAGAGATGGGTGTCCGCCAGGCCCTGGCTCTCGGAATCGAAGACCACGTGTCGGCTGTCGGGGAGCCAGCTGAATTGGGTGGTCGGCAGCACCATCTGGAGGTCGGGAAAGACGAGGCGGGGAGCTTGCGACGGATCGAGCGGCACGATCCAGGCCTCGCCGGTGGAGCCGGTCTGGCGATTCACTCCGACGATCAGCCGGGTTCCGTCGGGCGAGAACCCCGAGACCAGGCCATTCACGACGAGATCGGGGAAGGGAGCGCGGCGCAGGGACGCTGCAGCCCCGCTCGGCGAGGGAGCGGTCTGCAGAGCGAACCGGCCCGGCTCGCCTGCGAAGAACGCCACTCGACTGTCGCGGGCGATGGCGACACCATAGAAACCAACCTTCTCGCGAACGAGGTGCGTTTCGCCGCCCGCGGCTCCGATCGATCGCAGATCGGCAGCCCCTCCTTCGGGTCGGTGGGTCAGGAAGTAGACGATCGAGCCGTCGGGCGACCAGAAGGGCCGCCGGCAGGCGACGGGTGAATGGGTGAGCTGGCTCGGGGTCAGCGTGTCCAGGGTGCGGACGAAGACCTGCGGCAGGCCGTCGACGTCGGCGAGATAGGCGATGGCCTTGCCGTCCGGCGACCAGGCCGGCGAGTATTCTCCTACCGCTTCGGTCGCGAGCGGGGTGAACCGCAGGGGAGGCGGCGCCGGGAACGGCTCGCGCAGGGCAAGGAGGGCGAACACTCCGAGCGCGGCGACCACCGGGAGGGCCGCGAGCCGCCAGAGCCAGCGCCGTCGGCTCGCGCCGGCGAGCGGCGTCGTCGCCGTCGAGGTGGAGCCGACCGGCGAGAGCGTGCTCTCGAGGGCGAACGCGACGTCGGCGGCGGAGTGGAAGCGCCGCCCCGGCTCCTTCTCCAGCAGGCGTGCAACCAGCCGCGCGAGCGGTGTCGGCGCGCCCAGGGGCGGCGTCACCAGATCCGGCGGCTCGTCGTTGAGGATAGCGCTGAAGGTCTCGACGGACGTTCCGCGCAAGAACGGGTTTGCGCCGGAGAGCATCTCGTACATGACGACGCCGAGCGAGAAGATGTCCGCGCGCTGGTCGACTGGCAGCCCGCGCACCTGCTCCGGCGCCATGTAGCCGGCGGTGCCGAGGACGCGCCCGGGCTCGGTGGCGCCGGTCGGCAGGTGGCTCCTAGTCCCGGCATGCTCGGGGGCGACGGGGTCGATCAGCCTGGCGAGGCCGAAGTCGAGGAGCTTGACGGTTCCGTCCCCGCTCACGAACACGTTCTCGGGCTTGAGATCGCGGTGCACGATGCCGCGCTCGTGGGCGGCGGCGAGCCCGCGGGCGATCTGCACCGCCACGTCCACGGCCGTGCGCTGGGGGAGCGCGCCGGCCTTGATCCGCTCCCGCAGCGACTGGCCCTCCAGCAGCTCTTCGACGATGTACGAACTCCCCTGGTGCACGCCGACGTCGAAGATCGCGATCAGGTTGGGGTGGGCGAGGGCGGCCATGGCGCGCGCCTCGCGCTCGAAGCGGCGCCGGCGCTCGGGCTCGGCCGCGAGATCGCCGGGCAGCACCTTCACCGCGACGTCTCGCCCGAGCCGCGTGTCCCGCGCCCGCCACACCTCGCCCATGCCTCCGGCGCCGAGTGGCGCGACGACCTCGAAGGGGCCGAGCCGGTCTCCGGCTTTCACTTTCACCGCGGATCTCCCTTGGAACTCTACCGCCCGGAGCCGCTGCGAACTGTTGTTTTCAAGGCTCGCTTGTAGGTGTAGCGGGGGGGAGGAGATTCGAACTCCTGAGGGCGAACCGGCTGGTCTAGTCGCCCTCGACCTTCCGGCGAAGCGCGGGCCAGGTGGTGATCGCGCCCGCCAGCGCTGAGGCCGCCACTGTGGCGGGTGAGGCGAGGTAGACCCGGCCGGGGCCGGATCGGCCGGGGAAGTTGCGGTTGATCGAAGCGATCGTGACCTCGTCGGCGGAGCGCGAGACCCCGGGTCCGGCGTTGATGCAGGCGCCGCACGAGGGCGGCACGACCTCGGCCCCCGCCCGCCTGAAGAGCTCGAGGTGGCCGACCTCCTCGCAGTAGCGCCGCACGTCCTGGCTGCCGCACTGGACGAGGAAGCGCACGCCTTCGGGGGCGCGAAGCCCGCGTTCGAGCCCCCACCGCACCACCGTCGCCATCATGTCCATGTCGGTGCGCTTGCCGGCGGTGCAAGATCCGCCGTAAGCGATCTGGATGCGCATGCCCTCCAGCTCGCGGGCCGGGCGGCCGTTGCTGGGGTCACCGGGCGTCGCGATCATCGGCTCGAGCTCCGAAACATCGAGCCGGATGGTCGCGGCGTACTGGCAGCCGTTGTCAGGCGCGAGGCTCGCGAGGAGTCGCTCCGCCTCGATTCGGGACACGCCGCGACGAGTGACGAGGTACTCGGCAACCTTGCCGTCAGGGGCGACGAGCCCCGTGAATCCGCCGGCCTCCGCGGCCATGTTGGTGAGGGTGGCGCGCTCCTCGATGTGCATGGCGCGTACCGCCTCGCCGGCGTATTCGATCACCAGCCCGAGCGCTCCGCCGGAGCGTACCAGGGGGTGCGCGAGCAGCAGGAGCATGACGTCCTTGGCGGCGAGGTCCGGCCCGGGCCGCCCGGCGACCTCCACGAGCAGCGTGCCGGGGACGCGCACCCGGACGTCACGCGTGAACCACGCGTTGAACATCTCCGTGGTCCCGCACCCGATCGCGAGGGCGCCGAGAGCACCAGCCTGGCAGGTGTGGGAGTCGGTGCCCAGGAGAACCTGACCGGGCAGCGCGTAGCGCTCGAGCACCAGCGTGTGGCAGATTCCATCGCTGCCGCCGTCGGGGGTCTCGTCGTGGAGCCGGACTCCCATGCGGGACGCGAACTCCCGCTGCCGGATGGCCAGCGCCTCGGCCAGCGCGAGACTTCCGGCGGCCACGTCTTCTGCAGCCATCACCCGGCCGACAAGGGTGAGGTGATCCCGGAAGAGGACAATGCTCTCGCGGTCGGTGAGCGGCACCGATGGGCCCACGATGTTGTCCCACATCAACGAGGCCATCGGGGTGACGTACTCGTGCGAGAAGCGCAGGTCGGCGGTGACAAAGGCGGCCTCACCGGGGGCAACTGCGGGCACGCCGCGCCTGGTGTGGTGGCGCACGCGGGAGGCGATGATCTTCTCCGCCAGCGTCATCGGCCGCGGCCCGGCCGTGATGGCGGGTGGCGCCACGCGGCCCTGCAGGCGGGCGACGTTGTAGGGGAACAGGCCGCCGAGGCGGACGATCTCGGCGCTGATGGCGTCCTTGCCCTCCGTGAACGCCGCCAACGGCAGCGGGCGGCGGGCGTGCACCTTCTCGAGCAACGAGAAGTCCGTGGTGGTGAACAGCCCGAGGTTGACGCAGTTGGCCTCGTAGATCCGCTCGAAGCTCTCCGCCACGGCGAGGCGGATCCCCGCGGCCAGCTCGGCGAACGGTGCCGCCTCGCGCGATGAGCCCTTGCCACGCCTCCGCCCCGCAACCGAGACCGCGAACCCTCCGGCCTTCACCGCGCCCCGCCCGACCGGCAGCTCGCCGCGGCAGGCCAAGCCGAGGTAGGGGAACTCGCCGAGGGTGTCGTCGAAGTGGTAGCAGATGCGGGCGGGGGTGATCTCGTCGGTGGAGATGTCGTGGCGGAGCGGGAGGCCGTGGCCGGGAGGCAGGTCCGACCCCGCGAGCTGGGCGCGCACCGCCCGGGGGTCATCCACCAGGTAGAAGACGCGCCCCGGCAGCGTCACCTCCTCGCTGCAGCGGGCCACCGTGCGGTTCTGCCACCAGCTGCCCACGGACAGGGACGAGTGTAGCGGTGGCCCGCCGCTGATACAAGAAAATGAGCGACCCGAGCGTATAGGGCCCAGACCAGGAGGCTTCAGGCTACTGGCTCCAGGCTTCAGGAAATACACGGAAATCCGCCGAGTGCTCCCCGCGGTCTGAGGCCTGAGGTTTGGGGCCTGAGGCCCGGGTGGGTGGTAGGGTGCTCGGGTGCGCACGGCGGACTTCGAGTACACGCTCCCCGAGGGCCTGATCGCGCAGATGGCCCGGCCGCGCGGCGCGTCGCGCCTGCTGGTGCTGGACCGCGGCGCCGACACCGTCGTGCTCTCCAGGGTCTCGGCGCTGCCGGCTCTGCTGGCGCCCGGGGACCTGCTGCTCCTCAACGAGGTGCGTGTGATCCCTGCCCGAGTGCGGGCGCACCGGCCGGGGGGCGGCGAGGCGGAGCTCCTTCTCGTGCGGCCGCTGGGCGGTCCGGACTGGGAGGTGATGGCCCGCCCGGCGAGGCGGCTGCGGGCCGGGGCGCCCCTTGCGCTCGCGTCCGGCACGGCCATCCCGCGGGAACGCCTGGCAGAGGGCACGTGGCGGGTGGAGTTCTCGCCGCCTCTGGATAGCGCCGTGCTCGCCAAGGTGGGTGAGGTCCCGCTTCCGCCGTACATCCGCCGCGAGCACGGTCCGAGCGAGGCCGATCGCCTGCGCTACCAGACCGTGTACGCCCGCGGGGGCCGCGCGGTGGCTGCTCCCACGGCGGGGCTCCACTTCACCCCGGAGCTTCTGGCGGGGGTGGAAGAGCGTGGACTTGAGATCGCCCGGCTGACTCTGCACGTGGGGCCGGGGACGTTCAGGCCCGTGCAGGCGGAGGACCCGCTCGAGCACACCCTTGAGCCCGAGGACTACGAGGTCGCGCCGGAGGCCGCGAGGGCGCTGAATCGGGCGCTCGCGGCCGGGCGACGCATCGTCTGCGTCGGCACGACGGCGTGCCGGGCGCTTGAGCATTCCCTGGCGGTCGGGCGCGGCCGCGTGCTGCCCGGGAGTGGCCGAGCCGACCTGTTCATCCTGCCCGGCTACGATTTCCGGGGCACCGGGGCGCTGCTCACGAACTTCCACCTGCCGCGCTCGACGCTGCTCATGCTGGTGGCGGCGCTCGCCGGGCGGGGGCGCGTGCTCTCGGCGTACGCGCTCGCCGTACGCGAGGGCTTCTCGTTCTACTCGTTCGGCGACGCCATGCTGGTGCTCTGATCGCCTCGCACGTTTCGCGGTAAACTCCCCCGTCGCGAGCGTCGAGGAGGGCCCATGGTGAGAATACTGACGGCGGGGTTGCTGTTCGTTGGTGTCGTGAGTGCATCGGCAATGCTGGCGAGCGAAGGCAAGATCCCCGAGAAGCACCGCTGGAACCTGGGTGACCTCTACGCGACCGTGCAGGACTTCAACCAGGCGCGGCAGCAGTTTGCCAAGCGCATGGCCGCGATCGACGCCTACCGGGGCAAGCTCGGGGGCTCGCCGGCGACGATGAAGCTCGCTCTCGACACGTACTTCGGGATGGCCAAGGACCTCGGCCGGATCAACTCGTACGCCTCCATGTGGTCGGACGAGAACACGCGGGTCTCCGAGGCGCTGGGGGCGCGGCAGGAGGTCATGCAGCTCGGCGCGGAGTTCGCGTCGCGCACCTCCTGGATCGCCCCCGAGATCCTGGCGCTGCCCGCCGGTGACGTGACCCGCTTCCTCAAGGAGGAACCGGGGCTCGCACCCTACCGGTTCTTCCTCGAGGACCTGGAGCGACAGCGCACACACACGCTCTCTCAGCCGGAGGAGAAACTGCTTGCCGAGGCAGGACTCGTGACGCCCGCGCCCGCCAGCATCTACGGCATCTTCGCCAACGCGGACATGCCGTTTCCCGCGGTTACGCTCTCGGACGGGACGAAGATCCGCCTCGACCAGTCTGCCTACACCAAGTACCGTGCCGTCCCGAACAGGACGGATCGGATCCTGGTGTTCCAGCAGTTCTGGAAGACGTTTGGCGAGTTCGAGCGCACCTTCGGGGTGGCGCTCGATGCCCAGGTCAAGCGCGACTTGTTCTACGCCAAGGCCCGGAAGTACCCCTCGTGCCTGGCGGCGGCCCTGGACGGGAGCAACATTCCGGAGCCTGTCTACCGCACCCTGGTCGCCGAGACGAACAACGCATTGCCCACGCTGCAGCGCGCCTTCCGCCTGCGCGCCAAGCTGCTCGGTATCCCCGACCTCTCCTACCACGACATCTACGCGCCCCTGGTCAAGCACGTGGACCTCTCATTCCCGATCGACAAGGGTGAGGCCCTGGTGCTGGAGGCGGTAGCGCCGCTCGGCCCGGAGTACGTCGAGGCCGTGCGCAAGGGTTTCGACTCACGCTGGATGGACGTCTACCCGCAGCAGGGGAAGAGGTCGGGCGCGTACTCGAACGGCTCCGCCTACGACCTGCACCCGTACGTGCTGATGAACTACAACGACGACTACGAGAGCGTCTCCACCGTGGCGCACGAGTGGGGCCACGCCATGCACTCGTACCTGGCCAACAAGGCCCAGCCGTACCCTACCGCGGACTACTCGACCTTCGTCGCAGAGGTGGCGTCCACATTCAACGAGGCGCTGCTGCTGCAGCGCATGCTCGCGCACGCGGCCAGCGACGACGAGCGCCTGTTCCTGCTCGGCAACTACCTGGAGAACCTGCGCGGGACGTTCTTCCGCCAGGCCATGTTCGCGGAGTTCGAGCTCGCCATCCACGAGAAGGTGCAGAACGGCGAGGCGCTTACCGGCACCAAGCTCACCAAGATGTACGGCGAGCTGCTGCGGCGCTTCCACGGCAGCGCCCAGGGCGTGGTGCAGATCCCGGACGCGTACACCGTGGAGTGGGCGTACATCCCGCACTTTTACTACAACTTCTACGTGTACCAGTACGCAACGTCGTTGGCCGCCTCAGCGCAGCTCGCGCGCGAGGTGATGCAGGGCGTGCCGGGCGCGAAGGAGCGCTACCTCGGCCTCTTGAAGGCGGGGGGCTCACGCTACCCCTACGAGCTGCTCAAGGAGGCCGGCGTGGACCTGGCGACCCCGGCGCCCTACAAGGCCCTCGAGGCGCAGATGAACTGGGTGATGGACGAGATCGAGAAGATCATCGCGCGTCGCGAAACCAGACCGGCGCGCTGAGGCGGCAGGGCGACCCCCCGACCTCGGACGCCGTCGGATCGGGCAAGCCGGCGGTCGCCACGCCGCCCCGGGAACAGTCCAGCCGTTTCCGCTTTGTCACGCCAAAGTCACCTGCTTCTTGGTACAATGACTCGGCCGGGAGCCTCATTTGGGCGATGCAAACTAGGAACGGCATGGGCCTGATCCCTGTTCCGGATGAGCGGTTACGCGAGCTCGTTCCGACCTTGGTTCACAACATCCGCGGCTCCCTGGGCGCGATCAGGATGGGTGTCGCGGTGGTCGGCTCCATGACAGGGCAGAACGGAAAGGTCGGGGAGTACATCTCGCAGATCGGGGAGGAAGTGACAAGGATCGACCGCACGGTCAAGGGCCTCCAGAGGCTGGTGAGCGTGAAGCGCGAGCCACACGTGCGGGCGAGCGTCAGAGAGGCGGTCGCAGATGCGGTCTCGCAATCGCAGGAGGAGGCCGCGCAGCGCACGGTCACTGTGGAGAACGGCGCTCGCGCCTCCGCGGCCGTGAAGGTCTCTGCCGAGCGTCTGGCCGAGGCGATCGGAGAGCTGCTGTCGAACGCGCTCAGGTGCTCGCCGGCCGGCGGCCGCGTCCGGATCTGGGCGGCGCGCAAGGGCGATCGTCTGCTGGCGATCCATGTTGACGATCAGGGCGACGGGGTCGCGGCGGAGTGGGCGCAGCAGATCGGGCGGCCATTCTTCTCCCATGATGAGCGCGGTGCGGGGCTCGGTCTCGCGCTTGTCAGCAAGATCTGCCACGTGAGCGGAGGTCGGCTCGAGTGGCGGAACCTGAAACCGCGCGGCTGCCGCTTCTCGCTGCTCCTTCCGGCGGGTTGAACTCATGATCCGCATTCTCGTCGCCGACGACCATGCGCTCGTGAGGGCTGGATTGAGGCACATCCTCGAGCAGCCTGGCGAGATCTCGGTTGTCGGGGAGGCGTGCAACGGCCAGGCGCTGATGGCCGAGCTCCGGCGCACGCGGTGTGACGTCGTCCTCCTCGACATCGGGATGCCGGGCCGCAGCGGTCTCGACGTGCTCAAGGATCTCAGGGTCGAGTGTCCGGATCTTCCAGTGCTCATCCTGACGATGTACCCCGAAGAGCAGTACGCGGTGCGCGCGCTGCGCGCCGGGGCGGCGGGGTATATCACCAAGGATAGCCCGCCGGACGAGCTGATCGCCGCCGTGCGTAAGGTCGCGGCAGGCGGTCGCTACGTCAGCCTCCGCACCGCCGAGAGTCTGGCCTTCGAGGTCCAGGGAAGGGGCCGCAAGGCGCCGCACGAGATGCTCTCCGATCGTGAGCTGCAGGTGCTTTGCATGATCGCGCGGGGCAAGACGGTCAGGGAAATCGCCGGAGAGCTCAGCCTCAGCCCGAAGACCGTCAGCACCTACCGGTCGCGTGTTCTCGCAAAGCTGAGCCTCCGCAACAGCACCGAAATCACCTACTACGCCGTCAAGGAGTCTTTGGTCGACTGAAAACCAGGCGAGTCCCAGAGCCGCCTACCAGACCTACGGACTCCGTCCCTCCTCCAGGGTTCCGCCGGGTCGGTCTTCGCGCCGCTTCTGTACGAACAGTGCTGACGAGCCGTCGGTGGGCGCCCTACATGATTGGCAGTTCGGGTCCGATACCTGCCAGTCGCCCTGCTCCCTGATAATGAGCTTGGGGAGCCTGTATCGCATGAGGGAGGACCAGCGCCGTCGCCCGCCAAGGGGCCCCAAGGACGTGGCCGATTCGGCCGGCGACGCGACCAGCTCAGTCGGGGGGGGCGGGTTCCCCTCGGAGGCCTGGGAGAAGCTTGTCCGGTTCGAGACGCACCTGAAGGCCCTTGAGCGCTTCTTCAACCTCGAAAACCATCCGGTGCGCTCCGGCGGGCCCGTCGGCGTCCAGGACAACATGGCGACCGAGGTGGGCGTCGCCGAGCGCCAGTTCCGCCGCTTGATCCAGCTTGGCCGCGGAATCCTGGATGAAGCCGACGCGAACGTGTTGGCCTTCAGGAGCTACGTCGAGACCGAGTGGGTCAGCGACGCGGCGAGGGACGCGCTGCTGACCGAGTACTCCGACCAGAAGACCTGGCGCGACAGCCTATTCCTGCTCCTTGAGGGGCTGCAGAGCCTCGCCACGCTGGCCGCGGGTCTGCGCTCCGCGCGTCAGGTGACCGTGGCTTCCTTCCGGGCGCTCGCACAGCAGTTTCGGGCGCTGATGGTCCACAACCGCTTCTTCAACCCTGTACGTGCGCACCCGATGTTCCTCTTCGCCGAGCGCCTCAGCCATCCGGTCCTGCGTCGCGCGGTGGTCGAGTGTCCCACCGAGCGCCTACGTAGGGCGCTCGCCCTTGTCCTGTCGATCCTGACCAGGTACCTCAGGATCTTGAGCTGGGTCGAGTCCGATGCCGAAACACGCGAGGAGATCCTTGATGCACTGCCTCTTCTTGCACTTCTCCGTAGTGACTTCGTGACCCTGCGGCCGTTCTTGGAGAAGGTCTTCTCCCAGCGGTTCCTACTGCACGAGGGGGCGACGCACGCGGAGGACGAGTTGCGGACGCGCATCGACGGCTTCTGCTTCGAGCTCCAGGTGGAGGCACGTAAGACTTTCGAGTCCTTCCTCTTCGACTTCACGCAGACGAACAACGTCAAGAAGATGCGCGGCGCCCTCGAGGCCGCGCTTGGCCTTCTCACGTCGTTGCTCGAACAGGCCGTGGTGTCGATGGTCGTGATCTCGCTTCCGGGGACGGCCGATAGGGACGTGTTCCCCCGTTCCACGGTGCGCCACCAGCAGTCCTTGCGCCTGCGCGAGGATCTCTGGCTATTCGGCGAGGTGCTGCGGCATGTGACCGAGGCCCTCGTCTCCCCGGTTGCTGCGGAGGAAAAACGACTGGCGTACCGCGGTTTGCTGGACTTCCTGACCTATTTCGAGCACCTGAGCATGCAGCTCTTGCGATTCTGGGACCGGGAGCCGTTCGAGCAATTCTGCCGTGAGATGCGGGCCTTGCGCGACGAGCGCTTTACCGATCCGCTGAGGAGCGAGGACATCGCCAACAACTTCGAGTGTTTCCGGGTCTTCATCGAAACGATCCTAGGACTCGTCAACTTGCGCGCCGACCTCCGCGCGAGCACCCTGAACGAGGTTCGCGCGAGGAGGACCCTGATTCAGTTCGTGCGGTGCGCGTAGGGAAACAGCGACGGGCGTGAAGGTGTCTCAGCTCCAGACCGTGATGGCTTGCGCCCCGCTTGCAGCTACGCTGATGCCGCCAGCCCCCTGAGGAAGTCGAGCAGGTCCTGCTTGGAGAAGGGTTTCTTGAGGAACGACTTCGCGCCCAGCGCCGCGCACTCGCCGATGATCTCCTGATTCGCAAGTGAGCTGATCATGCCAACTCTCGCGCCGGAATCTGCCGCAAGGATCTGCTTGAGGGTCTCCTGACCTCCCTGCTCCGGCATCACGATATCGAGCAGGACGAGGTCGGGTTTGAGCTTCGCGTACTTCGTAACGGCCGCCTTGCCGTCGCGGGCAGTGCCGGCAACGACGAACTCCGAGCCTTGCAGGTAGGTGCCGATGAGCGTCAGCACGCCGAGCGAGTCATCGACAGCCAGGACCCTGTGAGTTCGCGCCATCCGCTCCTCGACTCTTGCGCTGCGCTGCTGCGCTTCCGCGCGATGGTAGCCACTGCAGGCACGGGAATCAAGGTGGGATCAGCACAAGACGGCGTTGGCGGACCGGGCACAGCGATACCGGGCCAGAGGGGCGCGCGTGTCATCCTGTAGGCCGTGTCCGCATGGACCCTGTAGTCATTTTCTGTACATCACCCTGGGAACTCTGCGCACACGAGGCCAAGCCCACTACCGATAACGCGGCACGCCCGGCGCACCAAGAATGGAGCTGGAGGGTAGGGCACGGCCGATGGACGAAGCGGTCAAAGCGTTCCTCCTCGAGAGTCAGGAGAACCTGCAGCAGATGGAGAAGGAGCTCGTGCTGCTCGAGCAGCGTCCGGACGACCGCGAGCTGATCGCCAGCATCTTTCGCACCATTCACACAGTCAAGGGCACATGCGGGTTCTTTGCTTTCTCGCGCCTGGAGGCCGTCAGTCACGCCGGCGAAAGCCTGCTGAGCCGCCTGCGCAGCGGGGAGATCGGCCTCACCACCGAGATCGGCGACGCCCTGCTGGCGCTCGTCGACTCCGTAAAGGAGAGGCTCGTGAGCATCGAGAACGACGGCACTGAAGGCACGGGGGACGACTCTCCCCTGATCGCCAGGCTGAATGGGCTCACGCAGTCAGGTGGGAGCGAGCCCCCCCCGGCCCCCTCGAAAGCCAGGGGAGGAGGTCAGCGGCGAGGGACGTCGTCGCGGGAGGCGGGGAAGGGCCCGCGTCGCCGCGGCAGCTCCGGCCGGGGTGCCAAGTCAGAGAAGGCTGCGGTCGAGGCCGCAACGCTCGCTGAGGCAGCCGCCGCAGGCGATGTCCGACAGGCTGTCCAGGCGGCGATCCACACGGAGAGCGCCGTGCGGGTCGGCGTGCGGACGCTTGACAAGCTGATGGACCTGGTCGGCGAGCTGGTGCTGGTGCGCAACCGGATCACCCAGCTCGGTGATTCGCGGGCAACCGCCGACCTGGCGACCGCCGCAAAGGCCCTCGACCGCATCACCAACGACCTGCAGGACGACATCATGCGTACCCGGCTGCAACCCCTCAACACGCTCTTCGATCGCTTTCCCCGCCTGGTACGTGACCTGGCGGCGGCGTGCGGGAAGCAGGTCGCAATCGAGATGGACGGCGGCGATACGGAGCTTGACCGCAGCATCATCGAAGCCGTCAAGGACCCGCTCGTGCACCTGCTCAGGAACGCCGTCGACCACGGCATCGAAAACCCATCCGCTCGTCTCACAGCAGGGAAGCCTCCGCAGGGGCGCATCACCCTGGTCGCTTTCAATGAGGGCGGCCAGGTCGTGATCGAGATCCGCGACGACGGCGCGGGTATCGACGCCGGGGCCGTCCGGCGGCGGGCCGTGGAGCAGGGGCTCGTCGGTGCGGAGGAGGCTGCACAGCTTTCCGACCGCGAGACCCTGCGCTTCGTCTTTCTCCCGGGCTTGTCGACGGCACGTGAGGTGACCAGCTTCTCCGGTCGCGGCGTCGGGATGGACGTCGTGAAGAACAACGTCGAGAGCGTCGGGGGGGCGGTCGAGCTCGCCAGCGAGCCGGGGCGTGGCACGACGATCAGGCTCAAGATCCCGCTCACGCTGGCGATCGTCCCCGCGCTCATCGTGCGGAACGGCGAGGAGCGCTACGCGATCCCGCAGGGCAATCTCCTCGAGCTGGTGCGCCTGGAAGGCAAGCAGGCCCACACCGGGATTGAGCGTTTCAAGGGCGTGCCGGTCTTCCGTTTGCGCGGCAAGCTCCTGCCGGTTGTGCACCTGAAGCATGAGCTGAGCGGCGGCGCGGGCGGGGAGTTCGCCGTGCGGGCGCTGGAGCGCGAGCCGATCACCAACGTCGTCGTGCTCCAGGCGGACGGCAGGCGCTTCGGCCTCGTGGTGGACGGGATCGACGTCAACGAGGACATCGTCGTCAAGCCACTGGGGCAGCTTCTCAAGGGCATGCCGCTGTACGCCGGCGCGACCATCCTGGGGGATGGAAGCATCGCGCTCATCCTCGACATCGTGGGCCTCGCGCAGCGGGCCCATGTCGTCTCCGAGGGCGCGGAGCGTGCAGCCGTGAGCAGGACCGGCAAGGCAGAGGAGACGATTGAACGCCAGCGCGTCCTTTTCTTCCGTGGGCCCGACGGCGGGCGGATGGTCATCCCGCTCCACCAGGTCGCGCGCCTCGAGAACTTCCCGGCCTCCGCTTTGGAGCGGGTGGGGGGACGAGAGGTGGTGCAGTACCGGGGAGGCATCCTGCCGCTCGTGCGCATTCCCGCGCCGTTCGCAAGTGAACGCGAGCGAGGCCGCCTGAGCGCGAAGGGGGAGGCCCAGGATCAGATCCAGGTGGTGGTGTACGCCGCGGAAGGTCGTCTGGTGGGCCTGGTGGTGGACGAGATCCTCGACATCGTCGACGAGCAGTTGGCGGTGGACGAACGCGGAGCCCGCGAAGGTGTGTTGGGAAGCGCGGTCGTCAAGGGCCGTGTCACCGAGTTGCTCGACATCAGCGGGATCATCGCGGCCACACAGAACCTAACCGGGCGGCGGGGCGGCGGGGAAGGCAGGTAGACGATGGCCGTGGCCCGCAGGCTCTGCACGTTCTACCTCGACGACTTGCTCTTTGGCATCGACGTGGACGCCGTGCAGGAGGTCCTGAGCTTCCACGCGATGACCCGCGTACCGCTCGCGCCTGCGGTGGTCACAGGCCTCATCAACCTGCGCGGCCAGATCGTCACAGCCGTGGACCTTCGGCGGCGCCTCGACCTACCCGACCGGGCGGGTGACGTCCTCCCGACCAACGTGGTGCTGCGCGGCAACACAGGCGCGACGAGCCTGCTGGTGGACGCGATAGGCGAGGTGGTCGAGGTGGAGGACGACAGCTTCGAGGTGCCTCCCGAGACGGCGCAGGGGCTCACGCGGGAGCTGGTCATCGGGGCGTACAAGCTGCCGGACCGGCTGCTGCTCGTACTGGATCTGAAGAAGGCACTCGACATCGGTATGGAGGCGAGGGCGTGAGGACGTGCCGCCGTCCGCATGACTCCGAGGCGCATGGGGAGAATTCAATGGCTGGTTGTCGTTTCTGCGTTTTGCTCCTGGTCGTGGCTCTGGCGCTGGCAGGCCCGGCGTCCGGTCAGGATGTGAGCTACAAAGTCATAGTCAACGCCGCCAACCCTATTGGTTCGGTATCACGGACAATGCTGGGGCGCATCTTCCTCAAGCAGGAGTTGGACTGGCCGAACGGCCAGGCGGCGCAGCCCGTGGACCTGGCGGAGGGGACTCCAGTGCGCGAGGATTTCTCGACAGTCGTACTCGGAAGGAGCGTCCCTGCCGTGAAGAGCTACTGGCAGAAGCAGATCTTCTCCGGCGCCGCGGTACCGCCGGTCGAGAAGGCCTCGGACGAAGAGGTCATCGCGTTTGTGCGGATGTTCCGCGGCGCGGTTGGTTACGTGAGGGTCTCGACGCAGCTTCCCATTGCCGTCAAGCTTCTCCGGGTGACGGAGTGACGCAGGGCCGGGCCAGGCTCTGGTGGGGGCAACGATGCTGAAAAAAATCGGCTTTGTCTACAAGATCTGGTCGATGCCGGCCCTTGCTGGCCTTGGCACGGCAATCGTCTTCGTCGCGGTGCAGCTCGGCATGAGCTCGAGCGGACGGCTGATCCAACGGACCGAGAACGGCTACGTTCCTGCGATGGAGCTGGCTCGGGACCTCGACGAGCAGTTGCGCACGGTTCAGCGGGGCCTGCAGGACGCCGTGGCTTCCTCCGACGCGGCTCTCCTGCGGGAACCGGACAAGGCCCGCGATCTCTTCATGGCCGCGGTTGCCGGTGGGGCCGAGAACCCCACCCTCGACGGGCGCGAGCTGCAGGGCATCGGCGATACCTTCCGCTTCTACTACACCGGGGCGCGCGAGGTGAGCGCCAGAATGATCGGCAGGGAGAGCGGTGAGGGCATCAGCGGGGCGCTCGAGAAGATGAGGAGCGAGTACCTCGCGCTCGATAGCCGGGTCAACGCGCTGAGGAACCACTCGAAGGAGGAGATGCACAAGGGGTTCGAGCAGATCCTTCAGGGTCAGCGCTCCATCACGCGCATCGTGTCGATAGTGATCGCCGTTGCTGCGATCGTGTTCCTCCTGATGACCTTCTCGATCGTCCGCTCGATCACGAGGCCGCTCTACGAGGTCGTCGGCGTCGCCGCGGGCTTGGCAGAGGGCGAGCTGACCAAGCGTGTGCACGTGGAGTCGGGAGACGAAGTGGGGGCGATGGGCAAGGCGCTCAATGAGTCCCTCGACAAGGTGGGGAACATCATCAGGACCATCGCCGGGAACGCCAACGGCCTCGGCACCGCCTCCGAGGAGTTGACGGCCGTGAGCAAGGAAATGACCGGCAGCGCCGACCAGACCGCAACGCAGGCAAACGCGGTGTCCGCGGCCGCCGACCAGGTGAGCAAGAACGTGCACACCGTCGCCACGGCGGTGGAGGAGATGACGGCCAGCATCAAGGAGATCGCCCGCAACGCCCACGAGGCCGCCAGGGTCGCCACCGATGCGGTGCGGGTCGCCGACAGCACCAACATGACGATCACCAAGCTCGGGGACAGCAGCTCGCAGATCAGCAACGTGGTGAAGGTGATCACGTCGATCGCCGAACAGACCAACCTTCTGGCCCTCAACGCGACCATCGAGGCGGCGCGGGCCGGAGAGGCGGGCAAGGGCTTCGCGGTAGTGGCCAACGAGGTCAAGGAGCTCGCGAAGGCCACGGCCAACGCAACCGAAGACATCAGCCGGAAGATCGCGTCCATCCAGTCGGACACGACCGGTGCCGTGGAGGCAATCGGCCGCATTGGGGCGATCATCAAGCAGATCTATGATATTCAGGCCACCATCGCGAGCGCGGTGGAGGAGCAGACCGCGACCACGAATGAAATCGCCCGCAACGTCGCCGAGGCGGCGCGCGGCAGCAGCGACATTGCCAAGAACATCACTGGGGTCGCCCAGGCTGCCCAGGCTACGTCGGGAGGAGCGGCCGCGACGCAGGTGGCCGCACGCGAGCTCGCTGGGATGGCCGACGCCCTGCTGCGGCTCGTGGCGCAGTTCAGGGTTTAAGGGGGAAACGATGAGAGCGCTTGTGCTCGACGATTCTCGCGCAATGAGAACGATCCTCAAGGGAATCCTGAGTGAGGTGGGCTTCGAGGTCCAGGAAGCCTCGACGGTGCGGGACGCCATGACCTTCCTCGGCGGGGGAACTGACTTCGACCTCGCCCTGGTGGACTGGAACCTCGCCGAGGTGAACGGCCTCGAATTCGTGCGGCAGGTCCGCTCGCAGCGACGCTTCGACACCGTCAAGCTGATGATGGTCACCACGGAGACCGAGATGTCCCAGGTGGCGACCGCCATCCGCGCAGGTGCCAACGAGTACATCATGAAGCCGTTCTCCAAGCAGGCCATCGCAGACAAGCTGGTGCTCCTCGGCATCCAGCTCCCGCACAGTGGGCATGCGTAAGATCCGTGTACTCGTCGTGGACGACGCCGTCACGGTGCGGCGGCTCGTCTCTGAGGCGCTGGCCAGCGACCCGGCCATCGAGGTCGCCGGCGTGGCCGCCACCGGAAGGCTCGCCCTGGCCAAACTACCCCAGCTGAACCCCGACCTGGTGACCCTCGACGTCGAGATGCCCGGGATGAGCGGACTCGAGGTCCTCGCCGAGATCCGTACGCATTACCCCGACCTGCCCGTCCTGATGCTGAGTTCCTACACGGAGCGCGGCGCGGCGGTGACCCTTGAAGCGCTTGCCCTCGGCGCCAGCGACTATCTCGGCAAACCGGCTGGCTTCTCGAATCCCGAGGAAGCGGGCGCTTACCTGCGCGACCAGCTCGTCCCAAAGGTCAAGGCGCTGTGCGCGAACAGGGCGGGGCGGGAGATCTCGCCGTTGGTGGCCCACCCGGTATCCCTCCAGATGAGGCAGGTGCTGGGGCCGTTTCCCAGCGAGCGGGTGGACATACTCGCCGTCGGCGTCTCGACCGGTGGCCCGAACGCGCTCGCCAAGGTGCTGGCCGAACTCCCTAGGGATTTCCCGGTGCCAATCGTCGTGGTGCAGCACATGCCGCCGGTCTTCACGCGCCTGCTGGCGGACCGACTTTCCGACACGTCGCCTCTCAGGGTTCGTGAGGCCATCGTGGAAGGGGTGCTCGAGCCGGGGTCCGTCTGGCTGGCCCGCGGCGATTACCACCTCCTCGTGGAGCGTGCCGGCAAGCAGCTGAGGGTGAACATCAACCAGGAACCACCCGAGAACTCGTGCCGTCCAGCCGTGGATGTGCTGTTCCGGTCGGTGGCGCAGGTCTTCGGTGCCCGGTCCCTGGCGGTGGTCCTCACAGGGATGGGCCGGGACGGGCTGGGCGGCTGCGAGGAGATCCGCGCAGCTGGAGGCCAGGTGCTCGTGCAGGACGAGGCGACGAGCGTGGTCTGGGGCATGCCCGGCTTCGTGGCCAACGCAGGGCTCGCGCACGCCGTGCTGCCGCTCCACGAGATCCCGGCTGAAATCGAGCGCCGCGTCTGGGCGAAGCGCAGCAGGGCCATGGGGGCGGGGCTTGCGGGTGGCACCAGGAAGGCGCCGGGTGGGTGAGCTATGCCTCTGACGAACGTGGACTTCGAGTTCGTTCGCCAGGTCGTGCGGGAGCGCACTGGCGTGTTGCTCGACCACTGGAAGACGAGCCTTGTGGAGACCCGGCTTGGAGTCATTGCGAGAGGCGAGGGACTTACGAGCGTGGACGAGCTGCTGAGGGTCCTGCGCGCGCGCACAAACGAGGATCTGCCCACGCGGGTCGTTGAGTCGCTACTGACCACGGAGACCTCGTTCTTCCGCGACGTGCGTCCTTTCGAGGCCTTGCGGCAGTTCATCATGCCTGACCTGGTCGCGCAGCGGCAGGCGCAGCGGCGCCTGGCGATCTGGTCGGCCGGCTGCGCATCAGGGCAGGAAATCTACAGCGTCGCAATGCTGATCCGTGAGCACTTCCCGACCCTTCTCAACTGGTCGCTGAGGCTCCTCGGCACCGATGTCTCGTCCGCGATGGTGGCACGGGCGGCGAAGGGCCGCTACAGCGAGCTCGAGATCAACCGCGGGCTTCCCGCCGCGGCGCTGGTGAAGTACTTCGAGCAGGACGAGCTGGAGTGGCAGATCAAGCTGGAAGTCCGGGCCATGGTGGAGCCGTCCCAGATGAACCTCGTGGGGAGCTGGCACGCCCTTCCGAAGATGGACATCATCTTCATGCGGAACGTCCTGGTCTACTTCGATCTCGAGAAAAAGCGTGAGATTCTGGCAAAGGTGCGGAGGCAGCTGCACCCCGACGGCTTCCTCTTTCTGGGCGGTTCCGAGTCCACCGTCAACCTGGACGACGGGTTTCAGCCCACGTACTTCGGTCCCACGGTCGTGTACCGGCTGCGCGAGCGGGTAGGAGAGGCTGCATGAAAGACATTGAAGAGGCAATCATAGACATCACCCAGAACATCTGGGAGTCGATCCTGGGCCTCGAGGTGCAGCGTGCCCGCGACGTCGCGGCGCTCACCAAGACGGCTGGACAGAAGAGCCTCACGGGGTGCGTCCAGCTCGCCGGAGCGTGGGAGGGCAGCGTGTTCGTGTACACCACCGCCGCGCTCGCGGGCGAAGTCGCCGCGACCATGTTCGGCACGACCCCGGAGGCCCTTCACAACGGCGACGTGGACGATGCGCTCGGCGAGCTCACGAACATGGTGGCCGGCAACCTCAAGATCGTCCTGCCGCGACCATGCCAGCTCTCGCTGCCGGCGGTCGTCGAGGGCATCGACTACCGGGTCATCGTTCCAGGCACGCGCATCGCCGGCCAGGTGCTCTTCGAGTCGAAGTCGCAACCGCTCCTGGTCACGCTTCTCGAGGGCGGTGCCCACGGCGCGAAACGGGTGAGCGTCGTCGAGCCTGCGCCGAAGGAGGCCTGAGCTTGGGTTTCGTCGGCCGCCTTGGGGACATGCCGTTCCAGGACATCGTCCAGATGCTCTCGATGTCCCAGCGGACGGGCAAGCTGACGCTGACCCACGGCGCGTCAAAGGCACTGCTGCTCTTCAGGCAGGGCGAAATCATCGGAGCCTCGTGCGATGTGGCGGGCCTGACCCTGGGTGAGGCCCTGCTTGCAAGGCAGGCGATCACCCAGTCGGTGCTGGCGCTTGCCCTTGAGGTCCAACAGAGCACGGCACCGGTGCGTCTTCTCGGAACGATCCTCGTGGACATGAATGCGGTGCGGCCGGAAACCATCGAGGAGGTTCTCCGCGAACAGATTCAAAACGTTGTCCGCGAGGTCATCACCTGGACCGACGGGGCTTTCAGGTTCGAGCGTTTGGAGGACGCTGGCTACCTGGACGTGGGCGTGGGCGACGGCGAGATTCTTCTGAAGTCCGGTCTGCGCGCGGACCAGGTGATGTTGGACGCCGCCCAGCGACTCGACGAAACCGGTCCCCGGTCGTTGCGGGAGCTGCCGCGGCCTCTTCCTTTCCCCACCAGGGACAGGGAGGTGAGCGCCGGCATAACGCAGCGCATGCTGGCCGACCTGGGCGACACGCTGACGGCAAACCAGATCATGGCGGCCCTGACGCAGCCCGCGGCGGACGACGCGGAATCGCCGGGGCCTCCCCCAGCCTCCACGTCCGAGGTGGTGTTTCTCAAGTCCATCATCGACGAGACGCAATCCCTTGAGTTCGTCGGAGAGATCGGTTTGATGATCATGCGGTGCGGCGCCCGGATCGTGCGGCGCGGCATCCTGTTCGCCGTGAGCAAGGGCACGGTGCGTGGGGTCGGCGACTTTGGCCTCAACCTGCCGCCGCAGGGGGCCAACGAGCTCGTGCGGAGGATCAGCGTTCCACTCGACCAGCCCTCGGTCTTCCGCACCGTGGTCGATAGCCGCCGGAGCTTCCGCGGGAGGCTCGTCAGAACTTTCTGGGACGACTACCTGGCCCGGCAGCTCGGGGGGGAGCCCCCCGATGAGGTGATCGCGGTGCCGATGGTGGTCAACGGGACAGTGGTCTCGATCTTCTATGGCGACAACGGACCCAGCCATGGGCCGGTGGGTTCCGTCGACATGCTCGAGCTCCTGATGGTCTATAGCGCGCTCGGCATGGAGAAGATGCTGAACTCGGCCAAGGCGACCTTCTGAGGGGGGCACCCCCCAGGCCGCCCCGGCGGCCTTCCGAACAAGACGGCCTACGACTCCGAATCGCGCGGGCCATCTATGCCCCGCAGCTCCGCGGCGAACGCCTCGAAGCTGAAGGGCTTCTGGAGGAACCGCCGCCTCCCGTGGCGATGACCTGCACGGACCTCGTCATCCCCGGCGTATCCCGGCATGATGAACGCCCTCCGGTCCGGCCAGCGCAGGCGAACGGTGGAGCGCCCCCTGCACGGCATGACCCGGCAGGCCGGGCCTCGGCCCCCGAAAGCCGCCGGAGCGGCGCAACTGCAGGCCGGCGGTGACGTATCATCTCCTGGCAGGAACTCTTGGAGGAAGCCATGCACTCTCGATCGAAGGCGCTGCTCGCGGTGGGCGTTGTCGTCCTCGTCCTGGTCGGCGGTCTCCTGGCAATCGTGCTCGGTGCACGCTACGCCACCCGGCACGTGCCGGGCAACACGCTCCTGGCCATCGAGATATCCGGCCCCATTCCGGAGACCTCGCCCGATTCCCCGTTCGGAGAGCTGTTCGGCGAAAGGGTCATCTCGCGTCAGGACCTGCGCGATGCGCTCCTACAGGCGGCCTCCGACACGCGGGTGCGTGCCGTCCGCGTGAAGGTGGGGGACATCCAGACCGGCTTCGCCACCATCCAGGAGATCCGCGCGCTCCTGGAAGGGGTCGGCAAGGCGGGGAAGGCGACCTACGCCTACATGGACACCGCCGGTGAATTTGCCCCCGGCAACGCGCAGTACCTGCTGGCGAGCGCCTGCAAGACCGTCGTCCTCAACCCGCTGGGCGACGTGAACCTGATCGGCCTCGCCGTGCGCAGCCCGTTCATCCGGGGCACCTTCGACAAGCTCGAGATCCAGCCGGACTTCCCCGGAATCGGCGACTACAAGAGCGCGCGCTTCTTCTACACGCAAAAGGACTTCACGCCGGCCCACAGGGAGATGATGCAGTGGCTCGTGTCCTCGCTTTCCTCCCAGACGGTCAGCGGGATCGCGTCGAGCCGCGGGATGGACCCAAAACTGGTGGAGCTGCTCGTGCAACGGGGACCGTTCCTCGGCCCCGATGCGCTCAAGGCCAAGCTCGTGGACAAGCTGTCCGACTGGGAGACGTTCGTCGATGAGTGCAGCACCCAGAAAGGCCCCAAGCTCGACGAGGTCTCGCTGCGCCGCTACCTCAAGGCGGGGCGGCCCGACCGGAGCGGGACGGAGATCGCCGTGGTGACCGCGGTTGGCGGGATCGCGCGCGGGGAGAGCGGCTACTCCCCGGTGCCGCTCTTCGGCGGCGACGTTATGGGCTCCGAGACCATCGCGCGGGCGTTTCGCCAGGCGCGCGAATCGGACGCCAAGGCGGTTATCTTCCGCATCAACTCGGGCGGGGGCAGCGCCGTCGCCTCGGAGATCATCCGCGCCGAGATGGTGAAGACGGCGAAGAAGGTCCCGGTGGTGGTCTCGATGGGCGACGTGGCGGGCTCGGGCGGCTACTGGATCGCATGCGGCGCGAAGAGGATCGTCGCGGACCCCGCGACCATCACCGCCTCCATCGGCGTGCTCACAGGGCACCTCGCGATGTCGCGCTTCTGGGAGGACAAGCTGGGTATCACCTGGGGCCGGCTGGACGGCTCGCCAAACGCAGCCATCTACGGCGACCTCGAGCCCTGGACCCCGGAGCAGCAGAAGGTGGTCCAGGCCTTTCTCGACCGCATCTACGACGCCTTCCTGCAGCGCGTCTCGGCCGCACGCAACATGACGCGGGAGCAGGTGGACGCGATCGGTCGGGGTCGTGTCTTCACCGGCGAGCAGGCCAAGGAGCGCGGCCTGGTGGACGAGCTTGGGGGGTTCGACGATGCGCTGGCCTCGGCGAAGAAACTGGCCGGGCTCGCGGCGGGCGCCTCCGTGGATCTCCAGTTCTACCCGCGCTCGCGCACGGTCTGGCAGAGGCTGATGGAGCGCGGCGACGACGCCGATGCGCGCCTCGCCGCGATGGTGCGCGAGGTCGTGGCCAGGAGGCCGGTAGCGCTGGGGCCGGTCTGGCTGGCACCCATCCAGGTCCAATAGAGGGGCGCCGCTGGGGCGCCGCCGATAGCGGACCATCTGCTGCGTTGCGCTCGCCGCTGCTTTCCTGGCGGGGGGTCCCGCGTCCGCACCACCCACCCTTCCGGACGCTCTCGACCCCCCGAGCCCCCCACTCGCCGGGAGTGAATCCCGGCTCGCCCGTCCTCACATAGCCTCCGGCTATGCTCCGGTGCGACCGGCTCGCGCGCCTAGCCCGGATGCCGGGTAGTCACACTTTGGTTCGGAAACGCCTGCGCATGTGTCTCCAAGCTGCTCGATCGCTGGAAACCGCGTTGCCGTACCAGGAGCAAAGTGTGATACCCGGCTCCGAGAACCTCGGCGGCGCGGGCTACACGCCGTCCGCCATGGCCCTGCTCAGGCTGCGCGGGCTGCACGCCGTTCAAGATGGTTCTGCTGTCGGCACGGCCTCGGGCGGAGGCAACGTGCCCGAACGCACCTGTCGCACTAGGTCTATACTACTAAATATGACTCTCGTGGAGGGCCTGACAACCTTGGGTTCAGCTCATTCCGCGGGTAAGCTTCGCTCCCGTCGATGGCGTCGCCGCCGCGTCAGGCTTATTGGCTATTCCGCTGCGTTGCCTGTTGGCTTGCCAGACTATTCCAGAGTTCATTGGCCATACCGCCACGTGCCCGAAAAAAACGAGGATGCCTGAGATGGCCAGCTCGACAATTACCAGTCTCGCCATTCTGACAACCAACTGGGAACGCCTCGGGACTGACTACGTTGAGAACTTCGTTCCTTTTGTCGTTGAGTCACTACGCAAGCAGGCTGACGACGTTGTATCCCTTCCGGCCCTACAGGCCGCAATTGCCGCTGAATTCGGCCTGGACCTTCCCTTAAACCCGCTGCGGCAAGTCCTCCAACGCGCAGCCAAGCATGGCTTCCTCCGCACCGACGCTGGTGTCTTTCGGTGCAACAAGGCCAAGTGCGATACTCTCGACTTCGCTGAGAAGAGACACCAACTCGAGGCGGTATACGATCGTGTAAGGGCGGCCCTGCAGGACTTCGCGCGGGAGAAATACGATCTGGTCTGGGACGCTGACACGGCGGATTCAACTCTTGTTTCATTCCTTGCGGACGGAGGCCTCTCGCTGCTTTTTGTGGCCGCTGGGGGTTCGGGTAGAGGAGATGTGCCAAGTGCTGGTGCGGATTCTTTCGTCGTCGCCGCATTCGTCACGCTGTGTCGCGACTCGAACCCTGCACTGTTGGCAGACCTTGAGACCTTAAGCAAAGGGAGCTTGCTCGCAGATGCCCTTTTTCTTCCGGACCAGGGACGAGTAACGCAGAAGTTCAGGGGCACGCGCGTCTACCTTGATACCTCACTGCTGATCTTCGCTGCTGGTTTTACAGGTGCCAGGGCCGACGAGATTGACGAGATTTCCAGCCATACCGTTTAGGCCGCCGCGGCCTGTTCAAACTTGCCAAACTCGTCGGCCCTGGCACCCCATAGGCACCCGGGAGAGGGGGCGAGGCCGCGGGAACAGGCACCACGTGTGTTCGTCGCGGCGGCGAGGGCACACCCCGTGACAGGAGATCGACCAGAGGCAGCCGCCCCGATAAAGTAGACACTCTGACCTGACACCTGAACGTGGCAGGATGGGGGGGAGAGGACGGGGACGTTGACGAGGAGCAGGCGATGACCCTACCAATCTCGATACGGCCCTACCGCGCCGACGATGCCACCGCCCTCTTTGCGGCAGCCCGGGAATCGGTGAACGAGATCTTCCCGTGGCTGGAGTGGTGCCATCCGGGGTACTCGCTCGCGGAGGCAGAGGCCTGGGCTGGTTCGCGGGAGAAGCTCTTCGCCGAAGGTGTCGAGTACGCGTTCGCGATCGTGGATAGCGAGGGGACCTTCCTTGGTGGTTGCGGATTGAACCAGATCAATCGGGTCCACCGTTTTGCGAACCTCGGGTACTGGGTGCGCACGTCGCAGGCCGGACGCGGGGTGGCCCCGGCTGCGGTCCGGCTGGTTGCCCGTTTCGCGTTCGCCGAGACGGACCTCGTGCGTCTGGAGATCGTCTGCGCCGTCGGCAACCGGCGCAGCCAGCGTGTGGCCGAAAAGTCGGGTGCGGTCCGGGAAGGGGTCCTCCACGATCGCCTGTTGTTCCACGGGAAGCCGCACGACGCGGTCATGTATGCGATCCTGCGGTCCCAGTGGTGGGCCGTCTGAAGGGCAGAGGGGGCGGGAAGGGCACCATGCACTACCTGTTGGTCAGGCACAGGGTCGCCGACTTCGCCAGGTGGAACGCCGTGTTCGAGAGCCACGCCGAGGCGCAACGAAAGGCAGGCCTCCACCTGCTTCATCTTCTCCGAGACACCTCGGAGCCCAATCTCGTCGTGATGCTTTTCAGGGCGGAGGATCCGGACAAAGCGCGAGCCTTCACCGGCTCGCCGAAAGCGGACGAGTCCGCACAGATCTCGGGCGTCATCGGGGTGCCCGAGGTTTCCCTCCTGAGCGGTTGAGAGGACGGCCCATGAGGCAACGGCACGACAGAGGAATTGCAGACCGGCTGGCGCGCGAGCGGCGCGACCACGAGCCGCCGGCCGCCGTCGCGGAGCGGGGCTGGCGGTACCACCACCTCGGCGTGCCCTGTCAGATTCCACGGGCCGGGGAGAGGCACCTCGCCCACCTCAAGGTCTACGTGTCCGGGTTCGACACCAGCCCTTACGGGATCGAATGGATGCGATTCGAGCCGGACTGTCAGGTGTCCGAGCTCGTCAGAACCGTGCCACATCTCGCCTTCGAGGTGGACAACCTCGAGGTGGCACTCGAGGGCAAGGAGATTTTGAGTCCTCCGAGCTCCCTGTCCGGGGGTGTGAGGGTGGCGATGATCGTCCACGACGGCGCCCCTGTCGAACTCCTCGAGTTCCGAAAACCCTGCCGGTAGGGAACAGCGGCGGGCTTTCATTTGCTGGTGCCGCGGGTGGCTCACCTCTTTTTCTTGCCATTCCGTGGCTTCTTGTTTGCCCCGCGGGCTGGTAGCAGTCGCTCGGGCTGCGCATCGAGCGCAGCCCTCCGACCCGGATCGCGCCTGTCCGGTCGCGAGTGGGGGGGGGCGGGGGGTCAAGAGTCCCACCGCAGGGTGGCCAGGTCCCCCCTTGACAGGCGGTCTCTAAGGCCCCAGATTGACTATTGATAGCGACAGAGTCTGAATTCAAATCCCCCCCCAGGTGAAGAAAGAAGGAGGTTCTCATGCGTCGAGGTACATTTTTCTCCGGGTTCCTGGGGGGCTGGCGCCTCCCGCTTTCCCTCACGACCGTGGCCGTTGTCGGCGTCGCCGCAGTGGTGCTTGCGCAGGCGACGGGCCAGCCAGCCGGCACGGCCGCGAGCTTCTTCGATCCGGCGAAGCTCCCGTTCAACACCAAGGTGCTGCGGCCGGACATGAAGCGCGATTTCCCCGACTGGCCGAAGGACTCGGCGACCGGAGCGACCGTCGAGCGTCTCACGGGACCCAAGGCGGGGCTGCCGGCGGAGAAGCTGCCGGGTGTCAAGTTCCTGAAGGCCGGTGAGAGCGCGCAGCTGGACATGGCCAAGCAGAAGAGCGGTCTCTATGTCGTCGGGGTTGACTTCGTTCCGGGAGATCTCCCGCGCGCGCTCAAGGCGTTCGGGTACACGCTACGACAGGACGGCAGACTGCTCGACCGCAACCGGGAGCCGATCGTGGCGCTGGTTACCAGCGAGGTCTACCTGATCGGAAAACCCGCCGAGGGGACAAAGACAGGCGAGGCCACCCGGCCGCGCTCATTCGACCTGTTTGCCAGTCTCTCGGACCTCCTGGTGCCGCCAGCCGAGGCCGCGAGCCCGTTCCCGTGGCGGTGCTACTCGTTCACCCCGTGGGCCGTCTACCACGGCGGGTTCCACCGCTGGTACGACGCGCGGACGTGGGCAAGCGCCTACGGCGCGGATGGGGGGGGAGGGTGCAGCTGGGCGAGCCCCCTGACCAACATCGACTACATCCAGACCCGCGCGGCGGTCGGCTGGCCTGGCAACGAAGACCACTGCTTCGGCTGCAACAGCGAGTACTCCCGCGACATCTGGGACGTGGGCTATTTTTGGCCGGCGCACGGTATTCCTATTACGACGCACTCGGGGGTGTGGGCCGACGGTTCGTTTTCGTTCAGTCGCATCGCGAACCTGACCTGGTAGCACTTGGTTCTCGCGCGACGACACGGCCGGGTGTAGGGACCTCTCCGCTCCCGGCCAGCGTCGCGTGAGCCTGCTGCCGTCCCCTCGCCCTGTCCCTCTCTCCCTGGGAGAGGGACCGAGTTCGCCTGTGCCGCAATGTCGGCGCCTAACGGTGCAGCGGTCAGGCCGTGGGTAAGTGGGTGGCCAATCCGCCCCGCGGCCGAAAGGAGCCCTTGGGCCGCAGCGAACCTGGACAGGAAGTTGGCAGGTGGGCGGGATTTCACCTGGAGGGTTGCGAAGCCATCACGCCGATGCCCACCGTGCGCGGTCGAGCGCGAAGGCAGGTCGGAGCTGCGGCCTCGATGGCCGCAGCGAGCGACTGCTGCGAGTCCGTGGGGCGAATCAAGAAACGGGAAAACACTCCGCGCGGTGTGCCAAGCCTCTGAGCTGCTGAGGGTGCTCTGAGGCGGAGCGTCAGGCGGCGGCGAGCGGCCCGCGCCGCAAGGTGACCAGGTCCACCTCGGGGGGCACGCCGAAGCGCAGCGGCACGGCACCCACGCCGACCCCGCGTGAGACGTAGAGCAGGTGCCCGCCCCGCTCGTAGGGACCGGCGACGTAGGGCGTGGAGAAGCGCGCGAGGTTGAGACCGCGGGAGGGTACGGCGATCTGGCCGCCGTGGGTGTGGCCGGAGAGCGTGACGTGGGCGCCCGCGGCCCTTCCCGCCCGCCAGCCGTTGGGCTGGTGGCAGAGGAGGAGGCGGAACTCCGCCTCGCCGCGATGGGCCGCGTAGAAGTCGGGACCCCAGCCGGGTGCGGCGTCCAGGTCGTCCACCCCGGCCACCAGCATTCGGTCGCCGCCACGCTCCACGACGGCCGACCGGTTGACGAGCGGGGTAATGCCCACCGCTTCCATCGCCGCCAGCGCAAGTCGGGGGCCAGCCAGGTGGTCGTGGTTGCCGAGGACGCCAAAGACTCCGAGCGGTGCGTCGATCCCGGCGAAGCCCTGGACGAAGAAGTCGGCATCCAGCTCGCGCCGGTCGAGCTGGTCTCCGGTGAAGGCGACCAGGTCGGGAGCGAGTTCCTCCACCAGGGACCGGACCCTGGCGAGGCGCTCGGGGGGCATGAACATGCCGGCG
Source organism: Thermoanaerobaculaceae bacterium (assembly GCA_963754345.1). Classification (GTDB taxonomy): domain Bacteria; phylum Acidobacteriota; class Thermoanaerobaculia; order Thermoanaerobaculales; family Thermoanaerobaculaceae; genus RBG-13-68-16. The sequence continues at coordinate 369,289 of CAVWFZ010000004.1, read as the reverse complement.
TGCACGTCGGCCACCTGGGCGATGCGTAGGCCGTCAAAGGAGGGCGGAAGGAGCGGGTGCACGAGGGTGGCCCGCCGCACCATCGGTAGCTCGGTCGCGTCGACCCAGCCGGAGCGGGCGAGGATGCCCCCGCCCACGAACGCCATGGCGCCCTTCTTGAGCATGTTCCTTCTAGTCAGGTATGTGACCGTCTTCATGGCCTGCGTCAGCGACGCGCCGCGGAGAATAGCACGCGATTTCAAGGCGGCCCCGTGATGGAGGCTAGATCATGCTCCCTTGCAAGTACTTAGGCGATGCGGAGCCGAACCGGGATCGGGGCGCGCGATGCGCGCCGGCGGCGGTTGTCCGCCTTTTGATAGACTTTGCCGATGCCCGCAAAGGTCGCAACCGAATGGAGCTCGGCGCCCGTCCTGATGCCCCGTGAACCCGGCTACTCGGGGGCTCGTGTGCGCGTCGCTCAACCGGTCCTGCGTCTCGGCCGGGATCCCGGTTGCGACGTGGTGATCTCGGAGGCCACGGTTTCGCGGCGGCACGCCGAGATCCGGTGGGACGGCCGCGAGCTGGTGGTGGAGGACCTTGGCTCCTCGGGCGGCACGTTCCTCAACGACGTCAGGATCCAGCACGCGGTCGTGCAGCCAGGCGACGTGTTGCGGCTAGGGCCCCGCGCCGAGTACCAGATCCGGATGGACGACGTGAGCACCCCGCTGGAAATCGCTGCAGAGCAGAGCGGCGGGGAGAGCGGGGTCCGGCACCTCCAGATGTTGCTGGACGTCGCGCGGGCGCTCAACGCCGCCACCGTGCTCGATGAGGTGGTGGCGATCGTGCTGCAGTCGGCGGCGCGCTTGGTGAGGGCCGACCGCGGCTGCGTCATCCTGATCGAACCTGACGGCTCGAGGCGCACCGTCGCCTCGCTCCCGCGCGACCTGGGTGCCACGGACTGGGGCCAGCGGAGCTCGCTCCTGGAGAAGGCGATCAAGGCGCGCCGCTCCGTGACGGCGGGGCTCGAGCTGTCACCTTCGACCACCATGGTGGCGCGCGGGGCGGCCATGGCGGTTGCCGTGCCCCTGGTCGTCACACGCCGACCCATGGGGCGCGCCGAGGATGCCTCGTTCGTGGCCACCGTGGAGGTTATCGGCGGCATCATCGTGGAGCGGGCCCGCGCCGGGGAGCCGTTCGGCAAGGAGGAGCACGCCGTCCTCGAGTCGCTCGCCTCGGAGGCTGCGATCGCCATCGACAGCGCGAGGCTGTACCGCGAGGCGCGCGAGAAGGCCAAGATCGACCACGAGATGTCCCTTGCGCGCACGATCCAGACGGCTCTGCTGCGCACCCCGCCGGAGACGCCCTTCGCCCAGGTCTTCGCCTTCTCGCAACCGGCGCGCAGCGTGGGGGGCGACCTGTACCACGGCGTCCTTCGCAGCGATGGCGGGCTGGCGGTGGCGCTGGGTGACGTGTCGGGCAAGGGGGTCGGGGCCGCGCTCCTCATGGCGATGGTGCAGGGGCTGCTCGGGCTGCTGCACGAGCTGGGACAGCGCGTTGACGCCGTGCTTCCCGCCCTCAACCGCAGCCTCCTCCAGCACAACCCTGGCAACCGCTTCCTGACGCTGGGGCTCGGGATTCTGCGCGAGGACGGGAGCCTGGATATCGCGAATGCCGGGCACTGCCCGCTGGCGGTCCTGCGTTCGGGCGGCACGGTCGAGCTTGTGCCCCCCCACGGACCGATCCTCGGCCTGCTGCCCCAGGCCCTGTGGCAGGCGGCCACGTTGAAGCTGGAGGCGGGGGATGCGGTGGTGTTCTACAGCGACGGCATCTCCGAGTCCTTCTCGCCCGGTGGTGAGGAGTTCGGGGTGGAGGGCGTCAAGAACACCCTTGCCGGTCTCGGCGGCCGGGACGCCGAGACCGTCGGCCGGGCCCTGCTCGAGGCCGCTGCCACCCATCGCGCCGGCCGTGAGGCCGACGACGACGTGACTCTCCTGGTCGTACGCTACCGCGGGAACACGTAGCGGCCACCCGTTGCACGATTTGTCATTCCGAGGAGTCCCGCCCGTGGCGGGACGACGAGGAATCTGGGTGGGGGAAACGGGGAACGCTGCAGCCCCCTCCCAGATCCCTCGCCCTGCCTGCGGCAGGACTCGGGATGACAACAGACCACGTTTCCTCGTACCGCCGACATTCATTCTGTCCTTAGGTGAGGGGCTTGCCCCTCCCGTTCTGCAGCCGGATGTGGGGCCGCCACACCAGGCTCGGGCCGGCCAGCAGCCGGCCGCTACACACTCCTTGCACTGGTCCGGGATAGAATATCGGAGCCGCGCGCCCGCGCGGCAGGGGGACCCCGTGAAGCGTATCGCAGGCGTGTTCATCGGGCTGGCTTGTTGGGCAGCGCTCGCCGCGGCGGTGCCCGACGCGCCGCCGTACGATCCATCGTTGGATGGCTGGAAGCAGCTCGAGGCCGCCGGCCAGGAGGCGGCCGCTAGCGGCAAGCGCATGCTCGTGGTCGTCGGAGGCAACTTGTGCAAGTGGTGCCGCGCCCTCGATACGCTGATGATCACGGACGCCAGCCTCGAGAGCGAGCGGTCCCACTTCGTCGTCGTGCACCTGAACTACTCGAAGGAGAACAGGAACCCCGAGGCGATGGGGAAGCTGGGCAACCCCGACAAACTCGGCTTCCCAGCGATGCTGGTGCTTTCGCCTCGCCTCAAGGTGCTGCACGCCCAGTCGAGCGAGATCTTCGAGACCGGCGACCCTGCCCACCCGGGTCACGACCCGGCCAAACTCCTGGCTTCCCTCAAGCGGTGGGAGAGATAGCCGGCACCTGCACCCGCGACGTGAGGGCCGGTGTTGCGCCCGCCCCTACGCGCTCCAAATGGGCGACGCCCATCTCTGGTGGGGCGAGCGGGGGGCTCGGGGGGTCTAGAGTCCCGCCGCAGGCGGGACGGGACCCCCCGCACGTAGAGTGATCCTGACGATTTCGCTGGGGAGCCATAGGCGCATGCGCGGGCCCCAGGTGCCGGTCCCTCTGCAAACGATCACGGACATGCCGCCCACCTGGTAGCGCCCGCCAAGGAGGGGGTAGACGAAGTGCACGAAGTAGCCGAAAGGCCAGATCTGGCCGTCGTGCGTGTGGCCGGAGAGCATGAGGCCGGCGCCGGCCTTTGCAGCCACCTCGGCCTTCAGGGGCGAGTGCGAGAGGAACACGGTGGCACCCGCGGGGCGTCCTGACAGCGCCTTCTCCACGGCCGGGCCGTCCCTGCCGAGCTGACGGCGTGCCGTGAGGTCGTCCACGCCCGCGAAGACGAGCCCGGAGACGACCTCCGCCCAGCGGTCCTGGAGCACGGTGTAGCCGGCATCCTCGAACAGCTTCACGCAGCGCGCGAGCCCGGCGTAGAACTCGTGGTTACCGGTGACCGCCCACACGCCGAGCGGGGCGTGAAGTCTCTTCAGCACCGGGAGGAGCGGCTCGACCCTGCCGACGTTGCCGTCCACCAGGTCGCCGTCCACCACCACGAGATCCGGTTTCATCGCGTTGACGCGCTCGACTTGGTGTGCCATCCACTCGTGGCCGATGAGGGTCCCGAGGTGCATGTCGGAGATCTCGACGAGGACCAGACCGTCGCGCTCCTTCGGCAGGCCCTCGAGGCGGACCTCGTAGTCCCGCACCACCGGATCGCGCAACCCCTGTGTAAGCCCGATGGCCGAAAGCACGGCCGCAGCCAGCAAGGCCCAGCCTCGCAGCGCGGGCGCCAGCTTGGGAAGCAGCAGGCCACCGCCGGTGACGATGTCCACGAGCAGCAGGGCCGCAAGTGCCAGGAACAACACACCCAGCCAGGCTGCGCCCACGAACACGACGGGCCGCGGCACCTCCACGCGGGAGCGGTCGAGGAACATGCCGAGAGGGAACGAGAGCCACAGGAGCGCCGCGACTGCAACGACGAAGCCGAGCGAGAGATGGGCAGCCAGAAACGGCACCGAGTACGCCCGCCAGAAAACGTACAGGTGCATGACGGTCCACACGCTCAGGAAGACCGCCAGGAAAACGAGAAGCCTCCAGAGGCTGACATCGCTCATGCGCCTATCCTACGCGATCCCTCCTCGCGACACTCCGGGCGTGAGATCGGGGCGCCGTTTTCCGTGTACGATACCGGTCGGCCCGCACGCGCGGGCGGGAGGACACCATGCTGCGGTTGCTTTCCCTGGCGATGCTCTTCGGCGTTCTGGCGGCGGTCGGCGGTGCGGCGGAAACGCACCCGTTTTCGGTGCACGACCTGCTCGCCATGGACCGGATCTCAGACCCGCGGGTCTCGCCCGACGGGAAGCTCGTCGTGTTCACGGTGAGCGTCACCGACCTGGAGAAGAACCGGAGGCGGAGCGACCTCTACCTGGCGGCGGTGGACGGTTCATGGGTGAAGCGGCTCACGACGAACGAGGCCAGCGACAGCCAGGGGCGCTGGAGCCCGGATGGGAAGGTCATCTACTTCGTTTCGACCCGGTCGGGCTCGCCCCAGGTGTGGCGCATTGCAGCGGACGGCGGCGAAGCGGAACAGGTGACGAAGCTGCCGTTGGAGGTGGACGCCATCGAGGTCTCCCCGGCCGGCAACGCCCTCGTGTTCTCGATGGCGGTGGTCCCGGGCAAGACCCCGGAACAAACGAAGCAGGCTCTGGATGAGAAGGAGAAGTCGAAGGCCTCGGGGATGCTCTTCGACAAGCTGTTCGTGCGCCACTGGGACACATGGTCCGACGGCACCCGCAACCACGTGTTCACCTACCCACTGCCGGCCGGCCCCGCGCGCGACGTGATGCCCGATATGGACGCCGACTGCCCGGGCAGGCCGTTCGGCGACAGCAAGGACTTCTCGGTCGCCCCGGACGGGAAGACGATCGTGTTCTCGGCGAAGGACGTCGGTCGTGAGGAGGCCTGGTCCACCAACTTCGACCTCTTCGCGGTGCCGGCGGACGGCTCGGTCTCGCCGCATAGGCTGACGACCAACCCGGCGGCCGACGCCGCGCCGGTCTTCTCGCCGGACGGCAAGACCCTCGCGTACTTGGCGATGAGCCGGCCAGGCTACGAGGCCGACCGGTTCGAGATCGTGCTGCGCGAATGGGCCACCGGTTCGGAGCGCAAGATCACCCTGCGCGCCGACGGCTCACCGGCCGGCGACCGTTCCCCGGGCGGGCTCGACTGGACGCCGGACGGCAAGGAGCTGCTTTGCACTGCGGAGCACCTCGGCCAGAGCGCGGTCTTCGCGGTGGACGTAGCCTCCGGAAAGGCGAGGATCGTGGTGGGCGAGGGCACGTGCAGCGACCCGCAGGCGTGCGCCGCCGGCAGGGTCCTCTACGGGATGAACTCGCTGCAGGGCCCGACCGAGTTCTACACGGCGGCCGCGGGCGGCGGCGCCACCTCGCGCGTGACACACATCAACGACGCCAGGGTGGCCGCAGCGCGCTTCGGCAAGCCGGAGCGCTTCAGCTTTAAAGGTGCCAAGGGCGACACGGTCTACGGCTACATCGTCTACCCGGTGGACTTCGATCCGGCGAAGAAGTACCCGGTGGCGTTCCTGATCCACGGCGGCCCGCAGGGCTCCTTCGGCAACGACTTCCACTACCGCTGGAACCCGCAGGCCTATGCGGGCGCGGGCTACGCGGTGGTGATGGTGGACTTCCACGGCTCCACCGGCTACGGGCAGGCGTTCACCGACGCCATCAACAACGACTGGGGCGGCGCGCCCTTCGAGGACCTCATGAAGGGCCTCGACCACGCGCTGGCCACCTACCCCTTCATGGACAAGGACCGGGTCGGGGCGCTGGGTGCGTCGTACGGCGGCTACATGATCACCTGGATCGCCGGGCAGACCGACCGCTTCAAGTGCCTGGTCTGCCACGACGGCAACCTCGACGAGCGCATGGCCTACTACGACACCGAGGAGCTGTGGTTCCCGGAGTGGGACCACCGCGGCCTGCCCTGGGTCAACCGGGAGAACTACACCAAGCACAACCCCGAGGAGTTCGTGAAGAACTGGAAGACCCCGATGCTGGTGATCCACGGGATGAAGGACTTCCGGGTCGCCTACACGCAGGGGATCTCGACGTTCACGGCTCTGCAGCGCAAGGGCATCCCCTCGAAGCTGCTGGTCTTCCCGGATGAGAACCACTGGGTGCTCAAGCCCGCCAACTCGATCCAGTGGCACGGCACCGTGATCGGCTGGCTGGATCAGTGGTTGAAAAGATAGACCTCAGGAAAGGCAGGCCTCGGGAAGGGCAAGAACGCCGCGCCGGTTTTCTCCCTTAGGTCTGAGGCCTGAACCGCGTGCCTGACGCGCACACATGCTTGACACCGGTTCCGACCCGGCCGATGCTCGAACGCCGTGGAAACGAACCGCTCCTTCTTCGAGGAGCTTCCAGTCCTTCATTCCCAAGGAGCTTGCGAAATGCGTAGAAGAGCCCGCCACGTCTCTCGGTGGTTTGTCGGTCCCCTGCTCCTGGCCTCCTGCTTCTCTCGACACACCACGCCGCAGGTCATGGTGGTGGATCCCGCGATCCCTGCGGAACACCGCGCCCTGTTGGAGAAGCACCTCGCACCTTTTCCACACAAGGTCCAGGTCGCCATCGCACTGGTGAAGGACGGCTCAACGGTTTTCCTTGGTGCGGAGCGAACACCCGAGGGGTTGCGGAAGGTGGATAACCGCACAGGCGTCTTCGAGATCGGCTCCATCACCAAGGTCTTCACGGCCACGCTCTTCGCGCAGGAGGTCACGAAGGGCAACCTGAAGATGGACGATCCTGTTCAGCCTTTTCTTCCGTTCCGACTGAATGTCAGCGGGCGGGACGGCACCGAGATGACACTTAAGCACCTCGCGAGCCACACGGCGGGGTTCAAGCACCACCAGCCGCCAGGCCTGTCGCGTCACGCCTTCTTCCACGCGCATCGCGACGACCCCTATCGCTGCTTCGACGAGGCGCGCTTCGAGGCGTACCTTCGGGAGGACCTGGAGCTCGTGTCCAGGCCCGGTGCCGAGTACCACTACTCCAATCTTGGCATGTCCCTCCTGGCCAAGATCCTGATGTTGCGCAGTGGGAAGAGCTACGAAACGCTGCTCCAGGAGAGGATCTTCGGGCCTTTGGGCATGAGCTCCTCCACGACGGAAATCGCGAAGGTCAGGGCCCGCGTGGTGCAAGGGGTGCGGGGCAGGGGCGAGGCCGCACCCACCACCAACATGAACGCGCTGGCACCTTCCGGCGGCATTCTCACCTGCGCGGAAGATATGGCGCGCTTCGCCAGGACCCAGTTCGCGCCCGCGGACAGCGCCCTGGCACTGACGCAGCAGCCGGTCTTCACCATCGAGCCGGGCTATTCCGTGGCCCTGGGATGGCACCTGGTGGACCGCACGAACGGTGAGCGCTGGATCAACCACAACGGGGGAATGGAAGGGTACACCGCGAGCGTGAACGTAAACCCGCGGAAACGCTGCGCCGTTATCGTCCTTTGCAACTACCGCAACGACGACGAGCGGGGCGAGGAGATCCGGTCCTTGTGCCGAGAGCTTCTGAAGGGACTCGAGGCCCAGCCCGAAAAGACAGGCCTCGGACCTCAGACCTCGGGAAGAACAGAAACCCGCCTTTGAGTTTTCTCCTGAGGCTTGAGGCTTGACGCCGTTTCCACCCCTAGCGTCGTGCCTTGCGAGCCTCCTCGTGCAGCGTAGGGTTGTCCACGCCCGCGATGTCGCCGAAGCGGGTGAGCTTCGCCTTGGCCTTCTTCGCCATCAGCCTGGCGTGCTCGGCGTCGTCCACGAACGCGAGGATCCGGCAGATGCACGACTCGCCGTCCACAAGTCGCCACGGGAAGGCGCCGATCACGGCGCGCCGGTTCAGGAGCAGGTCGATGTCGCCGCCCAGGCACTCGGCGTGGATGATCGAGTGGTTGAACAGCTCGATGTGCATGAGCTGGTACTTGGAGTCGTCGAAGAACTCCTCGAGCGGTTTGCCGTACGCCTCGCGAAAGTGACGGTCGGCCTCCTTCGCCTGGCGCGGCATCCAGGTGCGGATGATGGTGTTCATCGGGTGGTCGGCGCTGCCGCAGTCGACGCCGAGCCAGCGCAGCTTCTTCTTCCGGCACCACTCGGCAAACTCGCGGTCGGGCCCCGGGTGCTTGACCATGTAGCGGATCTCGTCCGCGGTCGGCTGGTCCCAGCCGTAGTGGTGGTAGCCGGTATGGATGACGAGGATGTCGCCCTCCCGCACCTCGACCCGCTCCTCGATCATGTTCGAGGTGTACACGTCGTAATCGCCGGCGGCGTCGGAGAGGTCCACGATCGCCCCCTCGTGCATCAGGTAGTCGAGCGAAAGGGCGGCGATGTCCTTGCCAGGCGTGTAAAAGTGGATTTCGCCGTCGAGGTGCGTGCCGACGTGGTTGGAGTGGGTGAGGATCTGGCCGTTGGCGCCGTTGGGGGCGAGCCGTTTGAAGTACTTCATCTGCAGCGGTTCGTAGGTCGGCCAGGGCGGGGTGGCGACGCCGATCGGGATGGACAGGTCGATGGGTTTCATTGGTGACTCCTTTCAGGCCTGCGCTTGCTCCACAAGCGCAGCAAGCGCAGCGTGGAAGCACTCCCACGGGGGATTGGCGATGCCGGCACCGACCTGGCCAATTCCGGGCGCCTTGTGGGCGATCCCCGTGTTGATGGTCGGCAGGAGGTTCAGCTCCTCGACCTTGCGCACGTCGATCCCGGTCGGCGTGCCGGCGAATCCGAGTGCGGGGATCGTCCAGGTACCGTTGCGACCGGCCGTGATGCGCGCCATCGCCCACGTCGTGGCGAGGGCGTCCCCCGCGTCGCCCCCCACGAACTGCACGATGGCAGGGGCGGCCGCCATCGCGAAGCCGCCGATGCCGGCAGTCTCGGTGATGGCCGAGTCGCCGATGTCCGGGTTGGCGTCCTCCGCAGAGAAGCCGGGGAAATAGAGCCCGCGGACGGCTCCTGCCGGACCCACGAACCAGCGGCCGGGCATGGACGCGAGCTGGATGCCGAAGTCGGTGCCGTTGCGGGCCATGACCGTGACCAGCGAGGAGAGCGGCTCGCCCTCGGCCGCGAGCAGCATGCACTTGGCCATCGGCATGGAGAGGTTGAGGAAGAAGTGGTCGTTCCGGTGGATGAACTCGAGGGCGCGAGCCGCGCTCTCGCGCTCCGTGGTCCGCACGACCGCCGCGGCCAGTTCACGCAGCAGCAGCGAGGTGGCAGCGCGGTTGCGGTTGTGCCCCTCGTCCCCCATGTGCAACGCCTGCGCCATCAGCAGGCGCACGTCGACGGGGCCGTGCGCGCCGAGGGCGCCCGCCAGGACAGGGGCCAGTTCATCGGCGATAAAGCGCAGGCGCACGAGCACTTCTTCGGAGTAGGCCCCGTAGCGAAGCACCTTGCCGAGGCCCTCGTTGAGGGTGCAGAAGGTCCGGTTGCCCTTCCCGGCGCCCTCCCGGTCCTCGATGACCCACACCGGCATCGAGGGCGTGACGAGGCCGGCCATCGGTCCGACCGCATTGTGGTGGTGGCAGGGAGAGAAGCGCACGGCTCCCGAGGCGGCGAGCCGCTCGGCTTCCTCCGGGCTGCCCGCCAACCCCTCGAGCAGCATGCCGCCGATCACCGCGCCGCGCAGCGGGCCGCACATGCGCACCCAGTCGATTGGCGGACCGGCGTGCAGGAAGAGGTCGTCGTTCATTCCCGGGATGACGTCCCGGGCGATCCCGACCCCCACCAGGTGCGGCCGGCTGGCGAGCATGCGATCGAGGGCACGGGTATTGGCCGCGTCGATGGCGCTGGCAAGCGGCGGTGTCAGAAGCTTGGCAAGGAGTGCGATGCGCTGGGGGTCGCCACCTGCAGGAGGAACGAACTCGACATGCGTGATGGGCGCGCCGGCCGCTTCGGCCGCGTCCGCCACGCTCTCGAGGCCGAGGTGGATGACCCCGACCGGTCCGGCGAGAAGATCCCTGGCCGATGTCGGGCTCATCACGGATTCCTTTCGGCGACACGACCGAGCAGCGTGGCGGCGGCTCCGGCCGCGCGGGCGGCGCTGAATGCCACATGGATTCCGGCTGCCCGGAGGACCGCCTCCTGGCGCCCCGTGTCCTGCGGGTCGTCCCGGCTGCCGCACAACGAGCAGACGACTGCGAGAGGCGTGCCCCCCCGAGCCTGGCGCGCGTCCGCGACGGCGGCAACGATTTCAGGCGCCGGGTCGGGATGGGCGCCATCGCCGAGCACGAGGTCGAGCAGGATGAGCCCCACGGTTGGGTCCGCGCCGGCCGTACGGACCAGGCCACAGCGCACGGTCTGGTCCACCATCGGGTGCGGGCGGCCGACGGTGTAGGCGTCGTCACCGGTATCCACGATGAGGTTGCCGGTCCGCGGGAGTGGCTGGTCGGGCCGGAGTGGACGGTCGGGAACCGCCGTGTCGACCCCGGAGCTTCGCAGCAGGTGTTGCGCCTCGGCGGCGAGCGAGCCGCCACCGAACAGCCCCACCAGCCGCCCGCCCGCCCGGTCGAGAGTCGCGAATCGAGAGTCGAGAGTGCCCTCCCCATCCTCGCGAGCAACCCGGAGCTTCAGTCCGCTCGCCGTCGCGGCGGCGGCAGCAGCTTCGTCGAGGGAACCGGCGTAGACGACGCCGTCGGCCGCTGGCCGGCCCGGCTCGCCGAGGTAGCGCACCACGGCCGGCTTTCCGGTACGCGCCAGGACCCCGTGCAGTCGGTGCGCGACCTCGGGGGCGGGGTGCTTGGCGATCAGGACCACAACGTCCGTTCCGGGGTCGTCGCCGAGCAACGAGAGGGCGAGCTCGGTCATCACGCCGCCCACCGCGGCGGAGAGGTCGCGGCTGCCGGTCCCGATGGCGTGCGACACGCCCACCCCCATTCGCGCCAGGAGGCAGCAGACCTCCTGGGTCCCGGTGCCGGACGCGCCGACAATCCCAACCGGGCCGCGCGGGACTCGGTTGGCGAAGCCGAGGCCCACGCCGGCGACGATCGCGGTGCCGCAGTCCGGTCCCATCACGAGCAGGCCGCGCTCGCGGCCGAGCGCCTTGAGAGCCACCTCGTCGGCGAGTGCCACGTTGTCGCTGAAAAGGAAGACGTTCCTCCCGGTGTCGAGCGCGCGCCGGGCAACGAACGCCGCGTAGATACCGGGCACGGCGATGGAAACGAGGTTGGCCGCGGGGTGCAGGCGGACCGCTTCCTCAACGCTTCGCGGTCGCTGCTGGGGGCCGGCGGCCTTTGCGCCCGCGGAGGCGCCGGAAAGCAGGGTCGCCAGGCTCTCCTGGGCGGCTGCAAGTGCCTGGTCGGTACGCGAGCGCAGGGCCACCACCATGTCCATCGGGGTGGCCGCGCCAAGCTCTTTCCGCGAGAAACCGGCGTCTGCCAGCAGCTCGACGTTGGCCGCCGTTCCCATCATCACGTCGGCGGAGGCGATCCCGGGCAGCGACCCCAGCTCGCGGGCGATGCGCATCAGGCGGGCCGAGTCGTGGTAGGTTCCGCGCCGCACGATCACGAGCTCGGCCATGGGCCTCCTCCGCGCTCAAGACACGCTCCCGTCAGCGCCAGGATGCCAGCGAGCCAGTCGGCGCCTGAGTGTGCACCGGTCGCGACGAGCCGGACGATGAGCTCGGCGAGCGCATCGTGACCAACCCCCGCGTCGCCGAGCGCCTCGACGAGGCGGGCGAGCGGTGCCGGGAAGCGGCCCGCCGCGGCCTCGGTGAGCAGCCGGTGCGCCACCGGGGTGGTCAGGCCGGCGGGGATCTCGGCCACGGCCTCCGCCAGTCGGTCAGCCGCCGCGCTCGCCAGCATGTCGCCGGCGGCCAGGCGGCGCGCGGTGGCGAGCAACGCGACCAGCACGTCGTCTCCGGTCGGCGTCAACCCCGGCCCGAGGCCGACGAGCTGCGCAACGGCGTGCCGGTACGCCTCGGCATCAGTCGCGCCGTCCCCGAGCATCTCGACGAGCCGCGCAAGGCCGGCGCCAGCAGCCGCCACCGCTGCCTCCGCCGGGGTGTCCTGCCTGTAGCCTGTAGCCTGTAGCCTGCAGCCTGCCCATGCAAGCAACGCCGCGCTGCGTTGCGGCACGCGTACGCTCGCGAGGTGTCGCGCCAGATCCGCGCGGCTCACTGGTCTCGGCGCCGCCCGCATGTGGGCGAGCGCAACCTCGCTCACCTTTTGCCGACCTCTTCCGTTGCCAGCTCAGGTTTCCCGGACCCCGGACCCGGGACCCCGGTGCCCTTTGTCTTCAACGCCGCAAGCACCTTCTCGGCGGTGATCGGCAGGCCCTTGATGCGGATGCCGCACGCGTCGTAGAGCGCGTTGGCGACCGCGGCGGGGGTGGGGATCATCGTATGTTCGCCGATGCCTCGCACCCCCAGCGGGCCGTCGGCCTGTGGGGTCTCGACGTAGGCAACCTGGATCTCGGCCGGCACGTCCTCGGTCGTGGGGATCTTGTAGTCCATCAGCGAGGCGTTGACGACACGGCCGGTCTCACGATCGAGGACCAACTCCTCCATCATCCCGGTGCCGAGGCCCTGGACCACACCGCCGTAGGTCTGTCCCTGGATGAGGCCCGGGTTGACCACGCGCCCGACGTCGTAGCAGGCGGCCACCCGCTCCACCCGGTACTGGCCCGTCTCGGGGTCCACCGACACCTCCACGGCCTGGGCGCCGAACGTCCACTTGGCCACCGGTTTGGCGCTCTGGCTGGTCTCCGGGTCGAGGTGGAGCAACCCCTCGGGGACGAACGATGCGGCTGCTGCGACCGGGCCCCCGATCGTGTGGCCGTCGGGGAACTGGTACCCCATGACGAGGCGCGTGAGCGGGATCGAGCGGGCGCTCGCCGGGTGGACGACCTCGCCGTTGCGGCACTCCAGGTCGCCGGGTGCGACCTCCAGCACCGTGGCGGCCATGGCGAAGAGCTGCCGCTTGAGGTCGGCCCCGGCCCTCAGGATGGCGTTGCCGGTCGCCCAGGTCTGCCTTGAAGCAACCGTCTGCCAGTCGTACGGAGAAAGGTCGGTGTTGGGGTTGCCGCGCACGCGGACCGATTCCATCGGGAGATCGAGCGCCTCGGCCGCGAACTGCGCCGCCACGGTTTTGAGGCCCTGCCCGTAGTCGATGCCCGAGAGTAGCACCTCGAGCGTGGCGTCCTCGGCGAACTTCAGCACGACCGAGGAGGAGGCGTCGTTGGGCATCGCTGGAGCCTTCACCGCACAGGCAATGCCGCGACCCCGGTTGGGCGTCCGGGCACGATCGGGGCGCATGCCAATCGCGGCGGCGACCCGCTCGACGCACAGGTCAGGCCGGCCCGAGTGCTCGTCGAGGACCTGGCCGGTCACCGTTGACTTGCCGGGTCTCAGGCAGTTGAGCAGCCGGAACTCCACCGGGTCCATGCCGATCTCGTGGGCGACGACGTCCATCTGCTGCTCGAGCGCCCAGTGGATCTCCTGCATCCCGAAACCGCGGTACGCGCTCCCCACCGGCCGGTTGGTGTAGACCCCGATCGAGTCGCCCCAGACGTTGGGAAACTCGTACGCCCCTCCGCAGGTGTAGCCCGCCGCGCGCACGACGTTGACGCCGTAGCCGCCGTAGGCCCCGCAGTTCCACAGGTAGTGCATCTTCTGCGCCTGCACCTTGCCGTGCCGATCCACACCGGTGACCATCGTCGCCGTCAACCCCTGACGCACCACGGTGGCGTAGAACTCCTCGCTGCGGTCGACCAGCACGCGCACCCAGCGGCCGCGCGCGACCATCGCGAGCGCCACCGCGATCGGCTCGAGGTTGATCCCCGCCTTGCCGCCGAACCCGCCACCCACCGCCGGCACGTTGACCGAGACGTCGCCGTGGGGAAGGGAGAAGCACGCGCATAGCAGGTGGCGCACGGTGAACGGGCTTTGCGCCGAGGTGTGCACCTCGACTTTGCCCGCGAGGTCCACGCGCGCCACCGAGACGTGGGTCTCCAGGGGCACGTGCTGCACCTGCGGCACCTCGAAGACGTTCTCGATGACGTGGGCGCAGGTTGCAAACGCCTTCGCGTAGTCCCCCTTGCGGACCTTGAGGTGGTTGCAGATGTTGGTGCCGGCCTTCGGGGTGATCCACGGCACGCACTCGTAGCGGCCCAGATCGGGGTGGACCAGCGGCGCATCGGGAGCGATGCCGGCAGGGGCATCGAAGATCGGCTCGAGAGGCTCGTAGTCCACCTCCACGAGAGCCGCGGCCTCGGCCGCCGCCTCCGGCGTCTCCGCGGCGACGGCGGCCACTGGGTCCCCAAAGAAGCGGACGCGGTCGGTTGCGAACACCGTCTGGTCCTTGAGGTAGATCCCGGTGTGGAATGGGAACTCGCGGCCGCTGACAACCGCCCGCACCCCAGGCATCCGTGTCGCCTTCTCCAGGCGGACGTCGAGGACCCTCGCATGGGCGTGAGGAGAGCGGACAACGTGCGCATGCAGCATCCGGGGGAATTTGAGGTCGGCGGTGTACAGGGCCGCTCCGGTGACCTTCTCGAGCCCATCCACCCGCTCGACGGTCTGGCCGATCCAGCGGGGGTTCATGGCGTCACCTCCTGCGGCGCGACACCGGTGCGCATCGCCGTCGCAGCCTCGAGCACGGCGTCGATGATCTGGCGGTAGCCCGTGCACCGGCATAGGTTGCCGGACAGTGCGTGGCGTACGTCGGCCTCCGTGGGATCGGGGTTCTCGTTGAGCATGGCGACGGCGGTGATGATCATGCCGGGTGTGCAGAACCCGCACTGCACCGCGCTGTGGGCGAGGAATGCGCGCTGCAAGGGGTGCAGACGCGGCCCGTCGGCGAGGCCCTCGATGGTCGTCACCTCAGCCCCGTTGGCTTCGACAGCGAGGACCAGGCACGAGTTGACCGCGCGGCCGTCCAAAAGGACCATGCATGCCCCGCATTCCCCCTCGTTGCAGCCTTCTTTCGTCCCGGTCAGGCACAGGACGTCACGCAGGAACTCGAGCAGGGTCTGGTTGCTCTCGACCTCATGCTGTTCGTCGAGGCCGTTGACGCGAACGGTGATGGCTGTGCGCATGGTCACCCCCTAGGCGAGAGCCGTGAGGCCGCGCGCGGTAAGCACGCCGACCATCTCGCGCCGGTACTCAGCCGTGCCCCGGATGTCGGTGATCGGCCTGCAGGCGGAGCGCGCTGCTTCGGCGGCCTCGCGCGCCGCTCCTATCCCTCGGCGGTCGAGCAGCGCCTCGGCCTCGCGAACCCGTAACGGTGTCGGCGCAACCGCGGCAAGGGCCAACCTGTACGTTCCGCTGGTGCCGTTGGAAGATCGCGCGACCAATACGCCCACGGTGGCCAGGTCCATTCCCTTGCGACGCGATAGGCGCAGGTACGAGCCGCGCGCCCCTGCCGCCGTACCGGGCAGGACGATCTCGGCGAGAAGTTCGCCGGGCGCGAGGGCGGTCGTGCCGGGCCCTGTGAAGAAAGAGGCGATCGGGATATGGCGCCGGCCGGCCGGCCCGACCAAGGTCGCCGTCGCCTCGAGCGCGAGGAGCGCCACGGCAGTGTCGGCTGCGGGCGAGGCGTTGCAGACGTTGCCGGCCATGGTCGCGCGGTTGCGAAGCGGCGGCGCCCCCACGGCACGGCAGCACTCCGCCAGCAATGGGAACCGCCGCGTTACCGACGGATGATCCTCGATCATGGCGAGCGGCACCGCGGCGCCGATTGCCAGGCCGCCGTCCTCCAGCTCGCGGATGCCGGCGAGTACGGGGATCCGCTTGACGTCGATCAGCCGGCGTGGGGAGCGCCGACCGGTGCGCATCTGGGGCAGCAGGTCGGTGCCGCCGGCGAGATAGGCGGCCCCGGGCCGCTCGGCCCACGCCGCGAGCGCCTCTTCGAGGGTGTCGGCGGCCTGGTACTCGAAACGCGGTAGGAGCATGGCCCCACCTCCTTGCGGTTTGGCCCTAATCGTCAGGTGCGAAGAGTTGCAGCCCGTAGAAATCTCGTCCGATGAGCTCGCGGACGAGGCCCGGGCGCGCGACCACCGTGGCACCGGTCTTCGGGCGGTCCACCATGAGCTGGCCGGCCGCGCGCAACCCGTTCCCGAACTCGACGATCCCGAACGCCACGCTGGGGCGGTCGATCCCCTCGGGCAGCGCGAAGATCCGCGTCCAGGTCAGCAGCTTGCACGGTCCCTCCATGGGAACCTTCTCGAAATCGGGGAACACCACCTCGGACGGGTCGCGCCGGTTCCGGCACGCCTTGCACACCATCGGTGCGGGGTGGTACAGCGCGCCGCACTTCGGGCAGCGGTAGGCGTAGACGTGCTCGTCGACAGCGTAGAGCTCCGTCGTGCTTAGCGCCTTGTGGATGGGCAGCGGTTGGGTGGGGGAGGCGTCAAACGTCGGCTGCTGCTTGTCGGCCTTGTCCTTCATTGGCCTACTCCTTCGTCAGAATCGTGGCGACGACGTTGTTGCCGAAGCCGCCGAAGTTGACCGCCAGACCCACCCGAGGATCCTTGACCTGCCGGCCTGGTTCCGCCTGGCCGCGCAGCTGCTTGACCAGCTCGTGGATCTGCGAGACGCCTGTCGCTCCCACCGGGTGGCCCTTCGCCTTGAGGCCGCCCGAGGTGTTGATCGGGATCCGGCCGGTGACCTCGGTCTCGCCCCTCTCGATCGCCTCCTTCGCGCGGCCCTTTTCGAAAAGCCCCACCGCCTCGCTCTCCGCGACCTCGAGGATGAGGAACGCATCGTGGAGCTCGGCGAGGGAGACGTCGCGCGGGCCGAGACCGGCCATGGCGTAGGCGCGCTCGGCCGCGAGGCGCACGGCCGCCAGATCGAGCATGTCGACCCGGTTGTGCACGCAGTGGGTGTCGGTCGCCTGTCCGATCCCGGCGATGCGGACAGGCTTCTTCTTGAAGCGGTCGGCGACATCCGTGGCGCACAGCACCACGGAGGCCGCTCCGTCCGAGACCGGGCAGAGGTCGTAAAGGCGCAACGGGTCGGCCATGATCGGGTTGACCACCTCGCGGTGCGGCCCGCTGTAGATGCCTGCCAGGCTCGCCGACTCCTCGATGTGCGCGAAGGGGTTCTTTTCCGCGTTGCGGTGGGCCTTGACCGCAAGCATCGCCAGGTGTTTCTCGGTAAGGCCGTAACGCTCCATGTACGCCCGTGTGAACATCCCGGCAAAAGCCGGGAGCGTCAGACCGTAGGCGTACTCCGCGTCGGGGTGGGTGAGGGTAGCCACGAAGTCGGTGGCCCTCCACCCGGTGACCTCTCGCATCCGCTCGCCGCCGGTGACCAGCACGACGTCGGCCATCCCCGAAGCGATCGCCATGTAGCCGCATTTCACAGCTGAGGCCCCCGACGCCGGGCCGTTCTCCACCGCCTCGGCCATCGCCGGTTCGAGGAAGATCCGGCTGACCAGCGCGGAGGCCACGCCGCTCATGTTGTTGACCGCCCCCGCACCCATGTTGGCGACGAATACCTGGTCGATGCCGCCCGTGATCCCCGCGTCCTTCATCGCCTCCAGCGACGCCCAGGCCATGATGTCCACGAGGTCGAAGTCCATCCGCCCGAACTTCGTGTGACCTATGCCGACGATTCCGACCTGTCTCATCGCTTGAACCCCGGGATCTGCGGGTACTCGTCGGGCAGGATGAGGCGGTCCGCCGTGCGCAACAGCTCCTCGGGCACCGGCCGCGTGCCGGCGACCAGGCGCGGCTTGTAGGTGTTGTACAGCGCGCGGGTCAGGACGTACGAAGGGGCCCCGCCGAGCTCGTGCTGGAACGACGGCCGCGACTCGAGCTGGTACTCGATCATCCAGCGCTTGAACCCGATGTAGCTCTCGGCCACGATGAACACCTCGTCCTGGCCGAGGACCTCCATGTGGTACTCCATCTTTGCCGCGAACATGTGGGCGCCGCACCTCAGGCCGCGGTGGATCGTGAGGGTGTGGTAGCTCATGCCGCGCTTGTCATCGATCATGCGGCCATTGACGAGGCTCGCGACCACGCCGTTGATCGTGCCCACCAGGCAGTAGGGGTCCACGACCCGGTGGATGTACTGGCCGAGGAGCTCCGCGTACATCCGCGAAGCCACGATGTCGTAGAAGTCCTTCCGGACGCGGGCGAGGGGTTCGACGGTCTCGAGCAGGATCGGGATGTCGCCGCGTTCCGCCTGACGGATGACCAGCTTGTCCCCGGAGGGGAGCACCACGAACTTGGGCGGGTACGGTGGCATTTCGCGCTCGGGCGGCCGCAGTCTCTTCTCCAGCTCGTCGAGGATCATCCATTCGCTCCTTTCAAGGGCGAAAGCCGGCAATCGGCCAGGCAGCGTTGCCTCGGGCCGTTGGGCATACGTTGCAATCCTATGACGCGGACCTCGGCATCGCAAGCAAGCAGCTACAATCGCGCCATAATCTGGAAGCTTGTCGATCCGGCAAGCAGCATCTCGTCGAACAGCGTCGTCGCACCTGAGGAACGGTTGTCATGGCCCCGAACCGTTGGCATCGGGCTCCAGCACGTGGTCGCGATGTTCGGCGCGACGGTCCTGGTGCCGCTTCTGACCGGATTCCCGCCGGCTACGACGATCCTGTTCTCGGGCCTCGGGACGCTCATGTTCCTCGTTGTTGTGGGGAACCGCATCCCGAGCTACCTCGGCTCGAGCTTCGCCTTCATCGCCCCGGTGCTGGCCGCCCAGGCGAGAGGCGGCATCCCTGCGGCTCTCGGTGGCATCGTCGCCGCCGGCCTGGCGTTCTTTCTGGTAGGGCTGCTCGTCGAGCGGCTCGGCTTCCGGTTGATCGAGGTGCTCATGCCGCCGGTCGTGACTGGGGCGATCGTCGCCCTGATCGGCCTCAACCTCGCACCGGTGGCCAGGGACAGCTTCAGCAAGCAGCCGTCCGTGGCCGTCGTGACCCTGGCCGCGATCTTGCTCATCGGCATTGCCGTGAGGGGCTTTCTCGGCCGGCTTTCCATCTTCCTGGGCGTTCTGATCGGCTACCTCTTCGCCGCCGCTTGTGGCGCGGTTGACACCACGCGCGTGGGTGACGCCGCGTGGTTCGGGATGCCCCAGCTGCATCTGCCGTCGTTCGACCTGCGGGCCATCGTGCTGATCATCCCGGTGGTGGTCGTGTTGATCGCGGAGAACACCGGCCATGTCAAGGCGGTGGCGGCCATGACCGGGCGCAACCTCGACCGTTTCCTCGGCCGCGCCTATATGGGGGATAGCCTGGCGACGATGCTGGCCGGGATCGGCGGCGGGTCGGGCACCACCACCTACGCGGAGAACATCGGGGTCATGGCGGCCACGCGCGTCTACTCGACGGCCGCGTACATGGTCGCAGGGGTGACGGCGATCCTCCTGGGCCTGTGCCCCAAGTTCGGCGCCTTGATCGGGACGATCCCGGCCGGCGTGCTGGGTGGTGCCACCACGGTGCTGTACGGCATGATCGCCATTCTGGGTGGGCGGATCTGGGTCGAGGCGCGAGTCGATTTCCGTGACCCCGTGAACCTTTTCACTGCGGCGGTGGCGATCATTGTCGGTGCGGCCAACTTCACCGTCCACGCGGGCGACTACGAGTTCAACGGCATCGCCCTGGGCTCGTTCGGGGCGATTGCCGTCTACCAGGTCCTCAGGCTGCTCGCCCGTGTCGAACCGCAACCTCCGGCAGGCGAAGCCGCGCCGACCCCGTAAACTGGTCGGGCGGAAATCACGATGGAGCGGAAGTAAGGTACAGGCCTAAGGCCTCGGGAGAGACGAAGACGAAGCAGCGCGGGGGAGGGGAGCCCTCCCCCGCTGTCATTGAGAATGGTCTCAGATTTTGGGGGCCGGCATCGTCAACGCTTTGGTGAGGAACGCAAGGCGGTCGGCGGCCTCCTCGATCTGCTTGGAGGTCGGCTTGCCCGCGCCATGCCCGGCGCGCGTCTCGATGCGGATCAGGACCGGGTTGGCGCACCCCTGAGCGGCCTGCAGCGTCGCGGCGTACTTGAAGGAATGAGCTGGGACCACGCGATCGTCGTGGTCGGCGGTGATGATGAGCGTCGGCGGGTAGCAGGTGGCCGGCTTGATGTTGTGGAGCGGTGAGTACTTGAGCAGGACCGGGAACATCTTGGGGTCGTCGGAGGAGCCGTACTCGGAGGTCCACGCCCACCCGATGGTGAACTTGTGGAAGCGCAGCATGTCCATGACGCCCACCGCCGGGACGGCGGCGCCGCAAAGGTCCGGGCGCTGGTTGAGCACGGCACCGATCAAGAGGCCACCGTTGCTGCCTCCGTAGATCGAAAGCTTCTCACGCGAGGTGTAGCGGTTGGCGATCAGCCACTCGGCCGCGGCGATGAAGTCGTCGAAGACGCGCTGCTTGTTGGCGAGCATGCCGGCCTTGTGCCACTCCTCGCCGTACTCGCCGCCGCCACGCAGGTTGGCGAGCGCATAGACGCCGCCCATCTCCATCCACACCAGGTTCGCCACCGAGAAGCTTGGCGTTTCCGGAATGTCGAAGCCGCCGTATGCGTAAAGCAGCACCGGGTTGCGTCCGTCCAGCTTGAGGCCCTTGCGGTAGGTGAGGAACATCGGGACCTTGGTCCCGTCCTTGCTGGGGTAGAAGACCTGTTTGGTCTCGTAGCCGCCGAGGTCTGCCTTCACCTTCGGTTGCTTGAAGACGGTGCTGGTGCGGGTGGCGACGTCGAAACGGTAGATCGTGCCTGGCGTCGAGAAGTTGGTAAAGGAGTAGTAGGTCTCCTTGTCGCTGCGCTTTCCGTCGAAGCCGCGGGCGCTGCCGATGGCCGGAAACTTGACCTCACCCTGTGACTTGCCGTCCAGGGTGAAGACCAGCACGGCGCTCGACGCGTCCCGCAGGTAGCCGGCGATGAACGTTTCGTGGACGCGGAAGACCCGTTCGAGGGAATCCTTGGCCTCCGGGATGATCTCGCGCCAGGCCGCGCGCTCCGGTTTCCGAGTGTCGATCGCCACGAGCCGGCCCTTCGGGGCCTGAAAGTCGGTCCGGAAGAAAAAGACCGGCCCGTCGTTGTCCACGAAGCTGTACTGGGCGTCGAACTCGGGCAGCAGCTCGACGACCTTGTCGTCGGGCGCCGAGAGGTCCTTGTAGAACACCATGGTGCGGCGGTCGGTCCCGACGCGCACGTTGATGATCAGGTAGCGCCCGTCGTCGGTGACCTGGGGGCCGAACTGCCAGTCCTTGTGGTCATCGCGCCGGTAGACGATGGGGTCGTCAGACTGTGGTGTGCCCAGCTTGTGGTAGCAGAGCTTCTGGAAGTAGTTCGTGGCCTTGCGCTCGGCTCCGGCCGGGGGCTGGTCGAAGCGCCCGTAGAAGAAACCCTTCCCGTCGCCGGTCCAGGCGGTGGTGGTGAACTTGACCCAGACGAGCTGGTCCTGGGTGTCCTTCCCGGTCGCCACGTCGCGCACCCGCCACTCCTGCCAGTCCGAGCCGGCCGTCGAGATGCTGTAGGCCAGCCACTTCCCGTTGTCGGAGACCGACGTCCCGGAGAGCGCGACGGTGCCGTCCTTGGAGAGGGTGTTCGGGTCGAGAAGCTCCCGTGGCTCGCTGGCGGTAGCATCGGCCACGTACAGCACGCTCTGGGCCTGCAGCCCGCTGTTGCGGGTATAGAACGTCTTGCCACCCTGGACGAACGGCACCCCGTACCTCTCGTAGTCCCACAGCTCCGTCAGCCTCTTGCGGATCGTGTCCCGGTCGGGGATCTGCCCGAGGTAGGAGAAGGTGAGCTTGTTCTCCGCCTCCACCCAGGCGTGCGTCTGGGCGGAGTCGAGCTCCTCGAATCCGCGGTACGGGTCCGCGACCTTGGTGCCGAAATAGTCGTCGATCACGGTGCCCTTGGGGGCCTCCGGGTACGCAAGACGCTCACCGCTCGACGGGGCCGGTTTCGTCTGCGCACCCGTGACGGCGGTGATCAGCAACACCGCAGAGAGAATCGGAAGAACGGTCCTGATTGCTCTCATCGTGGTGGCCTCCTGGCCGCCCGAGGGCAGCCCCGAGAGTCTACGCCTGTGCCTGGCATCGCGTTTCACAGCTGTCGTAGTGCATTGCAGTCATCCCGAGTCTTGCCGCAGGCAGGACGAGGGATCTGGGAGGGGATTCTGGATGACGGCTTCCCGCCCCCAGATTCCTCGGCCCTGCGGGCCTCGGAATGACATCTTTGGTCGTGAACCGGTCTCACCGGCACAAGCCACGGAGCATGGGGAGAATGGGGACCCGGCAGAGAGGAAAGCCAAGAGGGTGTTGTTCCTTTCGCGTCTTGCCTATTGCCTTTTGTCTCGCTCCATCACGGCGCGAGGGGATACCTGCCGACGCCTTCCGGGGCCGTGACCGTCAGCTTGACCTTCTGGTCCTGCCTGCCCTTCACCTTCATTGTGACCGTGTACTCGCCGCCGGCCACCAGCTGAGGCTGGCCGCCCCGCCCTCGCGCGCTGATGCGCTCGTCCCTGTCGGGCTGCAGGTCCCAGATGACCCTGTTGTAACCCGGCGCCGCCTGGCCCTTCAGCCTGCGCACGGTGCGGCCCTGAGCATCCGCGATCTCGAAGTTCACCTCCTCGGCCGAGTACTCCTTCACCCAGTAGCTGATCGCCGCGCCGAAGGGCGGGTTCTTGGCGGTGAAGAACCCGTCCCCCCAGATGCCGCCGTAGGGCAGGTAGAGGAAGGCGCGGGCCGGGCGCGGCTGGAAGAGGTGGTACGGCCTGGCGAGCACCTCGCCGGTGCTCTGCTCGAGCGGGCCGATGTCGTCGAGGAGTGCGATGCTGCGCCCGTGCGTGGCCGCGATGAGGTCGCGGTCGCGCGGGTGGATGAGGAGGTCGTCCACCGCCACGGTGGGCAGCCCCTGCTTCAGGGGGAGCCAGTGGGCGCCGCGGTCGAACGAGGCGAAGGCGCCGAACTCGGTGCCGCAGAAGAGAAGATCGGGGTTGACGAAGTCCTCGCGCACGACCTTCACCGGCCCGCCCGGTGGCAGCGAAGCGGCAAGGGCCCGGAAACTGTTCCCGAAGTCGTCGCTCTCGAAGAGGAAAGGCTCGAAGACATCGGAGCGGTGACCGTCAACGGCGACGTAGACACGGGCGGGGTCGAAGTGGGAGGCCTCGACGCGGGAGACGTACAGCCCTTTCGCCGCGCCCGGGAGCTTGCCCGCCACGTTGCTCCAGCTCGCGCCGCCGTCGCGGGTGACCTGAACGTTGCCGTCGTCGGTGCCGGCCCAGATCACCTTGGGGTCCTTGGGCGACTCGGAGATGGTCACGATCGTGCAGTGGTTCTCGGCCCCGGATCCGGCGCTCGCCATCCTTGACGGATCACGCGTGGTGAGATCCGGGCTGATGGCCTCCCACCTGTCGCCGCGCTCGGTGAGGCGGAAGAGCGCGTTGCCGCCCAGGTAGAGCACCGAGGGGTCGTGATGCGAGATGATGAACGGCGTGTTCCAGTTGAAGCGGTACGCCGACTGCCCCTCGCGGGCATCCGGGCGGAGCAGCTTGCGGACGCCCGTCTCCAGGTTGAGGCGGCTGATGGCCCCGCCCTGGCTCTCGGAGTAGACGATGGCGGGGTTGGTCGGGTCGATCGCGACGTGGAAGCCGTCCCCGCCGGTGATGTACCTCCAGTCCTGGTTCGTGATGCCGAACGCCTCGTCGGTGTCGTCCTCCTCGACGTTGGTTCCGGTCATGGTGGCCGACGGCCCGCACCAAGTCCCATTGTCCTGCAGCCCCCCGCAGATCGTGTAGGGTGTCTTGAAGTCCACCGCCAGGTTGTAGAACTCGCCGATTGCCGCGTTGTTGAGGAACGTCCACTTCTCGCTGGCGTCCCACGAGGCGTAGATCCCGCCGTCGTTGCCGAGCAGCACGCGGCGCGGGTTGTTGGCGTCGATCCAGAACGCGTGATGGTCCACGTGGGTCTTGGCCGCTGCCCGGCGGCTCCAGGTGGCGCCGCCGTCCTTGGAGACGTAGAGGTCCACCCCGAGCACCCACAGGTGCTGGTCGTCCTTGGGGTCGACCCTGATCTCCGAGAAGTAGAAGCTGCGCGGTGCGAGCTTGGACACGCGCTTCCAGGTATCCCCCCGGTCGTCGGTGCGGAAGACGCCGCCGGACCGGGAGGCGGGGTCGAACGGGGCGACGTTGCCGCCCTGGTCGGACTCCACGACCGCGTAGAAGGCCCCGGGCTTGGAGCGGGCGGCATCAAGCCCGATCCGGCCGGTCCTGTCGGGCAACCCATTGGTGAGCTTCGTCCAGTGGGCGCCGCCGTCGCTGGACCGGTAGATTCCGTCGAGCGGCCCGCCCGAGTCGTACGACCAGGCGGTCCGCTTGCGCGCATAGGCAGCGGCGAGGATGAGGTCGGGGTTTTCCGGGTCGAGCACCAAGTCCACGCAACCGGTCCGAGAGTCGAGCTTCAGCGCGTGCTGCCAGGTCTTGCCCCCGTCGGTGGTCTTGAAAACGCCCCGTTCGGCGTTCTCGCCCCACAGGTGGCCGAGGGCGCAGACGTAGGCGGTGTCGGGGTCCTTCGGGTGGACCACCAGGCGCGGGATGTCGTGCGTCGCCGCGAGCCCGAGGTGCTGCCAGCCCTTGCCGGCGTCCGTCGAGCGGTAGACGCCGTCGCCCCAGGACGAGCTGTTGCGGCTGTTCCCCTCGCCGGTCCCGACCCATACAAACTCGGGCTTCGAAGGAGCGACCGCCACCGAGCCGACCGATGCGACCGGCTGGTCCTCGAAGACGAACCTCCACGTGGTGCCGTAGTTGGTGGTCTTGAGCAACCCGCCGGTGCCGAGAGCGACGTAAAACGTGGCGGGGTCATTGGGGTGGCCCGCGATGTCACTCACGCGCCCACCCATGTTGGCCGGCCCGACGGAACGCCAGCGGAAGCCCTTGAGCTGCTCCGCCTTCACGGGCGATTCGCCGGACGGCACGGCCGGGGCGGCCGTTTCTTTTGACCTGGCCGGCTTCTTCGGTGCCTGCACGGCAGCGGATATGGCAGCGGCTGCAACGATGATCGGGACCAGCACGACGACCGTGGGTTTCATTCGAACCTCCCGGGGAAGGGCCGGGCCAGATGCTAGCATCCCCGGCTCCGAAGTCGCGACCGTCGCTTGTGATTCTTGACAGCAACAGGTCCCTCTGGTAGTCTTTGCGCCCCTGTGCGGGGGAGGTGCGTGGTCAGAGTCTGCCTGCACGGGAGCGACGTGGAGAGTGGAATGAAGACGTTCGTGCCGAAAGAGAGTGATATCCGCCACGACTGGTTGGTCATTGACGCTGCGGACGTCGTGCTTGGGCGGCTTTCCACCACGGTGGCGAGGCTGCTGCGGGGCAAGAACAAGCCGAGCTTCACGCCCGGCCTGGACACCGGCGACTTCGTCATCGTGGTCAACGCCGGCCGCGTGAAGCTCACGGGCAACAAGTGGGACGACAAGCGGTACTACCGCCACTCCGGCGATCCCGGTCACCTCAAGCAGGCGACGGCGCGCGAGCTGCGCGACAAGGCGCCCGAGCGGATCGTGCGCTTCGCGGTGTGGGGCATGCTGCCGAAGAACCGGCTCGGCCGGAAGCTGCTCAGGAAGCTGAAGGTGTACGCGGGCCCGGAGCATCCCCACCAGGCCCAGCTGCCTAAGGCCGTGAAGGTCGAAGGGTAAGGAGAGAAGCCGTGGCGAGCATCCAGTACTACGGGACCGGCCGTCGCAAGACCGCGGTGGCGCGCGTCTACCTGCGCCCGGGGACCGGGAAGATCACGGTGAACCGGCGCGAGTTCGACATCTACTTTCCGAACCGCGTGCTCAAGATGGTCATCAGGCAGCCGCTCCTGATTACCGAGACCGCCGAAAAGTTCGACATCGTCGTCAACGTTGCGGGCGGCGGGATCAGCGGCCAGGCCGGGGCGATCCGGCACGGGCTCTCCCGGGCACTCCTGGAGTTCAACCCCGAGCTGCGGCCGAAGCTGAAGAGTGCAGGCTTCCTCACGCGCGACGCCCGCGAGGTGGAGCGCAAGAAGTACGGCCAGCCCAAGGCGAGGCGGCGGTTCCAGTTCTCCAAGCGGTAAAGAAGCCTGAAAGGAGATACGCTCTTGGCTTCCATTTCAATGAAAGAGCTGCTCGAGGCTGGCGTCCACTTCGGTCACCAGACCCGGCGCTGGAACCCGAAGATGCGTCCGTACATCTTCGGCAAGCGCAACGGGATCTACATCGTTGACCTGCAAAAGACGCTGCAGCTCTTCGAAGAAGCCTCCACCTTCGTCCGCGACCTGGTCGTCTCGGGCGGAACGATCCTCTTCGTTGGAACAAAGCGGCAGGCCCAGGACGTGGTGAAGGAAGAGGCAGGGCGCTGCGGGATGTTCTACGTCGCCAACCGCTGGCTCGGCGGAACCCTCACCAACTTCGTGACCGTTCGCCGCTCCGTGGACCGCTACAAGGAAGTCGAGCGCCAGCTCGCCAACGCGGAAGCGCAGATCACCAAGAAGGAGCGCGTCCACCTCGAGCGCGAGCGGGCCAAGATGGAGAAGAACCTCGGCGGGATTCGCGATATGGAGTCGCTGCCCGAGGCCCTGTACGTGATCGACACCAACCACGAGCACAACGCGGTGCATGAGGCGAACCGGCTCGGCATCCCGGTGGTGGCGGTCGTGGACACCAACTGCGACCCCGACGTCGTGGATTACCCGGTCCCCGGCAACGACGACGCCATCCGCGCCATCAAGCTCTTCACCTCGCGGATCGCGGACTCGGTGCTCGAGGGGCTAGCGATGGTCGAGGGGCGCAGCGAGGCCGAGGCCGAGCTGGTGAAGGCCCCGGCTCCGGTCGCAGTGGCCGAAGCACCTGCGGCCCCGGAGGGTGGTGAGGAAGCTCCGCTGCCATCGCTCGAGGAGACGTTCGAGGAGTACGACGAGGAAACGGACGATTACGAGAAGCGCTGAGAGACCCGAGGTCCGGGCACCGGGCACCGGGATCCGAAATGCGGACCCCGGACCCCTGACCCCGGAGCCCGGCTGTGGATGGGCCAGGGGCGACGCGCTTCCTGGCTCTTTTCATGGAGGGTTGAGATGGTGATTTCTGCTGCCAGTGTGAAGGAACTTCGAGAGAAGACGGGCGCCGGGATGATGGACTGCCAGCGGGCCCTGCAGGAGGCCGGCGGCGACATGGAAGAGGCGATCAAGCTCCTTCGCAAGAAGGGTCTGGCCGCCGCCGCGAAGAAGGCGGGCCGTACCGCCAAGGACGGCCGCGTCGCGATTGCCGTCACCGAGGACAACCGGCGCGGCGGGATGGTCGAGCTCAACTGCGAGACCGATTTCGTTGCCCGGACCGAGCAGTACCAGGCCTTCGCCCAGGCGCTGGCCGAACAGGCGGCGGCCGACGGCGTCGGTGACGTGGAGAAGGTCAAGGCGGCCCGCTACATCGGCGACCCGCTACATACGGTGGCCGAGGTCATCTCGACGCAGATCTCGACCATCGGGGAGAACATTCTTCTTTCTCGCGTCGGCTTCCTGGGGGCGGGCGAGGGGACGCAGATCGGCTCCTACCTGCACATGGGCGGGAAGATCGGCGTTCTGGTGCAGATCTCGGCCTCGGCCGATGGGGAGACCGTGAAGGACGTGGCGATGCAGATCGCGGCCGCGGAGCCGCGCTGGGTGTCGCCCGCCGACGTGCCGGCCGATGCGGTCAACGAGGAGCGGGAGATCGCCAGGGCCCAGGCGGCCAGCTCCGGCAAGCCGGCGCAGGTGATCGAGAAGATCGCCGAGGGGAAGGTCGGGAAATTCTACGAGCAGGTCTGCCTCCTGGAGCAGCCCTTCGTCAAGGACCCCGCGAAGAAGGTGTCGGCCGTACTGGCCGAGCGCGGCGGCGTGGCCGTGGGCGGCTTCCTCCGCTTCAGGCTCGGCGAGGGAGCGGGAGCCGCCGGAAAGTGAGCGGCTCCCCGGTCTACAGGCGCGTCGTCCTGAAGCTCTCGGGCGAGGTCCTGATGGGTAACCAGCCGTTCGGGATCGCCGCCGAGGTGCTGCCCCAGCTTGCTGCCGAGATCGCCGAGGTGCACGACCTGGGGGTCGAGGTGGCGGTGGTGATCGGAGGCGGCAACATCATCCGCGGGATCGCGGCAACCGAGCAGGGGCTCGACCGCGTCACCGGCGATTACATGGGGATGCTCGCCACGATCATCAACGCGCTTGCCCTGCAGGATGCGCTCGAACAGCGCGGGTGCTTCACCCGCGTGCTCACCGCCGTCGAGATGCGCGAGGTGGCCGAGCCGTTCATCCGGCGTCGGGCGATCAGGCACCTGGAGAAGAAGCGTGTCGTGATCTTCGCGGCCGGCACCGGCAACCCGTTCTTCACCACCGACTCGGCCGCGGCCCTGCGCGCGAGCGAGATCCATGCCGAGGTGCTTCTCAAAGGAACCAAGGTGGACGGGCTCTACACCGCCGACCCGGCGCGCGATGCGGGCGCCCGCCTGCTCAAGACCGCTAGCTACCAGTACCTCCTCGAGCACGGCCTCACGATCATGGACGCCGCGGCGGTCTCGCTCTGTCAGAACGCGGGGATTCCCATCAGGATCTTCAACATCCGCGTCGCGGGGAACATCCGCCGCGTGGTCGTGGGCGAGGATGTCGGCTCCACGGTCTCTTCGGCCTGACGCAGGCCGGCTGCTCACACCTAGCTCGGGCACCCAGCGGACCGCCGCCGCCGCCCGGCAGAGCCAAGGCTGATACAGAATCTCCATCGCAATATTCTGCGAGGTGCCTCTCGCGGTTCACGGCCGGCCCCGCCTGTTCCCGGATACAATGGGTCGCGTTGAGATCTCGACGCGGCCCCGACCAAGGCGGGCCGCACAGGGAGCGGCGATGCGCGAGACGGTCAAGAGAACCAAGGCCCACATGGACAAGGCTGTAGAGGTGCTGCGGGACGAGCTCAAGACGCTGCGCGCGGGGCGCGCTTCCCTTGGAATCCTGGACCCGGTACGGGTGGACTACTACGGCACACCTACCCCGCTCAACCAGGTCGCCAACCTCTCGGTGCCCGACGCCTCGCTGATCGTGATCCAGCCATGGGATCCTTCCCTGATCTCGGCGATCGAGCACGCGATCCAGAGGGCGAACCTCGGCCTGAACCCGATGAACGACGGCAAGGCGATCAAGCTCCCGGTACCCGCACCGACGCAGGAGCGGCGCAAGGAGCTGGTCAAGGTCTCCCACGACTACGCGGAGCGCGCCCGTACCGCGGTGCGCAACGTGCGGCGCGAGGGGAACGACGAGCTGCGCAAGTTGGAGAAGGACAAAACGATCTCCGAGGACGACATGCACCGAGGACTGGACGAGATCCAGAAGCTCACCGACGACCACATCAAGCAGATCGGGGACGTCATGACCGCCAAGGAGCAGGAGATCATGGAGGTGTGACGTGTGCCCGCTGCCGCGGGCACACATCACATCCCGAGCGCAGCGAGGGATCTCATGTACTGGGTAGCCACCGTCGCAGCTAGAACGCCGACCAGCAACCTTCGGACCGCGTCGTGCCCGCTGCTGCGGGCCGGGTCACATCCTGAGTGCTGCCGAAGGCAACACGAAGGATCTCCCGGAAGCGAAGCGAGGGATCCCGTGGAGCCGCTCGGACCAGCAACGTCGTACAGCTCGCCGGTGCCTGCGGGTGCAGATCACGTCCCGAGCCTAGCGAGGGATCTCGCCACACAAGAATGACCAACCAGAGCGTCGCCCTCATCGTCGTCGCGGCGGGAACCAGCTCCCGCTTCGGCAAGGACAAGTTGGGCACTCGGATCGCCGGCCGATCTGTGCTCGATCGTGCGGTCGGGGGCGTTCGCGCGGCGTTCCCGGAAGCCCGGGTGGCCCTGGTCGTGCGTGCGGAGCGTGTGGAGGAAGCACAGGAGCGCTGGGGCCCGCAGGGCGTCCGGGTGGTCGCGGGTGGCGAGCGGCGGCAGGACTCCGTGCGCAACGGCTTTACCGCGCTCGGCCCTTCCGATGAGACCGTGGTGGTTATCCACGACGCCGCTCGCCCCTTCGTCCCGGTGGGGGACGTCCAAAGGGTGGCCGCCGCGGCTGCCGAGAGTGGGGCCGCGCTGCTTGCTGCACCTGTCGTGGACACCGTGAAGCGCCTGCACCACGACGGCAGCGTCGAGGCGACCGTGCCCCGGGAACGGCTCGTCCGAGCCCTCACCCCTCAGGCGTTCCGAGCCGGGGTGCTCCGGCACGCGTGGGACGCGGCCGGGGACGCGTTCTGGACCGACGAGGCGGCACTTGTGGAGCGCCAGGGGGGAAGGGTCGTGGCGGTGGCCGGAGATCCCCGCAACGTGAAGATCACCCACCCTGAGGATCTCGAGGTGCTTTCCGCGGCGTTGGCGGGGCGCGTTCGCGTGGGGCAGGGGATCGACGTGCACGCGTTCGCCGATGGCCGGCGGCTCATCCTTTGCGGTGTTGAGCTGCCCGGAGAGAAGGGTCTGGCGGGACACTCCGACGCCGATGTGGCGCTGCACGCCGTGACCGACGCCATCCTCGGCGCATGCGGTGCAGGCGACATCGGCGAGCACTTCCCCCCGCGCGAGGAGCGCTGGCGCGACGCCCCCTCGCATCTGTTCGTCGCCCGCGCGCTGGAGCTGGCGGCGGAGCGCGGCTGGCGCGTCGCGGGCTGCGACGTCACGCTGCTCGCCGAGGCGCCCCGCATCGCTCCGCACCGCCGGGCCATGCGGGCGCGGCTGGCGCAGCTCCTCAGCGTCGGCGAGGAGCAGGTCAACCTGAAGGCCACAACCTCTGAGGGCCTCGGTTTTGTGGGACGGGGCGAGGGCATCGTGGCGCTTGCGCTGGTGACGCTGGAGTCTTCCTCGCAGCCATGACCGGCACGCCTCACGATCGCCGGTCCCCGGAACCCGGACCCCGCACCCCGGGTGGGGGTGCGGAATGGGTCGTCGGCTTCCACGCGGTGCTCGCGGCCCTCGAGCAGCAGCGCTCGCGCGTGGAGGTGGTTTGGCTGGCGGACGGGCTTGCCGGCCCCCGCGCCAGGCAGCTGCTGGAGGCGGCCCGAGCGGCCGGCGTGCGCTACGCCACCGTACCCAGACGCAAGCTCGACCAGGTCGCCGGCGGGGTCGCCCACAACGGCGCTGCTGCGCGCCTGGCGCCCGCCCCCTTTACCGACCCGGAGGCGCTGTTGGAGCAGGCGGGTCCCCTCTGTGTGCTTGGCCTCGATGGGCTCGAGGACGCCCATAACCTGGGTGCAGTCGTGCGCAGCGCGGCAGCGTTCGCGCTCGGCGGCGTCGTGGTCGCAGGGCCACACCCCCCACCGCTGGGCGGGGCGGCGGCCAAGGTGGCGGCCGGCACGCTGCCGTTGGTGCGCGTGGCCCACGTGGGGTCGCTCGGCGACTTCGCGTTGGCGGCAAAGCGCGCGGGGTTCTGGGTCCTTGGTGCGGAAGCGGCCGGCACGCCGGTTCACGAGGCAGACCTGCCGGAGCGGCTGCTGCTGTGCGTGGGTGGGGAGGCGGCCGGGCTGCGCGCTAAGACACGCAAGGCGCTCGACGGCACCGTCGCAATCCCGGTCGCGGCCGGCATCGAGTCCCTCAACCTCTCCGTCGCGGTCGGCGTGCTCGCCTGGGAGTGGCGTCGCCGTTTCCCCCTGCCTCCGGCCCAGGGGTCAGGGGACAAGGCTCAGGGCCCCGAAAAGGCGAGGCAGTAGCTTGGTTCTCCCTGGTCTTGCGAGGGGCACAGCACGTTGCGCGCGAGGGGCGGCTCCTGGTGTGGAAGGGAGGTGGTGGTTCGGTCCCCTGACCCCTGGCCCCTGAGCCCTGTCGCTGGGCCTTGATTTTTTCTTGAGTGGTGGTATCATCTGCGTTCCCTTTCCGGGGAACGTGTGTGCCCGGGAGGAGATCTTTGGCAGAGGGGAACGACGGGTGCTCCTTCCCGCGCAGGCTGGCGTAGCTCAACTGGTAGAGCAGCGGATTTGTAATCCGCAGGTTACGGGTTCGAGTCCCATCGCCAGCTCCAGAGGGCTACGGCGGCCGTTGCACGGTTTGCGGTGGACAGCAAGAGGACTCGCGCGTGCGGGTGTGGCCGAGCGGTCAATGGCAGCAGACTGTAAATCTGCCGGGCAATGCCCTACGGTGGTTCAAATCCATCCGCCCGCACCATCTTATCTTTGCGGGAGTAACTCAGGGGTAGAGTCACAGCCTTCCAAGCTGTTGGTCGCGGGTTCGAATCCCGTCTCCCGCTCCAATGCCTCAAAGGCTTTTTCGTGGGCCCAGGTAGCTCAGGCGGTAGAGCACGTCCTTGGTAAGGACGGGGTCACCAGTTCAAATCTGGTCCTGGGCTCCACTGGTCGGACCCGAATGAGGAACTGAACCCGGCCTGTCCACCTCGCAGGCCAGGACCGCCACGGCGGTCCCGAGACAGACAAGGGGAAGAGGGAGGCGATCCAAAAATGGCCAAGCAGAAGTTTGATCGGACGAAGCCGCACATCAACGTAGGGACGATTGGGCACGTGGACCACGGCAAGACGGCGTTGACGTCGGCGATTACGAAGGTGATGTCGTTGAAGGGGTTGGCGGAGTTCAAGTCATACGAAGAGGTGGCGAAGGCGTCGATTGCGCACGGTCGTCGCAACGAGATGAAGATTCTGACGATTGCGACCTCGCACGTGGAGTACCAGACGGTGAACCGGCACTACGCGCACGTGGACTGTCCCGGGCACGCGGACTACGTGAAGAACATGATCACGGGTGCGGCGCAGATGGACGGGGCGATTCTGGTGGTGTCGGCGGAGGATGGTCCGATGCCGCAGACGCGGGAGCACATTCTGCTGGCGCGGCAGGTGGGGGTGCCGTGCATCGTGGTGTTTTTGAACAAGGTGGACAAGGTGGAGGACCCGGAGCTGTTGGACCTGGTGGAGCTGGAGGTTCGGGAGCTGCTGTCGCAGTACGAGTTCCCCGGGGACGAGGTGCCGGTGATCCGGGGGTCGGCGTTGAAGGCGGGGGTGGTGGGTTCGGTGGAGGAAGCGGACGCCAAGTGCATCCTGGAGTTGATGGACGCGTTGGACAAGTACGTGCCGCAGCCGGTGCGGGACATTGACAAGCCGTTCCTGATGCCGATCGAGGACGTGTTCACGATTTCGGGGCGCGGGACGGTGGTGACGGGGCGGGTGGATCGTGGGGTGGTGAAGGTTGGGGAGGAGATGGAGATTGTCGGGTTCCGGCCGACGTTCAAGCGGGTGGTGACGGGTGTGGAGATGTTCCGGAAGTTGTTGGACCAGGGGCAGGCGGGGGACAACATCGGTTTGCTGCTGCGGGGGACGGAGAAGTCGGACGTCGAGCGCGGGCAGGTGGTGGCGAAGCCGGGGAGCATCACGCCGCACATGAAGTTCAAGGCGGAGGTGTACGTGCTGACGAAGGAAGAGGGTGGTCGGCACACGCCGTTTTTCGCGGGGTACCGTCCGCAGTTCTACTTTCGGACGACGGACGTGACGGGGTCGGTGAAGCTGCCGGCGGGGGTTGAGATGGTGATGCCTGGGGACAACATTGCGGTGGAGGTGGAGTTGATCACGCCGATTGCGATGGAGAAGGGGCTGCGGTTCGCCATCCGTGAGGGCGGCCGCACCGTCGGCGCCGGCACCATCACCGAAGTCATCGAGTAGGCGCGGCTTCAAGCCGCGCTCACGAGCGGCCCGCGGCCGCGAAGGGTTTGACTGATGCGCGAAAACATTCAGCTTGCGTGCGGCGAGTGCAAGAGGCGCACCTACACCGCCACCCGAAACAAGAAGAAGCAAACCGAGCGGCTGGAGGTGAAGAAGTACTGCAAGTTCTGCCGCAGGCACACGCTGCACAAGGAAGTGAAGTAGTTTGCGTCCCGGGAAGGCCAGTAGCTCAATTGGTAGAGTCCCGGTCTCCAAAACCGGTGGTTGGGGGTTCGAGTCCCTCCTGGCCTGCCAGAAACCCCTAGCGCCAGGGAGGCGCGGCGAATGAACTGGTGGCAAAGGCTCAAGACGTTTCTCAGCGAGGTGGCTGTCGAGACCAAGAAGGTCACGTGGCCGGCTCGTGAGGAAGTGATGGCCACGACGGTCGTGGTCATCGCGGCGTCTTTCATTTTTGGGATTTTCCTGTACGTCTGCGACCTGGGGTTCTATCGGCTGGTGCAATGGCTGATCGTGCTCTTGAAGTCGTAGCGGGGGCCAGACGCATGCCAAAGCAGTGGTACATCATCCATACCTACTCGGGCTTCGAGGAGCGCGTCAAGAAGACGCTCGAGCAGCGCATCGACGCCCTCGGGATGCTTGACTTCTTTGGCGAGGTCCGGATCCCGACCGAGACCGTGGTGGAGATACGCAACGGCAAGCGCCGGGAGGTTCAGCGCAAGTTCTTCCCCGGCTATGTGCTGGTGCAGATCGACCTGGCCGGCGAGAAGGGGGATGAGGCCTGGCACCTGGTGCGCAACACCCCAAAGGTGACGGGCTTCGTTGGCTCCGGCAAGAAGCCCACCCCGCTCACCGAGGATGAGGTCAACCAGATCCTGCACCAGGTGACGGTGGCCAAGGAGAAGCCGAGGCCGAAGCACGTTTTCGAGAAGGGCGAGCAGGTTCGGATCGCCGACGGGCCCTTCTCCAACTTCACGGGTGTTGTGGAGGAGGTCAACCTGGACCGCTCCACGCTGAAGGTCATGGTCACGATCTTCGGCCGCTCCACCCCCGTCGAGCTTGAATTCAGCCAGGTCCAGAAGACCGCGTGAGGTAGAACGATGGCAAAGAAGATTACCGGTTACGTGAAGCTTCAGATCCCGGCAGGTCAGGCGACCCCGGCGCCCCCCGTTGGACCGGCGCTCGGCCAGCACGGGCTGAACATCATGGACTTCTGCAAGGCGTTCAACGCCAAGACGCAGAAGCTCGCTGGGACGATCATTCCGGTGGTGATCACGGTCTACTCCGACCGCACCTATACGTTCATCACCAAGACCCCGCCCGCCCCCTTCCTGCTGCGGCAGGCCGCGGGCATCGAGAAGGGTTCCGGCGAGCCCAACCGCAACAAGATCGGCAAGGTGACGCGGGCGCAGGTGGAGGCGATCGCCAAGACCAAGCTGCCCGACCTCAACACCACCTCGCTCGAGGCGGCTATCCACATCATCGAGGGAACCGCACGCAGCATGGGCATCGAGGTGGTGGCGTAGGGGGGTGGGGCATGAGCCATTCGAAGAAATACTTGCAGGCAAAGGCCAAGGTCGAGCAGCGGCGCTACCAGCTGCGCGAGGCCGTCGAGCTCGTACGCGAGATGCACTACACGAAGTTCGACGAGACGGTCGAGGTCGCGCTGCGCCTCGGTGTGGACCCGCGCCACGCGGACCAGATGGTGCGCGGGACGGTCGTTCTTCCGCACGGGACCGGCAAGAGCAAGAGGGTCCTCGTGGTGGCGACCGGAGACCAGGCCAAGGAGGCGCAGGAGGCGGGCGCCGACTTCGTGATGGGCGAGGACGCGGTCGAGAAGATCCAGGGTGGCTGGTTGGACTTCGAGGCCATCGTGGCCAGCCCGGACATGATGCGCGGCCTTTCCAGGCTCGGAAAGATCCTCGGTCCTCGCGGCCTGATGCCGAACCCGAAGACCGGAACCGTGACCGCCGAGGTAGCCAAGGCGGTGCGTGAGATCAAGGCGGGGAAGGTGGAGTTCCGCGTGGACAAGACGGCCATCATTCACGCCCCTGTCGGCAAGGTCTCCTTCACCGCGGACGCACTCGAGGAGAACGCGCGCTCCTTGATCACGGCGATCCTGCGCGCCAAGCCCTCGAGTGCCAAGGGGAAGTACGTGCAGTCGGCCTACATGAGTTCGACGATGGGACCCGGCGTGGCTCTGGACCTCGCGCCGCTGGAAGCGAAGTAGGGGGTTGCGAATGTTTACGCGGGCACAGAAGCAAGAGCAGATCGACGCCCTCAAGGGCATGCTGGCTCCGGCCAACGGGCTTTTCGTGATGGACTTCACCGGGCTCTCGGTCGGCGAGGTGACCGAACTTCGCCGCAAGGTGAAGGAGGCGAAGGGCAGCTACCGCGTGGTCAGGAACACGCTGGCCAAGCTCGCGGTCGCAGAGACCAAGCACCAGGCCCTGCGGCAGCTGCTGACGGGGCCGGCCGCGGTTGCGTACACCGACCAGGATGCGGTCCTCCTCGCCAAGACCCTGGCGGACTTCGCCAAGACCCACGAGAAACTGCGCTTCCGCGGCGGGCTCGTCGAGGGGCAGCTGCTCGACGCGCAGCAGGCGAAGCAGGTGGCGGCGCTGCCGTCCCGGCTGGAGCTGGTGGCCAAGCTGCTCTTCATCCTGCAGGCGCCGATGCGCCGGCTGGTCACGGTCCTCGATGCCCCGGTCAAGGGTCTGGCGGTAAGCCTCAAGGGGATCGCACAGGAAAAGGAACGCCAGGGACAGGCGTGAGGACTCTGGCAGCAAGAACCTAAGCAAAGGAGAGACGAGATGGCGCAGATCCAAGAGTTCGTGGAGCAGATCAAGGGGATGACGGTGCTCGAGCTGAACGAGCTGGTCAAGGCCTTGGAGACCGAGTTCGGCGTCTCGGCCGCGGCCGCGGCGATGCCGATGGCGGTGGCGGGTGCACCTGCCGCCGGGGCCGCCGAGCAGGCCGAGGAGAAGACCGAGTTCGACGTGATCCTCGAGGAGGCCGGTGACAAGAAGATCAACGTCATCAAGGTCGTGCGCGAGGTGACTTCGCTCGGGCTCAAGGAGGCCAAGGACCTGGTCGAGGGTGCTCCCGCCAAGGTGAAGGAGGGCGTCTCGAAGCAGGAGGCCGAGGAGATCAAGAAGAAGTTCACGGAAGCCGGCGCCAAGGTCAAGGTTTCGTAGACGCCGCCGCGACCGGGAGCTGGGTCGACGGAGGCCGATCTTAGGGGCTGGTGCAGCGCCGGGCGGAGGGATGTCCTCCGCCAGGGGCGGTGTGAGGCACTCGGGCTTGAGCGGACCGGCCCGGGAAGGGGGACATGTGCCCCCGTGTGCCGTTTCTGTTGGTGCGCCGCAGGGGCGCGCACCGGTGAGGGCTTTCGCGCATAGCGGCGCGAGGAAGGTCGCGGGCGGGGAACAATGGCAAACGTAAAGAGCGCGAAGAAGAAGACCCCGGACAAGCAGGGTGCGGCAAAGAAGCCTGCTGCCAAAAAACCTGTCGAGAAGAAAGCTGCAGTGAGACACGTTGCAGAGAAGCGGGCCGCGTCTGCGAGCAGCGTGGCGAAGAGTACCTCCGTTAACCTGAGCCCGGGCAGGAAGACCGCTGAGAAGAAGGCCGAGACCAGGCGCGAGGTGAGGAACATCGACCTCAGCCAGATGGTCGAGAGCGGCGAGCGGATGAACTTCTCCAAGATCCGGACCACGATCCCGCTCCCGAACCTGATTGCCGTTCAGCGTTCGAGCTACGAGCAGTTTCTCCAGATGGACCTGCTGCCCGAAGAGCGCGACAACAAGGGCCTGCAAGCCGTGTTCTCCAGCGTCTTTCCGTTCTCGGACTTCCGACACTCGTGCGAGCTGCACTTCGTCCGCTACGAGCTCGGGACATGGGAGTGCAAATGCGGCGGGCTGAAGGGTTTGGAGCGCCTTCGCATCAACTGCTCCCACTGCGGGACGCGCATCAAGTCGGCCGAGACGCACGAGAGCACCGTGGTCTGCCCGTCGTGCGGGCAGGGCACGGCCAACGCGGTGCCCCACTGCCCGACCTGCGGCAACCCCGTGGGGCTACGCCTCACCTATACCGAGAGTGACTGCCGCGAGCGCGGGCTGACGTACGCGGTGCCGCTCAAGGTGACCTTTCGCCTCGCTCTCTTCGAGGAGGGCTCGGGGAACGGCCGGCAGATGAGGGATGTCAAGGAGGAGGAGCTCTACTTCGGCGAGCTCCCGCTCATGACGGAGACCGGAACCTTCATCATCAACGGCACGGAGCGGGTCATCGTCTCCCAGTTGCACCGCTCGCCGGGCGTCTCGTTCACCCGTGAGACGCCGACGTCGCTGCTCTCCAAGGTGGTGCCGTACCGCGGCTCCTGGATCGAGTTCGAGTTCGACAAGAAGCAGGTTCTATACGTGCGCATCGACCGCAAGCGCCGGTTCCCCGGGACGGTGTTCCTCCGAGCCCTGGGCCTCGAGTCCAACGCCCAGCTGCTGGAGGTCTTCTTCAACCTGTTCGAGGCGAAGATCGGTCCGGACGACGTGACCCTCATGCTGGACGAGCGCGTTCTTGCGGTCGATGACGAGCGCGCCGCGGCCCAGGTCGGCCGGCGCGCCGCAGCGCCCGAGCTGTTTGCCGGGCTCAAGCTCGATCAGAACCTCCGCAAGGCGCTCAAGGGCCGGGGCAAGACCAAGATCAAGGTGGCCCCCGAGGCGCTCGTGGACGCGGTGCTGGCCGAGGACCTCGTGGACCCGGCTACGGGCGAGGTCATCGCCGAGGCCGCTAATGCCGCCTCACCCGAGCTGCTGGCGCGCGCCCGGGACGTGGGGCGCGCCGAGCTGAAGCTCGCATTCCCGAGCTGGGACATGGTCGGTGAGATCCTCACCAAGACCATCGAGAAGGACCAGATCCGCGCCAGGCTCGACGCCATCATGGAGGTGTACCGCAGGCTGCGGCCAGGCGACCCGCCGACCGAGGAATCGGCGACGACGCTGTTCGAGGGGCTCTTCTTCGATGAGCGCAAGTACGACCTCTCGGAGGTCGGCCGGTTCAAGTTCAACGTCAAGCTCGGCCTCAAGAAGAACCTGAAGCAGAGGGTGATGGACCAGGAGGACTTCATCGCGGTGGTCCGCTACCTGCTGAAGCTCTCCCGCGGCTTCGGCCGGCTCGACGACATCGACTCGCTGGCCAACCGCCGCGTGCGTGCGGTGGGCGAGTTGCTGGAGAACCAGTTCCGGGTGGGCCTCGTGCGCATGGAGCGCGCCATCAAGGAGCGCATGACCATCCACCAGGACATCGAGAACGCGATGCCGCGCGACCTCATCAACGCCAAGCCGGTGATCGCCGCGGTGAAGGAGTTCTTCGGCTCCTCGCAGCTCTCGCAGTTCATGGACCAGACCAACCCCCTGGCCGAAGTGACTCACAAGCGGCGACTCTCCGCCCTCGGGCCGGGAGGCCTGTCGCGCGAGCGCGCCGGGTTCGAGGTGCGCGACGTGCACTCCACGCACTACGGGCGGATCTGCCCCATCGAGACTCCGGAAGGCCCGAACATCGGCCTCATCTCGTCGCTGTCCTGCTACGCGCGCATCAACGACTTCGGCTTCATCGAATCGCCCTACAAGAAGGTCGAGAAGGGGCGGGTCCTCGAGCACGTCCGGGTCACCGAGCGCGGAGACTCCGCGTTCGAGCTTGGCCAGGTCGTGCTCCTCGAGGAGGCGGAGGCGGCCAGCAGCAGCCTGGCTGCCAAGCGCAGGCGGCAGGCCCGCTGGATGCCGCACGCGTTCTACCTCTCGGCGTGGGACGAGGAGACCCTGAACATCGCCCAGGCCAACGAGGTGGTGGACAAGCGCGGCCACCTGCAGTCGGAGAAGGTGATCGCCCGGTCTGCCGGTGAGTTCGTGCTGATCGACCGCGACAAGGTTGACTACATCGACGTCTCGCCCAAGCAGGTCGTGTCGGTGGCGGCGGCGCTCATCCCGTTTCTCGAACACGACGATGCCAACCGCGCGCTGATGGGCTCCAACATGCAACGCCAAGCGGTTCCGCTGCTCCGCTCCGAGGCTCCGCTGGTCGGCACCGGCCTCGAGCCCGTGGTGGCGCGCGACTCGGGGTCGGTCATCGTGTGCCGTCGCTCCGGCGTCGTGGACACGGTGGACGCCCGGCGCATCATCGTGCGGGTCGAGGCGGAGGACCCCCAGACCGGCCGGCCCCGCGACTTCGGCGCCGACATCTACCAGCTCACCAAGTTCCGCCGCTCCAACCAGAACACCTGCGTGAACCAGAAGCCGATCGTGCGCCCCGGTCAGCGAGTCGTGAAGGGGCAGGTCCTGGCCGACGGCCCCAACACCGACAGGGGCGAGCTGGCGCTCGGGCGCAACGTGCTCGTGGCCTTCATGCCCTGGCGCGGCTACAACTTCGAAGACGCCATCGTGGTCTCCGAGAAGCTGGTGAAGGAGGACTACTTCACCTCCGTGCACATCGAGGAGCTCGAGATCGCGGCGCGCGACACCAAGCTCGGACCCGAGGAGATCACGCGCGACATCCCGAACGTGTCCGAGTCCGCGCTGCGCGACCTCGACGACGCCGGCATCGTCCGCGTCGGTGCCCACGTACGGCCCGGCGCCATCCTGGTCGGCAAGGTGACGCCCAAGGGCGAGACGCAGCTCACTCCGGAGGAGAAGCTGCTGCGCGCCATCTTCGGCGAGAAGGCAGGCGACGTCCGCGACGCGTCGCTGAAGTGCCCGCCCGGGATCTCAGGCGTGGTGGTTGACGTCAAGATCTTCGCCCGCCGCGGCACGGAGAAGGACGTCCGGGCCCAGGCGATCGAAAAGGAAGAGATCGGCCGCATCCGCAAGAACTCGGAGGACGAGCGGCGCATCATCCTTGAGGAGCGCAACAAGAAGCTCGCCGAACTGCTCGACGGCGCGAAGGTGACGGGTGACGTGGTCTCCGCGCGAAGCGGCGAAGTGCTCGCCAAGAAGGGCGGCAAGCTCAAGGCCGAGTCGGTGACCGAGCTGACCCGTGCCGAGCTGCTTGCGCTGCCCGTGAAGGACTCGAGCGTGCGCGAGCGGGTCCGCATGCTCGTCAACCAGGCGGAGTCGCAGATCGAGGTGCTGGAGAAGCTCAACGACGACCGCATCAAGCTCCTCACCGCCGGCGACGAACTGCCGCCGGGCGTGATCAAGCAGGTCAAGGTCTACGTGGCGATGAAGCGCAAGCTGCAGGTCGGCGACAAGATGGCCGGCCGCCACGGCAACAAGGGCGTGATCTCGGTCGTGCTTCCCGACGAGGACATGCCGTACCTCGAGGACGGAACTGCTGTCGAGATCGTTCTCAACCCGCTCGGCGTTCCCAGCCGCATGAACGTTGGCCAGATCCTGGAGACCCACCTTGGCTGGGCCGGAAAGGCGCTGGGCCTCTCGTTCGCCACCCCGGTGTTCGACGGGGCGAGCGAGGACGAAATCCGCGGGCTGCTCTCGCGCGCTGGCATCCCGGAGGACGGCAAGACCGTCCTGCGGGACGGCGTGGTGGGGGAGCCATTCGAGCAGCGGGTCACGGTCGGCTACATCTACATGCTCAAGCTCTCCCACCTGGTGGACGACAAGATCCACGCCCGTTCCATCGGGCCGTACTCGCTGATCACCCAGCAGCCCCTCGGGGGCAAGGCGCAGTTCGGCGGCCAGCGTCTGGGTGAGATGGAGGTCTGGGCCCTCGAGGCCTACGGCGCCGCCTACACCCTGCAGGAGCTGCTGACCGTCAAGTCCGACGACGTCGAGGGGCGCTCGCGGGTGTACGAGGCGATCGTCAAGGGCAAGGTCCCCGAACAACCGGGCCTGCCGGAGTCGTTCAACGTGCTCGTGCGTGAGCTCCAGAGCCTCGGGCTCGATGTGGAGCTCGTCAAACACGAGGCAGAGTAAGGGGGTCTGGAATGAGCAGCATGCCAAACGAACCCCGCGCGTTCTTCACCAAGCCGAAGGCTATCAATGACTTCGACGCGATCCGCGTGTCACTGGCCTCGCCCGAGAAGATCCGCTCCTGGTCGCACGGCGAGGTGACCAAGCCCGAGACCATCAACTACCGCACCTTCAAGCCCGAGCGGGACGGCCTCTTCTGCGCCCGCATCTTCGGCCCGGTCACCGACTGGGAGTGCCTGTGCGGCAAGTACAAGCGGATGAAGCACCGCGGCGTGGTGTGCGATAAGTGCGGCGTCGAGGTGACCCGCTCCAAGGTGCGGCGCGAGCGCATGGGCCACAT
The DNA here is from genome assembly GCA_963754345.1 of Thermoanaerobaculaceae bacterium. GTDB lineage: Bacteria > Acidobacteriota > Thermoanaerobaculia > Thermoanaerobaculales > Thermoanaerobaculaceae > RBG-13-68-16. The sequence goes on along the minus strand of CAVWFZ010000004.1, from coordinate 327,491 downwards.
CGAGCTCGCGGCACCTGTCTCTCACGTGTGGTTCTTCAAGGGGCTGCCCAGCCGCATCGGCCAGCTGCTCGACATCACGATGCGCGAGCTGGAGCGCGTTCTCTACTTCGAGGCGTACGTCGTCATCGACCCCGGCGACACCACGCTCGAGGAGAAGCAGGTCCTCTCGGAGGAGCAGTACCGCGAGGCCCGGCAGGAGTTCGGCCAGAGCTTCGTCGCCAAGATGGGCGCCGAGGCGATCCAGGAGCTCCTGCGCCGCATCGAGCTCGACGAGATGGCCGGCGAGCTGCGCCTCCTCATGCGCACCGAGCCGTCGGTCGTGAAGCGCCAGAAGGCGGCCAAGCGGCTGCGCGTGGTGGAGTCGTTCCGCAAGTCGGGCAACCGCCCGGAGTGGATGATCCTCGAGGTCATCCCGGTCATCCCGCCCGAGCTGCGCCCACTCGTGCCGCTGGACGGCGGCCGCTTCGCCACCTCGGATCTGAACGACCTCTACCGCCGGGTGATCAACCGCAACAACCGCCTGAAGAAGCTCCTCGAATTGCGGGCGCCGGAAGTCATCGTGCGCAACGAGAAGCGCATGCTCCAGGAGGCCGTGGACGCCCTGTTCGACAACGGCCGGCGCGGCCGCGTGATCAAGGGTTCCAACGGGCGCCCCCTCAAGTCGCTCTCCGACGCCCTCAAGGGCAAGCAGGGGCGCTTCCGCCAGAACCTGCTGGGCAAGCGCGTGGACTACTCGGGCCGCAGCGTGATCGTGGTCGGCCCCGAGCTGCAGCTGCACCAGTGCGGCGTGCCCAAGGAGATGGCGCTCGAGCTGTTCAAGCCATTCATCTACCACGAGTTGGAGAAGAAGGGCCTGGTCACGACCATCAAGATGGCACGCGAGCTCGTGGAACAGCGCACGCCCGACGTCTGGGATGCGCTGGAGACCGTGATCCGCGAGCACCCGGTGCTGCTCAACCGCGCGCCGACCCTGCACCGCCTCGGCATCCAGGCGTTCGAGCCGGTCCTGGTCGAGGGCAAGGCGATCCGCATCCACCCGTTGGTGTGCGCCGCCTACAACGCCGACTTCGATGGCGACCAGATGGCGGTGCATGTGCCGCTCGCGCCGGTGGCGCAGCTCGAGGCCCGCGTCCTCATGCTGGCCTCGCAGAACATCCTCTCGCCGGCTTCCGGCAAGCCGCTCGCCGTGCCCTCGCAGGACATGGTGCTCGGCATCTACTACCTGACCTCCGAGCGCCCGCTGGCCGAGAAGCAGAAGCGCAAGGTGTTCGCCTACCTCGACGAGGCGCTGCTCGCCCACTCGAACAAGCGCGTTGAGACTCTCCAGCCGATCGAGGTCGTGTACACCGGCAACCTGCTCGACATGACCGTGGAGGCCGACCAGCAGGACATCCTGCACGCCGAACCGCAATGGGTCGAGAACTTCCACCTCGAGACCACGGTCGGGCGCGTGCTGTTCAACTCGACGCTGCCGCCCGAGCTGCCGTTCCTGAACGGGCAGCTCAAGAAGGGCGGGCTGCAGAGCCTGGTCTCCTTCGTCTACCTGCGCTTCGGCCACGAGGTGACGGTCCGCCTGCTCGACGCCCTCAAGAACGTCGGCTTCACCTGGGCGACCCGCGCCGGGATTTCGATCGGCGCAGGCGACATGATGGTGCCGGACGCCAAGGAGGGCCTGATCGACAACGCGCTCAAGGAGGTCGAGGAGGTCGAGCGCCAGCGCTCGGGAGGCATCATCACGGCCGGCGAGCGCCTCAACAAGATCGTGGACATCTGGCACCGCGTCACCGAGCGCGTCTCGGACGAGATGTTCAGCGAAATGCGGAAGAGGGCCGAGGAGAGCGGCGAGCCCAACCCGATCTTCATCATGGCGGACTCGGGCGCGCGCGGCTCCAAGGAGCAGATCCGCCAGATCGCCGGCATGCGCGGCCTGATGTCCAAGCCCTCGGGCGAGATCATCCCGACACCCATCACCGCGAACTTCCGCGAGGGGCTTTCGGTGTTGCAGTACTTCATCTCCACCCATGGCGCACGCAAGGGTCTCGCCGACACCGCGCTCAAGACCGCCGACTCCGGCTACCTCACCCGGCGCCTCGTGGACGTCTCCCAGGACGTGATCATCACCGAGGAGGACTGCGGCACCGACCACGGCATCTACGTTACCGCCATCACCGAGGGCGGCGAGGTCCTGGAGAAGCTGCGCGACCGCCTCGTCGGCCGCGTGGCCGCCGAGGACGTGGTGGACCCTCTCGAGGGGAACACGATCTGCGAGGCCAACACCGAGCTCACCGAAGAGCTGGCCGCCGCCATCGAGGACGCCGGCTACGAACGCGTGAAGATCCGCTCGCTGCTGACGTGCGAAACCCGGCGCGGCGCCTGCCGCAAGTGTTACGGGCGCATGCTTGCTACCGGGCGGCTGGCCGAGCTCGGCGAGGCCGTCGGGATCATCGCCGCCCAGTCGATCGGCGAGCCCGGTACCCAGCTCACGATGCGGACCTTCCACTACGGCGGCACCGCCACCCGGGCCACCGAGCAGTCGCGCCACCAGGCGAGCCGCTCGGGCACGGCACGCCTGTTCGGAGTCCAGGCGGTCACCAACACCGAGGGCAAGACGGTCGTGGTCTCCCGCAACGCCAAGGTCGCGATCTCCGACGACCGCGGGCGCGAGCGCGAGCGCTACAACCTGGTCTACGGCTCCGTCCTCCGGGTCAACGAGGGCGACGAGGTCGAGCCGGGGACCGTGCTCTCCGAGTGGGACCCGTTCACCTCGGCGGTTCTCACAACGGTTGCGGGCAAGGTCGAGTTCGTCGACCTGATCGAGGGCGAAAACGTGCGTGAGGAGATCGACAAGCTGACCGGCCACTCGCACAAGATCGTCATCGAGCCCATCGGAGCGGACAGGCGCATTCCGACCATTGTCGTGCGCGCCGGCAAGAAGACGGAGAGGCGCTACCAGCTGGCCATCGGCTCGCACCTGATGGTCGCCGAGGGCGGCCACGTCAACCCGGGCGACGTGCTGGCGAAGATCCCGCGCGAGACCACCAAGACCAAGGACATCACGGGTGGTCTGCCCCGCGTGGTCGAGCTCTTCGAGGCCCGGCGGCCGAAGGATGCCGCCGTGGTCAGCGAGATCTCCGGCGTCGTCCACATCGGCGAGGCCACCCGCGGCACCCGCAAGGTGAACGTGGAGGGCAAGGAGGGCACGACCAGGGAGTACACGATCCCCAAGGTCGCCCACCTCATCGTGCAGGACGGGGAGTGGGTCTCCAGTGGCGAGTCCCTCACCGACGGCCCGGTGGACCCGCACGACGTGCTGGCGGTGCTCGGCGAGACCGAGCTCCAGCGCTACCTCGTCGACAAGATCCAGGAGGTCTACCGCACCCAGGGCGTGACCATCAACGACAAGCACATCGAGACCGTCGTGCGGCAGATGTGCCGCTTCGTGAAGGTCACGGACCCCGGCGATACCGAGTTCCTGCTCGAGGAGCAGGTCCCCAGGTACCGCGTGCAGGAGGAGAACGAGCGCATCGAGAAGCTCGGCGGCCAGCCCGCACGTTTCGCCCCGGTGCTGCTCGGGATCACCAAGGCCGCTCTTGCGACCGAGTCGTTCGTCTCGGCCGCATCCTTCCAGGAGACCACGCGCGTGCTGACGGAGGCCGCCGTGTCCGGGCGGATCGACGACCTCTACGGCCTCAAGGAGAACGTGATCGTGGGGCGGCTCATCCCGGCTGGCACGGGAGCCAAGCACTATCATTACTTTGCGGTTGGGCCCGTGCTTCCGGAAGAAATGCCGCAGCCTCCGGAACCCGAGGTGGAGGGGCCGGTCGAATACGAAGGTCTCAACCAGCTCATGCCGGGGCGTCCCGAGGGCAGTTGACACTGAGCTGGCAGTTAACTAAAATCTTCGGGCTTTGCCGGCAGGGGCCGGCAGGCGGGAGCCGGGGCCAAGCACCGGAGCACGCTTGGCCCTTACTGCCTGGAGTCGAGAGAGGAAACGATGCCCACGATTGCGCAACTGGTCCGTAAGGGACGCAAGCTGCTGGAGAGCAAGACCAAGAGCCCGGCTCTGAAGGCGAGTCCGCAGAAGCGGGGCGTGTGCACCCGCGTGTACACGACCACGCCCAAGAAGCCGAACTCGGCCCTCCGGAAGGTGGCGCGCGTCCGCCTGACCAACGGCATCGAGGTGACGACCTACATCCCCGGTGAGGGTCACAACCTGCAGGAGCACTCGGTCGTGCTGATCCGTGGCGGTCGCGTGAAGGACCTCCCCGGCGTGCGCTACCACGTGATCCGCGGCGTGATCGACACCCAGGGGGTGGCGGGCCGCAACAAGAGCCGTTCGAAGTATGGGACGAAGAAGCAGAAGCAGCAGCAGGGGAGGCCGTAGGTTATGCCGCGCCGTCGTTACGTCGCCAAGCGCGAGGTGCTTCCGGATCCCGTCTACAACTCGCAGCTTGTCACGCGCTTCATCAACTCGATCCTGCGCCGGGGCAAGAAGAGCACGGCCGAGGGCATCTTCTACGGTGCGCTCGACATCATCCAGGGCAAGACGCAGGACGACCCGCTTAAGGTCTTCAAGCGGGCGATGGATAACGTGAAGCCGCAGCTCGAGGTGAAGTCCCGCCGGGTCGGCGGCTCCACATACCAGGTCCCGGTCGAGGTGCCCCCGGCACGGCAGCTGTCTCTGTCCATCCGGTGGCTCATCGACTTCGCCCGGGCGCGCGGCGAGAAGTCAATGGTCGAGAAACTGGCCGGCGAGTTCCTGGATGCCGCCAACAGCCGGGGCGGGGCGATCAAGAAAAAGGACGACACGCACCGGATGGCCGAGGCCAACAAGGCCTTCAGCCACTACCGGTGGTAGGAGGCAGTTAACAGCTTTCAGCCGACAGCGGACAGCAGGGCTGGCGGTGCAGAGCAGAGAGAAGCGAGAAGCACTGAAAGGCTCTTTGAAAACATGCCACGACTCGCACCCCTAGAGAGGACTCGGAATATCGGCATCATGGCCCACATCGATGCCGGTAAGACCACGACTACCGAGCGCATCCTCTACTACACGGGGGTGAACTACAAAATGGGGGAGGTCCACGACGGGACCGCCACCATGGACTGGATGGAGCAGGAGCAAGAGCGTGGCATCACCATCACCTCCGCCGCCACCACCTGCTTCTGGCGCGACCACCGCATCAACATCATCGACACACCCGGGCATGTCGACTTCACCGCCGAGGTCGAGCGCAGCCTCCGTGTGCTCGACGGGGCGGTGGCGGTCTTCGATGCGGTGAACGGCGTCGAGCCCCAGTCCGAGACCGTCTGGCGGCAGGCTGACCGGTACCGCGTGCCCCGCATCGCCTTCGTGAACAAGATGGACCGGGTGGGCGCCGACTTCTTCGGCACGATCGAGCAGATGCGCTCCAAGCTGCGCGCCAACCCCGTGGCCGTACAGATCCCGCTCGGGGCCGAGGACGGCTTTCAGGGCGTGATCGACCTGATCGAGGGCTGCGCCTATGTCTACCGCGAGGACACCCTGGGCACGGAGTTCGAGCGCACGGAGATCCCCGAGGAGCAGCGGGCCTCCTTCGAGGAGTGGCGCGAGCGGATGCTCGAGGTCGCCGCCGAGTACGACGAGAAGCTGCTCGAGCGCTACCTGGCCGGCGAGACGCTGGAGCCCGAGGCGGTGCGGGCCAGCCTGCGGGCCCAGACCGTCGCGCACCACATCGCGCCCGTGGTCTGTGGCTCTGCCTTCAAGTACAAGGGCGTGCAGCAGCTCCTGGACGCCGTTGTGGACCTCCTCCCCTCGCCGCTCGACATCCCACCGATAGAGGGGCACACACCCTCAGGTGAGCCCGAGACGAGGCCGGCAGACGACGATGCGCCGTTTGCCGCGCTCGCCTTCAAGATCATGACCGACCCGTTTGTGGGTCAGCTGACGTTCCTGCGGGTCTACTCCGGGCAGGTCTCGACCGGCGACCAGGTCCTCAACGCCCGTACCGGGAACAACGAACGGATCGGGCGCCTCCTCAAGATGCATGCCAACAAGCGTGAGGAGATCAAGGAGGTCTTTGCCGGGGACATCGTCGCGCTGGTGGGCTTGCGTAGCGTGGCCACCGGCGACACGATCTGCTCGCCCAAGCGCCCGATCGTGCTGGAGGCGATGCAGTTCCCGGAGCCGGTGATCGATGTCGCGATCGAGCCCAAGACCAAGGCCGACCAGGACAAGCTGGGCATGGCGCTCGGCAAGCTCGCCCAGGAGGACCCCACGTTCCGGGTGCACACCGACTCGGAGACCGGCCAGACAATCATCTCGGGGATGGGGGAGCTGCACCTGGAGATCATCGTCGACCGCCTCGTCCGCGAGTTCAACGTGGAGGCGGCGGTCGGGCGGCCGCAGGTCTCCTACCGCGAGACGATCAAGAAGGAGGCCCAGGGCGAGGGCCGCTTCGTCCGGCAAACGGGAGGCCGTGGCCAGTACGGGCACGCCAAGATCCGCATCCGGCCGCTCACGGACGGCGCGGAGTACGAGTTCGAGAACGACGTCGTGGGAGGCACCATCCCACGCGAGTACATCAAACCCGTGGATCAGGGGATCCGCGAGGCCCTGCAGCACGGCGTTCTCGCCGGTTACCCGATGATCGGCGTTGGGGTGAGCCTGTACGACGGCTCCTACCACGACGTCGACTCCTCGGAGATAGCGTTCAAGGTGGCCGGCTCGCTGGCCTTCAAGGACGCTGCGGCGAAGGCGGGCCCGGTGCTGCTCGAACCGCTCATGGAGGTCGAGGTCGTGACCCCGGATGACTACATGGGGGACGTGATCGGCGACCTCAACTCGCGGCGCGGCAAGATCACCAGCCTGGAGCAGCGCTCCGGCTCGCGGGTCATCAGCGCGTTCGTGCCGCTCGCAGAAATGTTCGGTTACGCGACGCAGCTCCGTTCCATGACGCAGGGGCGCGCCACGTACACCATGCAGTTTGACCACTACAATGAGGTCCCGAAGAACATCGCGGAAGAGGTCATTTCCCGCGCGCGGGGCCTGGTGTAAAGGGGGCGGACATGGCCAAGCAGAAGTTTGATCGGACGAAGCCGCACATCAACGTAGGGACGATTGGGCACGTGGACCACGGCAAGACGGCGTTGACGTCGGCGATTACGAAGGTGATGTCGTTGAAGGGGTTGGCGGAGTTCAAGTCATACGAAGAGGTGGCGAAGGCGTCGATTGCGCACGGTCGTCGCAACGAGATGAAGATTCTGACGATTGCGACCTCGCACGTGGAGTACCAGACGGTGAACCGGCACTACGCGCACGTGGACTGTCCCGGGCACGCGGACTACGTGAAGAACATGATCACGGGTGCGGCGCAGATGGACGGGGCGATTCTGGTGGTGTCGGCGGAGGATGGTCCGATGCCGCAGACGCGGGAGCACATTCTGCTGGCGCGGCAGGTGGGGGTGCCGTGCATCGTGGTGTTTTTGAACAAGGTGGACAAGGTGGAGGACCCGGAGCTGTTGGACCTGGTGGAGCTGGAGGTTCGGGAGCTGCTGTCGCAGTACGAGTTCCCCGGGGACGAGGTGCCGGTGATCCGGGGGTCGGCGTTGAAGGCGGGGGTGGTGGGTTCGGTGGAGGAAGCGGACGCCAAGTGCATCCTGGAGTTGATGGACGCGTTGGACAAGTACGTGCCGCAGCCGGTGCGGGACATTGACAAGCCGTTCCTGATGCCGATCGAGGACGTGTTCACGATTTCGGGGCGCGGGACGGTGGTGACGGGGCGGGTGGATCGTGGGGTGGTGAAGGTTGGGGAGGAGATGGAGATTGTCGGGTTCCGGCCGACGTTCAAGCGGGTGGTGACGGGTGTGGAGATGTTCCGGAAGTTGTTGGACCAGGGGCAGGCGGGGGACAACATCGGTTTGCTGCTGCGGGGGACGGAGAAGTCGGACGTCGAGCGCGGGCAGGTGGTGGCGAAGCCGGGGAGCATCACGCCGCACATGAAGTTCAAGGCGGAGGTGTACGTGCTGACGAAGGAAGAGGGTGGTCGGCACACGCCGTTTTTCGCGGGGTACCGTCCGCAGTTCTACTTTCGGACGACGGACGTGACGGGGTCGGTGAAGCTGCCGGCGGGGGTTGAGATGGTGATGCCTGGGGACAACATTGCGGTGGAGGTGGAGTTGATCACGCCGATTGCGATGGAGAAGGGGCTGCGGTTCGCCATCCGTGAGGGCGGCCGCACCGTCGGCGCCGGCACCATCACCGAAGTCATCGAGTAGGAGTGGCCATGGTCAAGGACAAGATCCGGATCCGGCTCAAGGCGTACGACTTCCGTCTCCTGGACCAGTCCACGGCAGAGATCGTGGACACGGCGAAGCGCACCGGCGCGAACGTCTCGGGACCCATCCCGCTGCCGACGCAGATCCAGCGCTTCACCGTGCTGCGTTCTCCGCACGTGGACAAGAAGTCCCGTGAGCAGTTCGAGATCCGCACGCACAAGAGGCTCTTGGACATCCTCGACCCCACGCAGCAGACGGTGGACGCGCTCATGAAGCTCGAGCTCCCGGCTGGCGTGGACGTCGAGATCAAGGCCTACGGCGGGAAGAAGTGAGGCCAGCCATGGTCCAAGGAATTCTCGCCAAGAAGATCGGGATGACCCAGGTTTTCGACGACAACGGGGAGATCGTCCCCGTCACCGTCGTCCAGGCGGGACCCTGCGTGGTGGTCCTGCGCCGGACGGCCGGGAAGGACGGTCACGAGGCCGTCCAGCTCGGCCTGGTGACGGGCAAACCTCCGCGGAAGGTGACCAAACCCCTCAAGGGGGCGTTCGCCAAGGCCGGCGTGCCGCCCGCTCGGGGCCTCGCCGAGGTGCCGGTCGCAGCAGGGTCCGAGGTCAAGGCCGGGGACACCGTGCTGTGCGACATCTTCTCCGTGGGCGAGGAGGTGCGGGTCGTCGGCACCTCCAAGGGCAAGGGGTTCCAGGGCGCGATGAAGCGCCACCACTTCCGGGGCGGAGCCGCGAGCCACGGCTCGATGTTCCACCGTGCGCCGGGCGGCATCGGCCCGTCGGCGTACCCCTCGCGCGTGTTCCCGGGCACCCGCATGGCCGGGCGGATGGGCGGCGACCGCGTCACCCTCAAGCGCGTGAAGGTGGTGAAGGTGGACCTGGAACGCAACCTGGTTTTCCTCAAGGGCGCCGTTCCTGGCGGTCGCAACGCGCTGTTGCGGCTGGTCAAGGTGTGAGGGGGCGGACATGAAGCTCGACGTTCGCAACTGGGACAACAAGGTGGTGGGTGAGATCGAGCTCCCTGGCGAGGTCTTCTCGTACTCGTCCCGCCCACACCTGGTGTATGAGGTCATCAAAGCCTACCTCGCGGGGCTGCGCCGGGGCACGCACGCGACGAAGACCAGGAGCATGGTCTCGGGCGGAGGCAAGAAGCCCTGGAAGCAGAAGGGGACCGGACGCTCGCGGCACGGCTCCATTCGCTCGCCGCTCTGGAGGCACGGTGCCACCACGTTCGGGCCGCAGCCGCGGTCGTACGCCGTAAAGGTCAACATCAAAGCGAAGAAGAACGCGTTGAAGTCGGTGCTCTCGGAGCGGCTCGCGGGCGGCCAGCTTCACGTGCTGGAGTCGCTGGAGATCGACAGCCACCGTACCAAGGAGTTCCTGGCACGTCTCGCGAAGCTCGGGTTGGCCGGTGAAAAGGTGTTGCTCGTGGACAGCTTCGAGAACCTGAACCTCATGCTGGCTACCCGCAACCGGCCGGAACTGGACACGGCGGACGCCCTCCACGTCCACGTCTACCAGGTGCTTGAGGCGCGGCAGGTGGTGTTCTCCCGGCGCGCGCTGGCACAGCTTTCGGAGGTCCTGTCGTCATGAAAGACCCACGCCAGATCGTTTTGCGGCCTATCGTGACCGAGAAGACCGCGGACCTCAAGGAGAGCACCAACACGGTGTGCTTCCAGGTGGCCCGCAGCGCCAACAAGATCGAGGTTCGTCGGGCGGTCGAGACCCTGTTCGGGGTCAAGGTCGTCGACGTGCGGGTTGTGAACGTCCGCGGCAAGATGCGCCGTTTCGGGCGCTACACGGGTCTCAGCCCGGATTGGCGCAAGGCGTATGTGCGCCTCGCGGCGGGCGAGAAGACCATCGAGTTCTTCGACCAGGTGTAGAGGGAAGGTCATGGCGATCAAATCGTTCAAGCCGACTTCTCCGGGCGTGCGTTTCATGACGCGCCTGGACTTTTCCGAGGTCACCAAAGACCACCCCGAGAAGTCGTTGACGCGCGGCTTGGCCAAGTCCGGCGGCCGCAACAACGAGGGGCATCAGACGCTGCGCTTCAGGGGCGGCGGTCACAAGCGGCTCTACCGCTCAATCGACTTCCGGCGGGACAAGCGCGGGATCCCGGCCCGCGTCACCAGCATCGAGTACGACCCCAACCGTTCGGCACGCATCGCGTTGCTCGTGTACGCGGACGGGGAGAAGAGGTACATCCTGGCGCCCGACGGCCTCGCCCTGGGCGCCACGCTGGTCGCGGCCGAGAAGGCCGAGGTCGTTCCCGGCAACGCGTTGCCGCTCAAGAGCATCCCGCTTGGAGCGATGGTGCACAACGTGGAGCTCAAGCCGGGGCATGGCGGGCAGCTCGTGCGCTCCGCCGGGGCTGGCGCTCAGGTGATGGCCAAGGAGGGGAAGTACGTGACCCTCCGCCTCCCCTCGGGCGAGATGCGCCTGGTCCTGGCGGCCTGCTGGGCGACGGTCGGTCAGGTCGGGAACATGGACCACTCCAACGTGTCCATCGGCAAGGCGGGGCGCACACGCTGGTCGGGCCGCCGCCCCCACGTGCGGGGCACCGCGATGAACCCGGTCGACCACCCGCACGGCGGCGGCGAGGGCAAGACCAAGGGCGGCCGGCACCCGGTCAGCCCGTGGGGACAGCCGACCAAGGGCTACAAGACCCGGCGGTGCAAGCGGACGACCCGCTTCATCGTCAAGCGGCGGAAGTAAGGGAGGCGGGGATGGCTCGTTCAGTTCACAAGGGACCGTTCATTGACGACCACCTTCTCAAGAAGGTGAACCAGCTCAACGAGACCCGCGATCGCCGGGTCGTGAAGACCTGGTCGCGCCGCTCGACCATCATCCCCGAGATGGTGGGCCACACGATCGCGGTGCACAACGGGCAGAAGTTCGTTCCGGTGTTCGTCACCGAGAACATGGTCGGCCACAAGCTCGGCGAGTTTGCACTCACGCGCACCTTCCGCGGGCACTCGGGTACCCGCAAGGAAAAGGGCGCCACCGTCACGAGAGCGTAGCCATGCACGCCAAAGCTCGACTCCGTTTCTACAAGGGTTCCGCCCAGAAGGTGCGGCTGGTCGCCGACACCGTGCGCGGGCACGGGGTGCCGAGGGCGCTCTCGGTGCTCAAGCTCACCCACAAGCGCTGCGCGCGCGACCTCGAGAAGCTCGTTCGCTCGGCGGTGGCCAACCTCGAGCAGAAGTCCCCCGGAATCGACACCGGGAAGCTGGTCCTCAGGAGCATCCAGGTCGACCAGGGTCCGAGCCTGAAGCGTTTCCGCGCCGCCTCGATGGGGCGTGTCTTCCCCAGGCTGCACAGGTACTGCCACGTGACCGTACAGGTCGCAGAGCGTGAGGAGTAGGAGGCGATAGTGGGCCAGAAGACGCATCCGTACGGTTTCCGGCTGGGTTACAACAAGACCTGGCGTTCGCGCTGGTTCGCGGACGCGGACTACGCCAAGCTCCTCCATGAGGACCTCCGGCTGCGCAAGGCACTCAAGAGCCGCCTCTCGCACGCTGGCGTCGCCGAGATCGACATCGAGCGCACCGCCAACAAGATCCGCGTCAACATCTTCTCGGCGCGGCCAGGCATCATCATCGGGCGCAAGGGGGCGGAGGTGGACAAGCTCGGCGCCGAGCTGCGCGCGGTCTACGGCCAGGACATCCACATCAACATCCAGGAGATCCAGCGGCCGGAGGTCGAGGCCCAGCTGATCGCCGAGTCCATCGCCTCCCAGCTCGTCCGCCGAATCACCTTCCGGCGGGCGATGCGGCGTTCGATGGAGAACGCCTTGCGTTTTGGCGCTCAAGGCATCAAAATCCGCTGCTCGGGTCGCCTCAATGGGGCCGAGATCGCTCGCTCCGAGTGGTACCAGGAGGGGCGGCTGCCGCTTCACACCCTCAAGGCCAACATTGACTACGGCTTTGCCGAGGCCTTCACCACCTACGGGGCAATCGGCGTCAAGGTGTGGGTCTACAAGGGCGAGCTGCACCGCAGCAAGGTCCACCGGCGTGCGTTGTGAGGGATGAGGTGTTGCCATGTTGATGCCGAAGAAGGTCAAGTTTCGCAAACAGCAGCGCGGGCGCCGCAGGGGCCTGGCTACTCGGGGGGGAGATCTCTCTTTTGGCGACTACGGCTTGCAGGCGTTGGAGCCGGGCTGGATCACGGCGCGCCAGATCGAGGCGGCTCGTATCGCCATGACCCGCCACGTCAAGCGCGGCGGCAAGATCTGGATCCGCATCTTCCCTGACAAGCCGATTACCAAGAAGCCCGCGGAAACCCGCATGGGCAAGGGCAAGGGCGCGCCGGAGGAATGGGTGTGCGTGATCAAGCCGGCGCGGATCCTCTACGAGATGGAAGGGGTCACGGAGGAGATTGCCCGTGAGGCGATGCGCCTGGCGGCCCACAAGCTGCCGATCAAGACCCGGTTCGTGATTCGGGGGCAAGTGCGATGAAAGCCAAGGAACTGCGTGAGAAGTCCATCGAGGAGCTGCGCACCACGCAGACCGACCTCAAGGAGCAGCTTTTCAAGCTGCGCTTCCAGAAGGCGACCGGTCAGATCCAGAACCCGTCCAAGATCCGCGTGGTGCGCAGGGACATCGCAAGGGTAGAGACCATCCTGGCCGAGCGCCTCAGGGAAGTGGAGTAAGCGATGGAAAACACACCCAAGGTCCGCAGGACCACCAAGGTCGGCACCGTGGTGTCGGACGCCATGGACAAGACCGTGGTCGTGAAGGTCGAGAGCGTCGTGATGCACAAGCTCTACCAGCGCTTCGTGCGGCGCTCGCGCAAGTTCATGGCGCACGACGAGGGGAACACCTGCAAGGTGGGCGACAAGGTCCAGATCGTGGAGTGCCGCCCGATCTCCAAGAGCAAGCGGTTCCGCGTTTTGCGGGTGATCGAGCGGGCTTCGTGAGGAGGCGGCCATGATCCAGATGCGCACGATGCTGACGGTGGCCGACAACTCGGGGGCCAAGAAGCTGCAGGCAATCCGCCAGCTCGGCGGCTCCAACGCCGGCCGCTACGCGGGGATTGGCGACGTCGTCGTCTGCTCGGTCAAGGAGGCGGTCCCCGACTCGCAGGTGAAGAAGGGGACGGTGGTCAGGGCGGTGATCGTCCGGACCCGCCGCAGCCACCGGCGCAAGGACGGCTCGTACATCCGCTTCGACGATAACGCGGCGGTGCTGATCAACCCGCAACGCGAGCCGATCGGGACGCGAGTGTTCGGGCCCGTGGCGCGGGAGCTGCGCGAGCGGCGCTTCATGAAGATCGTCTCGCTCGCGCCGGAAGTCCTGTAGGAGGCGGCGATGAAGAAACATTTGAAGATCAAGAAGGGCGACCAGGTGCAGGTCATCGCCGGCAAGGACAGGGGCAAGAAGGGCAAGGTCCTGCGCGTGGACCGCAAGGCGGGTCGGGTGGTGGTGGAGCACGTCAACATGCTCAAGCGCCACACCAAGCCGAACCCCAGCAAGGCCGTGGCGGGCGGCATCGTCCAGCGCGAGGCCCCGATCGCGGTTTCCAACGTCATGGTGATCTCGGCCGACACCGGTCGGCCGACGAGGGTTGGGTACAAGGTGCTCGAGGACGGGCGCAAGGTGCGGTCGGCAAAAGTCGACGGCGCGATTCTCGACCAGTAAGGAGAGGGTGCGATGGCGCGCATGAAAACGCTCTACGAGAAGGATGTGGTCCCGAAACTCAAGAAGGAGTTCGGGATCGAAAACCCGATGGCAGTGCCGAGAGTCACCCGGGTCGTGTGCAACATCGGCCTGGGCGAGGCGCCGCGCAACTCGAAGCTCATGGACCAGGCGGTGGACGAGCTGGCGGCCATCACGGGCCAGCGTCCGACCATCCGCAAGGCACGCAAGTCTATTGCACAGTTCAAGTTGCGGGTTGGGATGCAGATCGGCTGTGCGGTCACGCTGCGGCGGGAGCGGATGTACGAGTTCCTCGACCGCCTCGTCAACATCGCGCTCCCGCGGGTGCGCGACTTCCGCGGGCTGTCGCCGAAGGGGTTCGACGGACGCGGCAACTACACCATGGGGCTCCGTGACCACTCGATCTTCCCCGAGATCGACTACACCAAGGTCGAGACCCCCAAGGGCATGAACGTCACCGTGGTGACCACCGCGGAGACCGACGACCAGGCCCGGTTCCTGCTGCAGGAGCTGGGCTTCCCGTTTGCGAAAGGTTAGGAGGTCGCTGTGGCCCGTACTTCACTAGTCGCCAAGTCGCTGCGGACCCCGAAGTTCCGCGTACGGCACCGCAACCGTTGCAAGCTGTGCGGCCGGCCGCGCGGGTACATCCGCAAGTTCGAGCTGTGCCGCCTGTGCTTCCGAAAGCTGGCCCTGGAGGGCTACCTCCCGGGCGTGACCAAGGCGAGCTGGTAGGAGGTGTGCGATGACGATGACCGATCCCATCGCTGACTTCCTCACCCGCATCCGCAACGCGGTGCAGGCGGGCAAGGACCGCTGCGACGTGCCGGCCTCCAAGGTCAAGCTCGAGCTCGCCAAGATCCTGCAGGAGGAGGGCTTCATCCGCACCTTCAAGGTGCTGGAGGAGGGCCTCCAGGGGACGCTGCGCCTGTACCTGCGCTACTCCTCGGAAGGCGAGCCGGCGATCCACGGCATGGAGCGGGTCTCCCGCCCCGGCCGGCGCGTCTACCGCGGCGTCAACGACCTCCCCGCCGTGCGGGCCGGCATCGGCGTATCCGTTGTCTCCACCTCCAAGGGGCTCATGAGCGACGCACGGGCGCGCGAGATGCGCCTGGGCGGCGAAGTCATGTGCTCGGTGTGGTAGGGAGGCCACCATGTCACGCATCGGAAAGAACCCGATCCCAATCCCGAAGGCGGTCCACGTGACCGTCGCGGAAGGGGTTGTGCAGGTCAAGGGGCCGAAGGGGTCGCTGCAGCACCCGGTGCCGGGGGGCATCACGGTAGTGGTCGAGGGCGAGCAGGTTGTCGTCAGGCGCGGCAGCGACGAGCCCAGCGTGCGGGCGCTGCACGGGCTCGTGCGGGCCCTGTTGGCCAACGCCATCAGCGGCGTCACGGCCGGCTTCAAGCGCGAGCTCGACATCGTGGGCGTCGGCTTCAAGGCGGAGCTCAAGAATCCGCGCGAGCTCGTGCTGTCGCTCGGTTTCTCGCACACGGTCAGCTACAAGGCGCCCGAGGGCGTCGTCATCAGCTACGACGCCAAGGCCAACCGCCTGACCATCGAGGGCATCGACAAGCAGAAGGTCGGCCAGGTCGCGGCGGAGATCCGCGGCGTGCGTCCTCCCGACGCCTACAAGGGCAAGGGGGTGAAGTACGTGGGCGAGGTTTTGAAGCTCAAGGCCGGGAAGACGGGAGCTTAGCCATGGCCCAGATCAAGGACAGGAAGCAGCGGCGGCACCGCATCCACCTGCGCATCCGCAAGGCGGTGGCGGGGACCCAGGAGCGGCCGCGTCTGGTGGTCTTCCGGTCGCTCTCCAACGTGTACGCGCAACTCGTCGACGACGTGAAGGGGACCACGCTGGTAGCCGCGTCCACCATCGAAAAGGAGCTGCGCAAGGGGCTCAAGCACGCCGGCAACAAGGTGGCTGGTCGCGCGGTCGGCAAGGCAATCGCGGAGCGCGCCAAGGACAAGGGGATCACCTCGGTGGTGTTCGACCGAGCCGGCTTCCACTACCACGGCGTGGTGAAGGAGCTGGCGGATGCGGCCCGTGAAGCGGGTCTGAAGTTCTAGGGGCGAGACAATGAGCGAGCGGGAATCCCAATTCATCGACCACGTGGTCAACATCAACCGCGTCACCAAGGTGGTGAAGGGCGGCAAGAACTTCTCCTTCTCCGCCCTGGTAGTGGTGGGAGACGGCAACGGCAAGGTCGGTTTCGGGACCGGCAAGGCCCGCGAGGTGCCCCAGGCCATTCGCAAGGCCACCGAGGCGGCGCGGCGCGCGATGATCAGCGTCAGGCGCCAGGGGACCACAATCCCTCACGAGGTCGTCGGCCACTTCGGGGCGGGCAGGGTCTTGCTGCGCCCCGCGTCCCCGGGCACCGGCGTGATCGCCGGCGGTGCGGTGCGGGCGATCGCCGAGGCGGCCGGAATCGCGGACGTGCTGACCAAGTCGCTCGGCACGACCAACCCCCACAACCTGGTGCGCGCCACCTTCGAGGGGCTCGAGCAGCTCACCACAAAGGAGGAGGCGGCGCAGCTGCGGCGTGCTGCCGGCGCCGAGGTCGTGGAGGAGTCCGAGCCCGTCAGCGGTCCGCCGCCAGAGGTGGAGGTATGACGACGCGTCGCAAGGCCGCCACGGCCCGCCTGCGGATCGTCCAGGTGCGCAGCCAGATCGGCAACCAGGAGAGGGTCAAGAGGGTCCTCATGGACGGCCTGGGCCTCGGCCGCATCGGGTCCTCGGTCGTCCTCATCGACAACTCCTACACGCGCGGCATGATCGCCAAGGTGGCCCACATCGTTCGGTTCGAGGAGCTGGCCGCCGAGCCGCACGCCCCTGCGGCGGAGGAGCACGTGGCGGCGCACGAGCACGTTCCGGCCCCCGAGGAGGCCCCTGTCAGGAAGCGCGAGGCGGAAGCCCCGGCTTCCGAGAAACCAGCGGCGCATGCACCCGTGCCGGCCCCCGAGGAAGCTCCTGCCAGGAAGCACGAGGCGGCGGCCCCGACTCCCGAGAAGCCGGCCAAGGCCGAAAAGCCGGTCAAGGCCGAGAAGCCCGCAAGGGCTGCCAAAGCCGCGAAGCCAGCGAAGGCGGCCGCACCCAAGAAGAAGGCCACGGAGTCCAAGCCGAAGGCGGGGGCCAAGCCAGCGGTGCGGACCGCGAAGAAGCGCCCAGCCAAGAAGGGCGAGGAGTAGGCCATGGAGCTCCACAATCTGTCACCGAAGCCAGGGTCACGGAAGGATCGCAAGCGGGTCGGGCGCGGCCCCGGCTCCGGCAACGGCAAGACTGCCGGTCGCGGCCACAAGGGCCAGCTCTCGCGCTCGGGCCACACCCAGCGCCGCAACTTCGAGGGCGGCCAGATGCCGCTCGTGCGCCGTCTGCCCAAGCGGGGCTTCACCAACATCTTCCGCAAGGAGCTGGTGATCGTGAACGTGGGCCAGCTTGAGCGCTTCCCGGCCGGGTCCGAGATCACGCCCGACGTTCTGCTGGCGGAGGGGGTCGTCTCGCAGATCCGGGACGGTGTGAAGATTCTGGGCGACGGCAAGCTGTCGCGCAAGCTGACGGTGCGCGCTCACAAGTTCTCCAGGAAGGCACAGGAGCTCATCGAAGCGGCGGGCGGCAGCTGCGAGGTGATCGGGCGATGATCGAGAGCCTGCGCAACATCTTCTCCATCCCGGACCTGCGGAAGCGGGTCATCTTCACGTTTCTGCTCCTGGCGGTGTACCGCCTGGGGTCCTACATCCCCACCCCAGGGGTCAACCCGGACGCGATGCAGGAGTTCACCAAGCAGGCGGCGGGCACGGTGCTGGGGTTCCTGAACCTGTTCTCAGGGGGCGCGCTGGGCCGGATGACGATCTTCGCCCTCGGGATCATGCCCTACATCTCCGCCTCGATCATCCTGCAGCTCCTCACGGTGGTCTGGCCCTACCTGGAGAAGCTCTCCAAGGAAGGGGAGATGGGGCGCAAGAAGATCACCCAGTGGACCCGTTACGGGACGGTGATGATCTCGCTGATCCAGTCGGTGGGCATCTCCATCTTCCTCGAGAAGACCTCGGCCCCCGGGGGCGCGCCGCTGGTGCCGTACCCGGGCTGGGGATTCCGGCTGCTTACCGTTCTCACCCTCACCACGGGGTGCGCCTTCGTAATGTGGCTGGGCGAACAGATCACCGAGCGGGGCGTCGGCAACGGCATCTCGCTCATCATCTTCGCCGGCATCGTCGTGGGTCTGCCGCGCGCGCTCATCACGACGTTCGAGGACCTGCGCACCGGCGCCATGTCGATCATCACGGCGCTGATCTTTATGGTGTTCGCGGTGATCGTGGTGGGGGCGATCGTGCTCATGGAGCGCTCCCAGCGCCGCATCCCTGTTCAGTACGCCAAGCGGGTTGTCGGGAGGCGGATGTACGGCGGCCAGAGCACCTACCTGCCCCTGCGGCTCAACACCGGCGGCGTGATCCCGGTGATCTTCGCGGCCTCGATCCTCTCGTTCCCGCAGTCCATCGGCCAGATGGTCGAAAACCCGGTGATCAAGGAGATCACGAACGCTTTGGCATGGGGCCAGCCGCTCTACAACCTGGTCTACTTCGTCTCGATCATCTTCTTCTGCTACTTCTACACCTCGATCATTTTCAACCCCCAGGACACGGCCGACAACATGCGCAAGTACGGTGGGTTCATCCCGGGCATCCGGCCCGGGCAGCGCACCGCCGATTTCATCGACATGGTCCTGACCCGCATCACGCTGGTCGGGGCGATCTACCTGGCGCTGGTAGCCATCCTGCCGGAGATCCTGATCACCGGCTTCAAGGTGGCCACCATCCCGCTGATCGGCGGCCCCCTCGATGCCTTCCTGCCCCGCTGGTTCACGGAGGGCTTGAACCTCAAGTTCTACTTCGGCGGTACGTCCCTTCTCATCGTGGTGGGCGTCGCCATGGACACGATGCAGCAGATCGAGGCCCAGATGGTGATGCGCCACTACGACGGTTTCGTCAAGGGCCGCCGGATGCGCGGGCGGCGGGGGTGACGAGATGGTAACCAGAGCACTCGACGTCGTCATCCTCGGCCCCCCAGGAGCCGGCAAGGGAACGCAGGCCAAGCGCCTCGCGGCCGCCTTCGAGCTTCTGCACATCTCTACGGGCGACATGCTGCGCGAGGAGGTCGCCAAGGCCAGCGGTCTGGGAGCGGAGGCCAAGGGCTTCATGGACCGCGGCGAGCTGGTGCCCGACGAGCTGGTCGGGAAGATGCTCTCCAAGCTCCTGCACGGCCGGAGGGCTGCCCTCGGCTGCGTCTACGATGGGTACCCCCGCACCACGGCCCAGGAGGCTTTACTCGAGGACGTGCTGGCCGAGCTGAACCGCCGTGTGGATGTGACGCTCTACCTCAACGTGCCCGACCGGGAGATCGTCGCGAGGATCACCGGCCGCCGTTCCTGCCGGTCGTGCGGTGCGATCTTCCACGTCGTCACGCAGCGGCCCAAGAAAGAGGGGGTCTGCGACACGTGCGGGGCTCCGCTGACGCACCGCGACGACGACCGCGAGGTGGTCGTACGGGAGCGGCTCAAGGTCTACCACACGCACACCGCACCCCTGCTTGAGCTCTACAAGGCCCGCGGGACCCTGCGCGAGGTGGACGGCTCCGCTGCGCCGGATGAGGTGTTCACGCGCCTGCGCGAGGCGATGGGGAAGGTCAAAGCGTGATCGTTCTGAAGACCCCCGCCGAGCTCGCGGTCATGGACAGGGCCAACGCCCTGGTGCACGAGACCTTGCGCCTGGTGGCCGAGGCCGCCAGGCCGGGGGTCTCGACCCTCGAGCTGGACCGCTTGGCGGAGGAACGGATCCTGGCCGGCGGCGGGCGCCCCGCGTTCAAGGGGTACCGTGGCTACCCGGCCACCCTGTGCACCTCGATCAACGACGTGATCGTGCACGGCATCCCCTCGACGAGTCAGCGTTTGCGCGAGGGGGACATCCTCGGGCTGGACTGCGGCGTTGTTCTCGACGGGTTCGTGGGGGACGCCGCGGTCACCGTCCCGATCGGCAAGGCTTCGGAACAAGCCACACAGCTCCTGAAGGTTACGCGGGAGTGCCTGGAGCTGGCCGTGGAGGTCGTGCGGCCCGGCCGGCGCCTCACCGACATCGGGCAGACGATCCAGGCGCACGCGGAGGCGGCGGGGTTCTCGGTGGTGCGTGAGCTGGTGGGCCACGGGATCGGCCGTTCCATGCACGAGGACCCGCAGGTGTACAACTTCGGTCCCGGCGGCCGGGGCCCCGAGCTCCGGCCGGGACTTGCCCTGGCCATCGAGCCGATGGTCAACGCCGGGGGTCCCGGCGTGAACTTCGACGACGATGGCTGGACAGCGCGCACCGAAGACGGTAAGCTTTCTGCCCATTTCGAGTACTCGGTGGCCGTTACCGAGAACGGCCCCTGGGTGCTCGGTGTGGGCGGAACGTGAGGAGAGGATATGGCGAAAGAGGAGGCCATCGAGGTGATGGCCACCGTGGTGGAGGCTTTGCCGAACGCGGTCTTTCGCGTGGAGTTGGAAAACGGGCACCAGGTGCTCGCGCACATCTCGGGCAAGATGCGGAAGCACTTCATCCGCATCCTCCCAGGCGACAAGGTCATGGTGGAGCTCTCCCCCTACGACCTGACGCGGGGCCGGATCGTGTACAGGTACAAGTGATGCGAATTCGCAGTGCGAATTCGCATCATCCCGAGCGCAGCGAGGGATCTCACGGCGCCGCCGGGTAGGTGGGACGAGGTGAGAGGCTAGGAGAAGCAGGGTCATGAAGGTTCGTTCATCGGTCCGGAAAATTTGCAGCAAGTGCAAGATCGTTGTGCGCAAGGGGGTCGTCCGTGTCATCTGCGAGAACCCCAAGCACAAACAGCGGCAAGGCTAGAGGAGGTAGGCTGTGGCACGCATCGTGGGCGTGGATCTTCCCCAGAACAAGCACGTGGAGATAGGTCTGACATACATCTACGGCATCGGCCGCCCGCTTTCGCTCACGATCCTGAGCAAGGCTAGGGTCGACCCGATGATTCGCGTCAAGGACCTCTCCGAGGACGAGGTGCGCCGCATCTCACGCGTCATCCAGGACGACGTGAAGGTGGAGGGTGACCTGCGCAAGGAAGTCGCGATGAACATCAAGCGGCTGATGGAGATCGGCTGCTACCGCGGCGTCCGGCACCGGCGCGGGTTGCCGGTGCGTGGGCAGCGCACGCACACCAACTCGCGCACCCGCAAGGGTCCACGCCGTGGCACGGTCGCGAAGAAGAAGAAGGCCACGAAGACGTAGGACGAGGAAGGCAGACGATGGCGAAGGCAACCAAGGCTGCGAAGAAGGGCACCCGGCGCCGGGAGCGCAAGAGCGTCCCGCACGGGGTCGCCCATGTTCAGGCGACGTTCAACAACACGATCGTGACCATCACCGATCCGGCCGGCGGGACGATCTGCTGGAGCTCGGCGGGCCGCATCGGGTACAAGGGCTCGCGCAAGGGCACGCCCTACGCCGCTCAGCTTGCCGCGCGCAACGCGGCCGAGCAGGCGCAGGAACACGGGGTGCGCACCGTCGACGTGGAGCTCAAGGGACCGGGAGCCGGACGGGAGTCCGCGATCCGGGCGCTGGCGGCATCGGGGCTCGAGATCAAGAGCATCAAGGACGTCACGCCCATCCCGCACAACGGGTGCCGGCCGCCCAAACGGCGCCGGGTGTAGGGGGAGGTTGCAGTGGCAAGATTTCACGAGGCGGTGTGTCGGCTCTGCCGGAGGGAAGGGATGAAGCTCTTCCTGAAAGGCGAGCGTTGCTTCAAGGAAAAGTGCGCGGTCGAGCGCCGCTCCTACGCGCCCGGCCAACACGGGAAGCGCCGCAACAAGTTGCAGCCTTACGGACTGCAGCTCCGCGAGAAGCAGAAGGTGCGCCGCGTCTACGGCGTCCTCGAGGCGCAGTTCCGCCGCTACTTCGCGGAGGCCACACGCCAGAGGGGCATCACGGGAGATAACCTCTTGCGTATCCTGGAGATGCGGCTGGACAACGTGGTCTACTCTTTGGGCTTCGCGTCCTCCCGCTCACAGGCGCGGCAGCTTGTCCGGCACGGGCACGTCCTGATCAACGGCCGCAGGACGGACATTCCGTCGTTTCAGGTCAAGCCGGGGATGGAGGTCGCGCTCAAGGACAAGATGCGTGCGAACGCTTTCGTGAACGAGGCGCTCGACACGGCGCAAGGGCGCGGCGTGCCTCCCTGGCTGGAGCTGGACGGCGAGAACTACCGCGGCAAGGTCTTGGCGCTGCCAACGCGGGAGGACATCCGCTTGCCGATCCAGGAGCAGTTGATCGTCGAGCTGTACTCACGGTGAGGAGGTTTCAATGAGAGGACTGGAGCTGCACCGGCCCCAGGCGGTGGTGGTCGACGAGGATCGCAGCACGGCCACCTACGGGGTATTCACAGCGCAGCCTTTCGAGCGCGGGTGGGGGGTGACCGTCGGCAACGCGTTGAGGCGTATCCTACTCTCCTCGATCGAAGGCAGCGCGATCACAGCCGTGCGTTTTGCGGGGGTCGACCACGAGTACGACTCGATTCCCGGTGTGATGGAGGATGTCACTGATCTGATCCTCAACTTGAAGCGCGTGCCCCTGAGGCTCACGGGGCCAGAGACCATCACGGCGACATTGCAGGTCGCCGAGCCCGGCGCTCTGAAGGCCGGCGCCATCAAGGGTGGTCCGGACCTCGAGATCGTGGACCCCGGCGTCTACCTGGCCAACCTCGCCGAGGAGGGCGCGGTCGATGCCGAGCTGGTGATCCGTCGCGGGCGCGGGTACGTGCCCGCCGACGACCAGGAGGCGCGCAACCTCGGGGTCGGGTTCATCTACCTCGACGCGGCGTATTCGCCGGTGCGCAAGGCCAACTACCGCATCGAGCCCGCGCGCGTAGGCCAGGCCACCGACTACGAGAAGCTCGTACTCGAGGTGTGGAGCAACGGCGCCGTGACCCCCACGGCGGCCGTCATCGAGGCCGCACGGTTGCTTGCCGAGCACCTGCCGATCTTCCAGAACCTGGAGGAAGGGGAGAAGCCCAAGGCGGTCAGCAAGGCCGAGGGCGTCCTCACCAAGGGGATCGATGAGCTTGAGCTCGGCGGGCGCATCACGAACATGCTGCGCAACGCCGGCATCGAGAGCGTGCGCGACCTCGCGGGTGCAAACGAGGACGAGCTCGCGAAGATCTCCGGCTTTGGCAAGAAGGCGCTCACCGAGGTGCGGGAGAAGCTCGAGGCCCTCGGGCTGGGCCTCGGCGTGCGCTTCGACCTGCCGCAGTCGTAACGGAGGAGAGTAGTCATGCGACACAACAGAGCACAACGGAAGCTGGGGAGGGTGTCGGAGCATCGCCGTGCGCTGTTCCGCAACCAGCTCAAGTCGCTGATCGCCCATGAGCGGATCATTACGACCCTGCCGAAGGCCAAGGAGCTACGCCCGATCGCCGAACGTGTGGTGACCCTCGGCCGGCGGATCGATTCCGTGCATGCGCGGCGGCTCGCCGCCCGCTGGATCGATGACCGCGACCTGGTCCACCGGCTCTTCACCGAGATCGGCCCGCGCTTCACCAGCCGCCCGGGCGGCTACACGCGGATCGTGAAGCTCGGTCCGAGGCGGGGCGACGGGGCGGAGCTGGCAATCCTGGAGTTCGTGGACTTCAAGCTCCCCGAGGGCAAGAAGGGGAAGGCCCCCGCCCAGAGCAAGAAAGAGCGCAAGAAGAAGGCGCCCGCTGTCGCCAAAACGGAGGCCACCGCTCCGGCCGGTTCCTGAGGTACCCGATAGCTCAACCTGGTGCCCGGGTTCATCCCGGGCGCTTTTCCTTTTCTGTTCAGAGGTTTGCAACGGGTCGCGCGCGAGGGACTTGACTTCGAGTATCAAGCACTTTATAACTATACGACGATGGAGGTGCTATGAGGGCTCGCGCCCTGCTGCTGGTAGTTCCGCTGCTTCTCGGCGCTCACACAGGGGCGGCGGGGCAGCGCATGACCCTGGCCGAGGCGATGGGCCGTGCCCGCGACCAGGCGCGGGAGGCGACCGCAGCCAGAAACCGGGCGCAGGCGGCGGGCGCGCGCGCCGCCCAGGCGAAGGGCTATCGCCTGCCGGTGGTTTCGCTGTCCGAGATCTGGGTGCGCACGGACTCGCCCGCCGAGGTGTTCGCGTTCAAGCTCAACCAGCGACGGTTCTCGTTTTCAGACTTCGTGGCTTCCGACCCGAACCGTGCGGCGCCGTTTGAGACCGCGATCAGCAGGGTCGAGCTGTCGCTGCCCATCTACACCGGCGGCGAGCTGTCTGGGCGCATCTCGCAGGCCGAACTGGCTGCAGCTGCAGGGGTGGACGGTGCGGCGTGGGCCGGCCAGCAAGCTGCGTTGGCTGCGGGGGAAGCGTACGTGATGGTCGAGCAGGCCGAGGAGTACGTCCGGCTGCTTGAGAGTGCGCGCGCCACCGTGGCGGCGCACGTCGAGCTCGCCCGGGCGTACGTAGAGCAAGGGATGATCGTGAACTCGGAGGTGCTGCGTGCCGAGGTCGAGCTGGCGCGCCTCGACGATTTCCTGGAGGAGGCACGCGGCCGCGTGCGGGTGGCAAGCGCCAACCTCGCGTTCCGCCTGGGCGCGGATCAGGGAACGGAGTGGCAGCTTGACCCGCTGCCTGTGCCGGCGCCTCTCCAGGGGGAGCTTGGGTCGTGGCTCGCCTCGGCGGCCTCCCGCAGTGACGTGCGGGCGGCCCGCAGCCTCCTCAGGGCGGGGGAGATCGAGGAGCGCGTGCGGAAAGCCGCATTCCTCCCCAAGGTGGGTGTGGTGGGACGCGGGGACTGGGTGGGCGACACCCTCTTCGGAAGTTCCGGGAGTTCGACGACGGTGATGGCGGTTGCCAGCTGCAACGTTTTTGCGGGCGGTTCGGATCGCGCCGCCGAGGCGGCGGCGCGATGGGAGGCCAAGGCGGGAGCGGAGGACGTTGCCCGCCTCGACGAGGGGATCAAGCTCGCGGTGCGGCGGACGTTCGAGGAGGCGACCACGGCCAGGCAAAGGTATGCAACGGCCGCAAAGACTCTTCAGGCAGCTCGTGAGGTCGAGCGGATCACCGAGGAGCGCTTCAAGACCGGGGTCGTGAAGATGATCGACCTTCTCGATGCGGCCACGGCCCGACGTGAGGCCGAGACGCGTCAGCTCGTGGCGTGCGGGGAAGCGGCTGCGGCGGCTTTGCGGCTCGTAGTCGAATCGGGGCGCGCACCCGAAACGGTGCTGCCGTGAAGACAGGGGACAAGGGACAGTGAAAAACGAGGAACGAGGGGCGGATGTTGATATTCCCTCGCTCGGCGAAGAGTCTCGGAGGGGTTGATGAACAGCAGGAACGTCCTGATAGGGGTTGCGAGCATGGCTGCGGCGGCGTGCGGCGGTGGGGCCGGGACTTCGGCCCAGACGCCGGCCCCTGTCTGGGGGCGCGTGGTACGGGTCGAGGCTGTGACCCTTCCGCAGCGGGTGGAGCTTTACGGAACAGTCGAAGCAGAGCGGACGGCAATGGTGTCTTCGCGGGTGATGGCGACGGTGACCGCCGTCGCAGTCAGGCCGGGCGATGCGGTCACGGCCGGGCAGGTGCTCGTGGAGATCGACCCGACGACGGCCCGCGGGCAGGAAGCACAGGCGCGTGGTGCACTGGCCCAGGCACAGGCGGCGGTCGCGCTCGGCGGGCGCAACCTCGAGCGCTTCCAGGCGCTCGCCGCGAAGGGGGCGGCGTCGCAGCTGGAGCTCGATTTGGCGAGGATGCAGTACGAGCAGGCGAAGGGCGCGGAGGCCCAGGGGCAGGGCGCTCTCGACGCGGCCGCTTCGGTAGCGCGGGAGTCGCGGGTGGTGGCGCCGTTCGCGGGCTGGATCGTATCCAAGCTCGTGGAGGTGGGCGACCTCGCGGCGCCGGGCCGGCCCCTCGTGGTGGTGGAGTCGGCCTCCGGTCGCCGGCTTGCGCTGGCGGTCCCCGAGACCCTTCTCGTGACCAGCGGGCTGAAACTGGGTGCGAGGCTGCCGGTGCGCATCGACGCCCTGACGGGGAGCGGCGAGATCGAGGGAACCGTTGAGGAGATCGATTCCGCAGCGAACCCGGCTTCCCACACGTTTACGGTCAAGGTCAATCTGCCGGGCGTACCTGTTCCCGCCGGCGTGTCGGGACGTGCCTGGCTGGCGGCGGGAAGCCGGTCGGTGCTGCTGGTGCCTCGATCCGCGGTGACGCTCGCCGGGGGCCTCACCCTCGTGGTGGTCCGCGACTCGGGTGGGAAGGCGCGTTCGCGGGTGGTGACCCTCGGCGCCGCGACGGGTGAAGACCGGGTCGAGGTTCTCTCTGGGGTGGCGGCTGGCGACGAGGTCGTCGCCGGTCTCGCGGTGGTGCCGGCCGACGGGACGCCAGTGACGGAGGCGCGGCTGTGAGCTGCAGACCGGAACCTCCGGCCCGGCCGACCCACGAGGAGGCACACAGGGAGGCGTTGCGGCTCAAGATGACCCGCCGCGCCCTCGGTGGGTCAGGCCGCATCGCACAGGCGTTCCTGACTTCCAAGCTCACGCCGCTCCTGGTCGTGTTTTCCCTCGTCCTGGGTGTGTTTGCGGTTCTGGTGACCCCACGCGAGGAGGAGCCCCAGATCAAGGTGCCGATGATCGATGTGTTCGTGGCGTTCCCGGGCGCCACCGCGCAGGAGGTCGAGCGGCGCGTGGTGACACCGGTGGAGAAGGCGATCGCCGAGATCCCGAACGTGGAGTACGTCTACTCCACGACGCAGCCCTCGGGGGGCATGATCATCGCCCGCTTCCTGGTGGGATCGGACCCCGATCAGGCGGTCACGCGCGTTCACGCGAAGCTCGCCGAGCTCGCGCCGTCCCTTCCGCAAGGTGCCATGCCGCCGGTCGTCGCCCCGCGCGGCATCGACGATGTGCCGGTACTCGCGTACACCCTGTGGTCTGCGGACGCCACTCCGGTTCAACTGCGGCGCGTGGCGGAGGAGCTGAAGGTGGAGCTGACGCGCCACCCTCGGGTGGCACAGGTGTGGGTGCTGGGCGGGCAACGCCGCGTCGTGCGGGTGGACTTCGATCGCGAGCGGATGGCTTCCCACCACGTCTCGATCCTGCAGGTCCATCAGGCGCTCGCCGGTCTCAACTGGCATCTGCCGGTCGGCAGCTTCTCATCCGCGAACGCCCAAACGCAGGTAGAGGTGGGATCCTTCTTCCGCAGCGCCGAGGAGGTCGGCAACGCGGTCATCGCGGTCTACGGCGGGAGGCCGGTGTACTTGCGTGATGTGGCGTCGGTTATCGACGGCGCGGAGGAGCCGGGGCAGTACGTGTGGATGACATCCGGGGCGGCCGGGACGGAGAAGGGCCTGCCGCCAGGCCTGGATGCGCCGGCGGTCACGGTAGCCGTTGCCAAGAAGCCAGGCACGAATGCTGTGGAGCTGGTCCGAGACCTGGAGGCGCGGGTCGCAGGGCTCTTGGGTCCCGTGATCCCCTCCAACGTCCACCTCACCAAGACCCGCGACTACGGCTTCACCGCCAATGAGAAGTCCGCAGAGCTCATCGAGCACATGGGCATCGCCACCCTGGCCGTGGTGGTGCTCATGGCGTTCGCGTTGGGGAGGCGAGAGGCGGTCGTGGTCGCCGTTGCCGTGCCGACCACGCTGGCGCTCACCCTGGCGACGTCCTACCTCTTCGGTTACACCCTCAACCGCGTCACGCTGTTCGCACTCATCTTCGCGATCGGAATTCTCGTTGACGACGCCATCGTGGTGGTGGAGAACATCCACCGGCATTACGAATTGGGATGGGCAAACCCGCGACTCGCCACTGTCTACGCCACGGACGAGGTCGGCAACCCGACTATCCTGGCGACGTTCACCGTGATCGCCGCCCTCCTGCCCCTGGCGTTCGTCTCGGGGTTGATGGGCCCCTACATGAGGCCGATTCCGATCAACGCGTCGGCGGCGATGCTGTTCTCGCTGGTGGTGGCGTTCGTGGTCTCGCCGTGGCTGACCTACCGCCTGTTCCGGAGGTACGCGGAGGAGCACGCGGGGCGGGGGGGCGAGCCCCACGCGGAGACGAACAAGGAAGGTACGCTGCACCGCGTCTACGCCCGTTTGTTCACGCCGCTGCTCGAGAGGCCGTGGCGTCGCTGGGCCCTGCTCGGGGGCGTGGCCGTGCTGCTTCTCGGTTCGGCGTCCCTGGTGGCGCTCGGGGTGGTGACGGTGAAGATGCTGCCCTACGACAACAAGAGCGAGATCCAGGTGGTGATTGACATGCCCGAGGGCAGCACCCTGGAGGCCACGAACGCAGCAGCCCGCGAGCTCGCGGGGGTCGTCCGGGCCCTTCCCGAGGTGAGCGACGTCCAGGTCTACGTGGGAACCTCCGCACCGTTCAACTTCAACGGGCTGGTCCGCCACTACTTCCTGCGGTCGGGACCGCTGGTCGCGGACCTGCAAGTCAACCTGCTTCCGAAGCACGCTCGCAGCCGGGAGAGTCACGCCCTCGCGAAGAAGGTGCGCGAGATGCTGGCCCCCGTGGCGGCCCGCACCGGGGCCAACGTCAAGGTGACCGAGGTGCCGCCGGGTCCGCCGGTGCTCTCCACGATGGTGGCCGAGGTGTACGGCCCCGACCTGGAGCGCCGCGTCGCGCTGGCGCGGCAGGTGAGGGAGATCTTCGAGACCACCCCCGGGGTGGTGGACACGGATTGGTACGTGGAGCACCCTGCGCCCAAGATCGAGATCGTGGTGGACCGCGAGAAGGCGGTACGGGCTGGCGTGACGCCCGAGCAGGTGGTGCGGACGCTGCGTGTCGCGCTCGACGGTGCCGATGCCGGGCTACTCCACGACGCGACAGCGCGGGAGCCTATCCCGATCGTCTTGCGTCTCGACCGGGCCCAGAGGTCCGGCCTTGAGGGGCTTCTTGCGATCAGCGTGCACGGAGCCGACGGCCAGCTCGTTCCGTTACGGGAGCTGGTGCACGTCACCCCGACCGAAGAGGAGCGGTTCATTTACCACAAGAACCTGGCGCCGGTGACCTACGTGATCGCGGAGATGGCGGGGGCGGCCGAGGCGCCGGTGTACGGGATCCTTGCGATGGCCCGCCGGGTCGCAGATCTGCGTGGCCCCGACAATCGTCCCATCCAGGTGCTGTCCACGCATCAACCGCAGGACTCCGCGCGGTATGCGCTCAAGTGGGATGGCGAGTGGCAGATCACGTACGAGGTCTTCCGTGACATGGGGGTCGCCTTCGCCGCCGTGCTGGTGCTGATCTACCTGCTGGTGGTGGGGTGATTCCGCTCCTTCATGACGCCGCTCATCATCATGGCACCGATCCCGCTCACGCTGATCGGGATCCTTCCGGCGCACGGGCTGTTCGGCGTCTACTTCACCGCAACCTCGATGATAGGGTTCATAGCGCTGGCCGGAATCATCGTGCGCAACTCGATCCTGCTCGTCGACTTCATCAACCTCGAACTGCAGGCCGGCGAGACGCTGGAAAGCGCAGTCGTCAAGGCGGGAGCGGTGCGCTTCCGTCCGATCGCTCTCACGGCCGCGGCGCTCGTCGTGGGTGGCGTGGTGATCCTGCTCGACCCGATCTTCCAGGGCCTCGCAGTGGCGCTCATCTCGGGGGTGGTGGTATCGACGGTGTTGACGCTGCTGGTGATCCCGCTGCTCTACTACATGTACGTCAAGGCCGCCGGCGTTGATCGGGTGGTCGTGGCCAACGGAGACGAGACGTGAGAAAGCACTTTTGGGGAGGCGTTGCATGAAAATCGAAGCGTGGTTGAGGGCCATCGCGGGGACGTTCGTCCTGGCCTCGTTGGCTCTCGGGCGGTGGGTGCATCCGGGGTTTTACCTGTTCACGGCCTTCGTTGGGGCGAACCTCCTGCAGTCGGCGTTTTCCGGCTGGTGCCCGATGATCTCGCTGCTGAGGGCGTTAAGGGTGAGGGGGTAGCACGATGAAGCTCCTCATGCTGATCGTGGACGAGGCCAGGAAAGAGGAGCTGGAGGTTTTTCTGAACCGTGCGGGAGTTGTCGGCTATACGGAGATCCCGCATGCCATAGGATTCGGCTCCACCGGTCCGCGCCTGGGCTCACGGGCGTTTCCCAAGACCTCGGCGGTGATCTTCACGGTGATCCAGGCTGAGGCGCTCGATCCTCTGATCCGAGACATCAGGGCCTATTGCGATGATTGCGGCGAGAAGCTCAAGATGATCGTGTGGGGCGTGGAGCAGGCCCTGTGAGCCCGGACCGTCGAGTTCTCGCCGCGCTTGACACCTCGACCGCTTGCTCTCATATCGCTGGTTGGTTATACTTCCAAGGGGGAGGGACCGTGCGAGAGGAATCCGACCAACTCCTTGAGAGGATAGCAGATCGGCTAAAGGCCATGGCCGATCCGACGCGTTTACGAATCCTCCACGTGTTGCAGGAGGGTGAGCGCTGCGTCAACGATGTCTTGGCCAAGGTCGGGGGAAGCCAGGCGAATGTTTCCAAGCACCTCTCGGTGCTGCGGCGCGCGGGCCTGGTAGCGTGCCGCCGTGAGGGGGTCAACATCTACTACCGTATCGAGGACGAGACCGTGTTCGCGATCTGCTCGACCGTGTGCGATTCCCTTGAGCGGCAGGTGAACGCGGAGAAGGACGAGATCGAGCAGGGGCGGGCGGCGATGCTCGGGGGGCACCGGTGAGCGGCTGGGGCGGCACGTTGGTCTTCCTCGGGGTCCTGGTGGGATGGTTCATCCTCCAGTGGGTGGTGCTGCCCAAGCTAGGCGTGCCCACCTGAGCGGCTCCACACCCGACCGGGGGCCGGGACACGAATCATGCGAGGGGCGTATGCGGTCCATCCGTTCCAGAAGTGGATCAGACAGCGAGCGCAGGGGAGCCGCACACGCGGTCGGGTTTGGAGTAGTCGGGAGGAGCGGAATGGAACAGGTTCAGGAAAAAGCGCAGGCGGCCTTGTGCCCGCGCTGCGAGAAGCAGCTCAGGCCGGTCCCAACGTGAGGCTCGCTGCTCTGGCGGTGCCGGAGCTGTGGCGCGATCTACTCCACTGACGAGGTCTTCCCCGAGGGCGTCCCGACCAACATCTGGGACTCTCTCTGGACGGGTTGCGGAGGGCAATGATGCCTCTTTACGAGTACACCTGCCGCGAGTGCGGCCGACGGTTCGAGGTCCTGCAGAGGGTCGGAGCGGACGGCTCGGGGGTCGTCTGCCCGGGCTGTGGCGCGGCCAACGTGACGAAGCAGTTCTCAACGTTTGCCAGCTCTTTCGCCGCAGGTGCGAGCGCGAGCGGCTCGATGCCCTGCGGCGCGCCGAGTGCCTCGTCGTGCGGCCGCGGTGGTTTCTCCTGAGCGAGCTGACCGGGGTTCGGTCGAGCCCGCTGGCGCAAGCTCATCTCGCAGCAAGGTCGGGGCCAAAGCCGGAGGCCTGGGGCTCGTGGCTTGAGAAGGGCCCCAGTACACCTGGAAGCGAACCCTCCCAGGCCTCAAGCGACGAGGTCGGGTGGGTGGCGAGCCTCAAGCCTGGATGAAAGCACGGGAGAGGATCCCCATGAACGAGACCAATGTGGCGTTTGAGGTAATCTCGCCCCTTCCGTATGGCGAGGCGGTTGCGCGGGCGCGCGAGGCCCTGGCCAAGGAGGGGTTTGGCGTCCTGACGGAGATCGACGTGAAGGCCACCATGAAGGCCAAGCTGGGCGTCGAGGGCGAGCCGTACATCATCCTCGGGGCGTGCCATCCGCCATCGGCATATAAGGCCTTGACGCTCGCTCCCGAGGTCGGGGTGCTGCTCCCCTGCAACGTCACGATCTCGGTCGAGGCGGGCAAGACCGTTGTGCGCGCCATGAACCCGGGCAGCGTCATGGGGATCCTCGGCAGGGCCGAGCTGGAGAGCGTCGGCGAGCACGTCGGGTCCGCTCTGCGCCGCGCGCTTGCAGCTTGCGAGAAGCCGTAGAGACCGGAAATCGGTGTTCGGTTGCCGGACATGGGATGGGCGCGAAACCGATCCGGGCCACCCTCACGGGGGTGTGTCTAGGGGCCGGCGACGTCTCAGGATCGAGCAGGCCCGCGGGTCCGGCGTGCGCCCGCGCAGAATGAATTGCCTTGACGACCCACGAACCACCGGTCGCAAACCACGGCCTCACCCCTATTCGGCGTGTTCCGGTACGGCCACGTTGTAGTAGAAGGTGATGGTCACGCCCTCGTGCCCGAGGCCGCCGAGGTCCGCGGGAAGCGGCGGCAGCGGCGAGCCGTTGAGGATGGCATCACGCGCCGCGAAATCGAGGGGCGGATGGCCCGAGAAGCGCTGGATCTCGAGCCCCGTCACCCGGCCGTCCCTCTCGATGAAGAAGTGGATCCGCACCACGCCCTGGACACCCATCTGTGCGATCTCGGGGATGTCCCAGTGGTAGCGGATGCGTCGGAGCATCTCGGCCGCGTATGGCCCCCAGTCGTACCCTTCGGTGTCGAAGGAGAGAGGCCCGAGGTCGACCTGCCCGCCGCGCCGATCGGGGACAGCCCCCCCCGTGGACCCCAGCGCCCCGTAGCCGGTCAGCCCCTTCAGGCTGGGGTTTCTCGTCTCGCCTCCGCCCTCCTTGGGCATGATCAGCACCGCGTCGGCACCCTTGTCGGCGAGCTTGATCTTGACCCCCTCCGACGCGCCCTCGCCAGCGTCGGCTCCTCCCCGGCCCGGGGCCTGGGCGACCTTCTCGGCCGCCTCTGCCCCGCTCGGCTTGGGGCTCAGGAAGCCGGCCGGCGGCTCCAGCCGCAACTCGGGAGTGTTGCCCTTCGAGCCCGGGGTGAGGGCCGGTGCCCCGATGCCTCCGTGCGCCCGCCGGTCGAGATCGGAAGCGGGCGGCTTGGTGCGGGAAGGCTTCTCGGCTTTCTGCTTGGGCATCTCCACCATCTCAAAGAAGGGCGTGTTGTCCTCGGTCTTGAGCTTGGCAGCGAGCTTCTGCGATGCCAACAAGCCGAGCATCAGGCTGTTCTCGCGCAGCTGCGAGAAGATCAGCAGGTGGAGGAGCACCGACACGACCATGGCGAGGAGAAGGGGCCGGTCGCGCAGCCGCAGCGGGCGCGGGGAGACGCGCTCGTTCAGCAGGAAGAGGACCGAGGGGTCGTTGCCCTGCGGCCAGGGGGCCTCTTCCTCCTCTGTCTCGAGGAGCCTGTAGAGCTTCGACGGAGCGGCTTTCAGCAGCTCGAGATCCTGCTCGAGAGAAGGCTTCCGGTCGGGAACTCCAAACATATCCGAAGAGATCCTACAAGACCCGTGCCAATTGCGCACCCGCTCCGGAGGGCAAGGCTGAGCCAAACCGTCACCCGTGAGTGCCAGCGTGTCCAACATTCGCCGAACGAGCACCCACCACCTGATACCACGCGGAAAGAGGTGTCAGCTTTTCGTTGTTCCTGTCTGCCGCCGATTGCCTGGCCACCGGAAACCATCTCGATGGTGACGAACGGCAACGCGACGGGGGCGCTGGCGTCGTTACCTTGGCTTGACGATCAGGCTGTTCTTGACCTCGCGGACGCCTTTGACCTTCTGGGCGATGGCGGCGGCGTGCTCGGCGTGCTCCCGGGTGTCTACGAAGCCACTGAGCTGGACGATGCCCTTGTAGGTCTCGACGCTGATCTGGAACAAACTGACCAACGCGTCCGCGGCCAGGTCGGCCTTGACCTTGGCGGTGATGACGGAATCATCCACGTATTCGCCTGTGCTTTCACGGGTGGCCGTGCTCGTGCAACCGACCAAGGCAACGGCCAACGCGAGGCACACAACAACACAGAGAGTGTTCAGGGCTCTTCGCATAGGGTTCCTCCCGGATTTGCCCTCAGGGTCCGCATTGAACGCGGTCCTTGTATCGGCGTTGACGGGACAGGGACCTCCTCCGTCGTTGCCCCTGATGATAGCGTGCGCAGGCAGTGCGCCGTCAACCTTCCTCGCAGTGAATCGTGCCAAAGGCTTTCCTGCCATGTCCTGGGTCAGGACAAAGGCGGCGGTGGTGAGGCTCGGGCTGGCGGATGGTGTTGCCGCAGAGATGGCCATCTACCTGGTGCTGTCGCTGGTGCCCCTGGTGGGCGTTGCGATCGCGCTGGTCAGCCTGGCTTCCCCTCGACCTAAGCGCGTCCATCGAGGAGGTGCTGCGCTGGCCGTGCTGCTGGCTTCCCTGGGCTGGATCGGCGCCACCGTGATCTCGGTCTTCCTGCGCGACACCACGGACACCGTCATCTGGTCTCCGGCCCGGCGATGGCGCTGGTGGTTGCAATTGGAAAGGGCACCGAGTTCGGCCGGGTCTCGGAGCGCCTCAAGCTGCGCTCACCCGAGACCGACTTTGAGCGCGGGCTGCGCCGTTTCGGGTATTTGCCCTAGGGGGAGACCGTGCTGCTGGCTGCTCTGGGCGTGGTGGCGGCCACACTGGTGATGCCGTTCCTGCCGTTCGCACCCCTCCTGGGCTTGACCCCACTGCCGCCTCCCTTCCTGGGTCTGGTGGCGGTCATTGTGGCGATGTACATCATCTCGGGAGAGCTCGCGAAGCGCATCTTCTACCGTCACTTCGAACCGGCCCGTGTCGCCCGCCCGTGACAAAGTTTCTCGACGGCTGGGTGATAATGAAGTGGTATGTGGGTCGTCAGCGTGGCGTGTGCGCTCGCTGCAATGGGTGCGGGCGCGGGCACGGAGGGGGTGGCGCCCGGCACGCCTATCGTGGCGGTGCGCATCGAACGCCACGATATCTACGATCTCGATGACGCCGCCACTTCGGCGTGGCCGTATCGCTGGGTCGACGCCCTGCACATCGTGACCCGTGAGGAGTTCATCCGCTCCCTGCTGCTCTTCCACGTCGGCGACCCCCTCGACCCGGCGCGCCTCGCCGAGAGCGAGCTGATCCTGCGCGGCACGGGCTTCCTCAACCCGGTACACATCTCGGCGCGCCCCGGTCCCGGTGGGGCCGAGGTGGTGGTGGAGACCCACGACCAGTGGACGACCGGGGTCGGCATCGACTTCGGGGTCTCCGGGAACCGCCGGCATGCCGGCGGAAGCATCTCGGAGGACAACCTTTTCGGCCTGGGCAAGAGCCTCCTTCTCGATGTCCGCTCCGACCCCGAACGCACAAGCACGACCTTCCGGTACCGGGACTTCACCTTCCTGCGCAGCCGCTGGCAGCTCGGACTCGAGCACAAGAAATCCTCCGACGGGTCCACGGACACGTTCCAACTCGAGTACCCGTTCTTCGCCATCTTGACGCCGCGGGCCGGTGGCGTGGAGTGGCGACGCGAGGGGTTGCAGGAGTACCTGTGGTCGGGCGGGCAGCGGAACGTGGCGGGCCAGGCCGACACACGGAGCTTCGAGGTGTGGGGAGGGCTGCGGCTGCCGGGCGACGGCATTCTCACCAACCGCCTCACAGTTGGAGTCTTCGGCGAGCAGGCCCTTTTCCATGAATGGCACCGCCTCGACGGCTCTCCCTATCCGCAGCCGCAGGACCGCGACCTCCTGGGTGTCGAGGTGGGTTGGGAGCACCAGACCTTCAACTGGAGGGTGGTCCAGGGGTTCCGTGCGTGGCTGCGGCAGGAGGACCTCCCGCTTGGGCCCAACTGGCAGGTGACGACCGGCCTCTCGCTGCCGGCGTTCGGCGGCGACCGCGCCCGGTTGCGCTACCACGGTTCTCTCACCGTGGGACACATGAATGGGAGCACGTACTCCTGGTTGATTGCCGACCTCTCGGGACGGGTGGAGGATGGCGGCCTCGCCAACGGACTCACCCACCTCGAAGTGGGAGGCGCGCTCACCGGAACGGCGGGCTGGCGGGCGCGTGTGGCGGCCGATCTCGGCTACAACCTCGACGGCGAGCGGCAGCTCACGTTGGGCGCCGATACCGGCCTGCGCGGCTACGACCCCCACACGTTCGACGGCACGTCCAGGGTGGTGACCAACCTGGAGTGGCGCCGCCGCATCACCGGCGAGCTCCTCCACGTGGCGGCCCTGGGCCTCACGGCGTTCGCCGACGGCGGCAAGACGTGGGGCGCCAGGGTCGGGCCGCCCACCGACGGGTGGCGCGGCGACGTGGGCGCCGGTCTGCTTGTCGAGATCACCCGTGCCTCGGTGGTGCACATCCTCCGCCTCGAGGTCGCGTACCCCGATCGCGGCAAGGGCCCGGTGTTCCAGCTCACCAGCGATTCGCTTTTTTGACCTTGACCCCATGTGCGCACGTGACGGGGCACGACTTGAAGCTCCCTGCGGGTATCCCTACCATTCCTCGACGACAGGATGACCGTGATGCATCGCCCAGCCCCCGAAAGCCCCATCACCGGAAGCCGCCAGCCTCGGGAACGCCGTCCGTTCGCCCGCCGTCGTCTGCCCCGGATGGTGAGTTTGGAAGCCGCCGATGCCCTCGTCCTTGCGGCGCTCGTCGCTTTCACGGTGCTTGCGGTCGCCTTCCACCGGCGAGTTGCGGGGTGGCATCTGCTGACGGCGAAGAACTTGGTGGCGGCGCTGGTGTTCCTCGCCGGGAGTACAGCGGCTCGATGCCTCAACCACGGCGGCGCGAGGTTCCTCGTCCGAATGGGGGCCGTCAGTTTTGCCTACGCCTACCTCTTCGGTGCCGTGGATTCCTTGCAGCTCATCCTGCACGGGCGCTGGCTCGACGGTACCGTGCTGGCGCTCGAGGAGCACCTGTTCGGCGTCCAGCCGAACCTCTGGATGCAGCGGTTCATCAGGCCGTGGCTGACCGAGTGGATGATGTTCGCCTACGTCGTCTACCTCCCACTTTACCCGCTGGTCTGTGCAGCGATCTACGCGCGCAGGGGGGAGCGAGCGGCGGAAGAGGTCTTCTTCAGCCTCGGCTTCGTCAACGTGCTGTGCGACGTCGGGTTCATCCTCTTCCCCGTGGCGGGGCCGTTGGCTTTCATTGGCGCGCAGTTCACTGTGCCGCTCGAAGGCTGGGTGTTCACCTCACTCGGCGAGTTGGTCCGCGCCAAGTTCCACTTCGTTGGCGGCTCGCTACCGAGCCCGCACTGCGCGGCAGCCATGGTACTGTGGGGCATGGCGTGGCGCCACAGTCGATCGCTTTTCTGGCTGCTCGCGCCGATCGTCCTCACGCTCTATGTCTCCACCGTCTATGGCCGCTACCACTACGTGACCGACGCGGTGACCGGGATCGCCCTCGCCCTGGCGGTGCTGGTGGTGGCGCCGGGGCTGCTGCGCGCCTGGGAGCGGCCGCCGAGTCCGCGCTGAGACGAAGGCTCTGCCGCACCGGCCCGTTTTCACGGCGCCTCGGGAGGTGTTAACCTTGCCCGCGGTGGGAGCATGGGTCCGCGTTCCCCGGGGGAAGTCCAGGATCCTCCGCCCCGTCGCTGTGCCGCCGACCAGGTGGCACCGAGGCGGGTCGACGCGGCCGCGCGCCTGCTGCGGCGACGGCCCCCGAAGGGCGCGACCGTCGCCGCCGACGGAGTGACAGCAGTGGGGAGCCCCCAGATCGTCTTCGTGACCGGTGCCACCGGGTTCATTGGCACCGCGCTGGTCACCGAGTTGGTCCGCTGCGGGAATCGGGTGCGAGCGCTGACGCGGGTGGCGAGTAACCGCGAGGGCCTCACCCTCGAGCACGTCTCGCTCGTCGAGGGCGACATCCTCGACCGGGGCTCGCTCGAGCGCGGCATGGTGGGGTGCTCCCGGGTCATCCACCTGGCGGGGTACGCGCGCAACTGGGCCCGAGACGCGAGGGCCTTTTTCGCGCACAACGTCGAGGGCACCCGGAACGTGCTCGCCGCGGCCCGCGCCACCGGCATTGAGAGGGTAGTGGTCACCTCGACAGTCGTGACCTTCGGCCCCACCCCGCCGGGCATCATCGGCGACGAGACCACGCCACGCAGCACAACGTGCTTCTTCACGGAGTACGAGGAGAGCAAAACGGTCGCCGAGCGCGAGGCGCTCAGCTTCGCAGCCGAGGGCCTCCCGGTCGTCATCGTCAACCCGACTCGGGTCTACGGCCCCGGCAAGCTCACCGAGGGGAACTCGGTGAGCCTCATGGTCGACCTCTACGACCGCGGCAGGCTGCCCGTGCTCCTCGACGGCGGCAGCAACGTCGGCAACTACGTGCTGGTGGATGACGTCGTGCGGGGCCACATCCTCGCGATGGAGAAAGGGAGGGTCGGCGAGCGATACATTCTGGGCGGCGAGAACGCATCGCTCAAGAGATTCTTCGAGGTGGTGGATGACGTGTGCGGGAGGAAACATCGCCAGATCCCTCTTCCGCGCCCCCTCGCGCTGGCCTACGCGCACCTCGAGCAGAGGAGGGCGCAGTGGTTCGGCGCGTACCCGCGCATCACGCCAGGCTGGGTGGCAACGTTTCTGCGGGACTGGGCCTACTCCAGCGCCAAGGCGGAGCGTGAGCTGGGTTACACGTGCGTGCCGCTGCGCGAGGGCATCCGCCTCACCTACGAGTGGCTCGTACGGTTGCGGAAGACCGGACGGAACGGGCCGTGAACCGCCGCGGTGAGCCGGCATCGCTGCGTGGACTCCTCGAGGGTGCGCGCCTCAAGCCGACGCTGATCCTGCTTTGGGCGCCGTTCGTGGTGACGACGTGGAGGTACTACGGGACCAAGGCGTTCTACCTGAACTATCTCTCCACCAAGGTCGTCTTCCGCGGCGATCCTGCGCTGACGGCGGAACTGTACGCCTTCGGCTCTTCGTTCGTGCTGTTCGGCCTTCTCTCGCTTTTCATCATCAAAACGGTCCTCGGAGAATCGGTGGCCGAGTACGGTCTGGCCCTGGGCGACTGGCGATTCGGCATCAAGGCTCTCCTGCTCCTCGCCCCGGTAATGGCGCTGCTCGCGTACCCCTCCGCGAGGCAAACCCGGTTCCTGGCCGAGTACCCGTGGAACCCAGGGGCCTGTGGGTCCGCCGCTGCCTTCCTCGGGCACGCGGCCGCGTACCTGCTCTACTACGTCGGCTTCGAGATCCTCTTCCGGGGCCTCGTGCAGAACGGGCTGCGTGACAGCCTGGGCGAGTGGACCGCGATCCTCGTCCAGACCGGGCTATCGACCCTCATGCACATAGGCAAGCCGGCGGGCGAGATCTACGGCGCCATCCTCGGCGGCGTGGTGTTTGGCCTCGTCGCCCTCCGTTCCCGCTCACTGCTCTACGTGATCCTGATCCACTGGGTCCTCGGCGTCGCCCTCGATCTCTTCATCTGCCTCGGATAGCCCGTGCTGTGCAGGCGCGGCCACGCGCTGGCTGGCCTCATCGCCATGGTCAACAACCCGGCCAGTACGATCTCAATGACGGCCGGGGGACCTCGTCACGCTGCGTAATGCAGGCGTGCCGGAGGCCGTTGTCATCGCGATCTGGGCCCGCGTCCCGGCGCCCAGGCCGGCGTCCGTGCCGCGCCAGCCCGAGGACGCACGTCTGGTTGACCTCGTGCCACGGATCAAGTCGGGGTGTCCGGGTCCGTCATCGCCGAACAGGTGAAGCAGTCGGGCCAGGAGTACAACCTCTCCGTCAATGACCTTCTCCACCTCAAACAGAACGGTTTCCGGGAGTCGGTCATCGGGGCCTTGGCGGCAACCCGCCGTGGGGCCCCGGCTGCCCCGGGAGCCGCTCCGGCTGCCCCGCAGGAGCTGGTCTTCAACGGACTGGTCATGAAGAGGGGCTCCTGAAGAAGGACCGGCCCGGTAGGGTGGCCATGCAGGGTAACGCCTTTGTCTCGGTGGGCAGCTACCCGGACCGGGCCTTTGCCGAGGTGGGTCGGGAGGACGCCTCCGCCGGCGTGCGCCCGAGCGAGGCACGCAGCTCCGGCGGGAGGACCGTGGGGCGCCCTGTTCCGCGGTCCACCACCACGTGGCGGGTCGCCCCTTCGGCCAGCACGGCCCCGTCAGAGCCCTCCACGCGGTACTCGAAGACCACCCGCCGGCTCGCAACGTCCCCCACCCGCACCAGGACGGTGACCTCCTCGTCGTAGTGGGCCGGGCGCCGGTAGCGGCAGGTGAGCTCGCCGACCATTAGCAGGATGCCGCGCCTCTCCCACTCGGTGTAGGGCAGGCCGACTGCGTGGGAGAGCGCGGTCCGCGCCACCTCGAACCACACCGGGTACACGCCGTGGTGGACGACACCCATCTGGTCGGTTTCGGCGTAGCGGGCGCGAACACGCACGGGGAAGAAGGCGGCCTGCACCCCGACATTCTATCCGGTCGGCAGGATCTCGTCCTCGGGACGTACCTTTCGAGGGCACTTACGGCATGTTAGGCTGATCCCGACGCGAATGAAGAGACCCGATCCGCTGCTCCTTTGCGAGGACGAGCTGGGCCTGGTGACAGACCTGTACCAGCTCACGATGTTCGCCGCCTACCGTGAGAGCCGGCGCGGAGTGCGAGGGTGCTTCGAGCTCTGGTTCAGGGAGCTCCCCGAGAAGCGCAACTTCCTGCTGGCCTCCGGTCTGGAGCCCGCCCTCGGGTACCTGCTCGCCCTGCGCTTCACGCCCGAGCAGATCGCCGCCTTGCGCGCGCTCGAGGTGTTCCGGGGCGTTGACGAGGGCTTCTTTGCGGACCTTGCCGGGCTGCGCTTCGAGGGCGACGTCTGGGGTGTCCGCGAGGGCACGGCCGTCTTCGCGAGCGAGCCGGTGCTACGGGTCGAGGCGCCGATCGAACAGGCGCAACTGGTCGAGACCTACTTGCTGGCGGCGATCTCCTTTTCCACGCTCGTGGCCTCGAAAGCGGCCCGTGTGCGGCTCGCGGCCGGCGACCGTCGGGTTGTGGACTTCGGCTCGCGCCGCGCCCACGGTCCGCAGGCGGCCTGCTGGGCGGCGCGCGCCTCCTACCTGGCGGGCCTGGACGGGACCTCCAACGTGTGGGCCTCGTGCCGGCTGGGTGTGCCGCCCTCCGGGACCATGGCCCACTCGTTCGTGCTCGCGTTCCCGGGCGAGCACGAGGCCTTCACGGCCTACAACCGGACGTTCCCTGACCGCACCGTCCTGCTGGTCGACACGTTTGACACGTTGGCGGCGGTGGAGAGCGTGGCCCGCGACACGGAACTGCGTTTCGTCGGGATCAGGCTGGACAGCGGCAACATCGTCGAGCTGGCCAAGGCCTGCCGCGGCATCCTCGACGGCCACGGTCGCTCCGACGTGCGCATCGTGGCGAGCGGGGACCTCGACGAGACCCGCATCTCCGGCATCCTGGGCGCCGGCGCCCCGGTCGACGCATTCGGGGTGGGCACCCGCATGGTGACCTCCGAGGACGCGCCCGCCCTCCAGGCCGTCTACAAGCTTGTCACGGTCCAGGAGCCCGGGAACGATGCACGTGGCGTGGCCAAGCGGTCGGCGGGGAAGCGCACGGCTCCCGGGACCAAGCAGGTCTGGCGCCGGCGCGGCCCCGACGGGACCCTGGTGGAAGATCTCGTGACGCCCGTGACGGAACCCCCGCCCCAAGGCCCGTGGGAGCCACTGCTCGAGCCGTGGATCCGCGGCGGACGGTTGTGCCAGGAACTGCCTTCGCTCGACCAGAGCCGGAAGTTCGCCCGCGCCCAAGTGGCGAGCCTTCCAAAGGCGCTGCGCGGGCTTTCGGATGGAGCTTCGTTCCCGGTCCGGCTGGCGCCTTCCCTCCAAGTGCCCGGCGGCGGGTAGTCACCCCTTGCGCCGAAAACGGCGGCGCTTCCGGACCCGACCTGTTCGTTCGACAGGGCCTGCTTTGACGCGCCTCCGATTCGGCATGCTGCAGGGCTCCGACCACGGGGCCGGCACCTCATCGCGGCCGGCAACTCTTCTGTCTGGCAGTGTGGGGTCTCCAGCCCGGATTATTCATGATGGGTCGTAGCGAGAGCGCGGAGGTGGCTGTCATGGCGGGCGAGCTTCCGTTGCGGGGGGCACGGCGCCGCTCCATCCACCGCCGGCGCCTCGGCCCCCCGGTCCCCCACGCTCGCGCGGCGGAGCCCCGTTCGCTCCGGGGCGAGGAGGGGAGCCGTACTCGTGCAGTACGGCGGCACCCTTCGAGCCCCGAGTACGCCCGCCAGGGCGGCCAGATCCGCGCTCGCAGTAGACACCTTCGTGAATAGTCCGGGCCAGCTGGTGGAGCATCAGATCTGCAGGACCGGCCCGCGCGGGGCGTGAAGCGGTGGGCCGGGGCGATGGGGATCAGGCCTCTTCCTCGTCCTCGTCGTAGTCGTCGAGGTACTCGGCCTCCTCGTCGTCCTCTTCCTCCTCCTCGTCAAGGTCCTCGTCCATGTCCTGCTCGAAGTCCTCGGGGAGGGCAAACGCGTCGGCGTCCGAGTTGCCGCAGACCTCACAGGTGGCCCGGCGGATCGCACCGTCCCGCCAGATGAAGTCCTCCACCTCGGATTCACACTCCAGGCACACGAGATAATCAGGCCGAGCCATTCAACCCTCCGTGCCCCGGTGCGGCATCTGTTTCCGTGACTCCCCGCTGAATGTAGCGGCCATCAGCGCCGGATGCAACAACCCTACGTCTCCAACCTCCGAACCGCCAGGCCAACGGTGCCGGGACCCGTGTGGGCGGCCAGCACCGAGGTGAGGTTGACGATCGGGATGTCGGCCACACCAAACCGAGAACACAGCCTCTCGGCCACATATTCTGCGGCACCGATGGCGCTGGCGTGCGTCACCAGGAGGCGCACGGGCCTCCCGCCGGCAAAGCGTGCGGCGCGTTTCACGAGGCCGCGCAGGGCGGCCGCGAAGCCGAGGTGGACGCCGTCCTTGTCGGCCTTGCCTTCCTGCCCGATGGTGAACACGGGGTGCAGGCCGAAGAGGGTCGCGGCTCGGGCCTGTGTCGCCGACACGCGCCCCCCCCGCAACGCCATCTCGAGGGACGCGAAGGCGGCGAAGAGCTTGATCTCCCGGCTCACGCGCTCGGCGATGGCCGCGGTCTCGTCGAGGCTGGCCCCGGCCGCGATCGCCTCACCGACCGCCTCGGCCACGAGACCGAGGGAGACGGAGATCTGGCGGGTGTCGACGACCCGGATGCGGTCCGGGTCCACCTGTTTCGCGGCCGCGAGAGCCGCCTGGTAGGTCCCCGAGAGCGCGGCGGAGAGGTGTAGGGAAATGACGCCCTTGTGGTTCTCCAGCAGTCTCTGGAAGGTGGTGCGGAAGTCGCCGACCGCGGGCTGCGAGGTCTTGGGCGGCACCTTGGAGGTGGCCAGGCGCTGGTAGAACTGCGGCGGCGTGATGTCCACGCCGTCCACGAACGTCTCCTCGCCGAAGCTCAAGGTGAGCGGCACACGCACGAGCCCCACGGCGTGCGCGGTCGCCTCGGGGAGATCGCAGCCGGAGTCGG
Source organism: Thermoanaerobaculaceae bacterium (assembly GCA_963754345.1). Taxonomy (GTDB): domain Bacteria; phylum Acidobacteriota; class Thermoanaerobaculia; order Thermoanaerobaculales; family Thermoanaerobaculaceae; genus RBG-13-68-16. The sequence goes on along the minus strand of CAVWFZ010000004.1, from coordinate 284,311 downwards.
TGACGAGCGCGATCGTGGCCTCGCGGGCGGCGAGCTGCTGCAGCACCATGTCGTCGATCTTTGTGCGCTCGAGCGTGCCGAACGTGGCGAGCTGGTCGAACAACCGCTGCGGCTCGTTGGTATGAAGGTGGATACGCAGACGCGATCCGCCTCCGGCGACGACCAGAGAGCCGCCCAGAGGTTCCACGGCCTTCGCGATTGCCTTGCGGTCGAGGCGCTCGCCAGAGAGCAGGCCCTCGGCGCAGAAGCGGTAGGTGAGCTCGAGGTCAGCGTGAGCGGCCGCGAACGGCGTCGGCGCGGCTTCGGAGAGCCCGGCCCGACGCCAGCTTGCAGCGCGGCGGTCCCGGAAGAAGCTGGAGATGCCTTCCAGGAAGTACACGAAGCCCTGAGCTCCGGCGTCCACGACGCCGTGGCGCGCCAGAACCGCGAGCTGCTTGGGCGTGTTGGCGAGGGCCTCACGCGCCCGCTCCAGACCCCTGCCGAAGAGCTCGCCGAAGTCGTGGATCCTCGCGGTCTGTTCCTCAAGGCCGGCCGTCCACTCCCTGAGCACGGACAGGATCGTGCCCTCGACCGGATGCGAGAGGGCCTGCTGCGCGGCATCGGCGCCCCGGCGCGCTGCCGCCACGAACTCCCGCGTCGTCACGGTCACCCTGTTCTCGACGGCCTCCGCCATGCCGTGCAGGAACTGGGCGAAGATCGCGCCGGAGTTGCCGCGCGCCCCGTCCAGGGCCGCATCCGCGGCCGTGCGTGCGGTCTGCGCCACGGTGAGCTCTGCGGGTGTGGTGAGCGCCGCGGCTGCGGCGCGGAGCGTGGAGGCGAGGTTTGTGCCGGTGTCGGCGTCGGGGACGGGAAAGACGTTGATGCGGTTCAACGTCTCCTGCTCCCGCGCCACCGCGAGGGCACCAGCCCTCAGCGCCCGCGCGAGCCGCGGCCCGGTCAGGAGTTGAACCATCTGGGACCCCTGCCAGGAAGTATACGTCGCCCGGTCGCCGGTCTCGGCTCCCACCTAGTCCTCCTCATCCTCCTCGCCCTCTCCGCCCATCTCCTCCAGCTCCTCCTCGGATGCGAAGGCCGTTAGGTCATCGTTGCCGCACATGGGGCAAAGGGCTTCCACGACGTGCCCGTTGGCCCAGTCGAAGGTGTAAACGGGCGTCTCGCACTCCAGACAGATCAGGAAGTCCGGGCCTGCCATGCAGCCATCCTATACCACCCCCCGCACCTGGGGCAGGGGTCCAACCCCCTCCGGAGGTGGCCACCGCCAGAAGCGCTGCTAACATCTGCCGGTGAGCATCCTCGGGCGGCTCTACGACCTCACGTGGCGGCGGGTGCGGCACCTGGGCGCCGTCGCGCTGCTCGGCCGGGGGGTGACGGCCCGCCTCGTGACCCCGCCGTGGGACATGCGCGAGATCGTGCGCCAGATGGAGGCGATGGGCGTCCGGTCCACCAACCTGGCCGCCGTGATTGCACTGTTCACCGGGATGGTCATGGCGCTCCAGACCGCCTACGCGCTCGCAGCCTTCGGGGCCAAGCTCTACATAGGTGAGGTCGTGGGGCTCTCGCTGGTGCGCGAGCTGGGTCCGGTGCTCACGGCGCTCATGGTGGGTGGCCGGGTCGGCGCCGGCATCACCGCCGAGCTTGGCAGCATGACCGTGAGCGAGCAGGTGGACGCGATGAGGTCGCTGGGCGCGGATCCAATCCGTAAGCTGGTCGTGCCGCGCATGTGGGCCCTCCTGGTCGGCCTGCCGCTGCTGGTCGTGCTGGCGGACGTGACCGGCATCGTCGGGGGCATGCTCATCTCCACCTGGGAGCTGGGGCTCACGCCGGGCTTCTACTTCAGCCACGTTCTGCGCCTGATGAACTACGGCGACCTGCTCTCAGGACTCGGGAAGTCGGTCTTCTTCGCCTTCGCCATCGGCCTGATCGCCTCGTACAACGGGCTGACGGCCAGCGGCGGTGCCGACGGCGTCGGCAAGGCCACCACCGACACCGTGGTCGCGGTGGCGATCTCGGTCCTCGTACTTGACTTCTTCCTGACGAAGCTGTTCCTGGCGCTATGAGCGAATCGCAGCCCGTCGTCGTGTCCGTGCGGGACCTGCACAAGGCCTTCGGGAGGCACGAGGTGCTGACCGGGGTGAGCCTGGATGTGCGACGCGGGGAGACGGTGGTGGTCCTGGGCGGTTCGGGCGAGGGGAAGTCCGTGCTCCTCAAGCACATCAACGGCCTGCTACGGCCGGACTCCGGTGAGGTCGTGGTGCTGGGCTGCCCCGTGTCCCGCCTGCCTGAGGACGAGCTCGTGGCGCTGCGGCGTCGCGTGAGCTACATCTTCCAGCAAGGGGCGCTCTTCGATTCGCTCACGGTGGGCGAGAACGTGGCGTTCCCTTTGCGCGAGCACACACAGCTCCTCGACGACGAGATCGAGGAGCGGGTGGAAACGCTCCTGGGGCGGGTTGGCCTTGGCGGGACGCAGCGCCTCGCCCCGGCGGAGCTCTCGGGCGGAATGCGCAAGCGCGTGGCGGTCGCGCGCGGCCTGGCCATGGAGCCCGAGGTGGTCCTGTACGACGAGCCCACGGCGGGCCTCGACCCGTTGACTGGGCTCGCGATTACCCGCCTCATCAAGGAAGTCACAAGCAACACGGACGCGACGTCCCTCGTCGTGACCCACGACCTGGGGGTGGCGAAAGAGATCGCCGACCGGGTCGCGTTCCTGAGCCGGGGGCGGTTCGGATTCACCGGGCCTCTCGCCGAAGCGGCGGAACAGGAAGGGCCGGTGGCGGACTTCGTGCGCGCGGGAGGTTTCCATGCTTGAAACCGATAGACGGCGTCGGCTCAGGGTCGGCCTGTTCACTGCCGTGCTGCTGGCCGTGCTGGGCCTCATCATTCTGACGCTCGGCAAGAAGCAGGGCCTTTTCCAGCGGCACGCGCGCTACGAGGTTCGGTTCGAACACGTTGGCGGCCTGGTGCCCGGGTCGGCCGTCTGGCTCAATGGGGTCGTGGTGGGAGCGGTTGAGGAGGTGGAGCTCCCGACCGACCCCAACCAGCCCCAGATCAACGTCCGCTTCCGCATCGACGAGCGCCTCGCCGAACGCGTCCGCGCCGACTCCACCGTGCGAATACGCACCCTCGGCCTGCTCGGGGACCGCTACCTGGAGATCTCCTCGGGCAGCCCATCCCAGCCGCAACTGGCGCCCGGCAGCGTGATCACGGGCAGAGAGCCCACCGACGTGGCGGCGGTCCTCTCCCAGGGCGGCGACGCGATGACCAACATCCTGGCGATCTCGACATCCCTGCGGCGTATCCTCGAGCGCGTCGAGCGCGGAGAGGGGGTCCTCGGCGAGCTGACGACCAGCCCGGAAAGCGGGCGCAAGGTCGTCGAACGACTCGACTCCGTCCTCGAGCAAACCGATGCACTCCTGAAGAACGTGCAGGCAGGCAAGGGTGCGCTCGGCCGTCTGATCAACGATCCGAAGCTGGAAACCGAGCTGGTGGACAACCTGTCCGGATTCGCGAAGGCAGGGCGGCAGGTCACCGAGGCGCTGGCCCGCGACCTGCAGCGCGACGACTCCGTGGCGGCGGGTCTGCTGCGCGACCCCAAGGGGCGCGAGCGTCTCCAGAAGGCGCTGGACAGTGTGGGCCAGGCGGCGGCGGCCGTGGCCACGGTCGGCAAGGAGCTGGCGGAGGGCAAGGGGACGCTGCCCCGGTTCCTCAATGACGAGGCGTTCGCCAAGGCGTTCCTCGAGGACCTCTCGGTGCTCACGTACTCGCTGCGCACGGTCGCGGAAAAGCTCGACCACGGGCAGGGGAGCGCGGCGCTCCTGATCAACGATCCAACCCTCGTCAAGGACCTGGAGAACGTGGTGCGGGGCGTCGAGAAGTCACGCCTGGCTACATGGTACGTTCGCAACCGCCGGGCAGCAGGCGAGCGCGCGGCGCCGCCCCCGACCCCGACGCCCGTCGGGAAGGAGTGAACATGGGCACAATCCTCGTCACCGGTGGCGCCGGCTTCATCGGCTCACACCTCACGACCCGTTTGCTCGAACGCGTTGCCGAGGTCGTATGCCTTGACGACTTCAACGACTACTACGACCCCGCCTTCAAGCGCGGGAACGTGGAGCCCTTCGGAGCCAACCGCCTCTGGCACCTGGTGGAGGGGGACATCCGGGACGCGGCGCTGGTGGAGCAGACCTACCGGAAATTCTCCGTCACGACGACCGTGCACCTGGCGGCGCGTGCCGGCGTGCGCCCGTCGATCCGGCAGCCGCGCCTCTACGAGGAGGTCAACGGCCTCGGCACGCTGAACGTGCTCGAGGCGGCGCGCCACGCAGGCGCCCGCACGTTCATCTTCGGCTCGTCCTCGTCGGTCTACGGCATCAACTCCAAGGTCCCCTTCTCCGAGGATGACCCCGTCACCTGCCCGGTCTCGCCGTACGCGGCCACCAAGCGCGCCAACGAGCTGATGGCCTACACCTACCACCACCTCTACGGCCTGGCGATCACCTGCTTGCGGTTCTTCACCGTCTACGGGCCGTGCCAGAGACCGGAGATGGCCATCTACCACTTCACAGAGAAGCTCGCGAGGGGCGAGCCCGTGCCCCGCTACGGCGACGGCTCCAGCGCCCGCGACTACACCTACATCGACGACATCGTCGGGGGTATCCTCGCCGCGCTCGACGCCGCTGCCCCGTTCGAGATCGTGAACCTGGGCGGCTCCCGCACCACGACTCTCCAGCGCCTGATCGAGCTGCTCGCAGGCGCGCTGGGTGTCGAGGCGCGGGTCCTCGAGCTTCCACCCCAGCCGGGCGACGTGCCGATCACCTTCGCCGACGTGAGCAGGGCCGCGCGCCTGTGGGGCTGGCAGCCGCGCGTCCCGATCGAAGAGGGGATCGAGCGCTTCGTGGGCTGGTTCAGGCGGAACAGGCTGAGCTGAACCGCGCAAGGGTGGACGATCCGATTCCGGAATTCGCCGCTGGTGTTGCATGATGGTGGCAGTGGAAGGGCGACCCACGACCCGGCATGACCGGCGAGCCGCTCTGCGCCGCGCGCTGATCGGCTTGCTCCTCGCGCTCGCCGTTGCGGTGGCGGTCGCTAGCGTGCCGTTTCTCCCCGCCAACCCCGACCTCTACCTCCACCTCGTATGGAGCTACCAGGTGATGCGGTGCCTCGCACAGGGCGCCGCTCCGGTCTGGCTGCCCGACCTGAACGCCGGCTTCGGCAGCCCCGGAGTGCGTCTCCACAACCCGCTTGGACCCGTCGTGGATGGCGTGCTGGGCGTTGGCCTGGGGGACGCGGGGAGCGGGCTGCGGGCCGCGGCGGTGCTGGCGGCGGCGCTCCTCCTCGCGCTGCTCGTGCGGCGCCGGGGACGAGCCGGAATCGGGGAGTGGCTGATCCTGATGGCCTCGCCGGTCGTCGCTTTCTCGCTCCTGGGGAGGAGCGCGTGGTCGGAGTTCCTCGCACTGCCTCTGGTGTGGTGGCTGCTGGAAGCGGTCATTGCCCGTGCCCTCGTTCCCTGGCGCGAGGGCCCGATCCTGGCGCTGCTCTGGCTGCTGCACGGCCCGTCCACCGTGATGGTGGTGCTCATCGTGGTCGCGCTGACCGGCCTTGCAGCCGACGCGAGGCTGGCCGGCAGGGCGGCCGGGGTCGCCGGCGTGGCGGCGGGCCTGACCGCCTGGCACTGGCTGCCGCTCGCTGGCGAGATGGCGATGGCGGACACCGCCGCGTTGACCGGTGGGATCTTCCGCGCCGATCGGAACGTCCTCGGCTCCCCGCAGGCCCACAGCCTGGACGTCACGATCTTCCTCGCCTGGTGCGCCGTCGCCCTGCTCGCGGCGGCCCTCCTGGGGAGGTGGTGGCGTTCGGGAGCGGCGCGGCTCGTCGCGATCGCGGCGTGCACGTTCCTGGCGTCGCCTCTCGCCGTGTGGCTGTGGCGGGCCGGCTCGCCGCTCGCGTTTCTCCAGTTCCCCTGGCGCTGGTTGCTCCCTGCGACGGTTCTCGCCGTCGTCCCGATGCGCGAGGCGTTGCGCGGCTGGTGGGGGAGGGTGGGGCTCGCGGCCGTGCTCGCGCCGCTCGTGCTCTTCCCGTGGCCGCAGTGGGTGCGCGGCCCTCGCCTCACGGCAGCCATGGGCTGGCAGGATGCGGGCATCGCGGTGAGCAGGGCCATCTCGGGCAACCCGCTTCTGGTGGACGCGCCCCAGCACCGCCCCGCGAGCTGGGGGTTGCTCGCGTCCAACCTCCTCCGCTTCAAGCGGGAACCCGTGCTTCTCGTTCCGGAGGGTGGAACATGGAGCGTGGAGCGCTGGGCGCCGCTCGATCGCGTGGTCGCGGTCGACCTGCCGGCGCCCGCGCGCGTCGAGCTGCGCCTGCTCGACTACCCGACGTGGCAGGTGCGCGTGGACGGCGCCCCGGTCCCGGCCGTCACCACGGCCGGTGTCGTCGGCGCCGCCGTTCCTGCGGGAAGGCACACCGTGCGTGTCACCTGGGCGGGGAACCCGCTCTCGCGTCTGGGGCTGGTGGCGGCCGGGCTCACCTTTATCCTGCTCCTGTGGGTGCGGTTCGGGAGCGGGCTGCGGAGGACTCCGTGACCGGTGGAAGCCGCCCTCGTGCCCGCTGGTCCGGGGCGTGGCTGGCGGTGCTCGCGGTCACGATCGTCTGGGGTTTGGTGGTGGGTGCGGCACCGCTCCTCCTCGGACCCCCGAACGGCGACGACGCCTACTACCACGCCATGCGGGCGCAACAGCAAGCGCGCTGCTGGCGTGCGTGCGTGCTCTTCCCGCGTTGGTACCCGGACCTCAACGGCGGGCTCGGCGGCCCGGAGCCGCGCGCCTATCCACTTGTTCCGCTGGTGCTGCACGCGGTCTTTGCCCTGGCGGCGAACGACGCGGTGTGGGCCACTTCGGCGGCGACCGCGGCGATCCCGCCGCTGGCGGGTTTCCTGATGCTCGTGGCGGCACGCCGTCGGGGCGCCACGCCGGGCCGCGCGCTTGCGGCGGCGGTCGCCTGGGCGGGCGCGCCCTACCTCGTGGTCGCGCTCCACGAGAGGGCCGCGCTCGCCGAGGCCTGGGGGCTCGCGCTCCTCCCGTGGGTGCTGGACAGCCTTCTGCCGCCGTCCACCGGAGACCGACGCTGGCTGGTGCGCGGCGCTGTCGCCTACGCGGTCCTGGTGGCCTGCCAGTTGCCCCTGGCATTGATGGTCGGGATCGTTGTCGCGGCCTGGTACCTCGTAGGCCATCGCGGCGAGCTGCTCCGGGCGCTGGGCGCCGGCACCCTGGGCCTGGCGCTGTCCGCCTTCTCCTGGCTGCCCAACGTCGCGGCGTTGTGGCGGCTGCAGGGCGAGGGCCTCACCTCGGGCGCGTACCGGTGGGACGCGCACCTGCTCCCCGGCGGCCTCGCCGGCGACCCCACCCTCGGGCGCCACCTGTCGGCGGTTCTCGTGGCCGTCGCGCTGGCGTTGCTGCTTCAGCTCGCCGGTGGCGGCCGCGAGGCGCGGGTGTGGTCGGCGGCGGGCCTGGTCTGCGTGCTCCTCGCCACGCCGCTGGCCGCCTTTCTGTACCGCCTCGTGCCCGGCCTGGCCTACCTACAGTTCCCGTGGCGTTGGTTCGCCCTCGCCTCCTGCCTCGCGGTGTTCTCCTTCCTGCGGACCGGACGGCGCCTGGCCCGCGTGGTGGCGGTGCTGGTGTTCCTCGCCCCGCTGCTCCTGCCGGTCGCTTGGAGGTGGCGGCTGCCCGCGGGGGCCCCGTTGAGGCCGACGGACCCGCCTGCAGTAGCCGCCGCGGCCGCGGCGCGGTACGGCGTGCCGCCGGTCCTGCCCTCACTTCCGGCCTACCTGCCGCGCGGCGTGGACCTCGCCGAAGCGCTCGCGAACGCCCCCGCGAGCCGAGCCCGCGTCGGCGCCGCCGAACCTGCCGGCCCATCGGTGTGGTGCTGGACCGTCGAGCAACGCGAGGGCGGCACCGTAGGCTTCCCGCTGCTCGCGGGTCCCGGCTGGGAGGCCCTCGTTGACGGCCGGCCAGCCGGCTGGCAGGGCCGCTCGGGCCTGGTGACGGTCGCGGTCGGGGCAGGCCGGCACACCGTCGAGCTCCGGCAGGGGCTCCTGCCCGAGGACGTGCTCGGTGCGGCCGCGACCGTGCTCGCGCTGCTCGGCGCGGGTATTCTCACCCAGCGAGGAAAAGCCGCGGTGGCTCGCCGCCCGCACGACGAGGCGCGGGCCTAGCCGGGGCTACCTCTGGCCCCCGGCGGGAGGTACAGCTCCGCGCCGGCGACGGCGAGGGCGGGGCGCAGTCCGAGGGCGAGAGCCACGCGCGCGAGGTCCTCGGATTCGGGCAGGCCCGGCGTGACCACAACGGCGACGGATCGAGGCTCCGTCCGCAGCTCGGCCAGGAGACGGTCCAGCTCGCCCGGTGCCGGTCGCTCCGAACGGGGGTCGTACCAGCCGGGGTGGGCCGCCGCGGAGGCGGGGACGTTGACCAGGGTGAAGCGCCCTGCATCGCCTGCGAGGTGGTAGGCGATCCCGAGCCGCCAGAATCCGCCGATCACGACGCGACCGCCGGCCGGCATTCCCCGCCGGAGGACCGCCGCGAGGAGCTGTTCGCCGCTGGGCGGCCTCGCGGCCCATCCCGCAATCGCCGTGACGCTCATCGCCGCCGCGCCGGCCACGAGCAACGCGCCCGCGGCTCGGGCCGCGCGCGAGCGGCTCGCGCCGGCCCCTGCCAGCATCAGGAATGGGAGCAGGTAGATCGCCTCCCCGCGCCCCGGGTAGAACGCCGGCACACCCAGGGCCGCCAGCGTCCCGAGCGCCGCCGGAGCCAGCAGGAAGCCGATCAGCGGTCGCCACGCCGTTTCCCGTGCACGGCAGCCGACGATCACGAGCGCGAGCACGAGGGCCGCCGCCGCGGCCTCGACCCACCAGGGCGAGCCGGGAAGGTCGAGGGCGGACCGGAAGTCGCCGAGAGGCGAGAGCAGCCGCACGGGTGCTACGGGCCGACTGGACGCCGGCAGCGACCGCCAGGCGGTGGTCATCCAGGCGATCGAGGCGGGAGGCTGCTTGAGCGCGACCGGCAGCCAGGGGAGGTGCGTGGCCAGCCCCGCCGCCACGGCCGCTCCAGCCCGGCTGCGCACGTCGCGCGGGAGCGTAAGCGCCACGGCGGCGAGGACAAGCGCCAGGAGCATGCCCAGCCCATGGCTCCAGCACGCCAGCGCCACGGCGAGCGCCAGCCCGGCCGCTCCTGTACCGGTTCGGGCCAGCTTCTCGATCCGCTCCCACCCGAGTGCGGCGCACAGCAGCAGCAGCGCGTACGCGCGCCCCTCGCACGACCAGGCCACGGCCAGCGGGTGCACGGCCAGCAGCGCCCCGGTCCACCAGCCGGCCTCCTCGCCGAACGCACGGCGCGCCGCGAGCGCGCCCAGGAGCGCGGCCCCCGTTCCGGCGGCCACCGCGATCAGGCGCGACGCCGGCAGCGGCCCGAGGCCAAAGATTGTGAAGAACTTCACAAGTAGGTAAGGGAGCGGCGGTCCTGAGTCCACCCGCAGCGCCGCGATCAGCTCGGTGAAGGGGAGGCGTGCGGCCCAGGCGGTGAAGTACTCGTCGTGCCAGGGCGGCCGCGCGAACGCCGCGGCGAGGCGGGGGAGGAGCGCAGCCGCACCCAGCGTCAGCCACAACCATCGCTCTCGTCGTGCCGGTGGCACGGCCCCAGTGTCCCTGCACGCGCCACCGGCCGTCAAGGCGACGCGTATCATGTCGCGATCGGGGCACCCCGCGTGCCCGGGAGGTCGGAATGCGACGTGTTCTTGCGTGCCTCGTTCTTGTGGCTTCTCAGGTCCTCGCCGGCGACAAGCCGCTGACCGTCGAGAGACTGTTCGCGGACCCGCCGCTCGATGGCACGCTGCCGCGCGAGGTCAAGTGGCTGCCCGGCGGTGCGAGCTTCTCCTTCCTGGAAAGGACCGGCACCGGCAAGGAAGCCCGCACCACGCTCTTCGTCGAGGATGCCGCCACCGGGAAGCGCGAGGCCGTGATCACGGATGCCGACTTGGGCACGTTCGGCGAGGGCGACAAGGAGATCCGGCCCCGCCTGGAAGGCTATCAGTGGTCCGCAAACGGGGACGCGTTGCTGCTTTCGGGCGGCGCCGACCTGTTCCTCCTCGACCGCGGGACGAAAAAGGCGCGGCAGCTGACCTCGACATCCGCGGAGGAGGAGCTGGCCAGGTTCTCAGCCGAAGGCAGGCGCATCGCATTCGTACGCGAGAACGACCTCTACGTCCTGGAGCTCGACTCGGGGAAGGAAACGCGGATCACCACCGACGGCTCGCCCGACCGTTTCAACGGCAAGCTCGACTGGGTGTACACGGAGGAGATCGCCGAGCGCGGCTCCCTCGGCTACGCCTGGTCGCCCGACTCGCGCTCGCTCGCCTACATCACGCTCGACGACAGCAAGGTGCCGCGCTTCCCGCACGTGGACCTTCTTCAGCTCCACCCAACAGTCGAGGAGCAGCGCTACCCCGACGCCGGCGACCCCAACCCCGTAGCGACGCTCACCGTCGCCAGCGTCTCGCCCGACAGCTCCGGGGCGGTCACGCGCTGCACCCTGAGGTGGACCACGCCGAACGCGGAGTACCTGCCGCGCTTCGGCTGGCTGCCCGGGCACCAGAGGGTGTGGTTCGAGCTGCTCAACCGCGCCCAGACCAGGCTTGAGCTGGTGCGCCTGGACACGACCACGGGCGCGACAACGACGCTGCTGGTCGAGGAGGACCCCGCCTGGATCAACCTCCACGACGACCTGCATTTCCTCAAGGACGGCTCGTTCCTCTGGAGCTCCGAGCGCAGCGGCTACCGGCACCTCTACCTCTACTCGGGCGCCGGCCGCCTCGTGCGCCAGCTCACCAGCGGCGACTGGGAGGTCACCGGGGTGGAGGCGGTGGACGAGGAGGGCGGCTGGGTCACCTACACCTCCACGCAGGCCGGCCCCCTGACCCGCAACGTCTATCGCGCGCGACTGGACGGGAAGGGGGCTCCCATCCACATCACCCAGGGAGCGGGGAATCACAGGGCCAACGTCGCCCCGGGCGGGCGCTTCGTGATCGACTCGCACTCGCGGCTGATGCGTCCTGCGGTGATGAACCTGCTCGACTCGCAGGGCCGGCGCCTGCGGGTGCTTGGGGCCAACGAGCACCCGGAGATCGAGAGCTACCGCACGAGCACGCCCGAGATCGTGGAGGTGCCGGGGACGAACGGCGCCACCCTCTACGGCTCGCTCGTCAAACCGGTCGGGTTCGACCCGGCGAAGCGCTACCCGGTGATCGTCTACGTCTATGGCGGACCGCACTCGCAGAGCGTCCAAGATGCCTGGGTCGGCCGCTACGGGCTGCTCGCGCAGGTGCTGGCAGGCAAGGGCTTCGTCGTTTTTTCCATCGACGGACGCGGCACCACCGCGCACGGGCGCGAATTCGAGCGCGCCTTGCTCAAGCGCCTGGGCAAGATCGAACTGGAGGACCAGCTCGCCGGGGTGGAGTGGTTGAAGAAGCAGCCGTACGTGGACGGCCAGCGCATCGGCATCTGGGGAGGTTCATACGGCGGTTTCATGACCTGCTACGCGATGACCAACGCACCCGAGGTTTTCAAGGCGGGCGTGGCGGTCGCCTCGGTCACCGACTGGCGGCTTTACGACTCGGTCTACACTGAACGCTACCTCAAGCTCCCGGCCGACAACCCGGACGGCTACCGTGACTCGTCGCCGGTGAACCAGGCCGACAAGCTCAAGGGCGCCCTCCTGCTGATCCACGGCACGGCCGACGACAACGTGCACTGGCACAACACCCTTATGTTCGCCGACAAGCTGGCCAAGGCCGGGAAGCCCTACGAGCTCCAGCTCTACGGCGGCGCAACGCACCGCGTCCTCCGCCGGGACCAGCGGCAGGACGAGTGGGTCCGCCTGGTGGAGTTCTTCGAACGCCAGCTCAAGCCGTGAGCTGAGGATCGAGCAGGTACCTCAAGCGGGCTTCGAACAGCAAAGGTGAGATGGTGATACCTCTATGAGTAGGTCGGTCATGTCAAGCGGATAGGGGTTTGATCCTTTCTTCCAGGTGGCGTCGTTGTCGTTTTTCCTCTGTGCACGATCAAGCTCAGCCAAGGTCTGCGCATCAACCGTCTATCCGCACTCGTTGTGGCCAGCCTCCTGGCCGGTGCATGGTTGGAGCCGGTGAAGCAGGGGGCGCTCCCATCAGGTACGCGGGCTGACGAACGGTGCTCTGCTCGCCGCCCCAGGTATCACACGGAGTTGCCCCACCGCATGCTGTCCGTCCCTGACCTCGCTCGATCGATGGCATCCCGTCGTTCCTAGGCTGCGGCCGGTTCGCTGCTCTGGAGGGGCCTGAAGTCCTCGCCACGGAGCCACACCGCGTGCATCACGACGGCGAGCTTACGAGCCAGGGCCACCACGGCCTTCTTCTTCCCAATCCGTGCGGCGAGCTGCTCCGCCCACCGCTTGAGGTCGGAATCCTGGCGGGTCCGCAGGCACCCGTGCGCCGCCTGCACGAGCAGCCGCCGCATCTCGGCATCCCCCGTCTTGGTGATCGAGCCAAATCGAGACGTCTGCCCCGACTCCCGCATCCGCGGCCGCAATCCGACAAAGCCCGCGACGTCCCGGCTGCGCCGGAATCGGGCCGGGTCCTCCAGGCACAACACGTAGGCGAGCGCAACCAGCGGCCCCACCCCGGGGATCGTCTGCAGCCGCCCAACCTCCGGGTACTCCGCACCCACCGCCTTCACCTCATGGTCGAGCCCCTGGATCTTCTCATCGAGCTCGAGCGCCGTCGCCACCAGCGGCGCCACCAGGGTGAGCAGCTCCTCCGGAATCTCGCGTGTGGCCAGAGTCTGCGCCAGCCGCCCAATCGTCGTCCCGGGCACTCGGTACCCAAAGGACCTCAGCAGCCCCCGCGCCCCGTTCATGCACGCCGTCCGGTTGGCCACCAGAATGCCCCGCACCCGCAGCATCCCCCTCAGCCGCTGCGTCCTCTCGCTGCGATGCTGGATCGGCCGCAGCAACCGCACATCCATCCGCACCAGCCGTGCCAGCGTCTCCGCATCCACCGCGTCGTTCTTCAGCGTGCTCTCCGCAATCAGCCGCACCCGCTGCGCATTGGCCACCACCACCTCGTGCCCAAGCCCAACCAAGATCCGCTCCGCCCATGCCGACAGCCCGCTCGCCTCGATGCAGATCCGCATCCGCCTCCGCCCCCCAAACCAGCGCTTCAACCCTGCCTCCGTCGTCGGAATCCGTGCCCGCTCGACCAGCTCCCCACTCGCACCCACCACCGCCACCTCACTCGACTTCCCATGCAGGTCAATGCCACAATGCTCCACGGTCGGTCTCCTTTCTTGGGCCTCGAGCCCGTGTCACCTTGGCGGGCATACTGCCACGCCGTCACAAGGAGACCGACCTACTCATCCAATCAGGTACCCATAAATAGGTACCAATACGAGGTACCGATATGACCTTCTATGAACACGACAACTCCCGAAACTTAACGGTACAGCCATGACAAGACTCACCGTTCCGACCGTGCTTTTCGCGTCTGTGTTCCTTTGGGTGGCGCCTCCGCCAGATCTTGGGACTGCGCGTGCGCGGGCGATCCTTGACGCGAGGGTTGTGTGCCTGAAGATGCCGCACCAGTCGGGTGCTGAGTGGTCGGCGGCTGAACGCAAGCTTGAGACTTTGCTTTGGAACCTCTTTAAGGATGAGAAATCTTCTGCGGACGAGGCTATGGTGATCCTGCTCAACTACTACCTGGGCGAGGCGAATGGTGAGGATCTGTTACACCAAGTGACGGTGCGCGGTAAGCGGATGTTGCCACTCCTAAGGAAGTATCGCGGGCTCTCGCCACCTTGCCAGCAAATAGGGGATCCTCCCGGCCTCGTGTTGCCCGTTGAGGTGAAACGGCGGGAATTCAAGACAGCGATCGACTACATCAGTCGCGATCGGATCTGGGGCGAAGACTGAACTAGTTGCCGGTTGATCTAACCTAAATGAGTACCAGGTACAACCATCTCACCATTGTGCGATAGAATGTTGCACGGTCCTTTGTGGCGAGAGGTGCGGGATGCCTCCGCGTTCGAGTAGCGGGACCTGGTCCTTAAATGCGGGCCACGACTGATCGGACTGCGAAGGACAACATGCCCCTGCTCAGCATTTTGATCCTCCGTGGCGACGACAGGTCGTCATGACCGACTGGTACCTAGCGTGCCTCGTCCGGTGGTAGATGTGAACGGACTTCTTAGGCACGGGGTTCGAGCCAAGGCGAGTCGGTAGCCGCAACCCTTGGCAAGCCGGTGGTTCGGACGAATTCACTTGGGCAAGTAGGGAATTCCCGTTGGGAGCGGGCGGTTTACCCAGCAAAAGGAGGGCGCCATGAACGCTCGGATTCCTGGAGTTGGTGGGATTCTGCTGGTCGTCGGAGCGGTGAGCTGCACCACGACCACCGGACCCGGCAGTGGGTCAATCCACGTTACACCCGCGGCCCTGGGCGTATTCGATTGCGTGGCGGTAGGACCGGTCGCGTCGCCGCCGCCCCGCGGGATCGTCGCGCTCGGCTACGTGCGGGACGAGAAGGAGACGATCGTCCGCCGCGAGGCCAAGCCGCTGCTGACCCTCCGGCTCTGCGGGGCCGGGCAAGTCCCGGTCTCGAAGACGCCAGCGCTGCCGACGGTGGCCAAAGGGAACCCGCTCATCGGGAAGGTCGACCGCCCGGCCTCCGACTTTTTCAAGGACCGGGAGACTGGAACGTTGATACGACAGAGCTTGCGCCCGTTCGACAAGGTGTATTACATCCCGCCGGGACCGGACACCGGCAAGCACGAGTCGCCCCCTGACCCACCTGCCTGTAACGGCATCTACTACTACGGCGCGTGCTACTACTACGGTCCTGCCGCCTACAACCGGACCGAGGACGGCGGTGGGATGACGATGAGCATTCAACGTCCGGCCATTTCCGGCGCCGGGCACAGTCTCGACGAGCTGGCCGTCCAGGGGGGCCCGGGCAGCGGCAACATCATCGAGCTAGGGTGGAACGTGTCAACCTCGCAGTACCCCGACACGGACCCTCATCTCTTCGTCTTCCACTGGATCAACTGGGGCCCGACGTGCTACGACACCTGCGGGTGGCACCAGTACAGCCTGACGTACTTCCCAGGGATGAACCTCGGAGCACTCGTGGGGCGTGACGTCTACATCGGCTACGTCCATTACAACGGGAACTGGTGGGCCTGGTTCGACAACCAGTGGCTGGGCTACTTCTCCGACTCGGAGTGGGGCGGCGCGTACACTCAGAGCTCGTTGTACCAGTGGTTCGGCGAGGTGGCGACGAACAACGGGACGCCACCGAACGTCGAGATGGGTAACGGCCGCCGCCCGACGGATCCGGCCGCTGCGAGGATGACGACGCTGTGCGACGTCGACGCGGCGGCATGGGTGTGCTGGTACCGCGATCTGCAGTCACTCGGGCCCAACTACCCCGCCTACTACGACATCCTCCGCACGGGGTTCGGCGCGACGCGGTACGGCGGCCCCGGAAACTAGCCAGGCACCGGACTCTCCTGTCGAACCAGTGGCCGGTCGGATCTCGCGCGGTTGCCTGGAGGTGCGAGACGGGCGATGCCTCTGCGTTCGGGGGTCTGCGTGGCCGCTCGGGGTCGAGCCGCGAATCCCGAACCGCGAGCCCGTCTCAGCAACGCTTGTGGTGACGTGACCCTGAGGTTACACTTCCCCGGCGCGCGGCGCCGCGCCACCGGAGGGTGAACAATGCACATCGCGGTCGTGGGCAGCGGCTACGTGGGGCTCGTCACCGGGGCATGCCTCGCTGACTTCGGCATGGATGTGACCTGCGTCGACAACGACACGCGCAAGATCGAGATGCTCCAGCGTGGCGAGATCCCCATCTACGAGCCGGGCCTCGACGCGCTGGTGGCCAAGAACGAGAAGGCCGGGCGCCTGCACTTCACCACCGAGCTCAAGGAGGCGATCGAGAAGTCGCTGGCCATCTTCATCGCCGTCGGCACCCCTCCCCGGGAGGACGGCTCGGCGGATCTCACCTACGTGGTGGAGGTGGCCGAGGCGATCGCCGACCACATGAACGGCTACAAGGTGGTGATCACGAAGTCAACGGTGCCGATCGGGACCGGCCAGCTCATCGAGAAGGTCATCAAGGAGCGCAAGGCCAGGCAGCCGTTCTCCGTCGTCTCCAACCCCGAGTTCCTGCGCGAGGGTTCGGCGATCGGCGATTTCATGCGCCCCGACCGCGTCGTGATCGGGGCCCGCGACGCGCAGGCGATCGCGATCATGAAGGACATCTACGCGCCGCTCTACCTGATCGAGACCCCGTTCGTGATCACCAACGTAGAGTCGTCGGAGCTGATCAAGTACGCCTCCAACGCGTTCCTCGCCACCAAGATCACCTTCATCAACGAGGTGGCCGAGCTGTGCGAGCTGCTGGGCGCCGACGTGCACCACGTCGCCAAGGGGATGGGCCTCGACCGCCGCATCGGCCCCAAGTTCCTGCACCCCGGGCCCGGCTACGGCGGGTCCTGCTTCCCCAAGGACACCAAGGCGCTCTCCGACATCGCCCGCCAGGCCGGGCGGCCGTTCGAGATCGTGGACACGGTGGTGCAGGTCAACGAGAGGGTCAAACGGCGCATGGTGGACAAGATCAGCGCCCGCTGCGGTGGGTCGGTGTCGGGTCTCACCATCGGAGTGCTCGGGGTTTCGTTCAAGCCGGAGACCGACGACATGCGCGAGGCGCCCGCGCTGCCCATCCTGCACGGGCTGGCGGCCGGCGGCGCCAGGCTGCGCGTCTTCGACCCGGCCGCCATGGAGAACGCCCGCGAGGTGCTGCCGGCCGGGGTGACCTACTGCAGCGACGAGTACGACGCGGCTGCGGGCGCCGACTGCCTGGTCATCCTCACCGAGTGGAACCAGTTCCGGTCGCTCGACCTGGACCGGCTCAAGAGGGTACTGCGGCGCCCGCTCGTGGTGGACCTGCGCAACGTGTACGAGCCCGACAGGATGGCCGAGGCCGGCTTCGAGTACGACTGCGTCGGCCGCACCGCAAGGGACCTTCCCGAGCGCTGAGCCTCTACCCTCGACGATCACGCCTTGCAGGTTGGGCCCCTCCGTTGTCATTCCGAAGGAGCGAAGCGACTGAGGAATCTTCCGCTTTCTTGGTAGTTTCGGCTTTCATTGCCTAGAAAGTCCCTCCCTCCAAGGGTCATTTCGAGGCCCGGAGGGCCGAGGAACCTGGGTGGGGGAAAACCCCGATTCCGATGCCCCCTCCCAGATCCCTCGTCTTGCCTGCGGCAGGACTCGGGATGACAGTTGTCGAGATCTTTCATGGTCCCGAGTGTGCCAATGGCTGGGCGGAAATCAACGGGCCAGGGCGGGGTTGAACCCCGCCCCGGGGTTTCCCGGGTGCAGCATGCCGGCGGGCCGGGGACGGCGGGCCAGCGGCCGTCCGCTACTTGTGGGCCTTGGCGAGGTACTCGGCCGCCTTCGGCCAGTTGACCACGTTCCACCAGTTGGTGACGTACTCGGCGCGGCGGTTCTGGTACTTGAGGTAGTAGGCGTGCTCCCAGACGTCCAGGCCGAGGAGCGGCGAGTCCCCGCCGGAGAGCGGGCTGTCCTGGTTGGGCAGGTTGTAGACGGCGAGCGCGCCGTTCTTCTTGCGCACGAGCCAGGCCCACCCGCTTCCGAACTGCCCCATGGCCGCGGCGGTGAACTTCTCCTTGAACGACTCGAAGCTGCCGAAGGCGTTGCCGATCGCCTTGGCGAGGTCTCCCGCAGGGGCGCCGCCAGCCTTCGGGGCCATGACCTCCCAGAAAAGCGTGTGGTTGGCGAACCCGCCGCCGTGGTTACGGACCGCGGTGCGGATGTTCTCCGGAACCCCCTTGAGGTCCGCGAGGATCTCGCCGATCTCGCGCTTTTCAAGGTCAGTCCCAGTGATCGCCTTTAAGAGGTTGTCCAGGTACGCCTGATGATGCTTGTCGTGGTGGATCCGCATCGTCTGCTCGTCGATCCACGGTTCCAGGGCCTTGTAGTCATACGGCAGCAGGGGGAGAACGAACTTTGACATTTCTTGCGACCTCCTTCGGTGGCCATACCCCCGGTCTTTTTCCGGGACGCAGTCTCTATTTCGACTGCCACCCCGGCGAACGCCGGGGAGGGACCGATCATTCCCGGGAGGGCGGTACCTGTCCGTGACCACCGCCAGCTGCAGGAGGGACGCTCGGGGTGGCAACGGCAGCCTCGGTTCGCTATATTGGTCTGGCTGTTTCTTCTCTGGATGGAGCCTCATGACCGAGCGACGTGGAGCACCGAGAGTCGAGCCGTCAAAGCCGCTGTCGGCGAGGGTCAAGACCTCACTCGCGGTACGCATCATTGACATCTCCGCCAAGGGCGTACAACTGGAGCTGACGACCAGCCTGCGGCCCGAGGTCCCCTGCGACCTGCGGATCGCGCTCGAGGAGGGCGACGTCGTGGTGCACGGCGTTGTGAGGCGTTGCCGCGCGTGGGGATTCGGGCTCGACGACAGGGATCAGAAGGTGTTGATGTACCGCGCCGGCGTGGAGTTCGTCGAGGCGCCACCCGCTGCCCTGGCCAAGCTGATCGGGGCACTCCTGGGTGTCACGAGCCGCGTGAAAGGCGCGCCTGAGGGCCAGGCCGCATCCGAGGGAGAGGCCGCCGCGCGCGCACCGCACGGAGAGGGCCCCGTGAGAATCCGCGTCAGGAGCGCGGACGTCCACGTAACGCTGAAACCCCCCAAGGAAAAACGCTAGGAGCCTGTCCCTAGTAAACGACGAAAGCGAGAATTCCGAGGGCGTCGGATGGCAAGGAAGTCGAGCGAAAAGCCCGGAGGCGTAGCCAGAGCTACGTCGAGGACTTTTCGCGACGGCTGACACAGCCAGCCGGATGCCATCGGAATTCGCAGCCGGAGCATTGCTCGGACAGGCTCCTAACCTGCCAGCCGCGCCTTGATCTCTGCCGTAGCCTCGCGGACCTCACCGAGAAGGCCTTCCACGTCCCGGCCTGTGAGCGCGCGGTCCCGCACGACCACGCGACCGTCCACCACGACGTGCCGCACGTCGGCCGACCGCGCGGCGTAGGCGAGGTGCGAGTAGGGGTCGAAGACCGGGATGGCACGGGGGTGATCAAGCGCGATGCAGATGACGTCGGCGCGCTTGCCTTCCTCGAGGGTGCCGATGCGGTCGGCGAGCCCCAGCACGCTGGCCCCGCCGATGGTGAGCATTTCGACCACGGTGCGCGCCGGCATGGAGGTGGGGTCGCCGCTGACCCCCTTGAGGACCAGGGAGGCGATCTGGGCGTCGCGTAGTAGGTCGAGCGTGTTGTTTGAGGCGGCGCCGTCGGTGCCGAAGCCGACCTTGATGCCGCGCGCGAGCATCTGAGGCAGGGGTGCGACTCCGCTCGAGAGCTTGAGATTGGAGACCGGGTTCGACGCCACCCCGACGTCGAACTCGGAGAGGAGCTCGAGGTCCTCTTCGGACACGTGGACGCAGTGCGCCGCCACCGTGCGGTCGGAAAGGATGCCGAGGTCGGCGAGGTACGCCACCGGCGAGACACCCTTTTCGGCCTTGATCTTCTCGCACTCCCAGCGAGTCTCCGCCAGATGGATGATGAGCGGGGCGCCGAACTCCTCGGCCAGCTCCGCCTCCTTGACCAGGTTGGACGCCGACACCGAGTAAGGCGAGTGGGGCGCCACGGCGGGCACGACGAGAGGGTGATTCCTGAAGCGCTCGAGCAGCTCGCGTTGCTTGGCCAGGGCGTGCGCCGGCGTCGGGCACGAGGGCGTGGCGAAGTCGATCAGCGACTCCGCGACCACAGCCCGCAGGCCCGCCTCGACCACCGCCTCGATCACCCGTTCGGTGTGAAAGTACATGTCGCACACGCAGGTGACGCCGGCCAGCAGGCTCTCGGCAGCCGCCAGCCGCGTGCCCAGGGCCACGGTGCGGGCGTTCATGAGGACACGCTCCGTCGGCCAGATGTGCTTCTCCAGCCACTCCCGCAGCGGAAGGTCGTCGGCCAGGCCGCGCATGAGCGACATCGCGAGGTGCGTGTGGGTGTTGACGAAGCCGGGGAGGACCAGGCCATCGCCTGCGTCCAGCACCTGGGCGGTTGCAGCGCGCTCCAGGAGCTCCGCCGCCGCCCCGACGGCCACGATCTCGCCCTGGTGGATCGCCACGGCGCCGTCCGGCAAAGGCTCACTGCCTGGCCTCATTGTGAGTACCGTGCCGCCCTTGATGATCAGATCAGCCTTCAAGGTGTCTCCTCCACTCACCGCACAACGCCCCTGGTGGTCAGGCACTTCCGGGTCCCGGACCCCGGCCCCCGGTGCTCTGTCCTCCCTACCACGACCCCGAGGCCCCACCGCCCCCGAACGACCCGCCGCCGGCCGAGAAGCCTCCACCGGAGAAGCCACCTCCGGAGAAACCCCCGCCGGAGAAGCCTCCCCAGCCTCCATAGCCGCCCCAGAATCCTCGCCGGCCGCGGCTCGCGGCCAGGGCGCGCGCCAGCAGCACAGCCACGACCAGCAGGATCAGCCCGGGGACGCCGGACCTCGACGTGCTCCGTCCAGCGGGCCCGGGAGGCGGCTCGCCGCGGAAGATGCCTTCGAGAGCGCCGGCGAGGGCGAGCAAGCCCCCGCCGTAGTCGCCGCGCGCAAACGACGGCTTGACGACGCCGTCCAGGAGCTGGTGCGCGACGGCGTCGGGGACCTTTTCCTCGAGGCCATACCCCACCTCCAGGCGCATGCGGCGATCGTTCACGAAGGCGAAGAAGATAATCCCGTCATCCAGACCCTTGCGCCCGACCTTCCACCGCTCGGCGCACCGGATCGTGAAGTCCTCGAGCGCCTCGCCGTCCAGCGAAGGGAAGAGCACCGCGATCACCTGGTGACCGGTACGCGACTCCAGTGTCTGGAGCCGTTGCTCGATGGCCGCGGCCTTTTGGCTCGGGACGACCCCCGCCGAGTCGGTGAGGTAGGTCCGCGGCGTCGGCGGCACCTCTAACGCAGCCGCGCCCACCGCCGCGAGTGCACACAGCACGATGGCGCCAGGGTTTCGAAGCCCCTGTGCCCTGCGCCCTGTGTCCTGTGCCCTGTTCCTCAGAACTTCACCTGCGGTGCCTTGTCGGAACCCGGTGCGGCCTGGAAGTACGGCTTCTCGTTGAAGCCGAGCATGGAGGCGAAGAAGACGGTCGGGAAACGCCGGCGGGCGGTGTTGAACTCCTGCGCCGCGTCGTTGAAACGCTTGCGCTCCACCGCGATCCGGTTCTCGGTCCCCTCGAGCTGCGCCTGGAGGTCCTTGAAGTTCTGTGTCGCCTTCAGGTCGGGGTACTTCTCGACCACGACCAGCAGGCGCGAGAGCGCGGAGGAGAGGCCGTCCTGCGCCGCCTGGAACTTCTGCAACTGTTGCGCGTCCGGGACGTTGTTGCCCAGGTTCACCTGGCCGACCTTGGCGCGCGCCTCGGTGACCGCGGTGAAGGTGTCCTTCTCGAAGGCGGCGGCACCTTTCACCGTTTCGACCAGGTTGGGAACGAGGTCGGCCCGCCGCTGGTAGACGTTCTCCACCTGCCCCCACTTGCTCTTGACGTTCTCGTCGAGCTTGACCAGGTTGTTGTAAGTTCCGGCCACCGCCAGCCCGATGACCAGCGCCGCTGCGAGCAACGCGAGCCCGCACCCCAGCAGCACACGACCCATAACGCCTCCCGTCTGCGCCGGGGTCGCAATACGGGCAACTCCCCCGGGCGCGTCGGGCCATATTAGCCCAGGCGTGGGGGAGGAGAGGGGAACGTGCCGGCCGGTGTCGGGTCGCCGGATGCGCGCCAGACGGTCTCACCCTCGCCCGGCTGGTGCTTCCAGCGGCGGTGCAGCCATACCCACTGCTCGGGGTACTCCCGGATCTGGCGCTCGATGTGCGCCGTGAGGAGCGCAGTGAGCCTTCCCACGTCCGCGTCGAGGTCTGCGCCGGGAGACATCTGGATGGGCGGCCCGAACGACAGCCTCATCCGGCCGTCCGGCAGGCGGGCGGCGAAGCCGGGGACGACCGGCCGGCCGGTCCGCAGCGCCAGCAGCGCGCCCCCGCTGGGGGTCCAGGCGGGCCGGCCGAAGAACTCCACGAAAACGCCGGGGCCGTTGATGTCCTGGTCGATGAGAAGCCCCATCACCCGGCCGCGGCGCAGGGCCCGCACCAGCTTGCCTCCGGCATCCTTTCCACGCAGGGCGGTTTCTCCTCCGAAGCGGCCGCGCAGGCGGCGGGCGATCTCGTCCAGGCGCGGGTCGTAGACCTCCCGGGCCGCCACGGTCATCGGGACGCCCGAAGCCCCGAGGGCGAGGTTGAGCCACTCCCAGTTCCCGCAGTGCCCCGTGATGAGGATCGCGCCGCCCTTGGGCGTCACGGCGAGCGTGAGGTTCTCGAGGCCCACGAACTCCGACCTGGCGAGGACCATCTCGGGGGGGGCGGACCACAGCCAGGCCACCTCGCCGAGCAGGGTGCCCAGGTGTGCCGCGCAACGCCTGGCGAGGGCCCGACGCCACGTCTCGTCGTGCTCGGGGAACGCCGCGGCGAGGTTTGCCAGCGCGCGGCCGCAGTCGCGCCGTGCGAGGTGCAGCGCGGTCCGCCCGATCAGAAGGCCGACACCGCGCAGCACGGGCAACGGCAGCACGCGGGCCCCGCCCAGGAGCAGGCGCAGCCCGCCGTAGGCGATGTCGTCGCGCAGCCTCTTCACCCTCCCCCGCATCGGCTCAGTCTACCCGGATCACCCCGGTCCGGCCCAGGGGGTGGGCCAGGTGCGAGTATCATCATGGCGCAGGAGGTGGGCGTGGGCGAGACACGGGGCGAGCTCTTCATCGTTGCCTCACCCTCGGGTGGCGGCAAAACCACGCTGATCAGGCGCGTCATAGCGGAGCTTGCCGCACAGGGTCGCGAGGCGCACTTCTCGGTGTCGTACACCACCCGCGCCCCACGGCCCGGGGAACGCGACGGCCTGGACTACCACTTCATCGACTGCGCCGCCTTCGAGCGCATGGCTGCGGCCGGGGAGTTCATGGAGTTTGCCGAGGTGCACGGCAACCTCTACGGCACCTCCCGCACCGAGGTGGAGGGGAGGCTCGAGCGCGGCTGCGACGTCTTCCTCGATATCGACGTTCAGGGCGCGCGGCAGGTGCGAGCGTCGGTGCCGGACGCCGTCAAGGTCTTCATCTTCCCGCCGTCGCACGCGGAGCTGCGTCGGCGGCTAGTGGCTCGCCGCCAGGACGACGACGCCACGATCACCCTGCGCATCAGAAACGCCGTTCAGGAGATGCGCGAGTACGCGGAGTTCGATTTTGTTATCATTAACGATCGCCTGGAGGAGGCGACCCGTGCCCTCGCCAGCGTCGTCAGAGCGGCGAGGATCCGGCCCTTCAGGATGCGAGCCAGGGTTCAGGCCATCGTGGAGGAGTTCGAGCGCGCCGTGAAGAAGGAGGAGTGATGTCGGAGTTCCCAGAGGAAATCGAGAGCACCTTCCGCTATATCCTGATCGCCGCCAAGCGTGCGGAGCAGCTGATTGCCGGAGCACGTCCGCGCGTCACGACCCGCCACGTCAAGCCGACCACCGTGGCCATCGCCGAGCTGGCCGCGGACAAGGTGCCGTGGCGGCCGGTCACTGCGGAGGAGCACGAGCTGCTCCTCCAGCAGGAGGTCGCGGCGAGGGAGGCGGAGGAGCACGCTCCGGTGTTTTTCCCGGTCGTGCCGCCTCTCATCCCGGCGGTAGTGGTACCTGAGGTCGAGGTCGAAGAGGAAGAGGAGGAGGAAGCGCTCGAAGTGGAACTCGAGGGCCCCAAGTTCGACGAGAACCTCGAGGTGGTGGAGGAACCGGCGCCCGAAGTACTCCTTCCCAGCGAGGAAATCACCGAGGAGTAGGTGCGCGGTCGGATCGTCCTCGGCGTCAGTGGCGGCATCGCGGCCTTTCGATCCGTCGAAGTCCTGCGCGGGCTGGTCAAAGCCGGCTGCCGAGTTCACACCATCCTGACAAAAAACGCCGCGCGCTTCGTCGCGCCGCGGACGTTTGCGGTGCTCTCCAACGAGGGCGCCGAGGTGTCGCTGTGGAGCGATCCGACCAACCCGGGCGTCGACCACGTGGCGCTGGGCCGAGCCTCCGACCTGCTCCTGGTGGTGCCGGCCACCGCCAACGTCCTGGCCAAGATGGCGGCAGGCGTCGCCGACGACGCGCTCACCACGTACGCGCTGGCGCACCGCGGCAGGGTCGTGCTGGCGCCGGCCATGAACACCGCAATGTGGCAGCACCCCGCAACCTTGCGGGCCCTCGCGGTTCTCAAGGATCGCGGCGCAATCGTCGTGGAGCCGGTTTTCGGGTTCCTGGCGGAGGGCGAGTATGGGGAGGGCAAGCTCGCCCCGGTCGACGAGATCGTGGGCGCCGCCTTGGCCGCGCTGCCGCCGCGCGGCCCGCTGGCCGGCGTCGAGCTGCTCGTGACCGCTGGCCCGACCCGCGAGCCCATCGATGCCGTGCGCGTGCTCACCAACCGTTCCTCCGGACGGATGGGGGTCGCACTGGCGGTTGCGGCGCGGGACATGGGCGCCAACGTGAGGATTCTCGCGGGGCCCGGAGTCAGCCCTCCGCCGGGCATCACCTCCGAACGGTTCGAGACGGCGACCGACCTGGGAACGCTGCTGGGGCGCCGCGCACCCGAGGCCGACGCCGTCTGGCACGCCGCCGCGGTGGCGGACTTTCGCCCTGCCAGCGTCTCGGCCGGGAAGCTCGACCGCCGGCAGGGCGGGCTGCAGCTGGCCCTCGAGCCCGTGCCGGACCTGGCGGCAGGCATGCTGCGCAAGGACGGGCGGCCATACCTCGTGATTTTCGCCGCGGAGCGGTCGGTCGACCTCGAGGAGCGGGCGCGCCGCAAGCTCCTCGAGAAGGCCGCCGACGCCGTGGTGGCCAACCCGATCGACGAGCCCGGCCTCGGAATGGAGGTCGAGCGCAACCGCGCCCTGGTGCTCTCCCGTCTCGGGCTGCGCCGGGAGATCGGGCCGCAGGACAAGGAGTCGCTGGCGCGCGAGCTTCTCCTCACCCTCGCGCCTGAGATGATCCCGGTGCGCCGCTCATGAGCCGCCGTGACCTGCTCGCCTACCTCCAGGACTTCGGCTGGCGCGACGTGGACTCCGCGAGCCTCTCCGCGCCTCGTGCGCCCGCCCAACAGGCGTCGACCGCCGGCGGCGCGGACCCGCTCGCTGCCGAGGACCTGGGCGAGATGGCGCGCCGCCTGGCCGACTGCCGGCGCTGCCGCCTATGCCAGGGGCGCACCCAGGTCGTCTTCGGGGTTGGCAACCCGAAGGCCCGCGTCGTGTTCGTGGGCGAGGGGCCGGGCGCGGACGAGGACCGCCTCGGGGAGCCGTTCGTGGGCCGGGCCGGACAGCTCCTCAACGTGATGCTGCCGTCAATCGGGCTGCGCCGCGAGGACGTCTACATCGCCAACATCGTCAAGTGCCGGCCTCCCGGCAACCGCGACCCCGAGACCGACGAGGCCGCCGCCTGCATGCCCTTCCTGCACCGGCAGATCGAGCTCATCAAGCCGGACGTGATCGTGCTGCTCGGACGCATCGCCGCCCGCTTCCTCCTCGGCACCACCGCTCCGATCTCCAGCTACCGGGGGCGCTGGACGGTCTGGCACGGCACCTCGGTGCTGCCGACGTTCCACACTGCCTACCTGCTGCGCAACCCGGCCGCCAAGCGCGAGTCCTGGGTGGACTTCAAGAAGCTGAAGGAGAGACTGGCCACCGGGCAGCGGGGACAAGGCACCGGGGACCACGACTGAGCTGCGCGGCGACGCCGGAGGCTGGCTGCATGAGAGTCATTGATCTGCGGAGCGACACCGTCACGCGGCCCTCGGCCGAGATGCGGCGCGTGATGGCGGAGGCGGAGGTCGGCGACGACGTCTTCGGCGACGACCCGACGGTGATCGCGCTGCAGAGCTACGCCGCCGGGCTCTTCGGCAAGGAGGCGGGCCTCTTCTTCCCGTCGGGCACGATGTCGAATCAGGCGGCCCTGTACGCGCACACGCGCCGCGGCGACGAGATCTTCCTGCACGAGCAGGCGCACATCCTGCTCTACGAACAGGGCGGGGCGGCTGTGCACTCGTCGCTGCAGACGCGCTGCTTCTCCTCCGAGGACGGCATGCTGGATCCCGAGGCCATGGAGGAGTTCGTCCACACCGATCAGGACCCCCACTTCGCCCCCACGCGCCTCGTCGCGCTCGAGAACACACATAACCGCTGCGGTGGGCGCGTGCTCGGCCACGAGCGGGTCTTGTCGGTGCGCGACTTCTGCGACCGGCACGACCTCGTGTTTCACCTCGACGGGGCGCGGGTGTGCAACGCCGTCGTCGCCTCGGGGTTGTCGCCGGCGGAGATCGCGGCGCCCTTCGACTCGGTGAGCATCTGTCTGTCCAAGGGCCTCGGGGCGCCGATCGGGTCGGTGCTCGTCGGACCTGCCGGATTCATCCGGCGGGCCCTCCGTGCGCGAAAGCTGATGGGCGGCGGCATGCGGCAGGGCGGCATCATCGCCGCCGCGGGTCACTACGCCCTGCAGCACAACATCGGGCGTCTGGCCGACGACCACCGCCGCTGCCGGACGCTCGCCGAGCGCGTGGCGCGGGCGCCCGGGCTCAAAGTCGATCCGGAGAAGGTCGAGACGAACATCGTGTTCGCCGACACGCGCGGATCGGGGCTACGTGCGGTCGAGGTCGTGAAGCTTCTCGGCGAACGCGGGGTGCTCTGTCTCGACGAGGCTCCATACGCCGTGCGGTTCGTCACCCACCTCGACGTGGACGACGCCGATATCGACAAGGCCGCCGAGATCATCGTGGCCACGATGGCCGCCCGCGTCTGAGACGGGGCCCCGGGGTTCGGGCACCGGGCTCCGGTGAACGCGAACCGCGACTAGGCTCCTGACCATGACACCACTGCTGCCGAGCCACCGGCACAATTCGGTGCGAATAACCGGGGTCGTTCCTGTGCCCTGCGCCCTGAGCCCTGTCGTCAGGGCCACCACGGCCAAGGCTTCGTGTTGAGGACGTCGTTGGCGGTGGCCCAGCCCTTGCGGGCGATCCCGACCCCCCAGCGCACGTCGGCGAGACCGGCCGGCTCGTGCGCGTCGGGACCGATCGAGATCGGAACGCCCAACGCCACCGCGCGCCGCACCCACCGCCAGTCGAGGTCGAGGCGGAACGGGTGGGCGTTGATCTCCACCGCGGCGCCACTGGCTGCCGCGCCCTGCAGCACCGCCTCCATGTCCACGCCGTAGCCCTCGCGGGCGAGCAGGAGACGGCCGGTGGGGTGACCGAGGATCGTGCCGCGCCCGCGCGAGAGCGCGCGCACGAGGCGAGCCGTCTGCACTTCCGGGCTCTGCCGGAACGACGAGTGTACCGATGCGACCACGAAGTCGAGGGGCACGCCGGCGGGCAGGTCCAGCGTGCCGTCGGGCAGGATGTCCGCCTCGAGCCCTCGCAAGAGAAACGGCTTCCCGCCGCGCGCGTTGTGGGCGGCGATCGCCTCACCCTGGTCACGCAACCTCCCGGCGTCGAGGCCGTTGGCGTAGGCGGCGACCGCCGAGTGGTCGGCGATGCCGAGCAGGGACCACCCCAGCGCCGCCGCGGCGCCCGCCATCTCGGCCAGCGTCGCGGTCCCGTCGGAGTCGGTGGTGTGGACGTGCACGGCGCCCTGCAGGTCGCGTTCCTCGACCAACCTGGGCAGGGCGCCGCGCTCGGCAGCTTCGATCTCTCCGTCGCCCTCGCGCAGCTCGGGCACGATCCAGGGCAGCCCCAGCTTGCGGTAGACCTCACTCTCATCGGCGCACGCAACCGCTTTCCCGCCTGCGTCGAGGAGCCGTCCGTCCGTGAGCTGCAGCTCGGCGCGCGCGGCGCGGACGGACAGCTGCTCGATGTGGTTCGCGCTCCCCGTGTGCCAGAGGAGGGCGGCCCCGAAGCCGGCGTGCGGCGCGCAGACCACGCGGACGGGCAACCCCGAGGCGTGGCGGCCGTTGACCGCATGGTCGCCGCCGGCCGAGATCCCCTGCAGGATCTTTTTGAGAACATTCTCAACAACGGTTGGCTGCGCATCGGCGCACACGACGACGACATCCGCGACCACCTCGCAGAACCGGCGCGCCTGCCCTGCCACGGTCGTCTCCGACTCCGGGAATGCCTTCCGCAGCGAGGCCAGGACGTCCTCGGAGGCCGCCCAGGCTTCCGAAAGGTGGTGCTGCGTGGCGGCGCGGTGGCGGAACTCGATCGCGTCGAGTAGCTTCGTCTGCGTGGCCGGGCCGAAGCCCGGGAGCGCGAGGAGGCGGTTCTCCCGGCAGGCGTACTCCAGCTCGCCCGGCGAGGTGATCCCGAGGTTCTGCCAGAGGGTTCGCACGCGCTTGGGGCCAAGGCCGGGCAGGGTGAGCAGCTCCGGGAGGCCGGCCGGGAGCCCGGCTCGCAGCTCCACGAGCTGCGCCGGCTCGCCCCTGTCCAGCGTTTCGGCGATCAGCCCGGCGATGCCCTTGCCGATGCCCGGGACGCTCGTGAGCTCCCCGCGAGCCGCCATCTCGCTGAGGTCGCCAGAGAGGCGCAAGACCGTGCGGGCCGCGTTGGCCACGGCGCGGACCTTGAACGGGTTCTCGCCGGCCAGCTCGGCGAGCATCGCCAGCTCCTCGAGCACCGCGGCGACCCGGCGGCGATCTTCCATCGTGTCCTTGTGTCCTGCCCATGCTATAGTTTACTAGCACTTATGCTTGCTCGCTGGCCCTTCCCGCGCTCGCTGATCTACCCGCTCACGGCGGTGCTTGTCGCCTTGACGGTGCTGCCCGTGGGCCTGGCGGGTTGGGGCTTCGTGAGCTCCAACCGCGAGCAGGTGCAGACGCTGGAGATGCAGTACCTGACCCGGCAGGCCGTCGGCCTGGCCCGCGAGGTGGAGCTGTACTTCCTCGACAGCGTCGGACGAATCGAGTCCGTAGCACCGGCGCTGAGGCCGATGGAGGGGCAGCGCCTGCAGCCCGAAGCTTCCTCCGAGATCCTCAACGAGCTGGTCGCCAAGAACCCGCACATCGTGCTACTCAGGCTCGTGGATGCGTCGGGGAAGTGGGTGCAGGTCCCGGGCCGGGCGCTCTCCACCGCCGCCGAGAACGAGCTGCAGTCCATGCTCGACGAGGCATTCAAGACCAACATGCGGGGCAGGCCGGTGCGACAGAACCTGGTGCGTCTCCCCGGCGAGGACCCGCTGGTCCTCTTGTCCACACCGATCACCGGGCAGGGAGGAACAGTCGCCGGGGCGTTGCAGGGGGTCGTTTCCCTGGAAGGCGTGATGTCTCGCCTCGCCGAGGAGGGTGGCCACGGCGTCATCGTGGACCTGGTGGACAAGAGCGGCAACGTTCTCTTCTCGAGCGACGGGGCCCGGGTGGGCAAGTCGGCGCGGGTGCACCCGCTCGTGATGCAGTTCATGCAGGCGCCGGTGCGCCTGACACGGACCTACCAGGATCCACTGCGCCCGGGCCAGGAAGAGGTCCTGGGCTCGCTGTGCCCGGTCGGAGACCCGCCCTGGGCCGTGGTGACGGCGCGCGATGTTGGAATCGCCTTCGCCGCCGTGAGAAACATGGCGAACACCACGGCGCTCCTCGTGGCGATCACCGCTCTCGTGGCGATGGCCGCGGGGGTCATGCTTGCGCGGCGCATCACGCTGCCGCTGCGCCACCTAGCGGACGTGAGCACGGCGGTGGCGCAGGGTGACTTCACGCGCCAGGTGCCGGTGACGTCCCGCAACGAGCTCGGCCAGCTCGCGGAGAACTTCAACGTCATGGCGGTTGAGATCGACCGCTACGTGCGTTCGCTGCAACAAGCGTTGCAGGAGAACAAGGAGCTGCTGGTCGACTCGATCCGCGCCCTGGCCGCCGCCATCGACGCCAAGAGCCCGTACACGCGCGGCCACTCGGAGCGGGTGGCGCAATACGCGGTGGCGATCGCGCGCCACTACGGGATCACCGGCACCGAGCTGGAGAAGGTGGAGATCGCCTCCCTGCTGCACGACATCGGGAAGATCGGTATCGAGGACGCGATCCTGCAAAAGCCCGACGCCCTCACGGACAGCGAGTTCGCCCAGATGCGCATCCACACCGTGAAGGGCGCCGCGATCGTCAGCCCGATCAAGAGGCTGCGCGAGATGCTCCCGGGGATCCGCTCGCACCACGAGAACTGGGGGGGCGACGGGTACCCGGACGGGCTGGTCGGCGAGCAAATCCCCGTAGTGGCGCGGGTCATTGCGGCCGCCGACGTTTTCGACGCCATGACAACGCAACGGCCCTACCAGAGCGCCTTCGGCCTCGATTACGTGTTCAAGCGCATGCGGGAGCTGTCGGGGGCCCGTCTCGACCCTGCGGTCGTGGACGCGTTCTTCGCCGCGTTCCGCAAGGGCGATCTGGTGCCCTTGGGCCGCCCGGAGGTGGCGTAGCGATGCCGACGTTCGCGCGCGTCGCGGTGCGCCTGCTCCTACTGGCCGTGCTGGCGGCGTGCGCGTCGAGCGCGCCGAAGCAACCGGTCTCGACGGCGCCCGATGTGGACTCGAAGAACCCCCTCAGCGCGACCCTCCTGATGCAGCAGGGACAGGTGCTGGTTTCCGAGGGCAAGTTCAAGGAAGGCATGGAGAGGTACGACCAGGCCCTCAAGCTGCAGCCGGACAACCCGGTCCTGCACAACCTGATCGGCATGGGCGAGCTGCAACAGGGACGCGCCACCCAGGCGCTGGATGCCTTCAACCGCGCACTCCAGCTCGCACCGAAATATTCGGATGCCCGCAGCAACCGGGGAGCGGCCTATGTGCAGCTCGGGCAGTTCTCCATCGCCGAGGCCGACTTTCTCTTCGCCCTTGCGGACAACACCTACGCCAACCGTTCCGGTGTCCTCTTCAACCTCGGCTCACTGTACCTCGCCCGCGGAAACCTCGGCGCCGCCGAGGAGAACCTGCGCTGGGCGACCATTGCCGCGGGCCCGGTAGACGCGTACTTCCTGCTCGGCCAGGTGGAGGAGAGGATGGGCAAGCGGGCGCTCGCGGAAACGGCGTACCGCGATGCGGTCGCGCGCGCCCCCGAGCGACCCGACATCCTGTTCGCCCTCGCCAAGCTGCTGGACGCCGAGGGGAACAAGAACGAGGCCCGCAATCTCTACCATAGGATCATCTCGCTCGCCCCCGACTCGCCCGAGGCGGGCCTGGCACGCGCCCGGGTGGAGTGACGCATTGGCATTCCAGTACCTGCTGAACAACCTCCTGGTCAGTGTCCCCGGGGCACAGGGGGCGATCTTCCTCGATCCCGAAGGCGAGTTTGTTGAGCTCGTCTCGCGGCGTGCCACCCCATATGAGCTCAAGCTCGAAGGCGCGTACCACGGTATTTTCCTGCGCCAGGCGGCGCGGCTCGCCGCGCTGACGGACGCGGGAGGGCTGGAACGTCTCTCGATCGCCGGGACCCACATGCAGGTTCTGAGCCGCTCGCTCAAAGGCGGGTACTATCTTGTGCTGGTGCTGGAACCGGCCGCATCGCCTGCGCTCGCGGGCGAGGCAATGCGGCAGGCCAGCATCGCGTTCAACAATGAGATTCCCTGACCTGGATCAAGGGGTCTGACAGCCGGGGGTGCAGTTTGGATCTCCTGCAACGATTGCGCCGTGGCCTGGGGGCGACTCGTTCGCTCCTGGGCGAGCGGCTTTCCGTGGCGGGCTCGACGGTCACGCGGGAGGCGCTGGAGGAGGCGCTGCTGGCTGCCGACGTGGGACCCGACGTGGCGGAGATCCTGGCGCGGGACTTCGAGGTCGCAACCAGGAAGGGTCAGGTGGCTCCCGGCGAAGAGCTCGCGTGGCTGAAGCAGCGGGTCCGCGGCCTGCTGGCCGCGGCGAACGGCGGTGTCCCGCGGGGCACGCCGCACGTGCAGCTGGTCGTGGGGGTCAACGGCACCGGCAAGACGACCACGGCCGCCAAGCTCGCGGGTCGGGCGCAGGAGGCCGGTCGCAAGGCGGTGCTTGTCGCGGCCGACACCTTTCGTGCCGCGGCCATCGAACAGCTCCAGAGCTGGGGCCAGCGCCTGCACGTCCCGGTGGTTGCGCAGCGTCCCGGCGCCGACCCCGGCGCTGTGGTCTTCGACGCCCTGCAGGCCGCGGTCGCCCACGGCACCGACGACGTCATCGTGGACACCGCGGGCCGCCTGCACACCAAGCACAACCTGATGGCCGAGCTCGAAAAGGTGCGCAAGGTGTGCGCCCGCGCGGTGCCCGGCGCCCCTCACGAGGTGCTGCTGGTGCTCGACGCCACGACCGGCACCAACGGTCTCGTCCAGGCGCGGGAGTTCCGGGCTCATGCCGGGGTGACGGGCGTCGTTCTCACCAAGCTCGACGGCACGGCCAAGGGCGGTGTGGTGCTCGCGGTCGCGCACGAGCTGGGCGTTCCGGTGCGGTGGGTGGGCGTGGGCGAGGCGCCTGAGGATCTCCTGCCGTTCGTGGCGGAGACCTTTGCGAGCGCGCTGCTGGAGGGGCTGGCATGACCGATCGCTGGGCTTCGCTGATGAGGCAGGCGCTTGAGCTTGCGGAGGGCGGTCGCTACGGGGCCAGCCCCAACCCGATGGTCGGGGCCGTCCTGGTTTCGCGCACGGGCGAGGTGGTGGGCACCGGCGCACACCTGCGCTGCGGCGGCCCCCACGCCGAGGTCGCCGCGCTGGAGAGGGGTGCGGCCGAGGCCGCGGGCGGGACCATGGTCGTCACGCTCGAGCCGTGCGCGCACCAGGGGCGGACGCCTCCCTGCGCGGACGCGCTCCTGGCCGCGCGGATCTCCCGGGTCGTCATCGGCACCCGCGACCCCAACCCCGTCGTCAACGGGACCGGGGTGGAGATGCTGCGGAAGGCGGGCGTCGAGGTTTTGGAGGGCGTCGAGGAGGTGGCCTGCCGGAGGCTCAACCGGCGTTTCTTCCACTGGATCGCCACCGGGTGGCCGTACGTGACCCTCAAGATGGCCATGACGCTCGACGGGAAGCTGGCCGCCCGTGGCGGGCGCTCGCGCTGGATCACCTCCGAAGCCTCACGGAAGGAGGGGTACGCGCTGCGCGAGGAGTACGATGCCATCCTCGTGGGGGTCAACACCGTGCTGGCCGACGACCCGCGCCTGGTGCGTCACCTGGGCCGGAACCCCAACCCGCATCTGCTGCGGGTGGTGCTCGACACGAACCTGCGCACGTCGCCCGAGGCGACCCTGCTCGAGCGGGACCCTCAGGACGTGGTGATCTTCTGCCTCGAGGGCGCGCCCGCCGGCCGGCGGCGGGATCTGGAGGACAAGCGTGCCAACGTGGTCGTCGTCGGCGACGACG
Source organism: Thermoanaerobaculaceae bacterium (assembly GCA_963754345.1). Lineage (GTDB taxonomy): Bacteria > Acidobacteriota > Thermoanaerobaculia > Thermoanaerobaculales > Thermoanaerobaculaceae > RBG-13-68-16. The sequence continues at coordinate 250,900 of CAVWFZ010000004.1, read as the reverse complement.
GACGCGGGAGGTGCGACCTGCGTCAGGTCCTGCGCTGGCTGGGGATCCATGAGGTGAGCTCACTCCTCGTCGAGGGTGGTGGGGAGGTGCACTGGTCGTTCCTCCAGGAGGGTCTCGCGCAGGCCTTGCACGCCTTCGTGGCGCCGCTGATTCTCGGCGGGCGTGAGGCGACCTCCGCGGTTGGCGGTACTGGCTTCGCGACCCCCCAGGAGGCGGTCCGCCTGCGCCTGGTGGAGGTGAGGCGGGTCGAGGAGGACCTGGTGCTGACCGCGGAGGTCGAGCGTGTTTAGCGGTCTGGTCGCGTCCGTCGGCGAGGTGCACGGAGTGCACCGCCGGGCGGGCGGTGCACGCCTCGAGCTGCGCTGCGCCCTTCCCGGCGAGCCGGTGGCGGCCGGCGAGAGCATCGCCGTCCAGGGTGTCTGCCTGACGGCCGTTGCCCCGGAGACTCAGGGTTTCTCCGCCGACCTCTCGCCGGAGACGCTGTCGCGCAGCACGCTGGGAGCGGTGCGGAAAGGGGACAGGGTCAACCTGGAGCGCTCGCTGCGGCTCGACACACGGATTGGAGGCCACCTGGTGATGGGGCACGTGGATGCCACAACCCAGGTCGTGGCCGTGCGCCCGAGCCAGGACTACCGGACGCTGCGCTTCGCGCTCCCCGCCACGGTCGCTCGCGAGGTCGCGGAAAAGGGGTCGGTGGCGGTGGATGGGGTCTCTCTCACGGTGTCCGCCCTCGGCGAGGGGTGGTTCGAGGTGGCCCTCATCCCCACCACGCTGACGGCAACCACACTCGGGAGCCTCCGCCCTGGCCACAAGGTCAACCTGGAGACCGACGTGCTGGCCAAGTACGTACGCCGCGCCCTGGGAGGGGAGCGCCCGGGCATCGCGTCGCTGCTGGCAGGGCTGCCGGATGCGCAGGATTGAGCCGGCGCTCCCGGACCTGCTGCCCCTGACCCACCGCCTCGGGCCTCCGCCGGCGGTGGCCTCCGGACGTAGCGTGGCCCTCGATCCCGTGGACATGCGTCTCATCCGGCGGACCGCCCCGCCGCGGCGGCACGCCGGGGACCGCAGCATCCCGCGCCGGCCGGTCCGTGTGCTGCTGCACGCGGGGGTGGCGCGCCAGGAGGGCGAGTTCCTCGGGCGGCTTCTGAGGGCCGGGTGCGGGGTCCTCCTGGTGCTGGACGACGAACTGGCACCCAAGGGGTTGCCGGCGCCTTCCTTTGAGGGCCAGATCGTCGCCCTCGCCCCCTTGCTGCCGGCCTTCTGGGGCGGGGTTCCGGTACCCAAGCTCAAGCCCTGGCGCTCGCACGGAATCGCCGCGGGCGTGCTGGTCTGCCTGGCGCCCTCCCCGGACCCGTTCGAGCAGGTGGGCGGTGCGGTCGAGGAGGCCAAGGCGGCTGGGGCCAGCTTCGTTCTCGGCAGCCCGCTCTCGGTCCCCCCCGAGGAGCGCCACCGAGTGTACGACGGCCGTGCTGGCGATGGGGGCGACGAGGAGCTCGAGAACCTGCTGTTCCATACCGACCTGGCGCAGCTCGTCGTGGACATGGAGCGCGAGACCTCGCGGGCGTGCGGACGGGCAGGTCTCAAGGAAGGGCTCCCGGGCCCCGCAACAGCGGTCACGCCGCAGAGCACGTTTGCCGCGAGCGCGCGGCTGCTCCTGTGGGCCCGCAGACTCGACCTGCTGGACGGCGTCAGCTCGGCAGGCTGGCAGCTGCGGCGTGCCGCGCGGGCGCTGCTCGCGTCGCGCCGCGACGCGCAGGCGCTCCTGGCCGAGGACAACCTCCGGGTCATCCCGGGCTTCACCCCGTGGGTCGAGGCCTTTGCCCGCTCCGCGTGGAGCGCTTCCGGCGAGCCGTTCGACGAGGTGCTGGCGCGCTGGCTCGACCAGTGAAAACAGGGCACGGGGAACGGGGCGACAGGGCACAGGGTCGCCCAGCGCCGGCCCGTCAGGCCGGGTGCTCCCCACGTCTTGTGCAATACGGCTGCTCGTGGCGTCCCGAGCCGCCACGACGCAGGAAGATTCGTGAGTCATCGACCGTGCCTCTGTTCCCGGTTCCCAGTCCCCTTTTCGGGGGGCGGCGGGCATGTACATCCACCTGCCGTTCTGCGCCAGCCGCTGCGCCTACTGCACCTTCGCCACGTCAACCGAGCTCGCCCTGATGCCGCGGACCATGGCGGCGCTGTGCCGCGAGGTGGAGCTGCTGGGCAGCCGCGGCAGCCGCCCGCTCGCCACCCTGTACCTGGGCGGCGGCACGCCTTCACTTGTCCCGCAGGATCAGCTTGGGGCGGTATTGTCGACGCTTGACCGCGGCTTCCCGCGTCTCGACGGCGCCGAGGTGACCCTGGAGGCAAACCCCGACGATGTCAGCGAAGAACGCGCACAGGCGTGGGCCGGCCTGGGCGTGAACCGCGTGTCGGTGGGCGTGCAGGCGTTCTGCGACCGCGTGCTGCAGATGCTCAACCGGCGCCATAGCGCTGCGCAGGCGCGCGTGGCCGTGGAGCTTCTCATGCGCAAGGGCTTCGATGTCTCGCTCGACCTCATGCTGGGCTTGCCGGGCCTCGACCGCGACGAGCTGGACTCGACGGTGAGGGAGGCCCTGAGCCTGCGCCCTGGGCACATTTCGGTCTACCTCCTGGAGATGGACAAGCCGCACGCGCTGGCACGGTTCGCGGCCCGGCACCCCGGTCTCCTCCCGGACTCGGACGCGGCGGCGAGCCAGTACGTGGCGGTCGGACGGTCGCTGGTGGGAGCCGGCTACCGGCACTACGAGATCTCCAACTTCGCGCTTCCGGGAAAGGCGGCGCGCCACAATCTCCGCTACTGGCTGCGGAGGCCGGTGCTGGCGGCGGGGCTGGCGGCCCACGGCCAGAGCGGGAACCGCCGCTGGGCCAACGTGGACGACCTGCCGGTCTACCTCGCGGCGGTGGAGGCCGGCCGGCCTCCGCGTGCGTGGAGCCGCCACCTCGACCCGCAGGAGGTCGTCAAGGAGAGGGTCATGCTCGGCCTGCGTCTCGCGCGCGGCGTGGAACGGGACGTGCTGCAGGCCTGCGCGGGTACGGTTCCGGCGTTCGGGGAGCGCCTGGCCGACTTCCTCACCCTTGGCTTGGCGCGCCCGATCGGCGGCCGCGTGCGGCTGACGCCGCGCGGCTGGCTGCTCTCCAACGAGCTGCTGGCCGCCCTGTGGTGAGCCCGGTCTCCTGCGCGACCTCCGATCGCGGTACACTCCGGTTTCGGAGGTGACGGTGAGAAACGCCCGGCTGTCACTCGTCGCCTTGCTGGTGTGCTGCGGGCTGGCCCACGCCGGCGGGTTCACCTTTGACCCGCACTTGACCGGGAGCGACTTCCAGGGCCTCGCGAATGCGCTCGGTGACGTCCTGACCTTCCCCAACCTGGGGACGGCCACGCCGACCGGACTCACGGGTTTCGGGGTCCTGGGGGCCGCAGGTGGACCCAAGGTGGACACGAGCGCCACCTGGTGGCACTACGTGCCCCATGCCAACACCGTGGGTAGCGTCCTGGTGGGTCAACGGGTGATCCTGCGCAAGGGGCTGCCGCTCCGGTTCGATGTCGGGGCGCAGTTCGGGAAGGTGATGGGAGAGCAGTTCTGGGGCGGCGAAGTCCGCTGGGCGCTGATGGAGGGGGGGATGGTTTCGCCCGGTGTTGCGCTGCGGGCTGCATACTCGAACATGCAGAGCTCGCCTCTCAACGTCGACGTGGTGGAGGGGCAGCTCTTCGTGTCCAAAGGCTTCGTGGTCGTGTCCCCGTATGCGGCGTTGGGGTACCGGCGGGTGTACGCGAAGGCCACGTTCGGCGCCCCGGTGCCCGCAAGCCACTCCGTGGACACGAGCGGCTGGACGGGCGCGGTAGGCGCCCGGGTGACCCTGATTCCGTTCCTTCATCTGGTCGCGGAGTTCCGGCCGGGCTCGAGCCGCAGCGTGTATGTCGGTCTGGGGGTGGGTCTGTGAACGTTCGCGTCCTCGCGATTGCCATGCTGGGGTCGGTGATGTTCGGCGTCATGGCGGGCTGCGACGAGCCCAGGAAGGAGACGACCTGGGAGCGCATCACCCGGTTCCGCCTGCACTACAAGGTCTCGCCCAACTGGTTCGAGATGCAGACCGGAAAGGACGGCAAGCGCGTTCTCGTCATGGACCTGACGGTCAACAACATCGGGAAGGAGAGCATCAAGCAGGTGACGATGGTGCTGCACGTCCTCGGCTCCGACGGCAAGGACCGCGTCAAGATGCCGCTCACGCTCGACACCTCCGAGGTCGTACCAGGGGTGCCGGGCAAGGTCACCGTGAAGGTCCTGGACGTCGAGGTCAAGTGGGGCGAGGAGGTGGTCCTTCAGATGGAGGGCCAGCCCACGAAAGCCGAGATGGCCGCGTACCCCGAATACAAGCCAGGGGTCAATTGACCGGCGCGAGGGAAGAGATCTGAAAGCGTTCCAGCACGATGCGCTCGAGCCTCGGGCGGATCACGAGGTCGAACGTCTGCTCCTTCTCGGGGAAGAGGCGCATGGAGGCCGTCCGTGCCGCGTCGATCAGGCGCAACGCCTCGCAGAACGTAAGGTCCCGGTCCTCAGCCAGCACCTGGGCGGTCACGTCCACCAGCAGGCGAAGCCGCCGCACCCGGTGTTCCTCCTCGCGAAGTGGGTCCTCGCCCGTCATCCGCACACTCAAACCGTGAGAGAGGCCGTGACATTTCAAGCACACACGTCGCCAGTGCAAGATATGCCCAGATCAAAGCTAGCACGGGTTCGGAGCCTGGTGTGAGTCCCTCGCACCTGGCCGTCGCGATGACGGCGGTGCAGCGCGGCGGGGAGGTGCTCCGGCGCTTCTTTCGCGCGCTCGACCCGGCGCAGGTCACGGAGAAGGCGCAGAACGACTTCGTCTCGGCCGCCGACCGCGCCGCCGAGGAGGCCATCGCCGGCTACCTGCGCGAGCAGACCCCGGAGTTTGGCCTGCTCGCGGAGGAGGCGGGCGCCAGCGGTGCAAAGGGCGGTCGCTGGGTGGTGGACCCGCTCGACGGCACCACCAACTTCGTGCACGGCTTTCCGCATTTTGCGGTTTCGGTGGCACTCGTCGTGGACGGGCGGATCGAGGTCGGTGCAATCAACGACCCGATGCGCGACGAGCTCTTTTCGGCTGCGCAAGGGGCCGGAGCGTGGTGCAACGGGCAACGCCTGCACGTGACCGGCCGAGAGGGCCTCGCGGGCGGCTTCCTCACGACCGGGTTTCCTTTCCGGGTCCACCGGGTGCTGGACACCTACCTGCGGGTCTTCCACGACGTTTTCCTGCGGGTCGCTGCGATCCGCCGCCCGGGCGCCGCGGCCCTTGACCTCGCCCACACCGCGGCCGGGATCTTCGACGGCTTCTTCGAGTTCTGCCTCTCGCCGTGGGACATCGCCGCCGGCGCGTTGCTGGTGCGCGAGGCCGGTGGACTGGTCACCAACCTCGACGGCAGCGACGAGATCTTCAACCACGGCAACGTGGTGGCCGCGGGGTTGGGCGTGCATCGCGAACTTCTCGCCGCAATAAGGGCGCACTGCCGCGAGCGCGACATCCATCCCTGAGGTCTACCCTTGCCGGCGCCGCGGGTGGCTCCCCTCTTTCTCTTGCCACTCCGTGGCTTCTTGTTTACGCGGGGGTGGCTACGCTCCCTGATTTGCCCTAGGGCTGCGCGAGCGGATCTTTCTTTATCACTGCGTGGCTTTATGTTGCCGGTCCCGCCGGTGGCTTGCTGTGCGGCCTTGGCCGCCCCCGCGGCCTGCGGCCGCACACTCCTTCGCCCGCGACCGGACAGCGCGATCCGCGCCGGGGCCCCTCGGCGTTCGCATGGGACCGCGCCGCCGTTTCCCCAACGCGGCTCGCGCGTCCGGTGCCCGCGGGCTCCGGAGAGATTGGCCACCCGCGGCACCGGCGGATTGAAAGCCCGCCTCCCCAAGCGCGACGTCAAGGACCGGAAGGTCATACGTCCAGGCAGCGCGAGGCGACGAGGGAAGCTCCATCGCGGGCCGGGTGGGTGGGGGTGATTCCGCCCGGGGGTGGCGAAGCCATCGCGCCGGAGCGAGCGGGTCCCGAGCGCGACGGTCGCCGTGGGGTGTCGGCAGCCCCGCCGCAGCGAAGCGAAGGCGGGGAATGGCGAGGGGACCCCACGGTGAGCGCCGCTGCTCGGTCGCTCGCACAGGCGTCGCGAGCGCAGCGAGCGCGCGAAGCCACCCCCGGGCAAACAAGAAAGCGGCAGGCACTGCCGAAGGCAAGCCTTAGCCCGCGGGGCAAAGAAGAGCCGCAACCCAGTTGCGGGGGAATGCGACTGGTTCAGCCCGTGGGACCAGATCTCGAAAGCCGCAGCCTCGGGGAAAACTGGCGTGTGTACGGGCGCGACGGCTTGCCACGCGGCGGCCGAGGCATCTATCCTTCGGAAGAAGCATCGCTTGCGTGGCGCCGACCGGAGGACCGCATGACGATCACAATGGAGACCGACTCGAAACCCCGGCTCCTACTGGCTGCCCAGGGCGTCCACCGGCGCGGCAAGGACCTCGAGCGGTTCCTGAACCTCTGGCGTCTCGCGCTTGTGGGAAGCGTGACGGTTGCGATGCTGCTCGGCCGCATCGGGCGTCTCCACGCCTTTCCCGAGGATGGTGTAGTCGAGATCGTGCTCGGAGGCATGCTGCTGTTCGGGCTGGCTCTCCAGTTCTACCTGGCGTGGTTTGCCTGGGACCACCGCATCGCCTTCTGGGTTGTGGTCGTGGACATCCTGGCGGTGACGGGCTTCCTGCTAGGCTGCCTGGCCGTCAACCGGGCCATTGTCGCGACGAACTCCCAGCTCTTTTTCTTCTTCTACTTCTTCGTGATCGTCTCGGCCGGGTTGCGCGGTGACGCCGTCGTCTCGCGGACCGTCGCGTGGTCGGTCCCGATCTCGTACTGCTTCGTGGTGTTCATGGCCGTGGCGTGGCGGTACGTCCAGGTGGCGACCCAGCCCGACCCGATCTATGGAAGCTTCCGCTGGGACTTCCAACTGGCCCGCGTCGCCATCCTCGTGGTGGTCACCTGGATCACCAACTACGATGTCGGGCTGGTCGCGAGCGACCGTGCCGAGGCCCGGACCGACCCTCTGACCGGCGTCCACAACCGCCGTTTCCTGGAGGAGTTCCTGAACCGTGAGATCGCGCGGCGCCGGCGGTCCCACCATCCGCTCTCGGTGCTCCTCCTGGATTTGGACGGTTTCAAGGCCTACAACGACGAGCACGGGCACCTCGCAGGCGACCGAGTCCTGGCCGCAGTGGCATCGAGCCTGCGCAACGCCGTGCGCACCACCGACGTTGTGGCGCGCTACGGGGGCGACGAGTTCGTGGTGGTGCTGCCGAACACGCCCGGAGAGGCGGCGCGGCGCGTAGCCCGCGAGCTTCGCCGGGCCGTCCCGCCGCCGGTGTCGGTCTCGGTGGGGATCGGTTGCATGGGGGAGGGCGTGCACACCCCAGGCCAGCTCTTTGCAATCGCCGACGCTGCACTGATGCGGGCCAAGCAAGAGGGCGGCGGGGTCAACCTCGAGTAGGCGGCTTGCGTACCGAACGTGGGTCAGGACCGGTGAGCAGCGCCCATGCCTAGTGGGATTCGTCGCGCCGTGCGCCATGTCGCCGGGTGGGGCCTGCTGGTCCTCGGTGTGGCCGGCCTCTTCCTGCCGGTGCTTCAAGGCTGGCTCTTTATCGCCCTGGGGGCGCTGCTCCTCGCGCCGGATGTGCCGCTCTTCGCGCGCGTGCTGGATTGGATCGAGAAACGTTTTCCGGCCCTGCGCGCCCCGCTCCACCGGGCAAGGGCCCGCTTCGGCCACCATGACCGGACCTCCGGGCCCAAGGAAAACTAGGAGCCTGCCCGAGTAATACTCCGGCTGCTAATCCCGATGGCATCCGGCTGGCTGTGTCAGCCGTTGCGAAAAGTCCTCGACGTAGCTCTGGCTACGGCTCCGGGCTTTCCGCTCGGCTTCCTTGCCATCCGGCGCCCTCGGAATTCTCGCTTTCGTCGTTTACTCGGACAAGCTCCTAGCGCCCGCCGCAGGAGGGCCTCGCTTGTGGGTGTTCCAAAGCGGCAGGTGTGGCCCTGGACCGCTACCGCAGGCTCGCAGGCTCCGTCCCTGGGGTGGACGAGATCCCGACCAATTCGCTGACCTTTCCGCGCCTCGGCCACAGCAGGAGCATCCCGACGGCAGCGATGGTGGTGAAGATCCAGAACCAGTCGCGGTGGCCCGTGAGGAAGAAGAGCACGAGTCCGAGCACCGCAACTGCCTCGAGGCGGGCGAACGCCACGAGGTGGGCGAGGGAATGTGCAGCCAGGAGGCGTTGGGGCTCCTGGTTGACCGTGTAGACGCGGCGCGGGGCCGCCAGCATGGCGCGGTAGACCGGCATGATCGTCACGAGGTTGACCGCGGCGAAGAACGCGAAGCCCCAGAGCAGCGGTTCACCCTGGGGGAAGGTCGGCTCGGCCGGGAGCGTGACCAGCATGACGATCGCGCCGTACATGCCGAGGCTCGCGAGAAGGGCCGCGCACAAGATCTGGAGGCGTCCAACGTGGCCATCCACCGTCAGGGGCATGTGGGGCCCTCCCGGGCAGGTTCGGTCTGAGGGTAACCGGGCGCCCGGGGCCAGGTCAACGGTGGCTCCTGCAACAGCGAAACCCTGCAGCGCAGGGTTTCGGCTTGGCGGAAAGTCCGCCCGGACATTTGCAGTGGGTATCGCGGCTGCTACGTCCGTCGAACGCCCGCGGCCGGTTCGGCACTACCAATATGGAAGCGTCCCCGGGCGGTGTCAAGACCTCCCGACCGCAGCCATGGCAGCTACGACGGCAACCGCCGCGGCGAGCGCCGCGGTCCCGGCCTCCCCGTCCACGAACGGCCCCGTCTGGCCCCGGCAGGCGCGCTGGAAGGCAAGGTGCTCACCGGCAAGGGGCTCCGCCTTTTGGACCTGCACGTCGATTGGCTCGATGGTCGCCTCGCCTGCTGCTCGGACCAGGCGGTACGCCGAAACGCTCTGCTCGGCATAGTCGATCGAGTGGTAGGCGTCGGGCTCGAACAACCGCAGCTTGCGCACGCGCTCCGAGGAGACCCGGCTCGCCGTGAGGTTCCCCACGCAACCGTTTACGAACTCGAGCCTTACGTTGGCGAGGTCCACCCGGGGTGAGAGCACCGGGACGCCGACCGCCCGCACTTCCTTGAGCGCTGCGCCGCCGTTGAGCGCCTGTGCGAGCTGGAGGTCGTGCACCATCAGGTCCAGCACGACGTCAATGTCCAGGGAGCGCCGCGTGAACGGGGAGAGCCGCTGGGCCTCGAGGTACCGCGGGCGCGGCGCGCGCGCCAGGACGGCCTGCACCGCTGGGTTGAAGAACTCCACGTGACCGACGCCGAGCACGACCCCGTTGCGCCTGGCCAGCTCCACCATCTCGCGCGCCTCGGTCACGGATGCGGCGATGGGCTTCTCAACCAGCACGTGCCGCCCGGCGGCCAGGAAGCGCTCGGCCACCTCGCGGTGGGTGGCGGTGGGGGAGGCGATCACCACCGCCTGGGCGCGCGTCACCGCGTCATCGAGGCTGGCGAGGGGTTCGGCCCCGAGCTCGCTGCAGAGGGCCTCGAGCCTGGCTCGGTCGGGGTCCCAGGCCCCGACGCAGCGCCAGCCGGGCAGGGTGCGCGCCAAGCGCAGGTGGTGCCCGCCGAGGTGGCCAACGCCCACGACCGCAACAGGCAGGGGGGCATGCTCGCTCATTGCGCATGAGCTTACGCGCCGCCCTCCGCGTGGGCAAGCGCACCCTGCGGGCGTATGGTTTTCCTTTGCCGATCATCGGGGTGTGGGGTGGTTTTCTTTCACTGCGTGGCGCTTTATGTTTGTTCGGAGGGTGGCTGCGCTCACTCGCTTCGCTCGCGACGCCTGCGCGAGCGACCCGACAGCGCTTGCCGGTGCAGGGCCCCCCGGCGTCGGCATGGAGCCGCCGCGCCGTCTCCCCACGCCGGCCAGCGCGTCGGGGACCCCGCTCGCTCCGGCGCGATGGCTTCGCCACCCTCCGAATGGATTCACCCCCGCCCACCCGGTGCGCGATGGGACTACCCTCGTCGTCTCGCATTGCCTGCGTTCCTGACCTCCCGCACATTCTGCCGCGTTATGGGGGTGGGGCTTTAACTCCGCCGGTGCCGCGGGTGGCCTATTTCTCCGGAGCCCGCGGGCACCGGACGCGGGAGCCGCGTTGGGGAAACGGCGGCGCGGTCCAACGCGAACGCCGAGGGGCCCCGGCGCGGATCGCGCTGTCCGGTCGCGGGCGGAGGAGTGTGGGGCCGCAGCGGCTGGGGAGACGCAAGGCCGCACGGTCGGCCTCCCGCGGGACCAGCAACAGAGCGGTCACGCAGTGAAAAGGAAAGGGATCCACCCTTTGGGCGAGAATAACCGCCAAGCAGTGGCCACGGTGATACCTGGACGTCGGGCACCCGGATAGACTACGCGAGGGAGGGTTTCTTGATCGATTCGCACGCGCACCTGGCGATGTTTCCCGAGCACGAACGCCACGCCGTGCTCGAGAGAGCCGAGGAGGCCGGGGTGAAAGCGGTCCTGGCACCCGCCACGGGCCGGGAGGACCTCGACCTGGTGGCGGAGTTGGCCGGTCTGGAGGAGGGCCGCATCTTCGCGGCAATCGGCTTCCACCCGCACGAGGCCGTCCTCTGCGACGCGGCCTGGAAGCGCCGGGCGGAGAGGCTCCTGGACTCCCCAGGGGTGGTGGCGGTGGGTGAGATCGGCCTCGACTACCACTATGACCATTCCCCCCGGGAGGACCAGCGCAGGGTCTTCGCCTGGCAGCTCGGCCTTGCGCGCGAGCGCGCGCTGCCGGTCGTGCTGCACCACCGCGAGGCGTGGCAGGACTTCCTGGCAGCCCTGGATGGCGTGCCGGGTGTTCGCGGCGTGGCGCACTCCTTCACGGAAGGCGAGGCCGGCGCGGCCGAGGTCACGCATCGGGGACTCTACGTCGGGATCTCGGGGATGGTGACCTTCCCCCGCGCCGACAACATCCGTGAGGCGGCAAAGGCGGTGCAGGCCGGGCGGCTGCTGGTCGAGACCGACAGCCCGTTCCTCGCGCCGGTCCCGCACCGAGGCACGCGCAACGAGCCGGCCTACGTCAGGCTCGTGGCGGAGGCGGTCGCGCACGTGCGCGAGGTGGACGTGCAGGCCATCGAAGCAGAGACCGACGCGGCTTTCCACGCGCTGTTTCTCTAGACGACAGGCTACGGGCTTCAGGCTCCAGGAGAAACGGACGAGACGGGCCGCTGGGCGGAGCGTGTTCCTCGCCTCGCCAGCTGCCAGCCTCCTCCGCGAAACTCGTCAGGTACGCATCAGGGGATCCAGAGCGCGATCCCCGTCGGGTCGGTCGAGGCCCCGTCCACCACCGTGGCGAAAGAGATCACCAGGGCCCCCGGAGCGAGCGTGCGGACCTCGGCGAACGCACCCGACTGCCCGGCGGGCAGCGCGAGCGTCTGTTGCACCCAACGGTTCGGCGGCACCGTCACGGTGAGCGTGCCGATCTGGGTGCCGGCGTTCGAGAAGAAGCGCACTTCGACGTCGGTGGCCACCTGGGTGGCGTTGAGGAACTCCAGGTTCGTCCTGAACTGGCCGTCGCTCCTGAGGGCCCCCAGGTACCCGACACGGCCGTTGGGGAGCGCCTGGCTCGCCAGCATACCCACGTACGCCTGCCCGAAGGTCTGCGCCGAGGTGGTCGAGGTGATCTGGGAGTAGGTCCGGGACAACGCTTGCACGGGTTGTGTGGTCTCCACCACGATCATCCCCTTGTCCTGGGTGATCCCAAAGAGGGTTCCCAGCACGTCGGTCCAGGTGATCTGCTGGTGCGGCCCGAGGGTGAGCGTGACCGGGGACGGGAGGTTGGTGCCATAGAAGGTCACGCGCAGCGAAGCGGCCGTCGTGGCCGGGTTGAGCACGGTCAGGTCGGAGTACCAGTAGGCGGGGGGAAAGCCGGGTGTGCGGGCAACGCCCGACACGTAATAGCCGTTTCCGTAGCCGGTCTGGCAGGAAGGGCTGTAGCTGACCTGGACCGCGGGCGACCAGTCGGAGGAGCTCCCGCAACTGGTGTTGGTCCGTACACGCAGGTAGAGCGTCGCGCCGCTCGCCAGGTTCGTGGAATAGGTGAACGACGTGGACGTCGTGTCGGTGGAGGATGGCGTGCCAAAGGCGGCGTCCGTCGCCACCTGGACGGTGTACGTGCTCGCCCCGGAAACCGCAGCCCAGCTCGCCACGAACTGCTCGCCGGAGCAGACCGAGGTCCTGTCGGTGGCGACGCCTCCCGGTACGGCGGGTGTCGCGCACTGCACCTGCGCCAGGGCCTTGTCGGCCAGCACGAGGTTGCGTGTGATGTTGTTCCGCGCGTCGGTGACCGGCTGCCCGTTGTTTCGGATCGCTGCGCGGATTGCGACGGCAGTGGCCGCGGGCTGCCCCTGCGCCAGGAGGGCCACCACGCCGCTCGTGTAGGCCGCCGACGCCGAGGTGCCGCCGAAGCAGTCGTCGTAGCCGCCGCCCATCTTCGACGTGTTGGCACAGTGCGTCGGTGCCCACACGTCCAGTTTGGTTCCGGAGTCGCTGTAGCAGGCAACCTGGCCGGCGGCGGAGATGTATTGGCTGCACCCGTTGTTCCCGTTGCACTGCTGCTTGTCGGGGAAACTGTACGAGCCCTGGATCGAGGAACTGAAGACGGCGCCCGCGGCCAGCGAGGTGGAGATGCACGCGGGCCACGCCACCCCGTTGGTGCAGCCCCCGTTGCCGGCTGCGACCACCGGCACCACCCCGGCGTTCAGGAGTTGCTGGAAGGCATCCACGAGGGGGTACAAGGTGGGATCGTCGCATGGCTGGGCCGGAACCCCGGCGGAGCCGGTTCCCGTGCTGTCGTAGCCGCCCAGCGAGAAGTTGGCCACGCGGATGTGGTAGGGATTGCCGCCGGAAACGCTGGCGAGTATCGCGTTGACGCCCGAGAGGATCTCGCTGTCGTTGCCGTTGCCGCTGCTGTCGAGGATCTTGACTGAGATGATCGTGGCGGCGGGCGCGACGCCGATGGCACTCGGGTTCACGCCGTTACCCGCGGCGATCCCCGCAACCTCGGTGCCGTGGCCGTCGTCGTCCTTGGCGTAGCTGGCATCGCCCGCGGTCCGGAAGGCGTCGTAAAGGGCAATCGTCTTGGTCCCGAGAGGCGCCAGCTCGGGGTGGGTGTAATCCACGCCGGTGTCGAGGAGCGCGATCCCGACGCCGGCCCCGTTGTAGGGCGGCTGGATCGCCGGGACGTGCATGAGCGCCCTTCCGTCCGTGTCGACCTTGCGCACCTGGTGGTTGACAGCGATCGCCTCGACGCGCGGATCGGCCGCCAGCAGCGGCAGCGCCGACGCCGGCGCACTGGCGTACACGGCCGCGAGGTGGGAGTAACGCTGCAGCACCTGAACGCCGGCGGACGCGAAGTCACGCTCGAGGCCGTCACCCGTCTCGGCGATCCAGCGCAGGCGGGCGGGCGCGCCGGGGCTCGCGGGCGGCGGCCCAGCCTCGTCGGGCCGGTGGAACGCGATCAGGAAGTCCACCTGCCCGTTCGTCGCGACCGCCCGCGCCAGGACGGCAGGGGCGACCTTGCCGGCCCAGGGCTGGCTTGCTGCCGCGTCCTGAGCAAGTGGCGCGGAGGATGCGCTTCGCTGTCCTCCGTACGGGACAGTCTGGGGACGCGGCGCGGCCCCGCCAATGCGAAGCGTCGCCCCGGCAAACACGAGAACCATTGCTGCAGTCTGTGTTCTTCTCCGACCCCGTTCGCTCATCCTACCCTCACATCCGCCACAACTTACCACTCGACCCGCGAGCTTGCGGTCTGGGCGGGCTGTTGCTTCACGCGACGCCGTGCTTCAACCCACGGCGCCGTGCATCTTAGCAAGGGACGTGCCATCAGCTGGCGACGCCCGGCGCTAGTCGGAGGCTGGCCGCAGGCGACCGCGAGGCACCACACCCGCGGAAGAGCTACCTGAGGGACCGCAGATCCTTCTTGTCAAGCTGCTGCCTCAGCCGCCGGAGCAAGGGTGGCTGCATGACTGTCGGCCGGTGCCGCGAGGGCGTACCCCTGATTCAGGCTCGACGCAGCGCGACCAGCCCCAGACCGAGCAGCAGGGCCGCGAAGGCGGCGAGCCCCGCGAGACCGAGCGCCGGGATCGCCGTGCCCGCCCCTTGCGCCCCGATGTCGGTGAGGACCACGTCGTTGCTGTCGCCGGCGATGTAGCTGATCTGGAGGGTACGGCCGCCAATGGTGAGGGTTCCGCCCTCCGGCAGACCATTGAAGGTACCGGTGACCGCTCCGGCGCTGCTCTTGTTGATGATCATGAAGCTCTGCCCGGTGGAGGAGAAAAACGGTCCAGGCATGTAGATCGCCAGGGCCGCGCCGCCGAGGTTGAGCGTACCCGTGACCGTGAGCCGGCTGTAGTCGCTCAGACCGGTACCCAGGATCTGCGCGAAGAACGTCGTGCTCCCGCTCAGCGTCACGTTGGTGGCAGTTGCGTCCGACGAGGAACCGCCGCCCAGGCTGATCGTGGCGGCGCCTGCGGTGATCGGACCCACCGTTACGCCGTTGGCGAGCTGGAATGCCCCGCCACTGGTGACGGAGATCGCGCTTGCCGGGTTGAGCGAGCCGCCCCCGATAAAGAGCTGACCACCGGTGACATTGGTCGGACCGGAGTAGTTGTTCACGCCGGTCAGCACGAACGTTCCCAGGCCGGCCTTGGTCAGGCTGCCGGTGCCCGCGATCACGCCGTTGAAAGAGAACGAGATGTTCGGGCTGTTGACGATCAGGGTGCCGCTCCCGAGGTTGACGGAGCCGGCGCCGGTGAGGGAGGCGATAGTCTCGGTGAACCCGGCGACGGAGAAACTCCCGCTGGTCACGGTGACGGACACGGTGTCGAGGATCTGCTCATTGGCGCCAAGCTGCAGGTTCCCACCGTTGACTACCACCGGGCCAGCGATCCCGGCCACTCCGGCGGCCTTGTCCGGCCGCAAGGTCCCTGCGTTGACGGTCGTCGTTCCCGAGAACGTGTTCGCGGTCGCGCCGGAGAAAACCAGCGTGGCCAGCCCGTTCTTTATGAAAGCGCCGTTGCCGGAGATGACGTCTTGAAAGAAGGAGGTGGCGGTGCCGCAGGTGACGGTGAGCGTGTTTGCACCGACGGCGAGCGGGCCGTTGAGGTCGAGCTCGGCCGTGAGGTTGAAGCTCTGCGAAGCCGAGAGCGTCACCGGAAACGTGGTCACGTTGAACCCGGAGGTGTTCGAGGTCGTAATGCCCGCCACGAGCGTGATCGCGTTGCCGCCGAGCGAGTAGCCGCCGCTCGCTCCGTTGAACGTGATCGAGTTGAAGCTCGTCCCCGCGGCGAGGTCGTTTGTGTTGCTCAGTCGGGCTGCCCCGCCCGGAAACACGAGGTCGTCGCCTACGACCGGGGCGGTCCCGCCCCAGTTGGCCGCGTCGCTCCAGTTGTTGCTGCTTCCTGACCCGCCTGTCCACGTCCGCGTTGCCGCGGCCGCAGGGTGCGCCGCCAGCAATGCGCAGATGAAAACAACGAAGAGCACGGGTGCACTAATGTGGTGTTTGCTCACGAGGATCCCCCCCGGGTCCAGTTCAATTCGACGCGATGCTCTTTGTTTACTGATTCATTGAGCCACGGTACGCCCGGCCTGTCAAGCCCCTTGAGGGCGCCGATGAGCCGCCGAGGGAGACGTTCGCGGGCACAGCGCCGGGGGCGGTTCTCCTGCCGTATACTCCCCCCGCGATCTTCGCCGGGGCTGCCTGGCCGACGATGTCCGGGGGGACGGTGCACGAGTTTTCGATCGCGCAGGAGATCCACCGCACGAGCAAGGCCGCCGTGGCCGCGCACGGACCGGGGCGGCTGGAGCGTGTGACGGTCGCGGTCGGGGAACTCACGGCGGTCGAGCCCGACCTGGTTGCCTTCGCCTGGCAGGCGCTCACCGAGAGCGGTCCCGACGCCGGGTGCGTCCTCGAGGTGGAGTGGCGGCCGGCCCGCCAGTTCTGCGTCGCCTGTAACGCCGACAAGCCGAGAGCGGAGAGGGCGTGGATGCGCCTGTGCCCCGATTGCGACCAACCGCTGCAGGTCTCGGGCGGCCTGGAGCTGGACGTGCTGCAGGTGGTCTTCCTGCCGGACGGCGCAGGCCCGGAAGAGGGGAGTAGGAACAATGGCTGAGGTCGTGGACGTTCGCGCCCGGGTGCTGGCCGCCAACGAAGAGGCGGCGGCGCGGTTGCGGCAGGGGTTTCGGGCGAGCGGCACGCTCGTGCTGAACCTGATCTCCTCGCCCGGATCGGGCAAAACCACGCTCCTGGAGGTCACTGTGCAGGCCCTCGGCGGACACCTGCGCCTGGCCGGCATCGAGGGCGACATCGCGACCGAGCGTGACGCGGAGCGGCTGCGCGCCCTCGGGATCCCGGCTGTCCAGATCCTCACCGGTGGCGCCTGCCACCTTGACGCGCGGCAGGTGGGGAGGGTCTTCGATGAGGCCCGTCTGCCCGCCGCCGACATCCTCTTCATCGAGAACGTGGGCAACCTGATCTGCCCCACGTCCTACGATCTGGGGGAGGACTTCAAGGTCGCGCTGCTCTCGGTGGCGGAGGGGGACGACAAGCCGTTCAAATACCCGGCGATCTTCGCGCGCGCCGAGGTGACGGTGGTGACCAAGGTGGACCTGCTCCCCCACGTCACCTTCGACCTAACGGAGGTCAGGGACCAGGTAGCCTCCCTGAACCCCACGGGGACCATGGTGCTCACGTCGGCGCGCACCGGGGAGGGGATCGCCGAATGGTGCGCTCTCCTCGAGCGCCGGCTGGCCGCCAAACGCCAGGGCAGAGCGTGAAGAGAGGCACGCCGGTGTGGGGCTGGAGCGCCGCGCGAGCATCCGTCCGGCAAGCCCGAACTGGCCTGGCGCGCACGGCGTGCGCGCCCCACATCTTCGGCGCATGCTGGCGAGGCGAGTGGTCGCTCCCTCTCCCTCCGGGAGAGGGCTGGGGTGAAGGTCCGTTCGGTCGTCCACGAACTCCCGGAAGCGATTCGCCGTCCCCTCGCCCTAACCCTCTGCCCCCGGAAGAGGGAACCAGGGTGGCCGGTCACCGCAAGAAAGTGACGATCATCCCCCTGTCGCTCCGCTGGCCACGTCGGGGCCATCGCGCCGAACTGACCTGGTGCGCACGGCGTGCGCGCCCCACATTTGAAGCTGGACGCGGAACCGCGCAGGCTGGGGGTCGGCCTGCTCCGGCCGGGCTGGGAAAGCGGCATGAGCGGTGAGGGCGGCCGGCGGCGGGTGCGGCTGGTCTGCCGCGGTGTCGTGCAGGGTGTGGGGTTCCGGCCGGCGGTGCACCGCCTGGCATCGTCCCTGGGCTTGGGCGGTTTCGTGCGCAACGCGCCCGAAGGCGTGGTGATCGAGGTTGAGGGAAGCAGCGCACGCGTGCAGGACTTCGCCGACCACCTGCCGGCGTCACTACCGCCGCTGGCCCGCATCGACGAGCTGGAGACCCTGGAGGTTTCCCCCTCGGGCGAGAGCTCTTTCGCGGTGCTGGCCTCGCAGGAGGGCCGGCGCCGCCGCGCGCTCGTCCCGCCGGATTCCGCCCTCTGCACCGACTGCCGTGCGGAGATGGAGGACGAGGCCGACCGCCGCCACCGCTACCCGTTCACCACCTGCACCAACTGCGGTCCGCGCTTCACGGTCGTTCGCTCTCTCCCCTACGACCGGGAGCGCACCTCGATGGCGTGCTTCCCGCTCTGCCCCGACTGCCAGCGCGAGTACGAGGACCTCGGTGACCGCCGCTTCCACGCCGAGCCGGTCTGCTGCCCGGCCTGCGGGCCTCGTCTGTGGATGCAGGACCGCAGGGGGGCGCTGCTTGCACGTGGTGTCGAGGCACTCGCCGCGGCGCGCGATGCGCTCGAGCGGGGCGAGATCGTGGCGGTAAAGGGGTTCGGCGGGTTTCAGCTCGCCTGCCGCTCCGACGACGAGGGCGCAGTGGCCCGCCTGCGCGAGCGCAAGCATCGCCCCACCAAGCCGTTCGCGGTGATGGTACGGGAGCTGGCCACGGCCCGGCGCATGGTCGCCCTGCGGCCGGAGGACGAGGCGCTCCTCGCCTCGCCGCAGGCCCCGGTGCTGCTGGCGCCCGCTCTTCCGGCGGCCCCGGTGGCGACGCTCGTTGCGCCCGGCCTTTCCGACCTGGGGGTGATGCTACCCACCACACCCTTGCATGTCGAGCTGTTTCGCGGAGCGGCGTTCGAGGCCCTGGTCATGACCTCCGGCAACGCCAGCGACGAGCCGATCTGCCGGGGCAACCGCGAGGCGCTCGCGCGCCTTGGCCACATCGCCGACCGCTTCCTGCTCCACGACCGCGACGTCGTGCGGCGGGCCGACGACTCGGTGGCGCGCACGGGCACCGGCGGGCCGGCCATGGTGCGCCGCGCCCGAGGCTACGTCCCCGAGGCGCTGCCGCTCCCGGTCTCGGCGCCCGAGCCGGTGCTGGCGCTGGGGCCGTTCCTGCAGGTCACGGCGTGCCTGGCGGTAGGCGGGGAGGCGTTCTGCTCCCAGCACGTCGGCGACCTGGACGGCGAGCCGGCACGGGCCTTCCTCGTGGAGGCGGCGCGTGGCCTGGAGGAGTTCCTCGAGGCCGAGGGGCGGCTCATCGTGGTGGACCCGCACCCGGACTACCCGAGTACCTGGCTCGGGAGAGACCTGGCGCGCGAGCGCGGGGTGCCCCTGCTCGCCGTGCAGCACCACCTCGCCCATGCCGCCGCGGTGCTCGCCGAGCACGCCCGCTTCCCGGGTGCGGGTGAGGCGGCTGCGGCCGTCGCCCTCGACGGCACCGGCTGGGGCCCCGATGGGGCGGCGTGGGGGGGCGAGTGGCTGCTCCTGGACGGCGACCTCGGCTGGCGTCGTCTGGCCCACCTCGAGCCGCTACCGCTGGTGGGCGGGGAGGCCGCGGTGCGCGAGCCGTGGCGGGTCGCGGCCGCCGCGTTGACGCTTGCGGGTGCCGCAGAACTCCTGACGCGGCTTCCCGTGGCGGGCCTCGTGGCGCCGGGGACCCTGGCCGCCGTCTGCGGTCTTGCGAGCCACGCCGGGTGGCCGGTCGCCACCGGCGCCGGGAGGGTTTTCGAGGCCGCCGGGGCGCTGCTGGGCCTGGCGGCGGTCAACGGCTACGAGGGGGAGGCGGCGGCCCGTCTGGAGGCGTTGGCGTCGTCCTGGGCGGGACCCGTCGAGCCGTGGCCGGAGGTCTCGATCCCGGTGGATAGGCCGCGCGCGTCGTCACGGACCCCGGAGCCCGGACCGCGGACCCCGGTTTTTCCGTCCGCCGAGCTCCTGGCCGCGATGGCCCGCCGCGTTCTCGCGGGCGAGGAACCGGCGCTGGTCGCGGCCGGGCTCCACGCAACGTTTTGCTCGCTGGCGGTCGAGCTGACCAGGAGAGTGGTGCCCCCTGGCATTCGGGTGGTAGCCTTGGGCGGAGGGTGCCTGGTGAACCGGCTCCTCCGCCGTGGCTTGGGGGAAAACCTCGCCGCCGCCGGCTTCGAGCCGCTCCTGCCGGTGCGGCTGCCTGCGGGCGATGGCGGGCTGTCGTATGGGCAGGCGGTGCTTGGCGCCGTGGCGGCCGCGCGCGGCGTCGAGCCGACGCTGAAGGGAGGCGGCTGATGTGCCTTGCCGTGCCGATGAAGCTGATCGAGCGCCGTGAGCTGGTCGGCGTGGCCGAGGTGGACGGTGTTCGCCGCGAGGTCTCGCTGATGCTGCAGCCCGAGGCGAAGCTGGGCGACTACGTGCTGGTGCACGCCGGCTACGCGATCGGGGTGGTGGACGAGGCGGAGGCGCAGATCACCCTGGACCTGTTGCGCCAGGTCGCGGAGGCGGGGGAGGTGAGGTGACCGCCCCGATGACGTTCGGCGACCCGAAGGCCGTCGCCGCGCTCGTCGGCCGTGTGGTTGGGGCCGCCGGGAAGCTCACCCGCCGGGTCACGCTCATGGAGGTCTGCGGCACCCACACCAACGCCATCGCCGCCGCGGGGCTGCGGCGGCTGCTGCCGCCGACGGTGCGGCTGATCGCGGGCCCGGGGTGCCCGGTGTGCGTCACCCCGGTGGGGTACGTGGACCGCGCGGAGGCGCTCACGCGCCGTCCGGGGACGATCGTGACCACCTTCGGGGACCTGATGCGGGTGCCCTCGAGCCGGAGCAGCCTCGAGCGGGTGCGGGCCGAGGGTGCCGACGTGCGGATCGTCTACTCGCCCCGCGACGCACTGCAGATCGCCCGCGAGAACCCCGACAGGACCGTGGTGTTCCTCGGGGTGGGGTTCGAGACCACCGTCCCAACGGTGGCGGGCGCGCTCGCCGAGGCGGAGGCCGGCGGCGTGGGCAACTTCATGGTCCTGTCCGGGCACAAGATCATGCCTCCACCGATGCGCGCGCTGGCCCGCGACCCCGAGGTGCACGTGGACGGCTACCTGCTCCCGGGGCACGTCTCGGTGATCGTCGGGTCGGACGCGTTTAGCTTCGTGGCCGAGGAGTTCGGCCTGCCGGCGGTGGTGGTCGGTTTCACCCCGACGGACGTGCTGCGGGGCGTGGAGACGCTCGTCGGGTGCCTGGTGGCGGGCAAGCCCAAGGTCGTCAACCTCTACTCCCGGGTGGTGAGGCCCGAGGGGAACACCACCGCCCGGGAGCTGGTCTCCCGTTTCTTCACCACCGCCGATGTCGAGTGGCGCGGCCTCGGCACCATCCCCGGCTCCGGCCTCGCGCTGCGGCCAGAGTTCGCCCACCGCGACGCCGCGCTGCTGGAGGTGGAGCTGCCGGAGCCCATGGAACCGGCGGGGTGCCGGTGCGGCGAGGTCCTCAAGGGTGCCATTGACCCGCCCGAGTGCCCGCTCTTCGCCGGCGCCTGCACGCCGTCCTCGCCGATCGGGGCGTGCATGGTCTCGAGCGAGGGCACCTGCGCGGCCTGGTACCGGCACGAGCGTCTGGCCGCCGGGGGAGCCAGGTGAAGGATCCCGAGCGCATCCTGCTCGCCCACGGGGGCGGCGGCAGGCTCACGCAGGAGCTGGTGCGCGAGGTGTTCCTGCCGGCGCTGTTCAACCCGGCGCTGGCGGCGCTTTCGGATTCGGCGCTGCTGGAGCAGCTGCCGCCCGGACGCCCCGCCCTCACGACCGACGCCTTTGTGGTGGACCCGCCGGTCTTCCCGGGCGGCGACCTGGGCTACCTCTCGGTGTGCGGCACGGTCAACGACTTGGCGGTGGCGGGCGCACGCCCCGTCGCGCTCACCTGGGCGCTGGTGCTCGAGGAGGGGCTCGAGATCGCGCTCCTGGAGACCTTCGTGCGCGGGGCCGCGCGCGCGGCCAGGGAGGCGGGCGTGGCGATCGTGGCCGGCGACACCAAGGTCGTCCCGCGCGGCAAGGGCGACCGTGCCTACGTGGCCACCGCGGGGCTCGGCGTCGTTCCGCCCGGCCGCGACTTGGGCGACCACCGCGTGAAGCCGGGGGACGCAATCGTCGTGTCCGGGCCGCTGGGCGACCACGGCGCCACCGTGATGGCGTGCCGCCACAAGCTGGGGGGGGAGGGGCTGCGCTCCGACTGTGCCCCTCTCGCGGGCATTGCGGAGCTGCTGCTGGAGTCCGGCGCCGAGGTACACGCCCTCCACGACCCCACGCGTGGCGGCCTCGCCACCACCTGCCACGAGGTCGCCTCGCGGACCGGCCTGCGCATCGTGCTCGACGAGGCCTCGCTGCCGGTGCGCCCGGAGGTGCGCGGCGTCTGCGAACTTCTCGGCCTCGACCCGCTGTACGTGGCGTGCGAGGGGCGCATGGTGGTCTGGGTCGCCGAGGGCGACGCGGACGGTGTTGAGACGCTTCTCAACAACCACCCGCTGGGAAAGGGCGCTGCGCGGATCGGGCGCGTGGAGCCGCGCAGGACGGACGGCGCTCCGGTGGTACTCCGGACCCTCTACAATACCGAGCGTCCTCTCGACCTTCTGGCCGGCTCGGAGCTGCCCAGGATCTGCTGAGGGCGGACACCCCCTCGGCCTCGCAGGGAGGCCGTACGGGCGAGGAAAGGACGGGCGCGAGGGTGCACATTCCCGACGGTTTCCTGGATGCCAAGACCATTGGCGCAGCCACGGTGCTTTCCACCGTCGCCGTGGGCCTCGCAGTCCGGTCGGCGCGCCGAAAGCTCTCACCGCGGCGGGTTCCCCTCCTCGGGTTGACCGCGACCTTCGTCTTCGTGGCGCAGATGCTGAACTTCCCGGTTGCAGGGGGTACATCGGGTCACCTATTGGGCGCCGTGCTTGCCACGGTTCTCGTCGGACCCGCCGGAGCGGTGCTGGTGCTTACCTCGGTGCTCATCGTCCAGTGTTTCGTCTTCGCGGACGGCGGAGTGCTCGCCCTGGGCGCCAACGTCTTCAACATGGCGATCGTTGGCACGCTGGTGGGCTTCGGCGTATATGGAGGGGTCCGCCGCCTCGCATTGGGTCTCCCTGGCCAACTCGCGGCCGCGGCGTTTGCCGCCTGGTGCTCCACTGTGGCGGCCGCCGTGGCCTGTGCCGTCGAGCTGGCGTGGTCGGGCACCGTGCCCTGGCGTGTGGTGCTCCCGGCCATGACGGCGGTGCACATGGTGATCGGGGTCGGGGAGGCCTTGATCACGGTCGTTGTCCTTGCGGCCATCGTTTCGATGAGGCCCGAGCTGCTGGCTGCCGGACCGGGTGAGCAGGGGGGCTCCCGCCGGCGCGCGCTCGTCCTGGGAGGCCTGCTGCTGGCGCTGGTGCTTGCGGTGGTTGCAGCTCCTCTTGCGTCGTCGGCGCCCGATGGGCTCGAGAGGGTCGCCCGGGCACTTGGTTTCGCGGCCAAGGCCGTCGAGGACGCGAGCAGTTCGGCGCCGCTCGCCGGGTACACCGTCCCCGGTGTTGGCTCGCCGGCTTTCGCGACGGCCCTCGCGGCAGGCATCGGCTCACTGCTCATGTTCGGCGTATCAATGTTCCTGGGGCACCTTCTCGCAGGCAAGGTCGCACGAAGCCGGCGGGGCGGCGCGGGCTGACGCGCCGCCATGCGCCACGACTTCCTGGATCGCTACTGCCGGCTGGACAGCCCAATGCACCAATTGCCCTCGTGGCTCAAGCTCGCGGCCGCCCTGGCGGTGATTGCGACCGTGGCCGCCGTGCCCGCGCCCTGGTACGCCGTGCACGCAATCGCCGCGCTCGGGCTCGCCGCCGCGGCCGCCGTGAGCCGAATCCCGGTGGGCTTCCTGCTCGGGCGTCTGCTGCTCCTGGAGCCGTTCGTGATCGGCGTGGCGCTCCTCTCGCTCCTCCAGCCCGGCGGTGCGAGGGTCTTTCTCGTCCTGCTCGTCCGGAGCACGCTCTGCCTGTTCACCCTCATCCTCCTCGCCAACACCACGCCGTTCGCGGAGCTGCTTCGAGTCCTGCGGCGGGCGGGCATGCCGCAGCTGCTGGTGACGGTTTTGGCGCTCATGTACAGGTACGTCTTCGTGCTCATCGACGAGAGGGAAAGGCTGCAGCGCGCCCGTGCAAGCCGGTCGTTCGGCCCGCGCGCGCAGCGGAGCTGGCATTCGGTGGCGTCCACGGCGGCTCAGCTCTTCGTCCGCTCCAGCGAGCGGGCGGAGCGGATCTACGCTGCGATGTGTGCCCGGGGATGGCGGACGTGAACGCCATCGAGGTTTCCGGGCTCTCGTTCTCCTACGCGGACGACACGCGTGCGCTGCGGGATGTCTCGTTTTCGCTGGCCGAGGACGAATGTGTGGGCCTGATCGGCCCCAACGGAGCGGGCAAGTCCACCATTCTCCTCCACCTGAACGGTGTCCTTCCCGAGGAGATCGGCGAGGGCTTGCCGGTGCGCGTCTTCGGCAAGCCGATCTCGAAGCGCAACCTCTTCGAGGTGCGCCGCACCGTCGGCCTGCTCTTCCAGGACCCCGACGACCAGCTCTTCTGTCCCACGGTTTTCGAGGATGTCGGCTTCGGGCCGCAGCAGTTCGGGGTGAGCGGCCAGGAGCTGCCCGAGGTGG
Source organism: Thermoanaerobaculaceae bacterium (assembly GCA_963754345.1). Lineage (GTDB taxonomy): Bacteria > Acidobacteriota > Thermoanaerobaculia > Thermoanaerobaculales > Thermoanaerobaculaceae > RBG-13-68-16. The sequence continues at coordinate 226,839 of CAVWFZ010000004.1, read as the reverse complement.
TCGGAGAAGCGCTGAAGCGGGTGGGGCTTGAGGGCTTCGAGAAGAGATCCGCACACCATCTGAGCCGGGGCGAGAAAAAACGGGTATGCCTGGCCGGTCTGCTGGCTTGCCAGTCCCGGGTGCTGGTCCTCGACGAGCCCACCAGCGACCTCGACCCCCGGGGGAGGCGGGAGTTGAAGGAGGTGCTGCGGCGGATCAGGGCCACCAAGCTCATCGCCTCCCACGATCTCGAGATGGTCGTCGAGCTTTGCACGCGGGTCATTGTCCTCGATCACGGGCAGGTGGCGGCCCAGGGTCCCACGGTCGAGCTTCTCTCCGATGAGGCGCTCATGTTGGCCCACGGCCTGGAGCGCCCGCACATCCTCAAACACCTCCACCCACACGGGTAGCGCCCACGGCGACCAGACGGCGGGTCCAGCCCCCGCCACGCATCTGGTGATGGTCTCGTAGCGGCCGCCCGCGGGGCGGCCGGCGTTTCCGCCCGCGGCGGTGGCTTTTCTGGTTGAGAGCGTGAGGTTTATGCGCAACTGGCCTGGCCCGGGCTAGAATGGCCCCGTGCGGGTGCTGCTCGTCCACTCCGACCACCGGCCGTTCGAGGTGGAGCGCTTCTCCCGGGCCTGGGAGCTGGCCGGCGGCGTGCCTGTCGAGCTTCTGCCGGTCACGCCGGGGACGGCCGAGAACCTCCCCTCGGATTCGATGGACGCAGCGGGGCTGCTGCTCACCGGAGGGCCGGATGTCGAGCCCTGGCGCTTCGGCGCCAGCCCGGGGCCCGGGGTCGAGCTGCACCTCGACACCGCCCGTGACGCCCTGGACCTCGATCTGCTCCGCGAGGCCGAGCGGGAAGCATGGCCCGTGCTGGCAATCTGCTATGGCTGCCAGATCCTGGCCGTGTCGGCCGGGGGCACGCTCATCCAGGACCTCGAGAAGGCCGGCAAGCCCGGGCACCGCGTCCCCGACCCCAGGAATCTCCTGGCCCACGACGTGATCGTGAGCACGGAGGCGCGCTTCCTCGCGCCCGCCGGGGGACGCTTCGCGGTGAACTCGCGCCACCACCAGGCGGTCGCGAACCCCGGCACGGAGCTGGCCGTCGTTGCCCGTGCTCCAGACGGCGTCATCGAGGCTCTGGAGGCGGGCACGGGAAACCGCTTCGTGCTGGGCGTGCAGTGGCACCCCGAGAACCTCAGTCAGGACGAACACCTGGCGATCTTCCGCAGCTTCCGCGCCGCGTGCATCGCCCGGTCTAGGGACCGCGGCCCGCGGTCCAGGTTCCGCGGAGCGCGCTAGCCATGCCCGCCACCGTGGCCTTCTTTGTCGCGGGGGTGCAGTGGCACCCGGAGAACCTCACCGGCGAGGAGCACCTGGCCCTCTTCTGCTCGTTCCGGGAGGCTTGCCTTGGTCGTTGTCCGAACCCCGGTCCCCGGACCCCGGTCCCCGGAGCCTCTTAGGCATGCCCGCCACTGTGGCCATCGTGGGTCGTCCCAATGTCGGGAAGTCCACGCTCTTCAACCGCCTCACGCGCTTCCGGCGTGCCATCACCCACGACCTGCCCGGGGTCACACGGGACCGGATGGCAGCCGACGCACCCCGCCCGGCCGGCGGCACGGTGGTCATGGTGGACACCGGCGGCTTCGAGCCCGAAAGCGAAGCGGAGATCCCGGCGATGGTCCGGGAGCAGGCGCTGGTCGCGGTCGCCGGCGCAGACGCGGTCGTGCTGATCGTGGACGGTGCCCAGGGGCTCGTCCCGGCGGACGAGGAGATCGCCCGCCAGCTCCACAAGGCCGGCACACGGGCCGTGGTGGTGGTCAACAAGCAGGACAGGCGCGACGCGGCTCTCGGCTTTGCCGACTTCGCCGCGCTCGGCTTCCCGGTCGTGAGCGTCTCCGCCGAGCACGGCCTTGGAATCGGGTACCTGTGGGACGAGCTCGAGAAGGTGCTGCCGCCGCCGCAGGAGGAGGAGCCGGTCGAGGCGGAGCTGGCGGTCGCCATCGTCGGGCGCCCGAACGTGGGGAAGTCCTCGCTCCTCAACCGGCTCCTGGGGGAGGAGAGGGTGCTCGTCTCGGAGGTCCCCGGCACCACGAGGGACGCCGTGGACACGCTGGTCGCGTGCGGGCATCACACCGTGCGGCTCATCGACACCGCGGGGATCCGCCGCAAAGGGCGCACCGACAAGGGTCCCGAGGTGCTCTCGGTGGTGATGGCCCGGCGGGCCATCGAGCGCGCGCAGGTCTGCCTGGTGGTGCTCGACGCGGGCGAGGGGTTGACGGCCCAGGACACCCACGTGGCCGGTCACGTGTCCGAGGCCGGACGCGGCGTGGTGGTGGTCTTCAACAAGGCGGACCTGATGGAGGACCAGGGGCGCGAGGGCCGGCAGCGCTTCAGGCAAAAGGTCCTCGACCGCCTCAAGTTCCTCAAGGACACCCCGGTCGCCTTCGCCTCCGCGCTCACCGGGGCCGGGATCCCGCACCTGCTGCCCGCGGCCCTCGAGGTGGGGGAGGCGTTCAAGCTGCGGGTGCCGACCGGCGAGCTCAACCGCGTGATGCGCGCCGCCTGGGAGCGCACCCCTCCGCCGGGCGGCCGGGTCCCTCCGCGGCTCTACTACGCGACCCAGACCGGCAGCGGCCCCCCGCGGTTCGCGCTCTTCGTGAGCGGCTCGGGGAAGTTCCACTTCTCATACCAGCGGTACCTGGAAAATGCGGTACGTGCAGCATTTCCCTTGGCAGGGGTCCCGATTAGGTTTAACATACGGGGGAAAAGGGACCGGTCCGGCTGATGGTTCAATTCCGCCCGCGAGCGCGCGAGATCATCGCCAAGGTCGTCTACTACGGCCCACCACTGGGCGGCAAGACGACGAACTTGCGCACGCTCTACGCGGGTTACCCGGCCGGCACCCGCGGCGAGCTCGTCACCGTGCCGGCGGGCGGCGACCGGACCATCTTCTTCGACTTCCTCCCGGTCGAGGCCGGCAGCCTCCGGGGCATGAAGATGCGGGTCCAGCTCTACACCGTGCCCGGGCAGGTGCACTACAACGCCACCCGCCAGGTGGTTTTGCGCGGAGTGGATGGGATCGTCTTCGTCGCCGACTCCCAGCGCGAGCTGCTGCGCGTCAACCGGGAGGCGTTCGAGAACCTCAAGGACAACCTGGCGCTGCAGGGGCTCTCCCTCGCCGAGATGCCCCACGTGATCCAGTACAACAAGCGCGACCTCAAGGACATCGTGAGCATCGAAGACCTCGACGAGATGCTCAACGAGTTCAACGTCCCGTTCTACGAGGCCGTGGCCACCGTCGGTGTCGGCGTCGAGGAGACGCTCCAGGGCGTGGTCAAGCTCGTGGCGCGTTCGCTGCGGGAACGCTTCAAGATGCCGTCCGAGCTGGCCGCGGCGGCGGCCGCCGAAGGGGCCCCAAAGATGGCGGTCGTGCCGCCGGCGGCCGCCGAGCCGACCACGGCGCCGCAGGCGGGTATCGTCCCCCTGGCTAGGTCGGCCACCGCCGCGACACCGCTTCCACCGGCGGTGGTCGTGGCGCCGCAACCCGCGGCGGGCGCAGCACCTCCACCTCCTGCACCGATGCGGCTTCAACCCGTCCCGGACATTCCGGCGCCGCCGCCGATATTCCTCGAGCCGCCGGCCATGTTCCCTCAGCGGAAGCATCCCGCCCCGGTGCTGCCGCCGGCGCCGGAACCGGCGTTGGAGCCACTGCCTCCTGCGTTCACCGCTTCGAGGATCCCGCCCCTTCCCCCGCCGTCCCAGAAGCCTTCCGCCGCGGCCTTCGCCTTTGTCCCGCCCCCTCCGCTCCCCGAGCCTGCCCTGGAGCCGCAAACCGTGCAGGAGCTCGCGCCCATGCCGGAGGCGTTCCCGGCCTTCGGTGAGAAGGTCTTCGATACCGGTCCTCCGGAGCGCATCACCGGGAGGACCGGCAAGGTGATCATCACGCCCGCGCCGGAGCCCAAGGTGGACGAGTCGGCTCCCCTTGTGGATCCTTTCGCCGATCTTGTCCGGGAGTTGGATGGACTGAGCGGTGATGTGTTCGACCTTTCGCCGCCACCTCCGCCCGCTGCACCGGCCGTGGAGCTGGTGCTCGAGGAGATGGCGGAGGCACCATCCCCCCTGCCGAAGCTCTCGCCGGAGATGACCGGCGCGCTCGTGCAGCGCGTCGTGCCGCGGGTGCTGGCTCAGGTCGGGGAGGTGCGGGAGTTGGAGCTGGAGGTGCCGGTGCCGGCGATCTGGACCGGCGGCAAGCGGCTGACGCTCCAGTTCCGGCTGACGTTGATCCCCGAGGAGGACCCACATGTCGAGTGAGGCCGTCATCCCCGACAAGGAGGACTTCAAGATCGGGGAAGTCTGCGAGATTGCCGGAGTCAAGCCGTTCGTGCTGCGCTACTGGGAGACGGAGTTCCCCGAGCTTTCCCCTGCCAAGGGGTCCGGCGGCCAGCGCACCTACACCAGGGCCGACGTACAGCTCATCCTGCGTATCAAGCAGCTCCTCTACGAAGAGCGCTTCACCGTAGCCGGCGCGAAGAAGCGGCTGGGGGAGGAAACCGCCGGCCAGCCGAGCAAGGCGCCGCGCCTTGACACCAAGGGCTCGGAACAACTAGAAAGCGTGCGGCGGGTGCTCAAGCAGAGCCGCCGCGAGCTGGAAGCCATCCTCGCATTGCTGAAGTGACCCGGTCGGGACGTGGCGCAGCCTGGTAGCGCACTTGAATGGGGTTCAAGGGGTCGCGGGTTCGAATCCCGCCGTCCCGACCAAATAGAATCAAGCACTTACTGGCCACCGGAAGGTGGCCCAAATAGTCTCTAGAGCCGATTTGCGCCCCATTTGCGCCCCTCGCGTCCCAGTGGCCTTCGTTCTCTCACCGACGCCATCGACAGAATGGGGCCACAGGGCCGACGCGCATCGCCGAGCCATTGCCGAAGCTGCCGTACGAGCCGGCCCGGTCGTCGAAGAGCCATCGGCGGAAGCGACCGCCCCAACTAACATCGGGCTGCGTCGCTCCCAGCTCCTAGTCGAGCGGCACCACCGCCCGCCTCACCTGTATAGTGACCAGCACATTCACTGAAGCTCGGTCCGGCAGTTTCCTCGACAGCCCGCGGCGACCGCAGCCACATCAACGCTTCCAGTGCGCCAGCCGGAACACCCGTTCGTCGAACTCCCCGCCGCTGAAGCGAGACGCAAGGGCCTGCACCACCGCACGGAACTCCTCCTCGCTCATGTCGGACTTCATATCGTTGAGGCACGCTGCTGCCACAACGACGTCGCGCTCGTCACGGGGGGTGCGATGGTCGAAGGTCAGGGACCGAGGATCAGTATGGACGGTCTCCACCAAACGAATGCCGCTGTAGTAGCAGCAAAAGCCGGCGCCATCCCACGCTCGCTGGAGGGCCTTGATCCTCGCAGCGCGGTCTGGCTTCCTGCGTGCATTAGCCCGGCCCACTATTTTCTTGCAACGCTTGCAGAGCTTCGCCAACTGGTGGATCTGACTATCGCAAACCGGGCAGTAATTCTTCTTGACCATTGGCTCGTTCACCTTCGGGAGGCTACCGACGGCCTGGCTCCAGGTCGTCCTCCAACGCTTGGAACTGCTCCAGCGCTGCCTCGAGGTCCTCAACAATCTCGGCGGCGATCACGTCTGGGTCCGGCAGATTCGCCGAGTCCTCCAGCGACTCGTCCTTGAGCCAGAAGATGTCGAGGTTCGCCTTGTCGCGCTTGACCAGCTCGTCGTAGGCGAAGGCATGGAAGCGCTCGCTCTCGACGCGCTCGTGCCGGTTCTCCGGACGGAAGTACGTCACGAAGTCATCGAGGTCCGAACGCCCAAGCGGGTTCTCCTTGAGCGTGAAGTGCATGTTCGTGCGCAGGTCGTAGATCCAGAGCTTCTCGGTCCACGGTTTCTCCGCGGCCGGCTTGCGGTCGAAGAACAGCACGTTGGCCTTCACACCCTGCGCGTAGAAGATCCCCGTGGGCAATCGCAGCAGGGTGTGAACGTCGGCGTCGTGGAGGAGCCTGCGGCGGATTGTTTCGCCCGCGCCGCCCTCGAACAGGACGTTGTCGGGCACGACGATGGCCGCCCGACCGTGCTGCTTGAGCAGCGTGTAGACGTGCTGCAGGAAGTTGAGCTGCTTGTTGCTGGTCGAGGCCCAGAAGTCGTCCCGCCTGACCACCAGGCTCTCCTTCTCGGCCTTGCCCTCCTCGTTGACGATCGTCACGCTCGACTTGCGCCCGAACGGCGGGTTCGTCAGCACCATCTCGAAGAACGTCCCGCCGTGGCTGCCGAGCGAGTCCCGCACGTCGATCGGCACCGCCTCGGCCCCGTCGCCGCCGATGCCGTGAAGCAGGAGGTTCATGCAGCACAACCTCGCGACCGAGTCGACCAGCTCCACGCCGAAGAGGGCCCCGCTCTTCAGCCGCCGCTTCTCCTTGACGTCGAGCTGGTAGTGGCTTGGGTCCGCGATGTAGTCGTGAGCGGCCAGCAGGAAACCGCCCGTGCCGCACGCCGGGTCGCAGATCGTCTCCCCCGGCGCCGGCCGCATCACGTCGACGATCGCCCTGATCAGCACACGCGGTGTGAAGTACTGCCCGGCGCCTCCCTTCACGTCCTCGGCGTTCTTCTGCAGCAGCCCCTCGTACGCATCGCCCTTCACGTCGGCCGACATCGCGGACCATTGCTCGCGATCGATGAGGTCCACGATCAGGCGCCGCAGCTTCGCCGGGTCCTGGATCTTGTTCTGCGCCTTGCGAAACACCACGCCCAGCATCCCGCCCTGCTTGCCGAGGGTTTCGAGCACGCGGCGGTAGTGGATCTCCAGCTCGTCCCCGTCGCGCGCCAGCAGGCTCGGCCAGTCCGACCCATTTGGCAACGGCGAGGGCTTTGACCACGGGGGCCGACTTTGTTCGTCGGCCATTTTGAGGAAGAGCAGGAACGTGAGCTGCTCGACGTAGTCCCCGTACGAAAGCCCGTCGTCCCGCAAAATGTTGCAGTAGTTCCAGAGCTTCGCGACGATCTGCTGGGGTTGCGATGACATCGGCTTCCATTCTCCCTTAAACAGCCTAGGCCGGCTCGTTCACGAAAACCAGCATGTTCACCAAATGGTGAACGGAGTGATATTCGTGAACGCAGGGCTCGCTGCGGGTTGCGGGGCGATGGCATGGCCATGGCTGCTTCTTCAGAAGATCGTCGCCTTCTGTTGCTGGACCGTAGCCCGCGGCCAAGGAAAATGCGGGTAAAGGAAATCTTGACTTCCCATCGCGTGTGGCGCAGAATCGGTCACGAGGACGACACCCGCGAGACGGCAGCATGCCAGGAGGAGAGGTCGCCATGTCTACCACCAACGCCGTCATCGGTGAGCGCATCGCATCGCTCCGCGCGGCGCGGGGACTCACACAGACACAACTCGCCGGCGCGCTTGGGCTCGAGCACAAGCAGGTCGTGTCGAACCTCGAGAAGGGCGAGCGGGCGCTCAAGGCGCCGGAGCTGGCCCGCCTCAGCGAACTCTTCCACGTGTCGCCTCTGGTCATCCTCGGGTTCCAGCCGCTAACATCCCCGCCCTTCGTACTCTGGCGGCAGCCCGCTGCCGACCAAGTCCGCGTTGGCGAAGAGGCCCTCTTCATCGAGCGATGCCGACGCTACGCTTTCCTCGAACGCCTCGCGCAGCTCGAGCCCTCGACCTTGGCCCTCCGCTATGAATTGAAACCGAGACAGACCACGTTCGAGGACGTCTCGGACTGGGCCGAGCAGGCACGAAGGGCCCTCGGCGTGGGCGACATGCCGGCGCCCGGCCTGCAGGAGGTCCTGGAACACCGGCACGGAATCAAGATCTTTGTGACCGGGCTCAAGGGAGGATCGGGCGCCACGTTCAGAGGGGAGTTCGGCGACGCTGTCCTGGTGAACGCCGGCGAGGCGCCAGGCCGCCGAGCGTTCAGCGTCGCCCACGAGCTGTTCCACCTGCTGACCTGGGAGAGCACGCCGGCGGACCAGCACGTCGCCACGCCGGCGGCGACGGACCGAATCGAGAAGCTCGCCGAGAACTTTGCCGCCGCGTTTGTCCTGCCACGGGAAGCACTGGTCCAGCGCATGCCCCGCGGCAAGCCCGCCGAGTGGCGGGTCTTCCAGTGGGTTGAGCTGGCGCGGCAGTTCGGTGTGTCGGTGCCTGCGCTGGCGTGGCGCTTGGTCAACTTGGGGAAGCTCCAGCGGCAACAGGCAGAGCAGATCATCGCTGACCCAACTCGCACCGGCGCTGGCGTTCAAGCCGCCGGGTCGGATGAGCGACCGCTACCCGATCGCTATGTGACCCTTGCGTTCAAGGCGCACCTGGAGGACAAGATCTCCATTGGGAAGCTCGCCGAGCTCCTGGAGACGAACGTCGGCATGCTCCGCAAGGTGCTACGAGACTACGGATTCGACCTGGACTCGGATGTCTGGCAAGCCGAGGCTGTTCCTTCTTGATGCGGGGCCGGTCATCGGCCTGCACGAGCTGGGACTCTGGCGCGACCTGCTCGATCGGGCCCACGTCATCGTGCCGGCGGTCGTCGCCGACAAGGAAGTGGCGTTCTGGGACGACAGCGGGGGCGTGGGTCGACCCATCGACCTGCGCCACGACGAGGCCGCGGGGCGCCTGCAGATCTGCTGCGCCGATGCCGCGACCGTAGCCTCGGTTCTCGATTGCTTCGACCCGGTCATGCGCGAACGGATCGACGCAGGCGAGGCCGAGGCAATCGCCCTCCTTCATTGCTGGGACGGAGAGCGGCCGGGGTTCTGTACCGCCGACGGCGCCGCCGTGCGCGCCGCCTGCCTTCTCGGTCTGGCTGATCGCATCGTCTCGCTGGAGGCGGTCCTGCGTCGCGTCGGCCTCGGGCCGCCCCGGCTGGCGCTGAAATACTGCGAAAAGAAAGTCCGCCAATGGGTCGCTGAGGGTCGGCAAATGCACGTTCGAGGCGAAGGCCTCGCGCGGTGAGGTGTGTTGCCAGCCCATCGCGCCGTGGCCTGCTCACGTCATCGTTCGTTCAACGAGAGTGAAGGAACGATGAGGAAACTATATCAGTGCGATGGGTTGCGCCTTCAGGCGAGCGCCCGTTGCTGTGGGGTGGGTGCTCAGCGTTGGCATGGAGCGAGCCCGAGCCCAGCGCGAGGACGCTGACGGTTTCCTTGCCGCTCTTCACAGCGCGAAAACAGTAACCCCGCCCGGGCCTTGCGGCGTGTCGGACGGGGAGCAAGTACGCTATCCAAGGTACTCCGGAGCGTCGGTTTGTCAAGGCAACGCATGCCACCCGGCATCGCGCGCCCGGCGGGAAGCCGTGCCGGAATCTGCGTCGGTCAGAGCGAGAGCCGGAGAGGAAGATAGGGAGAATCGTCGGCCCAGGCTCCGGCCGGAACCGCCAGCCGCCCGCCGCCGGGGCATCGAGCGAGTCCAGAGCGCTGACTCCAGACCGTGGCCAGTCACCGCTTCCACTCATCGGGGTAGTGGTCCAGCGCAAGTCGTGGCACGAGGCCGCCTTTGCCTGTTCGTGGCACAGCTCGTTCGCGCTCCTCGCGGTGAATGGCGAATGAGAGATACATGATCGCGGCCCGTGCGAGCTTCAGCATCTTGAGGGATTTCTTCTCGAACGCTGTCCGATTGATGGAGTAGGCCAAGGTGTCGGCCAGCGGCTCCTCCGGATCGGCATGGCCGCCCTCCGGATAGCCCAGCTCGTGAAGCTTCAGGTACTTGTGTTCGAGGTGGTTGCGGATGGCAGCAAGCTCGCGGGCCTCGGGCTCAAGGCAGTCGCGAAGGTCCCCCGCAGGGTCAGAAGCCCCGGCGAGGTCGCGGCTGACCCAGTAGAGACCCCGGAACGGCAGATTAGTGCGGTTGGCAAGCTCAGGCCGCAGACCATCGTTGGGGTCTTGGTTGGCAAACCACAAGGTCCGGAATGTCACTTTCCTCTCAGGGATGCCGAGCCAAAAATACTCGTTCAGAAAGAAGGCAACCTTGTCGAGAATGGAGTAGCTCATCCGGAAGGCGAGTTTCAGTTGCTCGGCACGTAGACCGTAGACCGGGTAATCAGATGTGTCGAGGAGCACGACCTCGCGGTCTGAGAAGTGAGGGCCAGCAGGTTCCCTACTTCCCTCGAAGTACAGGTACCGGGCCGACACGTACTCCTGTTTGAGCTGGTTGAAGAACCCTTGAAACCGAGGGCCCTCGCCAATAGGCACGATCATGGATGGCGTCGTCAGGACGTCGCGAGCTGCGATGGTGTGAGGGCCAAGGTCGTTTAGGGGATTCAGAAACAGCCGTCTCATCAAGCACGCGCGACGGTAGGCACCCTCCGCCTTGGATCGGCCAAGCGAGAATTCCCTTAGGTGGACCTCGCGCTCCGGTTCTTTGTCGGCGAGAACTTGCTCAACGCGAGACAGCAGCTCTCGAAAGGAGTCATCGGCGTTGCCCTCGAGCGAGCGTTCGACAGCACGCGCGAGCGCGGCGCGAGCCATCCGCACGAACACTGTCGCATGGCGTGGGTCGTAGAGGTGACGCGCGTAGGTCCACAACCCCATACCGCGATTCCCAATCGCCATCGCGAAGTCGGGATCGATAGTCAGCGCATGGTCCCAGTACTCGATGGCCTCCACGAACCGGCCAAGGTGATCAAAGTGATTCCCGATGTTCGTGAGGATCTGGCACTTACGGTACCGGTGCAGCGAGCTGAAGCCTTCGCTCGAGTAGGCAGTTCGGAACGCTCGGTTGGCCTTCACCAACTCGGGCTGGTCCCAGGACCATCCACCTCCATCCGCGGCGCGCCGAAGCTTGCGGAGCTCATCCCAGGCGTTCCCGAGAAAGAAATGGAGCTCCGCCGCCTGCCTCGCGTCCGCGAGCTTCGGCTGCACAGCATTGGCGATTGCCAAGGCTTGCTCCAGGGCTTCGCTGTCTGCTAGGTTCGTCGAGTAGTCAATGATCAGCCCGAGGAGTCGAAGCCCTTCCTCTCCGGAAAGGAGAGACAGGTCCTGTGCCAACGCGGAGTCCAGCTCCTGGCGCTTCTCGCCCATCTCCAAGACTCCCTACCGCAACGCATGCAGTTTTTGCTCCCGAACGCGCCCTTGTCAAGGCCCTCAAACAGGACGCACCGAAGTGCGGAATGGCATTGTGGCAGCGGCGCCCTACCGCTGCCTCTTGCTTCCTCAGTCTCGGCGAGACGGAGCAGCCGCTTTTCTATCCCCGCACGTTGCTGCTAGGGCAAAGCTCGCAGAGCTGACAGCTCGAGCAGAGCGTCTTCTTGGACCCGCATGTCTCGCCGCCGACCTCCCAGAGCAGGAGATCGAATGCCCCGGGATACTCGGGCGAGAGCTCGCGGGCGCGGTAGATGATCATTTCGTTGTCGGCATCCTCCGGTACGAACCCGAGCTTGCTGAACACCCTCCGCACGCGGCGGTCGGGCGAAATGTCGATCGAGTAGCGGTCGCTCACCGGTACACGAAGAAGGCTGACCAGGAGGTTCGCAGCCATGGTCGCGAATCTTGGGCCCAGCGCCCTCAAACTCGAGGAAGCGCCGCACGATCCTCGCGCTCGGCAGCGTGTCAGCCCAGATCCGCGACGCGTCGCTACCGTACTGGCTCACGATGCGGTGCACGCCAGCATGGAACGTGTGCGCCATCGGTTTCGTGAGCCAGTGTAGATGTGTCGGGCACTCAAAATAGCGGAACACGTCCTCTTCCTTGAGCCTGGCAAGGTCGCCGATCTCGAAGCTCCCGAGGCGCTCCTTCTGTCGCATCTCGAACGGCACCAACCACGCTCTCTCGGCCTTGACCTGACGATTCATCAGGCACGCCAGCACGAACGCGTGGGGGTAGTGCTGGAGATCGTTGAGGAGGGCGTTCGCCTCCGGTTTCTCGACGAACTTGACGCTACCGCTGCTGCGTTCCCGCGCCTCGCCCGCCAACTCCAGAAGACGCTGCACGACTGCCGGGTCGTCCACGACTGCCGAAGACAGTTGAGTTGCCATCGAACCCCCTAGTCGCTCGGCCCCTCAACCGGTGCCGGCACGTAAACGCGTCTGAGGGGAATCAGCCCCCTGTGCTTCGAGTCGAATTGGTCGCAGTGCTGCGGGACCAGATCCACGAGGTCCTGGCCGTCGATCAGCCGCAGGTTGCTCTTCGCCCGTGCGAATGCGCGTGCCTGCGCCCGACTCATGCGGTTGGCATGCATCGCAAACCCTATCGGCCCGGTCCCAGCGGGCGGGTGATGCGGCCAAATCAATCCTGATCCGAGTCTTCCTCCAGCATAGTCCGAAAGTCAATAAGGCCGAGGCTAATGAGGCGGTTAACCAGTTCCTCCGCCTCGACACGGAGATTCCCAATCTGCGAGCGGCGCGCGGCCGATACCACCGCCGTGATCTCCGTCTGCCACCCGTAGAGGTGAAATGGCTCCCTCCCCAACACCAGGACCCTCATGCAGCGTAAGCACTCCTTCGGGTGCCCCATTGCCATCTCAGCGAGCCGGCCAACCACGAAATGGTCCAACTTGACGTTCGCAGAAACGCTGAGAGCATGTTCGAGGTGAAAGAGCGACCACTCCTCGTCGAAGAACCGTGAGGCAAACCACCAACCAAACGCCGAAGCCTCTGCGGTGGTCAACCCTGCCTTCACCCTCCATTCCCAGAGGCGCACGAGCCTCACTCTGAGATCAACGGACGTCGGGGGCGGCGCCTCACGGTACAGCGTCCAGCCCAAGTGGTTCAGCACCTCGCCCCGGACCCTTGGCGGCGCAGCCTCAAACAGGTGAGCGAGGAGTCCATCTTCCGAATCGAGATCGATCCTCCCACGGCAGAAGAAAGCAAGGAGATGCTCACCCAGCTTCAGATCAGGGTGGCCGACCTTGTCGGCATCGTTAGTCTTCCCGACTCTATCGATTGCCAGGTGGTACTGCGACAGTAGAATAGGGAGGAGGTCATTGTAGGGATTGCAGAAGGTCACGTAGGTGGCCCACGCGGCTTGCCAGCGGGCAAGTTCGCCTTCCCCCAAAGGAAAAATGGCAACGGCGCTGTGCTGCGCCCAGTTCGGATCTACGAGATGAAGCCAGGGGAAGTACTGCCCGTACACCGCCCGAATTGCGAGGGAGGGGTCCTTCTGCGTATCAAGGTGGTGATCCAGCACTGCGCGAGCCTCGGGCATCTCATCGAATCCCCGAGCAAGACGCAGCTCTTTGTCGGGCAGCTTCTCAAGCTGCCGTCTCACCCAGAGGCAGTATCGGCACACTGCTGCTAACGCGACCCCACGGACCGAGTTGATCGCGATCGTCGCATATCCCATGCTCTTTTGTTCTTCTTCGGTGGCGCCGGGATCGGGATCAGACATCAGTTGGTCGAGGATGATCCACGCAAGAGGGCGATGCTCGTACGGCAGTTCCGATGGCCCCAAATCAAGCCCTGCGCTCAGGAGGTCGCCTATGCGCCGTCTGCACCAGCCCCAGTGGGGGTCTTGGTCGTAGCCCAGCGGTTCGCGTCCCGGGATCTCGCGGGGCTGGCTGACTGCCCAAGAAGCCAGTTCCAGGACGTTCTGCCACGACAGGGAAGCACCGGCCTTCACGGCGTCACGAAGACCACCGAAGAATGCGCTCACATAGGTCGCATCCAGGCCAATGAAGGAACTCGCGGCGGCTGACAGGTCCGCGGCACGGCTGACGGCCAAGCTACTCAGGACACGCCCGAGCCCTTCTGGGGTCGGCGACCAATGATCCCCGGATGGCACCCACGATCCCAAGAAGGCAACCAATTCCTGGGTCGAAAGCGCCCCAAGTTCTGGTTCTGTCTTCGGGCTAGTAGGCCCGCGGAACGATGCGTGCCACGAAAGGAAGGTCGGGTGTCGGGGCTCACCCAGCTCGCCAATGAGCAATGCCCTAAATTCCTGCCACTTCGCCGGCAAGCCGTCCTTGATCCAAGAGAGTCTCTCAAGTTGCCAGCGCTTGCGGTCACTGGCGACCTCGTCGTCGGTCGCCTCTCGCCCCTGCCCGCGCCTGACAAAAGTCCTGAACGGAAGAGGATCTGGGCCGTCTTCGATCCACGATAGGATCGATACCTGGTCTTCTGGTGGTAAGAGCCTGAATCCCCAGCCGAGCAGGAGGGCGTACTCATGCTGCATGCCTACCTTGTCGAACAGCCGCCGATCGGCAAGATAGCGCGCCAGGAGAGAGAGGTCCCTCGCTTCGCTGACCCGTAGGATGTGAAGCGCCAGCCTCGCAAAGACGTCCCAGTGGTGGCGCTCGAAGATCTCAATCACTGATTGAAGCCTGCTGCAATCTTGCTCTACCATGCGCTCCGCGGCGGCACGAGTGCTCTCAACTAAGAGGCTGCCCGTCCCGAATGGGTAATTCTGACCGTGGTCTTCGACCGCGGGCCTCCACACGAACGAGAGGTCGCCTGGCTCATTGCCGCGTGCGGAGTATTGCAGCGTGATGCAGCGGTCGAGGCCATCGGCAAGCGTGCTGACGAAACTGAGGCCGGCCCTTTCGGCGAGAGTCGGAAGCAGGCGGGCGAACCGCTCGCGAAAGGCCCACTCCTCGAGCCGGGTGTTCGGTTCTGCCGGCCCTAGACCAGCCTTCCTCGATGCCTCCTGGCGTTCGGGCGGTGCGGAAACCACATCGAACAGGTGACCTGCCAACTGAAGGGCCGTGGAGTCGTCGCCAGCATCAGCCAGGTGTGCAATGAGCTCGCCAACCTCTTTACCTGTTTCCAACTTCTCCATCTGCCCCAAGAGCCAGGCGATCTTCGCCCCGACGCGACCGGCTGCCGTCGCGGGCATTCCTATGGCTGCCCTGGCGAGGTTCTCGAGGACCGGTTCACTGAGCCTTTCCCCGAGATCATCGATTACAGCAGCTGCCTCGTCGGGCGCCAGGGGTGCGACTCGGGCGAGGTACTCAGACTGAGGCCAGAAGTGCCAAGCGCCTTTCGAGGGCGGCTCCGTGAAGAAGCCGGCTGCCCTGAGGGGCCCGATCCAGCCCGGGTTGTCGCACTTGCTGAAGAAGTAGGCAAGAAGGGATGGGTTACTGGGGGCGTTGTCACGAAGGAAGAAAGCGTCGTTGGCGTTGGGGTTTGGAATCTTGAGCAGACCATCTACAAGGTCCACTGCTTTCACGTAACGGGCCTGGAACCGATCAAGGATTCCGTCCAGGATCCGGACCACCGACTCCCAGGCATCCTCGAGATCAGGCCCGCGAGGGCGCGGGGCCCGGAGACCCCGCCGATGCGCTTTGCCGTGCAGGTTGATTGCCTTGGGTAGGCGGCGCCATGCTTCGGCGATAGGATCGGTGTTCAAGAGCCCAAGCACTGCGAGTGACTCGTTGACTCTAGCTGTGTGTTCTGCCTTCTTCCCGCAAGACTCGCCCTTCTTGCGGTCAGCGACTCGCGTGGGCTCGACCCCTCGGGCAAGGCTGCACATGACGTCGAGCAGGGCGTTTTCCACCTCCCGCAGGCAGTGAGTAACTAGGTGCGACGTGGTTTCGAGCCCGTGCTCGGCCGACATCAGGCGACAGGCATCACGAAAGAACGCGGCCGGCCCGGGCCCGATCAGCAGGAGTCCACGGTGAACACGTTTCTGTTGCTCGTCAGTGAATTCGAACAGTTCCTCAGCCACACCCACCACCTGCCTTAGCCCCATAGCTTGGGGCAGCCTCAGCCGCCCTTGGCATTTCGCTGCCTGCGGCCGGACTCGTCGCCAAGACCAGGCGACCCGAGAAGGCGGCGGCGAGGATCGATTGGCGGAGGCGGGTGGCGCGGTGGAGGTTGGCGGAGACGATGCGGTCGAGGTCGTCGGCGAGCGAGAACCGGCGCTCCACTTCGGCGACGATGTGGCGCCGTGCCACTCGCTCGGCGCACGCGAGTTTGCCAACGCCGAGCGCATTGCAGTAGCCCCCAAACATCCGGACGATCTGCGCGGGCGAGGGCTTGGGCAGCGGCGCGTGGCTCTGCTCGTCGGCCATCTTGAGGAACAGCAGGAAACTGAGCTGCTCCACATAGTCGCTGTGTGAGAGCCCATCATCCCGCAAGATGTTGCAGTAGTTCCAAAGCTTGGCAACGATCTGCTGGGGTTGGCTGCTCGCGCCCGTGCCGTTCACGACCGCACCTCCTCCCTCGCCGGCTTGCGAAAGAATAACCCCGCGCGAGACCTCGTGGCGTGTCGGCCAGGGAGCACGTACCACTCCGAATCTACCCGCGGATCCCCAGTTCTCAAGGCCTGCGGCCACGGGGGCCAACGCCGAGGGGCGGGACGCGGCGCTCCTCAACTGGTCGTGCCCCCCTACACATCGACCAAGATGTCCTCGCGTTGCGCCCGCGGCATCGCCATCTGCAGGTAGGCCTTTTCGATATCCTGCCTCAGTGACGCGAGTCGTCGATGCCGAAAGTGGATCTTGCATGCATGCTCGAGCACGCTGCGAATTGCCTCGAGCTCACTCAGTTGTGCCTCGTCGTCCAGGTAGTACCACTTCCGCATCCACTTGAATCGCTGGGAGCAGTAGATGTGGATAGCATAGGCATCGGCAAGACCTGTTTCATGCATCCGGTCCTCAAGGATGAGGCTACCCTGTTCGCGTAGGCTCAGGGCTACGGAAAGGTAGTCGGCCTCAGTCGCCTTTCGAAGCAGGACATGTGCCCTTGCATTCCGCACGAACGAATCGTGCGGCGCGAGCGAGGACGCTTGGCTGATGTAGTTCTCGGCGAATTCGAGCGAACCGCCGCGTCCCTCGAGTTCGAGATTACCGAATTGCAGCCAGAACTGTGGTTCGTCATTGAAAGACTCTACCAGTGACTGATAGATCGCCCGTGCTTCTTCGATGTTGCTGCTGAACCTCTCGTATATGGTCTTGTGGTTGATCAAGGACCGGTACATCGAGAACTCGCGGCTGCGCCAAGGCCGCCTTTGCACCTTTCCGGCGAGCACGCTTAGCAGCCGGATATAGGCGTCGCGGAGCAGGGGCCTCGGTGCGCCGACGGACGCCACGTGTTCGGCGATCTTTCGGTGCCGGAGAAGAAGCAGGTCATCTCGTGACCCCGTAGCGAACACAATGTCGCGGAGGCTACGAAGGAGGATGTTCAGGGCCGCCGCCGCTCCCACTGTGGAACACCCAACAAACTCGTCCTTCGAGAGCCGATAGCCGGCGTCAGTCGCCAGCGCCACACAGAGATACAGGAGCTTGGTCTCCGCCGGAGTCAACGTGTCGAACTCGTCCTGGATGATCTGGTCGAACCCCCTCCCAGACGTCGCCTCACGCATGGCCACAAGGATCTGCCGTTTAGCTGGTCCCTCGAACTCGCGGATTTGAGCCTCCAAGCTCAGCCCCTGGAGGCAGCCAAGCAGCCCAGCACGCTCCAGTTTGGAAAGCACAGCGCAGATCTCCCGACGGTTGAGGTTGGGAACTGGGTACTCCCGGAGCACCATAGAATCAGGGAACTTGCCGGACAGCCGGTCGAAGTCGTTGGTCCGACAGGCAAGCACCACTACCGGGGGATGACCCAGCGTGCTGACATTGTCGACGAGCTCCGGAAGCCAAGGAAGAGCAACCTCGGCGTTGTCGAACAGCAAGACAACTCGATCACGGTGCAGCTGCAGCGCCATCACTGCGGCACGTCCGTGCGGGAGGCACTCGGAATTGGTCAGGTATGCCGTAGTTCCGGCCTGCATCAGACGAATCCCGAGTCTGCGCAAGATCGTGCTCTTGCCAGAACCAGCAGAACCGAGAATCGCAATCACGTTGACTGCGTTGTCGGATGGATGCAGCTGACGTATTGCCCCGAGAATCTCGTCGGTGAGGTCCCGCGGCGCGTCTAGGTCTGCGTAAAGGTCTTCCCATCGGGGCGATGCGCCGAGAAGGAACAGGGAGCGATCGGTTCGGTGGGCCTCTGGGAGAGAAACCCGGTGGAAAGCTGAGGAAAACTCCTGGAGCTGTGGCAGATCGGGTTGCAGGGCTCCAACTGTGTCGATCAAGGAGATTAGCGTCGGTTCTAGGTGGCGCAAGACTTCCAGCCGGGTGGGAAGCTCGGACGCCTTTGACTCTATCCACTCCATGAGGGTCTCTACGCTTGCCTCAACTGGCACGATGTTGTACGTGGCGAGCAGTTCGCGCTTTACTGGTGGGATCTTGGGTGCAAAAAGAAAGGACTTCGGCCTGAACTCCGCATCCTCCGGGGCCCTGTCGCGCCGGGCCTCAACTGCCTGCCAGAGCAGTGGCTCGTTGAGCTTCGTGCCAACAAACAGCATGCAGTGCGTTGCGTAGTCCCGGACAAACTGTTCGTAAAGTGGACTAGCTTTCCCTGCCGCTCGTGCGTATTGCGACGCGGAGAAAGTAATCTGCGTAGGGGAGCAAGGGAGCCGACCATTCAAGTAGATCGCCTGGATTCGCTGGAGAAACTGGTCCCTCTCCGACACGTCATCGTCCGGGTAGCTCAAGATCTCCAGGCGCTGGGTGGATCGCGTATAAACCCGCTCAAGGACATCATCCACGTTTGTCGTGTAGACCCGGTACCAGAACGGCCGAGTGACAGCGTCGTACCAGGCCGGCACCTCCTTGGTTAGGAGGCACCCCTCCAGGAATGACTTGATTTCGTGGTGGCCCTTACCGCTTCTCAGCAGGGCGTCGTACAGCTCCGCCAGGGGTGTGTCGTCATAGGGGTCATCGTAACCAAGAAACTGCCAAGTCAGCGTAGCAAGTTGCCCACCAATTGGCAGTGGGTCGCCGTTCCTTGACTTGGCACCAGAAGAGAAGCCAGCGCCAAGGAAAAGTACGACCTCGTTGCGCCCAAGCTTCCGAATCAGATACTCCTCGTCTTCACGAGCAAACATGGGGACTCCTTGTGGCAGCAGCGTGCCACGTGCGGGAATCACCGTCGCGCGGCTCAACCAGCGTGTCAAGAATCGACAACGCAGTTAGTTCCGCTGGTTTGGATGCATTGAGGCCCGGCACCATCATCCAGCGGTGGCCGGCCACAGGTTCTTCCGCGGTCATGCCTGAGGGTCTCATCATCCCAGAACGGGGCCGCGCCTTCACCCGTCGCGGACTGGGTCCGCGACTCGGCGGCAAATGGAACCGCTCAGCATGCCCCCCCATCACGGCACCTCTACTCATTCGCCCTTCGATTTGGCCGGGGGTGCGGGGAAGTCCCCAGGAGCGACAGGCAGCGCATGTAATCTCGCGTCCCGCGCCTGCGACACGACGCCCGCACAGAAGGCTGCCGCTAGGATCGACTGCCGGAGGCGAGTTGCGCGCTGGAGGTTGGCGGAGACGACGCGCTCGAGGTCGTGGGCGAGGGATAGGCGGCGTTCGACCTCGGCAACGATGCGGTGCTGCTCGGCAAGCGGCGGAAGGGCAACCGGCAACGTGCGAAAAATCGGTATTGTCAACCGCTGTCTGGTCGTACCAAAGGCAAGAGTGGTCGACAGACGCCGTGCCACCTCGCTATTTAGGTAGTTCATGACGTACAGAGGAACGGCAACGCCGGGGTTCACCTCCATCTTGATCACGTCTGGTGTCACCATCGCAGGCCCGATCCCCCGGGGATACTGAGCGGAAACCCCAGGGGGATCGCCAAGCTTGGTGATTAGCAGTTCTCCGCCATACACGGAGTAGGGGCGGAAGAGCTCCTGCCACTTCTTCTCGTCCATGAACCCCGGTTTGCTGGTCAAGTACCTACCGGGCTCGATATGCCGGAGGAAGATGATCGGCACGCCCGCGGGCCGGAAGTCGCGTGCCTTGAAGATGGTGCCGAATGGGCCGGCGCATATCGCGTTCTCTCGGTCAAATGCCAGTTCAACAGGGCTTGCCCAACACCATCCTTTGGGCAGCAGGGGGAGGTTGGCTGAAACAGGGGAAACGCCGGCCCGCTGTGGCCTGCCTCGCCGCGGCGGCCCGGCGACCTTCCCCGCCTTCTCCTGCTCGGCCGCGATGCGGGCGAGGAGGGCGGAGGCGGGCTCGTAGGTGTGGCCTTCCTGGCGGGCGAGTTCGGCTTCGGTGGGGACGAGGCGGCCTTCGCAGGCGGCCTTGAGGACGGCGGCGCGGTAACGCTTGAGGTTGGCCTGCACGCACTTGAGTGCCGCGACGCCTGCGTCCAGCCTCGTGAGCTGCTTCTCGATCTCCTCGACGATCCTGCCAAGCAGGCCTTCGGGCGCAAGGGGGATTGCGTGGGCCCGGAGGGTCTTCCCGTCAACCGCCGAGAAGGTGGAGCCAGTGGCGCGTGCCTCAAGGTCACCCTGAGTGGCGCGAAGAGCGTAGAGGACGTACCGCGCCGGCATGCCGGCCTTGGGTCGCAAGGCTGCAAGCCCTCGGCCGATGCAAGCCTCCGAGGGGCAGAGATTTGTCGGGCCGACGGGCGCACGCACGGAAATCAGTACATCGTCGCGGCGGGCCAGCTTCTTCGGGGCAGTACACCACTTGGAGGGGACAGGGTAAAGTTCGCCGAAGTCTGCTTTCCCCTGAAAGAAGGGCAGGCCCCTGCCGTCGCTGTTGTACGTGGTTCCTGGGGGTGACTGGCCGAGAATGATGTCGCACACCTCCTGCAACGCCGCGACCCGCCAACCGTTCGGCAACCCTGCCTGGAACACCGCGCTCATGCCGCGAGCACCTCATTGAGCTCGTTGAG
This sequence comes from Thermoanaerobaculaceae bacterium, assembly GCA_963754345.1. Taxonomy (GTDB): domain Bacteria; phylum Acidobacteriota; class Thermoanaerobaculia; order Thermoanaerobaculales; family Thermoanaerobaculaceae; genus RBG-13-68-16. The sequence continues at coordinate 206,258 of CAVWFZ010000004.1, read as the reverse complement.
CAGCTTGGGGAGCTCCGCGCCGAAGATCTGGGTGGCGTGACCGAGGCCGCCCTGCTGGGCAAAGGGCGATAGCTCGAGGTCGCCGGGCTCGATGGCGAGGCTGGTGGCGACGTGGTCGCGGATCAGCTCGAGCCATGCCCGCTGCTCCGGCGTGAAAGTGCGGCCGAGTGTTACCTGCTGGGCGAGCCAGGCGTCGAAGCGGCGACGAACGCTGGCGGCAAACGGCACGAGGTCGTCGGTTTCGTGCAGAGCCAGACGCACGAGAGTGACGAGATCCGTGAGAAGGCGCTTGGTCGCCGCAGCTGTGGGCCGCGTGGGCCGGTCGGCGCTCGACCGAGCCCGCTCGTAGGCGAGCCAGAGCGCGTCGGGCGTCCAGCGGCGAGGCGGCTGACCGATGGCCTCGGCCAGCTCGCGGAGTTGGTCGAAGCGCAGGTCCCTGGCGCCTGTGTAGAGAAGCTGGATGGCGGTGATCTCATCGCGATTCTCGGCGACGAACTGCTCCCACGACCGCACAAGGCCGCGGGCGGCGTCGAGGGCGGCAGCGCTGAAGCCGGCTTTGATAACGGAGTCCTTGCTGACGGTGTCGATAGTCTGCTCGCTGGTGCGCTGGAACTCGACGAGCCAGTTGCGGAGCTGTGGACGGGTGGCCAGGATGCGGACGGCGTCGTCGGCGAGCGCTCGCTGCGCCTGGCTCAGCTGGTCTGCTGTGGGCTCGTGTGCGGGTGGCTTGCCCTCCGTAGCCTTCGTCTCGACGTGGTCGGGATCGAGGGCATCCAGGATGCCGCTCGCGATGCTCGAAAGCGTCGGGCCGTCGGTAAGCTTCTTCAGCTCGCGGGTTGTGCGCTCGTCGAGCAGCCGCTCCAGGCGCAGGAGGCGCCCGGCAAGCGATTCGAGGGCCTCCGGCTCGCGGTTGCCGAGGGCGACGGCCTCGAGCAGCTTGTCGAAAGGGACGTGGCGCTTGCGCTCGAGGGGGCGCGAGTCGCCCTTGTCGCGCTCGCACACGCCCACCGCGTCCACGATGACGAAGTGCGTCTTGCGCCGGGCATCGGGGGTGACCGCCTGCAGCGCGGTCTCCTCGATGACGCGCACGCCGCGGCCCTTCATCTGCTCGAAGAACCCCTGCGAGACGACCGAGCGCATGAAGAAGACGATCTCCAGCGGCTTGATGTCGGTCCCGGTGGCGATCATGTCCACGGTGACGGCGATACGCGGGTTGTAGCTGTTGCGGAACGAGGCGATCAGGTCGGCGGGCTTCACGCCGGTGGTGCGGTAGGTGATCTTCTGGCAGAAGTCGTTGCCCTTGTCGAACACCTCGCGGCAGATGCGGACGATGTCGTCGGCGTGGGAGTCGTCCTTGGCGAAGATGAGGGTCTTGGGTACCTCGGAGCGCCCGGGGAAGATGTCGGTGAAGAGGGCGCCCTTAAACGCGGTCATTACGGTGCGGATCTGGTCCTCCGCGACGACCTCGCGGTCAAGCTGACCCGCCTTGTAGCTGAAGTCGTCCCCGAGCTGTTCCCAGCGGGTCTTGCGGGTCAGGCGGTCGCGCCGATCGATGTAGAAGCCGGCCTCGACCGTGGAGCCGCGCTCCGTGATGTCGGTGCGGATGCGGTAGACGTCGTAGTTGACGTTGACGCCGTCGGCCACCGCACGTTCGTGGCCGTACTCCATCACGAGGTTCTGTTTGAAGAAGGCGAAGGTCTGCTTCGAGGGCGTGGCGGTGAGGCCGATAAGGTAGGCGTCGAAGTACTCCAGCACCTGGCGCCAGAGGTTGTAAATGGAACGATGGCACTCGTCGGTGACGATGAAGTCAAAGGTCTCGATGGGCAACGCCGGGTTGTAGGCGACGGGGACGGGCTCGGCGTAGAGTCGCTCGGCGGCGTCGATGGGAAGGTCGTCGAGGTCAGGCGCGGCTTCCGCTTCGCCCCTCAGCATCGAGTAGAGGCGCTGGATTGTGGCGATGGTGACACGGGCGACACCATCGAGTGCGTTCGAGGTGAGGTGCTGGACGTTGTACAGCTCGGTGAAGCGGCGGCCGTCGTCGGGGGTGCGGAAGTTCTGGAACTCCTTGAGCGTCTGCTCGCCGAGGTTGCCGCGATCGACGAGGAAGAGCACGCGCCGGGCCTTGGCGAACTTGACGAGGCGATAGGCGAAGTTGACAGCGGTGTAGGTCTTTCCCGAGCCCGTCGCCATCTGGATGAGCGCCCGCGGCTTGTTGGCCGCGAACGAACGCTCGAGGTTGGTGATCGCCTGCACCTGGGCCTGCCAGAGGTTGTCGGTGATGAGCGGCGGCCTCTCGCGCAGGCGTTGGTTGAGCTGCTCGTCGGCGCGCGCCCATTCGAGGAGGGTCTCGGGGCGATGGAAAGAGAACACGTCGCGGGCGCGCGGCTCAGGGTCCAGGTGGTTCGTGAAGTGGGTCTCCGTTCCCGTGCTCTCGTACGTGAACGGCAGCGGCGAGCGCCACGCCGGCAGTTCGGGGGGCAACCCTACGGTGTACTTAGACGATTGCTCAGACACGCCGGTAAGTGGGTAACCCTCTGGCTTCGCCTCGACCGTTCCGATCGCCTTGCCGTCGACGAAGAGCGTGTAGTCGGGTTCGCCCGTCGTGAACGACAGCTCGCGGATCGCAACGCCGCGGGCCGCCCCCAGGTTCGCGGCTTTTCGATTTTGAATGACCCAGCCCGCTGCGGTAAGCAGCTCGTCAATCTTCTCGCGAGCCCTTGCTTCCGGATCCATTTCAGTTCCTAGAGCATCTGCCACGAGCTATTTTCGGTTTGAACAACCGGCCTGTCGGCCCTCGTCTCATGTACCGCCATGAATGACCACCGGACAGATGATACCCCTCCGCGGCGCTAGAGGGCGGCAGGGGCAAGAATCTCTGACCGAGAACCCGGAACTGGTTCAGTTTCGGGGCGTGTCAAGCAGCTGCGGACTCAACTTTTGCCTGGACCGGTTTTCGGGTTTTGGATCACTCACTTGCCGAAAAGCAACTCCTCCATCTTGTCGGACGCTTCTTTCTGCATGTCGGGTTGAACGTGCGAATAGGTGTCGAGCGTCATCACGATTGAGCTGTGCCCAAGGCGTTCGCTGGCCACCTTGGGGTGGATACCGGCGGTGAGCAGAAGTGTTGCCGAACTGTGCCGCAGGTCGTACAAGCGAAGAGATGCTGACAAGCCCGCGGCTCTGAGTAGCGGCTTGAAATGGCGGTTCAGCAGGTTGTGCCGCTCGAGCGGCTGACCGATCTCGTTGGTGAACACGAGCCCGTTGTCTTCCCAGGCATCGCCCACTCTGAGCCGCTGCTCGAGCTGCGACACACGATGCTGCCGGAGCAGTGCGGTTACCGTCGGCGGAATCGGCAATGTTCGCCGGGCCTTGCTTGTCTTGGGCTCCCCAAACTGCCAACCCCCTTTGGTCCGGACCAGTGTGCGCTGCACGGTTACCATGCCGCGGTCGAGGTCGACATCGCTCCACCTCAGGGCTAGGTACTCGCCGGGACGCATGCCGGTTGCAAGGGCAAGCGTGAAAAGTACCTCGTGCTTTGTCTCATGCAGCACCTTCAAGAACGCCGCGGCCTGGTCCTTTCCAAGGGCCTGCATCTCACGCCTGGGCTGCCGGGGGACCTCCACGTCGGTGGCAGGATTGTGGGGGATGATCCGCCATTTCACGGCCTGCTTGAGGGCGGTGCTGAGGACGCTGTAGGCGTACCTGATCGTTCGGGGGGAGAGGCGATGCTCGACCTTCTTGAGCCCTCCCGTCTCGGAATCCTGGGCCCTTCTCGTGGTGACCCGCTCACCCAGTGCCTGAAGGTGACGCTGGATGGCCAGTGCCGTGAGTTGGTCAAGGCGCCGTGCCCCAAGCCCGGGCCGGACGTAGCGGTCGAGCACGTCACGGTAGGACTCGGCGGTCTGCGTCCGGACCCCCTGTTTGACGGATGCCTCGAGCCAGTGGTCAAGGTAGGCGTTAAGGGTCATCTTGGCCTGTGCCACGGCCGTCCCGCTTGCCCGGTCTTGGAGCACCTTGTTCAATAAGCTCTTCGCGTCTCGCTGGAGCTTGAAGGACTTGACGAACTCGAGGGGCTTGCCGTTGGGCTTGACACCGATCCTGACCCGGACCTGCCAGGAGCTCTGGCCGGTCCGCTTGGACACGCGCTTCGTGATCTGCCCAGGCATGTTTGCCTCCCGATGCGTCCAATGTAGGGCCGTCAGGCCCGGGGCGCAAGCGGGGCGCAGAGGTTCCTTTATCCTTGAGTATTCTTGCGTTAACTGGCGACTACCTGACTATGATTCATAGTCGCACCAAGATAGTGGAGCCAGCGTCGGTCTCGTGGATCTTCTTGGTCACCATCCGCCCGGGTTGTTCACCAGCCACCTGCTCCTGCAGCTCGGCAGGCGCCCCGGCCCTCCGTCCACCGTGGGGCCTGACACTCCCGGAGTGCCTTCACGCGCGGGCTCTCCCCGGCGTGCGCCTTCAGCGTGCTGGCGAGGCGCTCTCCGATGGACATCCGCGGCACATCGCGATCGCGGCGCGGCTTCAAGGAGCACTCCGCCGCCAGCTTGACGTCACCTCCGACCGCTGGCACGATGGGTACTCGACGGCTGCTGCGGCCCGAGATTGCGCTAGTGGGCCCTGCTCGCTGACCGGACTGCGCCCGGTCCCACAGCAGCCGTTCTTCTGCCAGGAAATCCTCGGCGACCACATTGGCCGGCTCAGACCAGTGTTTCACATGAGACTCCCGGGTCTCTTCTCGAACCAGTTGGGTGCCCTCGGCATAGAGGGACGGTTTCAGGCTGCACCTGTGCCGCGGCGGGCCGCACCGCCAGCCTGACTGTGTGCTCATTGCAGGATCTCTTCCCAGGGATGAGAATATGCGGGCTAAGCTAGGAATCGATCGGGCAATCACACGAGCTGCCGTGGTGGAGCGCGTACCATAGAAGCATCTGAAGCTCAGGGGAGGACTCATGCCACTCGTAACATGCCCTGACTGCGGCAAGGCGATCTCTGATCAAGCGCCTTCATGCCCCAGCTGCGGACGACCGCAAGCAGCACCACGCCAAACACCGTCAGCGTACGTCTGGAAGAAGTCAGAGGTATTCGGTCTGGGCTGCTTGGTTCAAGCCCTCAGCCTCGCGGTGGGGTTCGTGATCGGTGTCCTCGGCGGCTCGGTTGGTATCCTGCTCGGGATCGCCGTCGCGCTCGCCGGCCTTGTGTGGGGCAGCCAACTTGCGGTCAGGTGGATCTGCGGCAGCTGTAAGAACAAGCTCGAAGGGCGGGAAGTGAAGCTTTGCCCGGCGTGCGGTGCGCGTCTGTTCCGGAACAAGAAGGAGTGGGAAGCAGAGGTTGCGGCGGTAAGAGCAGCTCCGGGTCCGACCGAGGGCGTGAGTTGAGAGACCCACGCCGAGGGAGTCGACCTCTACGCTCGACAGCGTGACCAGGTGCTCGATCCCATTTGCGTCGATGGGTGGTTAAGGGAACCGCGTGAGGCTCGTCTGCGCAATTGTGTCCGGACCAGTCCAGCAGGTCCTCGGTGCCGAGATCTCAGCGTGGCGGTGGTGTCAGGGACCATGGGGGAGTCTTCCGTTTCGTGGGCAGGTGCCTCCACCGGTCACAAATTGGCGCGAAATGACGCGATATGGCGCGGTATTCGAGTGGGCTCTGAAACCGACTTCTTCCTTGCAATCAAAGGGTCCGTGAGAGATTCCGGAGCCTCGGAGCTCTGTGGTGTCAGGGACCGTCGGGGATCTCTCCTTCTTGTGGGGACGTACCTCCGCTGGCCACAAACTGGTGCGCTATGGTGCGCTATGGTGCGGTATTCGGAGCCAGGAGGCCAGAGGGTCCAAGACGGACCATTGCTTTGGAATCAAGGGCTCCGCGGGGGATCTCGAGGCAATAAAGCCCGGCCGATCTGCGTCTCAGGCGCGTCATTGCGTTGACCTCGCGCCCAGGGAGAAGCTGAGCCGCAGACGTCTGCCTCAGGCAGTGCGCACTCATCGCCTTAGGTTCTCCGGTGGTGGTACGCGGATCGCCGCGCGCCGCCTCGCGAAGCGCGCCTCGCGCTCGGTCGCCATCTCGTGCGGGCGGAGCTTGGGTTCCGCAACGCCGGCGAGTTCGTGCACCTCGTTGAGCAGGTAGCGCAGGCCAGGTCACCGGGCCGTTGTTTGCCACCCACTCACCGCAAGGCAGAGGCCGTGGACCCAGCCCCGTTCCGGCGGAGGCGTGCCCCTACGCTTTTGCCTTCGAATCGACTCAGCACACGCTCGGCGTTGCTCATCTCTTTCATGTCCTCACCCCTCCGGTAGCGGCATGGGCACGAGGTCGGCCGCCCGCTGCGTCGCCTCATCACCCCTCCGGTCGTAACGAATCGTCGTCTGGACGTTTCGGTGCCCGAGGACACGCTGGACGACCGCGAGGTCCGCACCTCCCTCCAGCATGGCGGTGGCACTTGAGCGCCGCAGGTCGTGAGGAGTCGCCGGCCTGGCGAGACCGGCTTGCTTGGCCCGGTCTTTCACCACCCGCCATAAGGCCGCCCCACCCACGCCGACGCGCCGCACCTTGCCCCGCCGAATCGCCAGGAAGAGCGGCCCCGGATCCCGCCCCCGCACCTCGAGCCACACGTCGAGCCACGCACGAACGGTTAGCGTGACGGGCGCGAGGCGTGACCAGTCACCCTTACCCCTCACCCGGAGCGAGCTGGCGTCGAGGTCCTCCACCTGCAGGTGCGCCGCCTCGTCTCGACGGAGGCCGGCACCGAGGAGGACCGCCACCACCGCTGCATCACGCGCCCCTGCCGGCGACGGATCCCGCCCGCAGGCGGCAAAGAGGGCCTCCACCTCGGACCGGGGAAGCACCCGTCCCGCCTGCAGCCTGCCCACCCGGACGTTGCGGAAGCCGAACGTCAGGCGGTCCCGGGTCTCGCCATCCAGCAGACCGAGCGCCCACGCCTCACGCATCGTGGCCCGGAAGGCCACGGCGTACCTGTTCAACGTCGCGGGCGCCAGCACCGCGGCGAGCTGCTCCCGGAGGCGAACGATGTCGGAGTAGGTCACCGCTTCCCACGGGAAGGTTTCGGGATCCACTATCTCACCGGCGAGGACTGAGGCCATGCGACGGAGGGCTCCCAGTTGGGCGCTGCGCGCGCTTGGCGCCAGCCTGGCGAGGTAGTTTTCGACTGGCCCGGTGTCCTGGCTCACGGGTGTCTCCGCTCGCCTCTCACGAGAAATTACGGGACTCACTGTTTCGTCTCCGTTGAGTCAGACCGCACCGGCATCGTGGACATGTGGCGCCTGGGCCTGGTCGCGATGCTCACGTTGCGCCTTTCTCGACCGGTCGGAGGAGGTGCAGGTGAGGCTGACTGAAATGGTCAGCCAAATGCGCGGCATACGCTCGGGCACAGTCCTCGCAGAGTTGGGCACCATCCGCCTTCCGCCTCCCGCACCCGCAGAGGGTGCCCGGCACCCAGGATGCCGGCCGCAGCACGGCATGCCGTCCTCGGACAGCACGTTTCTCCTCGCGCTCCAGCCACTGCTGCACATGACGCCAGAAACCCCGTCGGCCCGGTACCTTTCGGTCGGCTGGTGCGGCTTCCGAATTCCACTCGCGGATCCCTCCTGGCCGTGTGAACTCACGCTCGACGCCCGTCGGGCCCAGCGTCGGGTATGCCTTCGCGAGTTCGTCGAGGCGTTGCTTCATGACTCCTATGTGCATACCACGCGTGCGCAGTGGTACCCACGCGACCACGTCCTCGTCAGTACCCTCGCTCGGGCCCGGGTTCATCACCAACGGGGCGCCGGTATCGTCCAGAGACCACCCGGGGCGCTCGCCCTCCTTGGTGGGTAGTGGCGGCACACCCCGCGGCGCCGCGTCGTCTACTCGTTCAGGCGTTCCCTCAGGGGGTTCATAGGTAACTTCGGGTGCCCGGGTGGTACCGGTGTGGTCGCCCACGGCTACCGGTGGCGTTCCTGAATGGGACCGGTCCCCCACGGTTACCGGTCCCCCACAGCTACCGGTTGAGTTAATCGCGGGCAGCCGGTAGTGGGTCACGCGACCCTTCGTACGCAGGCACTCCAGCCAGCCGGAATCTTCCAGTTCCGGCAGGGCCCGCATGACGCAGTGCCTGGAGATCCCGGCACACGCGGCGATCCTGTTCACACTTGGCCAGGCCTCGCGTCTATTTCGGTTGTAGTGTTCACACACCACGGTGAAGACCAACCGTGCGCGCCAACTCAGAGAAGAGTCGGGGGAGAGGGCGTTCCGCCGGCGTGCGTACGGCGCCTCTTCGGTGTCCCCCGCTTGTCCGGGCTGCCGGCGCTTTCCCTTAGGTGGGCAAATCACCGTCCACCACCTCGAGAAGGGCCTCGGTCAGTCGGCAAGCCTCCTTTGCCAGCTCAGAAGGATCACCGCGCGCAAGCTCGGGTCGTTGACCCACAACGATCAACGCGGCGCTGCGATACAAGGCCGGCGGGAGTAAGTGCCGGATCGCCTGACCCTCTGTCAACCCAAGAGCCGCGACGACAGGATTCCGGAACGAGGCCAACAACCGGCAAACCGTGGCGTGCCTGCGATCCTCGGCCGTGGCGCGGCGCGCGGTAGGCTTGCGGCGCGGTTTCTTCGAGGTCTGCTCGCCCGGGCAGATACGTTCTCGGTGCGCCACGGGCATCACCGCCCGGTCGCGGCTGAGTCCTGATCAGCGGGTTTCCGACGCCATCCGCCGACCAACGCTCCCCCGCCACTTTCCAAATGGGATCGTAGCGCCGAAGCGGAGAACCGGACCTGTCGGCCGATGCGGATCACGACGCCGCGCGGAAAAATCCCGGCCCGGGCGGCCTGAAGTGCGCGCCGCGCGGTGATCTTGCCCTTGTAGCGATCTTCGACTTCCTTTGCTGTTAGGAGTTCTAGCTCGTCCATCGGTTCCTCCTCAGGCTTAACGCCTGACAGGAAGATTTATAACGTCCCGAGTGACCGTTGTCAACTCCAAGTATTTGATAGACAACAACTTACCTAGAACTTCTTAGGGGGAGGCGAGGCTAAGTTCTAGGTTGGCGCTTGCCGCTGCGCCCAGGGAGGTGAGTGAAGCCCAATTTCTTTTCGGTTTCGTTGATCGCCTTGTGGATGGTCCTGTACTGAGGTTCGTCGTGGAGGGGTCCGCGCTTTTTGCGCATGACCACCTTCGGCGCTTTGCCTGGGTTGTACTTCCTGAAGATCCGCGGCGCGTCCCATCCAAGGCAGCGCCACAGCGCGACCCACTCGAGATGTTGTGGAACCTTCGTCGATGTCCTCTTCCAGCCCGTCGCGCGCTTGAATTCGCGCTCGATCGTCTCAAGGCGCTCGCGCAACGGTTTGCGGAGCAGCTTGAGGAGTCGTTCCTCCGCCGCTCCACGGCGTTCCCAGGGAGGATCCCACTCGCCGATGATGATGTCGATCTTGACCGATCGGTCGAGTTCGGGGTGTAGATCCCAGAAAGCGCCAACCGCCCGAAGCTTGAGATCATCAGGCTCGTCATACCCGACATGCCAACACGAGAGGGCATGCCACGCTGGGTAAACCACCCAGTCCACGAGGATGTTGAACCTCTGCGCCCACGAGCAGACCGCCACCTTCTGTTGTGCCACCAATGCCCGCTCGGGGTCTGCCTCATCGGGCTCCCGGAAGAGTGCGGCCGCGAGGTTCGACGCCACCGGCCCGGGCTCGAACTGCTCCTCGAGCTCATCGGCCGCCTGGGGCTGTGCGTTCCAACGCGCAACTGCGATCTGCCGCGCGGCGTCCGCCAGACGCTGGATCATCACCCCCGGAACCTGCTTCTCCTGCAGGCGCTGGCCGACCTCCGTGATGTACCCGTCAGCCATGTTGGGGTCGACGCCATCGACACGCATCCGCCGCGACACCTCATCGCTGAACTCTCGAAGGGCGTCAATCTCCTCGAGCTCTATTGGGCAGGGGAGTTCCCATCGTGAATCGCTGACCGGGAGCACCTTGGTTCGTAGGGCCTTCACAACTTTGCGAGCAACCCTGTGGATCGCTGCCAGAAAGAGGCCATGCAGATGCTCTTCTTCGATCTCTCGCGAGGTTAACGTCCCCATCCCGAGAGGGGCTCGAGGACGTCTGCGCTTTGGCATGCCTACTCCCCTTGCGCCGGTCGGCGGCGGGGACTAGGATGGGAATGTCTGAGGGTCCCAACCTAGCCCGGCTCCGGCCGGGTCTCTGTTTACCACGGTACACCTGCCGGTCAGACGAGGGTGCGTCACCCGTCGCGGTTTGGGCGTGCGTGTCGCCCGCCGCCCTCGTTGGCATGTCCGCCGCACACCCGTAGCACCTTGTCCCGGTCCCACACCACCTCGCCGAGGGCGTCGTGCTTTCGCCCCACGAGCTCGCCCATCTCCGACCCGTAGAGGGTGCTCTTGGAGGCTCCGGATAGCCGGCCCGTCACACCAGTCCTCGGTCGCTGCCGCGTGCCCCATGGGCTCGAGTCTGCAGGCTGCGTTTCGGGCGTTGAGCTGGCTTGCCACCACCGATGACCTAGCCAATCCCACCAACACGCTGAGGCACCGCCCCTTCCGGGTCGATGACTGGTACCTTGAGGTGGAGTGATCGCAATCTCAATTCTAGGCGCTTGACAGCGTGCTTTGTTTCAAGTTAGGTTTCTTCCACCAAATCTATTGTTCTCGGTCATCCTGGGCTACATCCGATACCTCGGATGGTGGGAGCGGAGAATGGGAATGGCCAACCATGCAACGCTGGGAACGCTGCCCGACCGTGGGGGAGTTTCCGGCCGTACCCCTGTGGGCAACGAACGGGCCGCGACAGGAAGGCTGCCTAGGAATGGATGGGTTTTCCGCCCGTTGGTCGCGCTTCTCGCATGGGGTGGCCTGACCTACTTTGCGGCACTGCTCCCGGCGCAATCGAGTGCGTCCACGGAGGTCATCTCCGGGGTATCGGCGTCGCCGGCCTTCTTCAACCCCTCGATCGGCCAGCGCGAGAGAATCGCTTTCACTGTTGCACGCGCGGGCACGATTCAGGTGGATATCCTCGATCGTGACCACTTCCTCGTCCGCAAGCTGGAGCGCCGGGCCGTGCAGCCAGGGCTGGTCTCGGCTTCTTGGGATGGCAAGGACGACAGTGGGCTCATCGTTCCCGACGAAGCCTATATGTGCGGGATCACCTTCTCAGGAGATGGCGCCGAGGACGTCTACGATCCGGCGCGGCATCACCACCCGGTGTCCCAAGACCTCAGCTCGTGCACGTATTCGAGGACCGAGGGGGTCCTCAGCTACACATTGCCATGGCCTGCGCGTGTTCACCTTCAAGCCGGCCAGGCGACTACAGACCCCGCCACCCGAATCAGCGCCGGCCCTGTCCTGAGGACGGTCGTCGATCGGCAGCCGCGCCCCGCGGGGGTGGTCGCCGAGAGTTGGAACGGTCTTGACGAAAGTGGAACCATCTACGTTCCCGACCTGCCACACTTTGTGGTCGGCGTTTCGATCGCCCCGTTGCCTGAGAACGCGATCATCACGGTGGGCAACCGCAACACCGCCTTTTTCGACTACGCCCAGCGACAGCGGCCCGCACAGGCGCTCGCACCTCGCCGCCTTGACGCGGTGCATCACGCCCACCACGTCGGCCTCACCGCCTTTGAGGATCACAACCCACCACTCACGGTGGACGCCAAGGCGGCGTATGACCCCTCGACGCGCCTTTACCAGAACCATGGAGAGCCGCTGCGCCTCACGGTGGCCCTCGATCGCTGCCGAGCTGCGTACTTCCTCACCTCTTTTGCAGAACTAAACGTGTTCGTTGACGAGAAGCTTGTGGTGACGCAGAAAACACACCGGAGCCCGGCTCAGGTCACGATTCCGGTGACGACGCTGCCGCCTGGACTGCACCGTGTGGCGATCAACTGGGCATCGGGAGTCGGCCCGGTCGCCGTGACCGCGATTCGCGTGGACGTTTCTGACGGGAAGTCAGCGACAAACGTAGGTAGGCCCTGATCGGGGAAGAACTATGACGAACCTTCGACTGACGGTTGGGTTGGGCCTGGTTGCGACCATCCTCGGGGTCCTCGCACCATCGCGGGGTCTCGCGAGTACCAACGTTTCAGGCACCATCTCAGCGAATACCGAGTGGTCGCCAGCGGGGAGCCCCTACATCGTGACAGGCGATGTGACGGTCGCGACCGGGGCCGTACTGACTATTGATGCGGGTGTGACGGTGAACTTCGTCCCGCAGAAGAAGCTAAGCATCTACGGCAAACTCGCCGCGGTAGGAACGGTGGGCAATCCGATCACGTTTACCTCGAACCAGGCGAGCCCGGCAAGAGGGGATTGGAGATGCCTTTATTTTTCGTCGGGAGGCTCGCCGGCGAGCCAGGTGTCGTACGCGACGGTCTCATACGCTGGCTACGGTGACACTGTCGGGATCTACGTTGTCTCCGGTTCGCCCAGCTTTGACCACGTCACGGTCACGAATACCCAGGGTGAGGGGATCTACGTGACTGGTGGGTCGCCGACAATCAGCGATTCGATCCTCAGCAATAACACCGACTGCGGGTTGCTTGTGATCGCGCCGAGCACCGTGACGATCAACACGACGACCATTGCGAACAACACCTTTTACGCAATTGGCGCAGGACCAGGTGCGAACTTGGCGGGATTGAGCGGGGTGGTGCTAACGGGCAACGGCGGCGGGACCAAGGACGTGGTGAGTTACCGCGCGGGGAGCATCACAGGCAGCGAGAGCCTGCACGCAGGCGTGCCCTGGCTTGTCAGGGGGGATGTTTCAATCAACTCCGGCGGGGTCTTGACGATCGATCCAGGAGTGACGGTGAAGTTCGTTCCACAGGTTAGGCTGAATATCTACGGCAAGCTCGTGGCGGCAGGGGCGACTGGCAGTCCGATCATGTTTACCTCGAATCAGGCGAGTCCGGCGGCCGGGGATTGGCGGTACCTGTACTTCTCAACGGGGAACAATCCGGCGAGCCAGCTTTCGTACGTGACGGTCTCGTACGCAGGCTATTCGGACGGGAAGGCGATCTACGTTGCTGGCGGGTCACCCCAGTTTGACCACGTTACGGTGAGCAACAGCTCGGGGTATGGGGTGTATGTGTCTGGTGGGTCGCCGACGATCACGGGTTCGACGATCACGCAGTGCGCGTGGAGTGGATTGGACGTGCAGGCCGGCGCGGCGCTTGCTGCGATCGACACGACGACGATCTCGAACAACGGTGAGTATGCGGTCGTCACGGAGCCGGGCGGGGTGTTGCCGTCGTTGGCTGGTGTGACGATGACGGGCAACGGAGGTGGGACGAAGAACACGGTTGCGTACCGGGGGGGCACGATCAACGGCAGCCAGGCGTGGCACGGTGGGGCGCCGTGGGTGGTGCTGGCTGATGTGACCGTAGCCTCGGGAGCGGTGCTGACCATTGACCCTGGGGTGACGGTGAAGATGGTGGCGCAGAAGGCCGTCCTAGTGAATGGGCAGCTGTTGGCGGTGGGGACGACGGGCAATTCGATTACGTTGACCTCGAATCAGGCGAGTCCGGCGGCCGGGGATTGGCGGTACCTGTACTTCTCAACGGGGAACAATCCGGCGAGCCAGCTTTCGTACGTGACGGTCTCGTACGCAGGCTATTCGGACGGGAAGGCGATCTACGTTGCTGGCGGGTCACCCCAGTTTGACCACGTTACGGTGAGCAACAGCTCGGGATACGGCGTGTACGTGTCTGGTGGTTCGCCGACGATCACGGGTTCAACGATCACGCAATGCGTGTGGAGCGGGTTGGACGTGCAGGCCGGCGCGGCGCTTGCTGCGATCGACACGACGACGATCTCGAACAACGGTGAGTATGCGGTCGTCACGGAGCCGGGCGGGGTGTTGCCGTCGTTGGCCGGTGTGACGATGACGGGCAACGGGGGTGGGACGAAGAACACAGTGGCGTACCGGGGGGGCACGATCAGCGGCAGCCAGACGTGGCACGGTGGGGCGCCGTGGGTGGTGCTGGCTGATGTGACCGTAGCCTCGGGGGCGGTGCTGACCATTGATCCTGGGGCGATGGTAAGGATGGCGGCGCAGAAGCAGTTTCGGGTCGACGGGCGGTTGCTGGCGGTGGGGACGGCGGGCAGTCCGATCACGTTCACCTCGAATCAGGTGAGCCCGGTGGCAGGGGACTGGCAGTACCTGTGGTTCACGAGGGGGGACAATCCGCCGAGCCAGCTTTCATTCGTAACCGTGACCTACGCGGGGTACTACAACGGGAGGGGGATCGAGGTGGACGCGGGGTCACCCCAGTTTGACCACATGACGGTGACCAACACGGCAGGCAGCGGCGTCGCGGTCACCGGGGGCACGGTAGCGCTGAGCTTCTCGACGGTGGCGTCTTCCTCCGCAGCGGCAATCTCGGTGAGCGGGTCCCCTGCACTGACCGTCTCCAATTGCTCATTCATCTCCAACGGTTCGGGCATTTCGAACTCCAATCCTGCCAACGTCGTCACTGCCCGCTTCGACTATTGGGGCGCCGTGAGCGGTCCGGGCGGGTCGGGCGGTGGATCGGGCCAGTCGGTCTCAACAGGTGTCGCCTTCGAACCCTGGTTGACCCAAGCGGCGGTGGATGGTAACTACTTCGCATCGGCAAGCCTGGGCAATCGGACCTTCAATCCCACGATCGGCATCAATGCATCACTCGGCTTCACAGCGAGCCAGCCAGGTTCATGGACCGCGACAGTTCTCAACGCAAGCAACACCGTGCTCCGGACATTCAGCGGCACGGGCGCAACAGGCGGCGTGCAGTGGGACGGGAGGGACGAGGGAGGCGCGCTACAGCCAAATGCGACCTACACGTACCAGCTCGACAGCGTGGCGGCCGGCCCAATCCAGGCTGCCCCTGCTCGTGGCCGGATCGTCCTCGATACCACGCGTGCCTTCACCCTCACAGGCGTTGCGGTCACGCCGGCGTTCTTCAGCCCGAACGGGGACGGGGTTCAGGACACGACGACGGTGAGCGGAACGATCAGCTTCGACGGCGCAACCTGGACCGTGAATGTACTCAACAGCGTCGGGGACACCGTGAGGTCTTCACCTGGAACCGGGCCGGCCCTCTCCTTTCTCTGGGATGGGAAGAACGTGTCCGCGGCAGTGCAGCCTGACGGCCTATACACGTTCTCCCTTTCAGCCATCGATGGCGGTGCCTCGGCGATAGCCTCTGCGCCGGTGACCTTGGACAACACGCCGCCCGCCGCGGTAGTCTCAGCCCCCACCCCAGCTCAGCTCCTGTCCAACTTCTACCGAGGTGGGCTGCTGGACCTCAGCGTGACGGGCACCGCGACGGATACGAACCTCAACAACTGGTCCGTGGACTACGGATCGGGTGCCTCCCCAACGAGCTGGACGAGCCTTGCGACGGGCACCGCCCCCGTCTCGAACGCAACGCTGGTCACCTGGCAGACCGGTTCGATAGCCAACGGTGTGTACACGGTTCGACTCCAGGTGTGGGACAAGGCAGGCAACCGGAGCGGCGTAGCAAACACAGTCACAATAGGCAACTTCAAGGTGAGTCAGAACGTGCAGGAGTCCAACGTGGGTGCCGGGGGGACGGTCGCGTACACCTCAGATGTGCCCTTCCCGCTCACCGAGACGTTTGTGGTCAAGAACCAGCAGGGGCAGGTCGTCCGGGCACTCGCCAATGGTCAAAGGGCCGCTGGAAGCTACGCCGACCCATGGAACGGCCGCAACGACGCTGGAGCGCTAGTCCCCGATGGGCCGTACTTCTACGTCGCCACAGTCACGGATGGCACGAACTCCCTTACCTGGGACCTCACCAACCAGTACGTGCCGCCCGACAACCTCACGAAGGACAGCCAGGGCACTCAGTCGTTCGACCCCTTCAACAACCGCCCAATGACATACACCTACAACTTCGGTCACCCGAGCCTGGTCACGATCGTGGCCTTCAACAGCAAGACCCTGGCGGGCCAAACGTGCGCCCAGCTCACGGGTGGTGTCTGCATCAGCGATAACCGCTATGAGGAGTCCGGCTGGCACACGGTCACATGGGCGGGCGTCGACGCGAGTGGAGTCTACCGGGCCGAGGGGTTTGATACGGCAACGATCACCAGCAACCTGGACCATTTTTCGAAGAACGCCGTGGTGCTCTTCGGGACGAAGCCAACAGTCCAAAACGTTGCGATCAACCCCCCCGTTTTTGCCCCACTGTTCGCCACACCAGTCGTGTCGTTCGATCTGGGTACGTACCAAAACCAGCCCGTGACCGTGACGATCACCTTCCTCAACCAAACCTCGGTCTCCACGCTGCGAACCATCACGCTGCCAAACCAGGCACCCGCGCACGTCACTGTGCCGTGGGATGGCCGGGCCGACAACGGCATGTTTGTGGCGCCAGCGTCCTACACGATCACGGTGACTGCGACCGACAGCATCGGTAATCAGGCGCAGGGCCAGATTCTCGCGACCGTGCGGCCCTGAGATGAGGACGACGATGATAAGCACGAGACCATCTTTCACATCGACGGTTCTCCTAGGGGTCATGGTGTGTGTGCTCTCCATGGCGCGTCCGGCGGAAGTTGCGGCTGACATTGCCATCTGGTGCGGCAACCTAATTGGACCGCCTCACCAACCCCCGCCGCCGTGCCGCGGGGCGTGTTGCCGTCGGTGTGCAGGCGGCGGACCCGGGAGCGGGTCGGGAGGGGAAGATCGCAGTCTGGGTGCCGCGGGCGATGCCGGTAAGGGCGAACAGAAAACCTGCGACCCCTGCGAAAAACATCTTTGCACGGGCTCGCCCTGCTTTGCACAGACTGGGGTTTTCGAGACCGGGGCGACCAACCTCGTGGTGCCCGCGGCCGGGTGGCCTTTGGAGGTCTCGCGCACCTACAACACGGGTGCCTTAGGCCAAGGCCTCACCGGGCCGGGCTGGGCGTCGAACCTTGTCGTGCGGTTGACCTACTCGGTGTACCTCTACGCCGCGCCGAGCACCTACCTGAAAGAGGCCGATATCCGGATGCCGGACAACCGGCTTGTCACCTTCAAGGAGAACCCGGACGGCGTGACCTATACCCCGCCCGCCGGTCGGTACGACATCCTCGTCAAGCAGCCAGACGGGTCATGGACCCTCACCTTTCAGAATTCGCGGTCGTTCTGGCAGTTCAACCAGGATGGGTCGCTCGCCTCGATGACCGATGACTACGGAAACCTTCAGACCTGGACCTACGACACCAACGGCCGCCTCCAGCGCATCACTGACGTGGCCTCCGGGCGCTACCTCGACGTCTACTTCGGCGCCGACGGGCGATTGAGCGCGGTTCGGGACAGCACTGGGCGTCTCGTCCAGTACGCGTACAACACCGACGGCAGCCTCGCCACTGTCACCGATCCGCTCAACCGCGTAACCAGCTACACATACAGTGCCGGGCGGTTCGGGCCGATCCTGACCCAGATCAAGGACAACTGGAACCGCGTCGTGGCCACGATGGCATACGATTCCAGTGACCGGCTCACTTCGTACAACGAGGATGGCGAGACCTATACCTACGACTACTCCCACGTCGCCCAGGGGTACACCGTCAAGAAGGACTCCCAGAACAACCAGTGGACACTGGCCTACACCTCGGACGGGCAATTCACCGACGTCACCGCCCCCGGCGGGGCCGTCAAGCACAACGACTTCAACCCCGACGGCTCGATCCAGGGCTCGACCGACGAGGTCGGCATCCGGACGAACAACACCTACGACAGCCAAGGTCGGGTCCTTTCGGTCTCCCGCGACGCCACCCACAACGGTCCCCGTTCCGACTACACCTACGATTCTGTCTTCCCTGACAAGGTCACCTCCGTCACCGTGAAGAACCCTTCCACCAACCAGGTCGACCCCACCTGGCAGAGCTGGCAGTACGACTACTACCAGGGCAGTGATCCCGCTCCGGGGGCGTTGCACCATGTCTACCGGGTCCAGACCGACGGCACCACCCGCGACACCGTCGCGACATACGTGTACGACGCCCACGGAAGGGTGACCCAACAGGTCAATGCTACAGGCGCCGCGACCGACTACGCCTACGACGCCCAGGGCAACCTCCTCACCGTGACCGGTCCCGCCAATAACGACCCCGGCACTCGGCCCGTCACCACCCACGGGTACGACGCGTTGGGCCGCGTCACCTCAGTCACCGATCCGCTCGGCCACGTCACCACTACCACCTACGATGCGGTGGGAAGAGTCCTCACCGTCACCCTCCCGAAGCCCACGCCGAGCTTCTCGGTCGAGTTCACCACGACGTTCAGCTACGACAACTGGGACGCCGCCTCGGGGCTCGTTTTCACCACCGTCACCGATCCCAACGGCAAGGTGACTAGGCAGGGGTATGACGCCCTCGGCCGCTTGGTCACATCCATTGATGCGCTCAGCAACGCCACCACCTACACCTATGCAAGAGACCTCCTGGCCTCGATCACCGATGGAAACAGCAACGTCACCTTCTACTCCTACGATGCCCTCAAGCGTCTCACCCGCACGACCTTCCCCGACGCCGCGTACGAGGCGTATACCTACTGGAACGACGGCCTGCTCAAGACGAAGACCGATCGCAAGGGGCAGACGATCACCTACGCCTACGACGCCCTCAAGCGGCTGGCCGGCAAGACCTACCCAGGATCCAGCACAATCACCTACACCTACCAGGGCCAGGCGCTCACCCAGGTCACGGACACCACCGTCACCCCGAGCGAGACCCACACCTTCAGTTACGACGGCTTGTATCGTGTGCAGAGCACAACCGAGGGCAACCGGGGCTCAATCTCGTACACCTACACGCCGGATGACCGCCCTGCGACCATGAGCGTCGCAGGCGGTCCCACCACCACCTACGCCTACTACCCGGACGGTTCGCTCCACACTATCGACTGGACGCCGGTGACAGGGCAATTCACCTACGCCTACACGCTTGCAGGTCAGGTCCAGACGATCACCTTCCCGAACGGGCAGACGAGGAGCAGCAGCTACGACGACCAGGGAAGGTTGAGCCAGCTAGCCAACGTGCATCCCACGGCGGGCACACTGGCGAGCTTCGTCTACGGGTACGACCTCAATCCCCAGACCCAACAGCCCACCCTCCTGGGTCAGCGCACCAGCCTGAGCATGACCATCCCGAGCCAGGGGCTTACCAACGCGGCCTCGAGCTACCGTTACGACAATGACTACCAATTGACCCAGGCCAATTACCCTGCTCCCGCACCCTACAATGGAGAGGTGCACGGCTGGACCTACGACGCCATCGGCAACCGGCTCACCAACACGGTGAACGGTGTCCCTCAGACCTACACCTACTTCAAGAACGGCAGCAACCCGCTCAACGGCCAGCGCCTCTCCTCCGACAGCATCAACTCCTACACCTACGATGGCAACGGAAACACGCTCACGAGAAACGGTGCTCCTGGCAACTTTACCTTCGGGTGGGACACCGATGACCGGATGAGCTCGATCTCGGGAGCGACCACGGCGAACTACGCCTACGACTACCAGGGGCGGAGAACGAGCAAGACCGTCAGTGGCTCAACGAGCAGCTACCTCTACGACGGCCTCAACCTGATTGGCACCTCGGGACCGAGCACAGCCGCCTACCTCTTCGGCCCAGGCATTGATGAACCGCTGGCGATGAGCAGCGGAAGCAACACTTACTACTTCTCCGTGGACGGGCTCGGATCAGTTAACCTCGTCGCCGACACCAGCGGCACCGCCCAGAACGCCTACCTCTACGATGCGTGGGGGGTGATCAGAAGCCAGACCGGCACCCTGCTCAACGACTTCGGGTACACCGCGAGGGAGTTTGGTGAGGCCGGGTTCTGGTTCTACAGGGCGAGGTACTACCAGGCGAGTGCAGGGAGGTTCCACAGTGAGGATCTCTTTCAAGCTGAGGCTGGGCCGGCGTGGTACGCGTACGTGCGGAACAGCCCTCTCCGGCTGTCCGACCCCCTAGGGCTGGCCACATGCGTCTACATCATCTCAACCCATACCCTCGTTTGCTGGTCGAACGATGGGTCAGCATTCGGAACGGACAAAGCAGGGTCGGGGAGTGGGGACTGCAAGAACGACGCAGAATGCACGGGTGTTCCCGACCTTGGGCCAATCCCAATTGGGCCGTGGGGAATGGGTCCACTTGGCAAGACCGTGAACCCACTACACGCGCCGGCTCGGGTGCCTCTGACCCCCAGAGGTTGGTGGATGGACTACGCCCTTGACAAGCGAAGAGGCGAATTCCAGATTCATCCCGGGAAAAGTCTGGGATGCATCACCATGCCGGGGTCTGAGTACAAGAGGTTTGCAGACTTCTACAGACGTGACAATCGAGGTGACCTGTGGGTAAATCCATAACGCTATTTACGCTCCTCCTGCTGCCAGCAATTGGCCCGACGCCTGTGACACCTGCTCAGATCGACCCTGTCGTCCAAGAGCTAGTTCGCCCAGTTCTGAAAGCTCTGTGCGCATGGCCTGAAGGCACTTACACCGAAAACGTTGAAAGCCTAGGCAGGCTGCTCGCGAAGATCGAAGACAATAGCACGCAGGCTGCTGATGAAGCGGTGGTCGTGCTACTGGACTATGGTCTCGACGCTGCGTTCGCCGAGGACCTGATCGAAAACATTGCGAGTCGCGAGGAAGGCGTGGTCCCTTTCCTGCGCAAGTATCGCGCGGCCCCAACGTGGGGATTGCTTGGGTCTGATGGGTGTCTCGATCCGCCGCGGTTGGACAGCCATACCCGCGAGGACCACTACCTTTGGCTCGCAGACCGCTTAGACAAGCCCGAATTCTCAGTAACCTGGGCCGCCGCTAAGGACGTCACGCTCCGCGTTGTTGTCGGTGGGTTTGGGGACAAGAGCCAGCTTTCGGGGCAGCGGCTCGATGTGGTCTCTGAAAAGGGCCATGTCATCTATTTCCATGACGGGCAGGCCGTTTGGAACTTACAGCCGCTGTTGGTTGGGCCGACAAAGGAAAAGCTGCTCCTAGTTGAGTGGCCAACCGGGCCAAATCGTTCAGTGGTTCAGGTCCTGCGCTACCTGCCGGGGCCCTTCACAAAAACTCGCCTCGCAGCGGGCCAGGTTGTCGAAGTTGGGGAGCTGCCCTCGGACGGCGCTCCCGCCACGCTCGTTGACGTTGACGGGGATGGCTATCTGGAGGTCGTTACCTTCGGGCCAGCCAAAGAGGGGATGCCTACCTCAGCCTGCAAGTCTCTCGTTGCGACTGCCAACAAATGGAGTGGCAGTAGTTTCGTTGCCATTGGACAGGCTTGCAAGGACGACATCACACGGTGTTTCCAGGGAGAACCCGCCCCCCGGGCCCCGCACCCGTAGTCCCAGTCCCACTGGAGGTGGAAACTGGGGCGTCCTTCAGAGTGATGATGCACGGCTGGACCTACGACGCGATCGGCAACCGGCTCACCAACACCGTCAACGGTGTGCCTCAAAGCTACACGTACTTCAAGAACGGGACAAACCAGCTCAACGGCCAGCGCCTCTCCTCGGACAGCGTCAACGCCTACACCTACGATGCCAACGGCAACACCCTCACGAGGAACGGCTCAGGAGGCAACTTCACCTTCGGCCGGGACGCCGGGGAACAAATGACGTCGATCCCCGGAGATGTAGCTGCGAAAGGGCTTCAACTACTGGTCTCTACGGTCACCGAGGTGGCGGTCGTCTAAAATGCAAGTCGCCAGTCTAGGGGCCGGTACGTGACGGGCTCGGGAAACCGCAGTCTTGGAGAGTAATGAGGAACTCTCGACTTGCACTTCGACTCAGCGCGGCAGTTCTCTTAGGCGCTGCGACGGCATCCGCGCTGGTTCCAACCGAGCGTGGTGGGCCGCTGATCGCTGCGGCGGCGGTGAGTTCGGACATCGCGTCCCCGGTTGCGGGTCTGGTCGCACCCACGTCGGGGCAGTTGATGTCCAACCTCACGCAAGACGGGTCGACCGACATGCCAGTGACCGGTACCGCGACATGCTCGGGCCTTCAGACTTGGTCCGTTGACTACGGATCGGGTGCCTTCCCCTCAGGCTGGACGACCATCGCCACCGCCACCGTACCCGTTTCCAACGGCGTGCTCGGTACCTGGCGCACCGCCGCCTTGACGAATGGCACGTATACGGTGCGGCTGCAGGTGTGGAACAACGCGGGCAACCGCAGCGTGATCGCCAACACGGTTACGCTTGCCAACTTCTCCGTAAGCCAGAATGTGCTGGAGTTCAATGCGAGCGCCGGCGGGCGGGTCACGTACACCTCCACGGTTCCTTTCCCGCTGACCGAGACGCTCGTGGTCAAGGACCAGCAGGCACGGGTAGTCCGGACGCTCGCGGAACTGCAAAGGGATGCCGGCACGTACTCGGATGCGTGGGACGGCCGCGATGATGCGGGCGCAATGGTTCCCGATGGGCCGTACTTCTACGTCGCCACTGTCACCGACGGCGTGCACTCCATGATCTGGGACCTCACTCACCAATGCCTGAACAACTACTTCGACAGCAAGGATTCGCTGAACATCCAGCCCTTCGACCCGTTCGCCAACCGCCCGTTGACGCTTTCGTACATCTCCCCCGTTGCGGGTCTGGTAACCATCTCGGTCTTCGACAAGAGCCTCACCAGCAACGAATGCGACCAAACTCCCGAAAAGGCGTTGTGCCTGGTCAACCGGAAGTACGAGGAATCCGGTCCCCACACCTTCGTCTGGGCCGGGGTGGATGGCACAGGGGTGTATCGGGCCAGCGCCTACTCGCGGTTGAGCGTCACGACGATCCGGGACCGTTTCGCGAGGAACGCCGTTGTCCTGTTCGGGACCAAGCCGACAGTATTGAACGTCGCCATCAACCCGCCCGCGTTCGCCGCAGGGTGGGCCACGGCAACCGTTTCGTTCGATCTGGCGACTTTTCAAGACCAGCCGGCGAGCGTGACGGTCGCTTTCCTCAACCAGGCCTCGCTCTCCACGCTGAGAACGATTACGTTACCGGCGCAGTCACCTGGGCGCGTGTCCGTGCCCTGGGACGGGAGAGCGGACAACGGCGTCATCGTGGCACCGGGCTTCTACACCATCACGGTCACGGTCAGGGACACCATCGGGAACCACGCGCAGGGCCAGATCCTCGCGACGATTCGGCGCTGAGGCGCGCGCCGCGAGGAGGGGTCAAGACGTCCCTGCCAAAGGGCCGCAGGCATGGTCCAGGCCTGCGGAGCTGTTCAGGGGTTCGGTTACTCTTCAACGTGGGCTTCCGGACTGGGGGGCTCGAGGACGACCCGCTTTTCGGCCACAACGATATCTGAATCCGGCCACTTCTTCAGGTCGGCGAGTTGCCTGTAGACCCTGCGGAAGAGGAGCTTGACCTCGACCGTGGCGGTGCCGCCGGGTTGGGTGGCAAAGGTGTAGGAGCTCGTGTCGGTGGCGAAGGCGGCGATGCGGTTGTCCGACAGGACCCGAGTGCGGTTCCAGTAGGCGCCGGTGGGGAAGGCGTCGGTCCCCACCTCCTGAAGTACCTTGGCGAACGCCGTGCCGGGAAGGCCGGCGTAGTAGCCCTTTTCGGGGTCGCCGACACCACCCCACGACGGCACCCTGGGACCATCGACCTGCGGCAGGGGTTGCCCCTCGGCACTACGCGCGACCACGAGCAGGATCAAGTGCCGGAGCGGGGAGTCGGTCGGCACATGATGGCCGGTCTTGTCATTGGTGATGTGGACGTCCACGGTCAATCGGGCGCCTTGGAGGTGGGCCTCGGCTGCCATCGTCACCGCGTTTCGAAGCAACTCCTCGCTGGCCGCACCCGGCATCGTGTGGCTCAGGATCCGCGCCGGGTCCCTGCGAAGCCCGCCCTTCTCGGGGTAGACGAACGAATCGTAGCCGGCCGGCGGCATGTGGCACCCTTGGCATGTCTTGCCGGTTCGGGGGCTGCTGTACGGGCTCGCGAGCCACTCGCCGTAGGAGTTGTAGACCGGGACGCCCGAGAAGACCCCGAAGTGGCATGGGGCGCAGAAAGCGCTCTCGTGGATGAGCGGCAGGTAGCTGTCCTTTCCGGCCACATCGTCGAGCTGGCCGAAGAAGAGCTGTTGCCCTTGGGGCGGCCGGTACAGGCGGACGGACAGCACCCCCGGCTTGTCGGGGTAGGGCATGCGAGTCACTGGGTCGAGGCTGACCTCGCCGATCTTGTGGCAGAGCTCGCACGCGATGCCGTCCCTCTCCACGCCCGCGGTTTGGTTGGGATCGGCGGCGTAGGGTCCCTCGCGCCGTACGGCCGCGACCGGGACGTGACACGCGGCGCAGGGTCCCGCCGAGTTGGGAAAGTCGAGCTTGAAGCCCGGTCCGAAATAGGGTCTCGTTGGATCCGGCGGTTGCGGAATTGGCGTGCCGTCGCGATCGTAGATGAACCGGGTCGGCGCACTTTGGTGCCCGTCGAGATCGGTTCCGTTGTACATGCTCAAGAACCGCGGGTTGATTGCGGAGCGGCTGTGCGCGTCCCGCTGCCACTCCGTGTACACGGGCATCGTGTGGCAGTGAGAGCATGCGACCGAACCCCTCGCCCCCTCATCCGAGAACCACTCGTAGTCAACGTTGTCGGTGGTGTAGTACGGCTCCAGGGTGATGTCGGGGGGCACTCCTTCCGTAGGCACTGTCACCCACCCCATGTAGTAGCCAGGTGCCCAGGCGATCACCGTCACCGGGGGTTTATCTGCCGGCCAGGCGAGCGCGAAGTTGCCATCCTTGTCGGTGGTGGTCTTCGTCTCCGTGGCCTGCACTCGAACGTGGGCGCCGGGCAGGGGGCCTTGGGCGTTGCGGACCGTGCCCGTGATTGTCGATCCGGTGTCGGCCGCCGCGCTGTTGGGCCTTGAGGCCCCAACGATGAGAGCGAGAGGGAGAAGCGCGAGAAGTGGCGCCGTGAGGCGCGCCCTTAAGGCAGGTACCTGCCGCACCTCTCGTAGTCGCCCATTGCCCATGTGTGATGCTCCTAGAACTTAATTATCACTCGGACTGGGCTCCGAGAGGACTCACAACCCAGATGAGATCCTTCTCAGTGACTCATCTCATTTCGTGCGCCCAATTTGCGCCCCTCACACACCCGAGATTTCAGACGATCTCAACGACTCTCCGTTTTTCTAGACATCCCTCATTGGCCTCAACGGAAGTCTCTGAGCGGCTGAATGATCAAGGTAGCTGATCTGACGTCATCTCAACTAACCTCAGTAGATGAGAAGAGTCAGAATGGGGTTCAAGGGGTCGCGGGTTCGAATCCCGCCGTCCCGACCAAATAGAATGAAACACTCACGGGCCACCGAGAGGTGGCCTCAAGAATCTCTATAGGCGATTTGCGCCCCATTTGCGCTCCTCAGTTTGACAACCTGCCCGCTGGCGGCCTGAGTCGTCCTATTTGTCGGTTTGTTTGTCAACGCCCCAATTCGCCCCGCAAGACCCCTGCCCAACCGGGCGCTGCCGCCCGTACCATCACCCCATGCAATGGTGGGAAGAGACAGTCCACGCGCTCGTGGTGATGCAGGACTGGAAACAGCAGAAGCACCTCCGCTCGTATATCTCGCCTGACTCGGTGGGGACCCGAAGGCTTTGTGTGGGCTTGACCGCTCCGGCCGCGCCGGAGCTCACGCGCGAAACGTGAGCGTGTACTTCATCTCCAGGTGCGTCGGGTGGTAGGAGAGCTTGGCCTTGCGCAACCCCGGGTCGCCGAGGTCCTCCTCGCGGTTGATGAGGGAGAACCCAAGCCCCTCGATCACGCGCGCGGTCTCGCGGTTGATCACCTGGTAAAGGCCTTTCTCGGTGCGCAGGGCGCGCTCGAACAGGACAACCGCGGTCGTTGGGTTGAGGCGGTCGAAGATCGAGAACGCCGCCGGGCGCCCCGCGACCCGGATGAGGAGGCCCTGGAGACCGAGCGGCGCGAACAGGCGGAGCGCGCACTCGAGGGCGTGCGTCTCCTGCTCGAGCGTCACCGCCGCGTCGGTGGTCCGCTTGGCCGCGATGTTGTCCACGACCTCGAGGCACTGGTCCGCTCGGCCCGGATCGAGGGGTTCGACCGACCACGAGTGGAGGCGCGAGGCCTGTGCGATCAGGTTGCGCTTGCCGGCGTAGCGCCGGCCACGCAGCCCAGCGAGGTCCGCGGCGGTGTAGATGTAGTTCGCGCTGTCGCGCACCGACCCGACCTCGAAGTGAGCGGAGAACCCCGCGTGCGTCTGCAGGAACCCCTCGCTCACGGACTCGATCCGCAGCGCCTCGGGGAGCTCGCGGGCACGCTGCAAGAGCGCCTCCTGCACCGCCTCGGGGAACTGGCCGATGGGCTGCAGGAGGCTCGGACGGCGCTCCGTCCCGAACATGGACGACACGAGCAGCGTGTCCCTCTCGACGAGGGCGTGGTGGTACCGGTAGACGGGCGACCACACGAGAAGCGACGCGAAGGTGTAGTCGGAGAGGGGCTGCGGGTAGCGCGCCAGCAGGTCGGTGAGGCGCACCCGGCCCCCGATCTCGATCGGCGTGAAGCGGAGGCCGAGGAAGTCAATGTCCATCGGGCTCGCCTCCGTGGAGCAACGGCTCGTGGCCCGCGAGCGCGCGGAAGCCCAGCGGCTCGTAGAACGCCCTCGTCCCGGGCTCGGCCACCAGGCCGATCCAACCGATCCGCGCCTCGAGGCAGCGCTCGGTCAAGCGGCGGACGATCTCGCGGCCGATGCCGCGGCCGCGGTAGGCATCGAGCACCACCACGTCCTGGATGTAGGCGTCGCTCACACCGTCGGAGATGACGCGGCCCATCCCAACGATGCGGCCCTCCGGTTCCCGCGCCACGAGGAAACAGAAGCTGCCGCAGATCATCTGCGGGATGATGGCGCGGTTGGCTGGATCCTCGTCCCACCAGCCGCCGGCCTGGTAGAGGCCGACTATGGCGTCGGTCGGGGCGCTGTTGACGACCTCGTAAGCGATCTCGGACATGGGGCACCGGCTCCTGGCGGCGTTGTTGCGCCGCCTCGAGCGCAGTCTACGCCGGTTGGACCGCGCGCCCGGTGGAGTCGCATCGTCTCCCCCTGTGTACAATCTGGTCTCGGGGGGATGGTTCGCATGCCGGGTCGCGGAGCGGCGGTTCCGCCCACGGCGCCCCCGAAACGCCAATGCCTGGATCGTTGCCCGCGTTCGCGCGCGTCGACCGGTCGCTCGCGCCCGGGGACCACCCTTTCCTCGCGATCCTTCCGGGGGTGGCGGCAAGCCCGGCTCTGGCGCGAATCGCCGCCGAGCCGGTCGCCCGGGCGAGGCTCCTCGATCGCGCACTCGTGCAGATCCGGGGTGACCGAGGCTACGCCTTCGTGGATGTGGAGAGGCCCTGCATCGTCCTCTCGGAGCGGTACTTTCGCGAGGGCGCTGAGCTCGACATCTACCTTGACCTCCTCCATGAGCTCACCCACC
Organism: Thermoanaerobaculaceae bacterium; assembly: GCA_963754345.1. Taxonomy (GTDB): domain Bacteria; phylum Acidobacteriota; class Thermoanaerobaculia; order Thermoanaerobaculales; family Thermoanaerobaculaceae; genus RBG-13-68-16. The sequence continues at coordinate 178,846 of CAVWFZ010000004.1, read as the reverse complement.
TCCGGCAGCTTGAGGAGGGCCTCGATCTGTGGGACGAGCGGTTCGCCTACGTGGATCGGCCCACCGAGGTCGAGGGGTATGCGGTCGCGATCGAGGAGGGGCGTCGACTCGCCATGACCGACCAAGAGGTCGTGGACCACCTTTCCAACCCGTGGATGACTGCAAACGAGGTGACGCGGCTTCTCCGCAACGTCGACGCCTTTCTCGCGAACGGGGTTCTCCCGAACCTCGAATAGATAGGAATTTCCTTTCTCACCTGACCCAAAACCCGGGAACTGGGCCAGGTGAAAGTTGAGTCCGGAGCCGATCGGTGATCTCCTTGCGAGGCGCGTGTCATGGGCCTTGTAGACTTCGCCCATGCCGCCTGCTCTCAGCGGCGCCACGATCTCGTAGGGCCCCAGGCGTGTGCCCCGCGTCGTGCCCACTGGCTCTCCTTATGCCTCTCTCCCGCCCGTTCCCATCCCTTCGTCTTTCAATCCCAAATCCCGAAAAATCCAGAATCTCCGTCCTACGCTTCCTTGCGGATGAGCTTTCCCAGCTGCACGCGGTCGGGCGCGAGAAGTTCGCCCATCCGTGCGTGGTTCACGTCGGCCACGATGATCTGCCCCACCTCCGTCGTGACCTCGGAGAAGAGGCCCTGCTCCTTCATCTTCGTGGCCTGGTACTGGTTGTCCTCGGTGGGCGTCACGTAGTGCACCGAGTCGATCTTGTACCGGTGCACGAGGAAGAGGTGGATGAGCGTCATGAGCCGCTTCTTGCGCAGCATCTCGTCAAAGGTGTTCTGGTCGCGCACGGAGAGGATGTTTCGGCCGTGCCGGTCCTGGATGGGCGCGAAGATGACGTTCGCCTCTTTCTCCTGGCCCTTGCCCACGAGCGCGAGCTCCAGAAGTTCGGAGCCGGCGCGGTGGGGCCGAAGCTCGACGCGCAGGGGACCCGGCAGGCGGTAGTGATCGCTCCATAAGGCCAGCCACTCCTCGAGGAGCTTCTTGGGCACCTCCGTCTGGATGAGGTGCTGGTGCTGGGTGGACCCCTTGCCCATGGCTTTCGTGGTGGCGGTGCGGCCCGAGGAGGCGGCGAGCGCGGCGTCCAGGCGCGGCCCGCCCACGAGGGTCTGGGGCGTGCGGTAGGGCGACTCCACCAGTCGGAGCTTTCGCTGCACGCGGGCGAGGGCGAGCATGCCGTCCTGCCTGAGGGCCATTGCGAACTCCTCCGCGGCGAGGCCGTCGATCTGGTGGCCGCCGTAGGTGATGAAGTTGAAGACGAAGCCCATCTTGCCCAACTCCTCGGGGAAGCGGCGCATGTCGTCGTCGCTCATGCCCGTGGAGTCCCAATTGAAGGAGGGCGAGAGGTTGTAGGCCAGCATCTTGTCGGGGAACTTGGCGTGGATGGCCTCGGCGAAGTGGCGCGCCTCGCCCAGGTTCGCGGTGGCCGTCTCCATCCAGAGGATGTCGGCGAAGGGCGCCGCGGCGAGGGACTTGGCGATGGCGTACTCGATGCCGCCCCGCACCTGGTAGTAGCCCTCCGGCGTCTTGGCGTGCTCGCAGTCCCAGACGATGTCGACGCCCAGCGACCTGGCCTTTCTCCTAGCCTCGTAGAACGACGCGCGGCTCGCGAAGCGCAGCCACTCCTCGACGCTCGTCTCGAGGACCTCGCCCTCGCTGGCGCGAAACTCGAGCACCTCGGCCACGGCATCGCCGTAGGCATGGAGGTCGGCCTCGGCTTCCCAGACCTCCAGGAAACGCGAGGCCACCTTGTCGAAGAGGGCGTCCACGGAGGCCTCGGCCTTCTTCTTGTGGGCCGCCACGCTCTCCACGACCTGGGCCGAGAGGCCCGTGCGGTCGAGCCACGCGTCGGCGGCCGCCATCTCGTCCTCGGAGAGGGTGTAGAGCAGGTGGCCGTTGAGCTCCGTGACCCCCAGGGCGTAAAAGCGCCGCATCAGGGCCAGGAAACCCGCCTTGTAAGTAGGCAGGTTCACATTCTTGACACCCAGGATGAAGGGGTGGTCCCGCTCGTCGCCGCGGCTGTCGAGGAGGTTGGCCGCCTCCGCGTCCGTGCGGGCCACGATGATTCCCGGTACGCGCATGATGTCGAGCTGGAAGCGCGCAGCGTTCAGCCGCTTGATCTGCTCCGCCGAGGGCACCAGCACCTTGCCGCCCTGGTGGCCGCACTTCTTGGTGCCCGGGCGCTGGTCCTCGATGTGGTATCCGGGCACGCCCACCTCTGCGAACCGCCTGATGAGATTGCGCACGTGCGGGTCGCCGCCGTGGCCCGTGTCCGCGTCGGCGATGATGAAGGGCCTGTAATCCACGGCGGGCGTCTCGGAACGCTGCTTCTCGGTCATGTGGGAGCGCAGGAACTCCTGGTTGCGGTCCGCCGTGAGCAGGGCGCGCACCATCCCGGCGGCCTCGTCGGGGACCTGGCTCAGCGGGTAGCTCGCCAGGTCCGCGCCCGGGTCCTCGGTGATGGAACCCTTGGCCGAGGTGGCCCATCCGCCCAGGTAGATGCCCTCGATCCCCATGCGCTTGATGGTCACCGCCTGGCCGGGCGAGTAGGGCCCGAAGGTGGTGATGCTCTTGCCCTCGCTGAAGAGCTGCCGCAGGCGATCGTAGAAGGCGATGGCGGCCTCGCGGGCGACGGTGTAGTCGCTCCGGATGGTCCCGCGCTGCTCCACCACCTGGCGCGCCGAGTAGAGGCGCGTGATGCCCTTGAAGCGGTCGCTATCGAACCACTCCTGGGTCGCCGCCACGTCCTTTTCGAATGTGCTCATGGCTGCCCTCCCCGCGTACTACCGTTCGAAATCCAGGTTCTCGGTGATGCGCGTCCCGTCGCGCCGGAATGCCTCGAGGTAGCGCGCGATGCGCTCCCGGGCCGTCGTCAGGTCGTGGTTGTCCAGGTTGATGTTCAACAGGTCCACATACCAGGGCGTCTTGACCGGATCGGTGATGTAGGCCTGAACGATGGCGCGGGCGATAGGGAGCGTAGTGTCCTTCGAATCGTCGTGGACGTCGCGATTGCTGGCGCGCCGGAGTTTCCCGAACTCCTCCTCGAGCAGGCGCTCGAAGAGCTTCAGGCTGACAGTATCGCCCGCGGCCGAGCCCGTTCCGGCATCGGCCTCCGTGAGCTTGGCGCCCTTGTGGAGCCACTCCCAGAGGATGCTGAGCCTGATTTCGCCGGTGGCCATGTCCTCCATGAGGTAAAGGATGCTGTCGTCGCCGAAGAAGTCCGCGGGTTTGAGGGCCGCTGCCTGAAAGCCCTGGCCGAATGCGTTGCCGTACTGGAGGGCCACGCTCAGAAGGTCCCTCGCGCCGCGCACCGTGCGGGGCGCTGGCTCGAGGAGAATGAGGCCGGCGGCGTCCTGCTCCGTGTAAGTGAAGCGCGGGAATGCCCTGCCGAGCTGGTTTTCCTCGCCCACCTTTTCCCACACGGGCCGCACGATGTGCACCATCTTCCAGTGCGCCACCCACTTGCCGCTGGCCCCCTCGCGCTGCTCGCGCTCGGCGCCCGCCACGGCCCGCTTCATGCCCGCCGCCACGCCCTCGGCCGTGCCCACGGGGATGTTGGTTTCCATGCCGCCCTGCCAGAGCGCGCAGCGTCCCTTCCGGTCGGGCGTGTTGACGGCCCGGCGCACGCGGTCCTCGTAGTTGCGCATGTAGCCGTAGGTCATGACGATGGCGTCGATGTTGGGGTTCATGAATTGCGGGTCCCAGGAGAGCGCGTCGGAGACGCTATTGATGTAGTCCCAGCGCCCCGTGTTGAAGCCCACGAAGTGCGGCGACAGCGCGGCGCGGATCTCCATGAGCTGGAAGCAGGCCTCGATCTGCTCCACAAGGACGTAGACCTTGATGGTGCCCACCGCAAGCCCGAGGTGGTGCTCGAGGGCCGTGAGCATGTCGTTCCAGAGGGCCGCCTCCTCCGCGGTCTGGATCTTGGGGAGGTAGAGGACCACGGACGAGCCCGCGGCGCGCAGGCGCTTGTGGTTGTTCACCACGTAGAGCGCCAGGTCCACGATGGAGGCGGAGAAGCCCGTGCCGTCGTTCTCCCGCACGTGGCGGTCATCCAGGTGGAGCCCGCGGCACCGGAAGATTCTGGTGGTGAAATCAAGCTGGGTCCGCCAGTCGGCGATGATGGGGCGGCCGAAGAAACCCTGGGCCCAGCGGTTCATCTCGTCGGCCACCTCTTCCGAAACCTCGAGGAACAGAGGGTCCTTGGCGATGGAGAGCTTGAGGTTCCGCTGGTTGTTGAGCGCCATAGTCTCCACCTGGCCCAGGGCGTCCTCGCCGTCGAACATCCACCCGTCGGCCCCCGAGAGGAGGGCGTAGGCCACGTTGCGCAGGCCGCTGCCGGTGGAGGCGTGGGGCTTGGTGGCCGGCCCCGTGCCCTGGATCCACTGGCGCCGCAGGTCGTGGGGGATCTCGCTGCCTTCGAAGTTGCCGTCCCGGGCGTCCTGAACGCGGATGGAGGTGCGGGGGATCAGCGAGTCGGGCGGCAGGAACTCGATGCGCTTGTGATGGCGTGTGCGGTCCGCGCGCCTCCGGATGCGCGCCGCCATGACCGAACGCCGGTCCGCGTTGAGCGGCGCCAGCGCCTCCATGGCCCCCAGCACCGCCGGCGCAAAGAGGTCAGGATACTTCTGTGTGGTGGAACGAAACTCCAGGGTGTGGCCCATCACGTCCCTCCCGTCACTGAGCTAAGCACGTCGTCGTCATTCGTCCAGTGCCTCCCTAGGATGGCAGAACATGGTCCAACGCGCGAGAGCCGGCGACCTGGTGATGGCCGCCCCGCGGCCAAACCCGATGCCCGTGGCGAGGGTCATCTCGGTCCCTCGGCGACGAACAGGTCGGAGAGCTGCCGGTTGTACCCGTAGGTATAGGCCTTTCCATCGCGTGTCATGAGTATGGGTGCCACGGCCACGATTCCTGCGGTATCCAGAGGCCTGATCGTTCGCACGAGGCTCCGCTGGCCGCTCGCCAGGTCCACGCGGACGATGCTCGCGGATGCCGGAGTCTCTCAATGTGCCTTTGTGCGTTCGATGCCTCGTTGTCGTCGCTTACCTCAACCAAGCATTCGGCAAAGGTCTTCCGGCGCTTCCCGCTGCGCTCCATCTGGTCTCGCGCCCAAGCGTCGGCCTCGTCGCGAAGGTGTGAGTGCCCGGCCTCCGGGCAGGCCGCGAGCGCGTCGCGGCGCTGCAATGGGGTGCCTCCGGGCCAGGGCGTGATATTTGACAAAATCCAAGATTAGACGTAGTCTTGAAGATGATGAAAGACCTGATCGGCCTGCTGCGCAGCGTTGGCCTGCAGCCGACACCCCAGCGTGTCGCGGTGGCACGCTACGTCTTGGCTTCGACGTCCCACCCGACCGCCGACCAGGTCCTGGAGCATGCCCGGCGGGAGTGCCCGACGCTGTCGCGGGCGACGGTCTACAACACGCTCAGCCGACTCGAGGAGAAGGGACTCGTTCGACCTCAGACGATCAGGGAAGGGGTCGTGGTGTTCGATTCGCATGTCGAGCGGCACCACCATTTCATCGACGAGAAGACGGGCGCCATCCACGACGTGCCATGGGACGCGCTCGTGGTCTCCGGCCAGAAGAACCTGCGAGGGTACGAGGTCAAGGAATACCAGGTCGTCTTGCGCGGGCGGAGGAAGCGCACGTGAGTCTCTTTTTTTCTCGAATCGCAAGACAATGTCTAAACTTAAACTAATTCTTGTTCCAGAGGTCCAAAGGAGGACGCGATGAAGAAGAAACAGCTCACCACATCCGCCGGCATCCCTGTGGGCGACAACCAGAACTCGCTCACCGCCGGTCCCCGCGGTCCGCTGCTGGTCCAGGACTGGCAGCTCTTCGAGAAGCACGCACACTTCAACCGGGAGCGGATCCCGGAGCGCGTCGTGCACGCCAAGGGGTCGGGCGCGTACGGGACGTTCACGTGCACCGGCGACATCACGCGCTACACGAAGGCGGCGATCTTCTCGAAGGTCGGCAAGAAGACCGAGTGCTTCCTGCGCTTCTCGACCGTTGCAGGCGAGCGCGGCGCCGCCGACGCGGAGAGGGACGTGCGCGGATTCGCGATGAAGTTCTACACCGAGGAGGGCAACTGGGACCTCGTCGGCAACAACACGCCGGTGTTCTTCGTTCGTGATCCGTACAAGTTCCCCGACTTCATCCGCACGCAGAAGCGCGACCCCAAGACCAACCTCCGCAGCAAGACGGCGATGTGGGACTTCTGGTCGCTCTCGCCGGAAAGCCTCCACCAGGTGACCATCCTGTTCTCCGACCGCGGCCTGCCCAAGAGCTTCCGCAACATGAACGGCTACGGCAGCCACACGTACAGCCTGATCAACGCGAAGGGCGAGCGGGTCTGGGTGAAGTTCCACTTCAAGACGATGCAGGGCATCGCCACCCTTACGGACAAGGAGGCCGAGCGCATCGTCGGGCAGGACCGCGAGAGCCACCAGCGCGACCTGTTTGAGGCGATCGAGCGCAAGGAGTTCCCGAAGTGGCGGGCGATGGTGCAGATCATGCCCGAGGCCGATGCTGAGACGACGCCGTACAACCCGTTCGACCTCACCAAGGTGTGGCCGCACCGCGACTACCCGCTCATCGAGGTCGGCGTGATGGAGCTGAATCGCAACCCGGAGAACTACTTCGCCGAGGTCGAGCAGGCCGCGTTCTCGCCCGCCAACGTCGTCCCCGGCATCAGCCACAGCCCCGACAAGATGCTGCAGTTCCGGATCTTCGCCTACGGCGACGCGCATCGCTACCGGCTCGGCGTCAACTACGAGAGCCTGCCGGTCAACCGGCCGCACTGCCCGGTGGCGAACTACCACCGGGACGGCGCGATGCGGTTCGACGACAACGCCGGCGGGAGCGTCAACTACGAGCCCAACTCGTTCGGCGGTCCCGTCGAGGATCGGCGATTCGTGGAGCCTCCGCTTGAGATTTCGGGCGACGCCGACCGCTACAACCACCGCGAGGGCAACGACGACTACACGCAGGCGGGTAACCTCTACCGCCTGATGCCCGCCGCCGAGCGCAAGAGGCTCCACCAGGCGATCGCGGGCGCGATGGAGGGCGTTCCAAAAGAGATCGTCGAGCGACAGCTCGCGCACTTCAAGAAGGCCGATCCGGCCTACGCCGAGGGCGTGCGCCGGGCACTGAAACGGTAGATCGAGTTGAGGCGGGCGCCGCCGGCGCCCGCCTCGCCGATTCGTGGATGAAGCGGGAGCGGAGGTCAGAGGCTCCCGGTTGCGGGAGGCGTTGCCGCCTCGAAATCGGCGAGGATTGCACGAGATCGCATTCCGTTCACTCCTCCACACGTCCGCCAGCATGAGGGAGAGCTGTTGGTCCCCGGCGGTCTGGGCGCGAGTGCCCGGCAGCCTGCCTGGTGCCGCCCTCCCACGCCGCCCCACACGGTCCAATCCCACCGTCCCGACCAGATCAAGAGAGGTACTCAGGGCACACCACAGGTGTGGCCAGGTCACTGACTCAATTCCGTTCGCAGCATCGAGCTGGTAGTCTCTCCTCCTTGAATGGCGCTCACCAGAGTTGCTGGATGCGCGTCGAAAGACAGGTAGTTCCTGGAGGACGGCATGAAGAAGGCAATCCGGATCCTGGCCCTGGTTGTGGTTCTCCTGGCGGGGCAGGCGCTGCCTGCACTTGCCAAGGCGATCACGATCACGATCCTGCACACCAACGACATGCACGCCCATATCGAGCCTTTCATCCAGCGGGGCAAGGAGATGGGCGGCTACGCGCGCCAGGCCACGCTCATCAACCGCTTCCGGGCCAGCGATCCGAACCCACTCTTGCTCTCCGCCGGGGACACCTTCCAGGGGACCCTCTACTTCAACGTGTACGAGGGGCTCGCCGACCTCGCGTACATGAACTATGTCGGCTATCAGGCGATGGCCATCGGCAACCACGAGTTCGATCGCGGGCCGGCGGTGCTAGCGCGCTTTGCCAGCCTCGCGCGCTTCCCGCTGTTGGCCGCAAACCTCGATCTCAGCGCTGACAAGGATCTGGCGCCGCTCGTCAAGCCGTACGCGATCCTGGAGGTGGGTGGCGAGAGGATCGGGGTGGTTGGCGCCGTGCCGCCTGACCTCCTGACCATCAGCACGCCCGGGCCCACGATCAAGGTCAAGGACCTCGGCGCAAGCGTGCAGTCCGCAATCGATGCCGTGACCCAGCAGGGCGTCGACAAGATCATCGTGCTGTCCCACATCGGCTACAAGCTCGATGTCGAGCTGGCCGGCAAGCTCAGGGGGGTCGACGTGATCGTTGGGGGTCACAGCCACACGCTGCTGGGCGCGGTCCCGGGTTTGCCGGAGCCTGCCGGCGACTACCCGACGGTCCTGAAGGACCTTGACGGGAACACGGTGCTGGTCGTGCAAGCCTGGGACTGGGGCAAGGTGGTCGGGCGCATCAAGGTGCGCTTTGACGACGCCGGACACGTCGCGGGCTGGGATGACGCCCGGCCGGTGCCCATCGATCCGTCCATTCCCGAGGACCCGACCGTAGAGGCGATGGTGGCGGCGTTCGGGCGGCCGATCGCCGCCGTCCGTGACCAGGTCGTCGGGCACAGCGAGAAGGGGATCGCGACCACACGGGTGACCGCCCGCCACGCCGAGAACCCGATGGCCAACGTCATCACCGACTCGATTCTGGCGGCCACCGCCAAGGCAGGGTCGGTCGCTGCCTTTGTCAACCCGGGGGGCGTGCGTGCAGGCATTGAGCCCGGCCCGATCACGTACGGCCAGGCGGTGACGGTTCAGCCGTTCAACAACACGCTCGTCCAGTTTGATCTCACCGGCGCCGAGCTGAAAGCGGTCCTGGAGGAGGAACTCGGGAAGCTGCCGGAGAGTGCCAGTGGTCTGCTGTACCCTTCGCGCGGAACGTCGTTCGTCATTGACATCGGCAAGGCCCCAGGACAACGGATCGTCGACCTCAAGGTCGGCGGAGAGCCCGTCGAGGCGGGCAAGGTCTATCGGATCACCGTCCCGAGCTTCATCGCCGTCGGTGGCGACGCGCACGTTCTCTTGAAGACCGCCAAGGGGTACCGCTACGACACCGGAATCCTCGACATTGACGCCTTCGTGGACTTCCTGAAGGCCCATGACCCGATCGACGGCCGCCTGGAGGGCCGGGTCACGATCGTTGGGCTTCCGCCGGCAAGGTAAGCCGCCGTCCGAAGGGCGCTGACGACTCCCCAGTGCGCGGCTACGGGCGAGGGTCCTCTCCGAGCGCCGCGAGGTCCGCCAGGGTGTTGATGTTGCGCCAGCAGTGGTGCAGTTCCTCCGGCGGCGTGACCACGGTCGCCTTCGGGTGGCGCTCGAGCAGGCGGGGACCGGCTTCCGGGTCGGCGGCGAGTCGCTCCAGCGGTTCGCGGACCTGGGGCTCGTACAACGCCAGCAGCGGCTCGACGCCTTTTCCGCAATCGGGGAGGACGGCCCAACGGCCGGGTCTGCGTTGCCCGACGAGCCACATCGCCGCTTCCGGCGAAAGCATGGGGAGGTCGCACGCCGCGAACAGCCAGGCGTGGCCCGGGGCCCAGCGCAGCGCCGCCAGCATCCCGGCGAGCGGTCCGGCGAGGCCGGGAGCGTCGGGCAGGCGAGGCAGCTGCTCGCAGGCCGCGGGGACGGCCCCGCCGCCCAGCAGCACGACGTGCGGAAGGATGGGTTCGATCGCCGCCACAACCGCCTCGAGGAAGGTGCCGCCGCGGTGGGGGAGGAGCTGCTTGGGGTGCCCGATCCGGGTGCCCACACCGCCCACCAGCACGCCGGCGTAGACCGGGATCGCCGACCAGGCACGGGGCAGCCACTCGTCCAGGAGCTCCTGGAACCGTCGCGGCCGATCGGCGTCGCGGGGCAGCACGGCCAGCACCCCGCCGACGCCCTCGGGTCGGCCCTGGTCGTGTTCGCCGGACAACCACACCTTGGGCAGCGGCGTGTCCTTGTGTCCTTCCACGAGCACGAGGTCATGGCCCTCGAGCAGGCCGGAGAGCACGGCCGCCAGCTCGTCGTCTTCCTTTCGGTGCGTCCGCTCAAATGCCTCGGCCGGTGCGCGCAGGTGGACATCGGCGCCGGCGCGGAAGAGACGGTCCGAGTCCTTCCCCGGTTGATCCACCGAGAGCGCGCCGGTGTGGGTGTGGTGCTTGACGGCCGCGACCGTCAGGCCGCGCCGGACCAGCTCGGGGATGACCCGCTCGAGCAGCGTGGTCTTGCCGGCGCCGCGCGAGCCGCACACCGCCAGCACCGGGCCCGGCGCATAGGATAGACCGGACGTTGCCAGAAGGCCTCCTCTCAACCCGCTTCCCGCCACGCCGTTCCCTGCGTCCCTCGCGTCTAGACGTGCAGGAAGAGGTTCACACCGTTCTTGCCGTACCCCTGCTCCGACACGAGCATGTCGAGGGCCAGAGTAGCAAGGTCATCGGCCACCGGCTCTGCCGCCGGCCGGCACTCGGGGTACTTCAGGCGCTGGGGGGAGTGGACGAAATCGAGCAGGGATGCGCCCTTCGGGCACAGCGTTCCGCGGTTGACCGGGTGGTCGGGGTCACCCTCGATGTGGATGATCTCGGTGCGCGCGTTCTTCGCCCGGTCGCCGAGGCCGTACATGATGAGCCCGCAGCCGACCGAGCAGTAGGGGCACGTGTTGCGAGTCTCGCTCGTGTGGGCGAGCTTGAAGGTCCGAACCTCGGCAAACGCATCATTCGCCGAGAACCCGAGGGCCGTGAGGCTGGTGGCCCCCACAGCCGTCGCGGAGAGCTTCACGAAACTCCGTCTCGTGACGTCCATGTGAACCTCTCTCTGGGGATCTTCGAATAGCGTATCACGCAGCGCAAACCCCCGGAGCCCGGGGGACCGGGCCGGTCGCATCGAGCGATTTGTGTATAAAGCCTTAGTCTCAATATTTGAAAAGCGGCGGCTCACCTGCTTCAGAAGGTACGGGCTCCCTCTCCCTCCGAGAGAGGGGACCGGGAGGGGCGAAAGGGCCGGCCGCCCCGCGGGCGGCCGCTACGAACCACAACGGCTTGAAATGTAGCGGCCGGCCCGTCCGCCGGCCGGAATTCGGCGGTGTGAGGGCAATCGTGAAGCGGCTGCCTTGACCCTGGCGGCCTCGGGCTAGTCGAGCAGGCTCACCTTTCCCGTCTCCAGGCTGTACTTGGCCAGCGCAATCTTCACCTTGCCCTCCTGCACGAGGTGGCTGATCACCTTGGACTGTTTCTTGAGGTTCGCGCCCACGAGCTTGACGTTCTCGTCAACCGCGCAGTCCACCACGAGCTCCTCGTCCTTGGCCTTCCCGCACTCCTGTTTGGCCTTCGCCGCGGCAGGCTTGATCGCGTCCAGGATGGCGCCGATGCTCCCGTGCGGCTCACCCTTGCCCTCGACCGCCGCCGTGACGGCGCCGCACCTCGTGTGGCCGAGGACCATGATGAGAGGGGAGCCGAGGTGCTCGACGGCGTACTCGATGCTGCCGAGGACCACCGGATCGGTGACGTTGCCGGCGACCCGGATCACGAAGATCTCGCCGAGTCCCTTGTCGAAGACGATCTCCGGCGGCACGCGAGAATCGGCGCATGAGAGGATGACCGCGTACGGCTTCTGCCCGGCGACGAGAGTCTGCCGAACCGCGGCGGTCGACTGTTTCTCGTTGGTGAAGGTGCCGGACATGTAGTTTTGGTTTCCGATCATCAGCTTCTGCAATGCCTGATCGGCGGTGATCCCGGCCCCCTCTGCGCCCGGGGCAGCGACGGCGCGCAGGGCACCTGCGGCGATGAAACCTGCGAGCCCTACAGCAAACACGTTTCTCATCTTTCCCCCCTTTCGACTCCTTGGCCAGTCGCGACGCCCGCGACACGCGAGCCGGTTGATTTTCAATCCACAACATCGACGTCGGGCCGAGGCATTTCCGGCACGGTCCTCATCTGGGCAAGCCCTGGTTCGGGGCGAAGGAGGTGCCTGCGCCCCGAGTTGCGAGCCGGTCATGGCTGCAACGGATCGCCACCGGCGCGCCTCCGGGTCTTGGCCGGCTGCGCGAGCTTCGGAGCGCCTTCGGCGTCGTCGGTGCGCAAGGGGTCGGGTGCGGTCAACCCTTGCGCCGCTCCTTCGTCTTTACGTGCAGAGTCTGTGCGCCTTCGGAGCGGGTTATGCTGACTGGTTTCGGGGTTGATCGTGCCGGCGAGCGGGCGCTCCACAGGCGAGGCAAGGGGGGACACATTGGCGAGAGGACTTCGGGTTTTGGGGATGGCGGTGGGTCTGGCGCTCGTGCCGGTGCTTGGCCAGGCCAAGGACTTCGAGATCAAGAGCGCCTGGTCACCGGCGCAGGTGAAGGTGGACGGGACGGGTGACAAGTGGGCGGGGCACCTGCAGCCCTTGTCGGATCTCCCGCTCCTCGTCGGTGTGCAGAACGACGGCGACTACCTGTACCTCTGCCTCAAGACCTCGGATCCCATGACCAAGATCCAGCTCGCCCGCCTGGGGCTGACGGTATGGGCCAACGGCGGCGGCAAGGACGCGAAGGGCTACGGGGTCCGTTTTCCCATCCCGATGAGATCGGGGTACGGGCGCCGGCAGGGCGGGGCGCCCTCGCCCACGCCACCCGACGAACAGCCCCGCCCGGGTCTCTCCGCCGACACGAGCATGGTCGAGCTGATCGGGCCCACGGAGGAGGACCGTTTTCAGGTCCCTCGGGCCGACGCGAACCCGATCCAGGCTGCGCTCGGCGACGACAGCGGCGTGATGGTCATCGAGCTGAGGTTTCCTCTCAAGCCTTCCGAGGAACGGCCGCTGGCGGTGGACGCGCAGCCCGGGAAGACCATTGCGCTCGGCTTCGAGACCGAGATGCCGAAGTTCCGGCGCGGCCAGGGTGGTCAGGGGGGTGAGGGCGCGAGCGGCGGGGGCCGCGGCGGGCAGGGCGGTGAGGGCGGGGGTCCCCCGGGGGGTGCGCCGGGCGGCTACGGCGGCATGGGGCGGGGTGGTGGCGGCAGGCGCGGTGGCGGCATGGGGCGGGGAGCGGGCGAGGGCATGTCCGGAATGCCCAAGCCGATCAAGCTGTGGACGCACGTCGTGCTCGCAGCCGCACCCGCGGCGCCCCCTGCGGCCAAGTAGCGGACTCCAGTGACACACCGGCCGCGGCGGGCGCGTCACGTCCGCTGTCATGGTCAGGTTCCACTGCACACGGTACAGCGAAAAACGGACCGCCCCGGCGCGAGGCCGGGGCGGTCCGGGGCAGGATGGATCGCCGAACGGAGCGTCAGAAGCGGACACCCGCGGATATCAGGAACGTGCGTGGCGCCCGGGGGTCCGCAGCCTCGACCGCAGTCCCGCCGTGCACTCGGATACCATTCGTGGTAGCACTGGACGCGCAAAGAGGGAAAACCATGAAGATCGGCCCGATGGCAGAAACGATGCGAGAGCGGGTGGCCGTGCTGTTCCGGCTTGGCCCGCGGCCCCTGCTCGAGACGCACGTCACCCTGGTCCTCGCACAGGCGTTGATGGTGGCCACGAAGGTCGGCGTGTTCGAGGCGCTCGGGCCTGCGGCCTTGACTCCGGGCCAGGTGGCCTTGCGGTGCGGGACGGAGGAGCGTGCGACGGCGAAGCTCCTGGACGTCCTCGTGGCAACCGGGTACGTGCGTGTTGCGGCCGGCGGAAGATACGCCCTCACGACCGACGCGCGCACGTGGTTGCTCGAGGCCAGCGCGCACTCCCTCCATGACAACGTCCTCTTCAGGTTCGTGGAGTGGGAGTGGATTGGACAGCTCGAGGGTTTTGTTCGGACCGGCACGCCTCTGGACATCCACCGCGAGATGTCCAGCGTGCAGTGGGACCTCTACCAGCGCGGCATGCGCTCCCTCGCCGGAGTTCTGGTCCGCGAGGTCGCCAGGAGGACGCCGGTGCCGAGAACCGCCCGGCGCATGCTGGACGTGGGCGGCTCCCACGGGCTCTTCTCGGTGGCCCTTTGCCAGCGTCACCCCAGGCTCTGCGCCGAGATCCTCGACCTCCCCGAGGCTTTGGCGCAGGCCGCCCCCATCCTGGCGCGCGAGGGCCTCGGGGACCGCGTGGTGCACCGGGCCGGGGATGCGCTGGCCGAGGATCTTGGCACCGAGGCTTTCGACCTCGTCTTCATCTCGAACCTTCTGCACCACTTCGACCCCGCTCAGAGCCGGGACATGATCCGGCGAGCGGCCCGCGCTCTCCGGCCCGGCGGCGTCCTGGTGATCCAGGAGCTGTTCGTGCGCTTTTCGGCCGGGCACCCGGGCCAGCTCGCCACGCTCGTCGAGCTCTACTTTGCTTTGACGAGCAGGGCCGGCACCCTGTCTGTCGAGGACCTCACGATCTGGCAGAAGGAGGCTGGCCTCGTTCCGAGGAAGCCTGTCCGGTTTGTCTCGTTCCCGGGCGCGGGCCAGCAAAACGCCTTCAAGCCTCGCTGATCCGTGGCTGGTCGCAACAGGGCATGTCGTGGGCTCGCGCTCCGGCGCGTTTCGACCCGAGAAGCCGAATGTCGGGCCGGCACGCCGTGCCGGCGTGTTTGCTGTGGTTTCTGGGGGGTTCGCGTGCCGCGCAAGCTGTCTCGCACCCTCCGAAACCAACGAAGAGCGCGCATGGCATGCGCGCCCCACATAAGACCAAGTACAGCGCGCCCGGCGTTCGCACCCAGGGTTTGAACCCAAGCCAGGGTCAGGCCAGCGCGGCGGCGATGAGCCGGTCGAACAGGTGAGGGTGGCGGCCGAGGAAGCGAACGACCCGGCGGCGGATGGGTGGGCGCCGCGCAAGGGCAAGCATGGCCCGGCACACCAGCGCATAGCGCCGGAACTCGTGGGCGTGGAAACGCTCGTAGGGCCTCAGCGCCTCCCGGGTGGCGCCGTGTCCGAGGGCCGCTGGTAGCGTCGCGCCGAGCGCCTGCGCGCACCTCAGTGCGAGGCTGAGGCCCTCGCCCGTGATCGCGTCGACGTAGCCTCCGGCATCGCCGACGAGGACCACGCCGTCCGCGGTTCGGGAACGCGTTGACTGTGCGAGCGGCCCGGCGCCTCGCGCGCGCGAGTCCATCGGGGCACCGGCGAGGCGGGCCGCCAGTGCGGGAAAGCGTTGCAGGAGAGCCGCAACCGAAACAGGGCCGGGTTGAGCACTTTTCTCCCACAGGAAGGCGACGCCGACGCGCGATTCCCCCGCGGGTGTCACGAACGCCTCGATACCTTCGCGGAGATGGACCTCGACCCAATCGGACCAGGGCTTGACCTGGAAGTGCTGGCGGAGCCCGAAACGTTGCAGCCGCGGGGCCGGGCGTTCGAGACCGGCCAGGCGGCGCATCCGCGAGAGGAGGCCATCTGCTGCCACGAGAACTCGAGCGCGGACCTCTGTCGGGCCGGTCCGGACCGTGATGATGTCATCGGAGCGGGAGAAGCCGTCCACGGAGCAATCCCAGCGCAGCTCGACGCCGCTCTGGGCGGCGCACCTCGCCAGCGCAGAGGCGAGGGCGGTGCGCCGGACTCCACGGCCGCCTCCCGCAGGGAGCCGTCCCTCGGCGCAGGAGCCGTCCTCCTGCAGGTAGCGGATGCCGACGAACGCGTGCCAGTCGGCGGGGGTGAGGTGGGAGGTCGCCCCCAGCGACTCGAGAACCTGGACGCCCGCGGGCATGAGGCCTTCGCCGCATGCTTTGTCCGGTGGGCCGGCGTTGCGCTCGAAAAGAACGGTCGAGAGGCCTGCACGCGACGCGAAGGCGGCGGCGGCCAGCCCGGCGGGTCCTCCTCCCACCACCGCGACGTCGAACCTATCGCCCACGGCCGAGCCTGACCCGCGCGAACGCGAGGGCGGATCGCACCAGCTCCGTGCCGAGGCGAGCCGGGCCCACCCTGCGAGGCGGCGTGAGCTTTCCCGCCAGGAAGCGGCGCAGCGCCTTGCTCCGCCGCAGCTTGCCGCTCGACGTGCGGGGGAGCGTCCCCGGGTCGAGCAGGTGAACGGTGTGCGGCCGGATCCCCGTCCGCTCCAGGATGGCCCGGCGGATGAGGTCAACGGTGCCGGCGTCGCCGTCGTCGCGCCTCGCATCCTTCGCCCGTTCGGCGAGCACCAGGAGCTGCTCGCCGTCCTCTCCCTCGGGGAGAAAGCCGAGCGCCACGGCGCACCCCGCACGTAAGCCGTCGAGCCCCCCGATGCACTCCTCGAACTCCTGCGGTGCGTGGTTGGCGCCTCGAATGATGATGATGTCCTTCTCCCGCCCGCAGACGTAGAGCTCACCATCGCTGACGAAGCCGAGATCGCCGGTGTCCAGCCAGTTGCCGACGAGCGTCCTGGCCGTGGCCTCGGCCTGCCCGAAGTAGCCGGCCATGACGGATGCTCCCCGCGTGAAGATCCGTCCGACGCGACTCTCCGGCAGCGGCCGCCCGTCGTCCCCTCGCACCTCCACCTCGAAGCCCGGGATCGGTGTCCCCACCGAGACGACCGTGCGCGCCCCGGGCACGACCTCGCCGGTTGCCGCGAGACGGGCGGGATCCACCCCGAGCGCCTTGAGGGGTCGCGCCGCCGGCGCGAACGTCACGGCCAGGGCGGCCTCGGCGAGGCCGTAGACGGGCCGCAGCGCCAAAGCGTCGAAGCCGTGCTGGCCGAAGCGCCGCGCGAACGCCTGCAGAGCCTCCAGGGGAATGGGCTCGGCCCCGCATACGGCGAGGCGCCAGCTCGACAGGTCGGCTCCCTCGATCTCCTCGGCGCGCACCCGCTTCGTGGCCACCGCGTAGCCGAACGTCGGCGAGACCGAGAGCGTTGCGCGGTGGCGAGCGATCGCCCGCAGCCAGAGCGCCGGACGCACCAGGAAGTGCTCGGGGGGGATGAGGACGAGGGGGCCGGGGTAGTACACCGCGAGGAGGAGGCAGCCGATCAGTCCCATGTCGTGGTACAGCGGGAGCCATGAAACGCCAAGATGGGGATCACTCTGCTCGGGCGGCAGTAACGTCCGCAGCGCCTCGAGCTGGGCCATCAGGTGGCGGTGTGACAGGGCGACCGGCTTGGGTTCGGTGGTGGAGCCCGAGGAGAACTGGATGATCGCGAGGGCGTCCGGATCCACGCCGGTCTCGAGCGCACCGGGGCCCCCAGCCCCGAGGCCCTCCGCGCTTCGCCAGCCAAGCTGGGGGCGGGCTCGCTCTACCGTTGGGCCGAGGAGGTTCCCGGTCCGGCCATCCACGAGCACGAGGCGCGCTCCGGTAGCGGCGATCATCCGCGCAGTCGCGTCGTGGTACTCGGCAAGCCTCCCCAGCCGCAGCGGCGGGTAGAGCGGCACAGGAACGGCGCCGGCCAGCAGCACGCCGAAGAACGCCTCCATGAACGTCGGCGAGGTGGGGAGCACGATGGCAACGCGGTCCCCGGGCGCGACGCCGATCGCCCGGAGGGCCCCCGCCGCACGCTGAGCACGCGCGTGGAGTTCACGGAAGGGGAGGAAGGTTTCCTGCTCCTGGAGGTCTACGAAAGTGATTCCGGAAAGCGACCTCGCAGCGTTCACCAGGGCCTCGTTGACGGTCCGGTGCAGGGGAGCGGGCAGCGGCGGTCCCCTCACGGTACGGCCTCGTCTGGACCCGGAGGGGGGGACCCTTTCCCTGTCGCGGCCTTGTTTACCCTGCGCTCGACCACCTCCACGAGATCCCTGACGGTGAAGACCGCACCGGCATCGGCCTCGGACAGCTTGACGCGGAAGCGGTCCTCGAGCCCGACGGCCAGCACGATGGCGCCCATCGAGTCGACCTCCAGGTCTCCCGCCAGCTCGTGGTCCAGCTCGACCGGGCGCGCGACCTCGAGCTCGGCCGCCAGGATGCGGCGGATCTCGGCCAGGATCTCGGTTGCGAGGTCAGGCATAAGGGGCCCCCGGGAGGAGGCGCCGGCGCCCGGCGAAGGCCTCGGCGTACGGCGCCCCGAGGGCGCGTTCCTCGGCCGGGATGCGAACTGCCAGCAGGGCTGCGTTTGCCGCGGAGAACACGATCGCCGACAGCCACGCGCCGTGGATCAGAGGGACGGCGAGCACTTCGAGCATGACCGCAAGGTAGTTGGGGTGGCGCAGGAAGCGGAACGGGCCGCCGGTAACGGGTTCGACGCCGGGGACCACGATGATGCGGGTGCTCCAGCGCCAACCGAGGGTCGCCACCACCCACCAGCGGATCCCCTGGGCAACGAGCGAAAGCGCAAGAGCCGCAAGACCGAGTGCGCCCGGGAAGCTCCGGGAAAACGCGAGTACCTCGGCGCCGCACGCGAGCGGGAAGACGGCATGCACTGCGACCATCACAGGGTAGTGGCCGCGACCGGTTTCCACGCCGCCCATGGTGAAGGCCCGCTGGGCGTTGCGATGCGCGATCACCAATTCGACGAGTCTATCGCCGTAGAGCGCAGCCAGGAACGCCAGGTAGAGTGCGACCGACGTCACCATTGCAGCAGCACCAGCTCTGAGCAGAATCCCGGTCCCATCGCGATCAACAGGCCATAATCCCCCTTCTTCGCGTCGCCGGAGTCGAGCAGCTCCCCGAGCACGAAGAGCACAGATGCCGAGGAGAGGTTCCCCGTCTCACGCAGGGACCGCCACGAGCGATCGAGGGCGCCCGCAGGCAGTTCCAGCGCCGATTCGAACGCCTCCAGGACCTTGGGGCCGCCGGTGTGGGCGATCCAGTGGTGGATATCGGAGCGCGCAAGGCCGTGCGCGGCGAGAAACGAATCCACATCGCCGCGGACACGGCCGCGCGCGACCTCCGGCACCTTGGCCGAGAGGACGATCTTGAAACCGGTGTCCACGATGTCCCACCCCATCACTCTTTCCGTGCCCGGGTAGAAGACCGAGGCGGTCGCGAGGATTCTGGGGCCTCGCCGGTTGCGGGTGGTGTGATGAGTCCCGCCCGTACACAACACGGCGGCCGCACCATCGCCGAAGAGTCCCGACGATATGATGTTCGGGATCGAGAAGTCCTCGCGCTGGAGCGTGAGCGAACACAGCTCCACCGAGAGCATGACCGCCACCCCATCCGGGTAGGCGCGCAGGATGTCGGAAGCGCGCGCGATCCCGGCCACGCCGCCTGCGCACCCGAGGCCGAACAGGGGCGAGCGCCGGACGTCGGCTCGCAACTCCAGGCGGTTGACGAGCCGGGCGTCGATGCTCGGGGTGGCGATCCCTGTAGTGGTGACGAAGAAGAGGTGATCAACATCCTCGGGTGACAGATCGGCGCACCGGAGCGCCTCGCGCACCGCCGCCTCGCCGAGATCCACCGCGACCCTCGTCCACTCCTCGTTGCGGCGCGCAAAGGAGGCGAGGCCCTTGTAGGCCTCGATGGGGAGGGCCAGGTACCGCCCCGAGACCTGCACCGCCCGGTGGAGTTCCTCGAGCCTTTCGACGTTGAAGTGGGCACCGCTCCAGGCCTCGCGGAATGCCGCGATGAGCGTCTCCTGGTCCGCGAAGTGCGGCGGCAGCGCCCGACCCACTGCGCGGATGAGGGGATGCTTGCCAGGCCTGGTCAACACGGCCCCCGCGAGGCGGCCGCCAAGGTCCGGCCAGGAAGCAGCGCGCCAAACGTGGCGGTGGCGAGACAATCCTGTTTCGTTCGCCACCTCGTGTCGCGAAGATAGCAAGGCTGGTCCACCAGAAGCAGCGCTCCCATTCCGGGAACCTTAGCACCGGAGGTGGCCTTCCCGCTTGATGCGCCTGTACGCTTCGTCGCAGGTCGCGACATGGCGGAAACGCTGCAATCTCGGGAACTCTGCGTACACGGGAAAGCCTGGTGCGCACCCGCGCGTTGCGACGGCTACTTGAGGTGGGCGGTCACGCGCGCAAGCTGCTGCCGGGCTAGGGCCCTGTAGTAGTCGTCGGTGACCCAGCCCGTCGGCAGCGCGAGCCCTTTCTCGAGCTCCGCTTTCGCCTCGGCCCATCGGCCGGCCGAGGCGAGCGTGATCCCGAGCTCCACGTGGTGGGGGATGACGTCCGGGTGCAGCTCGACCGCACGGCGCAGGTCGGCGAGGGCGGCGTCCATCGAGGCGGGCGGGAACTTCCCGTACAGGATCTGTGCGAAGCTCTTGAGGAACCAGCCGAGCTCGACCATCTCGCGGTTCCAGATGGCGAGGACGTGAAGCGCGACGTCCTCGTTCGGGTTGCATTGCAGCGCCTTCTCGGCCTCGGTCTTCACTTCCTTCGAGAGCTCGACCTTGCGCTTGCCGCCCTCGTAGAGGGCCAGCTTGCCGACGGCGACCGCCAGATAGGCGTGCCCGTTCGAGTCGCCCGGGTTGAGCTGCACTGCTTTGCGGGCGAGCTTCTCGGCCTCGACACAGAGGCGCTTCTGCTCGTCCCGGTCCTTCGAGAGGGTCGCCTTGTCGGTCAGCGTCCGGGCCAGCTTCCACGCGGCCGCGTAGTTGTCCGGGGCCGCCTCGCAGGCGCTCCGGTAGGCGAGCAGGGTGGCGGCGAGGTCGAGCCTCGCAGCCGCCTCGTCACCCGCGGCCAGCTTTGCCGCAATCCCGGTCTCGTCGGCTGTGCCGGCCGCAATTCTCCCGATAAGGAGCATCGCCGCGCCGAGGCCACCACGCACCACCCTCATCTGGGCACCTCCCAACCCGAGCTCGAAGGGTAGCGTTGGGTGCCATCGGCTGCAACCAGGGCATGGCGGAGGCGATGGCGTTCCAGGCCTTGGAGACGTCCTTCTCACGTCCTGCCTGCCGCAGGACTCGCTCCGGTTGACAACGTCTGTCCCGCTCCGCCTGAAGGGGGACCGGGACGCACGATCCTACAGCGCCGGGTCGCGTCTCGCTGTGTTCCTCAGGAGCTGCGGGCCCACTGCAGGATCTCGCGGAAGGTGGGCTTCTTCCCGTACATCAGGATGCCCACACGGTAGACCGACGCCGCGAAGCGCGCGGTGGCAAAGACGCTGCACACGAGGAGCACGAGGCACAGGACGGTCTGCCACACGGGAGGGGACTGGATGGTCATGCGGAGGAAGAAGAGCATCGGCGCGAACAGCGGCACCATGGAAAGGACCACGGACACCGTCGAGTCGGGGTTCGCCATCACGGGGAACATCAGCACGAAAGACAGGCCGAGCACCAGGCTGACCACCGTCTGCATCTGCTGGGCCTCCTCCTCCGTGTTGAACGCGGCGCCCACCGCGGCGTAGACCGCTGAGTACTGCAGGAAGCCGAGCAGGAAGAACACGACGAAGAAGATCATCAGGGTCGGCGACACGTACGCCGCCTGCCCTTCGGTGAGGGAGCTGCCGAACATCGCTCCGACCAGGGTCAGGTTGAGGAGCACCAGCACCCACAGCGCGTACTGGGTCAGGCCGACGGCGCCGATCCCGAAGATCTTGCCGAGCATCAGCTCGGTGGGCCGGATGTTTGCGACGATGACCTCGACGACCCGCGACGACTTCTCCTCCAACACGCCGCGCAGGACGTAGTAACCGTAGAACATCATCGTCATGTAGAGCAGGAACGTCAGGACGTAGCTCAGCATGAAGCTCCGTTCGGCTGCGCCTTTCTGACTTTCGGAGAGGTCCCCGGCGATCCTCACGGCGCTCAGGTCAACCGGCCTGGTGAGGGCGTCCACCTTGTCCCTGGGGAAGCCGGCGCCCGTGAGGCGCTGGTGGACCACCGCCGCGGCCACCGCGCGCTCGAGCCGGTTCATCAGGCGGATCGCGGAGACGTTGGTCGAGATGTACTCCGCCTTCCCGTCCACGAGGATGCCGGTCGGCAGGTTCACCACCGCATTGATCTCCTTCGCCACCACCCGGCGTTTCAGCTCGGTCCTCTGGCCGGCCCTGTCCGCCGCGGGCTCCACTTGCCGTAGCGTGACGTCGAGCTTGCCGACGAGCCCCGTGTCCCCGGCCTCGCTCGCGGAAAGGATGCGCTGAATTTCGGCCACCAGCGGCGTGTCGGACGTGACCACCACGATCGTGTAGCGGCCACCGGTGGTGGTGATGAGCAGGCTGGGGAGGACTGCAAACGTCAGGATGAGCACGGGGACCACGGCGGTGGAGATCCAGAACGCCCTGGTCTGCACGCGCGAGAGGTATTCGCGGCGCAGGACCGTTGCGAGCTTACGCCACCGCAGCATGGTCCCCCCCCACGGCCCGCAGGAAGATGTCCTCGAGAGACTCCAGCAACGGCTCGACCGACTCGACCTGCACAACCCGGGTCAGCTCGCGGATGACATCGTGTGCCGGAACGCCGGGGCGAAGCTCCAGGATGAAACGGCCTTCCCCCGACCGCACGGCCGCCACCCCCGGCACTGCGGCCATCTCCGCGTCGCTCGCCAGCGTCACCACCTTCAGCGACGGCCGCACGAACCGCGCCCTCACCTCGGTGAGCGAACCCTCGAGGATCGCCCGCCCCCGGTTGATCAGGCAGATGTGGTCGCAAAGCTCCTCGGCCTGTGGCAGCACGTGGGTGGACAACAGCACGGTTGTCCCCGCCGAGCGCATCGCGCGGATCTCGTCCTTGAACTGCCGGGTCGCGATCGGGTCGAGGCCGGTGAACGGCTCGTCGAGCACCACCAGCTCCGGCCTGTGCAGCACCGCGCCCGCGAACTGCACCTTCTGCTGCATCCCCTTGGAAAGCTCCTCGACCTTCGCGCCGGCTTTCTCGGTGAGGTCCAGCTTCTCCAGCCACGCCGCGGCCCGGCGCCTCGCCTCGGGACGCTCAAGACCGCGCACCTCGCCCAGGAACGCGAGGTGGTCGAGCACCTTCATCTTGCGGTACAGGCCGCGCTCCTCGGGCAGGTACCCGATGTGCTCGCGCAGGTCGTCGTCCACCGGCGTGCCGCCAAGGAGGATCACCCCCGTGTCCGGGAGCGTGATGCGCATGATCATCCGGATCGTCGTCGTCTTGCCCGCGCCGTTCGGACCCAAGAGACCGTAGATGACGCCGCGCGGAACGGAGAGCGAGAGGCCGTCCACCGCGACCGTGCGGGCAAACCGCTTCGAGACGTCGCGCAGCTCGAGGTGCACGTCCATCCGGTGACCTCCCCTGGAAGTGTACGGCTACTCCTTCGACCGGTTTCAGGTGTGGCGGCCGGCCCGTCCTGCCGTGCAGGACGGCCGTGCGCATGGCCCCCTCCCTGTGTGGGAGGAAGGGCGAGATCCTGTCGGCGTCCGGTAGGGGAGGGGTGTGCCGTTTCTCGCGTGCGGTCAATCTTCGGCCGCCCAACCGGCGGCCGCTACGACGAACGGAATAGACGGAACCGCCGGCGCGGGGCACCGGTGTGCCTGCCCCGCACTCTTCTTCCTCCATCTCTTCTCCCTCTCCCTCCGGGAGAGGGCGGGGTGAGGGCACAAACAGCCGCCCGCGGAGCGCCGGCCGACACAAATCATTGGCACGATTCCCTTTCCGTTACACGTCCCGTGACTACTGTCCGCATCGTGACAGATGAACTATCATATTTAGTTAGAGTAGGTTGCCTATTGATCCTCGGCAACAAACACCATGGCCGTCCTCCATGGTCGTCCTCGTGGAGGGGGGAGCAACTCCGATGAGCGTGGTGAAAGGGCACGGTGTCTCTGGGCACGCAAGGGTCCACGGCCCGACCGCCGATCTTTGCCGCCTCGGACTCCACCAGCGTGCACGGCATGTGCTGGCTCTCGGCGAGGCCGTTGTTCACAGGTGGCGCCGCTCTTTCGCGATCGTTGGTCTGGTACTGGCGCTAGCTTTGGGTCTGTTCGGCCGGCCCGTGCCGGTGTGGGCGGAGGGCAGCCGCTCGTTGTACCCCGCGGGCTACCCCGTGGGCGGCTCGCGGGCGAACCTTGACTACAGTGCGACCGGCAGCCTCTACCTCAACAAGGTGAGGCGGCGCGGTTTCCTTTACGTCTACGCGCAACAAAACGAGTACATCGTGCTCGGTTCGCGAAACCGGTCCAATGCCGGGGACATTTCCGTTTACAACCCGCAGTACTTCGGTACGCCCGGCGACGAGACAGTCCCGGGGACCGCCGACTTCACCTGCTCGGGTGGCTCCGCGGCGCCCGGCCCGCACTACTTCGGCGGCACCCGCGGGACGATCACCACCCGCGCCCAGGAACTGGCTGGCCCCAACAGCGCCGACAACACGGTCCCCGTGACCAACGGCTTCCAGCCGTGTGCCTATCGTGCGCCCGCGACCGGGATCTACGGCGTTGTGTTCGGGACGGCAAACACCGGTGGCGATCCGGACGGCAGCATCGCCACGCCAGCGCTGTCGAGCACGACGGTTTCTGCGTGGGACGTGACGGTGCGCGCCAACGCCACGTCGGTCACGGACATCAACGGTCGCCTGTTCACCTACGCCTTCGTCGGCTACACCGCTGCCAACAGCCGCCCGGTCTACTCGACGCACTACTACGTGACGTCTGACGGCTACCGTTACTCGCAGGACGTGCGCGGCCTCGACCCCAACGGCTACGCGCTCTACGCCAACCCGGTTGGCTTTCTCGACAACCTCCAACCACTGTACAAGGACATCCGCGGCAACGACGCCTTGGTCACCACGAACGTGCCATTAGGCGTAACCACCCAGGTGGCGCAGTTCCCGATGTTCTTCTCCGACATCAGCCCCGGCGGGGCCAACGCCACCGAGGTCGACCGCGTGCTCATCGCGCTTGGCATCCCCCTGACGCCGCCTTCGCCAACCCTGACCAACGTGTACTTCACCGGTCACGTGGGTGGCTCAACAACGACGACCGGCGCTGGCGGCACGTTCCACTTCAGGACCACCGACACCATCACCTACATGATCATCGTGAGCCGGAACGGGTCGGACTTCAGCCCGGAAAACACCGCCAACGCCCTTCTTACCGGCATCGCGGGCACAGGAACGCACACCGCGATCTGGGACGGCAAGGACCAGACCGGCGCCAACTTCCCGTCGAGCGCGACGCCCTATCCCTTCCGGGTGTGGGGCCGCAACGGCGAGGTCCACTTCCCGATTGTCGACGCGGAGAACAATCCCAACGGTGGGCCGACCATCACCCGACTTAACGGAACGAGCCCCGGCGACCGTACGGTATTTTTTGACGACCGCGGCTATCGCACGAGCGGCGGCACCCTGGCCGGCGTGCTCAACGGCACCCTCTGCCCCGGCAGCCCACCTGCCGCGTGCTTGCCTCCGGTGAGCCTGCTCGGCGTCGATTCTTCGACCAGCTACAGGGCCTGGCAGACCGGAGGCAACTCCAACACCGACTGTAATGCGACCGCGGGATGGGGCGACGCCAAGGCCGTGAACCTCTGGACCTACTTCTCGACGCCCAACCTGAACAACACGCTCGTTGTAACTTCGACCGTCGTTGACGTGGCGACCTCGGTGACAGCCCCGAGCTCCGCGATCGCCGGCAGCATCGTCCCGGGCTCCTTCAGCTTCACCAACAACGGTAGCTCCAACGCACTGGGCGTGACCTATGGAATGACGTTGACCCCAGGTCTGGGCGCCGTCACCTTCGGCAACCTGCCGGGCGGTGTGACCGCAAGCTACAACAACGCGACCGGCACGGTGACCTTGACCGGCATGCCCACAACCCTCACGCCTGGCCAGACACTCTCAGCGATGTCGTTCAGCTACACCGCCCCGGCAACCGGGCCGGTCACGGCCACCACCACCATCGGCAGCACGTCCCCCGAGGAAACCTACCTCGCCAACAACACAGCCACTGCCTCCACCGGGATCGGCGCCTTCGACCTCTCGACCACGGTGAGCGTGCCGGGCCTGGCGGCGGGTGGCTCGATTGTCAGCGGCTCGTTCGACTTCGCCAACTACGGCACAAACGCGGCCACTGCGGTCACCTACTCCGCAACCATCGGCAGTCCCGGCAACTACCCCGCGTCCGTTACCTTCACCGACGTGCCGCCCGGGGCGACGGCGTCCTACAACCCCGTGAACGGGCAGGTGACGTTCACCGGCCTGCCGACGATCCTGGCCAGCGGTCGCAGCCTCGGCTTCGCCTTCGACTACACCGCACCCGCATCTGGAACTGTCCCGGTCAACACGGCGATTGCGCCGGCGTCGGGCGACGCCGTCCAGGCGAACAACACGGCAAGCGGGACCACGACCATCTCAGCGGCTCCCGATCTCACCATTGCCAAGAGCCACACGGGGAACTTCACCCAGGGTCAGGTGGGGGCGCAGTACACCGTGACGGTGACCAACGTGGGTCCTGGGCCGACCTCCGCCTCCGTCACCGTAACCGACACCATTCCGGCCGGACTCACCGCCACCGCGATCGGCGGCACCGGCTGGACCTGCAATGTGGGGACGCTGAGCTGCACGCGGTTGGACGCGCTGGGGGCGGGGTCGAGCTACCCGGCCATCACCCTGACGGTCAACGTTGCTTCCAACGCGTCCTCCCCGCTTACGAACGCCGTCTCCGTGTCCGTCGCCGGTGACACGAACCCCGACAACAACTCCACCAGCGACCCGACCACGATCAACGCCCTCGGCAGCGTCAGTGGGGTGGTGTTCAACGATCCGAACGGCAACGGGACGCAGGATGCTGGGGAGTTGGGGATCGGTGGGGTCACGGTCCAGTTGAAGACCGGCGCGGTCGTGGTGGCGAGTACCACCACCGCAGGTGACGGCAGCTACACCTTCACATCCGTGGCCCCTGGGAGCTACACCGTGGTGGAGACCGACCCGTCGGGGTACGTCTCGACGACGAGCAACGCGGTGCCGGTGAGCGTGGCTCCTGGTGGGGCGGCGACGGCGACCTTCGGCGACCAGCAGGTGGGGACCGTCAGTGGGGTGGTGTTCAACGATCCCAACGGCAACGGCACGCAGGATGGTGGGGAGTCTGGGATCGGCGGGGTCACGGTTCAACTGCGCAGCGGCTCGACGGTGGTGGCGACCACCACCACCGTGGGGGACGGCAGCTACACCTTCACGTCCGTGGCCCCTGGTAGCTACACCGTGGTGGAGACCGATCCATCCGGATACGTCTCGACGACGAACAACACCGTACCGGTGAGCGTGGCGGCTGGTGGAGCGGCGACGGCGACCTTCGGTGACCAGCAGGTGGGGACGGTCAGTGGGGTGGTGTTCAACGATCCCAACGGCAGCGGGACACAGGATGCGGGGGAGCTGGGGATCGGTGGGGTCACGGTCCAGCTGAAGAGCGGTGCGGTCGTGGTGGCGAGCACCACCACCGCGGGTGACGGCAGCTACACCTTCACAAGCGTCACGCCGGGTAGCTACACCGTGGTGGAGACCGATCCATCCGGATACGTCTCGACGACGAGCAACGCGGTGCCGGTGAGCGTGGCGGCTGGTGGAGCGGCGACGGCGAACTTCGGCGACCAGCAGGTGGGGACCGTCAGTGGGGTGGTGTTCAACGATCCGAACGGCAACGGTGTGCAGGATGCGGGGGAGCTGGGGATCGGTGGGGTCACCGTGCAGCTGAAGACCGGCGCGGTCGTGGTGGCGACCACCACCACCGCAGGGGATGGCAGCTACAGCTTCACGTCCGTGACACCCGGCAGCTACACCGTTCAAGAGACCGACCCGTCGGGGTACGTCTCGACGATGAGCAACACCGTGGCGGTGAGTGTCGCTCCTGGTGGAGCGGCGACGGCCACCTTCGGTGACCAGCAGGTGGGGACCGTCAGTGGGACGGTGTTCAACGATCCCAACGGCAACGGCACGCAGGACCCGGGCGAGCTTGGCATTGGCGGTGTCACCGTCCAGTTGAAGAGCGGCTCGACGGTGGTAGCGAGCACCACCACGGCGGGGGACGGCAGCTACACCTTCACATCCGTGACACCCGGCAGCTACACCGTTCAAGAGACCGACCCGTCGGGGTACGTCTCGACGACGAACAACACCGTACCGGTGAGCGTGGCGGCTGGAGGGGCGGCGACGGCCACCTTCGGTGACCAGCAGGTGGGGACCGTCAGTGGGGTGGTGTTCAACGATCCCAACGGCAACGGCACGCAGGACCCGGGCGAGCTTGGCATTGGCGGTGTCACCGTCCAGTTGAAGAGCGGCTCGACGGTGGTAGCGAGCACCACCACGGCGGGGGACGGCAGCTACAGCTTCACGTCCGTGACACCCGGCAGCTACACCGTTCAAGAGACAGACCCATCGGGGTACGTCTCGACCACCTCCAACACCGTACCGGTGAGCGTGGCGGCTGGAGGGGCGGCGACGGCGAACTTTGGGGACCAGCAGGTGGGGACGGTCAGTGGGGTGGTGTTCAACGATCCCAACGGCAGCGGGACACAGGATGTTGGGGAGTTGGGGATCGGCGGGGTCACGGTCCAACTGCGCAGCGGCTCGACGGTGGTGGCGACCACCACCACGGCGGGGGACGGCAGCTACACCTTCACGTCCGTGACACCCGGCAGCTACGCCGTTCAAGAGACCGACCCGTCCGGGTACGTCTCGACGACGATCAACGGTGTGCCGGTGAGCGTGGCGGCTGGTGGGGCGGCGACGGCGAACTTCGGCGACCAGCAGGTGGGGACCGTCAGTGGGGTGGTGTTCAACGATCCGAACGGCAACGGCACGCAGGACGGTGGGGAGTTGGGGATCGGTGGGGTCACGGTCCAGCTGAAGACCGGTGCGGTCGTGGTGGCGAGTACCACCACCGCGGGTGACGGCAGCTACACCTTCACATCCGTGGCCCCTGGGAGCTACACCGTGGTGGAGACCGACCCATCCGGCTACGTCTCGACGACGAGCAACGCGGTGCCGGTGAGCGTGGCTCCTGGTGGGGCGGCGACGGCGACCTTCGGCGACCAGCAGGTGGGGACCGTCAGTGGGGTGGTGTTCAACGATCCCAACGGCAACGGCACGCAGGATGGTGGGGAGTCTGGGATCGGCGGGGTCACGGTCCAACTGCGCAGCGGCTCGACGGTGGTGGCGACCACCACCACCGTGGGGGACGGCAGCTACACCTTCACGTCCGTGGCCCCTGGTAGCTACACCGTGCGTGGAGACCGACCCATCCGGATACGTCTCGACGACGAACAACACCGTACCGGTGAGCGTGGCGGCTGGTGGAGCGGCGACGGCGACCTTCGGTGACCAGCAGGTGGGGACGGTCAGTGGGGTGGTGTTCAACGATCCCAACGGCAGCGGGACACAGGATGCGGGGGAGCTGGGGATCGGTGGGGTCACGGTCCAGCTGAAGAGCGGTGCGGTCGTGGTGGCGAGCACCACCACCGCGGGTGACGGCAGCTACACCTTCACAAGCGTCACGCCGGGTAGCTACACCGTGGTGGAGACCGATCCATCCGGATACGTCTCGACGACGAGCAACGCGGTGCCGGTGAGCGTGGCGGCTGGTGGAGCGGCGACGGCGAACTTCGGCGACCAGCAGGTGGGGACCGTCAGTGGGGTGGTGTTCAACGATCCGAACGGCAACGGTGTGCAGGATGCGGGGGAGCTGGGGATCGGTGGGGTCACCGTGCAGCTGAAGACCGGCGCGGTCGTGGTGGCGACCACCACCACCGCAGGGGATGGCAGCTACAGCTTCACGTCCGTGACACCCGGCAGCTACACCGTTCAAGAGACCGACCCGTCGGGGTACGTCTCGACGATGAGCAACACCGTGGCGGTGAGTGTCGCTCCTGGTGGAGCGGCGACGGCCACCTTCGGTGACCAGCAGGTGGGGACCGTCAGTGGGACGGTGTTCAACGATCCCAACGGCAACGGCACGCAGGACCCGGGCGAGCTTGGCATTGGCGGTGTCACCGTCCAGTTGAAGAGCGGCTCGACGGTGGTAGCGAGCACCACCACGGCGGGGGACGGCAGCTACACCTTCACATCCGTGACACCCGGCAGCTACACCGTTCAAGAGACCGACCCGTCGGGGTACGTCTCGACGACGAACAACACCGTACCGGTGAGCGTGGCGGCTGGAGGGGCGGCGACGGCCACCTTCGGTGACCAGCAGGTGGGGACCGTCAGTGGGGTGGTGTTCAACGATCCCAACGGCAACGGCACGCAGGACCCGGGCGAGCTTGGCATTGGCGGTGTCACCGTCCAGTTGAAGAGCGGCTCGACGGTGGTAGCGAGCACCACCACGGCGGGGGACGGCAGCTACAGCTTCACATCCGTGACACCCGGCAGCTACACCGTTCAAGAGACCGATCCATCCGGATACGTCTCGACGACGAGCAACACCGTGCCGGTGAGCGTGGCTCCTGGTGGGGCGGCGACGGCGAACTTTGGGGACCAGCTCGTGGCGCCACATCTCACGCTTGCCAAGTCCGACACCCCGGATCCAGTTCCGGCGGGCGGACAGATCGTCTATACAATCCAGTTTGGCAACACGGGAAGCGCGGACGCAACCGGCGTCGTCATCACCGATGGGGTACCAGTCGGCACGACCTTCGTCTCGGCGACGGGCGGCGGGACTTACAACGGCGGCACAAATACCGTGACCTGGAACATCGGGACGGTGGCCGCCGGCACCTCGGGCTCGGTGTCGCTGACCGTGCAGGTCGGGCTGGGTGTCCCGAACGGGACGGTCATCGTCAATACCGCGTCCATGACGGCGAGCAACGCGAGCGCCCCGCCGAACACCGTTGCCAGCACGGTGGCCGTCGCCCCCGTACTAACCTTCCAGAAAACCGATACACCTGATCCGGTTCGCGCCGGCGGGCAGATCGTCTACACGATCTCGTTTTCGAACACCGGCAACGGAGACGCAACCGGTGTCGTCATCACGGATGTCGTGCCTGCCAATGCGACCTTTGTCTCGGCGACCGGCGGCGGGACCTACAACGGCGGCACAAACACCGTGACCTGGAACATCGGAACGGTGGCGGCCGGCACCTCGGGCTCGGTGTCGCTAACCGTGCAGGTCGGGCTGGGTGTCCCGAACGGGACGGTCATCGTCAACACCGCGTCCATGGCGGCGAGCAACGCGAGCGCCCCGCCGAACACCGTTGCCAGCACGGTTGCTGTCGCCCCCGTGCTCACCTTCCAGAAGTCGGCCACCCCCGATCCTGTCCAGGCGGGCGGTCAGCTCGTCTACACGATCTCGTTTTCGAACACCGGCAACGGAGACGCAACCAGTGTCGACATCACGGATGCAGTTCCAGCGAACACGAGTTTTGTGTCGGCCACCGGAGGCTACACCTACAACGCCGGCACCGGCACGGTCACGTGGAACATCAGCACACTGGCGGCGGGCACCTCGGGTTCTGTTTCCTTGACCGTGCAGGTTGCCTCCCCGCTGCCGAACGGGCTCGTGATCGCCGATACCGCACTGCTCACGAGCGCGGAGACCGGATCGCGTTCGGCGTCCGCGTCCGCCGGTGTCAGCGCCGCGCCGGTGCTGACGATCGCCAAGACCGGTACTCCGGACCCGGTGCCGGCGGGCAGTCAGATCGTCTACACGATCGCGTACCGGAACCCCGGCAGCGAGAACGCGACCGGCGTGGTGATCACCGACACGGTGCCGGGCAACACGAGCTTTGTTTCGGCGACGGGCGGCGGGACCTACAACGCCGGCACCAACACCATCACGTGGAACATCGCCACCCTGGCGGCAGGGCTTTCGGGCTCGGTCGCGCTGACCGTGCAGGTCGCCAGCCCTCTGGCCAACGGGACCCAGATCACCAACGTGGCGGCGATTGACTCCAACGAGACAGCGCCGCAGAGCGCACAGGCGCAGACCCTCGTGACCTCGGCGCCGGTGCTGACGATCACCAAGGCCGGTACTCCGGACCCGGTGCAGGCGGGTG
Organism: Thermoanaerobaculaceae bacterium; assembly: GCA_963754345.1. GTDB lineage: Bacteria > Acidobacteriota > Thermoanaerobaculia > Thermoanaerobaculales > Thermoanaerobaculaceae > RBG-13-68-16. Next base: position 147,200 of record CAVWFZ010000004.1, on the reverse strand, counting down.
GCCAGATCGTCTACACGATTGACTACCAAAACACCGGCAACGCCGACGCGACCGGCGTGGTGATCACCGACACCGTGCCGGGCAACACGAGCTTCGTGGCGGCGAGCGGCGGAGGGATCTACAACGCCGGCACCAACACCGTGACCTGGACCATCGGCACGCTGGCCGCAGGAAGCTCGGGCTCGGCCTCGCTGACCGTGCAGGTCGCCAGCCCCCTGGCCAACGGGACGCAGATCACCAACGTGGCGGGAATCGACTCCAACGAGACGGCGCCGCAGAGCAGCCAGGCGCAGACCCTCGTGACCTCGGCCCCGGTGCTGATGATCACCAAGAGCGGTACTCCTGACCCTGTACAGGCGGGTGGCCAGATCGTCTACACCATCGCGTACCGGAACACAGGCAATGCCAACGCGACCGGTGCGGTCATCACCGACACGGTGCCGGGCAACACGAGCTTCGTTTCGACCACGAGCGGCGGAGTCTACAACGCCGGCACCAACACCGTCACCTGGAGCCTGGGTACGCTGGGGGCAGGGTCTTCCGGTTCGCTCTCGCTGGTCGTGCAGGTCGGGTCGGGGACCCCCGATGGCACGGTGGTCACAAACACCGCTGCGATCACCTCCAACGAGACCCCGCCGCAGACGGCGCTGGCGCAGACGACGGTGAGCGCCGCGGCCGTCCCTGTGCTGACGCTCACCAAGGCCGGTGCCCCGGATCCGGTGCAGGCGGGTGGCCAGATCATCTACACCATCGGCTACCAGAACACCGGCAGCGCCAGCGCGACTGGCGTGGTGATCACCGACACGCTGCCGGCCAACACGAGCTTCGTCTCGGCGACCGGCGGCGGGATTTACAACGCGGGCACGAACACCGTGACCTGGAGCCTCGGCACGCTTGCGGCAGGGCCCGTCCGGATCCTTCACGCTCACCGTTCAGGTCGGGGCTGCGGTCCCCATCGGCTACGGTCATCACGAACACCGACATATCGATGGCCTCCAACCAGACGCCGCCACAGACGGCACAGGCGCAGACTCTCGGACCGTCAGCTAGCTTTCACCGGTCCGGTGCTGCTGACCCTTTACAGTCGGTGTTGACACTCACCAAGGCTTCGGCGCATCCAGCGACCGCCGTTCAGCACCTACCGGGCGGTCACGATCGTCTCACACGATCGGCTACGGCAACAGCGGGGCGAGCGCCGCCACCTAGCCGTCGCTGATCACCGACACCCTCCTGCCGGCAGACACCGTCTTCATCTCGGCAACACGGCGGCGGACACGTACAACCCCATCACGACACACCGTGACATGGACCATCGGCACCCTCGACGCTCCCAGGCCGTGCCGGATCCGGTGCGGCGGGTCGGTCTCGCTGAGCGTGCAGGTCAAGGCCAACGTACCCGGGGGCACGGTGATCACCAACACCGCGGCGATCAGCTCGGCCCAGACGGCAACACAGATCGCCCAGGCCATTACGCTTGCCCAGCAGCTCGGGGAGCCGATTCCGCTCCTGGGTGACGCGGGTCTGGCGCTGCTCGCGCTTCTTTTGGCGGCAGCCGGCGTCCTGGCGCTCAGGCGTTACCTCTAGCTAGAACGTAGCGGCCGGCGTTCGCGCGGGGGAAGCTCACCCGTGCTCTGCCGGTTCCGGATGCTCGATTTGCTGAGGGCCAGGTCAGCGCGTGCAGAGTTGCTATCATCGGCGGCGGTGACGAGCGCAATGCTGCGGCCGATCACCAAACAGCCATCGCCCCTACGGAGGGAGCCATGAAAAGCTGCAGCACACCGACAAGAACAGCACTGCTCACGTTCCTTGCGTTGACGATCTTCGGTGTCGGCATCGTGCCGGGCGACGAGAAACTGTCCAGAAAGGACGTGCCCTCGGCGGTCCTCGCCGCCTTTGAAAAGGCCTATCCGCACGCGACGGTGAAGGGCTACGGAAGCGAGAAGGAAGGGGACAAGCTCTTCTACGAAATCGAAAGCATCGAAGGGAAGATGACGCGCGACGTGCTCTACAACCCGGACGGTACCGTCGTTGAGGTGGAGGAGGGCGTCGCCGAAGGCGAGTTGCCCCAGGCAGTGATGCAATCGGTCAAGCGGCAGTACCCGAAGGCCGTCATCTCAAAGGCCGAGAGAACAACCCGCGGCACCGCCGTCACGTACGAGATCACGGCCAAACAGGAAGGGAAGACCTTCAACATCACGCTTGACTCAAACGGACAGGCACCAAAGCCCAAGTAGCAGCGCCCGATGCCGGCGACCGTCGGCGGGCGCGCACAGCCTGCGCGCCCCACATCTTCTTCTCCTGTCTTCTCTCCCTCTCCCTCCGGAAGAGGGCGGGGTGAGGGTGCACCCGGCCGCCCACGCAGCGCCGCCTGCGCTCTGCCGTCCCCTCGCCCTAACCCTCTCCCTCTGGGAGAGGGAACCGAGATAGAGGGCCGTGTGGATCTCAGGCGTCCGGGGCCTGCCTGAGCCGCTCGCGATAGCTCGTGTAGTCGGGAAGGAGCCGCTCGTAGTCTGAATCCATGAGCGGGGACGAGATCATGAAGTCGGCCGAGGCCCGGTTGCAGGCGACCGGGATGTTCCACACCACCGCGATCCGCAGGAGCGCCTTCACGTCGGGATCGTGCGGCTGCGGTTCGAGCGGGTCCCAGAAGAAAATCACGAAATCAATTGTCCCCTCCGCGATCTTGGCGCCGATCTGCTGGTCGCCGCCCAGCGGGCCGCTCTGAAGCTTGGCGACGGGCGTCTTGAGCGCGCTCTCCAAGACCTTCCCGGTCGTGCCGGTGGCGAAGAGGTCGTGGTGGGCGAGGAGGTCACGGTTGAAACGCGCCCACTCCAGAAGGTCCTGCTTCTTGTTGTCGTGCGCGACCAGCGCGATCCGCTTCTTCGGGCCCATCGAGATGGCCTGCATCTTCATGGCGTCCACCTCCTGTGCGAGTTTAGCCGACCCGCGGTCTTCTTCACCGCCCGTGCGGGCGAGATGAGCCGAACCTCTCTGCACGACCGCCCATCCTGGTTCCCTCTCCCTTGGGGATAGGGTTGGGACGATGGGACGGCACGTCGCATGTGGATCAGCTGTGGGGCGCGCACGCCGTGCGCGCATGCCGGTGCGGCGCGCCGACCCCACATCGCTCTGCAGCGCCACAATCCCGGTTCCCTATCCCGGAGAGAGAGCGAGAGGGCGAGGCCGCACGCCGCACCTTCACCCCGATATAATGCCCTGCACTGTCTTGGGAAGGAGAGTCCCATGCGAAAAGCTGCGATCGGCGGTCTGGCAGTAACGGCGCTCCTGGTCCTCGGCTCGGCCGCGGCTGAGGAGCCTGCGCTTTCAGGGTTTTCCAATCAGTCATCACAGGTCGAGCGCGGTTGGGAAGCGAAGTTCCGCGCCATCCCGGATCCGGCGAATCTGCGCGAGTACATGAAGCGCCTCTCGGCGCGTCCGCACCACGTCGGCTCGCCGTACGACAAGGACAACGCCGAGTGGATGCTGGCGAAGTTCAAGGAATGGGGGCTCGACGCGCACATCGAGACGTTCGACGTGCTCTTCCCGACGCCGAGGGAGCGCCGGGTCGAAATGATTGCCCCGACGAAGTTCGTCGCCAAACTGCAGGAGCCTCCGCTCGCGGTCGATCCGACGTCCAGCCAGACGAAAGAGCAGCTCCCCACCTACAACGCCTACTCGGCCGACGGCGACGTGACGGGGCCGCTCGTCTACGTCAACTACGGCGTCCCCGACGACTACGACAGGCTCCAGCGGCTGGGCGTCTCGGTCAAGGGCGCGATCGTCATTGCGCGCTACGGGCACTCCTGGCGCGGCATCAAGCCGAAGGTCGCCGCCGAGCACGGTGCGATCGGGTGCCTGATCTACTCCGATCCGCGCGACGACGGCTACTTCGGGGGCAAGGCCTTCCCCGACGGCCCGTTTCGGCCCGCCGACGGCGTCCAGCGCGGCAGCGTCATGGACACGTTCTACGTCGGCGATCCGCTGACGCCCGGCGTCGGCGCGACCAGGGACGCCACGCGTCTGGCGCTCAAGGACGTCCAGGTCCTGACCAAGATCCCGGTGCTGCCGGTGTCCAATGCCGATGCGGAGCCTCTGCTCAAGGCGCTCGAAGGCCCGATGGCACCCGAGGCGTGGCGGGGAGCGCTCCCGTTCCCGTACCACGTCGGCCCCGGTACCTCGAAGGTCCACCTCGTTGTGAAGTCGAACTGGGACATCAAGCCGCTCTACGACGTCATCGCGAGTATCCCGGGCTCCACCTATCCCGACGAATGGGTGATCCGCGGCAACCACCATGACGCCTGGGTCAACGGCGCCGAGGACCCGGTCTCCGGCCAGGCGGCGCTGCTCGAGGAGGCGCGCGCGTACGGTGAGCTGGCCAAGCAGGGTTGGAGGCCGAAGCGCACGATCATCTACTGCGCGTGGGACGGTGAGGAGCCGGGTCTGCTCGGCTCGACCGAGTGGGCCGAGACGCATGCGGCCGAGCTGTCCCGGCACGCGGTGGCCTACCTCAACTCGGACTCGAACAGCCGCGGCTACCTCGATATGAGCGGTTCGCACACGCTCGAGAACTTCTACAACGACGTGGCGCGCGACATCCCCGACCCGGAGTCGGGCGTGTCGGTGTGGAAGCGGCTGCAGCTCTACCGGATCGAGCACGCCAAGACGGCCGACGACCGCAAGGAGATCCGGCAGCGCAAGGATCTGCGCATCGGCGCCCTGGGCTTCGGCTCGGACTACACGGCGTTTCTCGACCACATCGGGGTGCCGTGCCTTTCCCTCGGGTTCGGCGGCGAGGACGAGGGGGGCATCTACCACTCGATCTACGACGACTTCTACTGGTACACCCACTTCTCCGACACCACGTTCGTCTACGGCCGTGCGCTCGCGCAGACGGCGGGCACCGCGGTGATGCGCCTGGCCGACGCCGAGCTGCTCCCATTCCGCTTCACCAACCTGGCCGACACCACAAACCGGTACGTCAGCGAGCTCAAGAAGCTCGTGGAGACCTCTCGCGACCAGGCACGCGAGCGCAACCTGGAGCTCGAGGAAGGCGTCTTTGCGGCAACCTCCGACCCGCGCGCGCCTTCCGTGCCACCGCCCGCCGAGGCAGTACCGCCGCACCTCAACTTCGCGCCGCTCGAGAACGCCGCCGAGGCGCTCGCGCGAGCCGCGGAGCGGTACGACAAGGCCGTCGCGAAGGCGCGCGCCAGCGGGGGCGCCGTCCTCGCCGGCGAAAGCGTCAAGACCGTGAACGCAACGCTGCTCGGCGTGGAGCGCGCGATGCTCGACCCGGCGGGGCTTCCGGGGCGTCCGTGGTTCAAGCACATGCTCTATGCCCCGGGCATGTACACCGGCTACGGCGTCAAGACCGTGCCGATGGCGCGCGAGGCCATTGAGCTCAAGAAGTGGCAGGAGGCCGACGAGGGGATCGTGCGCACCGGCAAGGTGCTCGAGAGTGTGGCTGCGGTCATCGACAAGGCTGCTGCCGACCTGGAGAGCGCCACCAAGTAGCTGTCCGCACATCTGACCGCGTGTGGGGCGCGCACGCCGTGCGCGCACTTTTGCCCTCACCCTGGCCCTCTTCCGGAGGGAGAGGGAGTCTGGCCCTGCACGGTCCTCCATCTCGGTTCCCTCTCCCGTGGGGAGAGGGTTAGGGCGAGGGGACGGCAGAACGCAGCCGGCACAGCGTGGACGACCGGTTCGGCCCACACCCTGGCCCTCTCCCGGAGGGAGAGGGAGTCTGGCGCCGCACGACCGCTCCGGGCTGCCGCTGGCGGTCATCGGCCCGGACGCGCGGCGGAGGAATACCGAGTCGCACTGGGCGAATTGTTACCAATGTTGAATCGGCCGGTGTCGGGCGGGCACTGAGCATCGTGAGCGCCTCGCCGGCAGAGAGAGGAGCCCCTGCGTGAAGACACGTGACCTGCATTCCAACGAACCGGACACCAGTGCGGTAAGGGCTGGCGCCGGCGATCACCGCAATGCGCTCCCCTCCGCGACCCAGCCAGGAGGGCTATCTCGAACGGCTCCGGCCGCTCGCGGAGGTTCCCAGAGCTGCGTCCGCGCCCGGCGTCTCGTGTCGGCGCTGCTGGTCGCGGCGTTCGCAACCCAGGCTCGCGCGGAGGTCAAGCAGGCCGCTGCCGATACCTTCCTCATCGTGTTCTCACAACACCTCCAAGCCGCCCCCTCGAAGGTGTACGAGGCGTTGCCGAAGGTCGAGCAGTGGTGGAGCAGCGAGCACACCTACTCCGGCAACGCGGCCAACCTGAGCCTCAGTGCGCAGGCAGGCGCATGCTTCTGCGAGCGGTGGAAGGACGGCAGCGTCGAGCACGGAACGGTGATCCTCGTCATGCGCGACCAGATCCTGCGCATCCAGACGGCACTCGGCCCGCTGCAGAGCAAGGCCGTGACCGGGATCCTGACGTTCCAGGTGAAGCCGGACGGTGAGGGAGCGACGCTGACCACCGGGTATCGCGTGAACGGTGCGGCCGAGAGCGCGCTCGACCACGACGCGCCGAACGTTGACCAAGTGCTGGGCGCGCAGCTGGCGAGGCTCGCGCGGTTGATCGAGACGGGCAAGGCCGACGCGAAGTGAGGCTCGGCAGGTTGCCGTACGCCTCTTGCTAGCCAATTCGGCACCGCCGCAGGCGAGGAAGCCTCCCCAGCGCCAAGGGCAGGGAAGAATCCCCGCAGGCCTCTGGAGACCCTGGTTCCTCCTCCGCGCCCTTTATCTTGCTGAGCCCTGAACGAGAGCCTTCCCCGAGCCAACCTAGGGGGCGGACCCTGCTGCCTCCGCGACGAGCGCCTCCAGCCACACCCCGCCGGTGAGGACGCGCGCCTTCCATCCCGGTATGAGGCGGTCGAGGACCACGGCCTGCGCCATCCCGGAGTAGTAAAAGCGAACGTCTTCCCCTCCCGCGGACCGATTCATCTGGCTCAGCTCGCGCGACCACTTGCCGTCGAAGCCGGCGTAGCCCGCAAAGTCCGGGTCGCCGGCCAGCACGGACAGCGGACGGTAGCCCGGCGTCTTCGCAGCTTGCCGCCAGGATTCCAGCTCCACGTACTTGGCGAGCCCCTCGAGCCACTCGCGCTGCCGCTCGTAGTCGATCAGGCGATCCACCATGCGTTGGCCGAGGCGCCGCTCGCGGCGGTGTGCGAGGAACTGACGGGCCAGGGGGCGGGCCTCGTCCTGCGAGGTCGCGAGCGCGCAGCGCCTCAACAGATCCATCTCCCCCTGCCAGGACGCGCGCAGCTCTTTGCCCCGGCGCTCATACTCGCGCTCGCTGGCGGTCGCCCGTTCGGCGGCCGCCACCCTGTCCGGCGCCACGGTGCCCTGGTAGGCGTGGAAGGCCTCGTGCAGCACGAGCGAGATGTAGCCGTCGCTCCCCCCGATGAAGAGCCGTTGGGCAAGCCGGTACGGAAAGACCGGCGCGAGGAAGCCAGGCAGTTCCCCGCGCAGCTTGCGCGTCAGCCCGATGAGCAGCCACTCGAACGTCGGCGCGCTGGCCGCCCATCGGGTCCCGACCCGCACGGTGAACGCCTCGGGTGTCACGCCGCGGGGCAGGAGTTGCCTGGAGTAGGCGGCTCCATCCACCAGCTCGCCGGGCACGGTCTCCCAAGGGCCTCCCTTCAGCCCACCCCCGGGGATCTTGATCCAGCCCGGGGGAGGGTCCGGGTAGCCGATCAGGAAGGCGTACTGCTCGTTGTACAGGACGACCGGCACATCGGCCTGTTCCCATCCGGGCCAGATCGATTTGCCGAGTGCTTTTCGAAGATGGAGCGCTTCAGAAAGCCTTGCCTTCTCACCGTCGGCGAGGCGATCCACGACCGACGAGCGCGTGGGAAGACCGCGATTGCTGAGCGCGGAGACCGCGGCGAGAACGAGGACAAGCACCACAGCGCTCAGCGCCAGGTACCCGACAGCTCTTCTCAACAGCCGTAGTCCTTCCACCACCGAAAGCTCCTCGAGCCGGCCACCCGTCGGCACCGTATCGGCCGCCCGCATCGGCCTCACGGTCTCCGTCGGGCCGAGGTTCCGCCCGTGGCGGCGCCCCGGCTCTCCGTTGCTCCTCGTCGAAGCATACCCCCGCTCGAGAGAGGGGAGCGGGATCGTGGCGCTGCAGAGCCAGGCTCCCTCTCCCCCTGGGAGAGGGGACCGGGACCGTGGCGCTGCAGAGCCAGACTCGCTCTCCCTCTGGGAGAGGGGACCGGGACCGTGGCGCTGCAAAGCCAGACTCCCTCTCCCTCTGGGAGAGGGTCGGGGTGAGGGTCCATCTGCTCGTCCACGCCGTGGCGGCTGCGTTCTGCCGTCCCATCGCCCTGTCCCTCTCCCGGAGCCAAGAGGGACCGAAAGGCCGCTCTGGTCGGTCCGGGCAGGGGGTCTCGGCGGTGTGCAAAGTGGCGCAAGGAACGACCTATTGCGGTCCTATCCTTCAAAGAAGGCCTCGACGGGAGATTGACAAGCGGTTTTCCCTGGGGCACTCTCCTCCCGTACGTACAAGTGCAGTGCGAGAATCTAACCTGCAGGAAGGGTACGAAGGGAGAGATGAGGATGCCAACGAAGAAAGCGACAAAGAAGCCGGCAGCAAAGAAGAAGGCCCCTGCGAAGCGGAAGCCGAATGCGGCGTTCATGAAGCCGATGACGCCGAGCGCGGCGCTCGCACCGGTGGTCGGATCGAAGCCACTGCCGCGCACCGAGGTCACGAAGAAGCTGTGGGCCTACATCAAGAAGAATAAGCTGCAGGACACCAAGAACAGGCGCATGGTCAATGCCGACGCCAACCTTGCCGGCGTGTTCGGCGGCAAGAAGCAGGTCTCGATGTTCGAGATGACCAAGCTGGTCAGCAAGCACCTGAAGTAGGCTGAACCTTCGGGACGCCCCGTCCCGTCCGGATCGGTACGAAAAGCCCGACCGTTGGGCCGGGCTTTTCGTGTCACCGCCCCGATACCGGCACCCGACCCACCCTCCAATCCGATGTGGGGCCGGCGCGTCGCGCCGGCATGCGTTCTGCCGTCCCCTCGCCCTAACCCTCTCCCCGTGGGAGACGGAACCGAGATCGTGGCGCTGCAGGACCGGACTCCCTCTCCCTCTGGGAGAGGGGACCGGGACCGTAGCGCTACGGGGCCAGACTCCCTCTCCCTCTGGGAGAGGGCTGGGGTGAGGGTCCCCCCGGCCGCCGGCCGGCCGTGCGCGCTCGGCGTGCGCGCCCCACCTTGAACGGGCGACGGCGTGAGACACTACGGGCAGGGATCCGCCGATTGACCGACACACCACCTGAAAGCGCGCCGCAGCTCGTCCGCGGGTTGGGGGCCTGGGACGGGGCGCTGCTGACCATCGGCTCAATGGTCGGCACCGGGATCTTCATCACCACCGGCGACATCGCGAAGTCGCTGCCGTACCCCGGCCTGATCCTCCTCGTATGGCTGGTGGGCGGGCTGCTCACGCTCGCCGGGGCGCTGACCTACGCCGAGCTGGGCGCGCTGTTCCCGCGCGCCGGTGGGATGTACCACTTCCTCCGCGAGGCCTACGGGCCGCTGTGGGGGTTCCTCTACGGCTGGACCTGCTTCCTGGTGATCATGTCGGGCGGGATCGCCGCGATCGCGGTCGGGTTCGCCGAGTACCTCGGCAGCTTCCTGCCGTTCTTCTCGACGCAGCACGTCCTTCTCGCGGTGCCAATCCTGCGCTGGACGTGGACGCTCTCGGGCGGCCAGGTGGCGGCCGCCGCGGCGATCGCGCTGCTCACCGCGATCAACTACGTCGGCCTGAAGGAAGGCGCCTGGGTACAGAACCTGCTGACCGTTTTGAAGGTCGGGGCGATCGTGGGGTTCGTCGCGCTCGGGCTCTTCGCGGTGCCCAGGGTGCATCCGGTGCTGCAGGCGATGCCGCCCTCGACGGGACTGCTCACCGCCTTCGGCGTGGGGATGATCGCCGCGCTGTGGAGCTACGACGGCTGGTACGGGCTCGCCCTCTCGGCCGGTGAGGTGCGCGACCCCGGGAAGAACCTGCTTCGCGGCCTCGCGTGGGGGACCGTGGCGGTCATCGCGATGTACATGCTGCTCAACGTCGTGTACCTGCGCGCGCTGCCGGTGGCTGCGATGGCGGCGACGCCGCGCATCGGCGAGGACGCGGCCGCGGCGCTGTTCGGGGCGGGCGGGGCGCGTGTGCTTTCGTTCGCGGTGTTGGTGTCAGCGTTCGGGTGCCTGGCTGCGACGATCCTCTACGCCGCCCGCATCTACCTCCCGATGGCGCAGGACGGGCTGTTCTTCCGGGCGCTCGCCGACGTGCACCCGCGCTTTCTGACGCCCGCCCGCTCGCTGCTCGCACAGGGCGCGTGGTCGGTGCTGCTCGCGCTGTCGGGGACCTTCAGCGAGCTGTACACCTACTCGATGTTCGCGGTCGTGCTCTTCCAGGTCGGGACCGGCGCCGCGGTGTTCGTGCTGCGGCGCACCCGCCCCGAGCTGCCGCGCCCGTACCGCGTGTGGGGCTACCCCGTGGTGCCGGCGCTGTTCATCCTCGCGTCGGCGCTGCTGGTGGTGAACACGCTCGTGGAGAGGCCGGTCGCGTCGTTGTTGGGTCTCGCCCTCGTCGCCCTCGGCCTGCCCGCGTACGTCTACTGGCGTCGCCGCTCGCCGCAGGCCTAGGGCAGAGCCCTGACCCCTCACCTGGGCGGGGGCTCCCTCTCCCGCGTGCGGGAGAGGGCCGGGGTGAGGGTGGAACCGGTGGCACAATCGTGTCGTGACCGACGCTGGCGGAATTGCCCACGCCCGTACTTTGCGTAAGACCATGAGGGATGCCGAGCACCGCCTGTGGAGCGTGCTCAGAAACCGCCGTATTGGCGCGAAGTTCCGTCGTCAGGTTCCGATTGGGCCGTTCATTGTTGATTTTGCAGCGATCAATGAGCGGATCGTGATCGAGGTGGACGGAGGCCAGCACGCCGAGAGTGAGCGCGATCAAGTCCGCGATCGCGAATTGGAGTCCCAGGGCTTTCGGGTCTTGCGTTTCTGGAACACCGACGTGCTAGTCAACCTCGAGGGGGTGGTGACCGTCATCCGTGGGGCGCTGCGCGAGCCCTCACCCTAACCCTCTCCCTCCGGGAGAGGGGACCGAGATGGCCGGCCGTGCAGGGCCAAGCCCCCTCTCCCCCTGGGAGAGGGGACCGGGACCGTAGCGCTACAGGGCCAGACTCCCTCTCCCGCGTGCGGGAGAGGGCTGGGGTGAGGGTGCATTCGGTCGTCCACGCGGCGCGCCGCGCCGGCACGCGCGCCCGGCGGTCGCGCCCCACAATCTCCCTCAGGTGCTTTCTCCCTCTCCCTCAGGGAGAGGGCCGGGGTGAGGGTCGATCAGGTGTTCTTGGCTGTGCGCCCGCGACGAACGACGGTGCCTTCAAATGTAGCGGCCGTCCGCCCCTCCAACCGATCAAGGGATGGTCTGATTGATACGACATATCAATATTTCGATGCGCCTAATCACCACCTATTTTCGAAATGGCCATTAAATGAAAATAGTGACCCTCCCTATTTTCGTCGGCGCGAATTGCGGCTTGGCAGGGTGGTCCCGCCCTATTACCCCGGGGAACTGGCCTGTTGGTTGCACCGGACCTTCCCAAGCTTGGCCGGGTGTGTTATTTTCGAATCGTGCGCTAGACGAAAACAAGATTTGACTCTATTTTCGCCCGCGCAACGAGGCAACCCATGACGAGGCCCCGCCCTTTCGGCCGATTGATCCGCCAACCCAGCGGCTACTCGGCGTTTGTGCCAAATCCTTTGCCGCCGGCGCTCGAATGGACGCCGGCGCTGGTGCGATCACTCTCCGACGCCGACCGCACGGTCGGCAAACTTGCAGGAGAGGGTGCTCGCCTACCCAACCCGCACCTGCTGATCCGGCCGTTTGTCCGCCGCGAGGCCGTCCTGTCGAGTCGCATCGAAGGGACACGGGCGACACTCGGCGAGCTGCTCGCCGCCGAGGCCGGCGCTGTCGTGGAGCGCAGCCCCGCCGATCTGCGCGAGGTCGCGAACTACGTTGCTGCGCTCGAGTACGGCATCGAGCGCTTGCGGAAACTGCCGCTGTCCTTGCGCCTCGTCAAGGAACTCCATGCCCACCTCATGGACGGTGTGCGTGGAAATACCGCTCAGCCAGGCGACTTCCGCCGCACCCAGAATTGGATCGGGCCAGAAGGTTGCACGCTGGCCAATGCTACCTACGTCCCACCACCGCCGGCCGAGATGCGCGAGGCCCTCGGCGCGTGGGAGGACTTCCTGCACGACCGCTCCTGGCCGCCGCTGGTTCTCATCGGGCTGGCACATGCGCAGTTTGAAGTGATCCACCCGTTCCTCGACGGTAATGGCCGCGTGGGTCGCCTGCTCATCACTCTGTTCCTGATCGAGCGAGGTGTGCTGCCGGTGCCCTTGCTCTACTTGTCTGCGTTTTTCGAGGCGACTCGCCAGCAGTACTACAACCGCCTACTGGCGGTCACGCAGCGCGGCGGATGGCACGCATGGGTCGAGTACTTCCTGAACGGAGTCGCACGCCAGGCTGAAGACGCATCAGGTCGCGCGGCCCGCATCAACGCGCTCCTTGCAAAGTGGAAGCGCGCAGTTTCGGAAACCCCGTCACGCGCCGCGGTTGAACTCATCGACCTTCTCGCTGAGAACCCGTTCTGGGCGGTTGGGAGAATCGCCGAGCGCCTGGGCGTCGCCTTCACCACGGCTCAACGTGCCGTGGACACCCTCGTCCGGCACCGGATCCTGACCAAGGTTGGCGCTGCTCGTCGCGACCGCGTGTTCGTCGCGCAGGCGATCCTCGATGTCCTCGATGAACCCGCACTCCTCGTACCAGAAGGCCATTCCTGAAATGGATGGCACGCGCGAGGCCCGTTTCCCCCCGAGAGGGTCATCGGGCCGAATCAAAGGAGGCTCCACATGGCAAACAAGCTGCTGGGGGTACGGATCACCGGGCTCACCCTGGGGCCCAACGGACGGTCCGGCCGCCCGGACGTCACCAACCGGTTCGTGTTCCAGCTCCTCCATCCCGTGATCCAGGACAAGAACCCGGCGGCTTCGTTCGCCGTCGGTTCGGCCGTCGGGCCCGTCGGGCAGGCGGACCTCGACGCCGCGCTCGCCGACGGCATCGTGTTCAAGGGCCAGCCCTTCTCACAGGCGTTCGACGAGGCGGTGCGGATCCGCATCCATCACTTCCAGGATGTCCATCGCGACTGGCTTCAGATCGTCATCGGGAAGCTGTTCGAGCTCGTGCTCAAAGACCTCCTCGGCAAGGTGAGCCTCGTGACGATCACGCTCCCCAAGCTGGTCGATCCGAGCCAGTCGCTCAAGCTCAGCGAGGAGACCTACTCCCAGAAGCTCGGCTACTTCGAGCTGGTCGTGGACCCGGACAAGGTCAACGCCGCCGGGTCAAAGATAGCTCCCGTGAAGCTCGTCGCCCAGGAGGATGTAATCGGCTTCGACCGCCTGGGCCCCTCGGGGCCGCCCAAGAGGATCAGCGTCGTCAAGCAGGGCCTGAAGACGGCGTCCATCAACTTGGAGATCAAGCTCTCGTGACCGCCTCGGCATGCGCGGCCCACCCTGGCCCCCTCTCCCTCTGGGAGAGGGCCGGGGTGAGGGTCCCCGCGGCCGCCCGCCGCTCCCGACCCCAGCCCCCTCGTCCCCTGAGAGAGCGGACCGGGATGGGCGAGGCTGCAGCGCCAGACGCGCCTTTGAAATGTAGCGGCCGGCCGCTGGCCGGCCGTGTAGGGCCTGTCTCCCTCTCCCGCGTGCGGGAGAGGGCCGGGGTGAGGGTCGCTCCGGTCGCCGGTGACTGCTCAATCTGTCATTCTGTCATTCCGAGGAGCCCCGCCGGTGGCGGGGCGACGAGGAATCTGGGTGGGGGAAGTGGCCAGCATTGCAGCCCCCTCCCAGATCCCTCATCCTGCCTGCGGCAGGACTCGGGATGACACAGCGCGCTCGAGGGCCTGAAACTCGTGGCCTCATGAACGTGAACCGTCGATCAGCCGGAACCCCTCGAAGGGAGGGAATGCCATGTCACTCTGGGTAGCGCTTCTGATCATTTTCCTCGCGGGTGCAGTCGGTGGCGTCGTCAACGCCCTGATCTCCGACAACGGGTTCATCCTTCCCCGGACTGAACAGACGGGGGGAAACAGCATCATTCGCCCCGGCTTCCTCGGGAACATCCTCATCGGTGGCGTCGCCGCATGCGTGTCCTGGGGGCTGTACGGGCCTTTTGCCGCGGTCTACATCGTTGGGGGACCAATCTTTCAGGCGGGCGAGCGCAGGAGCGGCGGCAGGCCTCCTGCTGTCTTCGCTTGTCGGTGCGGTGCTGGTGGGAGTCGGCGGCGCACGGTGGCTCACCAACGAGGTGGACAAGAAGCTCCTCCGCGCCGCGGCCGGCGCGGCAGCCGGCACACCCCCGAGCTCAGACCTGGCAGCCAAGATGGCAACCGCGACACCAGCCGGTGCGCTGCGAATGGCCATGACCAAGTAGCTGGGGGTGGGTGACCGCAAAGGTGCCTGCCACCACCCGACCCTGGCTCCCTCTCCCTCTGGGAGAAGGCCGGGGTGAGGGTCCCTGTGGTCGTCGATGCTGTGCGCCGTCCGCTCTCCCTGAGGCCGGCGAGACGGGAGCGTGGCCCTCAAGGGCTACCGTTGTCGATCGCTGGGGCGCCGTTACCGAACTCAGTGGTGAATGGCAGACACAACCTCCGCGGCGGGGCTACTGATAATCAATGACAGCAGCTATCGCGGTCGCAATGGATTCCATCTGCGCTGCGGCAACGCGGCCCTTACGCTTGATGAAGCGTTCGACTGCGACGCTGCGCAGATGGAGCGTATCCGCCGAGTCCGTTTTGTCGAGGTGGTTCAGGGAGTCAGGCTCGATCCTCACATGCCACAGGCAGCCCTCGAAGCTGTCCTGCCACCCGGTCAACGGGACGATCAGCTTCACGTCGAGGATACCGACCGAATCGGAGGCTCACAACCACGGCCGGCCGCGTCTTGTCCATCTCCGATCCGACCACGGGCTTGAGGTCCACGAGCCAGATCTCCCCGCGTTTGGGAACGGGAAGGCTACTCATCGCCGGGCTCCGCCACGGCGAACCCGCGCCAGTCGGAGTCACGGCGATAATAGTCGGCCATTGTGTCCGCCTGCTGCGCCAGCAGCCTGCGCCGCTCGTCGAGTGGCAGCTTCATGAACGCCCGGCGCTGAGCGAGGGGTGCAGGCGCCCGCTCCTCGACCTTCTCCCCGAGCAAGACCTCTGCCTCCGCCGCCGTCAGCAGGTCTTCAGAAAAGGCCCGAAGCGTCGTGCGCCGCAGCCACTGCGGCTCCTCGGGCGGCGCCTCCTCCGGCTCAACCTTCTTCCACCCCTGGGCGTTGATCGTCCGCCACCACTGTCGGGCGTGCAGATCGTTGATCACGCCGAGATCGTGCAGTCGGTGAACCAAGGCCTGGAGGCTCATCCCGTACCGACGTTTGAGCAGGAGCAGCTCATCGAGGCCGATCGCGCTGCGCCGGGCACCGACCTCGCGACGGAGCGTGCTCGCAGGGGCAAGGAACGCCGCCCCGAACCGGAACGCCGCCTTCTCTTCGTCCACGCCCTTGCCCGGTTTCAGGACGAGGTGGCCAAGTTCGTGGGCGAGGTTCAGGCGCTGGCGGGCGGCAGGCAAGCCCCGGCGGGACACCACGGCGGCCGCGCGCACCCTGCCAGCGTCGTCACGTGCAACAGCAGCAAGGCCATCGAAACGCTCCCCGGCGTCGATCTCGGCCACGTGAACGCCGTGGTCTTCAAGAACGTCCGCCATCTGCGCAACCGGGTCGCTCCCGAGGTTCCAACGTTTGCGAAGCTCATCTGCCGTGTCTTCGACGGCAACGAGCGTCCTGACTGGCATCGCATTGACCGGGATGTCCGCTTCGCTCTCTTGCGCGATGAGGTCCTGGAGGCGCGCACGATCCTCGAGCATGCGCGTCACGAGGTTCTTGACGCGTTCTTGCTCCTTCTTGCCGAGTTGTGATTTCTTACGGAACGCCAGCACCTCCACTTGGACGTCCGGCGCTCGGTAGAGCTCCAACGTCTTCACCCGGAGGGCGCGTGCCAGGGTTGTCAGCACGCGGAGCGAGGGCTGCGCCTTGCCGCCTTCGTACTTGGAGAGTGCCTGCTTGGTGACGATCCCGCCCATCGCCGCCGCGAGCGCATCGAGCGTGAGCCCTCGCGCGAGCCGAAGCTGGCGAAGCCGCATCTTCAACACATCGCTGGAGGTTTCGTGTCGTGGCATGGTCGCACCTTGTGGTTGACAAATATAGGTCAAAGAATAGAGTTTGTCAACCACCTCTTGGTCTGTTGCGTTCGTGCGCGTCCCCTCCAGCGTCCGCCAACGTGGCCGACCCTTCGCACGGCCCCCCGCTTATTATTTGAGACGACTTCGCTTTGCCTCCGTCCGTGACCGGTCAATGGGAGTAACATTATTTTTCAGCTACCGGGCGCAACTCGCACGTCGATAGCCAGCGACATCGGGGAGTGTGCAGATGGCGCGTGAACGCAAGACTGACGCAAACCTCGGCTTCGAGGCCACGCTCTGGCAGGCGCGCCCCAGGCGGTCCCCAAGAACCCGTCGCAGCGGCATTGACACGCTACGTGACGGGCGCTATGGTGTATGTAGCATTTGCTCCCCGCTGGACCAGCCGCGAGGCCCCCGGCGGGGTTTTGTTTTCCTGGGAAACCGCGATGCCGCCTGAACCTCTGGTCAAGCGGACAATCGCGTTCGTGGACGGTCAGAACCTGTTTCATGCCGCGCGCGAGGCCTTCGGCTACAGCTACCCGAACTACGACCCCGTGGCGCTCGCAGCCAAGATCTGCAAGAACTCCGGCTGGCAACTCGCGCAGGTCCGCTTCTACACGGGTATTCCCGACGCCGGCGTGAAACCCGTCTGGAATGCCTTCTGGGTGCGCAAGCTGGCGGCGCTTGGGACACGCGGCGTCTGGACCTTCGCCAGACCGCTACGGTACCGCAACGAACGCGTGACCCTTCCTGACGGGACCGAGACGACCGTTCCCGTGGGGCGGGAAAAGGGTGTGGATGTGCGCCTGGCTCTGGACGTGGTGCGCCTCACCCGCGCCGGCGACCTCGACGTGGCCGTTCTCTTCAGCCAGGACCAGGACCTCTCCGAGGTGGCCGATGAGGTCCGGGCCATCTCCGTCGCACAAAACCGCTGGATCAAGACGGCCTGCGCCTTCCCGGTCAGCCCCACCGCGCTCAACCGGCGGGGAATCAACGGGACCGAGTGGATCCGCGTCGACCGAGCGGCATACGATGCCTGCCTCGACCCGACGGATTATCGGAAGGGGACCGAGCCATGATGCGCATGGCCGAATTCCTCTCTCGAACAGGAGCAAGCCGCGAGTGCCTCCGCACGCCCGGCCGCCACGCCGGCGCCGAGGCCGCCGAGGATGACGGCGAGCCGTTCGAGGAGAAGATGAAGCGGCTCGTCGCGACGCTGCGCGAGCAACAGGCCGAAGCCGTGAAGCACGATGCTGCCATTGCCGCCAACCTGAAGGAGCTTGGATATGCCTCGTAACGGCGTCGTCTCATCTCGCCAGCCAGCCGCCGAATCGGTCGAACGCATCGCGGCCGGAATCCTCGTTCTCCGTGGGCACCCCGTCATGCTCAGCACGCACCTCGCCGAGCTCTACGGGGTCGAGCCGAGGGTGCTGGTCCAGGCCGTCAAGCGGAACCTCTCTCGCTTTCCCGCGGACTTCATGTTCGAGCTTTCCCGTGAAGAGCTTGCCGACTTGAAATCACAACGTGTGACTTCAAGTTGGGGTGGCGCGCGCCGGGCGACGCCCTACGCCTTCACCGAGCAGGGGGTCGCGATGCTCTCCAGCGTGCTGCGCAGCGATCACGCCGTGCAGGTCAACATCGAGATCATCCGCGCGTTCCTGCGCCTTCGCCGCGTGCTCGCCTCGCATGCCGACCTCGCACGCACGCTCGCCGAACAGGAAACCAGGCACGACGCCCAATTCCCCGCGGTCTTCGAGGCCATCCGTCAGCTCATGGACACGCCCGCGCCAGCAAAGCGACGCATCGGCTTTGAGACCCAGGGGGACGAGTGAACCGGCTCGCGGCCAAGGGGCGGTGCGCGACCGCTCGCAGGTCTACAACCCAAAGGTCGACCGCTGGATCAAGCGGGACGACGATACGGGCCGCTTCATCGACCAAAAGCAAGATGGCGACCCGTTCAAGGGAGTGAGGAGGGAAAAGGATTAGTCCCTGACACGCCACCTGGGCTCTGCCGCGGCCGGTGCGGCAGCAGGCACATCCCCGAGTTCGGACCTGGCAGCGAAGATGGCAACCGCGACTCCAGCCGGCGCGCTGCGAATGGTCCTGACAAAGTAGCTTGGGAGGTTGTTGATCGCAAACGTGGCCGCCACCGCCCGACCCTGTCTCCCTCTCCCGCAAGCGCGAGAGGGCCGGGGTGAGGGTCCATGCGGTCGACCCTGGCCCCTCTTTCACCTTCTTGAGAAAGCGGGTGTGAGGGTAATCGGCTCATTCACCCCGCGGCGGCGTGCGCACGATCCGCAACCGCGGGCGGCCGCCGAGCAGCGCTCGAACAACGTCCTCCTGTCTCTCGTACCTAAGTGGTGACCACGGCGTCCGGCTGAGATGCCACGACCAGTCGTAGATCGTGAACTCCGGCTCCAGCGGCAGCATGAACTTGAGATCGGCGCAGGCCTGGTTGAGCACGCCGACGATCCTCCGGTTCACGGTGGGACCGAACGCCATCGGGGTCATTCTCCGGAACTCGGCGTCGATCTCTTCCTGCGGCACATCAATCGCGGCGAGCATTTCCGCAAGCATGCGCTCGAAACGCGACACCAGCGTATTCAGCTCCCGGCCTGCCAGGACTAGCGTCAGCAGTGAACACTCGCTGATCAATACCACCAGATGCTGCGGACGCGTGTGCAGGATGGCCCCGTACCAGTCGCCGAGCCTTGACGTCGCCGGCCCCGGCTCTCCCGGCTTCTCGATGCCGAGCTTGTCGAGCAGCTTCTTCGTGAGGCGGAACGTCATCATGGCGGTATCTCCCGTCAGGCATGAGTCTATCCTCTGGACCCCGTTCGCACGTCGCCTGGCCTTCCATTCACGCTCTCCCGCGTGCGGGAGAGGGCCGGGGTGAGGGTCCCTCAGGTGGTCTCAGGTGTGCGCTCGTTCCCGAAGCCGGCCGCTCGAAATGTAGCGGCCGGCCGCTGGCCGGCCGTGCGCGCCTTTGCCAACCCAGACCCTGCCCTCGTGGATCGGCACGGCGGGCCAGACCCGCTCCGTGCGCAAATCCGCAGTGGACTAGACTGCGCGTGGCCAACCGGACGCGTTCTCGGGCCCGGAGGCCGCACTTCCTATGGCTAGCTCCCTTCGCCTGTCCAAGTCCAGGTTCACAGCCGGACTCCAGTGCCACAAGCTGCTGTGGTGGCTTGCGCACGAGCCCGATGCGCCCGAGCTGGTCCCCGACGCCGCGCTGCAGGCGCTCTTCGACCAGGGCAAGCGCGTGGGCGAGGTGGCTCGGACCTACGTGCCCGGCGGCGAGCTCGTGGACCTGCCGCACGACGCCTTCGCCGAGCGGATCTCGATGACTCGGGAGCTGCTCGCTCGGCGGGTGCGGGCCATCTACGAGGCGTCGTTCGTCGCGGGCGACGTGTACGCCGCAGTGGACATCCTCGAGCGCGCCCGCGACGGCTTCCACCTCATCGAGGTCAAGTCGTCCACCAGGCTCAAGGAGGAGCACCTCCCGGACATCGCGATCCAGCTCCACGTGCTGCGATCGGACGGGCTCGACGTCTCGCGCGCCGAGCTGATGCACCTCAACCGCGAGTGCGCCTACCCGCGCCTCGAGGACCTCTTCGTCCGGGAGGACGTCACCGCCGAGGTCGAAGCGCTGCAGGCCGACCTGCCGGAGCTGATCGCCGGCCAGTTGCGCATGCTCGCAGGCGGCCTTCCCGACGTGGCGATCGGCGAGCACTGCCGCAAGCCCTACGAGTGCCCGTTCCTGAGCCGCTGCTGGCAGGAGGTGCCGGAGCACCACGTCAGCACGCTGTACCGCGTGGCGAACGCCGGCGCCGGACTGATCGCCCAGGGTTTCGAGACCATCGCCGAGCTGCCCCTCGGCGGCCTCAGCGCGATCCAGGAGCGCCAGCGGCGGGCGGTGCAGACCGGCCGCATGATCGTCGAGCCCGGGCTCGCGCGGGCCCTGCGCGCGTTCCAGGAGCCGCTCGCGTTCCTCGACTTCGAGACGGTGGGGCCGGCCATCCCGGTGTGGAACGGGTGCCATCCCTACGACGCAGTGCCGGTGCAGTTCAGCTGCCATCGCCCGGCCCCGGACGGGTCCATCGCCCACCACGAGTGGATCGCGGACGGCCCCGGGGACCCGCGCCCCGAGCTGGCGCGGCGGCTCGTCGCGGCCTGCCGCGGCGCCCGGACCGTCGTGGCCTACAACGCGCGCTTCGAGCGGGGGCGCATCGAGATGCTCGCCGCCGCGGTGCCCGAACTGACCGAGGATCTTCTGGGAATCGCGGCCCGGCTGGCGGACCTGCTGCCCTTGATCCGGGCGCACGTCTATCACCCTGACTTCGGCGGCAGCTTCAGCCTGAAGGCGGTCCTCCCCGCCCTCGTGCCGGGCCCCGGGTACGAGGAGCTGGAGGTCGCGGAAGGCGCCACGGCGAGCCTCGAGCTCGAGCGGCTGATGTTCCGCGGAGATGCCATGACGACCGGCGAGAGGCAGCGCCTGCGCGATGCCCTGCTCCGCTACTGCGCCCTCGACACGATGAGCATGGTGCGGCTGCTGGACCGGCTCCGCGAGTTAGCTTGAGGAAGCACGATGGCGTCTGGCCGGTTGAGACCCCCGAGTTCCGACCTGGCGGCCAGGATGGCAACCGCAACCCCAGCCGGCGCGCTGCGGATGATCCTGAGCAAGTAGCGTGGAGGTTGTTGATGGAAAAGGTGGCCGCCACCTCTCGGCCCAAGCACCGTCTCGCGCATGCGGGAGTGGGCCAGGGTGAGGGCGCCGGAGGTCGTCGATTGGCCCCCCGCTTTCTATTGAGACGACTTCGCTTCGCTCGTGGCCGCCGCCGGTTAATGGGAGTAGCATTACTTTTCAGCTACGGGTTCTACTCGCACGTCGATAGCCAGCGGCATCAGGGAGTGTCCAGATGGCGCGTGAACGCAAGAACGGTGCGGCGACTCTAGGGTTCGAGGCGAAACTCTGGGCAGCAGCGAATGCGCTGCAAAGCCACATGGGCGCCGCCGAATGCGATATGCCGTCCCCGGCTTGTTCTTCTAGGTGCAACTCTGGCCCCTTTGAGGGAAAGGGCGAAGAACCAACGGCAGCGAGAGGCCACACGCCGCGACGTGCACATGCTTGACTTGAACCTAGCACGTTCGAGGCCGCCCGTGACCAGGCGATCGCCGACGAACCAGCCAAGCCGCGTGTCAAAAAGCATTCAACCAAAGGAACGCTCGTCAAGGGGGTTCCAAGCACTTCCGGTCGACTCCTGTATCAGCTTTCCTTCAAGGCTGGTGGAGGTAGATCACCCTGGCTATTCCGGGATCTACCTCCTCTATCACAGAAAGAGCCTGTACTGACATCTCCGGCCTTGCGACGGATCTTCATCTGCGCCTTCCTGCTACTACAAGACACCCAGGGAAGTGCGAGAGCTTCTCGTCACTACTTCCGTGTGGCTGGTGACGATGGAGAAAGGACATCGAACGCATCCTCCTTCGCGATGGCGTGCCTGCTGGGAAGACGACGCTTCGATGCGCATTCCCGCCTCCACGCAGATCTGACCAAGATTTTAAAGCGGATTCAGGGTGCAGCAAGCCAAGCGAATGCGCCGAATCAAAGAAGGTCCTCACCGACAATGAATACCTGCTCCCCACCGCCTACAATAGGCTCGACGTGCCTGGCCGCTTTGCCTCCACGCTCTGCCGGCGCCAAAGAGCGCAAGGTCCAGTATGAGCAACTGTCGACCGCCCCGGAAGCGTTTTCCCCGTGCTCAACGGTAGGATCATCCCCGACCAGGACAAGCGAGAAGAAGCCACTTAAGTCGACTCCGGTGCTGAGCATCCCTTTCGATGGTGTTCAGTTCATTCCATCGCAGCCTGGATCAGGCCGACAATCCCCGCAGGACCCATCGAGCCGAGACGCAAAAGGAACGCGGTATGCAATGACTTACCTGATGGGTGGATTCGCCTTGAGGCACGGGCTTGCGCGCCGCGATCGTGAGAAGGTTCGCCAGCCGATTCAGCCGGTTGACTCCTTGTCCTCGCGAGCCGCTGGGCCAGCCAGATAAGCAGCCTCATCTACCGGCGCCCCGTACGACAATCGACGACCAGGTCCCATCACGGCGCTTGAGCAGGGATCACCCCGGAAACCGTGATCCAGCATGATCCCCAGAACGGCGCGACCCTCGCGCAGGCCGACGAACGCCGAATCTCGTCCAGCCCGGATCCATCCAACTCCTCGTGAATTACGGGCAACATCACGGTATTGCGTTTCATTACACCGGTGGTGCAGCGCCGTCGATGAAGTGTGCGCTGCGAACTACTTAACTGGCTTGCGCCTGACGTGCCCAAATCGGCGCAGATGGTGGCCGGTAATTCTGTTCCATTCCGCATCGTTCCAGCAGAGGGCGTGCTTTCAGGCATTGGTGACTGATGCAACCTGGGACGAGGTTGTCTGCCCGGCGGGTGGAATGCCGAGCATGCACCCGAGTCGCAGCTTGACCTCAGCCGCGTTCGCGTACCCTGATCGGCGGTCAGCGCGTCCTCACTCGCTCAAATCCTCAGCCATCGCGGAGAACTGCTCCAGGGCGGCTTCGAGGTCTTCGACGATCTCGGCGGCGATGACGTCGGGGGCGGGCAGGTTGGCGGTGTCTTCGAGGGCTCGTCCTTGAGCCAGAAGATGTCGAGGCTGACCTTGTCGCGCTTGATCAGCTCGTCGTAGGCGAAGCGCGCTGGAAGCGCTCGGCTTCTCGCTTGCGCTCGTGCCGGTTCTCCGGGTTGTAGCACGCGACGAAGTCGTCCAGGTCGGCGCGCTGGAGCGGGTTCTCCTTCAGCGTGAAGTGCTGGTTGGTGCGCAGGTCGTAGATCCAGAGCTTCTCGGTCCACGGCTTCTCGCTGGCCGGGCTTGCGGTCGAAGAACAGCACGTTGGCCTTCACGCCCTGCGCGTAGAAGATGCCGGTGGGCAGGCGCAGCAGCGTGTGCACGTCGCACTCGTGCAGCAGCTTGCGGCGGATCGTCTCGCCCGCGCCGCCCTCGAACAGCACGTTGTCGGGCACGACCACCGCGGCCCGGCCGTTGATCTTGAGGAGCGTCTTGACGTGCTGGAGGAAGTTGAGCTGCTTGTTGCTGGTGTGGCCCAGAAGTCGTCGCGGTTGATGATCAGCGCTCTCCTTCGCCGGCTTCGCCCTCCTCGTTGACGATGGTGACGCTGCTCTTCTTGCCGAACGGCGGATTGGTCAGCACCATGTCGTAACGTCGCCGGGGTCGGCGGCCGAGCGCGTCGCCGACGTCGATCGGGCACGCTCCGTCCGTCGCCGCCGATGCCGTGCAGGCAGCAGGTTCATCGCGCACAGCCGGGCGACGCTGTCCACCAGCTCCATGCCGTGAAGCGTCTCGTTCTTGCAGGTGCTTCTTCTGCTCGCGGTCGAGCTGGTAGTGTGCGTCGGCGATGTAATCGTGCGCGGCCAGCAGGAAGCCGCCGGTGCCGCAGGCCGGGTCGCAGATCGTCTGGCCCGGCGTCGGGCCGCATCACGTCCACCATGGCCGTGATCAGCGGGCGCGGCGTGAAGTACTGGCCCGCGCCGCCCTTCACGTCCTCGGCGTTCTTCTGCAGCAGCCCCTCGTAGGCGTCGCCCTTCACGTCGGCGTCGAAGGCCGACCACTGTCTCGTTGTCGATCAGGTCACGATCAGCCGCCGCAGCTTGGCCGGGTCCTGGATCTTGTTCTGCGCCTTGCGGAAGATGACGCCGAGCATGCCCGCCCTGCTTGCCGAGCGTCTCCAGCGATGTGGCGGTAGTGGGTCTCCAGCTCGTCGCCGTCCTTGGCCAGCAGGCTCGGCCAGTCGTAGCCCTTCGGGATCGGCGACGGCTTGTTGAACGGCGGCCTGGCTCTGCTCGTCGGCCATCTTGAGGAACAGCAGGTACGTGAGCTGCTCGACGTAGT
The DNA here is from genome assembly GCA_963754345.1 of Thermoanaerobaculaceae bacterium. Lineage (GTDB taxonomy): Bacteria > Acidobacteriota > Thermoanaerobaculia > Thermoanaerobaculales > Thermoanaerobaculaceae > RBG-13-68-16. Next base: position 122,986 of record CAVWFZ010000004.1, on the reverse strand, counting down.
CGCCGTAGGACAGGCCGTCGTCCCGCAGGACGTTGCAGTAGTTCCAGAGCTTTTGGACGATCTGGCCGGTTCGTTGGGCATCAGCGTCAATCCCTGTCGCTCCTCGCGGCTTTTGACGCGGACGGTACGTCTCGGCCCGCATAGACTGAGCTTGCATGAATCTCCAGGCCAGAATCCGCGCCCGCGCGTGCGGCCCGGTTGGCCAAATCGATGAGCTTCTCTAGTTCCTTCTCAACGTGGGCAATGACCAGGAAATGGCCCAGTTTGATCTTCTCGGCCTTCATATAGGTTGGTAGCTGCGCCTCGAGGCCATGCCAGAGTCTCTTGTTCCTCGCGAGTTTCACTTCAAGTGCAGCCCGTTGGTGGAAACCCTTTGAAAACTTGAAATCGACGGGCCCCCGGCCGATGTTCGCCTCGGGCGAGACGTCGACATCATTTGCCCGACAGTAATGGGCAACAATGCCAAGGAACAGCTTCTGCGCAACGGTCTCCCTTCTCGGGCTGCCGTTGTCGTTCCAAAGTAGTTCCCAGCCGCGCCATTCCTCGACAAAGTGACGGAATGCCTCTACGACATCATTCAAGAAACGCCCAAACTCAATCCCTGATTCGACCGAGATACTAAGAGGCGCCTGCGCACAATATGCCTTCGTCCTGTCGTACCAATGGAGATACCCACCGTTGTCCCGGGACACGTCATAGGGCTCTGAGCCCTGTACCTCCGCGACACGAACAAATTGCTGGCGGATCTCTGGGTGACGCCGCGCAATCTCGACGATTTCCTTCTTGTTCACGCGTTTCTTGATATCGTCACCAAGTTCATCACGAAGCAGCTCGTTCTCGTTCACCCAGCAGTAGTCCCAGAATTCCTGGGAGCTGATGGTCGGGAGTTCCCGCAGGTACTTCTGCGGAATCAACAGAACCGGCCGGTGAGTCACGGGGTTTAGCGGTAATGACACCTTAAGGGGTTCCCACCGGTCGGTCCCTGGATCGTAGCGCCCATATCGAAAACCGCCGAATGTGACAGGGACTCCATGTGACTGGCACACCGTCAGCGTGTATTCGGCAATTCGCGCGCGCAGCAAGCAGGCCGTCATGTCAGAGATTCGATCGGCGCCAATGCCCTCTCTCAGCAACGAAACCTCTTCGAAGTGGGAGATTTGGGTCATCCCCGCCTGAATCGCCTCGTACATCGCAGCTGCTGTGATTCGCGCAATCTCGCGGCCGGAACCAGCACCCCGGGTACCTTCCGCCGTATAGCCCAGGCACAGCTCCGAGACCTCCGGAAAATGAAGGAGGCCTGCAAGGCTCGCTTGTAGCTGTGGTGGCGCTCGTCCCCCTGTGCTTGAGCCACAAGCTTGAACACTCGGTTGAAGAATCCGACGATCTCGTCGTGGCTGCCAACGAACAGGCGGCATTCGTCCTGGAAGATTCCAAAGGGATCAATGAAGAGGGGCGTATCGACAGTCAGAATCGGGTCGAACCAATCGTCGTCTGTCGTCCGCCGCACGCTGAAGAGGTCAGAGAAGCGCACTGACATGCGTTACCTCGGGCTTTCGGGAGCATCGAGCTGGCCGGAGAACGCGGATGCCAGGATCGACCCGCGTTGCTCGGCGGAGCGCTCAAGGTTGGCTTGGACTTCGCGCTCGAGATTCTCGGCGAGCGCCAGGCGGCGCTCGACCTCAGCCACGATACGGTGCTGTTCGGCCAGAGGAGCAAGCGGGAATCGTATCGACTTCAAGATCCTCTGGTTGAGGAAATCCCGCGTTGAGCCACCTGTCAGGGTCTGGAGTTGGTCGAGCACTTGCGGTGAACCAGTCAGAGAAGTACCACCAAGAAGTGTGGAGCCGCCACCTCCGAGTCAAGGGCGATTCGAATGATGTTAGTCGAGAACCTGGCAGCCTCGACGCTTGCCGGTACCACGCAAGCTTCTCCAACGGTCCCAGAACGGGAGAGCAAGATGTCGCCTGGCTCAGCCGAGTATGCCGCTAGTGCCCTTGCCTTCTCGGGCGATACGTGGATCTTGCTACCGTGCGTGAATCGGAGGGATCGGACGTTCTCGACGCCCAGCACCGGGACACCGTCGGTACGGTGCTCACGCTTCTTGAGGAGCGAGCCAAAGGGCCCCGTGCGGATGCCCCTTGCGGACACGAGTTGAGTGAGTGATGCCCAGGACCAGCCCTCGGGAGGGGGGATACGTCGGGGAACTCGGTAGCCGCGGCGTCTCGACGATGCTTGGTGGGGCGGTGCGGTGCGGCCGTCGGCGTGGCCTCCTCAGCCTTGATGCGCTGGAGTAGAACGGAGGCGGGCTGGAAAGAGCGGCCTTCGCGGCGAGCGAGTTCGGCTTCGGTTGGGACAAGGCGACCTTCGCAGGCGGCCCTAAGGACGGCGGCGCGGTAGCGCTTCAGGTTGGCCTGCACGCGCTTGAGCGCTCCCGCACCGGCGGCGAGGCGGGTGAGCTGCGATTCGATCTGTTCGACGATCAAACCTTGCTCGGCGATTGGCGGCACCGGTAGCGGAATGGTCCCGAGGTTCTTCCGCGAAATCCTCTTACGCGTGGAACCGGCCTGCAACCCTGCAATGGCTGCGCGAACCGGGGGCGTATTGACGAACCACATGAGCCAGCGGTGGTTGAACATCTCACGCAGCTGGTCGTATGACGCAGACATCAACGGCGGTTACACAGGGTCTTTCGTCCCCAGGAAAGATGCAGGCCCGACCCAGTGGGTCGGGCATCCTTGCGATCAAGACATCTCCCGGGCTGAGGAAAGTGCAGCCCAACTCGCGGGCCCTGGCGGAAGTGAGGAACCGATGTGACCTATCGCGAAACTCGCCGTCACCGATATCCGCGAGCTGGATCAGGCGAACATCGCCATCAGGGTTTTGGTCCTTCGTCTCGATCCAGTCGCCATCGACGAAGAGGCCGGTGTCATCCACGAGCTGCGGGATCGTTTCGAAGCGCCATCCTGTGGGGAGTTGGTACCCACCGTATGGATTCATGCCGCCAGCACCTCATTCAGTTCGTTAAGCAGCTTGGGCAGCTCCGAGCCGAAGAGCTGGGCGGCACGGCCGAGGCCGCCCTGTTGGGCGAACGGCGACAGCTCGAAGTCGTCCGGCTCGATGGCGAGGCTGGTCGCTACGTGATCGCGGATCAGCTCCGAGCCAGGCGCGCTGCTCGGGGTGAAGGTCGCGACCGAGAGTCGCCTGCTGGGCGAGCCAGGCGTCGAAGCGGCGGTTGACGCCATCGGCAAAGGCACGAGATCGTCCGTCTTGTGCAGCGCCAGGCGCACGAGGGTAACCAGGTCGGTGAGAAGGCGTTTGGTCGCCGCAGCTGTGGGCCGCGCCTGCCGTGTCGGCGCTGGCACGGACCTTTCGTAGGCAGCCCAGAGCTTCTCAGGAGTCCAACGGCGAGGCGGCCGTTCGATGGCGCTGGCCACTCCTTGAGCTGGTCGAAACGGAGCCGCTTCGCACGCCGTGTAAAGGAGTTGAATGGCCGTGACCTCGTCCTTGTTCTCCTTGATGTACGCCTCCCAGGAGGTCACGAGCCCACGGGCCGCGTCGAGGGCGGCCGGGCTGAAGCGGGCCTCGAGCACGTCGTCCTTGCTCACCGTGTCGATCGTTTGTTCGGTGGAGCGCTGGAATTGGATAACCCAATTACGCAGCTCAGGCTTGGTTGTGAGGATCCTAACGGCCTGATCAGCGAGATGCCGCTGCGCTTCCTTGAGTGCCTGCTTGCTTGGCTCGTGATCTGGCGGTTACCCTCTTTGGCTTTCGTCTCAATGACGTCGGGGTCGAGAGCGTCAAGGATGTCGCGAGCAATGCTTGAAAGGGTTGGTGCCATCGGTGGGCGCCTCGATGCTCCCGGGTTGTGCGTTCGTCGAGCTGGCGCTCCAGGCGAGCGAGCCGGCCCGCCAGCGACGCAGAGCATGTCGGGTTCGCTGTTGCCCAGGGCCACGGCTTCAGCAGGAGCTTGTCGAACGGCACGTGGCGCTTGCGCTCCAGCGGGCGGGTGTCGGTCTTGTCCCGCTCGCAGACGCCCACGGCGTCCACGATGACGAAGTGGGTCTTGGCGTTGGCGTCCGGGGTGACCGCCTGCAGGTCGGTCTCGGTCGATGACGCGCACGCCGCGCCCCTTCATCTGCTCGAAGAAGCACGCGCGACTTGCACCGTCGCGCATGAAGAGCACGCATCTCCAGCGGCTTGATGTCGGTGCCGGTGGCGATCATGTCCACGGTGACGGCGATGCGCGGGTTGTAGCGAGTTGCGGAAGCTCGGCGATCAGGTCCTCGGGCTTCTCGCCGGTCGTGCTGGTAGGTGATCTTCTGGCAGAAGTCGTTGCCCTTGCCGAACTCCTCGCGGACGATGCTGCACGATGTCCTCGGCGTGGGAGTCGTCCTTGGCGAAGATCAGGGTCTTGGGCACCTCGGTGCGGCCGGGGAAGATCTCGGTGAAGAGCTTGTCCCGGAACGTGCGGACGACGGTGCGGATCTGGTCCTCGGCGACCACGTCGCGGTCGAGCTGCGTCGGCGTCGTAGGCGAGGTCCTCGTCGAGCTGCTCCCAGCGCGCCGCGCGGGTCAGCCGGTCGCGCTTGTCCACGTAGAAGCCCGGCCTCGACCGTGGCCGCCCTGCTCGGTGATCCGGGTGCGGATGCGGTAGACGTCGTAGCCGACGTTGACGCCGTCGGCGACGGCCTGCTCGTGGCTGTACTCCATGACCAGGTTCTGGTTGAAGAAGCCGAAGGTCTGCTTGGAGGGCGTGGCGGTGAGGCCGATGAGGAAGGCGTCGAAGTACTCGAGCACCTGCCGCCAGAGGTTGTAGATGGAGCGGTGGCACTCGTCGGTGATGATGAAGTCGAAGGTCTCGATGGGGATGGCCGGGTTGTAGGCGACCGGCGACGGGCTCGCTCGTCGAGCGCTCGGCGGCGTCGAACAGCGAGCGCTCCTCCAGCTCCGGCGTCGAGCTCCGGCTCGCCCTTGCAGCATCGAGTAGAGCCGCTGGATGGTGCGTGATGCACGACCCGGCTGACCGGGTCGAGCGTGTTGGAGGTGAGGTGCTGGACGTTGTACAGCTCGGTGAACTTGCGGCCGTCGTCGGGCGTGACGTAACTGCTGGAACTCCTTGCAGCGTCTGCTCGCCGAGGTTGCCGCGGTCCACCAGGAACAGCACGCGCCGCGCGCCGGCGAACTTGATGAGCCGGTAGATGAACGTTGACGGCGGTGAAGGTCTTGCCGCAGCCGGTGGCCATCTGGATGAGCGCGCGCGGCTGGTTGGCGGCGAACGACCGCTCCAGGTTGGTGATGGCCTGGACCTGGGCCGGCCAGAGGTTGCTCGGTGAGCGAGCGGCGGCATCTCGCGCAAGCGCTGGTGAGCTGCTTGTCCGGTTGCGCCCACTCGAGCAGCGTCTCGGGCCGGTGGAAGGCGAAGACATCGCGGCTGCGCGGCTCCGGGTCGAGGTGGTTGGTGAAGTGGGTCTCGGCGCCGGTGCTCTCGTAGGTGAAGGGCAGCGGCGTGCGCCACGCCGGCATGCCGGCCGGCACGCCCGACGACGTACTTGACGGACTTGCTCCTCGACGCCCGTCAGGAGTGGCCTTCGGGCTTCGCCTCGACGGTGCCGATGGCTTTGCCGTCGACGAAGAGCGTGTAGTCCGGTTCGCCGGTGGTGAAAGAGAGCTCAGTGACGGCTACGCCGCGGGAAGCGGCGAGGTTGATTTCGCGGCGTTCCTGGACCTTCCAGCCGGCTGCCCTCAGCAGCTCATCAATCTTCTGCCTTGCGGCTTCTTCGGGGTTCACTCGTCCCCTGCTTTGCGGAGCCTCCCGGGCCCCGGGTTTCTTCCTTCATCATAACTCCGTATGGGATCGATAGGCGTTCATAAGTCTCAGGAAACTGACTTGATCCTGGGCGCATCGGGCGGCCCGCCCTCTGGCCCCTTCTATCGCGACCTGCGAAAGGGGACCGGAATCGTGGCGCCGCCGGTTTTTGGGCGATCCTCCGGCGCGCTTTGGGCTGAGTCCAGGTTGCTCTTCCAGCGCTGGTCCGTTTGATTGACATCCCTCGGAAACCCGGCGTAGCGTCAGGCAGGCTTGGGCGAAGACGGAGGCGCACGGAAATGTACTGGCAGAAATGGTCCGACAGGTTGAGGAAGGAGCTGAAGCTCGGCACGGACCCGGTCGCCGTCACGTTCGCGGGCGCACCGGCACCGGGTGCCACCTCCCGGCAGGGCAAGCTCTCGGTGTGCCAGGCGTTGAAGAAGGCGAGCGAAGGCGAGACGGTCACCATCACCGCGGAGACCTGCGGCTGCCCCGGAGGCCTCGTGAGCCTCGGGCTCGGGCAGATGCCCGCAAAGGGACGGGAGAGGCTGGTGGAGTTCCTCGTCAACACGGAGAAGGTCTACTGCTCGCGTGTCGCCATCCATCGCAGCCAGCAGACCGTCGTGCCACCCGCGGGAGTGGCGAGCCACATCATCTTCGCGCCGCTGTCGAAAACAGAGTCGCTGCCCGACATCGTGGTTTTCCTCGGGAAGCCCGGCTCGCTCCATCATCTTGTGGGGTTCGCGGGCTACTGGGAAGGCCGCTCGATGAAGGCCGAGCTTTCGGGCCCGGCGTGCAGGACCGGCGTGGCCTACCCGGTGGTCACGGGCGAGATCGGGCTGTCGCTCCTCGATTTCGGGGCGAGGAGGTTGGCCGAGTTTGATGAGGACGTGCTGCTGGTCTCCGTCCCGTTTCACAGGATGTTCGGGATCATGCGCGCCCTCGATCAGGGACTGGGCGGAGAGCGTACCGACCTCGCGGACATCGAGCAACAGATCGACGAGCTTGGCGTGGTGGAGCCCGTCTGAGGGTGTGACGCCTGAAGCGGCGTGCCGCGCCGGCATGCGCGCACGGCGTGCCCGCCCCACATCTGTTCCACATGCGACGTGATCGGCCGGGTTGATGGGTGACAGATTTGACCGGGGACATAGGTAACACATTTCTGGTCGTCGTGGGATCGGTGGGCGCTGCGGACAGGTATGGTGGCGGGGTGGAGCCAGCTGCATGGATTTTCGAGAGTTGCGGGCAGGGGATCTCCGTGGGAAGATGAGGCGAGGCAGATGCAATGAGCGAGATCATCTTCGTGGTGGAAGAAGCTCCTGAGGGCGGGTTCGTGGCGCGTGCCCTCGGGGACGCAATCTTCACCGAGGCCGATGACCTCGAGACCCTGCACGCGAACATCCGTGACGCCGTTCGCTGCCACTTCGACGAAGGCAAGGCACCCAAGGTCATCCGCCTTCACTTTGTGCGGGAGCAGGTCATCGGTCTATGAGGTTGCCCCGTGACCTCTCGGGCACGGAGCTGGCAAAGCTCCTCCGCAGCCTGGGATATGAGGTCACCCGCCAGACGGGAAGCCACATGCGCCTGACCACGACTCGGGAAGGCGAGCACCACATCACCATCCCGAAGGCCAGCCCTTTGCGTGTGGGCACGCTCGCTGCGATCGTGGGCGATGTCGCCCAGCACTTCATGCTCGGCACGGACGAGCTGGCAAAGCAGCTTTTCGGCCAGACCTCGTAGGCACACGCCCAAGCAGAGCTCGCCTCCGGCCCCTGCTCGGACTCCGGACTTCATATCCCTGTCCTCTTGGGAGAGGGGACAGGAATGGACGAGCCTGCAGAGCGATGTGGGGCCGGCGTGCTGCGCCGGCATGCGCGCACGGCGTGCGCGCCCCACATCTGATCCACATGCGACGTGCCGTTCCCTCGGCCTAACCCCTCTCCCCCTGCGAGAGGGAACCGGAATAACGGCCCTGCAGGCCTTGGGGAGATCCTTCGCGAGGCTGCGCCTCGCTCAGGATGACCGAGTTTGGGAGAGGGAACCGGGATGGACGAGAAGGCAGGCCGCGCCACGGGCGGCCGCTACGAACGACGAGGGCTTGAAATGTAGCGGCTGGCGCGCCGCGCCAGCCTCACGCCAAACAAGGCGGGCGGGCGCAATGCCAGAGGCGACGCGTGCTTGACGGTGGGTCTCCGGAGGCTACAGTCAAAGAAGAGGTTTGGAGCATGGGGGGCCAAGAATGCGTATCCACTCCCATTCGAGCCTGGGTTCCTTCGAGAACTGCCCGAGGCAGTACTGGTACCAGTACATCGGGAAACCCGACGTCGAGAAGGTGGACACGATCGAGGCGTTCCTGGGGACCTGCGTGCACGAGACGCTGGAGAAGCTCTACGGTCTCCGGCTCCGTGGCCGCGTGCTGTCCGAAGAAGAGACACTCGAAAGGTTCGAATCCATATGGGAGAAAGGGTGGTCGGACACGATCAGGATCGTCAACGAAGAGCTGAAGGCCGGGGACTACAAGCGCACCGGCCGCGACGCACTGGCCCTCTATTGTCGGCGCGACGCACCGTTCGATCGGACCGCCCCCGAGGGCTCTCACTTCGCGGCAGGCGGTGCCGGAGGCGTCGCGAGCGTGACCTGCAGCCACAGGCTGATCGGGAACGGCATCTCGGGGGCGTTCTCATCCCGCTCCCTGGGCATGCCGTGCCGGCCGACGTTGTCGGCCCAGACTTTGCCTGGCTTCTCCCGAGGCGGTACCGTCGCTAGCAAGAGCGCGATGGGCGTGCCGGGCGTGACTCCCATGGAGAGGGGCAGCGCGTCCGAAGACTTTAGCGGGATCCTCAGCTCCAGGACCATGACCCCGGAGTCGTCGCCGAGCGCGGCGGCGACCGGCTGGTCGTCTGCGAACTCGACGCGCCGGCGGTCGTCCTCGGTCGGGCCGATCAACTCGAACTCGGGGGGAGGCGGAGCGACGCGGGGCGCGCTCCCCTCCTCGGCCGGAGTCGGGGCCGGCAGCCCGCGCTCGTGCTCCTTCTTGGCCTTGACCTTCTCGAGCGGATACCGGACTCCGAATCCCTTAATCGTGTTGGACTTGCCCTTGCCGTTCGCCCAGACGGTCAGGCCGGTCGAGAGGAGCTGCTTCTTGAGCATGGGGTTGGAGGTCTTGAAGCACAGGTACAGGAAGTCGGCGTCGTTCTGCACCCCGATGACCATGGGGAGATTGCCGAGCGGCCTGAGGAGAGGAGACCAGGTGTCGGCGGTCCCGTCCACCTTCGCCGGGGCGGGCGCCCATGCGCTCGCAACCTGAAGGCCCGCGCCCTCCACCAAGGCGGGCAGAAGCAGCACGCCGGCTGCGACCATGAGATACCGTGCCGTCCTCACCGTTCCACCTCGATTCTGGCCTACGCCTGCCGGAGCCGAACGCTGCCGACCTGATGCCGCCTGCGCCCGCACCCGGGTTGCAGGTGACCTGCTCCGATCTCTTGTACCACCATTCATGGTAGTCCTTCCAGGCCTGTCCCGCCCCGGAGAACTAGACCACTGAGAGACCCGTTCCTCGAACTCACTTGCGGAACAGCAGGTCCTCCACCTTGCCGCTCGCCTCGCGCTGCATCGTCGGCATGACGTCCGAGTAGGTTTGGGATTGCCTCGCTTCGCTCGTAATGACAGGAGGTCGCCACGGGAGTGCTTCGTCGCTTCGCTCCTCGCAATGACAGGGGGATGTGGCGGGATTGCTTCGCGCCGCTCCACCATTTTGGTGCAGGGCAAAGCAATGGCGCGCTTGCGTAGCGCTATTGACGCTCAACGCCGGGGGACTACAGTCGGGAGAAGAGGGGTGATCGGGGAGGCCAATGATGCGCATCCACTCTCATTCGAGCCTGGGTTCCTTCGAGAACTGCCCGAGGCAGTACTGGTACCAGTACATCGGCAAACCCGACGTCGAAAAGGTGGACACGATCGAGGCGTTCCTGGGGACCTGCGTGCACGAGACGCTCGAGCAGCTCTACCGTCTTCGGCTCCGTGGCCGCGTGCTGTCCGAAGAAGAGACACTCGAAAGGTTTGAGTCCATATGGGAGAAAGGGTGGTCGGACACCATCAGGATCGTCAACGAAGAGCTGATGGCCGGGGACTACAAGCGCGCCGGCCGCGACGCACTGGTCCCCGCTTTCGCGGGGATGACGGCCGCCCGCGCGGGAATGACGACTGCGGGCGGGGTGTCCAAAGTGGGGCGCTGGTGGCGCTTAGGGCCTCGCGATCAGGGGAGAATGCCTTTTCTGACGTGATCATTCGTGCCATGAATGATTATCATTGACGCCATGGATAGCAAGATCCTTCCTCGGCTTGTCGCCCAGAGCCTCGGCGAGCGCCTGTGCGGGGGGGGGCGGGGGGCGGCCACCAAGGACCATAGCGACGCGGGCTGCCTCAGGGCAGCGTGCGGACAAGAGTTCCCCGCCTTCCCGAGCAGCTGGTGCCGAAGGTGGTCTGATGTCGCCGGAGACGGGAGTGGTTCGTCATGTGCCGGAACTCCCGGCCACAGCTTGGGCACAGGAAGACGTACACAGGACCACGGCTGCGGCGCGAGGCACTCGTCGAAGATCGTGCACGGCCGGTCCAACGGGTGGAGAACCGCGGCCCAGACGAGGTCGGCAGCGCTCGCAGAGGACCGGAGGCGGTGAGTTCGACTCTGTACCTTGGCGTGAAAGGCTCGCTGGTAGCGCGTGTGCCTGACATTTCGCTCACCTTGAATGCCTTGATGGTGGGCGCTCCCCGCTCCCACGCGTAAAGGAGCAGGTTGCCGGTTTGGGCACGCCTCAGTGAGTACGGCTCGGCCACGCGGGATCTGCCATGATACGAAAACTGGATCAGGAGGAGGTTTGCACCCGCGAAGCGAATGACTTCGATGGGGACGGAACTGCCCCAGTAAGTACCACCAGCCGGCGCAACCACGGACTCGCCTGTCGGCCTGGGCAGAGCAGTAAGAGCGGGAGCTGGCGCTGCCACTGGCGTCTCAAGCCAGGCCAGCAAGGTGGCGAGCCGGTCGAGCATCGGCGGGAAAGGAGGGAGCTGCGGCAGCTGGTAGGCCAGCATGTTGGACCACTCACTGACGAGTTCCTCGTTGGCCCTCACAACCGCAACGATTTCGGCCGAGGTCGGCGGGTCCAAACCCTTCGCCCGGCACTTCTCGCGGTAGAGGTCACGGGCGAGATCGAGATGCAGTGATCCAGAATGGTTCTCGAGAATGAACACCACGTCGTAAAGATCCCGGGGTCGAGCGCGTTCGATGAGCGCCCTGAGCTTCTCCGCAAACAGCTCGTCCAGGGCGTACGCCGTGACTTGCCGCCCGGTGGGCAGCTCGTCGGGATATGGATGAAACACGGAGCAAGAGGCCGGCACCGCGAGGATCGGTTCGTGCTGCGTGAGGTCGAAGAGAATGCGCGGATAGGACGGCACCGCCAGCGGGCCACGGTAGCCCAGTTTGCCCTCGAATGTGATGCGCCCAGCCTTGTCCGTACGTTCCCTCACCGAAATGAGGTCAGGCGGGAATTCGATGCCGCTCAGCTCGTGGGCGATCTGGGCGACCTCCAGTAGCGTGTGCTGCAGCTCGTCTGCGGTGTAGAGGGCCTGAGGCGTGAGGGAGAAGTCAAGGTCCTCCGAGAACCGGTACGTTTCGAAGTAGCACTTCTTGAGGCACGTGCCGCCCTTGAAAACCCAGTTCGTCGAGGTCTCTGAGTGTGAGGCGACAGCAGCAAGAAGCCATGCGAGAACGTAATCCTTCTCGACGACGTCAACACGAAGCTGCCACTCGCCGGCGCGATCGAGGACGTCCTGCTTGCGGATCACTTGGGATTTCCCGGGCCAGCGAGCGTGACGTTCACCCAGAGTCCCCAGCGTTTGCTTAGCCTGCCGCGGGTCCTGACCGCCGGGTCGAGCTTTACGTTGCCGGAGGTCCGATGCTCGCGGCAGCTCGCGATGAGTCGGGCTTCATTTGGGTACAGAACCTCCGTGATCAGGCCGAGGCGCTTGTACGCGGCGCCGGAGCCGCGACCTTGGAGGCATTTTGTGAGCTTGGCAGGATCCCAGCTCGTGCTGGCCCTGTACGCTGCCAGGATGTCAGCGAGGTGGCGGATGCCGCCGACCCAGGCCGGATTTGCAAGGGCGTCCGCGATGGTCGTCTCGCGATTCGAAACGGGAACTCTGATAGCGCCTCTCCACTCAGGAGTGGCGGCTTCAACCCGGCGCCGAGGGACGTACGCGAGACGAAACTCGGCGCCGAGAACAACCTGTCTTGTGGTCCTGATACCGGCAGCGGTGGCGACGAAGGTGGATCGGAAGATCTGCTCGGTTAAACCCCAATGCTCGGCGGCGCTCCAGCCTCCGATGTAGCAGGGAGCGTAGAGCTCGATGGCCAGCACCCATGGATCCTCAACCGCATGCGGGCCTCGTTCGCCTGCCTCGAGCGGAAGGATGAGATAGAGTCCCCGTCGGGCGCGCTCAAGCCACCCACGCCTCATGAGACTCGCCAGCAGAACGGACGCCGAGCGAGCGGAGATGCCCAGAGCATCGGCGGCCCGCCGGGGGGTGATCAGCCCGCCGTGCGAGGCCCTTGCAAGCTGGGCCAAGATCCCCTTGGGGGTTGATCGTCCTTGGCGGTCAGGCACCTTCCAGGTCGCCATGGGTGTAGTCTAGGCGCGGAAATGTCACAATGCAAGCGATAAGTACAGTCAGACTATACCAGCATGATTTCCGAAGGGCACTTTGAGCTGCTGCCACGCCTCGTGCCACCCTTCAGTCCTCCCCCGGGCTGCCACACGTGGCGGAGCGGCGCGCGGCGGGCTTGAAGCCAGGAGGCCAGCGAGGTTCGGCTGATTGCAGGGTTGTGGTTCGGCCAATTGAAAGGTGGTGCTCGTCCAGGTGCCGGTGCGAAGGACACCAAAACTGCGCCCAAAAGGCCCCTCACCCCGGCCCTTTCCCGCACGCGGGAGAGGGTGAAAGGCAGAGACTTGACCGTGTTGCCCGAGGGACTAAAGTCGAGCCAAGCCATGAGCCGGGAGGCCGCCAATGCGCATCCACTCCCATTCGAGCCTGGGTTTCTTCGAGAGCTGCCCGAGGCAGTACTGGTACCAGTACATCGGCAAACCCGACGTCGAAAAGGTGGACACGATCGAGGCGTTCCTGGGGACCTGCGTGCACGAGACGCTCGAGAAGCTCTACCGTCTCCAGCTCCGTGGCCGCGTGCTGTCCGAAGAAGAGACACTCGAAAGGTTCGAATCCATATGGGAGAAAGGGTGGTCGGACACGATCAGGATCGTGAACGAAGAGCTGATGGCCGAGGACTACAAGCGCGCCGGCCGCGACGCGCTGCTGGCCTACCACCGGCGGCACGCGCCGTTCGACCGGACCACGACGCTGCGCCTCGAGGAAAGAGTGACGCTGGCTCTCGATAGCGCGGCCAAATACCAAATGCAGGGCTACGTGGATCGCATCGCGCGCCGGGGTGACGGGACGTACGAGATCCATGACTACAAGACCTCCTCCCGCCTGCCCACGCAAGCAGAGGCCGACGAGGACAGGCAGTTGGCGCTTTACCAGATCGGCCTCGACGGGATGTGGAAGGACGTGGAGGCAGTTGACCTGATCTGGCACTACCTGCGGTTCGATGCCGAGCTGGTGTCGCACAGGACCCCCGAGCAGCTCCAGAGCGTGCGAGAGGGCTGCATCAAGGTGATCGATGACATCGAGTCACGCGGCCGCGAGGAAGAGAGCTTCCCGACCAACCCTTCGAATCTCTGCCCCTGGTGCGACTACCGGACCATCTGCCCGGCCACGCGCCACGAGTACGCGACTACTGCGCTCACGCCTGAGGAGTTCAAGGACGACGACGGCGTGCAGCTCGTGGACCGGTGGGCAGAGACGGTGGAAGAGCGGAAGGCCCTCGAGGGCGAGGTCAGGCAATTGAAGGAGCTGGAAGACGAGCTGCAGAGCCAAGTCGAGGATTTCGCGATGAAGGAAGGGCTGGAGGCTGTGGTCGGATCCGCCTACCGTGCGGATATCCAGAAGGTCTCCGGCGTCGAATTTCCCAGGACCGACTCTGAACTGCGCCCGGCTTTCGAAGAGGTGCTGAAGGAGACGGGCCTATGGGACCTCGTTGTCGCCCCCATTCACCAGAAACTGCTATCGCTGCTGCGTGATGCGGAAGAGCTCCCGCCGCAGGCCAGGGGGCGCCTCAAGAGGTTCCTCGAGCCGTTCGAGAGCATCAGGGCCAAGCTGCGGAAGAAGAAGGAAGAGGAATAGAGGGCGCGAGGGCGGAACAACGCGGCAGCCAGGGCGATGATGACGGGTTGGACCCTCACCCCGCCCTCTCCCAGAGGGAGAGGGAACCGGGATGGACGAGTCTGCAGAGCGATGTGGGGCCGGCGCGCCGCACCGGCATGCGCGCCCGGCGGTCGCGCCCCACACACGAACTACGACCGACGGCGCCTTGAAACGTAGCGGCCGGCCGCTGCTCGATCTGTCATTCCGAGGAGTCCCGCCCTGCGCAGACGCAGGGCGGGACGACAAGGAATCTGGGTGGTGGAAGCGGGTAATGCTGCAGCCCCCTCCCAGATCCCTCGCTTCGCTCGGGATGACAGGCGCTGCAAGCACTCCAGGAGCAGTGAGATCCTTCGCCTGCCTGGGGCGGCATCGGGATGACGGCGCGAGGGGGCCAGTAGGATACCGAGGGTGCAGTACTTCACGAAATATGTGAAGTGTAGTAGCATCACTGTACTATGAAGCCAGGACGCGCCCCCAAGCAGGCTATTGGCCGCCAAAGGCTGAGAAGGGTTCTCCGCCAATGCGGGCAACTGCTGACTCCCGCAGGCGTGAGCCGAGCCCTTGAGATCGGGCCGACCGATGCTGCAAAGCTCCTTGCGCGGTGGGTGGGTCAGGGATGGCTCATGAGGATTCGCAGGGGTTTGTACGCACCCGTACCCCTCGAAGCCACTTCATCAGAGCAAGTGCTGTCCAACCCCTGGGTGCTCGTTCAGGAGGTATTTGCGCCCGGGTACATTGGCGGCTGGTCGGCTGCGGAGCATTGGGACCTCACAGAGCAAATCTTTCGGAGCGTTTGTGTTCTGACAGCGAGGCCGGTCCGTGGGAAGCAGCAAATTCTCCAGGGGGTGACCTTCGTTGCCAAGCACGTTCCGCCCGAGGCGATCTTCGGGACGCGGACAGTTTGGGAAGGGAAGATAAAGGTCCAGGTATCGGACCCGCACAAGACGATCATCGACATGCTTGATGATCCTAGCCTCGGAGGCGGCATCACTCATGTCGAGGCCTGCCTGCGGAGTTACTTGGGCTCGTCCCATGCTGACCTGAAGACGCTCATCGCCTACGGTGATCAACTGAAGAACGGTGCCGTCTTCAAGCGACTAGGTTTTCTCATTTCACGATCCGGAAAGCCGGACCGGGCCGCCATCGCCGCGTGCACCCAGCGCCTCAGCAAGGGCAACGCCAAGCTCGACCCCGCGCTCCCTGGGGAACGGCTTGTGACCAGGTGGCGGTTGTGGGTGCCGAAGAGCTGGGCAGGCAGGTCGTGATCGATCGCGAAGAGATCCTCGAGCGTGCAGGCGAATGGTCCCTTCGACCCCAGGTGGTGGAGAAAGACTACGTGCTTGGATGGCTCACTGCAGGCATCTACCAGCATGCCCTTCTCGCGAAGGCCTGGATCTTCAAGGGCGGCACCTGCCTAAAGAAGTGCTACTTCGAGACATACCGATTCTCCGAGGACCTCAATTTTACGGTGACTGACCAGGCACAGCTAGACGAAGGCTTTCTGCTTGATGCGTTCAAAGACGTTGCGGAATGGGTCTACGAACATGCAGGCATCGAAGTGCCTGTTGAGCAGCTTCGGTTTGCCGTGTTCCAAAATCCCAGAGGGCGGATCAGCTGTGAAGGGCGAGTCCACTATCGCGGACCCGTCGCACCGCAGGGGGACCTTCCTAGGATCAGGCTAGACCTGACGGCTGATGAGGCCGTTGTACTCGAGCCCCAATGGCGACCGGTGGCTCACCCCTATTCCGATGTGCCCGAAGGCGGGATCCGGGCTCGGAGCTACCCATTCGAGGAGATCTTCGCTGAGAAGATTCGTGCCCTTGGCGAGCGATCACGGCCTCGCGATCTCTACGACGTGATCAACCTCTTCCGCCGTGACGAAGCTCGGGATTTGGCCCCCGCGGTTCGCCGTGTTCTTAAAGACAAGTGCGCGTTCAAGGGACTGGCAACGCCGACCGTTGAAGCGATCCAGCAGCGCGAAGGCGAACTGGCCGCCGAATGGGACAACATGCTCGGTCACCAGCTCCCCGCCTTGCCTAGCCTGGATCACTTTCTTGGCGAGCTTCCCGGGCTGTTTCGATGGCTTGAGGAAGCGGAAGAGGTAGTTGCTACGCCCCTGGTGCCCTTCGGTTCGGGCGAGATTGTTTATCGGCAAACGCTGCGCTCGATGGGCATTCGAGGGGAGCTCTCCGCTGCTTTGGAGACCATCCGTTTTGCAGCCGCGAACCACCTTTGCGTCGATCTTGATTACGTTGACGCGGCAGGCACGCGCAGCACTCGCCGGATTGCGCCCTATTCGCTCCGTCGGCCAAAGGGCGGCGCAGTTGTTCTGCACGCCGAGCACGCCGGGACGCGGGAACACCGTAGCTACCGGATCGACCGAATCATGGCTGCACGTGTTACAAACGAGGCGTTCGTGCCACGTTGGGCGGTCGAGCTGTCCCCAGACGCTCCTCTTAAGCTTCAGCCTGCAGCAGTTCGAGCCAACCCAGGCCGCGTGCTCCCGACCTCACGAAGAAGAGACAACCGCGTGGCCCGCGGTCCCGTCTTCGTCTATGAATGTGGGCACTGCGGCAAAAGGTTCCGGCACACCAGACGCGACCCACGCTTGAGGGGACACAAGACACCAGGGGGCTGGGAGTGCAACGGGCGAACAGGGCACCTGGTTGATACGGTCTACAAATAGGGGGTTCGCGAAGCGAGCTTGCCGGGTGCGGGTGGCCTGCTCACTCTCGCTGGGGCGCTGACATACGCCGGACTGGGAGCGCTGCTCCCGCGCGCCGGGGTGATTGACGGCTTGCGGGGATCCTTCGCGAGGCGTCGCCTCGCTCAGGATGACGGAGCCGGTGCACGCTTGCTCGCGGACGCGCGGGCGAGGAGGGGACCGGGATCGTCGCGCTGCAGGGCGAGACTCCCTCTCCCTCTGGTAGAGGGATGGGGTGAGGGTGGAACAGGTCATTCACGCCGCACCGGCATGCGCGCCCGGCGGTCGCGCCCCACATTTGATCCACATGCGGCGAGCCGTCCCCTCGCCCTAACTCTTTCCCCCTGGGAGAGGGGACCGAGATGGACGAAAAGGCCGGCCGCCCCGCGGGCGGCCGCTACGGACGACGACGGGACGAAATGTGGCGGCCGGCCGTGCGCGCACGGCGTGCGCACCCCAGACCGCCTTTGCGGGAACGGGCACTTGATTTGGGGAGATCCTCCGGCGGCGTGTGGCCTGAGTCCAAGGTGCTCTTCCAGCGCTGGTTCGTTTGATTGACATCCCTCGAGAACCCGGCGTAGCGTCAGGCAGGCTTGGGCGAAGACGGAGGCGCACGGAAATGTACTGGCAAGAATGGTCCGACAGGTTGAGGAAGGAGCTGAAGCTTGGCACGGACCCGGTCGCCGTCACGTTTGCGGGCGGACCGGCACCGGGTGCCACCTCCCGGCAGGGCAAGCTCTCGGTGTGCCAGGCCTTGAAGAAGGCGAGCGAAGGCGAGACGGTCACCATCACCGCGGAGACCTGCGGCTGCCCCGGGGGCCTCGTGAGCCTCGGGCTCGGACAGATGCCCGCAAAGGGACGGGAGAGGCTGGTGGAGTTCCTCGTCAACACGGAGAAGGTCTACTGCTCGCGTGTCGCCATCCATCGCAGCCAGCAGACCGTCGTGCCACCCGCGGGGATGGCGAGCCACATCATCTTCGCGCCGCTGGCGAAAACGGAGTCGCTGCCCGACATCGTGGTTTTCCTCGGGAAGCCGGGCTCGCTCCATCATCTCGTGGGGTTCGCGGGCTACTGGGAAGGCCGCTCGATGAAGGCCGAGCTTTCGGGCCCGGCGTGCAGGACCGGCGTGGCCTACCCGGTGGTCACGGGCGAGATCGGGCTGTCGCTCCTCGATTTCGGGGCGAGGAGGTTGGCCGAGTTTGACGAGGACGTGCTGCTGGTCTCGGTCCCGTTTCACAGGATGTTCGGGATCATGCGCGCCCTCGATCAGGGGCTGGGCGGAGAGCGTACCGACCTCGCGGACATCGAGCAACAGATCGACGAGCTTGGCGTGGTGGAGCCCGTCTGAGGGCGTGACGCTCCGAACCGGCGTGCCGCGCCGGCATGCGCGCACGGCGTGCGCGCCCCACGTCTGATCCACATGCGACGTGCCGTCCCCTCGCCCTAACCCTCTCCCCCTGGGAGAGGGGACCGAGATGTGCCGCCGTGCAATCTCCCTCTCCCGCTGGGAGAGGGGACCGAGATGTGCCGCCGTGCAATCTCCCTCTCCCGCTGGGAGAGGGGACCGAGATGACGGCGCTCGGGGCTTGGGGAGATCCTTCTGCCGCCTACGGCGGCATCAGGATGACCGAGTGTGGGAGAGGGGAGCGGGATGGACGGAAAAACCGGCCGCCCGGTGGGCGGCCGCTACGCACACGAGATCAAAAGTGTCAGCCGCCTAAGGTCTCTTGAAGGAGACCGTAACTGTCTGAATAGCTTGCTTCGAGACGTCCCCACCTACTTCTACCGAGATGGGCACGAGTTCGAGCGTTAGCCCCACGGTCCCGGAACCCTCTTCTTTCACGCCGAACGAGTATTCGCAGACGACCTGCTTCGCCTCGAACCCTGACAGACTTCCGCGGGCAGCCTTCACAGCCTCGGAGGCTGCGAGCATGGCGTTCACTAAGTTGGACTCAACGGGTCCGAGTGCTTTCTCCTCTGAAGGCCCCGGCGGGGTCAGAGTGAGGACGATTTTGCTGGTGCCCGTTGTGGTGGTGGTTGCCCCGAGCTTGAAGATAAAGAGCCTCACCGTACCGCCAAGGCCCTTCACAGCGACTGTCTGAAGGGTCAAGGTGACCGATTCCAGCGCCGGGAGGTTCTTTTCCTTGGCCAGTTGCTGAGCCACGGCAAGGGCTTCCTTCACCTCCGTCAGCAGATTCTCGAGCGGAACGGTGTCCTTGGGAGACGCCACTGTTGGTTTGGCGGTCAATCTGCTTCCCATGGCTGCCCTCCTTGTGTTGTGGTCCCAATCTAGGTCCTCCCAATTCCCATTGCAAGAGCGAGCCTTGCGCCGAAAGTGCGCTTCTCATCTAGCCCTTTTCAGAGATACCGAACCGGACGAGGAGCTGGATCGGCGCCGGCGGAGGGGCGCGGAAGACGTTTTCCTCCTTGTCTGTGGCGACGTTCGAGGGCGCATCGATCCGTCGCCGGCCGCAGGTGGGCCGGCGCGCCGCGCCGGCATGCGCGCACGGTGTGCGCGCCCCACATTTTCCCCGTCTCCCTCTGGGAGAGGGGACTGGGATGGAGGAAAAGGCCGGCCGCCCAGCGGGCGGCCGCTACGAAAAACGGGGCCTTGAAATGTAGCGGCCGGCGCGCCGCGCCGGCATTCGCGCTCGGGGCACTACTCGTGGCGGAGGGCCTCGATGGGGTCGAGGCGGGACGCGCGCCACGCGGGGTAGAACCCGAAAATGACACCAACCGTGACGGCGGAGGCGATGGCCAGGAGCAGCGCGGACGGCGGGATCGCGATCGGCCAGCCGAGGGTGCGCTCGAAGCCTGCCGAGCCGGCAACGCTGAGGGCGACACCGAACACGCCGCCGACGAGGCAGAGAACGACCGCCTCGCCCAGGAACTGAACACGGATCGCCGATTCCCGCGCGCCCACCGCCATGCGGAGGCCGATCTCGTTGGTGCGTTGTGCGACCGAGGCGAGCATGACGTTCATGATCCCGATGCCGCCCACGAGCAGCGAGACCGCGGCCACGGAAAGGAGCAGGTTCGCGAGGGTGTCGCTCGCCTCCACCTCCGCCTTGAGCAGCTCGTCGGGGCGGCGGATGTTGAAGTCGTCGTCCTCGCCCTGTCGGATATGGTGCCGCTGCCGAAGCAGCGACTGCACCTGCCTGATCGCCGGCTCCACCGCCTGAGGCGACACCGCCGAGCACAGGATGTCGTCCAGCCAGCTGGTGAAGTGGGACCGGAACCGCTTTTGCGCGGTCGTGTAGGGGAGGAAGATCCAGTCGTCCTGGTCGCGGCCGTCGCCCGTCTGCCCTCTCGCAGCCAGTACACCGACCACCTCGAATAGCTGGTTCTGGATGCGGACGATCTCGCCGACGGGGTTGGCGTCGCCGATGAGCTGCCGGCGAACGGTCTCGCCAAGCAGGACCTTGCCAGCCGCGTGGTCCACGTCGTCCTGCGAGAACGTCATCCCGAGGGCGACGGGCCAGCGCTTGATGGCCAGGTAGTCGGGGGTTTCACCGCGGTAGTGCGTTCCCCAGTTCCGGTTTCCCCAGACGATCTGGACGTTGCCGTCCACCTGCGGCGACACGCGGGAGATGAGCGGCACCTCGCGCCGGATCGCCTCGGTGTCCTCGACGGTGAGGGTGTTGATGCCGTGGGTGCCGGTGCGCACGCCGCTGACGGTGCGGGAGCCGGCCTCGATCCATACGAAGTTCTCGCCCAGGTCCGCCAACGCTTGCTGGGCACGCTCGGAGCCGGCCTTGCCGATGGCGACGACGAGGACGACAGCGGCGATGCCGATGGTGATGCCGAGGGTGGTGAGCGCGCTGCGCATCTTGTGGCGGGCGAGAGCCCGTACCGCCTCGCGGAAGAACAGGCTTACGAGGGTCGAGACGCGCGACACCGGCAGCCGGAGCGGCGCAACGGGGAGCGGGCGGTCCGATGAAGAACGGTCCATCCAGCGATCGATTCTACTCCGACGCCTGGCCGGCATCACCCGCGCGCCGGCGATCGGTAGTGGGTCAGTTTGAATCCAGCAGCGCCACAATAGGGCTGTGGAGCTTATGGCACTCTTGGCTTAGTCGAGGTAGTAGACTGTCAAACACTGGACTCGTGCAATAGCTCTGGGAAAGGAGACACCATGAGCGCGCACAGACCGATGACGGACAAGGAGAAGCAGCTCTTCGAAGCCTTCAAGCTCGCGCTCGATCGCGAGCGGGAGGCACAGAGCACGTACGGAAAGATGGCCGCGATGGCCGAGGACCCGGAGATCCGCGGGATCTTCGAGCAGTTTCAGCGCGATGAAGCAGAGCACGAGGAGGGGCTCCTCCGAATGTACCGGGATTTCAAGGCTCGCTTCATCCGCGAGTGAGCCTGGCGCGGAATTGCACGCCAGGCTGGGAGTTCACGCCGCCGATCGCGATGGTGGGACCGTGAACCGCTGGGCCTTTGAGATCTCCCTCGGGGTCGCGCTGGCAGTCCTGACCCTGATCTTCGGCCTGGTGGCGCTCCTCAAGTAACCCCGGATATTCAGACTGAACCACTACCCGGCGTTCTGCCGTCCCCTCGCCCTAACCTTCTCCCCATGGGAGAGGGGACCGAGATGGAGGGCCGCGCAAGCTCCCTCTCCCTCCGGGAGAGGGCCGGGGTGAGGGTCGATCCGGTCGTCAACGCCGTGCCGTCTGCGTTCTGCCGTCCCCTCGCCCTAACCCTCTCCCCCTGGGAGAGGGGACCGAGATGGAGGGCCGCGCAAGCTCCCTCTCCCTCCGGGAGAGGGCCGGGGTGAGGGTCGATCCGGTCGTCAACGCCATGCCGGCTGCGTGCTGCCGTCCCCTCGCCCTAACCTTCTCCCCATGGGAGAGGGGACCGAGATGGAGGGCCGCGCAAGCTCCCTCTCCCTCCGGGAGAGGGCCGGGGTGAGGGTCGATCCGGTCGTCAACGCCGTGCCGTCTGCGTTCTGCCGTCCCCTCGCTCTAACCCTCTCCCCCTGGGAGAGGGCCGGGGTGAGGGTCCATCCGGTCGTCAACGCCGCGCCGGCATGCGCGCACGGCGTGCGCGCCCCACAGGTCTTTCCCCCTCTCCCTCCGGGCGAAGGCAGCGGCACGGCCGTTTGAACCCTTGAGGCTTCTGCTGCGTCTAATCGGGTGTGAAAGGAGAACCTCCCATGAGCCGCAGAGTCGCTGGTGTGCTGGTTGGTGTGTTGCTGTGCGTGGCGGGGCTGGCCGTGGCGGCCGAGCCCTACAAGGAGAACTTCGACCAGACCTACCCGATCGCCGCAAACGGCCGCGTCTCGCTCTCGAACGTGAACGGCAGCGTGCAGATCGCCGTATGGGACCAGAACACGGTGCGCGTGCAGGCGGTGAAGGAGGCGGAGTCCAGCGAGGACCTCGCCAACCTCCGCATCGAGGTCAAGGCCACGGCCTCCTCCGTGGCGATCGAAACGCGCTACCCGAGCATGCACACCTCGCGGCACCACCTATCCGTCGAGTACACGTTGACCGTGCCGAAGGCCGCCTCTCTCGACAAGTTCGAGCTTGTCAACGGCAGATTGACCGCGGCCGGGATCGGCGGCGAGCTCAAGGCCAGGCTGGTGAACGGCGAGGCGAAGCTGACCGGCCTGACGGGCAGCATCAACGTGCACGCGGTCAACGGGGCAGTGGAGGTGGAGCTCGACAAGCTCGACCGCGGCCAGCAGGTGGAGCTGGAGACGGTCAACGGACCCATCGAGCTGCGGCTGCCGGCCACGGTCGCGGCGGAGGTCCACGCCAAGACCGTCAACGGTAACCTGAGCAACGATTTCGGGGTGCCCGTGAACAAGCACGAGTACGTGGGTGCCGATATGACCGGCTCAATCGGGAGCGGCGGCGGGGACGTGCGGCTCCAGACGGTCAACGGCAAGATCCGACTCGTAAAGCGCTAAGCAGGGGCGTGCGCTCGATCCTGGCCCCCTCTCCCTCCGGGAGGGGGCCGGGATTGGGGCGCTGCAGAGCGGCGACGCCCATCTCCCTCTCCCCCTGGGAGAGGGCCGGGGTGAGAGTCCACCCGCTCGACCACGCCATCCCGGCATGCGCGCACGGCGTGCGCGCCCCACACCTGATCCACATGCGACGTGCCGTCCCCTCGCCCTAACCCTCTCCCCCTGGGAGAGGGGACCGAGATGGACGAAAGGGCCGGCCGTCCTGCAGCACAGGACGGCCGTGCACGCACGGCGTGCGCGCCCCACATCTGTTTTCGCATGCCGGCCGCAGGTGGCGGAGAACGGAAGCGTGTCGAGGTCTTGGGGCGGTGCGGCGAGCAATGGTATCGTCGGGCGCGTGACACCGCGGTTCAGAGGACGTCTCATTTTCCGGAAGAAGCACCTGCCGTCGTGACTGAAGGAGCGCACATGCCCCGAAAGAAGCCGAGCTGCGTGTTTTGCGAGATCGTCGCGGGAAGGGCGCCGGCGTACGTGGTCGCCGAGAACGAGCTTTCCATGTGCATCCTCGACATCAACCCGTTCGCCGAGGGGCACTGCCTGGTGCTCTCGAAGCGCCACGTGCCGTGGTGGGACGACCTCTCTGAGGACGAGGTCACCAGCGTGTTCCGGCTCGCGAGGAAGGTGGCCAGGCAGCTCAAGAAGGCGTTCGCCTCGGAGTTCGTGGGCATGTACGCGCGTGGCCGGCGGATACCCCACACGCACATCTTCCTGGTGCCAACCCATGCGGGTGATCTGCTGGACGGGTTCTTCAACGCCCTCGAGAGGTTCCAGGTGATGCCGCCCGAGCTGGCCGCGCTCAGGGACAAGAAACGGATGACCAGGACTGTGGCCAGGATCCGCAAGGCAACGTAGGGGGGTTCTCACTCCCCCGGTGGGGGCTCCCTCGCCTTCCGACAGCGGGAACCGAGATGGAGGGCTGCGCAACCTCCCTCTCCCTCCGGGAGAGGGCCGGGGTGAGGGTCCATCCGCTCAACCACGCCGTGCCGCCTGCGTTCTGCCGTCCCCTCGCCCCCTGGGAGAGGGGACCGGGATAACGGCGCTGCAGAGCAATGTGGGGCCGGCGCGCCGCGCCGGCATGCGCGCACGGCGTGCGCGCCCCACATTTGCTTTCGCATGCCGGCCGCAGGTGGCGGAGAACGGAGGCGTGTCAGGGTCTTGGGGTGCGGCGTTGCGGGGTGGTATCGTCGGGGGGCAATGGCGGCACGCTTTCAACGGTGAGCCGGGCGCACGGGGAATCGCGCGCGGCCGGCGTCTTCTTGAGAACGGGGGACCGATGCGCCGCATGAAAGCCACTCCTGCTGCATGGGCCGCTTGCCTGGCCGGCCTGCTCGTCCTTGGGACCATCGCGCTCGGCTGCGGCGGTGCGAAACCGGAGGGCAAGGCGACCGCTTCCGGTGGGAGGCCTGCTGTCCGCATCGGGGTGTCGCTCCTGACGCGCACGCACCCGTTCTACCAGGACCTCGAGGCCGGACTGGCCGCAGAGGCCAAGGCGCGCGGGTACGAGCTGAACGTTCAGTCGGGCGAGTTCGACGTGGCGCGGCAGAAGGACCAGGTCGAGAACTTCATCGTGGACAAAGTCTCGGCGATCGTGGTCTGCCCGTGTGACTCCAAGTCCATCGGCACCTCGGTGCAGGCCGCCAACCGCGCCGGCATCCCGGTGTTCACGGCGGACATCGCGGTGCTGGCCGAGGGCGTCTCGGTGGTCTCGCACGTCGCGTCGGACAACGTGGCCGGCGGGCGCCTGGCGGCTCAGGCGCTCGCACGGGCGCTGGGCGGCAAGGGGAAGGTCGCGATCATCGACCACCCCGAGGTAGAGTCCGTGATCCAGCGGGTGCGCGGGTTCGAGGAGGAGATGAAGGCGCAGCCCGGCATCACGATCGTCGCCAAGCTCTCGGGACGGGGGATGAAGGATGCGGCGTTCCGCACCGCCGAGGACATCCTGCAGGCGCACCCCGACCTGGACGGCATCTTCGGCATCAACGACGACTCGGCGCTGGGTGCGCTGGCCGCGGTCGAGAAGGCCGGGCGGCTCGGGCGCGTCACGATCGTGGGGTTCGACGCGGTGCCGGAGGCGCGCCAGGCGATCCGCAACGGTAGGATTTACGCCGATGTGGTGCAGCAGCCGCGCACCATCGGCGAGGAGACGATCAAGGCGGTCGCCGCGTACATGACCGGCGAGAAGGTCGCGCCTGTGCGCCTCATCCCCTGCAAGCTGTTCACCAAAGACGATGCCCTCGCCGGGACGTGAGACCGCGGTGGCCGGCGCGCCCCTGCTGCGCCTGGACGGAGTCCGCAAGGCCTTCCCCGGCGTGCTGGCGGTCCGCGAGGCGAACCTCGAGGTGCGCGCGGGCGAGGTGCACGCCCTCGTCGGCGAAAACGGCGCCGGCAAGAGCACCCTGGTCCGCATCGTGACCGGCGCGCATGAGGCGGACGAGGGGACGTTCGAGCTGGACGGTGCGCCGGCGCGTTGGTCCTCGCCGCCGGCGGCGGCCGCCGCGGGGATCGCCGCGATCTACCAGGAGCTGGACCTGGTGCCCGCACTCTCGGTGCGAGCAAACCTCTTTCTGGGGCGCGAGACCGCGCGCCTCGGTTTTCTTGCGGCCGCCGAGGAGCGCCGCCTTGCGCGCGAGGCGCTCGCACGCCTGGGCCTGGACCTCGACCCGGGCACTCGCGTTGACGATCTCGAGGTGGCGCCGCAGCAGCTCGTTGCGATCGCGCGGGCGCTGCTCGCCGAGGCGCGCCTGCTGGTGATGGACGAGCCGACGGCGGCGCTCGCCTCGGCCGAGGTGGAGCGGCTGTTCGCCGTGATTCGCGAGCTGCGCGGGCGAGGGATCGGCGTGGTGTTCGTGAGCCACCGGCTCGACGAAGTCATGGCCATCGCGGACCGGGTGACGGTCATGCGGGATGGAGCCACGCTCGGGACGTGGCCGGTCTCCGAGCTGACGCGCGAGCGGCTTGTGGAGCTGATGGTGGGGCGTCCCCTCGACCAGGAGTTCCCCAAGGTGCGCGCCGCGTTTGGCCCCGAGGTGCTGGCCGTGCATGACCTCTCGGGCGGGCGCGTGCGCGGCGCCTCGTTCGCGGTGCGGGCCGGGGAGGTGCTGGGGATCGCCGGCCTCGTGGGCGCGGGGCGCACGGACCTCGCGCGCCTCGTGTTCGGTGCGGATGCGCTCGAGCGGGGCGAGATCATGCTGGATGGCCGCCCGGTGGCGATCCGCTCGCCGCGCGACGCGATCCACCGGGGGATCTGCCTGCTCACCGAGGACCGCAAGGCGCAGGGGCTGGTGCTCGGGCTGTCTGCCCGCGACAACTTCGCCCTCCCGAACCTGGACCGCTGGTCGCCGTTCGGGTGGATCCGCAGGGGAAGGGAGCTGTCCGCGTTCGAGCGCTTCGTGGCGAGCCTGAGGATCCGCCTGTCCGGCCCTGGGCAGCCCGCGCGCGATCTCTCGGGCGGCAACCAGCAGAAGCTGCTGCTCGCCCGCTGGCTCGAGCGCGACTCGCGCGTGCTGATCTTCGACGAGCCGACCCGCGGCATCGACGTGGGCGCCAAGCACGAGATCTACCTGCTGATCAACGAGCTGGCCGCGCGCGGCAAGGCGATCGTGATGATCTCCTCGGAGATGCCCGAGGTGCTCGGCATGAGCGACCGCATCCTGGTGATGCGTCGCGGGCGGATCGCCGGCGAGATCCCGGATGCCGCCGGTGCAACGCAGGAGCTCTTGCTCCGCATGGCGGTGGGGTGAGCATGGCCGGCGAGCGCGCACGCCTTGCGTCGTTTCTCTCGCGCCTGCTCACCGGCTACGGGATGCTCGGCGTGCTGGTGCTGCTGGCGGCGTTCTTCTCGGTGGCGACGATCCAGGATCAGCAGCCCACGGGCGAGGCCGCGGCGCGCTCGCTGGCAAGGCAACTTGAACGCTCCAACCTTGCAGACGTCACGGTGGTGATCGTCGGCCGGGGCGGGGAGGAGGACGCGCGCTTCGCCACCTCCCTCGCCGCTCGTGTCCGGCAGATGACCGGCGCGTCGCCGTTCGTGGTGACCGGCGACCCGGCCGTGGTGCGGGCCGCACTCGAGCGCGTTGCGGTCCCGGGCGCGCCCCGCTGCGTGGTCGCCACCACCGCGGCCTCGGCGCCGGTCGCGAGGACCATCCTGGAGTCGCTGCCGTCGCTTGCCGGCGCACGGGTGCTCACGCCGGAGTCGTACCGGTGGCCCACGTTCCTGCTTCCTGAGAACCTTCTCAACGTCGCCAACCAGATCGCGGTGATCGCGATCCTGGCGGTGGGGATGACGATGGTCATCGTGACCGGCGGCATCGATCTCTCGGTGGGGAGCCTGATCGCGCTCGCGGCCGTGGTGACCGCCTCGCTGATCGGCCGGATGGGCGGCGAGGGGGCCGGGCCTGGCGCGATGGTGGCAAGCAGCGTCGCGACGATCGTGCTGTGCGGCGCGATCGGCGCGTTCTCCGGGCTGATGATCACGCGCTTCCGGGTGCCGCCGTTCATCGCGACGCTGGCGGTGATGCAGGTGGCGAGCGGCCTCGCCTACATCATCTCGGAGGGGAGGCCGGTCTACCGGCTGCCGCAAACCTTCGTGCTGCTCGGGCGCGGGGCCGACCCGGTGCTCGGGATCCCGTGGGCGGTGCTTCTCATGGGCGTGCTCTACGCGGCCGCCCATGTGCTCATGTCGCGGACCGTGCTGGGCCGCTACATCTACGCCGTCGGCGGGAACGCGGAGGCGGCGCGCCTGGCCGGCGTGCGGGTCGCGGCCGTGCTGCTGTTCGTCTACGCCACCTGCGGGGCGCTCGCCGGCCTCGGCGGGGTGGTGATGGCCTCGCAGCTGCGCAGCGGCGCGCCCACCTACGGGCTGATGTACGAGCTGTACGTGATCGCCGCGGTCGTCGTGGGCGGGACGAGCCTCTCGGGTGGGGAGGGCACCATCCCCGGCACGCTGGTGGGCGCTTTCATCATCGCGGTCATCCAGAACGGCATGAACCTCACACAGGTGGAGAGCTACACGCAGAAGGTCGTCCTGGGGCTGGTCATCCTGGGCGCCGTCCTGCTGGATCGGCTCAAGCAGCGCGGCGTGCGCCGGCGTGACCGCTCCGGTGGGGGTGCCGATCGATGAATTGCAGGCGGTGTCGTCGGAAAGGGGAGCGTGAGATGAGGAAGCCGATCGTCGTCCTGGGCGTTGTGGGGCTGATCGTTGCTGGTGCGCTGGCGTATGGAGCGGACGAGAAGGCCGGGCCGCCCCGCACGCTCTACGTGACGGCGACGGCGCACCTGGACACGCAGTGGCGCTGGACGATCCGCGACACGATCGAGAAGTTCGTCCCGGACACCCTGCGCGGGAACTTCGCGCTGTTCGAGAAGTACCCCGACTACACCTTCAGCTTCGAGGGCGCGTTCCGCTACATGCTGGCGAAGGAGTACTACCCGTCGGAGTACGAGCGCCTCAAGGCGTACGTCAAGCAGGGGCGCTGGAAGGTCGCGGGGAGCTGGGTGGACGCCGTGGACACCAACATCCCTTCCCCGGAGTCGCTCTTTCGCCAGGCCCTCTACGGCAACGGGTTTTTCCAGCGAGAGTTCGGCGAGCGGAGCCGTGACGTGTACCTGCCTGACTGCTTCGGGTTCGGCTTCGCGCTGCCCAGCATCGCGGCCCACAGCGGGCTGGTGGGCTTCTCGACCCAGAAGCTCACGTGGGGCTCCTCGGTCGGCGTGCCCTTCGACGTCGGGCTCTGGGAGGGCGTGGACGGCTCGCGGCTGGTGGCGGCGCTCAACCCGGGAGACTACGTGTCGAAGATCACCACCGACCTCTCGTCCGATCCTGCGGTGATCGCGGCGATCGACAAGGTGGGCGGCCCCTCGGGGCTGTACGTGGACATGAAGTACTTCGGCGTCGGCGACCAGGGCGGAGCGCCGAGGGACGCCTCGGTGGAGATGCTCGAGAGGAGCATCGCGGACAAGGGCCCGGTCACGGTCAGGAGCACGGCCTCGGACCAGCTCGCCCGCGATCTCACGCAGGACGCCGACCCGGCGAGCCTGAGGAACCTGCCACGCTACCGCGGCGAGCTGCTCATGACCAGCCACGGAGCCGGCTGCTACACCTCCCAGGCGGCGATGAAGCGATACAACCGGAAGAACGAGCGCCTCGCGGACGCGGCGGAGCGCGCCGCGGTGGTGGCGGACTGGCTCGGCGGCTCGCGCTACCCGCGCGAGGCGTTGCGCGATGCCTGGGTGCGCTTCCTCTGGCACCAGTTCCACGACGACATCACCGGCACGAGCATACCCGAGGCCTACGAGTTCTCCTGGAACGACGAGGCGATCGTGGCCAATCAGCTCGCCGGCATCCTCTCCGATTCGGTGGGCACGGTCGCGCGGGCGCTGGACACCGGGGTCAAGGGCGTTCCTCTCGTCGTCTACAACCCCCTCTCGATTCCACGTGAGGACGTCGTCGAGGCGGACGTGAGCTTTGGCGCCCTCGCGCCGGGCGCCGTGCGGGTCTTCGCCGCGGACGGGAAGGAGGTCCCGGCGCAGATGGTCAGGGCCGACGGAAACAAGGCGCACGTCGTGTTCCTCGCCAGCGTGCCCCCGATCTCCTTTTCGGTCTTCGATGTGCAGCCGGGCAGGAAACCGGGCGCGGTGGCAACCGGGGTCTCGCTGCGCGGGCGCGTCCTGGAGAACGCGCGCTACCGGGTCGAAGTGGGCGGGAGTGGCGACGTGGTCTCGATCCTCGACAGGCGCGCGAACAGGGAGCTGCTGAGCGGCCCGCTGCAGCTCCAGCTCCTGAACGACAAACCCTCCAAGTGGCCCGCCTGGGAGGTGGACCTCGCCGATCTGTCCGCCACGCCGAGGACGGTGGTGGGCGGCAAGGCCCGGTTCCGAGTTCTCGAGTCCGGCCCCGCGCGCGTGGCACTGGAGGTGACGCGCACGGCCGACGGGTCCACGTTCGTGCAGACGGTCCGTCTGGCGGCCGGGACGGCGGGCGACCGCGTTGAGATTGCCACCGAGATCGACTGGCGCACCAAGGGCACGCTGCTCAAGGCCTCATTCCCGCTGACGCCGGCGAGCGAGACGGCGACGTACGACCTGGGCCTCGGCACGATCCAGCGCGGCGTCTCCACGCCCAAGCTCTACGAGGTCCCGGCGCAGCAGTGGGCCGACCTGACCGCGCCGGACGGGCGCTTTGGCGTGGCGATCCTCAACGACAGCAAGTACGGGTGGGACCACCCGAACGCGGGCACGATGCGGCTCACGCTGGTGCACACGCCGGCGGTGAGGGAGAACTGGCGCTGGGTGGGTGACGAGGTCTCCATGGACCTCGGCCACCACCGCATCCTCTATGGGCTCACCGCGCATGCGGGTAACTGGCGCGAGGGCGGGGTGACGTGGCAGGCGGACCGCCTCAACCAGCCGCTGCTTGCGTGGCAGGCACCGAGACATCCCGGTGGCCTTGGCCGCACGCTCTCCCTGGCGCAGGTGACGGCCGGGGGCCCTGGAGGGCTGCCGCCGGTGGCGGTCCGCGCTGCCAAGAAGTCGGAGACGGGCGAGGAGGTCGTGGTCCGCATGCAGGAGCTGACTGGCTTTGAGGTGGATTCCGTCCGCCTGACCGCGGCGCGGCCGATCACGGCCGTGCGCGAGATCGACGCCGCGGAGGAGCCGCTCGCGCCCTCCGATCCCCGTGCAAAAGCGCCGGCACGGATCGAGAACGGCGTGCTGGTGGCCTCCTTCGCGCCCTACCAGCCCCGTTCCTTCGCGCTCCGCCTCGGGGATCCTCCGGTTCGCCTGACGGCTCCCTCCAGCGCGCCGCTCGTGCTCGCCTACGACCTCGATGGCATGACCCTGGATGGCGGCACGGATGGAAATTTCGACGGGGAAGGGCACGCGGTCGCTGGGGAGCTGCTGCCGGATTCCCTCACGACGGCGGGCGTCACCTTCAAGACGAGCCCGAAGCAGGCTTGGAAGGAGAACGTGTTGAGTTGTCGCGGCCAGCGCCTGGCCCTGCCCGCGGGGGAGTGGAACCGGCTGTACCTGCTGGCGGCCGCCGTCGGGAACCGCGAAGCGACTCTCGACGTTGGCGGCCGGAAGGTGGCCCTTTGGATACAGGACTGGGCCGAGCCGGTCGGGCAGTGGAATGACCGGCTGAACGGCGGCGTGCGGCACGACGACCCCGCGAACATCGTCCCCGCGTTCGTGAAACCGGCGCGGCTTGGCTGGCTGGGCACCCACCGCCACGACCAGGAAGGCCGTAACGAAGCCTATGCCTTCACAGAGTTCTTCCTCTACCGCGTGGACCTGCAGCGCGGCGATTCGAGCGTGGCACTGCCGAACGATCCGGCGGTCCGCATCCTCGCGGCCACGGTGGCGCTCAACGAAAACGATGACGCCGTGGCGGCGCAGCCGTTCTTCGACGAGCCCAAGCGCACGGCGGTGCGGATACGCGCCCCACGGACCGTGTTCACGGACTCGCTACGCGTGGACGTTTCCTCGCCCAACCCGTATGCCGTCGTACGCTACTCGCTGGACGGCGGTGAGCCGGGCCCCACCTCTCCCGTCCTGCGCGGCCCGCTTACGCTGGTCGCGACCACCACCGTGATGGCTCGAGCGTTCGCCCCTGGTCTCGACAACAGCTTCGTGGCGGAGGCGACCTTCAAGCGGTTGGTGTCCCGCAGTGCCGTGGCTGCCTTGGAGGCGAAGCCGGGCCTGGCAGGCCGGTACTACGAGGGCCAGTGGAAGGAGATGCCGGACCTGGCCATGCTGAAACCGGTGCGCGAGGAGGTCGTGCCCGAGGTGGCGCTGCCGTCGTTCGCGCGGCCGGAGCACTTCGTGCTGGTGCTGACCGGTTACCTGCGGGTCCCGTCAGACGGCGTTTATGTCCTCTCGCTGCGCTCGGACGACGTCGTCGCCCTCGACCTCGACGGCGAGACCGTGATTGACCCGGCCGCTTCGAACGGGGGCGGGGACGACCGGCGCGAGGTGGCGCTCAAGGCGGGGCTGCACCCGCTCGTCGTGCGCTACCTCCACCGGCGCGGCGACGCCGCACTCGAGCTGTGGATCGAGGGGCCGGGGTTCACGATGCGGCCCGTGTGGGCGGCCGAGCTCGCGCACTGACTACGAGGCGGTGCGCCGCACCGGGGTGGTTCCGCCGCCGCACGGGTTCGAGCTCTCGGTACGGTATAGTCTCGGTCCGGCCACGGGCCGGGGAGGCAGCCATGCCGGTAACGACACAGCGGCGAGGAAGCGCGACGATCCCGGAAGTTGCGGGGAGCATGCCGCCGACCTCGCGCGAGAACCTCGACCGTGCGGTGGAGGAGCTGCAGGGCCACAGGGACGAGTGGGCGAAGCTGCCGGTGAGGGAGCGGATCGCCCTGCTCGAGCAGCTTCACGCGGACTGCGGGCGGGTGGCCGATGGGTGGGTCGCCATCGCCTTGCAGGCCAAGGGCATCACTCCGGGGACACCGACCGAGGCCGAGGAGTGGCTCGCCGGTCCTTTCTTCATCCTGCGCAACCTGCGGCTGCTGCGCCGCTCGCTCGGGGAGATCGAACGCCGCGGGCGCCCGAAGATCCCCGGCCGGGTGACCACGCTGCCCAACGGCCAGGTGGCCGCTCGGGTCTTTCCTGCGGACATCTACGACCACGTCTTCTTCCGCGGCTTTTCGGGCGACATCTGGATGGAGCCCGGCGTCACCGCCGAGGAGCTCCCGTCCACGCAAGCGGCGGCAGGTCACACTGGCTGGTCGTGTTGGCGATCGCGCTGATCATCTTCGGGCTCAAGAAGCTGCCCGGGGTCGGCAAGGGGTTGGGGACGGCGATCCGGGGTTTCAAGGCCAAAGTGATGTTAGTCTGTCCTCATTATGGGCCAAATAAAGGGTAAGAGGAGGGTCTATGAAGATTTTCCTTACTGGTGGTACGGGTTTTATCGGTCTGCCACTTACACGAACGCTGATTCAGCGTGGGTGGAAAGTAATCGCACTCGTCCGAAATCCGACCAGCGCCGAAGCAAAGGCAATTCAAACATTGGGGGCACAACTAGTTCGTGGCGACGTCACTGACCGAGAATCAATGCGTGAAGCCATGACAGGAGTGGATACGGTGATCCACAATGCGGGTTGGTACAAATTTGGGATCACCAAACAAGCACATGACACGATGCGAGCCATCAATGTTTACGGTACGGAAAATACGCTCGGGCTCGCCATTGAGTTGGGCATCTCAAAGATCGTCTACACATCGACAATCCTAGCTTTTGGTCAAACTGGCGATCTTGTTGCCGATGAATCGTTCCAACGGCGCACGCCCCCTCAGTCCTGTTATGAGCGTACCAAGACGGAAGCACATAAAATCGCCGTGGAACTACAGCAGCGGGGTGCGCCTATCGTCATTGCATGCCCGACTGGCGTCATTGGACCTGGTGATCATTCAGGCTTAGGCTACTTGGTGCGGATGTATGTTCGCGGCTTTCTCCCGCTTGTACTCTTTGCGGCAGATAGCAAACGCGCCACCGTTTACGTGGATGATTGTGCAGAAGGGATTGTACGTTGCGTCGAGCATGGTCACATTGGTGAGACTTACATACTGAGCAACGGTGTCATGATGCACCGGGATATGTTCAACTTCTGGAAACAAACCCCAGGTGGCTTCAAGGTGACTCTATTCTGGATGCCAGAAGCCTTGGCAATGCTATTTAACCGTGCTGCCGAACCCATCGAACGGCTTCTAGGCTTGCCAATAGTATTTTCCCGTGAGTTCGCACTCGCCGCCTTTGCAAGCTGGCAGTTTTCCGGCGCTAAGTCAGAACGTGATTTGGGCATGCGTTATCGAAGCTTAGATCAAGCCTGGCTGGACACTTTGGAAGGCGAACGCGCGATTGCACGCAAAGGCTAGAGTTCATCGTTGACCACACCTTTCAGGTCATCGTGTCCTTTGAGGTACAAGAGGTTCTTGATAATACAAGCTCAGGAGTCTTGCCCCTTGTGACGCTCTGTAGTGCCCCCCTCATGTCAAGCCACCTTGGGTTCTTGATGGGCGCGGTACACCTCGCCCATCCCGCCCGCGCCGATCAGGGCCAAGAGGGGACGGGGATGCGTGCGCGCGTCTTGGAACGACCTTTGGCGGGCAAGACCGGAACTTCCAACGCGTCACGCCATGTCTGGTTCTCCGGTTTTTCTCCTGAGCTTGAAGCCACGGTGTGGGTCGGTTTTGACGACAACCGGTCCATGGGCCGCGAGACCGGCGCGAGCGCGGCATTGCCCATTTGGGTGGCATTCATGGGCGAAGCCCTCGATCATGTTCCGCGTCATGGTTTTGCCCCGCCACTGGATGTGGTATTCGTGTCGGTGGATTCGGTGACCGGCGAGCTATCATCGTCCGCAGGCAGCATCGTTGAGGCCTTTATGTCCGGCACGGAGCCGCGCGAAGGGGCGCAGGTACGAGCGAGTATCTACTTTCAAGATGACGAGTCTCTGGGAGGCAAGCCATGACCGCAACGGCAATCAATCAATCTGAATCGACCCAAAAGAAACAGAACATCTCAGTGCCTGAGTTGCTCAAAGAGCGTCTGGGTGAAGCGCGCCTGCGTGAGCTGGTCTCGCGCGTGACGCTCGGTACAGGCCCCCGCGACAAGGTGGCCGGCGAAGCACCGTTTACCGCTGAGCCCATCATCGAAATCCCTTTGTGCACGGCCGACGATGTGGCCCTGGCAGCCCAAAAGGCGCGCCAGGCCCAAGTCGCGTGGGCAGCAACGCCGTACCGGGAACGCGCCAGGATCTTCCTGCGCTACCACGACCTCGTCTTGAAGAAGCAACAGGAGTGCCTCGACGTCATTCAGCTCGAGACCGGTAAGGCGCGACGCCACGCGTTTGAAGAAAACCTGGATGTGGCGAACGTCTGTCGACACTATGCGCATCATGGACAGCACGCCCTTTCCCCCAAGCGACACCGCGGCGCGCTGCCGCTCCTTACGGCCACCTGGGAGCTGCATCCGCCGCTCGGTCTCATCGGCTTCATCGCGCCGTGGAACTACCCACTCACCCTGGCCATCACGGACGCGATTCCCGCCCTTTTGGCGGGCAATGGGGTCGTCCTAAAACCCGATCAGCAGACTCCCCTGACGGCGCTTTGGGCGGTCGATCTGCTGTATCAAGCGGGCCTTCCCAAGAATTTGTTCCAGGTCGTCACCGGCCGCGGCCGGGATTTGGGCACGCCCCTTATCCAGCATGTGGACTTCATCTGTTTTACCGGCAGCACGGCCACAGGCCGTATCATCGCCAGGCAGGCCGGCGAGCGCTTGATCGGCTGCTCCTTGGAGCTCGGCGGCAAGAACCCCCTCATCATCCTCAGCGACGCAGATATCAGCCGTGCAGTCGAAGGATCGATTCGCGCCTGCTTTTCCAATACCGGCCAGCTGTGCATCTCGTGCGAAAGGCTGTTTGTCGACCGCGGCATCTACGAGCCGTTTGTCGAGCAGTTTAGCGAGCGCGTGCGCAACCTCAAGCTCGGCGCAGATCTCGACCTGGCGACCGAGATGGGATCGATGGCCTCGAAGGCGCAATTCGAAAAAACCCGCGAGCATGTGGAGGAGGCCAAGAAGCGTGGAGCACGCATCCTCGCGGGCGGCCGGGCGCGGCCCGACTTGGGGCCTTATTTCTTTGAGCCCACGGTCATGGAGGGCGTTACGCCGGAAATGAGTGTCTGTGCCGAGGAGACGTTCGGTCCGGTCGTCTCCGCCTACCGTTTCGATAACGAGGACGAGATGGTCGCGCGCGCCAACGACACCAACTACGGCCTCAATGCCAGCATCTGGACTCAAGACACGACGCGCGGCCGCGCTTTGGCCACGCGCATCCAGAGCGGAACCGTCAATGTCAATGAAGGCTACGTGGCCACGTGGGCTTCGGTGGATTCACCGATGGGTGGGTTCAAAGAATCCGGCCTCGGCCGGCGCCACGGCAATCAGGGGATTTTGAAATACACCCAGGCACAGACCATCTCCGTGCAGCGCTTCTTGCCCATCGCCGCGCCGAGCAACGTCAGTGAAGTCTGGTACGAAAGGTCCATGACCTTTTTGGTCGGCATGCTGCGCCATGTCCCGGGAATTCGCTAACGCATGCGTCGGGATTGGTTCAAGAAAGCCGCCTGGCTCACTTTGGTGCTGACCGTTGGGGTCATCTTGTGGGGCTCGGTCGTGCGCGCTACGGGCTCGGGAGCGGGGTGCGTCAATGACTGGCCGGCTTGCCGAGGGGCTCTTGTGCCGCGGTCTCCCACCATCGCGACGGTTATCGAGTTTGGACACTGCGTCTGGGTACTTGGGGTGTGACTACAAACTCAAAGGCCACGCACTCCGATACCTAGATGCATGGCCTTCTCAATGCCTGGACGGTATACTCGAGTAGCACCCTCACAGAAGCCCCAACCTTAGCGCGAGGGAGAACCCGAGCTTCTCCAGCCGCCCCAGCCGCCAGTAAGCTCCTGCGTTCTCGAGTGTGTCGAGTGAGGAGAGCATGGCGGCGAGGTACTCGCCCATGTGGGAGAAGTAGTCCGGCTTCCTTCGGTTCGTGAAGTAAGGGCCGGAGAAGAGCCGCATCAAATCACTCGGGGCGATGATCCCGCCCTTTGTCTCCTCCTGGAAACCCTTCCAGTTACGCAGATGTTCTTCCGACCGGAAGAAGAGCATCGTGCTTCACGAGTAGGGTATGTTCAACATCCATCTTGCTATGGGGACGGAGACGCAGCCGATCAGCCCTTTGGGCTCCTCCGCCTCGATTTTGCCGTCTTTCACCTCGACCTGTATGGGCTCGCCACAATCGAGGCACACCGAATCGATTTGTACCGTCTTCCCCGGAAATAGCCAGCAGACCGCCAGCGATTCAAATGCTCACTGGCCAAACCACTTCTGCACGCCGTCAATCGTCAAGCGGTAATGCGTCGGAAGATTGTTGAACGGGGGGAATGACACGATATTGTCGGTCTTCGGATAGAGCCAACCCGGGAAACCGCGAGTTGAGAAAAGCTTGTGAAGCGCTTCTCGGCCTTCCGCGGGAGACACTCCCAGTTCGGCTGCAATCTCCGTGTAATGCGGAGCCTGTCCGGTGGCGATCATCCGCTCCATGATGATGTGAAACGTTTGATCCAGTCGGCTGGGTTCAGGCATGTCGCATCCTCCACCATTGATTAAATTGATATTGAATTGAATTGATAAGGAATGCCTTTTTCACGGTGAAAGTATACAAAGTACACAAAGTATACAAAGAAGGATTCTGTGAGTCAAGGGATTTTGCACGCATGAGGCCGCTTTGGCGGGGGGGCGCGAGAAGCTGCTGGCTACGATCCGCGAGGTGCTCGCGAGGGTCCCACTGCGCCAGGCCTATTACCCCAGCGCGAGGGAGCGCTGGCAGAGCTACCTCGCCACCCACCCGAAGGCCGACCGTATCGGCCGCCACGTGACGGCGAACTGCCCTGGGTGCTGGCCGTGGGGCTCGACCCCCGCGACACCGACGACATGTGCTTCACGCAGGAGGCTTTCTGCGGCCTCACCGGTGAGACCGCGCTCGAGGGCGCGGGTACCGTCGAGTTCCTGGAGCGTGCAGTGGACTTCGCCAACGACACGCTGTGGGCCACGCTCAACGTGGGGCTGATCGTCCACCCGGCCTCGCTGCGCGACCCCAGGATCGCGGCCGCGGTCGACCGAGCGATCGAGAAGCTGCGCTTCGGCTCGGTGGCGGTGAACCACTGGGCAGCCGCCGGCTACGCGGTGGTGACCACGCCGTGGGGCGCCTACTCTCGAGGCGACATCTACGACGTGAAGTCCGGCATCGGCGAGGTGCACAACACGATGATGTTCTCTCGGGTGCAGAAGAACGTGATCCGGGGCCCGGTCCGAGTCTGGCCGGTGCCGCCGTGGTTCCCGAACTGCCGCACCGCCCACCTGATCGGCCGGCGCTTGACGAGGTTCGAGGCCAGGCCCTCGCTCCTGAAGGTTTTCGGCGTGCTGGCCGCCGCCCTCCGCGCCTGAGACCGAAGGGAAACAACGGCCGCCGGCCGGCCGTACCCGCCCATCGCCCGATCCCCCGATCCCCTTTTTGCCCCCCGCGCGCGCGGGAGAGGGGACCGGGACCGCCGATCCTGCAGGGCAATGCGGGACCGGCGCGCCGCGCCGGCACGCGCGCCCGGCGGTCGCGCCCCACATTTGTCCTCCGATGTCCTCTCCATCTCTCCCCGGGAGAGGGGCGGGGTGAGTGTCCATTCGGGCGCCGTCACGCTGCCGTGCGCCCGACACCTTTCCAGGGCAAGGACTAGCTGCTGTGTTGGCCGAGGTAGGCCGCGGGCAGCACGACAAGGGCCCCGCCGAGGCGCATGCCGAGGTAGGGACCGAAGTCGCGGATGTTCCCGGTGAGCAGGTGTGTGCATCCGCTTGCAATCGCGGCGCGCAGGATGGGGAGGTCGTCTTTGGGAAGCCGCACCCGACGGGGGAGCGGAACGCCGTCGAACGTGCCGCTCACGATCTCGACGTCCTCGATCAGGGTCCCCAGGCGCATCCGCTGCTCCTCCTGCGGGAGGTTACGAAGCGCCTCCTGGACCGCGTAATCGGACGTGACCAGGACGACCCCTTTCAACCGCCACAGGCGCAGCAGGCCGGCGTCGGAGCGCCAGGCCGCCGAGAACAGAACGTTGGCGTCGAGGAAGACGCGGTCCACGCTACGGCTTCCGGTGCGGCACGCTCTTCGGGTCCACCCCGAGGCCCCGGACCTCCTTGACGGCCCGGGTGTAGTCGTCCTCGTCTACGGCGTTGTTGAGCAGGAACTCGGCGACCCTCGCAGGCGTGTACATCTCGACCGGGTAGGCGGCTGCCGGACGGAGCATCAGCCCTTCCGGCCGCTCCTCCACGATCACCAGCGAGCCCTCTTCGAGGGCATACTTCCTGCGCAGACGGGCGGGCAGCACGACCGTGCCCCGGCGACCGACCTTGGCCGTTTCCACCTTTTCTGATATTCGCATAATCCAAATATCGGATATTCTGCCAGGCGTGTCAAGGCCGACTGTGCACACCACAACGCCTGATCTCCATCTCTCCCCGGGAGAGGGGCGGGGTGAGGATCCACGCCGCTAACGGGCGGCCGCTACGAGTAGGGTGGCGCGGCCCTGGCCTGCTTGGGCAGAGGGAGCAGGTCGGAGGTGCCCTCTTTGGGCTCGATGGCGCCCATGGCGTGCTCGGCGACGGCGGTGATGGTGAGGCTGGGGTTGACACCCAGGTTGGCCGGCACGGCCGCGCCGTCCACCACCCACAGGCCGTCGTAGCCGTAGACGCGGTTCTCCTCGTCCACGACGCCCACCTCCGGGCCGGTGCCCATGCAGGCGCCGCCCAGGATGTGTGCGGTGATCGGAATGTTGAGCGCCACCTCGTTGATCGCGCTGGAGGGGAAGCCCCCGATCCTCTCAGCCACGGCGCGAGCCGACCGGTTGGCCACCGGGATGTAGCTCGGGATCCGCGGCTGCCCGGGGGCGCGCCGGCTCCCGAGCCTCCTGGTGAACGGCCAATACCAGTGCCGGCGGCGCACGAGCTGGATGGAGTTCTCCACCGTCTGCATGACGAGCAGGATCACGCTTCGCTTCGCCCACCCGAACGGGACGAGGGTGCGCAGGAAGTCGAGCGGGTGGCGCAGGCAGGTGGCGATCCACTTGAGCGGCCGGCTGACGCGCGTGCCGCCATCCGTCTGAAGCGTGCCGAGGAAACCCATGAAGTCCGAGCCCTCGGGGTAGCGCACGACCTCCAGATGCGTGTTGGGCGATGCATAGAAGCCGCTCGCGATCGCGATGCCCTCCGAGTAGTCCACCTCCGCCCGGCGGGCGGTGGCGCCGCAGATCACCTCGCTGTTGGTGCGCACGTAGCTGCCGAGGACGGGGGAGAGGCCGGGGAGGGTGCCGGCGTCGCGGCAGCGCAGGAGGAGGTTCGTGGTCCCCATCGCGCCGGCGGCGAGCACGACGTTCCACGTGCGCAGCGTCCTCCGGCCGCGCCGCAGCTTGCGGGTGGAGCGCCTGGTGTGGACGAGGTAACCCCCGTTCTCGTCCGGCTCCAGCAGCATGACCTCGGTCTCGGCGAGGATCTCGACCCCCAGCTTCTCGGCGAAGTGGAGGTAGTTCTTGTCCAGGGTGTTCTTGGCGTTGTACCGGCACCCCACCATGCAGCCGCCGCAGTAGTTACAGGTGGAGCGCACCGGCCCCTCGCCGCCGAAGTACGGGTCGCCGACCTCCTCGCCGGGGCGCTCGCCGAAAAGCACGCCCACGTCGGTGTGGTGGAAGATATCCTCGCGGCCGACCTGGCGGGCGAACTCGCGCAGGCACTCGTCGCCGGCCCAGACCCTGGGTGTGCGCGTGACCCCGAGCATTCTCTTGGCGGTCTCGTAGTGGGGCGTAAGCCTCGCCTTCCAGTCGGAGCCCTCCGGCCAGTTGCCGCTGGTGAAGACCTCGTCGGGCGGTACCAGCAGGGTGTTGGCGTAGACGAGGGAGCCGCCGCCCACCCCGGCGCCGGAGAGCACCAGGACGTCCTTGAGCAGCGTGAGGCGCTGGATGCCGTAGCAGAAAAGCGCTGGCATCCAGAGGAACCTGCGCACGTGCCAGTTGCTCGGCGGGAAGTCCTCGGTGCGGTAGCGCTTGCCGGCCTCGACGACGAGGACCTTGTAGCCCTTTTCGGCGAGGCGGAGGGCGGACACGCTGCCCCCGAAACCGGAGCCGACTACGATGAAGTCGTAGCTCTCACCTTCGGTGCGTGCGCGTTCAGTCATGCGGTGGGCTCCCCCCGCGCGTCGTCGGCCCGAAGTCTAGCGCGCCGGCGACCCCGGGGCCAAGCGCCCGGGTTTCGGAGTGACCGGGAGAGGAGCGTACGCTATT
Source organism: Thermoanaerobaculaceae bacterium (assembly GCA_963754345.1). Lineage (GTDB taxonomy): Bacteria > Acidobacteriota > Thermoanaerobaculia > Thermoanaerobaculales > Thermoanaerobaculaceae > RBG-13-68-16. Next base: position 82,318 of record CAVWFZ010000004.1, on the reverse strand, counting down.
CTCTCGTCTGCATCCGGGAGGTGACGATGGGCAAACTGCTGATCCGCGGGTTCATCTCGGCGCTGGCGCTGGTGGTGGCCGCCTGGCTGGTGCCGGGCATTCGGGTGGACGGCAACGCGTGGCTTGCCTACGCGGTCATGGCGGTGATCCTGGGGCTGGTGAACGCGGTGATCGGGCCGCTGCTGAAGGTCCTGTCCTGCCCGCTGATCATCCTCACCCTCGGGCTGTTCGTGCTGGTGATCAACGGGATCACGCTGCTCATCGCTGCAAAGATCGCTGCCTCGATCGGCATCGGGTTCCACGTGGACGGGTTCCTGCCGGCATTCCTGGGGGCGCTCATCGTCAGCGTGGTCACGGCGCTGCTCTCGGTGTTCGTCAGGGAGGACTGAGCCCCTCCCTGACGACGTCAAGACAGGGGAGGCGGAAGCCGCAGCTCGAACGTGCGGGACTTCCCTGCCGGCACCTCGACCGGTTCGAGCACGACGGGCGAGCCGCCGGCCGGCTTCGCCGTCGCCCGGTAGCGGCCCGCCGGAACGGCCGCGAATGCGACCGCCCCGTCGGCTCCCGTAACCCCCTCCAGGGGCTTGGCATCTCTCTTGTCGAGCGACTGCAGCGAGACGGGCACGCCTGCGACCGCCACCCCCGCGGCGGTGCGCACGACGACGGTGACCGTCTCGCGGGCCGGCGCGGCCGCCAGCAGGCCTTTTGGGGTCACCCGCACGACCACGGGGGTTCCAACAGGTGCGGCCGTGCTCGGTGCCGCCTCGCCCCGGGCCACGATGGCGCTGGCCGTGGGCACGGCGGGTGCAAACGCCGGCGTGGCGACGGCGCGCATCTTTGCGCCATCTCCGGGGGCCCCTTTCGCCTCGCGCTTGGCGGCCTCTACGGGAGCTGCGTGAGCCTGCGCGGCGGGCGCGGCCTCGCTCGCCGGAACGCCGCCCGGAAGGGCCGCCTGATCGGCGGCGCGGGTGTCGGCCTTCCCGAGCTCGAGCTGTTCTTCGGCCGCCGCTTTCGGCTCACGTTGCGCGCGGACGTTCCTTGCCTCCGCCACGAGGTCACCGGCGGCGGGCGGAGAAAGCGGCGGGGCCGCCTTCGAGACGCGGTTCTCCGCCATCGCCAGCTTCTGACCCTCCACGGTGCCGCGCTCGGGAACCGTCACCACGACGTCGGTGATCCTGGTGACGCCGCCCAGGGCGATCTCGCGCGACAGGTCGGTGGGAGGTGTCAGGAGGCGTAGCGCCATGAACCCGGCGCCCATGACCACGAGGAGGCAGGCGGCGATCAGCCAGAGCGGGCGAAGGCCCCCGAAGCGCAGCCCGCCGCCCCGACCGGTGGGCTCGAACGCCCCACCGCCGACCTCGAGCAGTTCGGGGATCTCGGCCTTGATCTGCCCGGCCAGCCCGGAGGGCGGCTCCGGCGTCCCCCGCTGCGAGAGCGATCGCGCGATCTCCTTGTCCGAGAGCTTCTTCATGACGAGACCTCCTCGAGTGTAACCGCCAGCAGGCGGAAGGCGCGCTTGAGGCGCTTGCGCACCGCCACCTGGCTGATCCCCTCGGCGCGGGCGATCTCCGGCACCGGCGTCTCGGCCCAGAAGCGCGCCGCCACCGTGAAGCGCAGCTCGTCGGGCAGGCCCAGGACCCCCCTGCGGAGCCGCTCCTGGGTCTGCGCGGCGATCGCCTCGTCATCCTGGCGCGGGCCGCCGTCGGGCAACGTGCCGCCGATCTCGTCGTCGAGCGGCACCAGCACGTGCGGGCGCCTGATGTGGTTGAGGAAGGTGTTGGTGGCGATCCGGTACAGCCAGGTGGAGAACTGCGCCCGCCCGTCGAAGGAGCCGAGCGCCGCCCACGCGCGGCGGTAGGTTTCCTGGGTGAGGTCCGCGGCGAGGTCGGGGTCGTGGGAGAGCTTGCACAGGAGCGCGAAGACCTTGCGATAGGTGCGATCGACAAGGGCCTCCGCGGCCTCCCGGTCGCCGTTCGCGAGGGAAGCCAGCAGCTCGCGCTCTCCGGCCGGCTCCGCCATCCCCGCCTCCGAAAGCCACGCCAGTGCCTGAACCCTACCCATACCATTTAGACACAGGAGCCCGGAAAAGAAAACCCGAGTTGGGGAGCAACCAGATGGCAACAGAACCGGCCATGCGAAGAAGGCGGTTCATACCGGTTTGCCAACAAAGAGGTCATTCCGAGGCCCGCCTGAGGCGGGCCGGGGATTCTGGGTGGGGGACAGCCCTGATCGAGAAGCCCCCTCTCAGATCCCTCGTCCTGCCTGCAGCAGGACTCGGGATGACTGCAGTTCTCTACGACGGGGGTGAAACTGGCACGAGGAGAGAAACGGGGTGCCGGCACGATGGTGCCGGCACCCCCTTCGGTCAAATCAGGAGCGTTGGCTACGAGGGCTGGACGCCGGTCTGGACGTTGTCGACGGTGCCGTCGGGGCGCACGGTAATGATGAGAACCGTCTCACCGCCGCCCGGCGCGGAGCTTTCGAGCCAGGGTTTCATCTCGGAGAGGTGCGAGCGGAGCACACGCTCGGCGGCCTCGCGCGCGAGGCCGCCCTTGACGCGGACGGCCACCACGGTCGGGTTGCCCTGCACCAGCGTGAGCCGCGCGGTGATGACCGACCTGTCGGAGGCGGCGGGGAACTGCCACGCCGTGACCGCCTGCTTGAGAGAACGCCAGCTCTCGGTCGCCTCGGTTTGCGCCTGGTCCTGCGCATCCCCACGAGGCGCCCTGAGCTTGTCCACCAGGACCTCTTCGGAGATCCGGGCGTCTGCGCGCATGCCGCCGGGGATTCCACCTGCCACGCCGCCTGCCACGCTGGCCGGCGCGTACGCCATCTTTGCCGCCTGGTTGCCCACGGCGAGGTCGGAAACACCCTGGGGGAGCGGGAGCGGCTGCTTCACGGTCTCCACCCTGCCGTCGGTGTTGCGGACCTGCTGGTCGATGGCAACGAACGATGTGTAGTCGGTCAGGAGGTTGTAGGCAAGGCCGAGCCTGGTGATCTCCTTGACCGCGTCACCGTCGCCGCGAAGCTTCTGATAGTCGCCCAGCATCGCGATGCGGTGCCGCGCCCACAAGTAGCGCAGGGCCGTGCTTTCCGCGGAGGGCCTGGAGCGGGACACGTCGAAGGTCTGCACGTAGGGACCCTCGCCGCTCGAGCCGCGCACCGAGATCTTCCCCTCGGCGCGGCCGCGCCATTTGCCGAAGACGATCACCGGGCGCTCCGCCAGGACGTCGGGGACCGCCGGAGGCTCGACGTCGTAGGCGGCGAACCGCCCGAAGTCCACCTTCACGTCCGTGAGCACAGGGGACTGCACGTAGGCGCGGAACTTCTCCGCCTGGCCGGCCGCCTCCTCCTGTCTGGCGACCACGAACGGCTCACCCATCCCGGCGCGCGCGATCCCCTCGATGAGGAAGCGGTTGACCGCGGAGCCGATGCCGAAGGCGAACACGTTGCAGCGGTTGAGGTTGCTGCGGATGAGGTCGAACGACTCCTTCTCCACCGCCACGTAGCCGTCGGTTGCGATCACGACCGTGCGGGAGACACCGTCGGTGCGGGGGAGCGCCAGCGCGCGCCGCAGCGCGGGCAGCAGCTCGGTACCGCCGCCGCCCTGCTGCTGCTCGATTAGGGTGATGGCGCGCTGGACGTTGCCGGGGGTAGCGGGGAGCGAGCTCTCAGCCATCACCGCGTTGCCTCCGGAGAACAGCAGGACGTTGAAGGTGTCGGTCGGCCGCAGGTGGCCGATGAGGTCGGCCAGGAGCTTCTTGGAGACCTCGAGCGGGAAGCCGTGCATGGACCCGGAGACGTCCACCACGAAGATGTACTCGCGGGGCGGGATCTGGTCGAGGCTCACCCGCCTGGGCGGCTGGACCATGAGGAGGAAGAAGCTCTCGTCCTTGCCCTGGAAGAGCAGCAGGCCGGACTGGACCTGCGCGCCGGCGAGGCCGTAGCGGAGCACGAAGTCGCGGTTCCCACCGTGGCTCTCCGTCCCGTCGAGCTTCACGTGGGCGACCGAGGGGCCGTCGAAGTCCACGTCGGTCTTGTGCGAGGGGCAGATCACCCTGTCGATCGGCAGGCCGGCGGAGAGCGTGACGTTGATGTCGAAGGTGTAAAGGGGCGCCTGGCCCTGGTGCTGGTAGGGGTTCTCGACCCAGCGCTCGGTGTCCGGCGCGCCGGCGGCCGGCTGGTTGGAGTAGCGGGGGCCGACCACGGTGGGGTAGACGAACTCGTAGACCCCCTCGGTGGGGACGAGCAGCTCGGTGTAGCGGAGCTCCACCTTGATCTCGTCGCCGGGCATGATGTTGGCGACGTTCATCTGGAAGACGTTGGGGCGCTGCTGCTCCAGCAGGCTCGCGGTCCTGCCCTGCTGGCGGGCCTGCTCGTAGGCCTGGCGGGCCTGCCCTCGCTCCTGCACCACCGCCTCGATGGTCCGTTTGCCGATCGTCATCCTCATGCCGTAGACCGCGGCGCGGGTGGACCCTGGGAACACGTAGATCGCCTCGAGGGCGTGCCGGCCCTCGTTCTTGTAAAGCTGCGTGACCGTGACGTCGGCAATCACGCCGGCGATACGGACCTCGGCCGAGGTCGCCTTGAGGGGAAGCCGGTCCACGGACGGGTCCTCGCTCTGGACGAAGAAGTAGGGCGAGAGGGTCCTGTCACCGCCCTCGGTCTGCTGGGCGAGGGCCGGCGCGACCGGCAGCGGGCCTGCGCCGAGCAGGGCTGCGGCCGCTGCGAGAGCGATGAGCGCTCCCGCTGCGCGGCACCCTGCGCGGGCGCGTTGACGGAGCGCGCGCGAGGACGGTGAAAGTCGCGTGCGCATGAACGACGCGAACAGAGACGTGACGAGACGCATGGCCGACTCCTTTCCTTTCGGTGAGGGGGGCCGCCTCGCGGTGGCCGCCTTCGGTTGGGTCCTGCGGTTCGTGTTCATGCCCTTTGGACACGGCTGCCGGCCACGGCGTAACCGGAGAACGGGACGAGCTCACGCCCTCCCTCGCTGGCATGCTCACGAGAAACACCGCGCCCCCGCCGCCGGCGGGGGCGCTTTCTACGCCCTCGCGGTGACGATACGCGTGCTACTTCTCCGCCCCAGCCGGCGTCAGGATCAGCTCGCGCGAGGCTGGGGAACTCCACGCCACCAGCAGCTCGCGTACCTGCGCGGCCTGGTCGGCCCTGGCCGTACGGCCCGCAAGCTCAATGCGGCGTACGACGTGCACCTTGCCGTCGGCGCCTTGCGTCGCGGTGACCTCCACGAGTCCCAGCGGGTTGCTCGCGCGCACCGGCACGGGCAGCGCCGCGACGCGCCACCCCTTGGGGAGGGCGAGCGTGACGTCCACGCTCTCGCTGCCGGGACCCGGGAGCGAGAGCGGTGCGAGCCGGCCCGCGGACGGGAGCGCCGGCAGCTCCTTCTCCATTCCTCCCGGCACGCCCGCCACGGCAAACCGCACGAGGCCGAGCTCGTTCTTCTCCGGCAGCTTGCCATCGAAGTCCACCTCGAGCGCGGCCCGCAGTCTGGCCAGGCCGGTGATCTGGGGCGTCTTCGCCTTGCCGCCGGGGACCATCCCGCGGACCAGCTCGTCGGCGAGCTTGCCGGGGTCCCGCACCAGTGCCGCCTGCGGAGTTGCGGCGCCCGCGGCGACCAGGGCCAGCGAGCCGCTCAGGGTGCCGTCGGGCCTGACCTCGGCGACCACCGTGAGGTCGCGCCGGGCCGGGCCGGGGGTCGGGGCCTCTACGAAGCCGGGGCTCCCCGGGATCAGAAGGGGCGCAGCCATCAAGGCCTCCAGTGGGCCGCCAACGGCGGGATCGGCCGGGTCGTAGAGCCGGATGCTCCCGTCCTCCGCCGTCACACGCAGGAGGGGACGGTCGAAGCCCGCGAACCCGGGTGCCGTCTTGAGGCTCCTCTCGGAAGAACCGACCAGCGCTACCTGGGCAGGAAAGCCCGCGGCCGTCAGCACCTTGGCCTCGAGGGTCGCGAGCTCAAGCGGGGTCGCGCAGCCCGCCCGCCAAACCTCGGCCAGCGGCTTGATCTGCCAGTGCACCAGTGAGGTATTGATCCCGGAGACGTTGAGGGAACCTGTAATCGCCGCCAGGGCCGCCAGTAGCCGGGCCTCCCAGGCGGTCTCCCTGGCCATGCCCTGTCGCGCGGCGGCCACCGCGCCCTCGGGTGCAGGGCCGGCCGCCTCGATGCGCTTTGCGAGCTCGGCCGCCGCCTCGTCCCAGCCGCAGGTGCTCGCCCAGAGGAACGGCAGCGCCTCATCGCGAGGGAGCGAGCCGGACTCGTCCGGAATCGCCGAAAGGCCGGTGCCGCGCCACGTCCACACGGCTCGGTCGCCGTTCTGGACGAGCTTAGGTATCACGGACGTCTGCGTCACTGAAACGGTAACCTGCGGGCTCTTGCCCTTCGCGACGTCCCACTCGACGACGCGCTCGCGGACCGGCACCTCAACGGCAAGAGGCTCGCCGACCTCGAGCCAGGGGCTGGCCGCGGCCTTGCGGGTGATGCGGTAGGTCTCCTCGATCACCGCGCCTGGTTCGAGGGCGGTGTGGACGATGATCTTGCGGCGCAGGCCGCTCCACAGCGGGTTGCCCTGTGCGGCATAGGGCTGGTCGTCCACCACCGCGTTGGCCGGCGCCTCCACCACTTTGCCCGAAGGCAGCACGGTGCGGTTGCCCAGCACCTCGAAGGCCTCGATCGCCGGGTCGTAGTCGACCTTGGACTCGCCGTACTTCCGGTTAATGGCGAGGTAGGTGTTGATCTGCAGGCGTGACCGGCGCTCGTGGACCACCGAGCCGTCGTCGCGCAGGGTGTAGCGGTCGGACAGGAGGAGGTACTCGGCGTCCGGACCTGGAACCGCGTTGAAGGCCTTGCGCTCCGCAGGGGCGGCCGCCTTCTGCTGGGCGATGCCCGGGGCTGCGGAGGCCAGGGCCAGGAGGAGGGTCGGAAGGACGAGAGCACGCGCTGGAGCCTGACGGGCGGGCATCACGCTTTCTCCTTTGCCGGTGCGGCGAACGTGATCAGGATCGGGGTCTCGGACAGCGTGCGGAACGAGTCGAGGGCGGCTCGCAGCGAGGGCCACTCCTCGGGCGCGTAGATGCGCTTCGTGAGGGTCAGTGCCTCGTCGACCGAGAGCTCCGCGCCCGACACCTTCCAGGCCGCGGTGAAGCGGCCGCTGCCGTCCAGGTTCACGGTCTTTGGCAGGCCTTCGACCTTCGCCCCGGCGGGCAGCGTCATCCTTTCGGACAGCGTGAGCAGCTTGGAGCAGCCGATGCGGACCGGGTAGCGGCGCTCGGCCAGCTTCGTGGAGAGGGCGACCTCATCGGCGTGCGTGGCCTGCCCAATCGGGTCGCGGGCGACGAGGGGGACCAGCAGCAGCGAGCCGTCCTCGAGCTTGCGCGCATAGCCCGGGATCCGGAAGGAGATCTCCATGGTGAAAGGCTTCGTGAGATCGTCGGGGTCCACGCGGCTGACCTTGAGGAGAACGGCGCGCGGGTCCACCGAGGTGAGCACCGCCTCGTCCAGCGCCGGCCACTCGGTGCGCACGCGGCCGCGGTAGATGCGCCGGAGCCCGGCGTCGGACTGGCCGTCCGCAAAGACCTTGAGGGTGCCTTCCAGGGTGCCGTCGGCCTTGAGCACGGAGCGCACCGTCATCTCGAGGGGGTGGTTCTCGGGGGCCGAGACCGGCGTGGTCAGCAGGTCGGCGCCTTCGGGCAGCCCCATGAGAACCTCCTGCTGCTGCTCGCGGGAGGACCACATTTCGCGCACGCCGGGGATCCAGGTCGGGTCGAGGAGCACCGTGGTCTTGTCCGGCTTGCGCCACACCGTGACGCAGTGGTTGAACTGGTCGGCGGCGATGTTCTCTATGCGCTCGCCGGCCATGGTCATGGCGGGGTAGGACTCGTAGCCGGCGGCGCGCAGCAGCGCCACCAGGATGCCCGCCTTGTCCTTGCAGACTCCGCCGCGGTCGCGCAGGGTCATGGTGGCGGGGTGGAGCGTGTAGCCCTCACCCGTGCCCATGTGCAAGCCTACGTAGCGGATGTTCTCGGCCGCCCAGTGGTTGAGCGCTGCGACCTTGTCCTCGTCCTTCGTGAGGCCACCGGTGATCTCGGCCGCGAGCTGCTTGAGCTCCGGCGTGACCTCGAAGCAGCGTGCCTCCTCCTGGGTGTTGTGGAACCAGACCGCCTTGACCTTCCAGTCGGCGGCGGTGGTGAGGAGAAGCTTGGGGGCCACGTCGGAAAGCGCCACCATCCCGGGCTCCCGCTCGAGCGGCTTGAAACCGCGTGTCGTGACGGTGACCACGCGGCGTCCCTCGACGATGCGGTCGGAGACCTCGGCGGCACCGTTGTAGAACTGGAACTGGAGATACTTGTCCGGCGGCACCGTCACCCGGTAGCTTTGCTCGACCACCGGCCAGGACGACCAGAAGGGCACGATGTCGTAGAAGTGTTCCTTCATGGGCGGGACGAAGCGCGATTCGTCCGCGCCCTGCTCGGCGTCGAGCAGTGCGTAGGTGAAGCCCACGCGGCGCGTTACCAGCTCCACCGCGTCACCCGGCTCGAGCCTGCCTATCGGGACGGTCTTGTGCCTGGAGTTCCAGTAGATGAGGCTCTGCGGATCGGGGGTGTCGAGGACCGCCGCGGGGCTCACCTCCCGCACGCCGCCCTGGGCCGGGAGCACCCGGCAGCGCAGCACCTCGACGTCGGCCGAGAGGGGGTCGTACGGGAGCAGCTCAACCGCGAGCTGCCGCGCCCCGGATGCCGTCAGCGCCTTGCGGAGGGTGTGCTGCACGGTGCGCGAGAGCCCGGAGGACTCGACCTGCACGTCGCGCCGGTCGAACACCACCACGGCCTCGGCGCCGGGGAACCTGTCCGGGCCGCCGGCCTTTTCGCAAGCCCGGCGCAGCTGATCCTGGCTGGCGTTCCACTCCTGCGCACTGGCGGCGACAACGGAAGTTAAGACCGTTAACAAGAAAACCGCGGCTAAACAGGGATACGGTCGTCTCATCGAAACCTCCGGCGCCATGATACTTCGGCTTGATCGCGCGCGGGAGGGCGGTCAGACTCGCTCCCGGGTCTTGCAGATTCGCTGCTAAGTCCCGATACTTAGCGGTGCCATCGTTCGGCAACCTGCGCAACCGCTCCGGTCCCGGCCCAGGGCTCGAGGCATCACGCACCGCCGCGCTGGTCGCAACATCCAGGCCGGGGACTTGGAAGGAGGAGGGTCGGAATGAGTCTCACGGCGTTGGTTCTCCTGGTCCTGCTGGCTGTGGTTCTGGCGGTCGGCACCGTCTTCGTCGTCAGGCGCCGGCGGCGCGCTCAGCGGGCCTGGGTGGAGCGGTCGGGTGGGGAAAGGCGTCAGAACAACGTGCCGGTGACCTTCGACAGGCGCGTGGGACCGCGGCGGCGCGAGGACATCGCCAAGAAGTTCCTGAGCAATGTGATCGCCTGACCCCGCCGCGCGGTGCGGCTCAGTTTCCCCTGGTCGGCCCCATCGAGCGCTCCCAGTCCAGCACCTCGCGAACCTTTCGTGCTAGCGTGTCAATCCCGTACGGCTTCGCCAGGAAGAACACGCCTTCCTTCTTGACGAAGCCGTCGTGGACTGTGTCTTCCGTGTAACCGGAAGAAAAGAGGAAGGGAAGACCGGGGAGCATCTCGCGGGCAGCCGTGCAGAGCTCCATGCCGCCCATGCGCGGCATGACCACGTCGGTGAGCACGAGATCCACGCCGTGATCCTCCTTGCGGAGCACCGAAAGGGCGTCCAACCCGTCTACCGCCTGGTGCACGCGGTAGCCCAGACCGTTCAGAGCCGCGACGAGGATATGCCTCACCTCGGCCTCGTCCTCGACGACCAGGATCGTCTCAGCCCCGCCACGCGGCACCGTCTCGGCCGGGGCTTCCCTCGGCTCGCCCTGCGCCAGTGTCGCCGGCAGGTAGACGGTAAACGTGGACCCGGTCCCCGGCCGGCTGTCCGCATAGATGAAACCGCCGTGCTGCTTGACGATGCCGTAGACGGTCGAGAGGCCGAGGCCGGTGCCCTTGCCGGGCTCCTTGGTGGTGAAAAAGGGCTCAAAGACGCGGGCGAGGTCCTCGGGTCCGATGCCGGAGCCCCTGTCGCTGACGGAAAGGCTCACATAGTGGCCCCGTCTGGCGCCCCTGTGGGTCGCGATAAACTCCGCGTCCATCGTCAGGTTCTCGGTGGTGATGGTGATGGCGCCGCCGTCGGGCATGGCGTCCCGCGCGTTGACGCACAGGTTCATCAGGATCTGCGTGAGCTGGCCCCGGTCAGCCCGCACCGCGTCAAGGCCGATGCCGGCCCGGAGGTCGATCCGGATGTTCTCGGGGATCATGCGCCGAAGCATCGGCAGCGCCTCGCTGAGGAAGGCGTTGAGGTCGAGGTCCTCGGGCTCCAGCACCTGCCGGCGTGCGAACGCCAGCAGACCTTGGGTGAAGTCCGCGGCGCGCCTGGCGGTGCGGTGGATGGTGGCCAGCTCGGGCAGCGCTTGGTGGCCCTCCCCGAGGCGGCGCTGGAGCAGCTCGGCGGAGCCAAGCAGCGCGGTGAGCAGATTGTTGAAGTCGTGTGCGATCCCGCCGGCGAGCCGTCCGACGGCCTCGAGCTTCTGCACCTCGCGAAGCTGGTCCTCGAGGCGCTTGCGCTCGGAAAGGTCGATCATCGCGCCCACCATCCGGACGGACTTGCCGTTTGCGTCCCTGATGATCAGCCCCCGGTCCAGGAGCGCGGCGTAGTCTCCCGACTTCTTCCGGAAGCGGTACTCGCAGTAGAACACCTCGTCGCGTTCGATGGCGGAGGAGAGCTCGGCCTTGTAGCGGGGCGCGTCCTCCGGGTGCACGTAGCCCGCAAGTGCTGCGGTGACGCGTCCCATCTCCTCGATCGTGTACCCGAGGACCTTCTCGACGTTGGGGTTCCAGACGACCCTGTCGTGGGGGATGTCCCAGTCGTACATGATCTCCTGGGTGGCCTGCAACGCGAGGCGGTAGCGCTCCTCGCTCTGCTGCAGCTCCTTGTCGGCAAGCTTGCGCTCGATGGCCTGGGCCGCCTGGATCGAGACAAAGCTGAGGATCTCGCGCTCGGTCTCGCCGTAGCGAACCGTTCCCGTGTAGCTCTGCACCGCGAGCACGCCGATCGTCCTGTCCCTCACCTTGAGGGGAACCCCGAGCCAGTCGAGCGAGGGCGCCCCGAGAGACTCCACCTCTCCAGCCTTCTCCAGCTCTTCGATGGCTTCGGCGGTCACCAGAAGAGGCTTGCCCGTGCGCAGCACGTAGCCGGTCATGCCGCGGCCGGGCTTGAACGGTGTTGGGCGTTCGTCGAGCTGGTCCACGAAGTATGGGAACGAGAGCAGGTCGGTCTCGGGGTCGTAGAGGGCGATGTAGAAGTTCTCAGCCGCCATCAGCCGGCCGACGGCCCTGTGAAGGGAGGCAAAGAGCTCGTCAAGCGTGGCGGCGGACTGCGCCGCCTGCGAGATCTCGAAGATGGCGGACTGGATCTCCTGGCTTTTCTTCCGGTCCGTGATGTCCGAGACCGCCACCACGATGGCCGGTCTGGCCTCGAGCGCGACGGTGGCGAGCGACCACTCCACCCACCTCTCCACGCCCGGCTTCGTGACGATCTTGATCTCCTCGCGCTCGGGAAGCCTCACCTCCCCGGACAGCCTCCTCTCGGCCCTCGCCTTCACCAGCTCGCGATGGTCGGGGTGGATCAACTGCCAGGGGGAGGTGCTCAGCAGCTCCTCGACGCCGTAGCCGTGGATCTCCGCGGCGGCCCGGTTGGCGTAGGCGATCTGCGATCCCTGAATAATCAGGATGCCGAGGGGCGCCGTGTCGGTGAGGGCCCGGAAGCGCCCTTCGCTCTCCCGTAGCGCCTCTTCCACTCGCCGCCGCTCCGCGAGCTCGTCGCGGAGCGCCCGAGTGCGCTGCTCGACGCGCCTGGAGAGCGTCCATGACCAGGCCGCCACGGCCAGGAAGAGCGCGAGCAGAGGGATGAGGAGCAGGGAGGCGTGCCTGAACAACCAGATCAGCGTGACGCGCGAGGGCTCCAACAGCCCGAACCACTTCGTGTGGAGAAGGTCGTACCGTCCGACGGCCCTGGCGGTTGCGAGGCCTCGCTTGAGGCGCCCGAGGAGATCGGCATCGCCGGGCTTGGCCGCGAAGCAGAGCTTGCGGATGAAGACCGGCGGCCCGGTGATGGTCAGGTTGGAGAGCCCCAGCTTGCCGATGAGGAGTAGGCCCTGGTGCCGAGCGGCCAGGACGCAATCGTGCGTGCCCGAAGCCAGCAGGCGCAGCCCCTCGGACATCGAGTCGACCGGGATGAGATCGAACGGGACGCCCCTGCCGCGCAGGCTCTCCTCCATGTTGCCGCCACGCCGGACGATGACCTTCTTGCCGGCCAGGTCCCGCACCGACCGGGCCACGAACCCCCCCTGGCGGGCGAAGATCGCGTACTCGACCTGCGTGTGGGGGAGCGCGTAGGTCTCGGACTGGAGCTGGCCCTCGTCCAGGAGTGCGCCGGCAAGGACCTGGACCGAACCCGCCTCGAGGGCCCGGCGCATCTCCTGCCGGGTGCCGGCCACGAAACGCGGTTCCAGGCCCGACGTGGAGGCGACCTCGCGCATCAGGTCGACGTCGAAGCCCGCTGGGTTCCCGTTGTCATCGAGGAACTCGTAAGGCGGGAAGTCGCGGTCTATGCCCACGACGAGCCGCCGCAGTGGGGGCGTTTCGGGCGCTGCGAGCGCCCAGGGCAGGACGCAGAACAACACGAGGGGGATGATGCCCCGCCTGAGACAGAGCCCAAACATCCTACCTTCTAACGTAGCACAGCCTGGAAGACCTTGCACGGATTCGATTTCTCTGCCTAGGAGCCTGTCCGAGTAATACTCCGGCTGCGAATCCCGATGGCATCCGGCTGGCTGTGTCAGCCATCGCGAAAAGTCCTCGACGTAGCTCTGGCTACGCCTCCGGGCTTTTCGCTCGGTTTCCTTGCCATCCGGCGCCCTCGGAATTCTCGCTTTCGTCGTCTACTCGGACAGGCTCCCAGCTCGCGAGCGTGCGGAGTTCCGTGCACCCGGGCGGCATTCGGAGCGCCGGTGCGGTGGGCGGCGTTCCCGGACCTTGCGCGCACGGCCCTGGAGGGGTTGTCTCAGTTCGGGCTATCATGCCCTCGAACGGAAGGGTGACGTGGCGCAAGAACTGCTCGTCCTTGGTCCTGAGACCCCGGCCCTGCGTCAGGTCGTGCCGGTCCTGCGGAGAGTGGAGTTCCAGGTCCACAGGCTGGCGCGCGCGGACCAGGCGCTCGAGCTCCTCCAGGGCACGCGCTTCGACCTCATCGTTGTTCGCTACCCGGTCGAGGGTCTGTCCCTCGACGACCTGATCATGACCATCCGGGCCAAGGACTCCCCGTGCCTGGACTCGGGGCTCCTGGTGTTGACGCCCCCGGAGGCCCTCGAGGAGGTCGCTCACTACATCCGGCGTGGCGTCAACCGGATCGTTAGCCTTGACGTGACCTGCGACCGACTGCTGGACGCCATCGCCGACCTGGTCGGCGTGCCGCCGCGCCGAAGCCTGCGGACGGTAGTCCAGTTCGAGCTCTGGGTGGCACAGGGTGCCCAGCGCCTCCTCACCGTGACCGAGAACCTCTCGTGCACCGGGATGCTGGTGCGCGGAGGGCAGGAATTCCCGGTGGGCGCGTGCCTGCAGTTCAAGCTCATGCTGCCTGGTCAGGTGCCGCCCATCGCCGGCCTGGTGCAGGTGGCGCGCCACACCGACCGGACGCGTGAACGCGTGGAAGGCTTCGGCGGCAAGATCCTGTCGTTCGCAGAGGACGGGGAACATCGCCTGCAGGTCCTGCTCCAGGACGCACCGGCTGCCTCCTGAGGTACCCTTGCCGGGCGGCGGCGCCTTGCGTGGTGCCGCCGGAGGGGCCACGCCATGACCGGGCAACCCGAGATGGGCAGCTACCCGCCGCCGGGGCGGCGGATCTACAGCAACCGCACGCTGAACCTGCGCGCGGTCCGCGCCATCGGCTACGACATGGACTACACGCTCGTCCACTACCGCGTGGAGCCGTGGGAACGGCGCGCCTACGAGCACTTGAGGGTTAAGCTGGCCGACCTCGGCCTGCCGGCCGCGGACCTGGAGTTCGACCCCGACCTCGTGACCCGGGGTCTGATCATCGACGCCGAGCTCGGGAACCTCGTCAAGGCGAACCGCTTCGGGTACGTGACGAGGGCCTGCCACGGGACGCAGCCGATCGAGTTCGAGCGCCAGCGCGAGATCTACGGCCGCACCCTCGTTGACCTCTCCGAGGAGCGCTTCGTTTTCCTCAACACGCTGTTCTCGCTTTCCGAGGCGTGCATGTACGCCCAGCTCGTGGACCGCCTGGACGAAAGCGGCATGCCGGGCGCCCTCGGCTACGCGGGTCTTTACAAACAGGTGCGCAGGGGGATCGACGAGGCCCACCTGGAGGGCGAGCTCAAGGCGGATATCTCGGCCAACCCCGAGCGCTACGTGGACCGCGATCCGGAGCTGGCCCTCGCGCTGCTCGACCAGCGGGAAGCCGGGAAGAAGCTGCTGCTGATCACCAACTCCGACTGGGCCTACACCAACCGCATGATGGCCCACGCCCTCGACCCCTTCCTGCCGAAGGGCACACCCTGGCGAAACCTTTTCGAGCTGGTGATCCTCTCCGCCCGCAAGCCCGACTTCTTCACGCAGCGCATGCCGCTCTTCGAGGTCGCCACGGAGGACGGGCTGCTGCGGCCGTGCCCCGCGGGGCTCCGCAAGCCGGGCGTCTATGTCGGTGGGGATGCGGCTCAGGTCGAGGCGTACCTGGGCGTGGCCGGCGAGGAGATCCTCTACGTCGGCGACCACATCTTCGTGGACGTGCACGTGTCGAAGGCCGTGATGCGCTGGCGCACCGCCCTCGTCCTGCGTGAGCTGGAGGACGAGCTCGCGGCCCTCGAGGGTTTCCGGCCCCAGCAGAACGAGCTGGCCCTCATGATGGAGGAGAAGGTGCGCCTCGAGTTCGCCTTCTCGCAGGCGCGCCTGCAGCTGCAGCGCCGGCAGGCGAGGTACGGCCCGCAGCCGACGGTGTCCTCACAGCAGCTGCGGGACACCATGGCCGAGCTGCGCGCCCGCCTGATCGCTCTTGACGAGCGCATCGCGCCGATCGCCAAACGGAGCGGCGAGATCCTGAACGCGCGCTGGGGTTTGCTGCTGCGCGCCGGCAACGACAAGAGCCACCTGGCGCGCCAGGTCGAGCGCTACGCCGACATCTACACCTCGCGGGTGTCGAACTTTCTGTTTGAGACGCCGTTCGTCTACCTGCGCGCCCCGCGGGGCAGCCTCCCCCATGACGACGCCCAGGTCCTGGGCTGAGGCGGTGGAAGGACAGCGGGTCCGCGCGCGTTTGGGTGGACTGGCGCGGCCGCGAGGCCACGGTCCCTGGTGCGGCTGCGGAATGGAGGCTCACAGATGAGGTACAAGCGGCTGGGCAACACTGGCGTGAAGGTCTCTGAGCTCTGCCTGGGAACGATGACGTTCGGCTCGCGGTTCTTCAACATCGGGGCCGTGGACCAGACGCTCGCCAACCAGATGGTCGCCAGGGCCCTGGAGGCGGGAGTCAACTTCTTCGACACCGCCGACGTGTACTCCTACGGGCAGTCCGAGGAGCTCCTGGGGCGCGCGTTGAAGGAGGCCGGCGCAGACCGCGATGCGGTGGTGATCGCCACCAAGGTGCGCGGGGCCATGAGCGATGCGGCCCTCAAGGGCACCGGGGACCTCAACAACGTCGGTCTCTCCCGCAAGCACGTGCTGGCCGCGTGCGAGGCGAGCCTGCGCCGCCTCGGCACCGACCACATCGACCTGTACCAGGTACACGGCTGGGACGTGGCCACCCCGATGGAGGAGACGTTGCGGGCCCTCGACGACCTCGTGCGCCAGGGCAAGGTGCGTTACCTCGGGTGCTCCAACTGGCTGGCGCGCCACCTCGCCAAGGCCCTGGCGATCGCCGGCGCCCGCGGGTGGGAGCGCTTCGTGTCGCTGCAGGCGTACTACGCCCTCGCCGGCCGGGACCTGGAGCACGAGCTACTGCCGCTGTGCCGCGAAGAGGGTCTCGGCGTGCTGCCATGGTCGCCACTGGCGGGAGGGTTCCTCACCGGCAAGTTCCGGCGGGGCAAGGGCAAGCCGGCCGACGCCCGGCGGGCGGGGTTCGACTTCCCGCCGGTGGACGAGCGTGTCTTCGACGCGGTGGACGCGCTGGAGGCCGTCGCAGAGGCCCGCGGCGCGACGATCGCGCAGGTTGCCCTGGCGTGGCTGCTGGCGCGGCCGGGGGTGACCTCGGTGATCATCGGTGCCAGGACGATGGGGCAGCTCGAGGACAACCTGGGCGCCGCCAGCGTGCAGCTCGCCGCGGAGGAGGTGGAGAAGCTCGCCGCCACCACCGCCCAGAGCCAGTTGTACCCGCAGTGGATGGTCGAGCGCCAGAACACGGGCCGGTAGAGGATGAGGGTCGGAAAGAGCGAGGGAAAGCGATGAGCGCGCTGTTCTCCCCCCTGAAGCTGCGCGAGGTGACGTTCCGCAACCGGGTGTTCGTCTCGCCGATGTGCCAGTACTCGAGCCGCGACGGGTTTCCGACCGACTGGCACTTGGTGCACCTTGGCAGCCGCGCCGTGGGCGGCGCGGGCCTGCTGATCGTGGAGGCCACGGCGGTCTCCCCGGAGGGGCGCATCTCGCCCGACGACTCCGGCATCTGGTCCGACGCCCACGTGCAGGCGTTTTCCCGCATCACCCCCTTCCTCAAGGAGCAGGGGGCGGCGCCGGGCATGCAGCTCGCCCACGCCGGCCGCAAGGCGTCCACGAGCCCGCCCTGGCGCGGCGAGGGCCCCGTCCGCCCGGAGCAGGGAGGCTGGCGGCCGCTGGCGCCCAGCCCGATCCCTTTCGCCGAAAGCTACCCGGCACCGCGCGAGATGACCCCCGCGGACCTCGAGGCGGTACGCGGGCAGTTCGCCGCTGCCGCACGTCGCGCAGCGGAGGCCGGGTTCGAGGTGGTCGAGATCCACATGGCCCACGGGTACCTGCTCCACGAGTTCCTCTCGCCGCTTGCCAACCGGCGCTCCGACTCCTACGGAGGCTCGCTCGAGAACCGCATGCGCTTCCCGCTGGAGGTCGTTCGCGCGGTTCGTGAGGCGTGGCCCGGCCAACTGCCCCTGTTCGTCCGCATCTCGGCCACGGACTGGGCCGAGGGCGGGTGGGACCTGGAGTCCTCGGTGGAGCTCGCGCGTCGCCTCAAGGGTATTGGCGTGGACCTCGTGGACTGTTCGAGCGGCGGCCTCGTCCCGAAGGTCCGTGTCCCGGTCGGGCCCGGCTACCAGATCCCATTCGCGGCAGCCATCCGGCGCGACGCCGGGATCGCCACCGGCGCGGTCGGGATGATCACCGACCCGGCCCAGGCGGAGCAGACCGTGGCGACGGGCCAAGCCGATGCGGTGCTGCTGGCGCGAGAGATGCTGCGCGACCCGTACTGGCCGCTACGAGCCGCCCGCGCCCTGGGCGTCGAGGGACCCTGGCCGGTCCAGTACCTGCGGGCAAAGCCACGATGACCGCCGTCTCAGCCGGGTACGGGGAAGTGGACCGCGAGGCAGGTCGCGAGGTCGTCGCCGGGCTCGAACCGTATGACCTTCTCATCCGCACCTGGGGGCTCGAACGTCGCAGCAAGGCTCTTGAGCACCTCCACCCGGACGCCGGGGCGCCCTGCCGCCGGGTCGTTGGTCTCCAGCCTCCGCCGCGCCTGGTCGACCGGTGTGTCCACGAAGACCACGGTGGTGTCGAAGCCGTGCAGCGAGGCCGCGCCACGGTAGCGGTCGCGCAGCCAGCGGAAGCACCCGGTGTCGTCGATCACGACGTCCTTCCCGGCCCGCATCAGCTCGTGGGCACGCGCGAGGGCGATCCGGTGCGTGCGCTCCCACTCCTCCACAGGCAGGCCCTCACCCCCGCGCAGCCCGCGCTCCAGGTTGATCTCGTCGAGGCTTACGACGACCGCGCCGAGGCGTTTGGCGAGCGCCCGGGCGACGGTGGTTTTGCCCGCAAACGCGAGGCCGCACATGACGTAGAGGGTCTTCATCGCCTGCAGGGCCACCGTAACCCCTCACGCAGCCGCGGACAAG
Source organism: Thermoanaerobaculaceae bacterium (assembly GCA_963754345.1). Taxonomy (GTDB): domain Bacteria; phylum Acidobacteriota; class Thermoanaerobaculia; order Thermoanaerobaculales; family Thermoanaerobaculaceae; genus RBG-13-68-16. The sequence goes on along the minus strand of CAVWFZ010000004.1, from coordinate 64,151 downwards.
CCGGCGAGCTGCTCGGTGGAGGGCTTTCACGGCCGTGCTGAGGCGGCAGCGAACGGGCTCGGTGGTCTGCCCATCGTGCGGCAAGCTGGTGGGTGTCAACGATGAGAAGTGTCTCAATTGTGGTCGCCGCAACCCCGGCCTGTGGGGCTTCGCAAAGCTCTTCCGGCGGCTCGGCCAGGACTTCGGTTTCACGCCGACGGTGATCGGAGGCTGCGTTGTACTCTACGCTGCGGCCCTGCTGATGGACCCTTCGGGGATGCGCCAGGGCGGTCTCGGTTCGCTGCTGGCGCCGACCCCGACGAGTCTCTTCCTCCTGGGGGCCAGCGGGTCGCTGCCGGTGTTCGAGCTTGGGCGCTGGTGGACCGTGCTCTCGGCCGCGTGGCTCCACGGCGGCCTGCTCCACATCCTGTTCAACATGCTCTGGGTCCGCCAGCTGGCGCCGGAGACCGCCGAAGTCTACGGGCCGGCCCGCATGGTCATCATCTACACTCTCGCCGGGGTGGCCGGGTTCGCGGCCAGCTCGCTGGTCGGCCACTACCTCTGGTTTCTCCCGCGTTTCCTGGGAGGGGCGACCTTCACGGTGGGTGCCTCGGCACCGATCTTCGGACTTCTGGGCGCCATGGTGCACTACGGCCGCCGGCGCGGCTCGAGCGCCGTGGGGCGCCAGGCCCTCGGCTACGCCGTGGTCCTCGGCCTGTTCGGGTTCGTGATGCCGGGAATCGACAACTGGGCGCATGCAGGCGGTTTTCTCGGCGGGTACCTGGTTTCCCGGTGGTTGGACCCGTGGCTGCCGGAGCGCGTGGACCACGTGATCGCAGCGTTCGCCTGCCTGGCGGCCACGGTGGCGGCGGTGGTCGCATCGGTGCTGACGGGGCTGCCGGCTCTTTCGCAGCGTTGAAAGGACGGCAAATGTGACGTATTATCAAACGTTTGAGGACGGTCCGTGAAAGCTCGCACGCCCTCCGCCATCCCGTTGCTGGCCCTCGCGGCCGGCGCACTTGCCCTGTCCGGCTGCTCGCCGAAGACCGTCGCGGTCAACGCGCTGGGCAACGCGCTCGCGAGCGACGCCTCGACCTGGGGGCGCGACGACGACCCGGACCTTGTCAGGGACGCCACCCCGTTCGCCCTCAAGACCATCGAGAGCCTGATCCGGGAATCCCCGAAGCACAAGGGGCTGCTGATGGCCGCCTCCAGCGGCTTCACGCAGTACGCCTACGCGTTCGTGGAGTCGGATGCGGACTATGCGGAGGCGCGCGACCTCCCCATGGCGACGGCCCTGCGGGGGCGGGCGCGAAAGCTGTACCGGCGCGCGCGCGAGTACGGCCTGCGCGGCCTGGAGGTGGATCACCCCGGTTTTGGAGCGGCGCTGCGCGCAGACCCCGCCAAGGCGGTCGCGGTCGTGCGGTCGAAGGCCGAGGTACCGCTGCTCTACTGGAGCGCGGCGTCCTGGGCCCTCGAGATCTCCCTCTCCAAGGAGAACGCCGAGTTGACAGCCGATCTGCCGACCACCGCGCTGCTGGTCCACCGCGCCCTGGAGCTCGACGAAGGCTGGGGCGGCGGGGCGCTCTACGACTTCCTCATCGCATACGACGGTGGGCGACCGGCCTCGGCGGGTGGCTCGGTGGAGCGAGCGCGGGCGGACTTCGAGAAGGCCCTCACGTTCGCTCGCGGCACGCGGGTTGCGCCGTACGTGAGCTTCGCGGAGACGGTGTGTGTCGCCAACCAGGAACGTGTCGAGTTCGTGAAGCTGCTGAAGGAAGCTCTCACCATGGATCCCAACGGGGTGCCGGATCAACGCCTGGCAAATCTCATCGCCCAGAAGCGGGCGCGCTGGCTGCTGGCCCGCGCCGACGAGCTGTTCATCGAGTGAAACGGGGAGAAACAACGTGACCGTCCGTTCAGAACGCCGCACCGTGGTGAGAGTGTTGATCGCTTCGCTCTGCCTTTGGCTCGGCCTCGCCGGCGCCGCCCAGGCGCAGAACGTCGTCATCAAAATGGCGACCTTGGTGCCGCAGGGCTCGAGCTGGTACACCATCCTGCAGGAGATGCGGCAGCAGTGGCAGAGCGCCTCGGGCGGCCGCGTCATCCTGCGCCTCTACCCCGGCGGGGTTGCCGGGGACGACAGCGACGTCGTGCGCAAGATGCGCCTGGGCACCCTGGACGCCGGGGTGCTCACGTCTGCGGGCCTCGCTGACGTCGACCGCTCGATCTTCGCCCTCGAGCTGCCGATGGGCTACTCGTCCTACGAGGAGATCGACGCCGTCCTGGAGAAGATGAGCCCGCAGCTCGAGAAGATTTACGCCGACAAGGGCTTCATCATCCTGGCCTGGGCGGATGCCGGCTGGGTGCACTTCTTCACCAAGGCGCCTGTGCGCACGCCCGACGACCTCAAGTCGCTCAAGCTCTTCGCCTGGGCCGGCGACGACTTCGCGGTGGACCTCTGGAAGTCCTCCGGGTTTTACCCGGTGCCCCTGCCCGCCACCGAGATCTCGACGGCGCTGCAGACCGGCCTCGTGTCCGCGCTGCCGACCACCGCGCAGGCCGCGGTCCTGCTGCAGTGGTACACCCACGCCAAGTACATGACCGACGTCAAGTGGGCGCTGCTGCTGGGCGGCATCGTGGTCTCGAAGGCGGGCTGGGAGAAAGTCCCTGCCGACCTCCGGCCCGCGCTCCTCAAGGCAGCACAGGAGGCGGGCACAAAGGTGCGCAACGAGACCCGGGGGACGGCCGTAACCGATGTCGAGGCGATGGAGAAGCGTGGGCTCACGGTGGTCCACCTCGACGCGGCGGCCGAGGCGGCCTGGCGGCGCGCCGCCGAGGCGGCCTACCCGACCCTGCGCGGGAAGTTCGTTCCCGCGGGGGTCTTTGACGAGGCGCTCCGGCTGCGCGACGAGTTCCGCAAGGCTGCTGCCGCGAAGGCCTCGCGTTGAACCTCAAGGACGGCGGGGTGAAGCTCGAGAAGGTCGCCCTCGTTGCGGCGTTCATGCTGTCCATCGGTATCCCGCTCACGGACGCCGTCGGGCGCCCGCTCGGCGGCCTGCACCTCCCAGGCTCCGCCTCGATGCTGCAGCAGCTGACGCTCTGGCTCGCGTTCCTGGGTGGCCTGCTCGCGGTGCGGGAGGGAAAGCACCTGACCCTGTCAACCGTCGAGCTTTTCCCGGAGGGGAGCCGGCGGCGTCGGGTCGTGCGGGTCTTTGCATACGCGGTGGCCGCCGCCGTGACCGCGGTGCTTGCCTACGGCAGCGTCGGCGTGGTGATGGCGGACCGGCAGAACGGCAGCGTCCTTCCGATCGGCCTACCCGTCTGGGTAAGCGAATGCGTGATGCCCGTTGCCCTCGCGCTCATGGCGTTGCGCTTCACGCTGCGCGCCTCGCCGCAGCTGCGCGGGCGGACGATCGCACTCGCGGCGGTGGCAGCCGTGTTCGCACTGGGGTTCCTGCCCAGGCCGCACGGCGTGGTCTTCTGGCTCCTCGTGGCGTTGATCGTGTTGGCGGTCCTGTTGGGCGCCCCGGTGTTCGTTGGCATGGCCGGGGGAGCGATGCTGCTCTTCTTCGCCGACGGGATCCCCGTGTCCGCCGCACCTGCGGAGATCTACCGGCTGATCGGCTCGCCGACGCTGCCCGCGATCCCTTTGCTCACCGCCTGCGGCTACGTCCTGGCCGAATCGAGAGCCGCGCACCGGCTGGTGCGGTTCTTCCGCGCGCTCTCGGGGTGGATGACGGGAGGGACCGCGGTTCTGGTGGCGGGCGTGTGCGCGCTGTTCACGACGTTCACCGGGGGCTCCGGTATCACGATCATCGCCCTCGGGGGCCTCGTCTACCCGATCCTGCGGGAGGACGGCTACGCGGAGGGCTTCTCGCTCGGGCTCGTCACCGCGGCGGGGAGCCTGGGGCTGCTGTTCCCGCCGAGCCTTCCCGTGATCCTCTACAGCGTGGTCGCCAATGTGCCGGCGGACCAGCTCTATCTGGCGGGCCTCCTGCCGGGCCTGCTCCTGGTCGTGCTCGTGGCCGGCTACGGGATACTTACCGGCCACCGGGCCAAGACCGCGACGACGCCGTTCTCCTGGCGGGAGGTGGGTGCGGCGACCTGGGAAGCCAAGTGGGAACTCCTCCTCCCGCTGGTGGTGATCGGGCTGTTCGCCAGTGGTCTGGCTTCGCTGGTGGAGGCCTCGGCGGCTGCGGCTGCGTACGCCGTGGTGGTGGAGTGCTTCGTCACACGGGACATTCACATCACCCGGGAGCTTCCCCGGGTGCTGCTGAAGGCGGGCGCGCTGGTGGGCGGGGTGCTCATCCTGCTGTCGAGCGCCATGGGGCTGACCTCCTACCTGGTGGACGCCCAGATCCCGGACTGGCTTCTCGGCGTCGTCAAGGACCACGTTCACTCGCAGGTGGCCTTCCTGCTGGTGCTCAACGTGTTCCTGCTGGTCCTCGGGAGCGTGCTCGAGATCTACTCCGCAATCGTGGTCCTCGCTCCGCTGGTCGTGCCGCTGGGCGTTGCATTCGGTGTGCACCCGGTGCACCTGGGCGTCATCTTCCTGGCCAACCTGGAGCTCGGGTTCCTGCTCCCCCCGGTGGGCCTCAACCTGTTCCTCTCGGCCTCGCGCTTCGGCACGCCCATCACGCGCCTCTACCGTCACGTGGTGCCGTTCCTGATCATCCTCGGTGCGGGCGTGCTGCTCGTAACCTACCTCCCGTTCATGTCCCTCGGCTTCCTCAGGCTGCTCGGCCGCTGAGCCGACCGCCAGAAGCCGCGGCGCGCTTGACAGCCGTCTGCCTGCGCCGCAACATGCCGGGCCGATGGCGACGCGTCCGCCCAGTGCGGTGATTGCGGTCGGGCTGGTGACCGTGGCGTTCTGGGCCGGGCTGCTCGCCGTCATCGCGCGGACCAGTTTTGGCGGCGACCCGCGCGGAATGCTGTACCTGGGCCAGAGGCTCGCGCACCCGCGGGCGTTCGATGGCGTCCCGCGCTGCGGGCGGTTCGGCTTTGACGGCCAGTTCTACGCCGCCCTCGCCACCGACCCTTTCCTGCGCTCGCCGGAGACATTGAAGGCCCTTGACGCCCCCGGCTACCGGGCGAGCCGGATCCTGATCCCGATGCTGGCGTGGTGCGTCAGCCTCGGCAACGCGCGCACCGCCATAGTTGCCTACCAGCTGCTGTGCTGGGTGCTGGGGGCGGCTGCCGTCTTCCTCGCGGCCGTCTGGCTGCGGCGGGAGGGTGGCTCGCCGTGGCTCGCGCTCGTGCTCGCGGTCAACGCCGGCCTGGTCACCGCGATGCTCCGCAGCACACCGGACGGCGCCGCGACGGCCCTCGTGGTCGCGACCCTGCTGCTCCACCGCGCCGGCCGGCACGGGGCCGGCATCGCCGCCGCGTCCCTCGCGACGCTCGCCCGCGAGACCGGCATCATCGCGCCGCTGGCCTGCGCGGTACAGGAGTTCACCGAGGGGAACCCGCGCAGCGGGCTTCGCTACCTGCTCATCCCGGTTGCCCCTCAGGTGGCGTGGCAGGCCTACGTCCGGCACACCTGGCATCCCGCGCTGCGGTGGCCGGGCGCGATCTCGGTGCCGCTGGCGGCTCTCGTGCGGTGAGTCGGCGAGGTCCTGCGCGAGGGGCGAGTTCTGCAGTCGCAGGAGTTCTGGGCGATCGTGGGCGCCGCCGCGACCATCGCCGCCGGCGCCCTGGTCCTCGCCCAGCGCCAACGTCTCGAAGCGCCCCGGTTGGCGTTCGTCGCCTTTGCGGTCGTGGCGGCCTGCCTGAGCGCCAAGATGTACGTTGAGGCGTACTCCTCCGCCCGGGCTCTGACGGCGGCGCCGTTCGTTGCTCTTGTGCTCGCGGTGCAGGGACGCAACGGTTGGTCGCGCGCTCTGCTGGTCGCGGGGCCGGTAACGTTGGCCCTGTCGGGGCTGCTGATGATTGCCGGCGAGCTCGGCGTGCTGTGACGCGCACCCACCACGGTGCAGCTCACGCCCCTTTGAGGAGAACCACCTCACGTTCGGGGCGGCGATGCCGCAGGCCCGGTGCCTCGAGCGGATGCCCCACAGGCACAAGGGCGACCGGCCGCCAGGCCGCCGGAATGCCGAGGGCCGCCGCGGCTGCCGCCTCGTCGAAGGCGCCCACCCAGCAGCTCCCGAGGCCCAGCTCTGCCGCCGCGAGCAGGATGTTCTGGGTGGCGGCGGCGGTGTCCTGCAGGCAGTAGAGTGACGTGCCCCGTGTGCCGTATCGGGGGGCGGACTCGCCCGGAACCGCGCACACGGCGATCACAACCGGTGCCTCAGCCACGAAGTCCTGACCAGCGGCGCGTGCAAGGCGACGCTTGAGCTCCGTCGAACCAGCCACCACGAAGCGCCAGGGCTGCAGGTTCCCGGCCGATGGGGCCCACACGGCGGCCTCGAGGATGCCTTCGAGCTCCGCCGGCGTCAGGGGCGTGCCCGCGAAGCGGCGGCAGGAGTACCGGCGCCTGAAGATCGACGTCTCGGCCATGGCCAACCTCCGGGGGCCAAGCGTGCGCCCGGCCAGCGGCTCCGGTCAAGGACGCCCTGCCCTCCGGGCGTCGGGCAGGCTGCTATGCTGTGCGCACGCCGAGCGTGCGCAGTCAGGTGGGACCTCGGAGAGGGGGGACGTTGATGTTCGACTTCGCAGGTCGCGTGGCGCTTGTAGCCGGTGCCGGCGGTAACCTCGGCAGCGCCGTCGCCAATGCGTTCCGGGCGGCTGGCGCGAGGACCGTGCTGGTGGAGCGTGATGCCCAGAGGCTCCGGCAGGTCTTCCCGGACCTGCTAGGCTCCCCGGATCACGTGCTCGCCGGTGGGGTCGACCTCATGGCCCCCGGAGGGCTCGACGCAGTCGTGGCCCAGGCGGTCGAGCGGTTCGGGCGCATCGACATCCTGGTCAATGCCGTCGGCGGTTTTCGGGCCGGCCGGCCGATGCACGAGACTCCGATGGAGACGTGGGACCTGTTGCTGGACCTCAACTTGCGGACCACCCTCGTGGCTGCACGGGCGGTGGTCCCCGCCATGCTGGCGCAGCGGTACGGCAAGATCGTCACGGTCGCCGCGCGCGCCGCGCTCGCCGGTGCGGCGAACATGGCGGCCTACTCGGCCTCGAAGGCGGCGGTCGTGAGGCTCACCGAGAGCCTCGCCGCCGAGCTCAAGGGCGACGGGATCAACGTCAACTGCGTGCTGCCCGGCACCCTCGACACGGCACAAAACCGCGAGGACCGTCCCGACGCCGACTTCAGCACATGGGTACCACTGGAGGCGTTGGCTGACGTGATCCTCTTCCTGACCTCCGACGCGGCCCGGGCCGTGCACGGGGCTGCCATGCCCGTCTACGGTCTGGGCTGATGCGCGCACCCTGGAACGGTGCGGTGGTGCGCGAGTAACATGATGGGCGGAAGTGGCAAAGTCGCCCGAGGGGGGTAACAATGAAAACGAACGTCGGCGGCGTGGACAAGGCAATCCGGATCATTGCGGGCATCGTGATCATCGGGCTGGGGATCTACCTGAAGAGCTGGTGGGGGCTCATCGGCGTGGCGGTCCTCGCCACGGGCCTGCTGAACTTCTGCGCGCTCTACGTACCGCTCGGCATCTCCACCCGGAAGGCTGCGGCTCAGCAGCCGCCTGTGGTGGGTTAGTCCTGGGCCCGCGCCACAGAAGGGGTAGTATCCGCGGATGCCGGCGGCGCCGTCCGGAAGGCGGCGGCGCCTGAAAGGAGCGTTGGGAATGGGTAGATGCGTGCGTGGTACAGGTGTGGGTTTGCTTGCGATCCTCTCTGCCGCGGTCATGCTGGTGCTGCCGTCGGTCGGGCGTTGCGCTGAACAGGCCAAGACACCAAAGCAGGAGGAAAAGGTGTTCACGACGGAGTCGGGACTGAAGTACGTGGACATCAAGGTGGGCAACGGTGCCGAGGCGGTGAAGGGCAAGACCGCAGTGGTCCACTACACCGGCTGGCTCGAGAACGGAACCAAGTTCGACTCGAGCGTGGGCAAGGCCCCATTCACGTTCCCGTTGGGGGGCGGCCAGGTGATCAAGGGGTGGGACGAGGGCGTGGCGGGGATGAAGGTGGGCGGCAAGCGCAAGCTGATCATCCCAGCAGGCCTGGCGTACGGCGAGCGAGGCGCGGCGGGCGTGATCCCGCCCAACGCGACGCTGATCTTCGAGGTCGAGCTGTTGGGCGTCCAGTAGCAGGGAGCTCGAGCCGGAGCTCCAAAGCGGCTCTTCTCAAGCCACTGCGTGACGCGTGTTTGTTTGCCCGGTGGCTTCGCAGTCTTTTCCTGCCCCGGGGCTGCGCGGCGGGAACTTTCTTTATCACTGCGTGGCTTTGTGTTGCCGGTCCCGCGGGTGGCTGGGTGCGGCCTTGCGTCTCCCCAGCCGCTGCGGCCGCAAGCTCCTCCGCCCGCGACCGGACAGCGCGATCCGCGCCGGGGTCCCTCGGCGTTCCCCGCCTGCGCTTTACTCCGGCGTGGCCGCCGTCTCCCCAACGTGTCTCGCGCGTCCGGTACCCGCGGGCTCCGGAGTGATTGGCCACCCGCGGCACCGGCGGATTGAAAGCTCCCCTCCCGATGCGCGCCGCCGTTGACCGCAAGGTCCTGCGCACAGGCAAGGCGAGACGATGAGAACAACCCCGTCGCGCATGGGTGGGCGGGGGTGAATCCGCCCCGCGGCCGCTCCCAGCCCGTGGGGCAAAAAGAAAGCCACGGAGTGGTACAAGACCTTCCACCCGGCCGTGGGGCGAAAGAAGTGGCGAAGCCACCCCCGCGCAAACAAGAAAAGCCAAAACGCAGTTGACGAAAAACCGTGCCTCGGAGCCCGCGGTGCCGGCAATGCTCTCAGTCCTGGTAGGAAGCGCGGGCGAGCACGGTGCCCTGCTCACGGGTCAGCTCGACCGTGATGATGTGCTCGCCGGAGGGGCGCTCTGGCTTGACGACCACCAGCACGTAATGGCCTGCGATGGCCCCCTGCAGGCGCGTGATGGCCTGGCCGGGGAAGTTGTTGGTCTTGACGTAGAAGCCGCCGGTGTCCGCGGCCACCTGCTGCATGCCCACCTCGAGGTCGTGGAAGTCGGCCTGGGTGATGTCGATCGCGAACACCGAGGCGCGTGCCTTCCCAAGGGCATCGCGGGCCGCGTTATAGTCGCGACCCATGATCACCCAGGGCCGCGCGAGGTGTCCGAGGCCCCATCCGAAGTAGGCGATCGATTTGGCCCCGGGCAGCGGCTGCAGCGCCTTCGCGAGGACCAGCAGCGCCGTCTCGGGCTCCGCTGCGCGCTTTGCGGCCCCGCGGTCGAACGAGGCCGCGAGGGAGGGGAACGGGCCGGGCCGGACGTCCGTTTCCCCGCCGAAGCGGATCGCGTCGTGGATGGCCTGGGTGAGCTTCTCGCGGTCGTTGGTGAAGTCCTGGCGGAGCTTGAGGTGCGAGTCGAAGGACACGACGGCAACGCGGTCGCCGGGCGTGAGCGTCGAGAGCATCTGGATCGCACGGAACTTCATGGGCATCAGGCCGGTGAGCCTGACCGACGCGAAGTCCGCCTGGAAGAAGTACACGATCAGCTTTCCGGGCGGGGCGACCGGCCCCCCGCTCGTGGCAGCCTCGTCGGGGGTCAGGCCCTCGGCGAACGGCTCGGCACCCGACACCCACTCCACCGAATCCAGTTCGGCGGGCAGGCGGTCGACGGTGATGCGGAAGTCATCGGCGTTGAGGCCCAGGATCGGGTCGCCCCTGTGGTCCACCACCCGCACGTCCACCACCACCCGCCGGACCTCGACGTGCTCCCGGATGCGGGTCTGCTGGGCGGCAGCGGGCCCTGAGGCCGCCGCCAGCGCTGCAAGGAGCAGTGTGGCAGGTGCGGGCACTCGCATCGATACGGATCCCCCACCTTCATACTACCTCTGTGCGTGCGAGGTTTCGTTCCAGGGCAACCGGTCGAGGTCCACGTTGCCTCCGGAGAGGATCACGCCCACCCGTAATCCGTGGACAGCCAGCGTGCCCTCCAGCAGCGCCGCGAGCGGGACCGCCGACGATGGTTCGATGATCACCTTCATGCGCTCCCAGACGTGGCGCATCGCCATGACAATGGCGGCCTCGCTCACGGTCACGATTTGCTCCACCCGCTCCCGGATGACGGCGAAGGTGAGGGTACCCAGGGAGGTTAGGAGCCCGTCGGCGACGGTCTGCGGGTTGACCGAGGGGACGATCCTGCCCTCCTTCAGCGAGCGGAACGCGTCATCGGCGCCGGCAGGCTCCGCGGCCACGACGCGGGTCGCTGGCGCGATCGCCGTTACCGCGATCGCCGTCCCCGACAGCAGCCCGCCGCCTCCCACCGGAGCCATGACGATGTCGAGGTCTCCTACGTCTTCCAGCAGCTCCAGCGCGGCGGTGCCCTGGCCGGCGATTACCCGCGGGTCGTTGTAGGGGTGGACCACAGTTGCGCCGGTCTCCGCCACCACCCTTTCCAGCGTCGCCTCCCGGGCGGCCAGCGTCGGCTCGCAGAGCACGATGCGCCCGCCGTATCCGGCGACCGCCGCCTGCTTGATCACGCGGGAGGTGGACGGCATCACGACGTGGGCCGGGATCCCGCGCAGGCGCGCCGCAAGCGAGAGTGCGGCAGCGTGGTTGCCTGAGGAATGGGTGGCGACGCCGCGCCGGGCCTCCTCCTCGCTCAGGGAGAACACCGCGTTGCAGGCGCCGCGGAACTTGAATGCGCCGACTTTCTGGAAGTTCTCGCATTTGAAGAAGAGCCGGGCGCCGACCATTGCGTCGAGGCTCGCGCACGTGAGCACGGGTGTCCGGTGCGCCCACGGGCGGATCCGCTCCGCGGCGGCGCGGACGTCTGCGATCGTCGGGACGGAGGTCATCGGCCGACTGTACCTCTCTTCGAGTCTACCGCGCCGGCCAGCCGTGGCGGGCAGCGTCTCTGCCACGACCTGCCGGATGCCCTAGAGAAGCTGGGAGGTGGTGCAAGGCGAGGCCGGGCGCCGGTGGCCTGCCGGGGCAGCAACGAAACGGGGCGCCTGAGGGCGCCCCGCGAGCTTCCGTCCCGGCGACATCCCCTAGCCCGGCCTATTCATGAGGCTTCTGCTGCGAGCGCAGATCTGGCCGATCTGGCGGGCGTACTCAGGGTTCGGACCCTGCGACGTATCGCTGGGGATACGACTCGGGTCCTCACCCCTACGTGCGCCCACCATACCGGCCACCTCTGCGCTCTCGCGACGAACCCCCACGAATAGTCCGGCCTAGAACTTGTAGCCGAGCATCAGGCGGAAGTTCCGCCCGGGCTCCAGCCTCACGTTGAACGGCTCGATATAGGCCGTGTTGCCGGCGTTCTCAACTGCCGCCTGCACCGTCAGTCCGCCCTGGAAATCGTAACCTCCGCGGAGGTCGAGCACGGCGAAGCCAGGAGTCTGGACCTCATCTTGCGGCACTCGGTCCTGCCGCGCCACCATCCGGGTGGCCGCTTCGCCCCACCAGCGGGTCACCTGGTAGCGCACGCCCAGGACGCCCTTGAGCGGTGCGATCAACGCGAGCGGCTCGTCGGTCTTGTCGTCGGTGCCGCGGGAGTAGGAGATGTTGCCGAAGGCGGTCCAGTGCTGGGATGGGTACCAATTCAGCTCGAACTCGGTTCCTTCGATCGTCGCGCGGTCGATGTTGCCGAAGTGAGCCAGTTGGAGGCCGGTGGTCGGGTCGGTACCGGTGTACACGAGATCGATGAAATCGCGCGCCGCGTTGTGGTAGACGCTGAACCCCCCGGAGAACTGCTGGTAGCGCACCTTGAAGCCGACTTCGCTGTTGAGCGACGTCTCCGACTTGAGCTGCGGATTCTGTTGGATCAGGACGGTGCCTGTGGTGTCAACTCCGAAGTAGGAGCGCTCTTCGATGTTCGGCGCGCGGAACCCGCGGCCGACCAGGGCGGTGAGGGCGACACTGTCCGTGACCTGATAGAGCGCGGAGACGTTGCCCGACCCGGCGCTCTGCGAAAGGTCGAACGGCTGCCCGGTGTAGCGCGGGTCGTCCTCGCTCACGAAGCTGTAGCTGTCGCCACGTACGCCGGCCACCAGCTTGAGGCGCGAGGTGACGGGAACCTCATCCTGGACGTAGAGACCGAGACCACGCTGGTAGCTGTTCGGAACTGCGACGTTGTTATCCGAGCCCAGGATCGAAGACTCCTGGGTATCGTCGTGGAGGTTGTCCTGGTAGAAATCGAGACCGAAGGTGAGCCGGCCAAGCGCCGCGTCAGTGCCGGAGTGGACGTTGAACCCCCAGGTATTGATCACGGAGTGCGTGAAGTTGTCGGAGAAGTAGGTGGGCCCGAAGTTGAAGTTCAGGATGCTGTCCTTGACCACGCCCTGCCAGTAGCCGCTCACGGAAAGGCTCGAAAGTCCCAGGACCGGCCCGGATTCGTAAGTGAGCCCGATCTTGTTGCGGTCGAACCTCGGAAAGGAGATGTCGATGCCCGAGGTCGCGGGGTCATAACCAGGGAACCCCACATCACGTGCCTGGGTCGTCTGCATATCGAGGCGCAGCACTGCGTTCTCCGACACGAGGTAGCGGACGTTGCCGTCGAACGCGCGGTCTTTCATGCCGGAATTCGGCACGACGCCCTCTGGGCTCGTATAGTTCTTGGCCTCGAAGGCACTCGCGCTGAAGTGGAAGGTCACACGCTCGCCGGCGCCGTTGAGCTCGAACTGGCCGCGGTTCGAACTGGCCGAGTCGCCGTACTCGTAGTTCACCGCGCCACCGAGCGTGAAGGCGCCCTGCGTGAACGCCTGCTGCTTGGTGATGATGTTGATCACGCCGCCGATCGCGTCGCTGCCGTAGAGCACCGATGCGGGGCCGCGGATAATTTCGATGCGCTCGACCTGCGAGAGGTCGACCAAGCCCGGCTGGATGCCGGCGAACTCGGTCGACTCACGGGAGTTGTTGAGTCGCTGCCCATCGACCAGGATCAGCACCCGGTTGCTCGACATCCCGCGGATCACGGGAAGGCCGCGGAACGGACCCTCGCCCGAGATATCGACTCCGGGAAGCATCTTGAGCGCGTCGACCATCTTTTCCGGCATGTCGCGCTGGAGTTGGTCGGCAGAGACCACGCTGATCGGTATCGGTGTCTGAAACGAGTCGACCTCGTAGCGGGTCGCGGTGACCTGGAGCTCCTCGTGCACCGGCGGCGGGGTCTGGACCTCGCGCTGCTTGGCCTTCTCTTTGGCTTTCTTGGCATCCTTCTCGGCCTCGACGTTCGCCTGGTTGGCCGCGGTCGCGGCGACCTGGGCCGCCTCGCCCGTTGGCGGGTTGGCGGCCTGATCGGCCTCGGTGGGCGCGCCGGCGAGCGCGACCATCAGGATTGCTGCGGTCAGCATCGTTTTTTCCCCCTTCTTGCGGCGGCCCACTCGGGCGCGGGCCGCGCCGTGTGAACCACACTATCAAGATTTTTTTGTTTTGCAAGTCCTATCTTATCAAGAGATTGTCTCAGATTCTGTTGGACCGACCTTTGACTCTTTCGCGGCTTTTGTGAGCGCGTCAGGGACACTGTGACATTGCTCATTTTTGAGTTCTAATCTCAAATCCGTTTGGAAGAGCGGCCGGGGCACGACGGGCGGGCGCACGGCGGACGCTCGTACCGGTGCCAGTTTTACCGGGGTGCTCGCGGTCTATGACATGCGTGCGACCACGACCACGCTGACGTCGTCCTTCAACGATTCGCCGCCGATGTGGGTGTCGAGGGCGCGCAGGAAGCGGTCGTGGACCATCTGCGGTTCGCCGGCCACCTTCAGAAGATCACGAAGCCTGTCGTATCCGAAGGCCTCACCGGCGGCGTTCACCGCCTCGGGCAGGCCGTCGCTGTAGAGGAGAAGGAGATCGCCGGGCGCGATCGTCGCCTCCATCGGGGTGATTTCGAGCGTGTTCCTGATGCCCAGAGGGAAGCCTCCCCGCCCCAGCTCAACGACCTCGCCGTCCACCCTGCGCAGCAGCGGAAACGGATGCCCCACGCATACGTAGTCGAGCTTCCCGGTCGCGGGGGTCAGCAGACCGTAGAACAGGCTCATGAACGCGCGCTTGTCCCCGGTCCGGTAGAGGACCCGGTTGAGCAGCCCGGCGACCTTGTCAGGGGCGGGGTCGACCTCGAGGGCGGCCTTGAGCCCGGCGTTGGCGATCGCCATCAGGAGGCCGGCGGCCATGCCGTGGCCGCTGGCGTCGCCGACCACGAGGCCCAACCGGCCGTCTGGAAGGGAGAGGAAGTCGTAATAGTCGCCCCCGATCTCGTTGGCGGTGCGGTAGGAGTGAGCGAGGCGGTAGCCCGGCACGTCGGGGGTTGTTGAGGGCAGCATGTCGCGCTGGAGCTGGCGGGCGACTTCGAGCTCGTCGCGCACCAGCACGCGGTCCACCAGCTCGAGGGCGAGCAGGAAGGTGAGGCCCGCCACGCTGACCACGAACCAGACCGGGGAGAAATTGACGTAGATCTCCTTGCTTTCGATCACGGCCTGGAACCGAAGCAGCCCCAGCAGGGCGGCCAGGATCGAGATGGCGAAGAGGGCCCGGCGCGCGGGCGTGAGCTTGTACGAGAGCCCGAGGAACACCGCCCTCGCACGGAAGAACCAACGCTTGACCCGCCCCGCGGGCTCCTCGGAGAAGTCCTGCTCGCGGGTGAGGACCTTGTAGGCGTGGGCGGCGTCCCGCTGAAAGAGCCGTTTCAGCTCCCCGGTGGTGAGCCCGTCCGTGAACTCGTCGTAGAAGTCCCTGAGCCTGCCCGTCGCCGTGCTCCTCTCCTGGCCCCTTTGAATCGTACGCCGAAAGGCTCCGCGAGGTTGCGCAGGGGCGCGGCCGAGAACGGTTAACATGTCGGGCGTGAGGACCCGTCCTTTTCCACTCTCGCTCGCGGTTCTCGGCCTCGCCGCCAGCTTGGCGGGGTGCGAGGGTGGCGCGACGCCCACGTTTCCAAAAGCCCCCGTGATCCTGATCTCCGTGGACACGCTCCGGGCCGACCGTCTCCCCGCCTACGGGTACACCAAGGTCGAGACCCCGCACCTCGATCGCTTCCGCCGCGATGCGTGGTTCTTCGAGCACGCGTACAGCCCGTGCCCGATGACGCTGCCGTCGCACGTCACGATGCTCACGGGGCTGCTGCCGCCCCAGCACGGGGTGCGTAACAACGTCGGCTACGAGTTCGACTCCCGGGTCCATGCGAGCCTTCCCGCACTCCTCAAGGCGAACGGCTACGCCACCGGTGCCGCGGTCTCGTCGTACGTGCTGCGGGGCGCGACCGGCCTCGCCGGCCTCTTCGACTTCTACGAGGATTCCGTAGACCCTCGCCCGGGCTCGCCCTTCATCGACTACCAGCGCTCGGGTTACACGACGCTGGCGCTCACGACGGACTGGATCGCGCGCCACAAGGACGCGCCCTTCTTTTTCTTCTTCCACATCTACGAGCCGCACGTTCCCTATGAGCCCCCCGAGCCGTTCAAGAGCCGATACGGTGCTACCTACGACGGTGAGGTCGCGACCTCGGACGACGTCGTCGGCCGCTTCCTCGACGAGCTGAGGAGGCTCGGCATCTACGACAGGGCGATCGTGATCTTCACCTCCGACCACGGCGAGGGGCTCGGCGACCACGGCGAGGAGCAGCACTCGATCCTGCTGTACATGGAGGCCATCCGGGTCCCCCTCATGGTCAAGTTGCCGGGGTCGGCGGGCGCGGGAGGAAGGGTGGCCGCGCCGGTGCAGCTCTCCGACATCCTGCCCACGGTCACCTTGCTGGTGCGGCTGGAGACCCCGAAGGAGGTCAGCGGGACCTCCCTGATCGGGCTTGCGGGCCGCGGCACGCCCGGGCGCGTCATCTACTCCGAGACGCTCTACCCTTGGCTGCAGCTCGGCTGGAGCGATCTCAGGTCGGTCGTGGACTCGCGCTACCACTACATCTCCGGGCCACGCCCCGAGCTGTACGACATCCTCGGCGACGCCGCGGAGAAGCGGGACATCGTGGGCAGCGAAGCCGCCGTGGCGGCACGACTCGCCCGAGAGCTCAAGCAGTTCCCGACCGGCGAGGTGAAACCCAGGGGTGCGGACCAGGAGACGTTGCGGAGGCTCGCCACCCTCGGCTACATCGGCGGCCTGCGGGAGCGCGCGCCTTCGGGGCAGCTCCCCAACCCGGTGGACAACCTGAAGTACCTGGCGCGGATGAGGGACGGCTGGCAGCTCGCGGGCCAGAAGCGCTACGGGCTGGCACTCGCCGCGCTCGTCTCCATCGTCAGGGAGAACCCGGCGATGATCGAGGTCTGGGTGAAGATCGGCGATGTCCTGGGCGAGATGGGTTTCGACGCCGAGTCCGCGCAGGTCTACCGGCAGGCCCTCGATCGCTCGCCGGTGTTCCTCGGGGACATCGCGGTGTCGATGGGTTACGCCGAGCTACGTGCCAGACGACTCGACGAGGCCGAGGCGGCGGCCCGCCGTGCGCTCGACACAAACCCGGACAAGGCCCACGAGCTGCTGGTGTGGGTTGCGCTCGCGCGCAACCAGCTCGACGCCGCCGAGGCGGAAACGCTTGCAGGCGTTGGCGGGCGCAACCCCCAGCCGCCCGCGCTGCTGCTGCTCGCCGAGGTGCACCTCCGGAAGGGAGAGACCGCCAAGGCCCTCGAGGACATCGCCGCGGCCGAGACGCGCGCGTGGGACCTGCGGCTGCTGCCCGTGTACCGGCTGGAGTTCCTCAGGGCGGACGCTTTCGCGCGGGCGAACCGCTTCGCGGAGGCCGAGGCCGCCTATCGCAAGGAGATCGCGTCCTTCCCCGGGGATTCGCAGGCCTACGCCAACCTGGCCGTCCTGCTCTTCCTGCGCGGCGACCGCGCGGGGGTGGACAGGCTGATGGATGAGATGACCCAGGCGAGCCCTGACCGGCGCACCTACCTGGTTGCCGCAACGACCTACAAGGTGCTGGGAGCGCCCGGGCGCGCCGCAAGCTTTCAGCGCCGCGCCGACGCGGAGCTTGCCCCCCGCCTGCCACAGTAGGTTCCCCCCGGGATGGTCCGGGCAAGGGAGCCTCGAGGGCTGAGGGCTGCGAGCTTGATTGGTAGAAAAAGCCCCGGTCCGAAGACCGGGGCCGTTGCTTCGTGAGGTGGCTTCGCTCCATCTTTTCTTGCCCCGCTTGGTCACGAGAACTTTCTTCCCACTCCGTGGTTTCTTGTTTGCCCCGCGGGCTGGGAGCCTCGTCTCTTGCCACGCGGGTGCGCGGCCCCTCGTCGCTTGCTCGCCCCCGCTCGCGGCGCGCCGAGATTCCCTCGACCGCGACCCGGCAGCGCGTCTCGCCGCCGTGACCCTCGCGGTTCGGCCTGTGGCCGCCCGCGTCTCCCGGCGCCGATCCGCCCGCCCGGTCCCCGCGGCCTCGGGAGGGATGTCCACTGGCACCCGCGTGGCGGATTGAAAGCCCCCCTCCCGTAACGTGGTGGGCTCTGCCGATGGGGCGAGAATCCAGGCAAGAGCGTCCGGTGCGTGCAGGTGTACGGGGAATCGGGGGTGGGGGTGCAATCCGCCCAGCGGGCGATAGGAGCCATTCCGGTGGAGCGTGTGGGAACCGAGCGGCCAGACCGGCGGGTGGAAACGCTGGCCGAGCACGAGTGCCCAGCGCGAGGGCGAGGACCGCACGGTGGCTGGTCGGGGGGCGCGACGCGGCATGCACGGCTCACGACTGGAACCGAGGTGGTTGGACGGGGGTGTGCGCTACCGGCGCCAACGCTGGGACAGGATTTTGCACGCAACAGCGAGGCTCCGCACGCCGGTCTGTGCCAGCTCGGTCGCACGCGAAGACGGGTCGGAGGGCTGCACTCGATGCGCAGCCCGAGCGACTGCTCCCAGCCCGTGGGGCAAAGAAAGGAGCGCAGCCACCCTCGGGTACACCAAGAAAGCGGAACGCAGTGACGGAAGAAGACCGTCTAGCCACCCGCGGTACCGGCAAAGAAAAACCCGCGGGGCAAAACAAAAGCCCCGGTCCGAAGACCGGGGCCGTTGCTTCGTGAGACGGTACGGAGCTAGAACCGCAGGCCGACGGAAAGGGTGAAGGTCCGCGGCGTCTGGTATTCGAGGTAGGAAGCGGGCTGCCCAAACGTGGGCGCCAGCTGCCAGTTGGCGCCGAGGGCGGTGCACTGCGCAGCGGTGTTGTTCTGCGGGCACTCGATCGGCTTGCTGGTGAACGGGTTGAACGGGGCGAGGCCCTTGCCGGCGTTGCGTGAAGTGTAAACGGTGGCGACCAGGCGGTCGTTCGTGGGAGTCCAGGCCTTTGCGTTGAAGACGTTGGTGATCCTCGGCTCGACGAAGATCTCTACGTTCGTCCCCAGCGCGGGCACCTTGAACCCGTAATTGAAGGAGATGTCGGTCTGCGTGACGTTGTCGGTATGGAACGCATCGCGGTTGGTGAAGTAGTAGGTCTGCGTGGTCGGCGGGTTCTTGTAGCCCGGGTTGGTCATGTACTTGACGCCACTGGCATCCGCGAGGTTGATCGTACCCGGGGCGCCGAACGGCCAGCCCGAGAAGTAGCTCTGCAACACGCTCACCGACAGGCTGTTGTGCCTTGTGTTGAAGATGTCGTAGGTGGCCCACAGGCGGGCCTTGTGCCGCTGGTCGCTGGTCAGGTCGCCAATGGGGTAGGCCCACGATGTCATGAAGTACTCGGGGTAGCTGAAGATGCCCGACGAGACGGGACCGGAAACGGTGTTCTCCTGGTCCACGTTACCCTTCGTCTCGGAGTAGGTGTAGTTGCCGCCGACGCTCAGCGGGTCGAGCGGGCGCCACGAGAACTGGAACTCGAACGCGCTGTACTTGCGCTCCAGGGCGCTACTGTCGTTGACGTAGTAGCCCTTGTCGAAGGTGCCGTTGGGCGTCGTGACGGTGCCGGTGGTGAGGTCGGTCTTGAGGGCGTAGAAGTCGCCGAACTTGCGGTTGACGTAGTCGAAACGGACCAGGGCGCGGCTTCCGAACTTCTTCGTCACGCCGAGGGTGTACTCCTGAGCGTTGTTCGAGTTCAGCGAGTTCTGGATCTGAGCGGTCGCGCCCGGGATCGAGGGCGAGCCGAACAGGTACTTGCTGCTGCCGAAGTTGTTGAGGTCGACGTTGGCGTGGAACCAGTTGAAGAGAACCTGCAGCGCCGCCGCGGGGTCGAGAAGCGAGGACGTCGGTGCGTTCTTGTCAGCGTTGATCTGCGGTCCCAGATACGAGAAGTCGATGGTTCCGGGTTGGCCGCCGATGGCGGTGCTGTCTGCGATGCCGTTGGCGATTGCCCCGACGTACTTGGCGTAGCCCGCGTTGACCAGCCACTCCCCGTCGCCCTTCGGGTCGTAGCTGACGCCGAGACGCGGGCTGATGTTGGCGTCCTTGGCAACCAGCTTGCCGTCGGAGTCCCTGCCGTCGTTCTTGTCGTAACGGACCCCGATGTTGAACGAGAAGTTGTTGTTCAAGCGCCACTTGTCGTTCAGGAAGGCGGAGTCGGTCTTGAAGGTCGTGCCCTGGCTGCCGGCGAAGATCGGGGTCCAGCGGATCACCGTGTTGCTGTTGAGCCACTGCGGGTAGATCACGCCGTTGCGGATGATGACGTCGGTGCCGCGGATGCGGAAGTTGCTCCCCGACTGGTAGTTGTTGACCTTGCGAATGTCGTTGAAGTAGTCGATGCCGACAGCAATGTCATGGGTGCCGGCCGATGCGCTGGAGAGGAAGTACGACCCCTTGGCCAGGTACTCGTCGTTGTTGCGAAGCTCGGGGCCGCACACGCCGCAGAACGTCGGCGACCAGTAGCGGTAGCTGTTGCCGAGCGCCAGGTCGATGAGCAGGGTACCCTTGATCTCGTCGGTGTAGCGCGCGCCCGAGTTCAGGAACTGGAACGTCTTCTTGGAGTACTGTGCCTCGACGAAGAAGTTGTCGGACAGCACGCCGGTGTAGTTCGCGGCGGTGAGGTCCGTCGGGAGCTGGCGTGTGTAGACCGAGGCGAGGTCCATCGGAAGCCCGAACCCGTATCCGCCCTGGGCCTGGTCGGTCTTGTTGTAGGACCCGATGAGGCGGTGGTTGGGTGTGATCGACCAGGTCAGCTTGCCCTCGTAGCGCTGCTCGTCCACCGTCTGGTCGTAGGGGACGTTGGTGACGTAGGTTTGCGACGAGGTCGTGGTACTGCGGTTGCGCCAGCCGGCGAAGAACCACAGCTTGTCCTTGAAGGCGAAGCCGCCTAGGGTGGCCATCCAGGTCCGGTTGATCACGTCAGAAATCGGGGCGGTCTGCAGCGGCGCCCTCTCGGACCACTTGCTGCTGTCCAGGTTCAGGCGCAACGACCCGTGGAACTCGTTGCCGCCCGACTTGGTGAGCATGTTGACCACCCCGCCGGCAAACCGCCCGTATTCGGCTGAGATCGCCGCCGTCTGGGTGGTGGTCTCCTGGACGGCGTCTTCAATGTAGAGATTGTTCGTGGGCGTGTTCCGGATGTTGTCCTGGATGTTCACGCCGTTGACCATGATGAGGTTCTCAAAGGACGCGGCGCCGGAGATGGTGAAGTTGTTTGACGGTCCTGTGTCCGATGTGCCCGCCGCGAGCGCTACGTAGTTGTTGACGTTCTGGCCGACCGGGAGCTTGTTGAGCATCTGCTGGGTCATGGTCGAGGCAACCTGCCCGCTGGCCGAGATCGTCTCGTAGGTGCCCGTGACCGTCACCTCCTCGGCCACCTTCGCCTGCGGCATGGTGGCGTTGAGGACCTGGGACTGGGCGGCGTTGATCTTGATCGTGGTCTCCTGGGTTTGGAAGCCCTGGAGCTCGAACCGCACGTGGTAGTCACCGGGCGGCAGGAAGTTGAAGATGTAGTCGCCGTTGACCGATGTGCTGGCGGTGCGCGCGCCTTGCAGGTTCGGCGACGTGACCGTCACCGTGACCCCCGGCAGCGCTTCCTTGCCGTCGTCCACCCGGCCGGTAAGGGTCCCGGTCGGGACCTGCGCAAAGGCCGTCACGGCCAGCGCCAGGATCCCGACCACACAGAGAAACAGCTTCGCAGACTTCATAGCACGTTCTCCTTCCTCCTCGTTGGATTGGTTGATTGGTCGAATCGACCCCTTTGGGGTTGGGTCGCTCTTACTCCGTGCATTGCGTGGCCGTTTCCTCCTTTCCGCCGTGCCACGGCTACACAACAACGTGTTTGAGATGCTTGCAAGGCAATTGCCAAGAACTGTCGTTCTTCGGTATAGCCTGGTAGTGCAATCTGTCCAAGATCTTGGACGCTTGTCCGGGCCGGCGAACGCCGGGGCGCCAGGAGGTGTTGCTCGGGTGAGTGCTGGTCTTGAATCGGGTGTCCCCTCCTTCCCTCGGTGATCGGGCCTCGGACCCCCTGCCGGGAGAGAGAAAAAGGCCCCAGCCGTGAAGGCTGGGGCCGCAAGACAGCGAGGAAGTGGAGCTAGAACCGGAAGCCGACCGAGATGCGGAAGGTGCGTGGGGTCTGATAGCTCGTAATCGTGGTTGGTTTGCCGAAGTTGACGCCCTTCTGCCAGTTCGCGCCCATGGCCGTGCAGTCCGCCGCGGCCGTGCCCTGCGGGCACTCCTTTGGAGTGGTCGTGAACGGGTTGAAGTTCGCGAGGTAGGAGGCGGTGGTGGCGTCGTAGACGGTGGCGTCCACGGCGGTCGCGTTCTTCTCGTTGAAGACGTTGGTGATCTGCGGAATGATGTAGATCTCGAAGCTCGCGCCCATGCCGGTGAACACGAAGGAGTAGTTGAAGGAGAGGTCGGTGTTGGTGATGTTTGGCGTCAGGAATGCAGCCGGCCTGCTGTAGAAGTAGCCCGCGGTGGTGGGCGCTGAGATGTAGCCGGGGTTGGTGACGTAGAGGTAGCTGCGAACCGCGCCGGTGGCGGAGTAGGGCGAGCCCGACTCATACCTCTGCAGGAGGCTGATCGAGAGACGGTTGTGCCTGCTGGCGATCGCGTCCCACGCCAGCCACAGCCGGACCCTGTTGCGCTGGTCGATGCCGAGGTCACGGGTCGGGACGTTCCAGCTCGCCTGTCTGTACTCGGGGTAGTAGCCGAACGGGTTGGTGCCGGTGACCGGGCCGGACCCCGCGGTCTCGCCGTCGAGGTTGCCGTAGGAGTGCGACCAGGTGTAGATCCCGCCGAAGTTCCAGCGGTCGAGGTTGTACTGGGCCTGGAGGTTGACGCCATCGTACTTGCGTGTCAGGAAGCTGGAGTTCTGGACGTAGCTCAGGTCGACGGTGGTGCTCAGGCCGAGGAGGTTGATGGGGACCTTGCCGTTCGCGCCTGGGCCGGCGGTGACGGTCTCGTAGAGGTCCTTGAACGCACGGTGGACGTAGTCGAGGCGGACGACGCCGCGGGTCCCCAGGCGCTTGACGGCTCCGACCGTGATCTCATCGGCGTAGGGCGAGCGCAGCGAGCCCTGGATGATCGAGTTGTAGCCGGGGAAGCTGTAGCTCATGACGTTGGTCAGGTTCTTGGCGCCGCAGTTGCCCTTGGAGTCGCAGTAGGTCTGGTTGAACCAGTTCAACACCTGCTGGAGCGCGACGGCCGGGTCGGTGTACGGGGACGACCCCGTGTTGATGGCGGGGCCGGTGTAGCCCCAGACGATCAGGGCCGGGTTGCCGGCCGGGCTCGCATCGCCGACGTTGCCGGTGTTGGCCAGCGAGGTCACGTAGTTGGCGTAGCCGGCGGTGAACATCCATTCGCCGTCGCCCTTGGGGTCGAAGGTCAGGCCGACACGCGGGCTGATCTTGGAGTCCTTGGAGACCGGCTTGCCCCAGGCGTTCGTGGCGTCGTTGTTGTCGTAGCGCAGGCCGATGTTGAAGCTCAACTTGTTGGAGAGGCGCCAGCGGTCGTTGGCGAAGACGGAGTTGACCTTGAACCTGGAGCCCTCCGAGGTCGCGAGGATCGGCCACCAGTACAGGCGTGTGGTCGCCGACGCGTAGTTGGTGGCGGTGGCGACCCTCGGGTACCACAGGCTGCCCTGGTAGATGAAGCTGGGCACGCGCAGCTGCCAGTCGCTGCCGGACTGGTGGTTCATCGAGAGGTGGAAGTCTTCGTAGCTGTCACCCCCGAGCACGATGTCGTGGGAGCCGGCCTTCTGGCCGGACAGGAAGTACGAGGCCTTGACCAGGTAGTCCTTGTTGTTGCGCTCCTCGGGCTCGCACACGCCGCAGAACGTCGCCGAGTTCCCCTGGGCGCCGGTGGCACGGTCGATGATCGGCGTGCCCTTGATCATGTCGGTGTAGCGGCCGCCGGAGTTCTCGAAGGTCAGGGTACGCTCGGAGTACTGACCCTCGACGAAGAAGTTGTCGGTGAAAACGCCGTTGTAGTTGACCGCCTTGAGGGTTTCCGGGATGTCGCGGGCGTAGATCTGCGTGAGGTCGACCAGGCCCGTGCTGAACAGGTAGTTGGTCCAGTCCCGCATGCGGTCGAGGTAGTTGACGACGAAGCGGTGGTTCGGGGTGGGGGAGAAGGTGAGCTTGCCCTCGATGCGCCGGTCGGTAAGCCCCTGAGTGAACGGGATGAGGGTCTGGTAGGTCTGGAAGGAGGTCGTCTGGTCGGTCTTGCGCCCGGCCACGAAGTACCACAGCTTGTCCTTCCAGAGGAAGCCGCCCAGGGTGGCTTCCCAGGCCTGGTTAAGCGTGTCGGCGAGAATGCCGACCGTCAATGGCGTCCTCATCGACCAAGCGTCTTTCGTCAGCGCGAGACGGAGAGACCCGTGCATCTCGTTGCCGCCCGACTTGGTGAGGACGTTCACAACGCCGCCGGCAAAGCGGCCATACTCGGCGGAAATGCCCGACACCGAGGTCGTGGTCTCCTGGATCGCGTCCTCGATGTACGCGTCCACGGGCTGGCCGCGCAGGTTCTCGTTCACGACCACGCCGTTGATCAGGTAGAGGTTCTCGTACGACTGCGCCCCGGAGATGGACCAGTTGCCGCTCGGTCCCGTCGAGTGGACGCCGGGCGCCAGGCTCAGGTAGGTCTGGATGGTGCGCGCCACGGGCAGCTTCTCCAGGGTCTTCTGCTCGAGGGTGGTTGCCCCCGTGGTGGTGGTCGACACCGTCTCGTACGTCCCGGTGACGGTCACCTCTTCGGCCACCTTGGCCTGCGGCATCGTGGCGTTGACGGTCTGGGTTTGCGCAGCGTTGATCTTGACCGTCGTCTCCTGGGTCTGGAAACCCTGCAGCTCGAACCTCAGCTTGTACTGGCCCGGCGGCAGGAAGGCGAGAATGTAGTCGCCACTGTTGGAAGTGGTGGTTGTGCGCGCGCCCTGAAGGTTGGGCGACGTTGCCATCACCAGCACTCCGGGCAACGATTCCTTGCCGTCATCCACGCGGCCGGCAAGCGTTCCGGTTGGGACCTGTGCGAGCGCGGGCAGCGCCAGCGCAAGCAACCCGACGACGCAAAAGATACACTTCAGAAGCTTCATTGTTCCTCCTCCTTTGTCCAATATGATCACTGCGAGTACTTCTCTGGAAACACGGAAAAGCCGAAACGGAAGACCGTCTGGCGTTTCGCCCCGAGCACCTCCTCTCCGTCGTCTCCGGACAGTTCGATGTCCTGCGAAAGAATGCCTGCAAAGCTGCTGCCAATGATACACAAGGTTTGGCGTTGTCAAGTCCCTCCGCGTGTACGAATTCCGGTATTTCTGTCCAAACCGCCGAACATTGCCCGGTCCTCGTGGAGGCGGCCAGGACTGGCCAACGGGCCCGCGCTGACGTAGATTGGAGACCGGTGATCCGCAAGAGTGCCATCGACCGTCCCGCCTTGTGGTGGCGGCGTGTGTGCATTTGGGGCACTGCGGCGGGGGTGCTCGCTAGCGCGCTCCTGGCCGGCTGCCAGGGGTGGCCGCGGCGCAAACCGCTCGCGGTGACCCTCGACCGTGTGCCTCTCACCCTGGATCCCTACCACCACAACGAGACGGTGAGCTGGTCCCTCCTCTCGAACTTCTACGACGCGCTGGTGCGCTTCTCGCCGGAGATGAAGATCGAGCCGGCGCTCGCGGAGTCGTGGAAGCAGCTGGACGCCTCGCACGTGCGTTTTGCTCTTCGCCCCGGCGTGGTCTTCCACGATGGGAATCGCTTCACCCCCGCAGACGTGGTCGCGAGCTTCAAGCGTGCGCTGCGCGATCCGCGGTCCAGGATGCGCCACCGCCTGGTGGGGATCCGCGGTGTCGTCGCCGAAGGGGACTCCTCGGTTGTCTTCGAGACCGAGGCCCCGGCGCCAACGCTGGTGAACCGCCTTGCCTTCCTGTTCATCGTCCCGAAGGCGCAGGCCCACCTCCCGGAGATCACGGCGCCGGTGGGGACGGGGCCCTACAGGTTCATTCGGCGCGAGGCCGACAGGGCGGTGGTGGCCGAGGCGTGGCCGGGTTGGCGCGGGGCGCCCGAGATCCGTCGTGCCGTGTTCTCCTTTGTTGAGGACGAGGAGGAACGTTGCGAGCGTTTCCTCGCGGGGGGTACGGATGTCTCGGTGCGACTGGTGGACTCCATGCTCCCGGAGGTTGGGCGCCACGCGGAGCTGCGCCTGAAGCCGCAGCCGAGCCTTGCGGTGCAGCTGCTGGTTGTCGCGCCGCGTGCCGCATCGGGCGAAGCGCAGCGCGCCCTGGTGGACCCGCGGGTTCGGCACGCGATGCTGCTCGCCATCGACCGTAACGATCTGGTCGCCCGCGTCTACCGCAGCCACGGCGCCGTGGCCTCGCAGTACGTCCACCCTGTCGTCTTCGGCTACGACCCGACCGTCAACCCGCTTCCCTTCAACCCCGAGCGTGGGCGCACTTTGCTCGCCGAGGCCGGCTTCCCCGACGGTTTCTCGGTGGGATTGGTCCACGGCTCCCTGCCGCCCGAGTACGTTGACGCGATCGTCGGCGGCCTCGGTCGCATCGGGATCCGGGTGAAACCGGTCCGGCTGACGCTTGGAGAGCTGCTGCGACGCGCCCGGGCCGGGGAGCTGCCGCTGTTCACATACGGGCGGGCATGCGGTACAGGGGATGCATCCGAGTACCTCGACAGCACCGTCCACACCGCGGAACCCGACCGCGGTCTCGGAGACGAGAACTTCTCCGGCTACTCGGACCCCGAGACAGACGCCCTGATCGAGGCGGCCGACCGGGAGCTCGATGAGGGTGCCCGCCTGGTGCTGCTCCAGCGCGCCCAGCGGCGCGTCCTCGAAGCGCTGCCTATTCTGCCCCTCACGGTGCGATCCGATTCTCTCGGGGTCTCGCCGCGGGTGGACGTGCAGGTTCGCTACGACGGGTGGATGTGGGTGGCCGGGTTCCGATGGCAGCATTGAGCATTGTGCCCTGAGCCTTGATCTCCGTCTGCAATTGCCGGACGGATCTCGGCACCGCAGAACGCTTTTCTCCCTTGCCTGAGCCCTCGGGGCTATCTATAATCCGGACGCTGAAGGTCAGATGAGGAAGCTCACCCGTTGCCCGCGCTGGGGAGGGTCCTCGCGACCCGCGGTTGTGCTTGTAATCACAAACATGCTCCTCCTCGCGGCCGGGCTCGGAGGTTGTGCCGCCTCGCGGCTCGCATCGCGGCTGGCAGCAACCTCCGTCGCACCCCAGTCGGACTGGTCCGAGGCAATCGTCTACTTCGTGATCACGGACCGGTGGGCGCATCCGGCGCTCTCCCTCGCAGTCCACGAGAAGCTGGTCGCCGAGGGCGACCTGCCGGTGTTTCTCCAGAAGGACCCGAAATGCGACGAGGCGGTGGTCGTCGCCGTCAACCGCGGGGACGCACCTGTGGTGGCACGGCTCCCGGCCCCCGAGGCGTGGGGAATCGGGCCGATACGGGACGAGTGGAACGGCGTCGCGGTGCCCTTGACAAGCGGCACCGTGGAAACGACGTTGGAAGGTAAAGCCGCAAGGATACTGGCTCGCGAGGCGCTGCACTGAGGCTGCGCGGGATCCACACAGGGGGGCGGAACGCATGGCGGGTGTGACCCTCAAGGCGGTGCACAAGCGGTTCGACAAGACGGTGGTGATCAAGAGCCTCGACCTGGAGATCAGGGACCACGAGTTCATGGTCCTGGTGGGCCCCTCCGGGTGCGGCAAGTCCACGGCCCTGCGGATGGTCGCCGGGCTCGAGGAGATCTCGGGTGGGACGATCACCATCGGCGACCGGGTGGTCAATGACCTTCCCCCAAAGGACCGCGACATCGCCATGGTGTTCCAGAGCTACGCGCTCTACCCCCACATGACGGTGCGTGAGAACCTCGAGTTCGGCCTCAAGATCCGCAAGATGCCGCAGGCCGAGATCGACAAGCTCGTCAACCACGCCGCCCAGCTGCTCGGCATCGACCACCTCCTCGACCGCAAGCCGCGCGAGCTTTCTGGCGGCCAGCGGCAGCGGGTGGCGGTGGGCCGCGCCATCGTGCGGCAGCCCTCCGTGTTCCTCTTCGACGAGCCGCTCTCCAACCTGGACGCCAAGCTGCGCGTGCAGATGCGCGCCGAGATCGCCAAGCTCCAGCAGCGCCTCAAGACCACCACGATCTACGTCACCCACGACCAGGTGGAGGCGATGACGATGGGCCAGCGCGTGGCGGTCCTCAAGGACGGCGACCTCAAGCAGGTGGGCACGCCGATGGAGCTCTACGACCATCCCACCAACCTCTTCGTGGCGAGCTTCATCGGCACCCCGCCGATGAGCTTCATCTCGGCCACGATCACGGACGGGGGCGCCACCCTGGCCGCCTCGAAGTACACCCTCCCTGTGCCGGCGTCGCTGCGCGCGGTGGCCGGAGCGAACGCGGGCCGTCGCGTGGTCGTCGGTGTGCGGCCCGAGAACATCCTGGAGGCCGGGACGGAGACGCGCGGCGAGACCGCCGCTGTCACCGCGGAGGTCGAGATGGCGGAACCCCTCGGAAACGAGGTGATCATCCACGGAAAGGTGGGCGACGACCTGCTGATCGCCAAGCTCGACGCCCACCGCGTCCCTGGACTGGGCGACAAGGTCAACCTGGTGATCGAGTTGGATTGTTTGCATCTCTTCGACGCCGAGACCGAGCAGCGTCTCGGGTAAGGAGGATCGCGATGAGCAGAGTACGTACGCGCATTGCGTTGTGCGCCGCCGGGGCGATCGTCACGGCGATACCGATCGTCGTGCTGTTCCCATTCCTGCAGAAGTACCTGGTTTCCGGCCTTACGGCCGGTGCGGTCAGGGGGTAGTGACTTCGATGAAAAGAGGTGGTGGCACCCGCAGCAACGAAGCATGATGTCAGGAGAACCAGATGTGCTCGTTTCATGAGGAGGAAGGGGGGATTGGTATGAAGAACACGTGGCGTTTCGTTGTTCTGGCCGCCCTGGGCGCGGTCGTCCTCGCAACCGCCGCGGCGGCCCAGGAGGTCTACTTCAAGGATCCGGCCGGGGACGACAACGGCCCGGGGACCTATACGTACCCGACCGACAAGGTCTACAAGCCGGGCTCGTTCGACCTCACGTTCTTCAGGATGAAAGTGAGCGGCTCGAAGGCCGACATCGAGGTTGGGCAGAACTCCCAGCTCGAGGACACGTGCCCGGCAATGCATTGCGGGTTTTGTGTCCAGATGGCCTTCATCTTCGTCAAGACCGATCCCAAGGGGGGTCGCACCGAGGGGCTGCCCGGCCTCAACATTCAGTTCGCGCCGGACTCAAGCTGGAACAAGGTCATCATCCTCTCACCCCAGCCGCCCTCGCGCGTCAGACAGGAGGTCGAACAGAAGGTGGCCAAGAACCTCCAGCCCGACGTGATCGTCCCCAACCGGGTGCGCGGCTCCGGCATGGTCATTTCAACGAGCGTCGAGGTTAAGGACGTCGGCGAGGGTGACCTCACGAAGTGGGGCTACCAGGTGCTCATGCAGTCCAACGAGGGGTTCCCGGCAGCCACCGATCTGCTGACCCGCAAGGTCAACGAGTTCGAGGGTCAGCACCGGTTCGGGGGCGGCAACGACGGGGACTGCGACCCGCACGTGTTGGACCTGCTGGCCGGCGACGGCGTTGGCGACAAGAGCGAGATCGACCTCCAGCACAAGATGCTCGCCTACGAGTGCAACCCGGACGGGAGCCCGAAGAAGCTCGCGACGCTCACGATGGTGTACATGAAGAAGTAAGGCAGCGATCGTTTTCGCGTCAGGAAGAAGGACAAGCATGCGTGCAGCAAAGAGGTCCTTGACCCCGGCACTTGTGATTGCATGCATCATTCTCGTGACCGGAATCGCGGGCGCCGAGGACTTCAAGCTTCAGCTCAACGGCGTCACCTCCACGAAGTGGCTGTGGGGAACGATGCGGGACGACGGTTCGCTGTACAACTGGACCTCAGTGCCTCGGGGAGGGGCGGGGCGACAACGGCCAGGGCTCCGAGATCGAGCTGGTCATCAACCAGAAGACCTTCCCCAAGGTCCACATCTACGCCCGCATCCACAGCCGCTTCAACCAGAACGAGTGGACGAACACCGGCGGGTGGGGCAACCCGGGCGGCAGCAATCCGACGCCGGGGAGCTGCGTGGGTGGCAGCTGCGGTGAGTTCGACCCGTACGTTTTCGGGTCCATCCGCTACATAAACCGCGACAAGGTTTCAGGGCTGCTGTTCCAGGGCTCGATGGCCAGGCGGGAGTGGACCTGGGACTTCGCGCGGATCTCACTGCCGCGCCTGTGGGCCGGCCCCAACCACAACACCAGCAAGTTCGCCGCCGCTGACGCCGCGTACGTTTACCAGTTCAGGTATGCAGCGGACACGATGTCCGACGTCGGGGGCCTCATCGACTATGTCAACGACATCGAGGTTGACGCCGTGGATCACCTCTACGACTTCGGCACCGACCGGGAGGGAGACGACATGCAGCCGGCGCTCGTGGACATCATCGTGCCCCCCGGGACGACACAGGAGGCCGTGCTCAAGGACTACAGCCCCCCCCCAGGACAGGCCCGTGCAGCTGCCGGGTGTGGTCCCAGCGGAGGTCAAGAACAAGTAGCCGGACCTGCGGGCGTCTCCATTGGTCGCGCGAGGCAGGTCTCAACCCGGTGAGCGTGCGCCGATAGTGTGAAACATTTCACAATCTATCGTACGCTTCTGGGCCTTTCCCGAAGACCGACTGCCTGCTGCGAATTGATTCTGCCCGTTGCGTTCTCTACTTCAGCCGCCAGATCCCGGTCGTGCGCGGGAGCAGCGTGACGGTGCACGAGCCGGCTCCGACCGACACGCTCGCCCCCTGGTCCGCGAACACGGTCTCAGCAGCGGCGACGGTGGTCGCATAGGACGCGGACTGGATCGAGTCGCCGACGTTGTGGACGACGAGGACCTGCTCGTCGCCCTTCGTGCGGAAGAAGGCGAGGACGCGCCCGCTCGCGCCCGTCCCGAGCAGCCGAAGGTCGCCCTGCCGGAGCGCCTCCGAGGCGTGACGGGCGCGGATGAGCGCGCGGTAGCGCGAGAGCAGCGAGGTGGGGTCGGCGGTTTCGCCTGCGACGTTGGCCATCTCCCGGCCGGGGGCAAACGGGAACCAGGGGGTAACGCTTGTGAAACCACCGCCGGGCGCGGTGGCGTCCCACGGCATCGGGGTGCGCTTGAGCCTGTCGTCGCTGTCCGAGCCGCCGTTCTGCAGCCCGAGCTCCTCGCCGTAGTAGAGGAAGGGCGTGCCCGGCATCGTGAGGAGGATCGCCGCGGCGTTGCGGAGCTTGCCCGCATCACGACCGACCTGGGTCGCGAGCCGGATCTGGTCGTGGTTGGTCAGGAACGGCGCGTCGTTTGCGCCCGGGGGATAGATGGAGTGGATCTCGGCAAGCTTCGCCGATATGACCGTGGCGTCACCCGTGTTGACTCCCTGGACGATGCTGGCGGCAAGGGGGAAGTCGAAGTTCATCGGCAGCTCGTCGCCGCCCGGTACGGTGGTGGTGGAGCCGTAGTACGTCGCGATGATCGGCGTGTCGGTCCAGTTCTCGCCAACGAGCGTCGCCTCGGGCTTGACCGAGCGCACGTACGCGGAGAACTCGCGCCAGAACGCGTGGGTCTCAAGCTGGTCCACCTGGAGGAGCCCGGCCCCGTTCTCGACCAGGTGGCGCGCCGCGTCGAGCCGGAAGCCGTCGGCGCCGCGGGAGAGCCACAGCGAAGCGAGCCGCTTGATCTCCGCCCGCACCTCTGGGTTGCGGATGTTGAGGTCCGGCATGCCCTCCCAGAAAACGCCGTAGAACCACTGGCCGTCCCTGGGATTCTGGTGCCAGGTGGGAGCGCCGCCGTAGATGTTCCACGGCTGCCGCCACCCCAGGTCGACCGGGCTCCAGACGTACCAGTCGCGCTTGGGCGCGTTCGGTCCGGACGAGGAATCCACGAACCAGGGGTGCCCGGAGCCGCTGTGGTTGACGACGAGGTCGACGATGGCCCTGATGCCGCGCCGGTGGGTTTCCCTGCACAGGGTGATGAAGTCCTCGTCGGTGCCGTAGGCGGGGTTGATGTGCTCGTAGTCGACGGTGTCGTAGCCGTGGTAGCTGGGGGAGGCGAAGACCGGCATCAGCCAGAGCGCGTCCACCCCGAGGTCGGTGGTGGAGGCGGGGTTGCCGTCGTTGAGGTAGTCGAGCTTGGAGATCAGGCCCTTGAGGTCGCCGACCCCGTCGCCGTTGGAGTCGGCGAAGCTGCGCACGAAAATCTCGTAGAACACCGATCCCCTGGACCAGTCGTTTTGCCAGGCCGGGGCGGCACGCTGCAGTGTGCGCCGCGGCGTGCTCGGGTCGCCCTGCGCGAACGTTGTCGCGGCACATGCCACGAGCAGGGCACCGGCGAGGACGGGCATCGCATGCCCGAACCGGCTTACCGAGGGCCGGCGGGGGTCTACGCCGCTGGGCTTTTCTCCGTGTACCATGGCGGCATCCTACCTCGATTCCGATCGCCCGCAAGGGCCGAGAGGAGGTGAGATGACCCGCTTCGACTCCGCACGCCGCGCGGCCCTGATGCAGGACCTCCTGGGCGTGTTGAGAGGGCGCCCGGTGGACCTCCTCGCGTTCGACCGGGTGCGTGCGGGGCTGCGCCTCAAGCGCGTCGTGGACCGCGGGATCCAGGAAGTGCCGCTCGAGAGCATCGTGGGAACGCTGGGCAGGGAGAAGGACTTCAACCGGGCCTTCCTGCCGCGCGACGAGGCCCTGCGCGACCGTTGGGAGGAGGTCGAGGAGCTGGCCGAGGGGTCGGTCGGCTTTCCCGCCGTGGAGCTGTACAAGGTCGGCGATGCGTACTTCGTCGTGGACGGGCACCACCGCGTGTCCGTTGAACGCTCCCTGGGGGCGCCCGCCATCGAGGCGCACGTGAAGGAGTTCCTCACCCCGGTGCAGGTTTCCGCCGAAACCTCGGCCGAGGACGTGCTCGTCCAGAGCGCGCTAGCGGACTTTCTGGAGGCCACGGGCCTCGTTCCCCAGACGCCGGAAGAGTTCCGCGCCACCGAAGCGCACGGCTACGAGCGCCTGCTCGAGCACATCACCGTTCACCGCTACTACCGCGGCACCGAGACCGGGCGTGAGCCGAGCTGGGCCGAGGCGGTCGCGTCATGGCGGGACAACGTGTACCGCCCGATGGTGGAGGCCATCCGGCGCAGCGGGATCATGGAGGAGTTCCCCGGGCGCACCGAGACGGACCTGTACCTGTTCACGATGGACCACCTGCACCATTTGAGGGAGCGCTACGCGCCCAAGCCCGTGGAGCCCGCCGTTGCCGTGCGTCACTTCAAGTTCTTCTACACGGCCGGCGGCGGGCTGCGCGAGAGGCTCCGTGCCTGGTGGCGGGGTCGCAAAGCGCCATGAGCTTCTCGGCTACCATGGAACCAAGATGAAACTCGACCGTGCCTGCGGCGTTCTGCTCCATCCCACGTGCCTTCCAGGTCCCTACGGGATCGGCGACCTCGGACCGGCCGCCCACCGCTACCTCGAATGGCTCGCCCGTGCCGGCGTGAAGTGGTGGCAGGTCCTGCCCCTCAACCCGGTGGGGCCCGGCTGGTCGCCCTATGCGGCCACCTCGACCTTCGCCGGCAACACAGCTCTCGTCAGCCCGGAGCTGCTGCGAGAGGCGGGGCTGCTGCAGGCGGAGGATCTCGCCGGACTGCCCGCGCTGTCGGCCTTCGCGGTCGAGTACGAGCGCGTGATCCCGGCCAAGAGGGCGCTGCTGGCGCGCGCCTTCGAGCGGTTCTCAGCCCGCCCCGACCCCAAGGTCGAGAGCGCCTTCACGGCCTTCCGCGAGGACAGCAAGTCCTGGCTCTCCGAGTACGCGACCTTTGCCGCCCTGAAGGAAACCCACGGCGGGGCGCCCTGGCACACATGGCCCGAGGACCTCGCCATGCGGAGATCCGAACCGCTGGCCGCGTGGATCGCACGGCACAAGCGGGAGGTGGCCTTCGAGGAGTTCTGCCAGTTCCTCTTTGCCTCGCAGTGGCAGGCGCTGCGGCGCCGGGCCCGCTCGCTCGGCATCCGCATCCTCGGCGACGTACCCATCTACGTAGCGGACGACAGCGCCGACGTCTGGGCGCACCGCGAGATCTTCCGCCTCGACGGGAAGGGTCGTCCGCTCGTGGTCGGGGGCGTGCCGCCGGACTATTTCAGCAGTACCGGCCAGCTCTGGGGCAACCCGCTTTACGACTGGGGAGTGCTGGAGGCGTCGGGATACTCCTGGTGGGTCGCCCGCCTGCGCGCCGTGCTCGAGCTGGTGGACGCGGTGCGCCTCGACCACTTCCGTGGTTTCGCCGGGTACTGGGAGGTGCCGGCAGGGCAAAAGACCGCGGTGAAGGGGCGGTGGGTGCCCGGGCCAGGGCGCAAGCTCTTCGACGCCGTGCAGGGTGTCCTCGGCGCGCTGCCGTTCGTGGCGGAGGATCTGGGCGTGATCACCGAGGATGTCGTGGCGCTGCGCGACGGCCTCGACCTCCCTGGGATGGCAATTCTCCAGTTCGCCTTCGCACCCTCGCCGCGTGGCCAGTTCATTCCCTACCGCCACCGGCGCCAGCTGGTCGTCTACACCGGGACACACGACAACAACACCACCCTCGGCTGGTACATGGGGGACGCCAGCGATGCTGAGAAGGACTTCGTGCGCCGGTATCTCGGCACCGACGGTCACGAGATTCACTGGGACATGATTCGCCTCGCGCTCTCCTCAGTGGCCAACCTGGCCGTCGTACCGCACCAGGACATCGCGGGGCTCGGCGCCGACTGCCGTATGAACACGCCGGCCACGACCAAGGGCAACTGGCGGTTCCGCCTCACCGACTGGATGCTCGGAGACGCCCTGCGCGACCGCTTTGCGGAGCTGGCCTGGCTGTACGGCCGCTCCGGCTCGTAAAGCCGCCGACGCATCCGCGGAAACTCGGCACTTTTCTGTGCAGTGATGGTCCTCAACGGCGCAGGTCGCTCGTCCGGGCACATGAATTCGCGTGAGTGCTCCCTCGTTTTGGCGATGCCGCGTGCGGCTTGCCGGGTTGTTCTTTTCACTGCATGAGCCTGTCAATGCCGGTCCCGCGGATGGCTTCGCACCTTTTGTTGCCCCGCGGGCTAGGAGCAGCCTCTTCTTTCGGGACCTGTGTCGCATGCTTTTGCTTGCCCGGGGGTGGCTTCGCGCGCTCGCTTTGCTCGCGACGCCTGCGCGAGCGACCGAGCAGCGGCGCTCACCGTGGGGTCCCCTCGTCATTCCCCGCCTTCGCTTCGCTGCGGCGGGGCTGCCGACACCCCACGGCGATCGCCGCGCTCGGGACCCCGCTCGCTCCGGCGCCATGGTTTCGCCACCCTTCGGGCGGAATCACCACCGCCCACCCGGTGCGCGATGGGGCTGCCCTCGTCGTCTCGCGTTGCCTGTGCGCATGACCTTCCGGTCCTTGCTGGCGCGCTTTGGGAGGGGGGCTTTCAATCCGCCGGTGCCGCGGGTGGCCTATCTCTCCGAAGCCCGCGGGTACCGGACGCGCAAGCCGCGTTGGGGAGACGGCGGCGCAGCATCACGCGAACGCCGAGGGGCCCCGGCGCGGATCGCGCTGTTTGGTCGTGGGCGGAGGAGGGTGCGGCCGCAGCGGCTGGGGAGACGCAAGGCCGCATGGTCGGTCACCCGCGGTACCGGCACAAAAAGCCGTCGCGCAGTGACAAAGCAACCTCGGCCGCCGCGGGGCAAGAAAAGGGGCGGTCACGCTGTGACAAGGAAGAAACCCACCATGAACTTGTGGACCAGAAAAGAGTGGGGGAGGCGGCGTCAGCTGGAGCGGGCCTTGGCGCGCTGGCGCAACGCCTCGATCACCCCCGGCATGACGGAGATCACCACGATCGCGATGATGACCAGGGAGAAGTTGCGTTTCACGACCGGGATATTGCCGAAGTAGAACCCCCCCAGAACGAACAGCAGCACCCACAACAGGCCGCCGAACACGTTGTAGGTGAGGAAGTGGGTATAGGTCATCTTGCCGATGCCGGCCACGAACGGCGCGAAGGTGCGCACGATCGGCACGAAACGCGCGATCACGATGGTCTTGCCGCCGTAACGCTCGTAGAACTCGTGCGTGCGCTCCAGGTGTCTCTTGTTGAGGAACCGCGCCTTCTCCTCGTGGAAGACCTTCGGGCCAACGACTGCCCCTATCCAGTAGTTGACGGTGTCGCCGAGGACCGCCGCCGCGCCGAGCACGAGCAGGACGACAACCACATCAAGGGAGCCGCGCGCGGCAAACGTTCCGACCGCGAAGAGCAGCGAGTCGCCTGGAAGGAAGGGAGTGACCACCAGTCCGGTCTCGCAGAACACGATGATGAAGAGCAGCACGTAGGTGAGCAGTCCGTAGTCCTGAATGATGACGTCGAGGTAGGCATCGACGTGCAGGACGATGTCGATCAATCGGGGGAAGAAACCCATTCTGGCTCCCGGGCGGTGCGGCGTTCCGCCGCACGCCCTCCCGGCCCAACCGGAGCCGTCAACCTAATCGCAAACCCGCTGGAAAGCAAGAAAACGGTCGCGGCACGACCGCCGTCTCACCCTGTCCGCGCCAGCTCCGAGAGGCGCACAAGGGCGGCGTCGCGCGACGCGAGCGAGCCAGTCTTGCCCTGGAAGATCCTGCCCGAGCCTCCCCCGCGTGCCGCGAGGATCTCCGCGATCTCCCGGCCCACGGCCTGCACGTCCAGCTGCAACCCCTCGCCCACCACCAGAACGAAGAACCCCTGCTCGCCGAGGCTTGCCGTGAGGAGCGCCAGCTTCCCCGAGGCGACGAGCTGCCGGCCGAGACGCTGCAGGAAGCCGGCATCCTTGCCGTCGAAGTGGGCGCTCACCACCCGGTCGGGACGGGCCGCCAGCGCCTCCGCGAGCGCACCCGCCAGCTCCTCTTCGAGGGCACGCACCCGCTTCTCCAGGAGGCGGCCCTGTCCCAGCCGTGACTCGACCGCCGCCACGGTCCCGTCGTCGGGCGTCCCGAGGAGGGCGCGCAGCCTTGCCGTGCGCGACTCGTTGGCCGCCAGGCGGGCGCGCACGCGGCCGCCGGCGACCCAGAAGAGCCTCGTGCCGCCGCGCATCGGCTCGGTGCCGAGCAGCTTGACCGCCTCGATTTCGGAGGTGGAGGAGAGGTGCGTGCCGCCGCAGGTGTTGAGGTCCGCACCAGCGATCTCGACCAGGCGCACGTCGCCGTGGTGGCCGGCCGGCAGGCCCCGTGTGCGGACCTCGAGAGTCGCAAAGGTTGCAGGCGAGACGCGCCGGGCCGTCACCGGGCGTGCAGCGCGGATCTCGTGCGCGACCGCCTCCTCCAGCATCTCGAGCTCGACCGGTGTGAGGCTTCCCACGTCAAGCTCGATGTCGCAGAGCTGCTCCCCGAGGTGGAACGCGGTCGTCGGCCAGTCGAAACGGTCGTCCGCGACGGCCGTGAGGAGGTGCTGGGCCGTGTGCTGCTGCATGTGGTCGAAGCGCCGACGCCAGTCCAGGCGGGCGGTGACCGGGCCCGGCCCGACCGGGCGCTCCAGGAGGTGGCGGATCACGCCCTCGCGGCTCTGCACGTCCACGACGGCGATCTCGCCGAGCTGCCCCCGGTCCGCAGGCTGGCCGCCACCTTCGGGATAGAAGACCGTGTCGGCCAGCACGGCAAAGGGCCTGTCGCCCTCGAAACCGGTCTCGATGACCGTGGTGGCGAGCTCTATCAGATACGGGTCGTGCTCATACGCAGGCACCGTGTGCATGTCCTCATGGTACGCGAAGCTCGCGCCCGCCGTGGTCGCCAGCCCCGCTTCGCTGTTTTCGCTGCGTGACGCCTCGTGCTTTGCCAGTTCCGCGGGTGGCCCACTTCCTTTCTTGCCACTTGGTGGCCTCTTCTTTGCCCCGCTGGCTGGGAGCAGTACCTTGTTTCTTCAACCGCGTTGCCTGTTTTTCTTGTCTTGCCCGAGGGTGGCTGCGCCCTTTCTTTTGCCCCACGGGTTTGAGCCGCCGGTCGGCGTGGGTATCGAGCCCACGCCTCCGGCCCGCCTCCGCGCACGACCGAGCTGGCACAGCCCGGCGGGTGAACCCTCGCTATTCCCCTCCCTCGCAAGAGACGCTCGGTCGGGGCCAGCGTCTCCACCCGCCGGGCTGGCCGCTCGGGACCCGTGTGCTACGGCGGGATGGCTCGTACCGCCCGTGGGGCGGAATCACCCCCTCCCACCCGTGCGCGACGGCGTTGCCGTCGTCGTCTCGCGTTGGCTGTATTCTCGACCTCCCGCACCTCCTACCGCTTTGCGGGAGGGGGGCCTTCAATCCGCCGGTGCCGCGGGTGGCCAATCTCTCCGGAGCCCGCGGGTACCGGACGCGCGAGCCGCGTTGGGGAAACGGCGGCGCGGTCCGATGCGAACGCCGAGGGGCTCCGGCGCGGATCGCGCTGTCCGGTCGAGGGCGGAGGAGTGTGCGGCCGCAGCGGCTGGGGAGACGCAAGGCCGCACGGTCGATCACCCGCGGCACCGGTACAAAGGCCGTCACGCAGTGACAAAGGGACCTCGGCCGCGCACCCCCGGGAGAACAAGAAGCCGTCACGCAGTGGCGAAAAAAGGCCAGCTCCCAGCCCGTGGGGCGAAAAGAAAGCCACGGAGTGGCGCAAGAACTTCCACGAGGCCGTGGGGTAAGAAAGAGGCGAAGCCATCCTCCGGACAAACATGGAAACGCCACGCAGTGAGAAAGACATCCAGAAGGGCTCCTGCAGGGCAAGTCACGTCACGATCCGCGGTGCTTGGCGGGCCGCAGGGCCTCACATCTCCTGCGGGATCGGGATGCCCAGCAGCTCCTCCAGGATCGTGGCGATGGTCACCGCAAAGGTGCGGAATGTCGCGCGGCGCAGGGCGCGGGTCGCCTCGTCCTCCGCGTGCAGCACGGGGTGCTCGTGGTAGAGCTTGTGGAAGGCCTGCGCAAGGTCACGGGCGTGCCCGGCGATCAGCGAGAACTCCAGAGAGGTCACTGCCTTTTCCACCATCTCCTGCGTGCGGGCGCAGGCGAGCGCCAGCTCCCAGAGATCATCGGGAATGGCCGCTCCTGCGACGGCCCGTGCGTCCCCCTCGGGGGAGCCGGCCAGGCCCTGCGCCGCGAGCTTCTCGAAGATCTTGTTGGCGCGCACCGCCGAGTACTGCAGGTAGGGACCGGTGTCCCCCTCGAACGCAAGGGCCTCGTCGAAGTCGAAGGCGAGGACGCGGTTGCGCCCCTGGCGCGCCATCTGGTAGCGCAGCGCCCCAACGGCGATGGCGTGGGCGCGGCCGGCGAGCTGCTCGGCAGAGAGCGGGGTCTCGGCGCTCTGCCGTTCGCGGATTGCCCTTTCCGCCTCGCGGATGAGAGTTACCATCAGCGCATCGGCCTTCACGCCGATCCCGCGCCTCCCGGACATCTCGATGAAGGGTTTTGCCATGTCCTCCGGGCTGAGTCGGAAGTCGAGCCCCTGCGACTGCTCGAGGCGACGTACGGCGGCAGGGGTGAGGGCGACCATCTCGTAGGCGAAGTGGATCGAGTTGTCGGCCGCCTCCTGGTGACCAAGGACGCGGATCGCCTCCTTGACGACCTTTTGGGGGTACGACTGGCGCACGTCGATGACGTTGTAGACCTTCACCCCGGCGCCGAACCAGGCTCCTGCCGGTCGCTCGGCGGGGTCAGACGTGGTGCGGAAGAGCGTGCGCTCCCCGTCGCCATAGCGGAGCGGAGCCGCGGAGCTTTCCTGGCCGAAGCGGGCAAAGGCACGGTAGCCGAAGTCGTGGAGAGTGCCGTCCGGATCGCGCAGCAGGCCGAGCTTCCAGAGCTGGTAGGCGATGTCCTTGCCGGTGTAGGTCACCGTCCCGTTGGAGCGCACGAGGATCTTGTCGGCGTCCGCCATGCCGGCGAACTCTGCCGACTCCGCCAGCGACATCACCCAGCACCCGGCGTTCTTGCCCTCCTCCTCGAGCCGGATCGCACCGGCCGCCTGCAGCAGCTCAAAGGCGCGCCTCCAGAAACCGCGGTGGAGGATGTCGGACTCGTGGGGCAGAACATCGTACGGCACGCCCAGCCTCCCCATCGTGTCCAGGTGGCAACGCAGGTTGGCCTCGGCCACCGCGGCCGCGAGACACGCAATGGCGGCGGGGTCCGGGCTCAGGGTTCCGGGGTCCGGGAAGACCAACCGCTCGACGGCCGCCTCGAGGGTGAGGTCGGCAGGGAAGCCGCTCTCGATGGCGTGCAGGACCTCGGAGCGGTGGGCCGCAAAGGCGGTGTCCTCCTCGTAGCGGCGAGTGACCTGTGGGTAGAGTTCCCAGCACAGGTCGTCGAAGTCGGCCGCCTCGAGCTCCGCCAGGGAGAGGGTCCCCTCGGAGGCACGGGCGGTGATCGTGCGCAGCATGCGTGTGCGGGCCCCGGGTCCCCCCGTTACCTCCGGCCACACGGGGGCGGCCGCGGCCAGCACCGTCTCCTCCGGGAGGTACAGGAGCCCCACCACGATGTCCGCGACCTGGACGCCGGTGTCGTCGATGTAGTCCTGCACCTCGACGGCGTGGCCGAGGAAGCGCAGGGAGCGCACCAGCGTGTCCCCCAGCACCGAGTTGCGCAGGTGGCCGATGTGGGCCGCCTTGTTGGGGTTGATGTTCGTGTGTTCGACGATCACTTTCGACGCGGGGGGGCCAGCGACAGCCCGTCCGGCCTCCGTCGCCTCGGGCCCCCCCGTGCCCCCCGCGCTCGCGGGACGTGAAGTTCCGCTCCCTTCGCCGGTGCTAGGAGGTCCTTCTCCAAAACCCGCCGTTATTAACGCGGAAAGGGCGGGGCCACGGCGGAGGCGGAAGTTGAGGAACCCGGGCCCTTCGACGCTGCAACCAGGCTCCAGCAAGGCAAGCGGGTGGTCCAAGCGAACCCCGGAGAGGCGGGCGTCCAGCCGTCTGGCGACCTCCTCGGCGATCGCGCGGGGAGCGCGCCGCAAAACCTTGGCGAGTTGCAGAGCCCCGGCCCAGGCCAGGTCGCCGAGCTGCCGGCGTGGGGGCACCTCCAGCGAGACCAGTGGGGCCGTCACCCCCATCTCCACCAGCGCCGCGCCGATCGCGGCGGCAAGCTCGCTGCGGATTGCTTCGAGCATCCATCGTCCTCCGTGGCCAGGGATTGTACCGCGCCGGGGGCGGCGGCACCGGTGTCCTGCCCGGCACCGGCTTCTCAAGCTCTTCCACAGTGGTGACTTGGGTCACACGCGAAAAGCGACCTCGGAGCGACACTAAATCTACGAGGGGAAGCCTCGGCCGGAGAGCGCGTGGAAAGCGGCCGCAAGCTCCTGATGGTTGGGTTTGAGACGGCGACGAAGGGGCGCGTGGACGAGAGCCTTGCCCCGCTCGGCCATCGCCTCGTGGCCGCGGGCAACGGAGCGGCTGCGCTGCGCCTCGCCTTCCGCCACCGCTACGACGCCCTGCTGGTGTCGCACCCGCTCGCCGGGAGTCCCACGTCGGGGTTCCTGCATGCCGTGCGCAACCCCGAGTCCCCCTGTCGGACCTCGGGTCTGGTGCTGCTGACCCCGGAGAAGTGCCGCCGGGATGCCGAGGCCTACCTGGGGCGCGGGGCCAACCGCGTCCTCGCCCTTGAGAGGGTTCCCGAGGCGCTCCCCGAGGTTCTCCAGCCCCTCTTCCAGGTCGCGCCGCGAGTGGCGATACGGGTCCCGAGCCGGATCGAGGTCATCGGGCAGCCTTTCCCGCGGCGGGTGATCTGCGAAACCGTGAACGTGTCCACCAGCGGAATGCTGCTGCGCGTGCCGCACTCGGTCCCGCCTCTCACCGAACTGCGCTTCGAACTCTTCATTCCGGGGCTCGAGCATGCGATCTGCGGGGAGATCCAAGTCGTGCGCCAGACGTGCCAGGGGCGCGAGCCCTACCCCGGCATTGCGGTCAGGTTCTGCCTCTTCGAGGGCGGGGGCGAGGAACTCCTCGCGCTCCATCTGGGCAAGCACGGCGGCGCGAGCGTCCAGAGCTCCAACTAGGAGCCTGTCCGAGTAGAACTCCGGCTGCGAATCCCGATGGCATCCGGCTGGCTGTGTCAGCCGTCGCGAAAAGTCCTCGACGTAGCTCTGGCTACGCCTCCGGGCTTTTCGCTCGGCTTCCTTGCCATTCGGCGCCCTCGGAATTCTCGCTTTCGCCGTCTACTCGGACAGGCTCCTAGCCCCGCCCGCTACTCCTTTTTCTCCTGCTTCTCCTTCAGCCGCGCCTGCAGGAACTTCTCCAGCGGCGGGCGGCGCCGGTTGAAGTCGGTGGCCTTCTGGTACGCGTGCGCTACCGCAAGCACCTCGGTCTCCCCGAACGGCCGGCCCGTGAAGGTGATGCTGGTGGGCGTGCCATCGGAGGCGCGGTAGCCGTTTGGGAGTACGACCGCCGGATGGCCCGTGAGGTTGGTGAGCAGCAGGTTGCCGCCGCCGAAGCTCGGGCAGACGTAGACGTCCACGGTGGCCATGAGCTTCTCCATCTCCTGCAACAGGAGCATGCGGATGCGGTTGGCACGGATGTACTCCACCGCCGGGGTCAGCTGTGCGCGGCGGAAGATGATTGGCCAGGCGTTCGGGTCCTGCCTCTTCAGCAGCTTATCGCGCCCGCTGCGCGTGAGCTCGTCGAACGCGGCGGCGGCCTCCGCCTGGAGCAGGAAACGGAGCGAATCCACCGGATACCCCAACGGGAGTCTGATCGGGACGAGCTTGAAACCGATGTCCTGCAGCACGGAGAGGGTGCGCTTGTCGAGCTCCTGCCACTCCCGCGCCCGCGCCTTGTCTTCCTCTTTTTCGGCGCGCTTGGCGCGGTCCTCCTCGAAGGCCTCCTGCACGAAGCCGAGGCGCAGCGTGCGGGGGTCGCGCTCGATCGGCCAGCGGAACTGCCTGTCCACGGCGGTGGGGTCCAGGCCATCCGACCCGAGGATCGTGGCGAATGCCAGCGCGCAGTCCTCGGCCGAACGGGCGATCGGGCCGAGCTTGTCCATCGTCCAGGCCAGGGCCATGGCACCGTGACGGCTCACGCGGCCGAAGGTCGGGCGCAGGCCGGTGGCACCGCAGCGGGTGCACGGGGAGACGATGCTTCCCAGGGTCTCGCTTCCGATGGCAAAGCCCGCGAGGCCGGCCACCACAACCGCGGCAGGCCCGGCCGAGGATCCGCTCGAGCCCTCACTCGGCTTCCAGGGGTTGCGGGTCTGGCCACCGAACCAGACGTCCCCCATCGCGAGTGCGCCCAGGGTCAGCTTGGCGACGAGCACGGCCCCGGCCTCGTCGAGCCTTGCGGCCGCGGTGGCCTTCTCCTTCAGCACCTGGTCCTTGTACGGCTCGGCGCCCCAGGTCGTGGGGTAGCCGGGCACCGCCAGCAGGTCCTTGGCACCCCAGGGGACCCCGTGCAGGGCGCTACGCGCGCGGCCCGCGGCGATCTCGCGGTCGGCCTGGGCGGCTTGCCGGAGTGCAAGCTCCTCGGTCATCGTGATGACGCACTCCAGGAGCGGGTCGTAGCGGCGCAGGCGCTCGATGTAGAGCTTGGTGAGCTCCACCGACGAGACCTTCTTGCGCCGGAGAAGCGAGGCGAGCTCGGTGACCGGGGCAAAGGCGAGGTCCTCGGACGTGGCCGGCCGCGCGACGCTCGCGGACGGTTTGAAGCTGACCTTGGTGTCGCGGCGCGAGGCGTGTTGGTCGTCGGCCGCCACGGTCGAGAAGCGGAAGGCCGGCGAAACCGAGTTGTCGAGCGGGACCTCCCGGATCCTGGCGAAGCCCTCGAGCGTGTCGTTGAGGCCCGTCGCCATCTGCTTGCGCTGGTCCTCGGTGAGGTCGAGCCCCGAGATCCACTCCGCCTGACGGACCATCTCCTCGGTGATTGACGGTTTCTCGGCGGCCAGTACGGCGAGCGCCCGCCCGAACACCGCCGAGGCGACCCCCGCCGCCGAAACCCGGTGAAGCACCTGGCGCCGCGTCCAGGCCCTTGAGCTTGAGTCGGTTCCCGTCACGGTTGTCTTGTCGGAGCGTCCTGAGCCGCGAGGTGCCATGGATTTCCCCTCTGTCGCAACGGCCGCACGGCCGAACTGCCGCAGTGTAGCGCAGCCTTGCGTGAGGCGAGCCTTTCGGGGAATAGCCGCATGCTGCGCCCCCTTGCCTGGCTTGTGGGTACCATGTCCAATCGCAACCGTGACCCGAAGTATGGCGTATAACTTGCGCCATAGGGGGAGACCCTTGATGAGAGACTCGAAACCCCGTTTCCCGGCCCTCGCGATCGTGCTCGGCACCGTGTCGGCTGTGTGTTTTTCCGCGCACATGACCCAGGCCCAGGATGCCGCGGGCCGGCGCATTGCCATCGAGAAGCTGGCGGTCGTCGGCAGCGCGCTCTACATCGGTGCGCACCCCGACGATGAGAACGGTGCCATGCTTGCGTAT
Source organism: Thermoanaerobaculaceae bacterium (assembly GCA_963754345.1). GTDB lineage: Bacteria > Acidobacteriota > Thermoanaerobaculia > Thermoanaerobaculales > Thermoanaerobaculaceae > RBG-13-68-16. The sequence goes on along the minus strand of CAVWFZ010000004.1, from coordinate 20,406 downwards.
CTCGCACAGGGGCGCATGGTGCGCGCCGCCTACCTCTCGATCACACGCGGTGACGGCGGCCAGAACCTGATCGGCACCGAACAGGGCGAGCTTCTCGGTGTGCTGCGCACTGAGGAGCTCCTCGACGCCCGCCGGATCGACGGCGCCGAGCAGTTCTTCACCCGCGCCGTGGACTTCGGCTACTCCAAGAAGCCCGAGGAGACCCTCAGGATATGGGGCCACGACGCGGTTCTGGCCGACGTGGTATGGATCATCCGCTCCTTCCGCCCCGACGTCATCATCACGCGCTTCCCGCCCAACGGCGACGGCGGCCACGGTCACCACACGGCCTCGGCGATCCTTGCCGCGGAGGCGTTCACCGCCGCAGCAGACCCGGCGCGCTTTCGCGAGCAACTTGCGTACGTCAAACCCTGGCAGGCCAAGCGCCTCGTCTGGAACGCCTTCCGCCGCCCGGGCCAGGCGCCGTCGCCGGGCGAGAAACCGCGCCTTTCGATCGACCTCGGCGCCTACGACCCGGTTCTCGGGCAGGGTTGGGCGGAGATCGCCGCTGCATCCCGCACCATGCACAAGAGCCAGGGGGGCGCGATCCCCGCCAGGCGCGGGAACGTGCCCAACGACTTTGAGCTGGTGGCCGGAGAGCCTTTTTCGGCCGACCTTTTCGACGGCGTGGACCTGACCTGGAAGCGGGTACCTGGCGGAGAAGCGGTCGCAAAGGCGGTTTCTCGCGCCCAGGCGGCCTACTCGGACGAGAACCCGGCTGCGGCCGTGCCGGCCCTGCTCGACGCGTACAGTGCCCTCGACGAGCTTGAACGGAGTCCGTGGGTCGAGACCAAGAGGAAAGAGCTGCTCGACGCGATCCGCGCGTGCACCGGACTGTGGCTGGAGGCTACGGCCGGCGCGCCGACCGCGGTCCCCGGCACCAGTGTCGAAATCAAGGCCACGGCGCTCAACCGCTCAAACGTGCCGCTTTCGCTGGTTCGCGTCGAGCTGCCGTTCACGACGGTCCTGCACGTCGACCGTCCGGATGTGAAGCCATCGACGGTGGGCGGCGCCCTGGCGCCCGTCATGACGCTCGCGAATAACCAGCCGATAGTTGCCACCATCGCGCTTCCGCTGCCGCGCGATCTGCCGGTGAGCCAACCGTATTGGCTGGCGCGCCCCAACGGCGGCGGTGTGTACGCCACACCTGAGCAGGAGCTGGTCGGTGCGCCGCACAGCCCACCGGCCCTCGTTGCAAACTTTGTGATCCGGGCTGGCACCCAACAGCTCGACTTCCACGTGCCGGTGACCTACACTTGGCTCGACCCGGTGGTGGGTGAGCGTACCCGTGAGCTGGCGATCGTCCCGCGGGTGACGGTCAACCTCGAGGCGCCGGTCCTGCTCTTCCCCGACCGCAAACCGACCCTGGTGCGCGCGGTCGTGGTCGCCCATGCGCCGGACACCAAGGCCACACTCTCCGTGCGGGTGCCCTCCGGCTGGCGGGCCGAGCCGGAGCGGATCGCGGTCGCGTTTTCAAAGGCCGGCGAGGAGAAGGCCGTCAGCTTCACCGTTACGCCCACGGCGGCGGAGGGGATCGGCGACCTCGCACTGTCTGTCCTGACCGACCGCGACGAGCCTGCCCGTTCCCTCGTAACCGTGGACCATCCGCACATCTCGCCTCAGACGCTGCTCCCGCCGGCCACCGCAAAGCTTGTGCGGGTCGACGTCACCCGCGCGCTGCACCGCATCGGGTACGTGATGGGTGCCGGCGACGAGATCCCGGAGGTGCTTCGCCAGCTCGGCTTCGCCGTGACGCTCCTTTCGGACGACGACCTCGCGAATGGGGACCTGCGGACCTATGACGCGATCGTGATGGGCGTGCGCGCCTACAACACCCGGCGGGCGCTCGCACAAGCCCAGGAACGCCTGCTCGCCTATGTCGAGGGCGGTGGCACGCTGCTCGTGCAGTACAACACCGAGCGCGGCCTGGTGACCGATCGCCTCGGCCCCTACCCTCTCACGATTGGACGGGAGCGCACAACGGACGAGACGGCCGCCGTGCAGGTCCTCCTCCCGGGGAACCCGCTGCTCACGACGCCCGAGGTCATCGGCGGCGCCGACTGGTCCGGCTGGGTCCAGGAGCGCGGGCTCAACTACCCCGGCACGTGGGATTCGCGCTACCAGGCGCTCCTCGCCATGGCCGACCCGGGCGAGAAGCCCAACCAAGGGGCGTTGCTGTATGCGCCCTACGGCAACGGGAGCTATGTGTACACCGGCCTCGCGTTCTTCCGCCAGCTTCCAGCCGGGGTCCCCGGGGCGATCCGCCTGTTCGCCAACCTGCTGGCCGGGGGGAGGCCGCATGGGTAGTCCGAGCGACGAGCCCCGAGGGTTCCTTTCGGAGCCCGGAGCCCGGAGCCCGGAGCCCGGTTTCTCCGACGATCCGCCGCCGTTCGGCCGTAGCTGGGGTGCCCTCTACGCCGCCGTGGCCGGCACGCTGGCGGCGCTGATCGTGCTCTTCTATGCTTTCACCCGAGCCTTCCAATGAGCCAGCTCGACTGGCTCGTCCTGGCCTCGGCGCTGGTACTCATGGTGGTCTACGGCGTCTGGCGGGGCGGCCGGAGCAGAGACACAAAGGGTTTCCTGCTGGCGGGCAGGGAGATGCGCTGGGGAACCGTGGCGCTCTCCATCATGGCCACGCAGGCGAGCGCCATCACGTTCCTCTCGACGCCCGGTCAGGCCTACACGGACGGGATGCGCTTCGTGCAGTTCTACCTCGGCCTGCCGATCGCCATGATCGTGCTCTCCGTCACGGCGGTCCCGCTCTACTACCGCCTGAAGGTCTACACCGCGTACGAATACCTTGAGGGCCGTTTCGACCTCAAGACGCGGGCGCTGACCGCGTTCCTCTTCCTGATCCAGCGCGGGCTGGCGGCCGGCCTGACGATCTTCGCGCCGTCGCTGATCCTCTCCGTGATCCTGGGCTGGGACATGCGGGTCACGATCCTGGTCATCGGCGGCCTGGTCATCGTGTACACGACCTCGGGCGGGACCCGCGCGGTGAGCCGGACCCAGGTGCTCCAGGCAGCCATCATCCTTGCCGGCATGGGGGCGGCGTTTTTCGTGCTCGTCGCCTCGCTGCCGTCCGACGTCTCGCTCCTCGATGCAGTGCGGGTGGCCGGGAAGGCCGGCCGGCTCAACGCCATCGACCTCTCGTTCAACCTCAACGACCGCTATACGCTGTGGTCGGGGCTAATCGGCGGGGCTTTCCTGGCGCTCTCGTACTTCGGCACCGACCAGTCGCAGGTACAGCGTTACCTCTCGGGCCGGTCTGTGACGCAGAGCCGGCTGGGGCTGCTCTTCAACGGGATGGCCAAGGTCCCGATGCAGTTCGGAATCCTCTTCCTGGGCGCGACGGTGTTCGCCTTCTACCAGTTCAAGGCTCCCCCGATCTTCTTCGATCCCGTCGCGACGGCCAGCGTGCGGGCCTCCTCCGACGGCCCGCGCTTTGCCGAGCTGGAGCGGCGCTACCGCGAGGCCGTGGGCGTTCGCGAGCAGAAGGCCCGCGAGCTGTTGCGGGCAATGAAGGGCGGGAGCGGTTGCGCCGAGGCCCAGCAGGCTTTTGCCGAGGCGAGCGCGCGGGCTGAGGCGGTGCGTGGCGATGCGATCGCCATCATGCGCGCCAACAATCCGCGTGCCAACCCGAGCGACACCAACTACGTCTTTCTGAGCTTCGTGGTGAAGCACCTGCCGGCGGGGCTCGTTGGGCTGGTACTTGCAGCCGTGTTCGCCGCTTCGATGTCGGCGTCCTCGGCCGAGCTGAACGCGCTCGCCTCGACGACCGTGGTGGACGTCTACAAGCGATTGCTCAGGCCCGGGGCGGGGGAGAGGCACTACGTCCTCGTGTCCCGTCTGGCCACGGTCCTGTGGGGGGCTTTCGCGATCGCCTTCGCCCAGCAGGCCAGCCGGCTCGGATCTCTCGTCGAGGCGGTGAACATCCTGGGCTCGCTCTTCTACGGGACGATCCTGGGGATCTTCCTGGCCGGCTTCTACGTCCGGAGGGTCTCCAGCACTGCGGTGTTCGCAGCCGCGATCGTTGCCGAGGCGCTGGTGGTGGCGTGCTTCCTTTTCACCGATGTCTCGTTCCTCTGGTACAACGTGCTTGGTTGCCTGGCGGTCATGCTTCTGGCGCTGCTCTTCCAGCCCTGGGTCGGCCGCCGCGCCAGCGAGCAGGAGCGCGCACCCGCCTGATCGTGCCAGGCTGTTGGCGCGTCGCGTGCCGCCGACGGCGGGACCGCCGCGAGAAAAGAAGCGACCCGCCCGCGCAGGCCGCTTTGTCATGTGCTTTGGTTCTTCCTGTGCCCTGTGCCCTATGCCCTGACCCCTGTCACTTCTGCCACTCCTTGATCAGGTTGTCCACCATGGTGGTGTCGGTCTTGGGGTCGGCCGCCTTGCCCACCGCGACCGCCTTCTTGGCGAGCGTGATGGCGTCCGCCTTCTTGCCGTCCATCGCGAGCATGCGCGCTTGGCCGGCCAGGTTGTACATCGTTTCCTTGACGGCTACTGATTTGGCGAGCCACGCCTTGGCGTCGGCGAGGTCAACGCTGTTGTCGAGGCAAAATGCGGCAGCGCGGTAGGGTGTCCGCCAGTCGTCGGGTTTGGTCTCGGCCACCGCCTTGCGGGCCGCGGCAAGCACCTTGTTGACGGTGTCCACCTTGATCGTGAACGGCACCGTGAGCTTGTCCCAGCAGATTGCCACCGTCGCGGACTCCGTGGAAACCGCAGGGAACCACAGGGTCAGGATCTCGCGGGACTCGTCAGCGTGCGGCTTCACCTTGATCCGCAGCGCGTCCTGGTCCTGCTTGTACTCGAAGGCGCCCCACTGCTTGGCGCCCTTGTTGAAGATCACGGTCCACTCGTCCTTGCCCGGGATGGTGAAGAGGCCGTACGTCCCGGCGGGCAGCTTGGTGCCCTCGATCGTGACCTCGTCCGTGAACGTGATCGTGGTGGCCTCGTTGGCGCCGGTCCGCCAGACCTGGTCGTAGGGGACGAGCCCGCCCCAGATCACGCGCCCCTTCACGCTCGGCCGGCAGTAGGTGATCGTGACGTCGGTGAGCCCAACGGTCTGGGAGACCGTGGCCTTGGGGCTCGGACGCGGCAGATCGAGCTGCTGAGCCCACGCCGCGGACACGAGCATCAGCGCGGCGAACGCTGCGATCAGTACGAACACTTGCTTCCTCATGGATGACCTCCTTTGCGCCGTGAGGTTAAGACGGAGTCGCATCCACGTCAACCCTTTCGCCCAGTGACCGTCCTACCTCGAGTGTCCCGGCAACGATTTGTCCGGGTATGCCGGCGGTGCCGGGACCGGCACCGGTTCCCTCTTGATCAGCTCCTGCAGGTACTTGATGGCCGCGTCGAGCTGCGCATCCCCGCCTGCAAAGGTGGCCGCCGGCAGGTTGTCCACGACGATGTCCGGATCCACGCCGTGCCCCTCTATCAGCCAGTGACCTTCAGGCCCGTACACCCCGTTCTCGGCGGCGGTGGCGATCCCCCTGTCCACGAGGAAGTTGCTGCTGGAAAGCCAGATCTCTCCGCCCCAGGTGCGCATGCCGATGAGCTTGCCGAGGCCGAGCCGGCGGAAGCCCTCCGCGAAGGCCTCGCCGTCGGAGGCGGTGTTCTGGTCCATCAGCACAGCCAGGTGGCCGCGGAAGGCGTACTGCATGTTCCAGTAGGGCTCGCCGACCCGCGGCTGCCAATAGAACCAGGCCTTGCGCAGGAGCTTCTCCAGGATCCAGCTGTCGATGTTCCCGCCGCGGTTGTGGCGCACATCGATGATCAGGCCGGAGCGCTTGAAGACCGGATAGTAGTCGCGCGCCCACTCGGTGTAGTTGCCGCGTCCCATGGCGCGCAGGTGCACGTAGCCGATCGCGCCCTTGCCCGCCTCGTCCACCCGCAGCCGGCGCGTGTACTCCCACTCGTCGTAGCGCAGGTCGGTCTCCCGCTCGGGGGAGATCGGTTTGACGATGACGTCGCGGCTTGCGCCACCGCCCGCCGGTTTGACGCGCAGCAGCACCTGGCGCTCCACCTGGTCGCGCAGGAGCATCGAGACGTCGCTCACTGAAAGGGCAGGGACGCCGTTGACCGCCTCGATGACGTCGCCGTCACGCACCTCGATGCCCGGGCGCGCCAGCGGGGCGAGCCTGTCAGGATAGTCGGGGTCGGAGCGGTAGACGTGCGCCACCTTCAGACCGCCGGCCGTCTCGTCGCGCACCAGGACGGCGCCCAGCGAAGCGGGCATTACGTTGTCCTTCCCCTTGCGGACGTCGCCGCCACGCACGAAGATGTGGAGCGCCGAGAGCTCCCCGACCATCTGGGAGATCAGGTCGTTGAGCTCGCTGCGGTCGGCCACACGGGCCACCATCGGCTGGTACTTCGCCAGCATCCCGGGCCAGTCCACCTTGTGCATGCCCCGGTCATAGAAGTAGTCGCGCTCGAGGCGCCAGGCCTCACGGAACATCTGCTGGAACTCCTCGCGCGGATCGATCGGGAAGCGCCACCCCTTCAGGTCCACGGTCTTGTCGGCGAGGTCTACCTTGTCCGCCGAGGCCTCGAATACCGCAAGGGTGTCCTCCTTGCGCACCAGGATCCTCTTGCCATCGAGGGAGAGCTCGTAGCTCCTGACGTCCTCCAGCAGGGACTTGGGCTTGGGGTCCTTGTTGGTGATCTCGAGGGAAAGCAGCTTGGCCTTCCCGTCGGGGGAGACGTCGCGCGAGAGCCAGAACAGCTTCTCCCCGTTGACCGAGAGCGCATCGTACCGGCCGGCGGGCACCGGCACCTCGTAGAGCCTGCCTGCGAGGCCGGTGCGCTCGACGTTGACCAAGACGCTTGCCTTGTCGTCCTTTTTTGCGCCTGTGTCCTTCTTGTCGGGGGACATGGGCTGCAGCTCGTCGCTGGGCTGGAAGGCGAAGCGCAGGAACGGCACGAGGGCCACGGCGTAGATCCTGGTGGGCCTGTCGATGAACGGCTCCGGCTGGAACTGGCCCCAGGGGCTCGGTACGGCGGACTCCAGGTTGCGATCGGAGAGCAGGTAGATCCAGTTTCCGTCCGGGCTCCAGGCCGGACTGGCGCTCTCGGTGCGGTCGCTGGTCAGCGGCACGGTGGTCCCGTCGCCCATGTTATGGAGGAAGATCCGGCTGAAGGTGTTGACATCCGGCATCACGTAGGCGAGCCACCTGCTGTCCGGGGACCAGGCGAGATCGGAGAATGGCCCGTTGCTTGAGGTTGCGATCTTCACGGTTTTCTTCTCGGGGATATTGAACGCCCAGAGGACGTTGTCCTTGTCGTGGTATGCAATCCAGCCGCCGTCCGGGGATGGGAGGCCGTCGAAGCGCAGGACTTTGCCGTCGCGGGTGAGGTTCTCCGGCTTGCCGACGCCGTTGGCCGCCAGACGCCACCACTCGACCTCGCCCGTCTCGTCCGAGAGCGTGACCAGCGACTTCCCGTCCGGCATGAAGTGGGCCTGCCGATAGCGCACGCCCTGGTTGCGGCTTGCCTCGGCCAGCCGTCCTTGCTTGACCGCAGCGACGAAGACCTGACCTCTAGCGGTGAGCGCTACGCGGTCGCCCTTCGGCGAGAGGTGCGCCGCTGTGAGGTACTCCATCAGTTTGTCGATCCAGTGCTCGCGAAGCTGGTCGAAGTCGGAGACGAGCGTGATGTCGAGCAGCGTGTCCTTGTCGGAGGCGACGTCGTAAAGCCGCAGGTCGGCCCCGAGCTGGTAGACGATGCGGCCTTCAGCGAGCGCCGGGGACTTGACGTCCAGGCCGGCGTGGTGCGTGTGCTGCCGGAGGTCGCCTCCTGCCTCGTCCATCGACCAGATGTTGATGGTTCCGTCGCGGTCGCTTGCGAAGTAGACCCGGCCTCGCCACCACATCGGGGACCTGCTGGTTCCGGTGTAGTCGGTGTTCAGCGGGACGGCCTCGCCGCCACCCGTGGCGAAACGCCAGATGTTCTGCGCGGTGCCGCCCTGATAGCGCTTGGTGTGGCTGCCCTGGAAGGCCAGACGCGTGAAGAAGAGGGTCTTGCCGGCTGAGTCATAGCTGCCCTCGCTGGCCTGGGCCAACGGAAGAATTTTGCCGGTACCGGCTGAAAGGTCGAGCGCAACAAGCTGGGGGTTGGGAAGGGTGGAGAAGCGCCGGGTCGCGTAGAGCAGGCGGCCGTCTGGGGTCCAACCCACGACCAGGGCCTCGCCGCCCTCGCATGTCCGTCTCGTGGGTAGGCCGCCGGCGAGCGGCATGGTGTAAACCTCTGTCGGACCCTCGTACGACGCCGAGAACGCCAGCGTCGTGCCGTCCGGCGAGACGGCAGGCCGTGTCTCCTCGCCGGTGTGGGCGGTGATCCGTTGAGCGACACCCCCGTTGACCGGGACTCTCCAGAGGTCGCCCTCGGCGGCGAAGACGACGGTCCCCCCGTGGATCGTGGGGTACCGGTAGTAGCCACGTGGAGACTGGGCCTGGGCCGTCAGGGCCGCGAGCCACAGCAACGCCGACACGGTAAACGCCCGCTTCATGGCGATCCTCCTTCGGCGCATACGATACCCCCGCCGCCCGCATACCCCAACGCCGGTACCCGTCGCATTACTCCGCCACTCGTGGTAGTGTCCGGCTCCGTCATCGGGTTTGTGTGGGGGCGAGAGCTTCTCACCTGGACCGTGACGGTACGGCCAGCCCGCAGCGGGCCGATTGTGCGCTACCCGTCTGCCGCGTCTGCCCGAGGAGGTGACGTTGGCACACAACCGCGGAGCTTCGATCACCAAGCGCGAGCGCGAGCGTGCCCGCCAGCAACGGCAGAAGGAAAAGGCCGAAAAACGAGTGCAGCGCCGAGCGGAAAAGGAAACACGGCCCACCCGTGAGCTGGGCGTGGACCCCGACATCGCCGGTATCCAGCCCGGGCCGCAACCTCACCCGGCGGAAGACGAGTGACGTCAAGCTGCTGCCTTTGCTGGAAGGCCCGTGGCTACGGGAAAGCCCTTGCCGACGCGGCTACTGCAGGTGGCTCGAGATGTACTCCTCGAGCGCGCGCCGGTCCTTGTCCTTTATCTGTACGAACTCGATGCCGAGCAAGCTGACCCTGCCTCGTTGTGCGTCGCGGACCTCCCGCGAGTGCACGACGCGTCCGCGGACCTCCAGGGAGGCGCCGTGCAGGTTCGTCTCCATGTCGAAGACGGTGCCCACCGCGGCCGGCATCTCGGTCTCGATGAGAACCCCCGAGGCGCTGATGGTCTTGACCGTGAACTGGTACGCGGTGTCCAGGTCCACGGGCTTCGCGAACTTGAGCTTGAAGCGCCCCGAGATCCGCTGTTCCACCGCGATCACCGCGGTGGCCTCGAGGAAGTGCGTAAGCTCGATGGCCTTTTCGGTCAGCGTGTCGTCGAACCTGAACCCGGCGTGATAGACGCTCTTGGTTTCACCGCTCTCCGTCTTCCGGAGGGTTCGCAGGTGGCACCACACGACGGTCCCGGAAAGCCTGAGCACGAAGTCCTCGTCGTGCCTGAGCGCGAGCGAGTAGGAGCGGCTCACGCGCATCTGCGTGTCCGTTTCCACGGCCATGCCCGTCAGGCTCATGTTGAGGATCTTCGCCCCGGTACTGACGTGGAGAGTCCCCTGCACGCCTTCGACCGGGTAGCGGGGGCTGTGCCGTCTCTCGACGATCGGGTTCTTGCCCTGCTCCATCTTGAGAAAATGATATCAGATAGCGCTTCTTGTGTCCGCTGCCCACGCCTGCCAGGAATGCCCTGTCTCAGGTCTCTGTTGGATCCGGCGAGTGTCCGGGGGAGAGGGAGCACGAGGCGGTTCGCTCCCTATGCCGTCGATCGGGAGGCGCAGCATGAGGGTGGAGTGGGGCCTTTTCATGTTCCTCGTGGGTTTCGGCGCCGGGGCACTGACCGTGCTCCTGGGGCTCCTGCTCGCGCGTGCGAGGCGGGATAGCCTGGGAGCGGGCGATCGCATACTCGGCCGGCTCGGCTCGGTCGGCGCGCGGCGCTCGCTCGGGGCGCTCCAGGACTGATCGTGTTGACGCCTCGACCCGGGCTCCTTCACGTTCCCCTGGTAACTCGTCGCCCCCTGAAGCAGGCCCCTGACCACGTCAGCCCCGGTCGGGCCGGTCGCGCGGAGGATCCGTGAAGGGTGCAGTCCACGCCAGGTCCGCCGTGCTGCTGGGTGCCACCGGCCTGGTCGGGCGGCACTGCCTGGACCTGCTGCTGGCGGACGACGCCTGGGGCAGCGTCACGGTGTTTGCGAGAAAGCCGGTGAGCACGGGCCACCCTAAGCTGCACGCGCACGTCCTCGACTTCGACACCCTGCGCCAACATCGCGACGAGCTGCACGGGCAGGATCTCTTTTGCTGCCTGGGAACCACCATCGGGAAGGCCGGTTCCAGGGAGGTCTTCTACAAGGTGGACTTCACCTACATCTTCGAGGCCGCTCGGGCTTCTGCGGAGGCTGGCGCCGACCAGATACTGCTCGTCTCGGCCCTTGGTGCTCACCCTGGCTCGCGCGTTTTCTACAACCGGGTCAAGGGGCAGGTGGAGCAGGCGGTGCGCGGCCTTTCCTTCCGAGGGACGCAGATCTTCCGCCCGTCGCTGCTGCTGGGGGACCGCCAGGAGTTCAGACGTGGCGAGCGCTTGGCCAGTATGGTCTTCAAGCCGATCTCCGTCCTGCTGGTGGGGCCTTTCCGGAAGTACCGCCCGGTTGCCGCGAGCGACGTGGCGCTGGCCATGGTGCGCGTTGCGAAGAAGGCTCCCCCAGGGGTGAACGTCTTCGAGTCGAACCAGATCGCGGCGCTGGCTAGTTGACCGTGGGTCCCTTGGGCTTGTCGTCCCGCCGGACGACCCGCAAGCCGCGCCGCCTCGCGAGGCGGTCGACCTTCCGCGCCAGCCTGGCCCGCCGCCACTTCAGCCAGCGGCCGCGCAGCGTTCGCTGCACGCGTGAGGGCGAGAGCGCCACCTTGCTTATCCCCGTCCCGGCGCAGATCCCTGCGAAACCCGCAAGGTCCTTGCTGCCCAGGTATGCCACGAAACCGACAAGGACCGAGAACCAGAGGAACCAACGCGCCTTCATGGGCAGTACGAAGAACAGGAGGATCGTGGAATCCCCGTACAGCGTCGCGAACGCTGCGAACAGCACCACCAGCAGGATCCGCTGGCCCTGCATGAGTTGGAACGGAAAGAGAGTCGGGCTTGCCCCGACGATCGCTTCCGCCGCGATCTGCACAAAGACGGCGATGGCCGCGGCGCCGGGGACCGCCCAGGCGAGCAGCTTCCAGAAACCCCTCCGGCCGAGGCGTACCCGCACGTCACGGCCGAACCAGTAAAGGACGAAAAACTCGACCAGGATCCACGGGCTCGGTCCGCCGAAGCCGGTGAAGGCGTAGGTGCACAGCTGCCAGAGAAAGCCGGCTCGCCAGACGGCAGGCGTGAGCCGGAGCATCGCCGGAACGATCGCGGTGGCGCCGAAGAACTGCAGCGCAAAGGTGGCGAAGAGGACGATGAGCAGCGCCACCAGGTCCTGGGGCGGCCGGCCGCGGAATCCGCCGAAGCCGAACTCGACGTTGGTACGGTAGCCCCGACCCGAGTACATGCCGCCTCCTGGTGCGGCCATCTTTCACGATCGCGGCTCCCGGCGCAAGGCGGTCCGGGTGCGACGGGGGGCGCAATATTCCAGGCCGGGTAACGTTACGATGGTGATGGAAGCAAGGGCAGTGGCGGGAGGACCGGCATGACGAAGGCACAGCGAGACAAACTGATCGAACGCTACGCATCGGGCCCCGACGTGGTCGCAAGCAGCCTCGAGGGTTTCTCGACCGAGGGGCTCATGACTCACCCTTTCCCTGGAAAGTGGAGCGCCGCCGAGATCGTCCACCACCTCGCTGACAGCGAGACCATCGCAGGAATCCGGTTGCGCAAGCTGCTCGTCGAGGAGCATCCGATCATCCCGGGGTACGACCAGGACGCGTACGCCGTCCGACTGCGCTACAACCAGCGGGATCTGCGGCCCGCGTGGGAGGCGTTCCGGAGCACCCGCGGCACCACCCTGCAGTTGCTGCGGGGGATGTCGGAGGAGGACTGGCGCTCCACCGGCTGGCACACCGATGTTGGGCTGTACACAGCCGAGCGGTGGCTCGAGATCTACGCTGAGCATGCACACAAGCACGCGGAGCAAATCCGGCGCCTGAGGGCGGCTCTCGAAGGCAAGTAGATCTCGCCTAGTGGACGCAGGCCCCCGGTTTCACCGGCCTCGCGACGAGACCGCGCTGGAAGTCTTTGCCTCGAGTCACTTCCCAGGTGTGTCCGTCGAAGTCGAACCGGTCGCCGATCCGCGGCCAGTGCGGGAACAGCACGGTCGAGACACGGGCTTCCTCGCCGGTGTCGAGAATGACTGGAGCCAGAAATTCCCCGGAGGTTGTCCGAAAGGGACGCGTTCGTGCGATGCCCGGTAGAACCACAGCCATGGAACGCCTCCTTTCGTGCTCCGGCCCCCCGCGGAGAGCTGGACACCCAATCGTTCCAACACTCCCTTAGACGTAGGGGAGGGCTGAAAGGTTCACCCAGGCGGAATTGGCGCGGCTGCCACGGAGGCTGGCCCGGGCATGCCTACGATCGCAGGCAGGCGACGTGCGCGAACCGGCACGGGATCGTGATCGGTCATGACGGTTTCGTGACGCGTGTCGGGAGGGCGAAGCCTGCCGTCGATCGAGGGGCAACGAGGCTACTCGTTCTGCCTGGTCTTGACCGCAACCGCCACCGGCAGGTCCACTGCGAAGCGCGTCCCGCGCCCAACCTGGCTCTCCACCGTAATGTGCCCCTCGACCTCCTCGACGATCTGCTTGGAAATTGCCAGCCCGAGTCCGGTCCCGCCGTGTGCCTTGGTGGTGAAGAAGGGATCGAAGATCCGGCCCAGGAGTTCTGGTGGGATCCCCGAGCCGTTGTCCTCGACCTCGAGGCGGACGACATCGCCCACCCGCCTCAACCGCAGGGCCACGATGTTCTCCCCGCGCGGGCGGTCCGGCAGCGCCTGAAGCGCGTTGATCAGGAGGTTCATCACGACCTGCCCGAGGCGGTTGGGTGAACCCTTGACCGGCGGCGCCGGCTCGATCTCCGCCTGGATCTCGGCTCGCTTGAGCAGTTCGGCGCGCACACATCTGAGGGTCAGGTTGGTGACCTCCTGCATGTCGGTGGTCTTGACCTCGTCCCGCCTCCGATGGCTCAGCTCGATGCTCGACGTGATCTCGGTGATCTGACCGACTGACTGCTTTGCCCGGATGACCTGCTCGACGAGCTTTTTCACGCTGTCAAGGTGCTCGCGCGCGGGCCGCTCCGACGCAAGGGCGTCCATCAGGCCCACCAGCCGCATCTCGGTCACTTCGAGGGTTGTCTGGAGCGCGGCGAGCGGGTTCCGCAGCTCGTGCGCCACGCCTGCCGCGACCACACCCAGCGAGTAAACCCGCTCGGTTTCCAGCAGGCGTCGCTCCAGCTCGCGAATCTTCCGCCTCGTCTCGTACACCTCGAGGCCCTCGCGGAGCGAGGCCTTCAGGTTGTCCGGCTCCCAGGGCTTGCGGAGGTAGCCCCGGATCTGGCCCCGGTTGATGGCAGCGATGGCATCAGAGAGGTCGGAGTAGGCGGTGATGAGGATGCGGACCGTGTCCGGGTAGAGGTCGCGCACCGCCTCGAAGAGCTCGACTCCAGACATGCCGGGCATGCGCTGGTCAACCAGGAGCACGGCAATCTCCCGCTGGCGCATGATCTCCAGCGCGATCTCGGCGCTGGGTGACGTGATGACGTCGAACTCCTCGGCACACGCAGCCTGCAGGACCGTCAAGTTGGCGACGTCATCGTCCACGTACAGGATCGTTCGATCCATGGCTGGCTTCTCCGATGCTATCGGTTCCTCAAAGTCGCTCGATCCTCAGGTCCGCCGCGAGATACTCGCGGAGACTCAGTGCTTCCTCACCAGGAGGAAATAATACGCGTTGCCTGGTTCAACGATGACATCCAACTCTGCCGTTTCTGGCAGTCCTTTACCCAGTCGAAGCATCTCTTCGCGGGTCCGATAGAGCATCGTCCAGTCCAGCATGAACTCTGCCGACCAGAAGTAGTCGTTGGGACCGATGGCGTTGCCGACGGCAATTAGTCCTCCCGGGTCGAGTTGATCGTAGAGAGCCCGGAGCAGGACCTGTGCGGTCGTTTCACGCAGATAGTCGAACAAGCCGGTGGCAAAGATGAAGTGTTGTCTGTGCTCAACCGGCACCAGGCTAGGGTCGCGCAGGATCTGGATGAACGAGAGGTTGAGGCACTGCAGGACGCCGTTGGCCCGGGTCGCCTGGATCTCGCGGTGGCTGCTGTGGTACGCGATGCTCAGCGCCTCCTCCTCCTGGTCAATCAGCGTGAACACGACCTGGCCTGGCCATGCGTTGCGCCTCCGGATGAAGTCCGACACCTCGCGCGCGGGGCCGCATCCGAGACTGGCGACGCGGAAGACGCGTTGACCCTTCTCCAGCGCCAGGTACCGCTCGTGCTCCTTCTCAAGGAGGTCGACGATCAAATCCCTGCGGGTGCGCACGCCATTGGAGAGCGGGTGCTCGACCCCGAACTTATGGAAAACGCGCGCGAAGACTGAGTCACCTTCGAGGGCGTTGTTGTAGTAGTAAGTCATGACCTGGTAGTCGCCCGGGTAGCCGAGGGGCTTCGTGTACGCCCGGTGATGCAGCGGGCAGACGGTCACCACCGGCGTCACGAGGGTCTCGGTGTATTCCTTGGCGGCGGCAAGTACCTCGCGGTCATCCAGGCACTCGATAGCCGCGAGGGAGGCAGCACGCTGGATCTCGTTCCACGGGTCCCGGAGGGCGGCGAGTGCGCGCTGATCCAACGCGGCGATGGCCTCGCTTCCGCCCCCACCGCGGGCCTTGTAGCGCGCCTCGTGCCGGTCCAGGGTCTGGCGGTAAAACTGGAGGAAGGTGGCGGCGTACGACACGGCGTCCTGAAAGCCCTTGGGAATTTTGGTCCGCCAGTAGTCGGGCCGATGCCGCAACTCTCTGTCGAGATGACCTTCCTCGTCCTGGCGCAATATTTCCGGGAGGTCCAGGAAACCGCTGGTGAGCCCGACGCCGACGCGCATGCCGGTCTTAGGCCCGGGCTCCAAGCGGGCCACGCGGCCGCGCCCCTTGTAGACCTGCTTGTTGTACAGGAGGAGCCGGATGTCGATTTCCGTGCCAACGGGCCAAGCTTGGATGTTGTTGCGGGAGACGAACGAGACACCGTTCATCGAGAGGTCGAAGAGCGGAAACTCGTTGTCGTTGACCAGGAGTTGCGGCTGGGCCTCGCGGGAGAGCAGGTCCCGCACGCGACGCCGCTCGGGGCGGAAGAAGACCGCCCGCCCAAGCGCACCCATCAGCTCTTCGTACGATTTCGGCATATCCTCCTCAACCCTTACCCAGGCCCTCCCGGGAAGCACCTGGCCTGCCGCCGCGTCTGTGACGGTCGACCACTCCGTAGACAGCAAGGCGCTGCGACGGAAGGCGATTGCTCAATGGCGGTCCACTGCCGGCAGCTCGACGACGAACTCCGCACCTCCATGTGGGCGTTCCTCGACCCAGATTGCTCCGTGGTACGCCTCGACGATTCTACGGGAGAGGTAGAGGCCAAGGCCAATCCCGGCCCCGGCCTCCCGTGTGGTGAAGAACGGGTCGAATATGCGCTGTGCGACCTCGGGTGGGACCCCCGGGCCGTCGTCGCCGATCCGGACGACGAGGCGGTGCTCCTGGAGTGCGACCCTTATCCAGAGGTTGGTTGCCCCCACCCGCAGGGCATTGTCCAGGATGTTCAGGAAGACCTGGTTCAATGGGCCCGGAGGTGCGGCTGCACGCACGTCGGTCTGGTACTCGCGATGAACCGTTACGCCTTCCATGCGGTGCTCGAGCAGCTGCAGCGTCGCGTCGAGGCCTTCCCGCACGTCGCTGGGCGTGAAGCCGCCTGCCTCTGCCGGTCGTGCGTGGATCTCGAGGGCAGAGGTGATCCCCTGGATGCGCTCCGCGGCATCGGCGATCACGCCCAGCAGCTTGCCGGTCAAATGCGCATCGACGTTTCCGCCTGTCAGGACGCGCGCCGCGTTGAGGATCGCGTTCACCGGGTTGCGTACCTCGTGCAGGATGCCTGCGGCCAGCGTGCCGACCGCGGCCAGCTTCTCGCGCTCGGCAAGCTGCAGGCTGAGGGCGCGCAGCTTGAGCTGGGCGCGCACCCTTGCCAGCAGCACCCGAGGGTGGAACGGCTTGGCCACGAAGTCGTCGGCCCCATGGGCGTAACCCTCCAGCGTGGCTTCCGAGCCGACGCGGGCCGTGAGGAGGATGACGGGGATGTTCTTCAGGGCCGGCTCGGCCTTGATGTCCCGGCAGAGCTCGGTGCCGCTCCGCCCGGGCATCATGACGTCCGAGATGACCAGGTCCGGCATCTCACGACAAACCAGCTCCCAGGCCTCGTCGCCGTTAGTGGCTGTCATGAGCTCGAACTCGGGCTCCAGCAGACCCCGTATGAACTCGCGCACGTCCCCGTGGTCGTCGACGAGAACGACTCGCGGCCGCCGAGACTCCCCGAAGGGACTCTTCTCGGCGACGACGGCCGGAAGCCTCTCCTTGTCCGCGTAGGTCATTACCTTGGCGGAGATCCGGGTGTCCTCGGTCCTGCGACGGAGATCGTCGCGGGGCGTGAACTCCTGCCGTCTCTCGATCACCTCGGGCCGGATGTGGTCTCTTCCGAACGGGATGATGAAGGAGAAGGTGCTCCCCTCGTCGAGGCGGCTCTCCACGCTCACGGCCCCGCCGTGAAGCTCGACCAGCTCCTTGGCGAGTGCGAGACCGATGCCGACGCCACCGTCCCGCCGCTGCCCCGTCGGAGCCACCTGGAAGAACCTCTCGAAAACGTGCGGGAGGGCGTCAGAAGGGATCCCGTGTCCGGTGTCCTTCACAAGGACGCGGACGCCCGAGGGCAAGTCCTCGACACGCAGCTCGATGCGGCCGCCCGGGGGCGTGAATTTGAGGGCGTTACCGACCAGGTTGGTCAGGACGATCTCGAGGCGGTGGGCGTCGGCGAAGACCTTCTTGGTCGAGGGTTGCGCTGAGAAGGTGAACTCGATGTCCTTTGCCATCGCCGCAGGCTTGCTGTTCTCGTGCACGGTCGCGGCCACGGTACGGAGGTCGATTTCGGCCAGGTTGAGCCTCAGCCCCCCGGCATCGAGGCTGGAGAGGTCGAGCAGGTCGTCGATCAGTCGGAGGAGCCGGTGGGCGTTCCTGCGCACGACCCGCAAGTACTGCAGTTGATTCGGGTTGGTTGTGGCCTGTGTGAGCTCCTCGACTGGGGCGAGGATGAGGGTGAGCGGCGTCCTGAGCTCGTGGGAGACGTTGGCGAAGAACTTGCTCTTGAGGCGGTCCAGTTCCTTGAGCCTCTCGAGTGCGCTCTGCAACTCGTCGGTGGCGTGAGCCAGGCGGGCGCGCGCGTCGGCCTCGCGCCGGGCGACGGCGTAGAGCTCGGAGCGCGTCCAGAAATCCCGTCGTGCCAGATCGTACTTGAAGGACGCCGCCGCGATGCTCAGACCGGTCGCGGTGGCGACAAAGAAAGCTCCCCCTACGAGATCACGAGCGTTGAGGTTGGACGTCCAGATGAGCAACGCGGCGATTCCACTGGCAACGATCGCGGAATTGTTGGAGACCGCCCAGTTTGGCGGCCACAGCGGCAGCACGCCCGCGCCAAAGATCACGACGGAGAACCCCATCACATACGCCGGGAAGCTGCGACTTTCCAGTTGCGGCAGCATCAATGCGATGAAGCTCCCGAAGATAAACGCAACGATCCAGAATGCTTCGAAGGAGTACCGGGTGTTTCGCGGCCGGCGCACGGCGAAGAGGGTAAGGGCGTTCAGCGTGGCGGCAACCAGTCGCAGAGCTAGGAACTCCCGCCAGTGGGCCGGGACCAGCAGGTAGTCGAAGATGGCCCATGCGACGTACACGACGTTGAAAATGACCACCGTCCAGAACACCACCCGGAGGTTTGTGACACGGAGCTCCTTGTGGAAGCTCGCGAGATCGACCTTCGGGCGGCCGTGCGACACCACCGTAGGCTCGAACGCCGTGCCGAGCTGCGGCCCGGCCCCGGGGAACCCACCGTCGGGCGGCAGCGCCTGCTCAGCGGACAACTCCTCTACCGCGGCCGTCACGGCTTCGGCCGGGCTTACCCTGCTGCTTGGCGCCGCGCCGGGACTCGAGGAGGACATGCTGACCTTTCGTGCCGTCTTCCGCAAGGAGCAGTCTATCACCCTGCTCGGCGCTGCCGGCGACAGACCGGCATTGCCTTTGCGGGCTCAGCTCCGTGCGCCCTGCGTTCCGGTGGGGACCAGGGTCAAGGTGTGTAACGCCGGTCCGGGCAGGAAGGATGCCGGCTCGCCGCGCACCCACGCTTCGTGTCCGGCCCGGTAGAACGGTGAGAGCGGGTGGCCGCTCTGGCCGCACGGCATGTGGAAAAGCCCTTCGTCCTCACGTCCCGGCGACACGGCCAGCCGCTCGGAGGCGCCGGAGGAGGGCGCCTGAAAGCGCGGCATGTTGCTGTCGCCCGGAAGCTGGTCCCTCGGCATGTCGAGCAGGCGGGCGAGCCCCGGGATCGCGCCCGAGAGCGGGTGGCGGATCGCGGCAGTGTTGCGCTCGCCCCAGGTATGCGCCTCGAGCGGGCCACCCAGCTTTCGAAAGTACTCGAGGGTGGCATCCACTGCGGCCAGGAGCTGCTCGTCCCAGCTCTTGAACTTCAGGTCGAGCAGGTGCGGTGGCCGCTCGGTGGCAAGGCGCCAGATGGGGCCCTCGAGCTGCGTGAGCGTGCCATACCGGAAGCGGCCGTCGGCCTTGCGGCAGGCCGCCGTGAGCGCCGTCATCACCTGCTCGGTGAGGAAGTACCTGTACATCCGCACGATCCGGTAGCCGACAGAGCCGACGGACGCACGGGCTCCCCACGCTTCGGCGAACCTCTTCAGCTCGGCCCGGCGCGGATCGGCTGCAATCGCCTCCGGCGTGAGCGTCTGCAGGAGGAGATCGTGCCAGCGCTCGAGGAAGAGCGCGCGGTCGTCGAGCTGGATCGCCAGCATGTCCCGCTCAGTGGCCTTCCCGAGCGCCCCGAGGTCGTCCCTGATCTGACGGGCGCGTGCACCGAGCGCGTAGCCCCCGTCCCCGATTTTGGCGAGCGCATCTCCGGCGACCACCCGCGCGTTGGCCGTCCAGAGAAAGCCCGAGGGCGGGTCCACGACGCGCGGCACCTCCCTGGGTGCGAGCCACCCTTCCCAGCGCCGGGTCCCGTCCCGCCATGAAGCGGGCAGGCGCCCGTCATAGCCCACACGCCTCGGGATGATGCCCGCGATGGTCCACCCGATGCGGCCATCCGAGGCGGCGCAGAGGAAGTTCTGGGGCGGGATGCCGCACGTGTTGGCGTTGTCGAGGGCGTCCTCCAGAGTGTGGGAAGTCTCCAGGTGCAAGATGTTGAGGTTCAGGGCCGCCGGCTCGTGGGCGGTCCACCTTAGGGCACGGGGACGCCCCAGGTGGTCCCTGTCGATCACTGGCCCCCAGATCGTGGACGTCACCTCGAGGCTTTCGCTCGCGCCTCCCTTCACCTTGATCGTCTCGGCCGTGCGCTCGAACCTTCTCCGGCCGCCGGGGGTGAAGTAGGCGTCCGTATCCGCCGGGTCCACCTCGACGATCACCAGGTCCTGCCAGTCACCGTAGCTGTTGGTGAAGCCCCAGGCCACACGGGTGTTGCTGCCGACGACCACGGCCGGCGTCCCGGGCAGCGTCACGCCCGTGACGCGGAAGTCCTGGCCGGGCCGGGCGGGGTCGGGCCAGGCAAGGGACGCCCGATACCACGTGTTGGGGACCGAGATGCCCAGGTGCATGTCGTCGGCGAGGATGGCGCCGCCGTGCGTCGTGCGGCTTCCGGCGACCGCCCAGTTGTTGCTTCCCGCGGCGACCGGCTCCGCGTCGATCTCGGGTTGAGCGGAGGGTAACGCCTCGGCCTTCCGGGCCTGTCGGAGGTCGAACGCGGCGAGGTCCGGGATCGGCGGCGTGGTGAACGGCTCGCCGACGATCGGCGCGTCCCACTCCGTACCCGGGGCAGTGAGGAACTCGTACATGGGCGGGGGCAGGAGATCGTGGAGAAGGCCGAGGGCCGACTCGTAGGACGCATCCGTGCCGTGGAGCTCGATGAACATGGACAGCAGGACAAGCACCGTGTCCTCCGGCCGCCAAGGGGCGGAGTCGGCGCGGAGCAGGATGTACTCGAACGGCTTCTCCTGCAGCGCGGTAAGACCCGCGTTCACGCCCTCCGTATAGGCGTCGAGGAGCGCGCGCTCCTCG
>CAVWFZ010000003.1:267500-272537 GCA_963754345.1 Thermoanaerobaculaceae bacterium | reverse complement strand
CCCAACCCACACGGCCGTCGTCGAGCCCGCCGGTCATGCCGACACGGAGACTTCAGTCGAGACCTGAACGTGTCAGATGCCGTCGCACCCGGTGAGCGCCCTCGCATTGTCGCCACAGAACCGTGTTTGATCGGCCGACGGCGATGACCCGGTCATGCCCGGACGCGATCCCGAACAGGTCGTTCCACGTCCCAGAGAACTCCGCGTACCACATGCCCCCGTCGGCGCTACGGGCCGCCACGCCGCTGTAGCCGACCCCGATAATCTCGCGGCCGTCCCACCTGAGCCGGAAGAGACCATCCGGTATCCCGGTGCCCCGGTCCACCCAGTACACGCCATCGGGACTCGTGTACGACCGCGGGGGGCCCCTGCGACGAGGACGAACTGCCCGCCGGCCCACACGATCGCGCCTGGCGAGCTCAGGGACAGCCCCGGGACCTCCTGCCAGGGCCCCAGGCCGGTGCTGACATAGATCCTTGCACTGAGACTTCCCGACGCCTCGGCCGCGGTGACCAGCACGGTCTCGTCGTGAGCGGCAACCTCGTGGAACCAGACGCCCGGCTCCGTGTGGAGCTCCGTCCAGTTCAGGCCATCCGTACTCGCTACGGCCAGCCCTTCGATGCCGCCACCGGGACCCAGCCGGGACCCTACCGCGACGAATCGCGTCCCTGTCCATGCGATCGAGGAAAACCGGAAAAGCGAGGACGCGTCCCAAGTGGCAACCACCGACCAGGAGACGCCATCCTGACTCCTCGCAATGTACGCATCGCCGAGTGCGACGAGGGTCGAGCCGTTCGAGGCGATCGCGGTCAGTCCTCCCCGCCCATCGAACGCACCGCTGCTCACCTCGCTCCAGACGAGGCCGTCCGGGCTCAACATCACGAAGCCGGGCGAGCCGAAGACTCCAGGACCCACGGCAACAAACTGAGTGCCGTCCCAGACCGCGTCCACGAGGTCGGGACGGTAGGTGTCGCTCAGGATCGAATCCCACTTCCTGCCGGTTTGACTCGTCGAGATGCATCCGGCGGTACCGACCGCCACCAACAAACCGGCGTCACCGATCGCCACGGCCACGACGGGGCCGGCCCCGCTCCCCCACAACGGATGCCAGACCAGTCCATCGAGACTCGTCGCCGTGGCCAGGCCAGAACCGAAGGAGCCCGTGAGAGCCAGGAAGCCGGAGCCCGTCCAGATGACATCTGTGAACGCAACGAGCTGTGGCTTCGTCGTCGACCACGAGGTACCCCCGTCGTCGCTGACCGATACCAAGGCACCTGGGGCACACCCCCCATCGGGCCCCGTCACCGGGAACACGCAGTACGCCCCGGCTGCGAGCAGACGCGAGCCGTTGTTGGCAAAGGCCTGAAAATACATTGCCTCAGGGATCGGAGTCCTCACCCACGTGGCGCCGTCGACGCTCGTCAGGATGCCTGCATAGGTCGAGAAGCCCGGGGTCCGGGATCCGCCGCCCTCCGCCGCCACGAACTGTTTTCCACTAAAGGTGACCGCAGCGAGATCTGCGGTCGTGGGCGAGAGTGCACGCTGCCACGTGCTGCCGCCCACGCTCCAGAAGATGGTCCCACTCGTGCCGACAACGACCAACCGACCGTGCCCCGAGGCCGCACCGTCGAGGCTCTCGGCTCGAGCCCACCGTTGTCACGACCCACTCCACGCCATCCGGGCTCAGTGCGACGGTTCCCGCGTCGCCGACCGCGGCAAAGAGCCCGTCACCCCATGTGACCGCCCTCAATCCGGCGGACGTCCCGATCCGCACCACCTCCCACGCCTTGGCGTCCCGGCTAGAGAGCACGGAGCCTGCGTCGCCGACCGCGACGTAGACCCCTCTTCCGTACGCGACGGCGGTAAGGTTGTTTCCTTGCGGCAGCGGGTTTGCCCACTGCCACGGCCCGCACGGCTGGCCGGCACCAGAGCTGGCAGCAAGGGCGACGGCGAGAAGCACACCCCGGAGTGCCGACCCTCTCACGGATGGATCCTCCGACGAAACAGACTAGAGCCGCAGGAGCCAAATGAAAAGTGAGAAAATGCACATCGAGGCAAACCTTGGTTATGATCTTGAGACGGCTTTTACAGCGTGGTGAACGAAGAGAGACTCGCTCGCCCGAGTAGGTCGCCGCCTTCGCCCTGCAGCAAGAATCCAACCAGAAAAGGCGAGAGCCCGGCGCGTGAGCGTCGGGCTCTCAAATTCCCCGGCGGCGACCTACTCTCCCAGGCAGTTACCCACCAAGTACCATCGGCCCTGAGAGGCTTAACTTCCGTGTTCGGAATGGGAACGGGTGTTTCCCTCTCGGTATGACCACCGGAAAAACTACGAAGGCTACCAACTCAACTGGGGTTCCATGCTGAACGCAAGAAGAAAGGGTGGTGTATGGTCAAGCCGCACGGCCGATTAGTACGGGTCAGCTGCACGCATCGCTGCGCTTCCACCTCCCGCCTATCAAACTGGTAATCTACCAGAGGCCTTTAGGGGCTTACGCCCGGGACACCTTATCTTGGAGTTGGCTTCCCGCTTAGATGCATTCAGCGGTTATCCGATCCGGACACAGCTACCCAGCGCTGCCGCTGGCGCGACAACTGGTACACTGGAGGTCCGTACGTCCTGGTCCTCTCGTACTAAGGACATCTCTCCTCAAGTGTCCTCCGCCCACACCAGATAGGGACCGAACTGTCTCGCGACGTTCTAAACCCAGCTCACGTACCGCTTTAATCGGCGAACAGCCGAACCCTTGGGACCTGCTTCAGCCCCAGGATGCGATGAGCCGACATCGAGGTGCCAAACCCCGCCGTCGATGTGAACTCTTGGGCAGGATCAGCCTGTTATCCCCGGCGTACCTTTTATCCGTTGAGCGACGGCCCTTCCATACGGGACCGCCGGATCACTAAGCCCGACTTTCGTCCCTGCTCGACTTGTAGGTCTCGCAGTCAAGCTCCCTTGTGCCTTTGCACTCTACGGCTGGTTTCCAATCAGCCTGAGGGAACCTTTGGGCGCCTCAGTTACACTTTGTGAGGCGACCGCCCCAGTCAAACTACCCACCTGCCAGTGTCCCCGGGCCGGCTTCACGGCCCTAGGTTAGAACCTCAGAGCAGTAAGGGTGGTATCTCACCGACGGCTCCACCGAAGCTGACGCCCCGGCTTCACAGCCTCCCACCTATTCTGCACATACAGCACCAAGGTCCAGTGACAAGTTGTAGTAAAGGTGCACAGGGTCTTTCCGTCTTGGTGCGGGTAACCGGCATCTTCACCGGTACTACAGATTCGCTGAGCCCCCCGCGGAGACAGCGCCCAGATCGTTTCGCCTTTCGTGCAGGTCGGAACTTACCCGACAAGGAATTTCGCTACCTTAGGACCGTTATAGTTACGGCCGCCGTTTACCGGGGCTTCAGTTCAGAGCTTCGCTTGCGCTGACCCCTCCCCTTAACCTTCCGGCACCGGGCAGGCTTCACACCCTATACGTCCGCTTGTGACGTTTGCAGAGTGCTGTGTTTTTAGTAAACAGTCGCCTGGGCCTTTTCACTGCGACTCCCCGCCGCTTCGACCGCGAGGGTCTACACGGCGAGAAGCACACCTTCTCCCGAAGTTACGGTGTAATTTTGCCGAGTTCCTTCACGGGGGATCACTCAAGCGCCTCGGGATACTCTCCCTGCCTACGTGTGTCCGTTTCCGGTACGGTCACCCTGCCCTCTCCTTAGAGGTTTTTCTCGGCAGCGTGGAATCGGTCGCTTTGCGCCCATACGGGCTCGAGATCACGCCTTGGCGTTAACGGGGCGGCGGATTTGCCTACCACCCCCGCCTACACGCTTCAAACTGCACATCCAATGGCAGTCCGACCTATCCTTCTGCGTCACCCCATCGTGATAACGAGGACAGAGTGGTGCAGGAATGTTGACCTGCTTCCCATCGGCTACGCCGTTCGGCCTCACCTTAGGGACCGACTGACCCTGAGCGGATTGACCTTGCTCAGGAAACCTTAGGCTTCCGGCGAGCAGAGTTCTCATCTGCTTTATCGCTACTTGTGCCGGCAGAGTCACTTCCATGCAGTCCACCAGTCCTTACGGTCTGACTTCATCCCACATGGAACGCTCCCCTACCAACTCGAAGACCCGCAGGCCCTCGAGATCCGCAGCTTCGGTGGACAGCTTGAGCCCCGTTGAATTTTCGGCACAGGATCGCTAGACCAGTGAGCTATTACGCTTTCTTTAAAGGATGGCTGCTTCTAAGCCAACCTCCTGGCTGTCCCAGCAACCCCACATCCTTTGCCACTTAGCTGTCACTTGGGGACCTTAGCTGGCGGTCTGGGTTCTTTCCCTTTCGACGACGAAGCTTATCCCCCGCCGTCTGACTCCCGCGCTTGACGTTGGCGGCATTCGGAGTTTGGTTGGGGTCGGTAACCGGGTAAGGTCCCTAACCCATCCAGTGCTCTACCACCGCCACGGACCACGCGAGGCTAGCCCTAAAGCTATTTCGGGGAGAACGAGCTATCACGGAATTTGATTGGCCTTTCACCCCTACCCTCAGCTCATCCAAGCTGTTTTCAACCAACACTGGTTCGGACCTCCACGTGGTGTTACCCACGCTTCATCCTGGCCAAGGGTAGATCATCCCGCTTCGCGTCTACTCCCGACGACTCAATCGCCCTATTCAGACTCGCTTTCGCTACGGCTTCGCAAAGTGCTTAACCTTGCCGCCGAGAGTAACTAGCCGGCTCATTATGCAAAAGGCACGCGGTCAGGCATTTCCTTCGCTTGCGCTCAGGACATAGCCCTCCCACTGCTTGTAGGTAAACGGTTTCAGGTACTCTTTCACTCCCCTTACAGGGGTGCTTTTCACCTTTCCCTCACGGTACTGGTTCACTATCGGTCGCCGAGACGTGTTTAGCCTTGGGAGATGGTCCTCCCGAATTCCCACAGGGTTCCACGTGTCCCGTGGTACTCGGGGACCCGAATAAGGAGATGTCACACCTTTCGTGTACGGGGCTCTCACCCTCTATGGCCGGCCGTTCCAGGCCGTTCCACTAGGCG
>CAVWFZ010000003.1:0-262500 GCA_963754345.1 Thermoanaerobaculaceae bacterium | reverse complement strand
CACGAACGGCAGCCCGGACTCGCGCGAGAAGCCGAGACCGGCCGGCACGCCGGAGTCGGGGACGCCCACCACGATGTCGGCGGCCGCCGGGTGCTCCCGGGCGAGGCGCTCGCCGAGCTGCTCCCGGACCATTCCGACGTCCTCGCCGAAGACCCGGGAGTCGGGGCGCGCGAAGTAGACATGCTCGAACACGCAGTGTGCGTACGGCCCCGGCCCGGGCGGCCGCAGCACCCGCGGCTCCTCGCCGGCGAGCTCCACCACCTCGCCCGGGCCGACCTCGCGCACCATGCGCGCCTCGATGAGGTCGAAGGCGCATGTCTCCGAGGCCACGACCCAGGCTTCGCCGAGACGGCCGAGGGCGAGCGGACGGAAGCCGTGCGGGTCGCGCGCCGCAAAGAGGCGGCCATCGCAGAGCACGGCCACCGAGTAGGCGCCGATGGCCGCGTCGAACGTTTCCAGCAACGCCGCCTCCAGCGTCGCGGCCTGCGAGCGCGCCAGCACGTGGAGGAAGACCTCGCTGTCGGAGGTGGACTGGAAGATCGCGCCCTCCTTCTCGAGCCGCGTGCGCAGGCGGAGCGCGTTGACGAGGTTTCCGTTGTGGGCAAGCGCCACCTGGCCGCGGTGGGTCTTGGCCATGACCGGCTGGGCGTTGACGAGCGACGAGTTGCCGGCGGTCGAATAGCGCACGTGGCCGATCGCCGCGAAGCCGGGCAGCTCGGCGAGCCTGTCGCGGTCGAACACGTCGGCCACGTAGCCCATCGCCTTGTGGTGCCTCAGATCTTTGCCGTCGAAGGCAGCGATGCCGGCTGACTCCTGGCCCCGGTGCTGGAGGGCGTAGAGGCCGAGGTAGACGAGGTTCGCCGCGTCGGGGTGGCCCATAACGGCGCACACCCCGCACTCGTCGTGGAACTTGTCGCTGGCTTCGGTCACGCCTCTGAAAGCCATCCCAGGACCCTCTGCCGGAGCCTCTGCAGCCGCTCCACCGGCTCGTCCACGAGCGTCTTCCCCTCCAGCATGATGGTCAGGTTGCTTCCGCCCGCCACCCCGAGCCTGATCAGGGGCAGGCCCTTGCAGGCCTTCCCGACCTCCGCCTCGTTCGGGGCCGGCACCGCAAGCACGAAGGCCCCCTGCCACTCGCCGAACAGCGCCCGCGCTGGCGAGACCCCGTCCGGGAAAGCCAATTCGCAGCCGACCCCAGCACCGCTCATCTCCGCGGCAGCCACCGCGAGCCCCCCGTCGGAAACGTCCTTCGCGGCCACAAGGCCTTCGCGCACGAGCCCGCGCACCGCTGCGGCGGCGCGGCGCTCGGCCTCGTAGCTCACCGCCGGCACGGGCCCGGACTCGAGTCCCAGCACGATCTGCAGGAATCGGCTTCCGCCCAGATCGCCCTCCGCCGGTCCCAGCAGGTAGACGACCTCACCCTCGTGCCAGGTTCCGCGTGGCCGGTGACGCACCTCCGGCACCACCCCAACCATGCCGACGGTGGGCGTGGGCTGGATTGCATTGCCCGAGGTCTCGTTGTAGAACGACACGTTGCCCGAGACCACCGGCACCTCGAACGCCCGGCACGCCTCGGCCATCCCCTCCACGGCGGCGACGAACTGCCCCATCACCCTGGGATTCTCGGGCGACCCGAAGTTGAGACAGTCCGTCACTCCCACCGGCTCCGCGCCCACGCAGGCCAGGTTGCGCACCGCCTCGGCCACCGCCTGCGCCGCGCCGTTTCCGGGGTCGAGTGCGCAGGCCAGGGCGTTGCAGTCGGTGGTCGCGGCAATGCCGATACTCGTGCCGGGGACCAGCACCAGCGCGGCGTCCGCTCCCGGCTCCACCACCGTGCTCGCACCCACCGACTGATCGAACTGCT
The DNA here is from genome assembly GCA_963754345.1 of Thermoanaerobaculaceae bacterium. Lineage (GTDB taxonomy): Bacteria > Acidobacteriota > Thermoanaerobaculia > Thermoanaerobaculales > Thermoanaerobaculaceae > RBG-13-68-16. The sequence continues at coordinate 260,636 of CAVWFZ010000003.1, read as the reverse complement.
CGAATACCGGTCGGGCACTGGCAAACGGCGGGCTCGAGAGCATGGCGCGCAGGTCGGTCCCCCAGTCCCGGCCGTGGAGGTTCGGCAGGGTCTCGGCGGCCGCCGCCACGGGTCTCAGCCAGGGCCGTTCGTAGCGCGGCGCATCGTCCACGAGAGGCGCAACCGGCAGCCGGAACGCCTCGCGCCCTTCGAAGGTGGCAACCACCTCGGGCTCGGCGGTCACGCTGCCGACCTCGACCGCGTCCAGGCCCCACCGGCCGCACACCTCCAGCACGGCCGCCACCTTGTCCGGCTCCGTCACCAGCACCATGCGCTCCTGGGATTCCGAGAGCATCAGCTCGTACGGGGTCATGCCCTTCTCCCGCGCCGGCACCTGGGAGAGGTCGAGCGTGAGCCCGCACCCCGCGCGCGCCGCCATCTCGAACGTCGAGGAGGTGAGGCCGGCCGCGCCCATGTCCTGGATCCCGACGACGAGGTCGTCCGCCATGAGCTCCAGGCAGCACTCGATGAGAACCTTCTCGGTGAACGGGTCACCCACCTGCACCGTGGGGCGCTTCTCGGCGGCCGCCTCATCGAACACGTCGGAGGCCATGGTGGCGCCATGGATGCCGTCGCGCCCGGTCTTCGACCCAATGTAGATGACGCGGTTGCCCGGCCCCGAGGCGCGGCCGTAGAAGACCGCGTCGGCCCGCGCGACCCCGACGCACATGGCGTTCACGAGGATGTTGCCGTTGTAGCTGGGGTGAAAGTCGAGCTCGCCGCCGACCGTCGGCACCCCGACGCAGTTGCCGTAGTCGCCGACCCCGCGCACGACGCCGTCCACGAGGTGGGTCATGCGCGGCGCATCGAGGGCGCCGAAGCGCAGCGAGTCGAGGAGCATGATCGGGCGCGCCCCCATCGTGAAGACGTCACGCAGGATCCCGCCCACGCCCGTGGCCGCGCCCTGGTACGGCTCGATGAACGATGGGTGGTTGTGGGACTCCATCTTGAAGACCGTCACCCAGCCGTCGCCCACCTCCACCACGCCTGCGTTCTCGCCGGGACCCTGCACGACGCGGGGACCGCTCGTCGGGAACTTCCTCAAGTGCACCCGCGAGGACTTGTAGGAGCAGTGCTCCGACCAGAGAGCGGCGAAGATCCCCAGCTCCGTGAGGTTGGGGGTCCGGCCGAGCTCGGCGAGGATGCGGTAGTACTCCTCCCTCGAGAGTCCGTGCTCCACGGCGAGCTCGACGGTCGCGGGGGCGTTCCACTTCATGCCGACTCCACCAGGCCGCGGACGAAAGCGGCGCCGTCCCCGCCCCCGATGAGGGCGCGCACCCGACGCTCGGGGTGGGGCATCAAGCCGAGCACGTTTCCGGCGTCGTTCACCAGACCGGCGATCGCGTTGAGCGCGCCGTTCGGGTTGGCCCCGTCGTCGAGGGCGCCCGCCGGCGTGCAGTAGCGGAGCGCCACCGCGCCCCCGCTCTCCACCTGCCGAACGACGTCGGGCGATGCGAACCAGTTCCCTTCCTTGTGGGCGATCGGAAGCCGCAGGACCTGGCCGCGCCGCAGTTGCGCCAGGAGCGGTAGGTCGTCCCGCTCCACCCGCAGGTGCACCTCGCGGCAGATGAAGCGCAGCGTGCGGTTCATAAGCATCGCCCCGGGGAGCAGGCCCATCTCCAGCAGCATCTGGAATCCGTTGCAGATACCGAGGACCGGCTTGCCGTCCTCGGCGTGCCGCCGGACGGCTGCCATCACCGGCGAGTGGGCAGCCATCGCGCCTGCGCGCAGGTAGTCGCCGTAGGAGAAGCCGCCGGGGAGGATCACGGCGCCGCAGCCCGAGAGGTCGCGGCTGGCGTGCCAGACCGGCACCGGTTCGCCGCCAACCGCCTCGACCGCGGCCAGGGCGTCCCGGTCGCAGTTGGAGCCGGGGAAGATCACCACCGCCACGCGCGGACGGCCCCTCTGCTTCATGCCGGCGCCCCGGTTCCCTTCGGCGCCCGGAAACAGGCAACGAGCGCGCGCTGCGCTGACGGACGACCTGTGCCCTGTGCCCTGTGCCCTATGCCCGGTCTTCTCATGGCATCCGCACCTCGAACTCCTCGATGATCGGGTTGGACAGGACCTCGCGGCAGGCCTCCTCGACTCGGGAACGGATCGCCCTGGGGTCGGCCCCGGCGACCTCCAGGAGCATCAGCTTGCCCACCCGCACCTGCTCGACCTCGGCGTACCCGAGGCCTGCAAGGACACGGCGGATCGCCTCCCCCTGGGGGTCCAGCACCTGCTGCTTGAGCTTCACCCGAACCTCCACCTGCATCGAACCCTCCCCTGGCCTCCGGCGCGCGGCCCCGGCGCGGTTGCCCGGGCCGAAGGATCTATCATGCCACCCCGCCGCGCTCGGCAAACAGCTCGAGCTGGCCGCGCCTCGGAGCAGCCCCGTTGACCTCCACCCTCACGGCCTGCTGCTGGTTGGCGACGGCGAGACCCACGCCGCCGCCCGACAGGATGCGTTCGAACTCCCGCAGGACCATCTCCGGACGGTTGTTGGTCTGGGAGAGGTGCATCCCCACGACCACCTCGAGGCCGGAGTGCGCAAGGCGCTCCAGCGCCGTGCACGCCTGCTCGTTCGACAGGTGACCGGTGCGCGAGGCGATGCGGTGCTTGAGCGGCCACGGGTACGGCCCGTAGCGCAGCAGGTCCCGGTCGTGGTTGCACTCCAGCAGCAGCGCGTGGCACCCGGAGAGACGATCCACCAGCAATTCGGTCAACACTCCGGTGTCGGTGACCATGCCCGCCCGGCAGCCCCGCGTTTCCACGATGAACCCCACCGGTTCGTGGGCGTCGTGACTCGTCGGCACCGGCAGCACCCTCAGGTCCCCAATGCGCACCTCCCGCCCCGCCCTGAGAGTCTCGACCTCGGCTGGAGGGTTTGCCATCGCCCCCACGGTCCCGGCCGTTGCCATCACCTGGACCGGGTGGTGGCGCAGGAACACGTCCAGCCCTTTCACGTGGTCGTCGTGTTCGTGCGTCAGCAGAACCGCCTGGATCTGCTCCGGTTCGATCCCGAGAGGCTGCATGCGCGCGCGCAGCTGCCGGTACGAGATCCCGCAGTCAACCAACACGCAGCTCCCGTCCGTCTCAACCACTGCGGCGTTGCCGCCCGAGCCGGATGCGAGCACCGAGAGTCGCACCCTACACCCCGGTCGAGCCGAATCCACCCGTCCCGCGCTTGGAGGGGGGTAGATCTTCGCGCTCGACAAACGTCGCCCGCACGACCGGTGCCACCACGAGCTGGGCGATACGCTCGCCCCGCTTTACGACGAACGGTTCGCCACCCAGGTTCACCAGGATCACCATGAGCTCGCCGCGGTAGTCGCTGTCCACGGTGCCGGGCGCGTTTGCGACGGTGACCCCGCTCCGCAGTGCAAGACCCGAACGCGGCCGGATCTGGACCTCATACCCGGGCGGCACGGCAAGCATGAGACCGGTGGGGATTGCGCGCCGCTCGAGCGGCCGCAACGGCGTGTCCTCCGCCACGGCCGCCACGACGTCTGCCCCCGAGGCACCCGAGGTCGCGTAGGCTGGCAGCGGCAGCCCCGCCGCGTGGGGCAGCCGCCGCACGAGCACGTCCGCGCCCACTAGGCCACCCTCCGGGCGAGCACCGCAGGAAGACGCAGGCCCGCCCGCGGACCGCACACCGCGCCGGCGACGGCCTCCAGTCGAACCAGCTCCGCGGCGAGGGCGCGCACGCGCTCAGGGCTGACCGCCTCGATCTCGCCTCGCACCGCCGCGGCGTCGAAGCGGCGCCCACGCGCGAGGAACTCCCCGGCGTGCGCCAGCATGAGCGCATCCGTGCCCTCCGCCCCGAGCACAACACCGGCCGTCAGAGCTCGCTGGGCCAGGTGCACTTCGTCATCGCTGACCCGGCCCGTGGCGACCTCTTCGAGGACGCGCAGCACCGCGTCCCAGCAGGCCTGCGCCTGGCGCGCCGGGGCGGAGAAGGTCACCTCGAGCACCCCGGCAGCGGCGGTCGCGTACACGGAGGTCCCGACGTCGTAGACGAGCCCAAGGTGCTCGCGCAGCTCGCGGAACAGCCGGCTGGCAGCGCCACCCCCGAGAAGCTGGTGCAGGACCCCGAGGGTGAGGATCTCGGGGTGGGCCGAGGGCAGCGCCGGCAGTACCAGGTTGGCGTAGAGCTGCTCGAGCCCCTCGCGCTCCTCCACGAGCACGCCGCTTCGCCACGTCGGCGTTGACACAGGGACCTGCGGCGCCGTGCCTCCCGGCAGGCGGGCCAGCTGCGGGCGGATCACCCCCTCCTCGATCGGGCCCACAGCGACGAGCAGGAGGTTGCCGGCGGTGAAACGCTCCCGGTGATAGCGCGCCAGGTCACCGACGCTCAGCCGCTCGACCACCTCGCGCCTGCCGAGCACCGGGCGGGCCAGCGGGTGGTCGCCCCAGCAGGCCATCAGCGCCTGCTCGCCCGCCACCTCAACCGGTGAGTCCTGGATTAAGTCGAACTCGGCGGAGATCACCCGCCGCTCGAGGTCCACGTCCTCGGCCCGAAAGGTCGGCCTGAATACCGCGTCGAGGACGAGATCGAGCGCCTCCAGGAAGCGCTCCGCCGGGACATGGGCAGTCACCGCGCACGCCTCGCGGGTGGTGAACGCATCCACGGCACCACCCAGCGAGTCAATCAGCGTGGCGATCTCCTCCGGGGCGCGGCTGCCGCAGCGGCGCAGGAGCAGGTGCTCCAGCAGGTGGGTGATGCCGGAGACCTCGGAGCCCTCGTGCGCCGACCCGCTGCGCACCCATGCTCCCACGGCCACGGTCTTCGCGTCGGGTACGGCTTGGAGCAGGAGAGTCGGGCCGGTGTCCATGGACGCGCAATCTTACCAGCCCGGCGCGCTCGCGGGCGCCGGTGCCCTCACGCGTTGTGGCTCGTAGTTGAGACGGAGCTCAGCGGCGCGGCGTCGGTGCGGGAATAACCCCGGGACCGGCGCGCTGGCGGTTGGGGTCGTAGTAGAACTTCCACTCGCAGTAGCGCGTCCTGCCGTCGACTACCTTGATACCTTCCTCGCAGCTCGCCGAGTGCACCCCGATGATGGGGCCGCGGGCGCCCGAGCCCGGCTGCCTGACCCCCGGCATGGGCTGCGGGGTTGCCGGCAGGCCGATCCCGATCCCCGGGACAGCGACACCCTCCTGGCCGAGAAAGATTGGGACCCAGTCCGTCTTACCGGTCATGGGGTCCACCCACACCTTCCGGAGCACCCTCGGTTTGGCGTTGGCCAGCTCCACAAGGGTAAGCGGGAAGCGGCCGTTGCGGGCGCGGAAGAGCCGGATCGCCTCCACCCCCTGATTGCCGCGGAAGATGAGCTCCTCTTCCTTCTCGCGCCGTTGCTGGAAGCTCACGGTCTCGACCGCGATGGTGAGGAAAATGGCCATGATCGCCATGATCACCATCATCGCGGCGAGCGTAAAACCTTCCTGCCGGCGGGTCCCGCGTACGCTCCACCCACCACCCGGACGCTCTCGACTTCCCGTGCCCCCCACGCTCGCGGGAAGTGAATTCCCGCTTACTCTCTCCCGGGGGATCCCGCGTCCGCTCCACCCACCACCCGGACGCTCTCGACCCCCCGTGCCCCCCACGCTCGCGGGAAGTGAATTCCCGCTTACTCTCTCCCGGGGGATCCCGCGTCCGCTCCACCCACCACCCGGACGCTCTCGACCCCCCGTGCCCCCCGCGCTCGCGGGAAGTGAATTCCCGCTTACTCTCTCCCGGGGGATCCCGCGTCCGCTCCACCCACCACCCGGACGCTCTCGACCCCCCGTGCCCCCCACGCTCGCGGGAAGTGAATTCCCGCTTACTCTCTCCCGGGGGATCCCGCGTCCGCTCCACCCACCACCCGGACGCTCTCGACCCCCCGTGCCCCCCGCGCTCGCGGGAAGTGAATTCCCGCTTACTCTCTCCCGGGGGATCCCGCGTCCGCTCCACCCACCACCCGGACGCTCTCGACCCCCCGTGCCCCCCACGCTCGCGGGAAGTGAATTCCCGCTCGCTCTCTCGCGGCGCTGGAGTCCGGAGTCCGGGGCCCGGAAGCCGGTGCCCGGTGCCCGGCCCTTACCAGTCGGCATACTTCGACTTGTCAAGGGCCTCTTTGTCCGAACCGGAGTGCACGTCGATGATCCCCTGGCCGGCTTCCTGCTGGCGTTCCCCCTCGTCTGTCGTGGCCTCCTCGAAGACCGGCACCCAGCTGTCCTTGGAGTTGGTGACCGGATCCACCGGGACGGAACGCAGGTAGCCCAGGCTCACAAGCTCGTCGAGCGCGGTCGGGTAGCGCCCACGGTCCGCGTGGAACTGATCGATGCAGGAACGCAGGGTGAACAGGTCCTCCTTGAGGGCCGCCTCGCGCGCCCGGATCGGGGCGGTCCTCATGGCGGGCACCGCAATCGTCGCAAGGATGCCGATGATCGCCACCACCACGATCAGCTCGATGAGCGTAAAACCGCCCGCCCGACCTACCCGAGTACAGGGGACAGGGGACAGGGGACAGCGCCCGGCAGATTGGGTGCCCCTGCTACCCGAACCCTGGCCCTTTGCGTCTGACCCCTGACCCCTGACCCCTGATCCCTGTCTCATGGCTACCAGTCCTTGTACTTCGTGCCGTCGAGCGCCGTCGCCTCGGAGAGGGAGCAGACATCGTAGACGTTCTGGCCCCCCCACGAGGTGGTGTCCGGGTCGTCTTGGTACGAGCGCAGCCCCCACTCGGCCTTTCCGGTGATGGGGTCGACCGGGATCCGTCTCAGGAACTTGCGCTTCGTCACCTGGCCGACGATGCTCACGCCCTTCACCAGATCCTCGAGCTCTTTCGGATACCCCTCGGTGCCAAGATCCACCTGGATCATCCCTTGATCCGCGAGCCGCTTGTGGTCGTCGATCGCGTTGCGCATCTGGCGCAGCGCGAGACGCAGCTCTGCCTCCCGCTCCCGCTTGATCGTGAAGCGTGCCGTGGGGAGCGCAACCGCAGCCAGCACGGCCACCAGCGCCGTCACCATGACCAGCTCCGCAACGGTGAAACCGCGGCTTCCCCTCGTCACTGTGTCGCCTCCGCCGCCGCCGTCGGCAAGGCAACGACGGTCGCCCCGCGCGACACCGCCGCGCCAATCGGCCCGGCGAAGATCACCTGGATCTCGCCCGCCAGCCGCGGTCGCACCTTGAGCCGCAGCAGCGTCGCGCTCGCGACCGCCTTCTCGTTCCAGCTCACCGTGATCCACCCCAACGCAGGCGTGTGCGTGACCTGTGCCTGGACCGGCCCTCCGGTGCCGTGGACGCTGCCGGCCTCCACCTGCGTCACCTCGAGCCGGGTCGGGTCATATGCGAGATGCAAGGGTGGGCTCACGCCCCCCGCGCCCGGATCGAGGACCACGGCCAGCTCGCCTTCCTTGCCCACCGCGACCGGAAGACGGGAGGGGTAGAACGTGAGCGTGGTGAGGCCGCTGGTGTCCGCCGACGGCTGAGCGGTCACGCTTTCCGCCGAGGCCGAACCGGCCTGCCCCTGCGGCTGCACCGCCTGCCCTGGCGACGGCGGCGTCGGCTGGACCGGCGGCCTCGGCACCGTCACCCGCGGCCTCCGCTCTTCGACATCCTGCAGGTTCGTCGACTCGTCCGGCGCGGGGGGCGGGGGACCCCCGCCGACGCCGATCCCCGGGACACCGCTGTCATTGCCGAGCGGACCTGCCGTCACCGCCGAACGCACTCGCGGTGAGTTTCCGAAGATAGTGACACGGTTCTCGGTCCCGACCCACAGGGGTGCGAGGTCCTCCTCGGTGATGTCGGGATTGCGGATGATGTGAGGCGTGAGCGTGAGCACCAGGTCGGTCTTGGTATACTGTGAGTTAGTGTCGCCGAAAAGGCTGCCGATCACGGGCAGGTCGGAGAGCCATGGAATCCCGCTTTTTGATTCACTCTTATTGTACTTGAACAACCCGGCCAGGAGCGAGGTCTCGCCATCCTTGAGCCGGATCACCGAATCGAAGTTGCGGGTGGTGATCTTGGGCTGAGTCTGGCCCGGCCCGACCGTGATGTAATCACCCAGCTGCGATGCCTCCACTTTGAGCTTGAGGGTGATCTCGTTGTTGTGGTGGACCCGGGGCTCGATGTCGATTTTGATGCCCACGTCCTGGTACTGGAAGGCGGTGATCGGCACGATGTTTCCGCCAATCGTCTGGGTGGTGTTGAAGGTCGTGGTGGGGATTGGCACCTTGTCGCCGATGATGAGGTTCCCCTTCTGGCCCTCGGTGATGCGCAACTGGGGTTGCGCCAGCGTCTCCGCCTCGCCCGCAGACTTGATGAGGTTGATCGTCACGCTGGGCAGGACCGTGGCCCACATCGAGCGCGTGATGTTGGGGATGCTTGTAATCGGCACGGCCCCGGTTGTCGTGTTCGCACCGAGCTGCGTCGTGTCGAGGGCCAGGTTATAGGTGTACGAGGAGAGCGAGGTGCCGACCTCGCGAAGCTTGGTGGAGTCCACCTGGATCAGCTCGACGTCCACGAGGACCTCGGCCTTGGCCTTGTCATTGGCGTTGATGAGGCGCTCGGCGATCGCCACCTTGTCCGCGGTGTCCCGGATGACGACCGAGTTGAGCTGCTCGTTGATCGCGATGCGGCGCGCGTCGATCAGCGCGCGCAGCATGTTGTTGATGTCCTTCACGTCTGCGTTGGAGAGGAAGAACGTCTTCACCACGAGATCCTCGTAGTCGCGGCGGTTCTGCGGGCTGTCCTCGACCACGATCACGGTCTTCTCGTCGAGCACCTTGTAGAAGTGCCCGGCCGCCTGCATCACGGCTTCCAGCGCCTGCCGCGCAGTGACGTTCTTGAGCTCGATGCTGATTTTGGTCTCCTTGAGCTTCGGGTCGAAGAGGATGTTGATCCCGAAGGCCTGTCCGATGGCCTTGTAGATGTCGCGCACGTTGGTCTGGTTGGGAAAGCTCAAGCTCATCGGCTCATCCGATGCGGGGTTCAGCATCGGCGGTTTGACCTTCATCTCGGAGGCGGCCTTCTTCATCTCGGCCAGCTTCGCCGCGCCCCCTTCCTGGCTGAGAACGGCGACGTCCTTGCGTACCTTCTGGAGCTCCATCTCGGCATACTGCTGCGTCGGATCGAGCTGGACCGCGAGCTCGAGTTCAGCCTGGGCGCGCCGCAGCTCACCGGCGTCCTTGAAATGCATGCCGCGCTGGAAGTGCTCCTGTGCAGCCTTCAGGCGCACGCGTTGCAGCTCCATCTTGAGCTTCGCGTTGCCGGGATCCTGAGCCAGGGCCTCCATGTAGAAGTAAACGGCGGCATCCCAGTTGTCGGCCTTGACCGCCTCGGTCGCACGCCTCGTGTACCGGTACGAGGAGCAGGCCGACAGCAGCCCCACGATCACGAGCAACAAACCACTCACTCTCACTGACTTCGTGTTCACACTCACCTCGCAAGCGGTACCTTGGTGGTCACGTTCTCGGGGTATCCGACAAACCCCACGGTCACCGCGGTGGGACCGACCCCACGGACGACGAACTTCTGCTTCACGGTGTCTCCCACAGCAACCGCCAACACGTCTTCACCGTCGCGGAAGACCGCCACGCGCAGCTGCTCGGTGCCGAGCCAGCCCAGGTAGCTGAGCGGGAACTGGGGAGGCGGCGGGAGAATCCACTTCCCATTCACGTAGATCCCGTCCGGCGTCGGGGTCGGCGGAGGAGGAGGTGGCGGGACGGGGGTGGGCGTCGGGCGCCGGTCAGGGGTCGGCGTGGGCGGCGCGCCGAACGTGAACAGGTTCCTCCCGGTGGTGGGCGTCGGCACCTCGCGCGGCTTGCCGCGCTCCCAACCGAGCGAAGGCACCGTGTAACGCCCGACCTGGGCAAGCTTGGCGCCGCTCACGCCCACGCTCTGCTCAAGCGCCGGGCGGAGCCGGTAAACCACCACAAAGGCGAGCACCACCAGCAGCAACGCCAGGATCCCGATCTTCTTGGGATCGACCCTATTCGCCACTGGCCACCTCTTTGACCCCAAGCTCCCGCATCAGGCGCTCATCGAGATCCGCGAAGTACGTGCCGACGGCAAGCTGGATACCGACGTCCAGCGAGGAGGCGTTCTCGTCGCCGCGGAGAGTCAGCTGGTCCACCAGCACGAACTGTCGCGAGCTCTCGAGCAGGAACACGCACCGGCGGAGCTGCTCGTAGCTTCCCTTCACGCCGAACGAAGCGACGAAGTACACCAGACCGGACCTCTCCTCGCGGTGCGCCGAGTAGGACAGACGCTCGGGGTTGAGCCCTGCCTCATGAACGCGCTTCACCAGGTCGGAGAGGAAGGGCACGAGCCGCCCGCGCATCGGCGCCAGCCGGTCACGGCGGAGCTCGCTGAGGTTTTCCTGGAGCTCCGCGAGGGCTCGGGTCTGGCGCTCCAGCTCACGCGAGTGCGCTTCGAGTTTGTTGACCTCCACCTCGAGGCCCGTGACCTGCTTGGCCAGCAACGAGCCACGGCCCACCACGGAGCCGCGCAGACCCGCCTGCCAGATGACGTTCAGGAGCATGAGAATTCCCGCCGGTACCCAGAGGTACCACAGGCGCAGCCATGCCCCACGTCCGTTCACGCCTGCCCCCCCGGCCAGTACCTCAAGGTGAGCTGGAACTTGTACCCCAGGCTGTTGCTCGCGGAGGGGGCTTCCTCGGCGCTCGGCAGGGGCTCGGAGAAGCTTCTGTCCGTGAAGAGCACGGCCAGCAGTTTGAGCCACGCCTCCCGGCCGGTCGCGACACCGGAGATCGCGACCCGTACCTCACCTTCCTTGCTGACCGTGGGTGTGATGGATACCAGGCGGATGTCCCACGGCACGACGCGCTCAAGGTCGGCCAGCAGCTGGCTCCAGACCAGTTTGCGGCGCGCAACGACGTCCTGCAGCGACTGCGTCTCGAGCTGGAGCTTCTTCCAGCTCACCGCTGCCAGCTGCCGGTTGTCCGCCTCCACCTTCGCGGTCAGCTCGGTCCGCTTCGCCTGCAGTTGGCCCAGCTTGGTGACTGCGTCCTTTTCCGTCCTCCGTTCCCGGACGAGCTCGCCCACGCTCACGCCGGTCAGCACCAACGCCGCGACCGCCAGGGCACCGCCCGCCACCCACACCGGGCGAACGTCCAGGAACGGGTGCGTGGACAGGTTCGGCCGTCGCATCACGCCTCCCCGCCCCATGCGGTCCCGAGCAGCGAGAGGAGTCGTACATCCGGTACCCCTGCCGCCTCGGGGACGCGGCCCGCCCCTGCAGCGAGCCTGTTCACCGCGACCCCGTTTTCACCGGCGGCCCAGCGGGCCAGGCTGTCGTCCCGCTCCGGCCCGTCGGAAGCCAGCCAGACGGAAACGGGCCCGCTGAGCTTCTCCTGGTCGCGGGCGTGGGCAAGGGTACGTGACATCTCGCGGTGTACGAACGCCTCGGCGCGACCGGTGTCTGCGGGCAGGGGTTTGTGGCGCACCAGCACGGGCTTGCCCTCCGCGAGCACGACCATCGCGAGAGCGCGATCCTCGACGGCTGCCAGCAGCACCGACGCAGCGCTGGCAGGGAGGAGCGCGGTGAGCGCCAGAACCGCGGGTTCGATTCGCCCCAGCTCCACGCCCGCCGCCGCGAACGTCTCCTCCACGGCCGCCAGGGGTCTGTCGAGCGCCAGGACCACCAGGATTCGCCCGTTGCCACTGCCGGACGCGAAGTCGACGCGCACCTCTTCCGGGCGACACGGCAGGATCTTCTTGAGCCTCCAGCGCACAACCTCTTCGGCCTCCTCGCGATTCCTCGGAATCTCCCCGGCGTCCACCACCACGCTGCGGACCCACGCGTTGGGGGTGACCAGGCTGCCCAGCTGGGGCGCTCTTTCGAGCCGCCGCAGCAGCGCCGATATGGCGGCAGCGAGCGCCTGCCGGTCCACCTGGAGCAACCCGACAGGCCCGAGGTGGAACCAGCCGGGCCCGATCGGCGCCCGCTCCACCCGCATGAGGGCATCACGGTTCCGCGTCAGCCGCCCGTAGACGAGCTGGTCCTCACCCGCCGCGAAGGCGTGTACCGGGGGAGGCGTGCGGAAGAGGGCCTGGAGTCTCATTCGACGAACGTCACCTTGTTGATCTCCTTGAGCGTCGTGGCGCCCGAGAACACCCGATCAAGCGCCGACTCGCGGAGGAACTTCATACCCTCGGTCCTGGCCGCGCGCTTGATCTCCGCGGCCGGCCGCTTCTCGAGGATGAGCGCCCGGATGTTGTCGGAGAGGTCAAGCAGCTCCGAGATTGCGCTGCGGCCCAGGAAACCGGTGCCGTTGCACTCGATGCAGCCTACCCCCTCGTAAAACGTCGCCCCGCGCACCATCTCCGCCGTGAGACCTGACTCCTCGAGCAGCTGGGGGGTGGTCTTTGCGGGCCGCTTGCAGTGCGGGCAGATGCGGCGCACGAGCCGCTGGGCAAGCACACAGTTCAGGGCGGAGACGAAGTTGTAGAGGTCCACGTTCATGTTGAGGAATCGCCCCAGCACGTCCACCACGTTGTTGGCGTGCACCGTGGTGAAAACGAGGTGGCCGGTGAGGGCGGACTGCACGGCGATCTGCGCCGTCTCCTCGTCGCGGATCTCGCCCACCATGATCTTGTCCGGGTCATGCCGCAGGATGGACCGCAGCCCGCGGGCAAAGGTGAGGCCCTTCTTCTCGTTGACCGGGATCTGCGTCACGCCGGGGAGCTGGTACTCGACGGGGTCCTCGATCGTGATGATCTTGTCCTCGACGCTGACGATCTCCGAAAGGCAGGCGTAGAGCGTGGTCGTCTTGCCTGAGCCGGTCGGCCCTGTCACCAGGACCATCCCGTACGGCTCCCGGATGAACTTCCGCACCTTTCGTTTGGTGTCGTCGTCGAACCCCAGGACGTCCAGGTTCAGCGTCCGGAACTCCTTGTTGGCGGATTCCTTGTCGAGGATGCGGATGACGCAGTCCTCGCCGTGAACGGTCGGCATGATGGAGACGCGGAAGTCGATGGTGCGCCCCTTCAGGCGCAGCTTGAAGCGTCCGTCCTGGGGGATGCGCTTCTCCGCGATGTCGAGCTCGGACATTACCTTGATGCGGGAGATGATCGTCGAGTGGTAGCGCTTGTCGATCGGCTCCATGGCCTGGTAGAGCACACCGTCCACGCGGTACTTCACGATCACCTCGTTGTCGCGCGTTTCCACGTGCACGTCCGACGCGCGGCGCTGGATGGCGTTGAACACGATGGTGTCCACCAGCTTGATGATCGGCGAGGTGTCGGCGTTGATCGACTCGATGCTGAGGGCCTCCTCGCCGTTCTCGCGCTCCTGCACGAGCTGGATCTTGAAGTCCTCGGTAGCCTCGTCGAGCACCCGCTGGGTGGACTCCGACTTCTCCAGGATCTCCGCGATCCTCCCCGCGGGGCCGACGCGGACCTCGACAGGCGCGCCGATCGAGAGCTCGACCTCGTCCACGGCCAGCACGTTGGATGGGTCCGCCATCACCACGACCACGACGTCACCCTGGCGCTCGAGCGGCACGAACTGGTAACGGATCATCACGTCCACGGGGATCTGCCGGAACAGCTCGGGATCGCCCCTGTAGTCGGACAGGTCGTCGAAGGGCAGCTTCAGCCGGTCGGCGAGCTCGGTGCCGCGTTTGCGGTCCTCGTCTTCCTTTGGAAGGCCGCGCAGGTACTTCTGGGCTAGGACGTTGATGTCTTCAGGCATGCCGACCTCACTGCACCTTCTGCAGCAGCGTGAACATCGGGAGGTAGACCGACAGCACGAGGGATGCAACGACCCCGCCCATGAGCAGGAGCACCGCCGGCTCGATGAGTGAAACCACCCGCGCCAGCCTCACCTCGATCGACTCGTCGTAGAACTGACTCACGTTCAACAGCATCGCCTCGAGAGCGCCGGTCGCCTCGCCCACCTGCACCATCGCAACCGACAGGTCCGGGAAGAGGCCGGTCGCCTCCAGGGATGACCACAACGGCTGTCCCTCGCGCACCCGCGGCGCGACCCACGCGAGGGGGGCGCCGATTGCGCGGTTCGTGACCGTCGAGGTCGCGACCTCGAGGGCGCTGACGAGCGGCGTGCCACCCGAGAGCAGCGTCCCAAGGGAGCGCACGTACTGCGAGAGAGCAAACAGGTGGAAGATCCGGCCCACGAACGGCGCCTTGAGCTTGAGGCGGTCGAGGGCGATCTGCCCCGGCTCGCTTCGCAGCCAGCGGCGCGCCAGTACATAGGCGACCACCAGACCGCCGATGATGAAGAGGATGTTGTTCTGGAGGAAGGTGCCGGTGCCCACCACGATCTTTGTTGGGAGCGGGAGGTCAGTCGAGAAGCCCATGTAGAAGTTGGCGAAGCGCGGGATTACATAGGTCATCAGCAGCACCACCAGCCCCATCGACAGGGCGATCAGCACCACCGGGTAGGTCAGCGCCGACGTGACCTTCCGTCGCACCCCCTCCAGCATCTGCTGGTGGTGGATGAACCGCGTCAAAACCGGGACCAGTTCACCGGAGCGCTCCCCCGCCAGGATCGTCGCGCAGTAGAGACGCGGGAAAACCTCGCCCTGCGCCGCGAACGCCTCCGAGAGCGAGACCCCGCTGCGTATGTCCTCGAGCACCCGCGAGAGCACCTCGCGGAAGTAGGCGCTGGTCTGGGCACGTTGCAGCAGCTCCAGGGACTGCAGGATCGGGATCCCGGCCTTCAGCAGCGTGGCGAGCTGCTGATTGAAGATCAGGAACTCGAGCGAGCCGACCCGCTCGCGGAGCCCCAGGAATGGCAACCGCAGGGCGCCGCGCCGTGCCCGCACCCGGAAAACCGTGAGACCCCTCGCCTCGAGTTCGCGCCGGAGCGCCTCCTCGTTCACGGCGCGGTGGCGCTGCTCCAGCACCGCCCCCTCCGGCGTGCCGAGGCGGACGACGTACTCGCTCACGGCTTCTCCTCCCGCTCCGCCCACAGCACGAGGAAGAGGGCCTGGTTCGCGTTCTCCGCCCGCGCCCCACCCACGACCGAGGGCTGCTTCAGGAGGAGCGTGACGGTGGCCCGCAGGAGCGGGTGCAGCATTTCCGAGCTATCGGCGCCTTGATCCCGGCGGGCAAGCTGAAGCTGGGCGAGTTGCACGCGCTCGGGGTCCTGGGTTACGCCCTTGACCGTGAAGCGCAGGTGATACCGCTCGCCCGCGGCGACTTCAACGAGGCTCCCGTCGGCCGCCGTGACCTGCAGCGTGGCCAACTCCTGGTAGTCGGTGAAGTGGAAGAGCTTGCTGATTTCGGCCCCGATCCCGGAGATCATCGGACCCGCCTTGCCGGGCGGCGGCGGATCCATGGACGCCAGCAGCACCCGCACCCGCACCTTGTAGGAGAGAGGTGTCACGTCCCAGCTGGCGAGCGCTTCAGCGACCCGCTTGAGCACCTCCGCGGTGTCGCGCACGGTGATCGAATTCAGGCTGGGCTGGAGGAGGACGCTCCCTTCGGCCGAGAGCAGCGGCTCCACGAGCGCCGCCGCCTCGCGCGCCGGGCGAAAGTGAAACTGGAAGACTCGCAGCTCCTGCTCCGCGGCCAGGGCGCTCGCGGCCGCAAGAGCCAGCACCACTGCAGCCACTTTACGCAACTAAAGCTCCAGGTGGGGATCCACGATGAAGGCCACCTGGATCGCCTGGCGGGAATCGGAGACCGGGGTGAGCTGATACAGCCGCACCCCGGGCTGGTTCACCTCGATGAAGGCCGGCTCCGCCACGACCGGGCGCGGGCGCGGCGCCACGGCCGTCACCTGCGCCGTGGGCCTGGTGAGCTGCCTGACCACCGCGCTGCCCCCGAGCAGTGCCACGAGCAGCGCGGCGGCCGCGGCTGCCAGGCGCGCTTGCCGGCCGTGCAGCCGCCGCTCCACCGCGCGCTGGTGCACGCCCGCAAGCACTTCACCCACGAACGACTCGTCCTCCGGCCCGCTCTCGGCGGCCAGCGCCCAGGCCAGCCCCAGCGCCGGCTCGCGCTCCAACAGGGCGTCGCGGCAGTCCTGGCAAGCGCGGAGGTGCTCCCGCAGCTCCCCCTCCGCCTCGGACGGCAGCTCCATCGCCAGAAAACGGGGCGCCAGGCGGCGGGCCTCGAGGCAGCTCATCATCGCCGCCCTCCCCTGGGGAGGTACTCGGGATAGCGCGCCGCCAGCTCCTTGCGCAGCGTCGCCCGCGCCTGGAACACGTGGTTGCGGACGGTGGCCTCGCTGCAGCCGAGCGCCTGTGCCACCTCGTTCGTCGCGAGGCCTTCCACCTCGCGCAGCACGAAGGCCGCCCGCTGTGCCGGCGTCAGCGCCGCGGAGAGCTCCATGAAGATGCGCTTGACTTCCCGCTCCGCCATGTCGCGCGGCGCGCTGGGCCCCACCGAGTCCCCGACCAGCCGCAGGTGGGCGGCATGGGTGCGGGAACGGCTGTCGCGTGAACGCAGCACGTCGATGGCGAGGTTGCTGGCGATGCGGTACAGCCACGTGGAGAAGGACCAGGTGGGGTCGTACTTGCCGAGGTTCTCCCAGGCGCGCACGAAGGCGAGCTGGGCAATGTCCCGGGCCTCCTCGTCGTCACCGAGGATGCGGGCGGCGCAGCGGCGAACCCCGGCCTGGTGGCGGCGGACGAGTAGCGCAAACGCAGCCTCGTCGCCGCCACGCGCAAGCGCCGCAAGCTGCCTGTCGTCGTGCTCGGCGCTCACCTTCTGTCGGGCCAGAAGCCGCAACACACCCATCCCAAGTCCAGCCTCCATTTTGTATACGGCACCGTGCGCCCAACCGTTGGGCGTGTCAGAAGTATAGCTCTCGGCCGGAGTGAAATCTCGAACCGGCATACGGTTGCGGTGCGGCGGCCCGGAAGGTGCGGATCCGAGACGGTCCCCACGGAGAGCGACGCGGGCGGACGCGCCCAAGCCCGTTTCGGCACGGTGAACAGCGGGATGGTGGAGCCGAACGGGATCGAACCGTCGACCTCTTGAATGCCATTCAATCGTGACGGTGTTGACCTTTGAATCTCCATGTTGACAGAAGTCGTAACATGCCCTATATTGATAGTGATGCAAGTTGACGACGGTACTACCCGCGTTGTTCCCTCGGTACTGCCCAGGTACTACCCGAGTCTTGGGTACTGCCCAGGTACTGCCGGGTGGAATTGGATAGTACTGGAATTCAAGAGGTTCGGAGGTGCCCCGCATGGCCACCGTGAAGCTCACGAAACGCGCCGTTGACGCAATCCGAAAACCGGCCCCTGGAAGGCGGGCGTTCGCATGGGACACCGAGCTAAAGGGGTTCGGGGTTGTCGTGTACCCGACTGGTCGCCGCGTTTTTATCGTGGAGTACGGCCACAAGGGACACCGACGCAGGCTCACCCTCGGCCCGATGCCCCCCTTGACCATGAAAAAGGCGCGGGACAAGGCGCTTGAGGAGCTTGGAGGAGTCGTTGCGGGTGGGGACCCCGCCGCAGAGCGCGACGCCCGGAAGGCGATGCCTACCTATGGGGAGTGGGTGGAGACCTACCTCGGCGAATTGGCAGGCAAGCGCAAGAGGCTCGACGGGATTCGCTACTTGCTCAAGGGCGGCCCCGGTGGGCGCGGCCGGGAGTCCACCGACTCGCCAGCATGGCACCGTTGGCACTTGCGCCCCCTCGACGCAATCAAGCCCGTCCATGTGAACGCGCTTATGCACGAGTTGGGCGAGAAGCGAGGCCGGAAGATCCTTGCAAACCGGGCGCACGCGACCTTGGCTGCGTGCTTCCGCGCGGCGGTGCGTGAGGGAATCATCGCTGAGAACCCGTGCAATACCTGGGAGCGCTATCCCGAGAACGATCCCCGGCAGCGGGTGCTTGATGCTGACGAGCTGGCCCGGCTGGTGAAGGCCGTTGACGCTCTGGAAAACCCTTTTGAGCGCACGCTGCTCCGGCTGCTCCTGGAGACGGGTTGCCGCAAGAGCGAGGCACTCTCGGCCCGGTGGGAGGATCTCGACCTGGAGGCGGGAGTGTGGCGCATCCCGTCGCCGAAGGCGGGCCGTCCGCAAGCGCTGCCCTTGCCCGGTGTCACCATCGCACGGCTGCGGAAACTCCCCCATGCGGCCGGACCCTGGGTGTTCCTGGGGCGCATAGAGGGCTCGCACCCTGCGGATATGCGGTCGCTGTGGGAACGGGTGTGCACTGAGGCCAAGCTTGAGGGCGTGAACGTGCACGACATTCGCAGGAGTGTGGGGCTCGCCATCGCTCGGACGGCCGGGCTGGTCGCAGCGCAAAAGCTGCTCCGACACAGCACCCCGGGCGTGACCTCGCGGGTGTACATGCCCCTGGGTGTCGAGGAGTTGAGGGGTGCGCTTGAGGCGGCGGTCGCGCCTGCCAAGGTGCTCCCCATGCAGAAGCGTGCGAAGCGCGGATGAGGAGCGAGAGCCATGGTCTGTATGCACTGCGGAAAACCCCCGAAAGACTGTGAGTGTATCGACCAACTCAGACTCGGGGAAGGACCGGCAGCCAATCTCGCCTTCTTGAACTTAATGGCCACCCTCGACGTGGTAACGCTCGACGGTGGGGTGACGATTTGCCTCAACCGCCGTTCCTTCGGGTGCGAGCACCTCCAAGACGACGGCCGGCTTGTTGTCACAATAGAGCTGAGCGAGTTGGAATCCAGAACGCCCACCGCAAGAGCCTCTGCGTGACGCAATCGCTACGGCGTGCAAATGGAATGAGGCTGTTCTCGCCCGGCAGGGACCTCTCATATCCGACCGGGCGCCAATGTTTACGCGAGCAGGCCTCCTTGACTATCTGAGCCAGGAAAACCTGAGCGGGCGAATGTCCTATGAGCGCATCGTCGGGATGCTCAACGCTCAAATCGAAGATGACATTGACCACTTCGTGAAGGCAGCCAAAGCAACCCGCATCAAATTTGAGGGAACACACCACAAGACATGGGGAGCCCTCGTCGAGGCAGTGTGGAGTTTCGATCCCACCTTGGAGAACCTGAAGAGTCTGAAAGAAAACCACGGGAGCAAGGCTGTTGACCTAGTGATGGACTTGCAACGGGTCACCGGACTACTCGCACACCTCGGCTTCTCACATAAGGACATCAAGGCTGTCGTCGCCTCCGGCGCGAAATTGATTGCCGCTGGGCAGGCCAACCAAGGCGACTACCCAATCACGCGTGAGCGGCTGATCGGCGTGCTCCGCTACTGGAGGGTGTCGCCGGAAGCCGTAGCCCTCGAAGAGCAGCGCAAGAAAACCCTAGGCTCTTAGTGCTCCAGGGGTGGTGCACGATTTCACCATAGCGCGTCCGCGCATGGGTAGTAGCGTCGATTTGGAGGCGCACCATGCACGCCGACGACACGGAAGTTGATGAGTTTCTTACCACCGCCGAACTAGCGAAGCTAATCAGGGTCAAGCCCCAGACTTTGCGAAAGAAACGCCTGCATGGGGACGGACCTCCATTTGTCAAATTTGGGAACAGAGTTATCTACCGCCGCTTCGACGTGGACTGCTACCTAGCCGAGAAGACCTTTTTTTCCACGGCAGAAGTAACAGCCTCGGCCACCACGCCGGGAGTGTAACCGGTGCCGGGTCCTCTACCGCGGCGGGATAAGGCTCGACCACCCGAGGGTTTTGACGAAATCCGCGAGCCCGGATCTCCGGGCTTCGATGAGATACGGCCGCCCGACGTGGCAAGCGGAATAGACTGGTCACAGGCCCAGCCGCCCAATACTCCCCAGTGGGATGAGGATGAGGTCCAGTACCCAGATGAGAACCAGCCCAACTTGTCTTTCCTTGAGCAAATGGGTGAGTGGGCGTATCCGGGGTTACAAGCCGCGCAGCGTGGTGTAGCCAAGGGTCTCGGCGGTCTGTGGTCTGGCGTTGAGGCACCGATTGCCGCAGCCGAACGCTTGGTCGGTGGTGACATTCCCGGTCTAGATGCCGTCCGTCGGTACGCCAAGGGCCGGGAAGCCTATTGGCAGACCCAGACGCCGGAGATGCCACAGGCTGAGACTTCGGCTGGCCGGCTCGGCTACGGATTGGCTGAGGCTGCGGCCGAGGCACCCTACGGTTTCCTCAAGATCGCTCCCTGGCTTGCCACTGGTGCTCCCGCTCTGGGCATGGGTGCTGCCGCAGCCACTGAAGCCTACGGCGGGGGTGCCAGCATCCCCCGGACTGTCCTGGAGGCTGTCAAGGGTCTTGCGATGGGCAAGGCGATGGGGCTTGCCGGGAACATCGCGAATCCGGCCCTGCGGATGGCAGCGAACGCCGGGATCTTCGGAGTACCTACTGCCCTAGAGGGCGGGACTCCCGAGGACATCGCGGCTCAGGCGCTCGTGGGTGCTGCGTGGGGCATCCCCGGCAGAGGCAGAGCGCCAGTAGAGGAAACCCGGCCGGTTGAGGTACCTGCCAAGTTCGACGAGGTTGTCCCGCCTGAAGTACAGCCCGAGGTCGCTCCTACCGAACCTTTGCCACCCGCTGACTTTTCCAAGATACCCATTTCGACAGCAACCTACGAGAACCTGCGCGGTCTCGGCAAGAGTGACGCACAGATTCAGGCAATGGGCTGGACCCTGCCCGAGGCAACTCCAGCGGAAACCCTGCCCGCAGAACCCGAGCGCCGCATCAACCCCGATCTTCGCAGGCGCGTTGAGGACATCCCCGAAACCGAGCGCCCCGAGGTGATTCGGCAACTACAGGAGCAGGCGTACCGCGACCGTCTCACTGGCCTTGGCAACGACGCGGCTTTGCTTACAGACCTGAGCGAGAAACCTAGGTCGCACTACATGCAGGTGGACGTGGACGGCCTGCATACGATCAACAAAATGGCCGGAGACGAAGCGGGGAACCGCCTGTTGGTCGCTGTGGCTG
Source organism: Thermoanaerobaculaceae bacterium (assembly GCA_963754345.1). Taxonomy (GTDB): domain Bacteria; phylum Acidobacteriota; class Thermoanaerobaculia; order Thermoanaerobaculales; family Thermoanaerobaculaceae; genus RBG-13-68-16. The sequence goes on along the minus strand of CAVWFZ010000003.1, from coordinate 239,789 downwards.
ATGCGCACCGCCAAGCAGTACAGGAACTGAAACCCGGAGAAATCGACCTCTACCGTCCCTATGGAGACACCTTCGCTGGAGCCGCCGATGGACCGGAGCCCCTTTACGCCATTCGCGACCGTGCCCGTCAGATCCTTGACGAGAATCCGCTGAATTTCACGGTCAAGGTAGGCGGCCGCGAAGTCACGGTCCCCTTCCCGGTGCGGTTCTCCGCTGGGATATCAGAGCGGATGCCTCCGGGGCCAGAGGCTTACCAAGAGTTGAGAGGAGCTAACGATGCGCTCAGATTCGACAAAGACGCGAGGACTGCCGCCGGGGTGCGAACCGAGAGAGGGCGAATCCCTCCAGACGTGGCTAGAGCGCTTGCGGCAGTTGGGCGCGAAGGTGGTGCGGGTCAGCTCACCGCGCCGACTATGGGCCAGCCAGCCCCCGGCGAAGGGCAAGCGCCCGCAGAAGTAGGAGCCGCCGAAGCGATAGCCGGCGCCCAAGCGAGCCCCGCCGTGCAGGCGATGCTCGGAACCCAGCAGCGCCTCAACAAGCCGGTCAGGCGTTCACTAGCCGAGGGATTCGCAACCTCGGCAATGGGTCCGGGCAAACGTGAGGCTGCACGGCTCCAACCGGAGTTTGACAAGTGGGCAGAGGAGCAGGCAGCGGCGCCAGCGATCAAACAACCGTGGGAGATGAGCCAACAAGATTTTGTCTGGGGTGGTGCCTATGGTGGCCCCGACTTCTATTCTGGCATTGCTAAGAACGAAGGCCCGGAAGCGGCCAGACTGGTTTACGGCCTCCACGGTGCCGGTCTGTCTACGATCGAGACACACGCCACGAAGGACGGTCTTGTCGTCAGAGTGGCAGCCCCAGAGGACGTACTGCGGAGCGCTGGGTTGCCCGACTCCATCCCGGTTCGCAAATCTGGATTGGCAAGTCCGGGTGACAGTGCGGATGTAGAAGTAGTGATTCCGAAATCGCAAGTGAACACGGTCGTATCTAAGTTGCGGCCCGTTACCGTGCCGACTCGGGATGCCGCCGGCGATGTAACGGGGTTTGACTTCGGTAGTCAGGAGCAGGCCGAGGCCGCCCATCGAGCTTGGGTCGTCGGGGCACAGCGTCGGGGCGAGAATATCCCCGCCGAGGTCCTTGCAGAATATGGCCTCAAACCGTCCACTCCCGTCGATCAGGCCATGCAGCGGATCACAGCGGGCGCGGGGCCGGCGCAGGCTGCCGAGCCGGTCGGCTCTCTGCTTCGCGTCCCTGGGCCGGGGACGGAAACGGTCGGCGTTGGCCGTGAAGCACCGACCGATATTGTGCAGCTCGCGCGGTCGATTGCGAAGCCGACCGTCTCTACATTCCGGCCAACCGCCGCACCTCCAACGAGTGCCGCATCTAGTGGGCCGATGGCGAAAGCCGAGGCGAGCGCAAGCGTCATCAAGTCCGTCTGGGACGGCCTATGGGATTCTTATACCAAGGCTCCAGTAGCGACGAGTTCAGAACGTGCTGCGCAGAAATGGCAGGGGGCGCTACAACGGGTTTCCTGGGAGACTGACCAGTTTGCCAGACAGGTGGTCAAGGCGAACCCGAATCCTGTGCGGCGTCAGGCGATGGCCGTGTACGCCGAGGCGAATGGCGATCCACAGAAGCTCCGCGTTTGGGCGGACAATTCTTCGCCAGTCAATAGGCAGAAGTACGAGACCGCCCTTTCGCTCACACCGGACGAGCAGAACTTCGCCAAGAACGCTCGCGGCTACTGGGACGCCAAACTGGATCAAGCGATTCAGGCGGGCCTTCTCGAACAGGGTGTTCAGGATTATGTGATGCACCTTGTTAATAGGCCGAACAGGGCGCTCTATCGTGTGCGCGCAGATAGACCTCGGCAAGCTAACCACAAACCCGTCCTTCACGAAGCAGCGGATTCACGACACAATCTATGACATCGAACAGGCGGGGCACGAGGTCAACCCGGACCTCGGCGCTCTCGTTGCTGCCTATGAAACCTCCTTCGGCAAGGCCCTCGCAAACAGGGCATACATTAAGAATCTGACCGAAGCAAAGGCGGCGGATGGAAGACCCATAGCCGTGCCAAGTCCTCACAGTGGGGTGGCGGTGCCAGAGACGGAGGGCCGCAGTCAGGCGGTTCTTGCTAGGCAGAGCATACCGCCGGAGAGCCTCGGGGATTACAAGGTCGTTGACCACCCGGCTCTCCGTGGTTGGGTGTGGAGCGGAATGGATACGGCAGGCAATCCCGTCTTCTACAAGGGCGACCTTCTCATTCATCCAGAGGCGTATCCGAAACTCAAAAACCGTCTCGCAACATCCTGGTTTAGAACCGCCGCCGTGAAGATCGGAGACGTTGAGGTAAAGCCCTTTGTCGGCCTGATGAAGATCGGGCAGACAGTCAAGGGGACGATGCTCGATCTCTCCGGGTTTCACCAGGTTCAGGTTTCTCTACACGGGCTGGAGCACCGAATCAACCCAACGCGCCTGACTCAGATTGACCTCAATAACCCGACCCAGATGGGGCTTGTCGAGGGTGGGTTACAGATTGCCGACTATCGCGCAATGGAGCAGTTCTCGGAAGGGTCAACGTCGGGCAGCCTCGTGCGAAAGATCCCGGTACTCGGCACTGTCGAAGAAGTACAACGAGTACCTCTTCCGCAGTTTCATCCCCCGCTTGAAGATGACCATGGCGCTCCACGCACTTGAGCGCAACCAGGGCCGCTATCCGAAGATGGCCCCGGAGGACCTGAACGCCCTCACAGCTCGGGAGGCGAACGCAGCCTTCGGCGAACTCAATTACCGACTCATGGGGCGGAACCCAACGTTTCAGGATCTTCTCAGGCTTACCCTATTGGCGCCCGACTTCCTAGAGGCGCGCAGCCGCAGGACAACCTGGAGTCTGGCTCCAGCCGGGGAGGACGGTCGGCACAGCGTTGTGTTGACGCACCGGAAGCGCAACAACTATGGAAGCCTCGGGAAGTTCTTGATCGACGTGCATTGGGATGAGGACCTGCCCGTCAAGGTAATCGAGCGCGGCTACACGTCGGCCCTGGCTGGACGCATCGCGGTTGAATTGACCGCCGGCCCCATGACTGTGACCGAGCTGGTTGTGAACCTGAATGACACCCTGGACGATGGTGCGGAGAAGGTCCGACCGAACAGCGTCGGGAAAGCGTGCCGACGTGGGACCAAGGAAACCCCGAGACGCTTTACCGTCACCGGCAAGGGTCCGACTGCGAGGTACTCAAATGCCTGATCGGCTCGGAGCGGGACGGGACAACCCCCCCTCTATAGGGGGGGGTTGCTGTCCCGTTCCCGTAGGGGCTGAGCGGCGGGACACGAACGGGACAGAACGCGGGACACACGCGCGCTTCTTCAAGGAGACCTCAAAGCACGCTGCGACCTGAGTTTTCACCTAGTGGGCGATTCTCTCGGGGGACAACAACGGGACAGAATGCGGGACAAACTTGGACCCCCTCAAAACACCCAAACGGGACACGAACGGGACAAAAAAGGGCCAAGGAGTGTATAAACGTGACTCCTAAGCCTCCCGTGGGGGTCGAATGTACCGGATGCCCGATTGGGCCGCTGGGTTATCGGTCGCTGAGATCACCGAGCGGCTGTGTAGCCAGGCACAGGCGCGCGGGTCGCGACGATTGCTTGGCTGGCTGGTCCCCGCTGTGTGTCCTCAGTGTGGTGACGTGACGGCACCATTCTTGCTCATCCGGCCGGATGACAGTGCTCTTGTGCTCTGTGCTAGTGGGCACTGGACGCCAGCCCGGGGGGGAACCTCAACCGTGAGTGGCGCGACCCTTCCCGTTGCGGTTGAGGGCCGTTTCGTCGTGATTCACGCTCCGAAGTGCCTCCTCGTGCTGAGCGCTGAGGAAATTGCCAACCTCGTGCACCTCGACACCGAGACATGGATTCGGGCACTACGCCGGGGGAAGGCGCACCGAAGGGCTGAGGCTACCAGGAGGCGAACTAGTCAGAGCACGGCCGGGGGCGTATGAGCTGCGCAGACATCCATCCGGAGCTAACCTCGTGCTGTGAATTCGCTCTTTTTCATATCCTTTCGTCAGCTTTTGCCCTTGATTGTAGGCTCTCGTTTGGGGCCTTTGCTTGGCTTCTGCGCGGGTTGTCTGTGCTGAATCGCGTAGTCGCCATGTTCCCTCCCTTGTCACCTTGCAATACAGGCCAGGAAGGCCCAAGTGTAAGTCTAATGTTTAGCCACACATGTCGAGGTGGAGCCCCACTCGTCGGAAGTGTCCTAATTTCGTTAGCCGGTGGTACAGTGCGCGCATGGATACGAACAATGGCAATCGACCGCCCGTGGTTGAGGCGATCGCAGAAGTGGCCATTGTTCAACGAACGTGGCCTGATCATTACCCGACGGGTTGTCCTCCGAGCGATGCCGAGGATGCGGGCGGGGTCGTATTTCACTTTGTCTCAGAAGATCCGCCAATCAGGGGTAAGGACTTTCGGTCGTTGGCTGAGCGGCAACCAGAACGCAAACACCAGCCTCAATGCCAGGCGTGTGGGCTGTCCGTCTTACGGGATCTTGCGGACGTTGCCAGACTGCGCAACCGGATTCCAAAGTTCAGGACAGAGTACAGTTGCATTGCCGAGTGTCTTCTCGAACCGCAACATGGTCTTCTCAAATCGACCCCCAGTGAAGAGAAGTCACATCACACCTGGTGGGTTCCCAACGAGGCTGATCCCTTTGAGGCGATCAAGTCCGTGAGAAGTCTTCCATGAGTGTCTATCCTCTACCCGAGGGTCCGCAGATGGCCAACCTAGAGATCGTCGAGGTGTTTGAATACTACGACGGTCCGCAGCTGTTTTCATGCCGCAGTACCTCGGGCTGTTTGTATCTAGTGGTTGGTGTTGAGGCCGATGAAACGACGGAAACCTGGCTCTACGCGCCCGTCTCGGCTGAGCGATTGGTATATGTGCGATCGGGCGGGATGGACCTCAGGACGGCGTTCAGTACACCAGAAGACGATTATCTGCTTGTTGTGAAGACTCATAGGGACGGGAAGGCCGACCTCTCGGTGTTAGCGCCTGCGGACCTCAACAAGGCATGGCTGCCGGTCGGCGGCGAACGCCTCTCGTTGTCGTCTGCGACGCTTCCTCATTTGACAAGGGAAGACCTCCAGATCAAGGCCAGCCAGCGTTGGCGGGAACATGTGGCGTTGGCGTTGCAACCCCCAAAATCGAGACGGAATGAAGCCCCTGCTGCTTTAGCTGGCGAGGTCCTCGTGCAAGCGCAAGGGATGATCGCATCGATAGAAGAACAGGTTACGCGCAGTCGTTCGCCCCGAGGGCGGCTTGCCAAAGGAATGGGTTTCTGAGGCGACGTTTAACCTTACCGCCGTTGCAGGCGGCTCATGCGTTCTGGAGTTGACGGCCGAGAGGAGCGGAGACCCGCTCTTTGGGACATCGGTAGTCGGAGATGCCGTAGAACAATTCGTTAAACTCATAAACGCTGGAGCCAATGAGCAAGCCTTGAGGGAACAACTGGCATCACTGGAGGCAAGAACCTCATCGCGTTACCGGAAGCTTCTTTTGAACCTCGCCGCTGGCGAGACAGGTCTATCCGTGGAATGGGCATCGCCGACAGAAAAGCGCGGAGGCAAAGCGTCGCTCACAGCGAAAGAGGTCGTTGAAGTGTACGATCTCGTAAATCAAATGGGGACCGAAATGGAACCGGTCCGCGAGATCTTCGGATTCTGCGTGGGTTCATGCCGTCAAGTAGACTCTATGAGTTCTTTGACCCAGGAGAGTCCAGACGATACAGAGGAAGGGTTGACGAAAACGTTCTCCCCACAATAAGCGTGGCAAGACTTGGATCTTCCTACATCGCAAAACTACAGGCGCTCGTCGAGGTTCATGCAGTAACCGGCCAGGAGCGGACGCAATGGCAGATGGTTGACCTGCGCAAGCCCGAAGGAACTCGCGAAGAGGCTGATTAGGTGTAGTTCACTAAGTGCCGTTGTACCCCGTCTTGACCCGAAGTTCCAAAACATTGCGCGAATGGTGACGGGGTTATACCTGTAAGAGCGAGCGCCATTGGGGGGCGACGGCGCGGCCCCCTCCGGGAGGACCTCGGCTCATTCGTCGGCTGAGAATCGAGCGCCATGCCTGGTGCCGCCTATCATGACAAGCCCGAAGCGTGTACCTTCGACCGAAACGAGGGAGGCGCTCATGTACTGGTTCGGCCGTCTTCTGGAAACCGTGCTGGTGGCTTTGCTGGCGGTGATCGCCGTCGAACTCTACCTTGGGCTGCAGGAGCTGCAGGCAATCCGTGCGGAGCAAGTGCACAACGCTTTCTACTCCCTTCCCGCTGAAAGGATTCAGCAGATGGAGCCGGCGCAAGAGGCGCGGGCGAGGCGCATATTGGCCAACCGTGTCGATGTAACCGGGTCGGTGGACATTGTTGGGCCGGTTGAAGTCTACCCGCGATAAGGTGTGAGAATCGTCTCATTTCATCGCATCGGAGCCGCGCAGTCAATAACTTAGCCTTTCCGGGGTGTTTTCTCCCTTGACATTCGGCTTGAATGGCCTTATGAATGTCGCATGACACGTGAATCGCTGTTGCAGGCAATGGAGGCCGAGCGCCTCCACCCCCGGCGGGAGAAGATGATCTCGATTCGCTTCACCGCCGAGGAGTTGGCACGCCTACAGGTCGCGGCGCGGGCTCACCACGTCGCTGCGGCTTCTCTGGCGCGCCTCTTCATCATGGACGGGCTCGCGATGCTCGGACCCGTCGGGACTGGTGAGCGGCGGCGCAAGGCCGCAGGGGGTGGGCATGGCTCGCACGCGGGAACTTGAGACCGAGGTGGTGGTCGAGGCGAAGGCGGAAATTGGGAGGATCGTGGCGGACCTCCAAGTCATCAAGGGGCGGGCGCTCGCAATCGTGCGGCGGTTGCGCGCGGCGGCACACACCGCGCCTCCGGTTACTATCAACCCGGACGGCACGACGGTTTCGGTTGAGACCTACCTCGCAGATCTACTTGAGACCGACGTGGAGGAACAACTGGAGCCCGCGATTCGCGTCCTGGCCGAAGAAGCTACGCGGAACTGGCGCGTCGAGGTCCTGGATATTGTTGCCGCGTCTACCTGCTCGCTGGTCGGGCCCGCACTCTGACCTGATAGCGGCTGGATATGTCGGGGCGGCTTCGGCCGCCCCTTCTCTTGTGCCCCGTCCCGTGCCGTCGCTGGCGCGTGGCGCGCGCGGCTGGCCCACCCGCACCGGCGGACCCCTCCCCCGCATGATCGCCCGTCCTGGGGCAACGTGGCACGCTCGCTGCCGCACGGTCGGCCGGATGGCTCGTGCTGTGGCCGTACATCACTGGCGCTATAGTGTCGAAGACGTAGGGGCGGCTTCCATGTACCTCATGTATATCGACGAGAGCGGCGACACTGGACTCAAAGGCTCACCAACTCGCTACGTCGTCTTGACGGGGCTCGTCGTTCACGAGCTGCGTTGGCGGTCATGTCTCGAACAGCTCATCGCCTTTCGGCAACGCATCAAGGCCAAGTTCAGACTCCGACTAAGGGAGGAACTGCACGCCGCCCGCATGCTCACGCGACCTGGGGAGCTAAAGCGGATCAAGCGTAACGATAGGCTGGCTATCATCAGGGCGTTCGCCGATCAGATCGCTAGCATGACAGACATAAACCTTGTCAACGTCGTGGTAGACAAGGAAGGAAAGCCAAAGGACTATGACGTGTTCGGCTCGGCCTGGGGGGCGCTCATTCAAAGGTTCGAGAATACGATCGCACACCGTAACTTCGCTGGACCGGCGAACGCCGACGACCGCGGCCTTCTCTTTCCGGATAGCACCGACGACAAGAAGCTGACCGACTTGGTGAGAAAGAAGCGTCACTATAACCCGGTGCCCAATCGGGGTGACTTCGGGCCCGGCTACCGCAACCTACCGCTGCAAAACGTTATTGAGGATCCGAGCTTTCGCGATTCGGAGCATTCGTACTTCATTCAAGCCGTTGATTGTGCGGCGTTTCTGCTATATCAGCGGCTGGCGCCAAACTCGTTCATGAAGAAACACTCCGGGCAGAACTACTTTGCCCGACTCGAACCGGTACTGTGCAAGGTGGTCGCACCGCGTGACCCATGGGGGATTGTGTGGTTGTGACCTAAATGTGAAGAGGGCCTCGCGGCCCCCGGAGGAATCCTACTACCCAGACGAGCCGGGATTCAGATTCCATAGGTAATATGGTCCCTTGACGCTGCCCTGTCAATAGGACGGGGCAAATAGGCCGAGAACGAGAGCGTTAGGCTGCCCCCGCCAGCGCGATCAAGTGTCGGCTGGTCGGCCTTGCTCGCAGCGCACCTGTCTCATGACTTCCCCGGGGAGAGTCGTCACCTCAAGGAGCGAAATACCTCCGGGGTACTACCCTGGCACTACCCGCAGCGCCTCGTGGTTCGTAAGTTGGTGGAGCCGAACGGGATCGAACCGTCGACCTCTTGAATGCCATTCAAGCGCTCTCCCAGCTGAGCTACGGCCCCACCCGGGGGCGAAAAGCTAGCAAGAGTCGGACCGCGTGTCAAACACCGGCCCACACCAGGGACGGGGAGGAACCGCGGACGGGCCCGGTGATAGACTCGCCGCGGAAGCGCACGGGGCCTGGTGGCTCTCGCGGTCTTCAAAACCGTTGCCCCGTGCCGTTGCGGTACGGGGGGTGGGTTCGATTCCCATGCGCTTCCGCCATCAGAGACAGACTTCAGGCTACAGGCCTCAGGCTTGAGGTAAGACACGACATAAAACGGAACAGACAGGCTTCACGCCTTGGCGTTTCCGACCATTCCCGCGCTCGCGCTCCTTTCCTGTGGCCTGGAGCCTGTCGTTCCCGAGGCCTGGCTTTCCGCGTGGTACCATTCGCCCGTGACACGGGACTCGCGGCACATCTACGTGGGCGAGCTGGCCGAGACACCCCTCCCGGAGATGCTCGCCGTTATCCACCGCAACCGGGTGCCCGGGGTGCTCGAGGCGCAGCTCGGCGATTTCACGAAGCGAGTGTCCATCATCAACGGCGACATCATCTTCGCCTCATCGAACAACCGCGCCGAGTCGCTCGGCGACATTCTCCTCGCCGCCAGTCGCATCTCCGTGGAGCAGTTCCGCGCCTCCGTCCTGAAGCTGCTCGAGCAGCCGGGCAAGCGGCACGGCCAGGTGCTGGTGGAGATGGGGCTGCTCACCGAGGCGGAGATGCGCGCGGCGGTCCTCGAGCAGGTCCAGCGCATCGTCTGGAGCCTCTTCGACCTCGTGGAGGGGCTGGTCACCTTCACGCTCGGCGAGGACCGCACTGACGAGACCTACAAGCTCCGCATTCCGACCCCGCGCGCGCTCCTGCACGGCTGCAAGACCGTGGCCGACGCGAAGAGATTCGTGGGCCGCCTCGGGAGCAAGGGTGCCGTGTTCTCCCGCGCGCCTGTGCCCGAGCACCTCAAGGAGTTCCAGCTAGAGGGTGGCGAGGAGCAGCTGCTGGCCCTCGTTGACGGCAAGCGCACGCTGTTCGAGCTGTGTGACCAGGGCCCCTTCTCCGCGGGCCTCAACGCCCGCGTGCTCTACGCCTTCCAATGCCTGGGTCTGATCCAGAAGGAAAAGGAAGCCGCCAGCGGGATCAGGGTCCAGGTCGCTTCGCCCGACCCCACTACTTGATGTAGAATCTCAGTCTTGGGTGGTTGTCGTCCACCCGGAGGCGAACCATGCCCCTGTACGAGTACCGCTGCGCACGTTGCAGCCAGGTCACCGAGGCGCTGCAACGCCTCGGTGAGGCACCCCTCTCGGCGTGCCCGCGCTGCGGCGGAGCCCTGGAGCGCATCGCCTCGGCGCCAGCGCTGCAATTCAAGGGATCTGGCTGGTACGTGAACGACTACGGGCGGGGACGCGGGAACGATTCGGCGGGAAAGGCCGAGCGCGGCAGCACCGACAAGGCCGAGCGCGGCAGCACCGACAAGACCGAGCGCGGCAGCACCGACAAGACCGAGCGCGGCAGCACCGACAAGGCCGACCGCGGCAGCACCGACAAGGCCGAGAGCAAGACCGCAGACAAGCCCACCAAGAGCGACACCCCGGCCAAGGCAAGCTGACCGAAATCCGCGTCTTCGTGGATTTCGGTCATCCTGAGCCACGCCGAAAGCCCGACTTACAGTCTCCCCAAACCCTGAAGGAGGGCGGGGATGAATTCTGCCACGCGGGCGGGGAGCGATATCTTGTTTCTTCACCCGCGTTGTGGCTCTTTCTTTGCCCCGCGGGTGCGCGGCCTCTCGGCCCTTGCGCGCCCCCGCGCGCGACGGGCCGAGACTCCTGCGGCAGCGACCCGGCAGCGCGGCCCTGTCCGGGGCCCCTCGGGGTCTCCCGCTGCACGGGATCCCCGACACCCCGTCCCGGATCCGCGCGCCGGGTCCCCGCGGCCGCAGGAATCATGGCCGCTGGCACCCGCCGGGCGGATTGAAGACCCCCCACCCGAAGCGCGACCGGGAGAGCTGGTGGAGGCGCCATGGCGGCATGGGGAGACCGTCCGTGCAGGTGCATGGCGAACGGGAGGGTGGAGGTGACATCCGCCCAGCGGGCGATAGGAGCCATTCCGCCGGAGCGTGCGGGCACCGAGCGGCCAGACCGGCGGGTGGAGACGCTGGCCGAGCACCAGCGCGCAGCGCGAGGGCGAGGAACAGCGAGGGTTCACACGCCGGTCTGTGCCAGCTCGGTCGCACGCGAAGGCGGGTCGGAGGGCTGCGCCCGATGCGCAGCCCGAGCGACTGCTCCCAGCCCGCGGGGCAAAAGAACGAGCGAAGCCACCCTCTGGGCAAGAAAACAAGGCTTCACGCAGTGAGCGAAGGAAAAACCCCGGCTGCGAACCCGCGTCGCAGATCAGAGTGGTGCTGCAGGGGGATAAGGTGTGGTCAGGAGCGCGGGCGCTCGGCCAGCAGCTCCTCCAGCATCCGCCGGAAACCCGTTCCGAGCTCCGGATGCCGAAGGGCGATCTCCACGGTGGCGCGGAGGAAATCCGCCTTGTTGCCTGCGTCGTAGCGCCTCCCGGGAAAGGTGCACGCGTACACCGGTCCGGCCGCGAGCGCGCGCCGCAGGCCCTCGGTGAGCTGGATCTCGCCCGCGCGGTCGGGCGGCGTGGCCGCCAGGGCGCGGAGCACACCGGGGGTGAGGACGTACCGTCCGATGATCGCGAGGTTCGAGGGGGCCTTCGCGGGGTCGGGTTTCTCCACCAGCTCCCGGATCCGCCACATCCCGGCCCGGACCTGATCCCCCGCGACGCACCCGTAGTGTCGGATCTCCTCCTTCGGGACCTCCATCACTGCGATCACGGGCGCCCCCGTCTCGCGCGCGATCCCCGCGAGGTGGGCGATGGCGGGCGGCTGGCCGACGATGATGTCATCCCCCAACAGCACCGCAAAGGGCTCGTCGCCCAGGACCGGCGCAGCCTGCAGCACCGCGTGCCCGAGGCCGAGGGCCTCCTTCTGGCGCACCGCCACCACCTGCACCATGTTTCCCACCTGGCGGACGACGTCAAGCAGGTCCTGCTTGCCGCGCTCCGCCAGGAACGCCTCGAGCCGCAGGTTACGGTCGAAGTGGTCCTCGATGGCGGACTTGCCCTCCGCGGTGACGAAGATGGCCGTCTGGACACCGGCGGCCACGGCCTCCTCGACCACGTATTGCACGGCCGGCTTGTCGACGATCGGCAGCAGCTCCTTGGGGATGGCCTTGGACGCCGGCAGGAACCTCGTGCCGTAGCCGGCGACGGGGAAGACGGCGCGCCTCAGGTTCATTTCCTCACCCCGCTCACCGGGAAGTCCGGCACGTTCTCGAAGCGCAGCTGCACCCCCGGCCGGATGCCGTGCGCAGCGGCAAATCCGGCGTTGACCTCCAGCACGGCGCGGGCCGGCTTCGAGGGGTCGTAGCCGGGGCAGGGATCGGCACGGCACGGCTGGACGTCGGCGCGCACGTTCACGACCTGACCCGACGCGGAAACCCACACGAAATCGAGCGGGATGAAGGTGTTCTTCATCCAGAACTGGAGCGGGCCGTCGGCCTCGAAGATGAAGAGCATGCCGCCGTCCGGCCGCAGGCTGTCGCGGAACATCAGCCCGAGCTGCCTCTCCTCGCCGGTAATCGCAAGCTCGAGGTGCACCCGGGTTCCGTCCGGGACCACGCATACGGGCGCGCTCGCGGGCACTGCCGCAGCGATCGCCAGCACGAGGGTGAGCACCTCCTAGCCCTCCGCGATCAGGTTGTACTTCTCGGCGTGGTAACGGAACGCCCGGTAGGTCATGCGCAGGAGGCGCGCCGCGTCCTTCTGCACCCCGCCGCAGCGCCTGAGCGCCTGCTGCATGAGCTCGCGCCGGACGACGTCCACGTGCGCCTCGATGTCGAGGCCATCCTCCGGCAGCACCGAAATGGCCCGCAGCACGCCGGACTCCAGCTCGCTGCCGAGGATGGTCGGCGGCAACGAGCTGACAGTGATGAGATGCGAGCTCTCGGTGGCCACCGTACGCTCGACAACGTTCTCCAGCTCGCGGACGTTGCCCGGCCACGCGTAGTCCTCCAGGACCGCCATCGCGTCGCGGTGGACCTGCTTGGGCTCCATGCCGAGCCGCTGGCACGCCTGCTCCACGAAGAGCCGCACGAGCTCGGGTATGTCCTCCGCGCGCTCGCGCAGCGCGGGCACGTGAACGTGGATGACGTTTATCCTGAAGTAGAGGTCCTCCCGGAACTTTCCTTCCTCGACGAACTTCTTGAGGTCTCTGTTGGTGGCGGTGATGACGCGCACGTCCACGTCCAGCTCGCGCGTCCCGCCAACGGGACGGATCCTCTTGTCCTGGAGCGCGCGCAGCAGCTTGACCTGGATGTTCTGCGTCAGCTCGCCCACCTCGTCGAGGAAGAGCGTGCCACCGTGCGCCTCCTGCATCAGGCCCTGCTTGTCGCTGACCGCGCCGGTGAACGATCCCCGGACGTGGCCGAAGAGCTCGCTCTCGAAGAGGCCCTCGGGAAGGGCCCCGCAGTTGACCGGTACGAACGGCTTCTCCGCCCGCGGAGAGGCCGCATGGACGGCGCGCGCCAGCAACTCCTTGCCGGTCCCGGACTCGCCGGTAATCAGGACCGTGGCCTCGCTGCGAGCCACCTGGGGGACGCGCTCCAGGATCGGCCACATGGCTCGCGAGCGCGTGATGAAGCTGAACGGCTCCGGGATTGCCGGCCCCGCAGTCGTCCGCTTTAGCTGCTTGTCCACGATGACCTTGAGCTCCTCGACGTCGAACGGCTTGGAGACGTACTCAACGGCTCCCTCGCGCAGCGCCGCGAGCGCGTGCGCCGGCGTGGAGTGGGCGGTGATCACCACGAAGTGGGTGTCGGGCTGCTTGGCGTGATAGGAGCGCACGAGGTCGAGGCCGTTGCCGTCAGGCAGGAAGATGTCGCAGATGACGAGGTCAAAGCTCTCTTGATCGAGCCGCTGCGCCGCCTCCGCGCAGGTCGAGGCCTCGGAGAAGGTGTAGCCCTCGACCTCGAAGACGATGCGCAGGAGCTCCCGGATGTTGCGCTCGTCGTCGATGACCAGGAGTCGGCGACTCATGCGACCCCCAATGGGATGCGGATCGTGAAGGTCGTTCCCCGGCCGACCTTGCTGTCCACCTTGATCTCACCCCGGTGGTCGCTGATGATCGAGTAGACGACGGCGAGGCCGAGACCCGTGCCTCCCTGTCGGAACGCCCTGAAGGGCTGGAAGATCTCCTGGATTTGCCGGGGCTCCATGCCGACCCCTTCGTCGCACCAGCGGATCACGTAGTCGTTGCCGTCCGGGCGCGCCTCCACGCGCATCGTACCACCGCCCGGCATGGCCTGGATCGCGTTGCGCGCCAGGTTGTAGAACGCCTGCCGCAGCTGTTGCTGGTCCGCGGTCACCGGGATCGGGTGGGGCTGGATCTCGGTCGTGATCCGGTGCGCCGCGGTCACCTCTGAAGAGTTGCTGAAGAGCGTGAGCGTCTCGTCCAGCGTGCGCGCGATGTCGCAGGGGCCGCGCTGCGGGTCCGGAGGACGAGCGAAGCCCAGAAAGGACTCGATGATGCCCGACAGCCGCCGCGACTCCTCAACGATGATCTCCGAAAGCCGCCGCTCCTTCGGCCCGAGGCCCGGCACCTTGCCGAGCACCTGTGCCGATCCCGAGATCGACGCGAGCGGGTTGCGGATCTCGTGAGCGATGCCGGCCGCCATCTCGCCCACGGCCTCCATACGCTCCCGCAGGCGTTCCCGCCGGGACGCCTCGCGCACCTCGGTAAGGTCGCGGAAGTGCACCACGACGCCGACCAGAGTGCCGTCAGCGTCGGTCAGCGACGTGACCGTGCTGCCGAGAGGCATGCCGGCCCCCGCCACCGTGCCCTCCAGCCGCACCGGCGAGCCGGCCGACAGACGCCGCAGCACGTCCGGCCACTCGACCCCCTCGAGCGGCAAGAGCTCCGACAGGTGCCTGCCCTCCAACCCGTCGGAGTGGCCGAGGATGCGCCTGGCGGCCGGGTTTGCCAGCACCACGCGCCCCTCCATGTCGGCCGCCACCACGCCCGAGTCCACCGACCGCAGAACGTCGGCCGAGATGGCGAACAGGCGGGCGCTGGCGGCCCGCTCGCCCTGCAGCCTGGCCTCCGTCTCCTGCAGCGAGTGAGCCAGGTAGGAGGTGAGCATGGCGACGATGGCGAAACCCATACCCGTGACCAGGATCTGGAAGACGAGGGCCGAGGGCCCGAGGGGCGACGCCAGGATCCCAAACCGCGCCGGCTTGAGGATGCCGAAGGCGACGGCCTCCGCCATCGCGGCGTAGATGACGAACGCCCCGCCCGCCACGGTGAGGGCCCCCCGCAGCCCGAACATGAGCGCCCCGAGCGCGACCGAGATCAGGAAGAGAAACGCGAACGGGGACGAGGGCCCGCCGGTGAGATAGACGAGCGTGGCGAGGATGAGGAGGTCACCGCAGAGCTGCATCGCGCCGTGCAGCCGCGGCGGCACCTTTAGGACCCACAGGATGATCCACGCGAGCGAGAGCAGGTAGGTCAGCCCGGCGACGCGGACCAGAGGCGCGATCGGGAGGATCTCCTCGGTGACGCTCTGGACGAGCAAGGCTCCCACCAGAAGCGCGGAGACCGCGATCAGGCGGATGCCGAGCAGCCACTTGGCGATCCGTGAGGTCGGGAGCGTCTGGAGTTCCAGACCACCCTGTAAGGCGGCCCGCGGCGAGCCGCTGCTCATCCGATCTTCGAGATCAAGCTGAACATCGGCAGGTACATGGCGATCACGATGCCGCCGACGACCACGCCCAGGAAGAGGATCATCACCGGCTCGATCAGCTTCATCATCCCGCTGACCGCCGCGTCAACCTCGTCCTCGTAGAACTCGGCGATCTTCCCGAGCATGGTGTCCATCGCGCCGGTCGCCTCACCCACCGAGATCATCTGCACGACCATGGGCGGGAATTGGTGCGTCGTCCTCAGGGGGTCCGCCAGGGCTTTCCCTTCCTCGACCGCCTTGCGGACCTCCAGGATGGCGCGCTCGATGACCGCGTTGCCCGACGTCCGCGCGGTGATCTCGAGGGACTCGAGCACCGGCACGCCGGCCGACAGCAGCGTGCCCAGCGTGCGGCAGAACCGCGCCACCGCGATCTTGCGCAACACCGAACCGAGGATCGGCACCTTGAGGAGCAGGCCGTCGATCGTCATCCTTCCCTGTTCGGTAGCGTAGTACTGCCGGAGGGCTACGATGACGGCCACGATCGCGCCAATGATTGCCCACCAGAAGCGGCCGACGAACTTCGACATCGCCACCACGACCCGGGTGGGGAGCGGGAGCTCGGCACCCAGCGACGAGAACAGCGACCCGAACACCGGGATCACCTTCCAGAGGATGACGTACACGACCAGGCCGGCGATGCTGACCACCGCGATCGGGTAGATCATCGCCGACTTCACCTGCGCTTTCAGCTTGGCCGCCTTCTCGATGTATGTGGCGAGGCGTTGCAGAATGGTGTCGAGGATGCCGCCCGCCTCGCCGGCCGCCACCATGTTCGTGAAGAGCTCGTTGAACGCCGCCGGGTGCTTCTTCATGGCGTTGGCGAGCGAGGAGCCGGACTCCACGTCCTCCCGGACCTGCAGGAGGATCCTCTGGAAGGTCTTGTTCTCCTGCTGCTCGCCGAGAATCTGGAGGCACTGCACGAGCGGCAATCCGGCGTCGATCATCACGGAAAACTGGCGCGTGAAGATCGCAAGGATCTTTTCGTTGATGCCGCGGCGCAGCTTGGGCAGGGCGATCTCCTTGCCCTTCTCCTTGACGGTGATCGGAACGATCTGCTGACGGCGCAGGACGGCGAGCACGGCCTCCTTGCTCTCGGCCACCAGCACCCCGCCCTGGGGACGCCCGCCGCGGTCCCGTCCTTTCCACTCGAAACTAGGCATAGCCTAACCCCTCCCCGGCACCCGTGGCGCAGCGCCCGGCTGCACCAGGCCGGTGCCCCGGTTGATCATGTCCTGCAGCTCTTCCGGGTTGGAACTGTACGAGAGTGCCGTCTGCAGCGTGATCAGACGCCGCTGGTAGAGCGTCGCGAGCGACTGGTTGAAGGTCTGCATCCCGTGCTTGAGCTGGCCGGTCTGCATGGTGGAGTAGATCTGGTGGACCTTGTCCTCGCGGATGAGGTTCCGGATCGCGGCGTTGGGGATCAGGACCTCGCAGCACAGGACCCTGCCCTTGCCGCCCGCGCGCTGGAGCAACGACTGGCAGATGATTCCCTCGAGCACGAACGAGAGCTGGGCGCGGACCTGCGCCTGCTGGTGCTCGGGGAACACGTCGATGATGCGGTTGATGGTCTGCGGGGCCGAGTTCGTGTGCAGGGTTGCGAAGGTGAGGTGGCCGGTCTCCGCGATCTGCAGGGCCGCTTCGATGGTCTCGAGGTCGCGCATCTCGCCGATCAGCACCACGTCGGGGTCCTCGCGGAGCACCGACCGCAGGGCGTTGCCGTACGACTGCGTGTCGGCGTGCAGCTCGCGCTGGTTGACCATCGCCTTCTTGTGGGTGTGGAGGTACTCGATCGGGTCCTCGATGGTCACGATGTGGAGAGGGTGCTCGGCGTTGACCTTGTCGATCATAGCGGCCAGCGAGGTCGACTTGCCGCACCCGGTGGGGCCGGTCACCAGGACGAGCCCGCGCGGCTTCTCGCACAGCGACTCGACGACGTTCGGCAGGCCCAGCTCCCTGAACCCGAGGATCTCGTAAGGGATGCGCCGGAAGGCGCCGGCCACCGCGCCGCGCTGGAAGAAGACGTTGGCGCGGAAGCGGGCGAGCCCCTTGATGCCGAAGGAGAGATCCAGCTCGAAGGTCTCCTCGAGCCGGTGCTTCTGGGCGTCGGTCAGCACCGAGTACGCGAGCCGTTTGGTCTCCGGGGCGGTCATCGGCGGCAGCGGCAGCCGCTCCAGCTCGCCGTCGATGCGGATCACGGGCGGAGTGTTGGTGGTCAGGTGCAGGTCGGTGGCGCCCCGGTCCACCATGGTCTTGAGCAGCTCGTGCAGCGTGATTGGCATCGCGCCCCCTACCTAGAGTACGGTCTCGCGAACGACCTCATCCATCGTCGTGCTGCCCTCGCGAATCTTCTGCAGCCCGGACTGCCGGAGCGTGATCATCCCCTCCTCGATCGCCTTCCGGCGCAACTCCGTCGCCGTGGCACCAGATAGGATGAGCTCGCGCATGTCGTCGGTGATGTCCATCACCTCGAAGAGCCCGACACGACCCTTGTAACCGCTGTTGGTGCACTTCTCGCACCCGCGCCCCTTGACCAGCCGGAGGCCGTGCGCCTCGCTCTCCGCGAACCCCACCGCGAGCAGCCCCTGGATCGGCGTCTCGACCTCCTCCTTGCAGTTCTGGCAGACCCTGCGGACGAGGCGCTGCGCCGCGATGACGTTGACCGAGGTCGCCACCAGGAATGGCTCGATCCCCATGTTCATGAGGCGGGAGACCGTGGAGGGCGCGTCGTTGGTGTGCAGGGTGGAGAGCACGAGGTGACCCGTCAGTGCCGCCTTGATCGCGATCTCGGCGGTCTCGAAGTCGCGGATCTCGCCGACCAGGATGATGTTGGGGTCCTGGCGCAGGAAGGAGCGCAAGGCGGCCGCGAAGTTGAGCCCAATCGCGTCCTTCATCTGCACCTGGTTCACGCCGGGCAGCTGGAACTCCACCGGGTCCTCGGCGGTGATGATGTTCGTCTCGGGCACGTTGACGCGCTGGAGCGCCGAGTACAACGTGTTTGTCTTGCCCGAGCCCGTCGGCCCCGTGACCAGTACCATCCCGTACGGCTTGAGGATGTTGTCCTCGAACTTCTTCAGGGACGACTTCTCGAAGCCCAGCTTCGTCATGTCGAGCCGCAGGTTCTCCTTGTCCAGGAGCCGCATCACGACCTTCTCGCCGTGGAGGGTGGGCAGGACCGACACGCGGAAGTCGAGCTCCCGCATCCGGCCCTCGATCCTGGCCTTCAACTTGATGCGGCCGTCCTGCGGCAGCCGCTTCTCCGCGATGTCCAGCTTGGCCAGCACCTTGATGCGCGAGATGATGGCGTCCTTCAGGCGCTGCGGAGGGGTCATCACCTCGCGGAGCAGCCCGTCGATGCGATACCGGACCCGGAAGCTCTTCTCGTACGGCTCGACGTGGATGTCGGAGGCGCCGCGCTTGATCGCATCGGTGAGCATGATGTTGACCAGCCGCACGACCGGGGCCTCTTGCGACTCCTCGGCGAGCTTCTCGACGTCGACCTGCTCCTCCTCGTCCATCAGCTCGAGCGCGGCCTCGTCGACGGTGGTGAGATCCTCCATCACCTTCTTGAGCTCCAGCTCGCGGGAGGAACCGAAGTTGCGGTCGATCTTCTCGCGGATCGCCTCCTCGGAAGCCACCACCGGCTCGACCCGGTAGCCGGTCATGAAGGTGATTTCGTCCATGGCGAAGATGTTGGTGGGGTCGATCATCGCAAGGGTGAGGGTGGCCCCGGTCTTGTTGACCGGGATCACGTTGTACTTGCGCGCCAGGTCCACCGGGATGATCTTCGCCACGGCGGGGTCGATCTCGAAGTGGCGCAGGTTGATCGAGGGCACGCCGAACTGGTGCGAGAGGCATTCGATGACGTCGTCTTCGGTGACGTAGCCGAGCTTCTGCAGGACCTCCCCCAGCTTGCCGCCCCCGGTCTTCTGGTCCTCGAGCGCCTTGGTCAGCTGCTGCTGGTTGATCAGCTGGGCCTTCAGAAGTAGTTCACCGAGCTTGAGGGCCATCCCACTCCCTTCCCGTTACACCCGATCCGCATGACAATTTTACCACCCCCGCCTGCGCCTTTCCCGTCGGCGTCATGCGGAGACCACGTCGCCAGCGCGCAGCTCTCGTCTCGGATGCAGGCCCCGATTCGCCTCCAGCCCCGACGACGACCCCCTACGACCGGGCGCCGGACCCCACGCCCAGCACGTCCACGACCGCGTCGAAGACCTCCGCAACCGTGGCCTCGCCGAGGGCGCCGCTGCGCGCGCGGCCGCGCTGCGCGCCGGTCCGCGCCGCCGACACGATACGCACCCGGCGGCCGCGCGGGCCGTTGCGCTCGGGGTCGGTGGCCACGAAAATCGCGACGGTGGGCACGGCGAGCGAGGCCGCCAGGTGTACGGGCCCGGTGTCCCCGCCCACCACCGCCGCGCAGCTCGAGAGCAGCGCCGCAAGCTCGAGCAGGCTCGTCGGCGGCGCAAACACGGCGCCCGGGCTCGCGGCCACAACGGACTCCGCCAGGGACCGCTCGCCGGGACCCCACACCACCATCACCCTGAGGCCCCTGAGAAGTGCGCGGGCGGCGAGGGCCGCAAAGCTCTCGACCGGCCAGGTCTTGCCCCTGCCGCCGGTCCCCGGGAGGAGCGCGACCGTCCCCGCCGCGGCCGCGGGTGCCTCGGGGAGACGGCGAAGCAGGAACGCCCCGTCGGGGCCGGCGCCGAAAGGCGCGCGCCGGCCGACGGCGGCGCCCAGCGCGAGGTTGATGTCCACGACGTGCCTGGCCTCAGGCGGCGGCAAGACCGTCCGCGTATAGCAGAGGCCGGCAAGCACCTCGCGCCGCAGCCGACCGGCGAGGCCCACCCGCTCCCTGGCTCCACCCAACCACCCCCATGCCGCGGACTTGCACAGGCCCTGCGGGTCGAGCGCCAGCTCCGGTGAGAACTCCCGCAGCGCACGCCGCGCCTCCGAGACCTCGCGCCGCGTGACGGCGGAAAATGGCCGCCGCCGCCAGCGGCGCGTCGCCACCGGTACGGCCCTCGCCACCCCCGGATGGAGCGCCGCCAGCGGCAGGAACGGCTCCTCGATCACCCAGGCCAGCTCGACCGGGCGGTCTCCCGCCGTCAGGGCGTCGACCAGCGGCCACGCGTGGACGATGTCGCCAAGAGCCGAGAGACGGGTGAGCACGACGCGCACCACGCGATTCTAGTTTGTCGGCTCCGCGGGCGTCCCTCCAGGGACCCGACTCGGCTCCGTTGTATGCTCCCAATTGCGTCGTTGGCCGGCCGTTGAGTTTCTCAGCATGTCGGGAAAAGCCAGGAAACACTGTGGCTACTGCACACGCGGCTACTTGTGAAGAATTTCACACATAACCACACCACGGAAGGCGTTGAAATGTTCAACATACGGGGGCGGCCGATTCGGCGGGCAGAATCCATAAGGCGCTCCAAATCAATGAAATACACCGCAAACGCAAAAGCTGGCAAGACCCTTGCTCTACCCGTCGGCGAGCGGAAGCTCAAAGGCTTTCGCCAGGAGGCAAAAAAAATGACCGCGATTCTCGTAATCCTCACCATCCTGGTCTTCATCGGAGTGGATGCGGTGGTGATGGCCGTTCGCCGGAGCCATGCACCGGCTGCCGTGCGGGCGACGGTACCCGTCATCCCCATGCTCGAGCCGCGCCCGCCTCAGGGGATCTTCCTCGACCCCCATCACAGCTGGGTGCGCATCACGACCGACGGCACCCTGCGCGTGGGCATCGACGACTTCCTCGCCGAGGCCATAGGCGAGATCGAGGCCGTCGAGGCGCCGTCGCGCGGGGCCCAGGTCAAGCGCGGCGAGCCGCTCCTCAAGCTGCACGCCAAGGGCAAGACCCTGGTCGTGCCGGCCCCCGCCTCGGGCGAGGTGGTGGCGGTGAACGACCACGTGGCCGCGCAGCCGTGGACCGTCACCCGCGACCCGTACGGCGTCGGATGGGTGGTGGCGCTGTGGTCCCGCGACCAGCACGAGGCCATCAAGCCCCTGCGCATCGGCAGCGCCGCAACCGCGTTCCTGCGCCATGAAATGCAGCGGCTCGCGGACTTCCTCACCCCGACCGGCACGCTCGCGACGGTGCCGCTGTTGGCAGACGGCGGCGTCCCGTGCAAGGGTGCCCTGAGCTTGCTCGACGAGGCCCGCTGGGAGGCGTTCCAGGAGGAGTTCCTCAGCACGTCCCGCGGAGAGGCTTAGGCCATGGCTCACCGATCGATCCTGGTCGACGTCACCAAGTGCATTGGCTGCGGCGCCTGCACCGAGGCGTGCCAGAAGTCGAACACCCAGCCCGCCCACCAGGCCCGTGGCCTCGATGATCAGACCTTCACGTACCTCATGGACCGCGGCAACGACGTCTACGTCCGGCGCCTGTGCATGCACTGCGAGCAGCCGAGTTGCGCGTCCGCGTGCCCGGTTGCGGCGCTCACGAAGTCGGCCGCGGGGCCCGTGGTCTACGATGCCAGCAAGTGCATGGGCTGCCGCTACTGCATGGTGGCTTGCCCGTTTTCCGTCCCCACCTACGAGTGGCACTCGGCGGTGCCGCGGGTCCGCAAGTGCCAGATGTGTTCGCACCGTGGCGACAAGGGTCCGGCCTGCGCGGAGGCCTGCCCCACCGGCGCCACCACCACCGGCGAGCGCGAGGCGATACTCGCCGAGGCGCGGTCCCGGGTGGCCAACGATCCCAAGACTTACTACCAGCGCATCTACGGCGCGACCGAGGCCGGCGGCACGGACGTCTTCTTCATCGGGCCCAAGGACCCGGTCGCGCTCGGCCTGCCGAACGTCAAGGCCGAGGGCCCGCTGCCGCAGCTCACCTGGCAAGCGCTGAAGCACGTACCCGACGTCGTGATGTACGGAGGCGTCGTCCTCGGCGGTCTGTTCTGGCTCACCAAGCGCAAGGAAGAGGTGGCCCGCGCCGAGAAGTCCGAGAAGGGAGAGCACCATGGTTAAGGAGCGCCTGTCGTCGCTGCGCCTGGGTTTCTGGCCCGTCGTCACCGGGGCGCTGACCATCACCCTCGCGGCGATCGCGTACCTGCGCTTCACTCGCGGGCTGGGTGCCGTCACCCACCTGTCCGACTCCTTCCCGTGGGGGCTCTGGATCGGCTTCGACGTGCTCTGCGGAGTCGGCCTCGCGGCCGGCGGCTTCGCAGTCACGGCCACCGTCCACATCCTGCACCTCAAGGACTTCAAGCCGATCGTGCGTCCCACGGTGCTGACGGCGTTCCTCGGCTACCTCCTCGTGATCGTGGCCCTGATGTTCGACCTCGGCAAGCCGTGGAACATCTGGCACCCGATCATCATGTGGAACCCCCACTCGGTGATGTTCGAGGTCGGCTGGTGCGTGATGCTGTACACGATCGTGCTCTCCCTCGAGTTCGCGCCGGTGGTGATCGAGCGCTTCACGGACCGCTTCCACCTCGACTGGATGCTGAAGATCCTCAAGACCGTCACCCCGGTCCTGGTCATCATGGGCGTCCTGCTCTCCACCCTGCACCAGTCCTCCCTCGGTAGCCTGTTCCTGATCCTGCCCGAGAAGGTGCACCCGCTCTGGTACACCTCCATCCTGCCGGTGCTCTTCTTCGTCTCGGCGCTCGCCGCCGGCATTGCCATGACGGTGGTGGAGTCGTGGTTCTCGAAGCGGGTGTTCGGAAAGCCCCTCGAGACCCACCTGCTCTCCCGCCTCTCGCGGGCTTCGGTGGTCGTGCTCGCCATCTACCTGGTGCTGCGGCTCCGCGACCTGGTGGCGCGCGACGCGCTCTCGACCATCTGGCCGCTCAGCTTCGCCTCGGTGATGTTCCTGATCGAGGTCGGGCTCGGCGTCGTCGTTCCCATGGTCCTGCTCGCGTTCGACCGCTTCCGGCAGTCCCCGAGGCGGCTGGCCGTGGCGCAGGGGCTCGTGGTGCTGGGCTTCATCTTCCACAGGCTCAACGTTTCGATCACGGCGGTGGAGGCCGCGACCGGCCGCCACTACCTCCCGTCGCTCATGGAGTTTGTCGTGTCGGCCGGCCTGGTGGCGGTGGGCATGACGATCTTCGTCCTCGCGTGCAAGTACCTCCCGGTCTTCCCGGAGGGTCCCGTCGCCGAGGTCGAGAGGCAGCGACAGCTTGAAGCCGGCGTCGTCCCCGGCATGGTGCACACCCGGGGCGTCGCGGGCGCTTTTGACCGATCGTAGGAGAAAAGGTACCGTGGGGCGGGGTAAACGGAGGAGACCCGCATCCATGTGGCGATGGCGGTCCAACTCGCTGACGTTCCACCTCACCGGTACCCTGATCGTAGCGTTGGCGCTCCTGCTGGCCCTGACCGCCGTGGTTCAGGTGGGCCTGCAGGAGCGCTACGCACGTGAGGCCGCGCGCATCAACGGTCTCGCGATGTCGGAGACGCTCTACGGGGCGCTCCACACCGCCATGCTCAACAACGATCGCGACGGCCTGCACGCGTCAGTGCACACCATCAGCGAGCGCGATCCCAACGTGCGGGTGCGGATCTTCAACAAGGAGGGGGAGATTGTCTTCTCCTCCGAGAAGAGCGACATCGGAGAGCGCCTCGACCCGCGCTCCGAGGCATGCTTCGGCTGCCACCAGGCCGACCGCCCGATCGAGAAGCTGCCCCCCGGCGACCGTACCCGCTCCTTCAAGCTGGCCGGCGTCCCGGCGCTGGGCGTGATCCGCCCGATCGAGAACGAGCCGGCGTGCGCCTCCGCGAGCTGCCACGCCCACCCCGCCAGCAAGCGCCTGCTGGGCGTGCTCGACGTCACACTCCTGCTCACCCGCGTCGAGGAGGCGCGCCGCGAGACTGCCATGCTGATGGTGGGCGCCACCGGAGGGGCGCTCTTGCTCGTGGTGGGCGTGATGATGCTCGTCGTCGGCCGCTCGGTGCACCGCCCCATCAAGTCCCTGACCCGCACCCTGGCGGCGCTCGGAACCGGCGACTACTCGGCCCGCTACGAGAACGGCGAGATCTCGGAGTTCGCCTACCTGGGGAGGTCCGTCAACAAGATGGCGCAGGACATGCAGCGCGCCAACGCAGAGCTCGTCGAGTGGGCGCAGACGCTCGAGCGCCGCGTGGAGGAGAAGACGGCGGAGCTGCGCCAGGCGCTGGAGCAGATTACGCGGGTCGAGCGCATGGCCTCGCTCGGCAAGCTGGCCGCCGTCGTCGCCCACGAGATCAACAACCCATTGGCGAGCGTGGTGACCTACTCCAAGGTGCTGCTGCGCCGGTACTCCCATCGCCCCGACCCGAGCGAGGAGACGCGCGAGAGCCTGCGCATCCTGGAGGCGATCGCCAGCGAGTCCGCCCGCTGCGGGGAGATCGTCTCCAACCTGCTGCTCTTCGCGCGCCGGACCGGCTCGCGCATGGAGCCCACCGACGTCAACCAGATCATCAACCGCTCGCTGTTCCTGATCAAGCACAAGATGGACCTCGCGCAGGTGAAGACGGAGCTCGATCTCTCCTCGCAGCTCCCGCCGATCACCTGCGACCCGGCGCAGATCGAGCAGGCGCTGCTCGCCCTCTGCATCAACGCGGTGGAGGCGATGCCGAGCGGGGGCACGTTGACCGTGCGCACGGCGCCGACCGACGGCGGCGGCGCGCAGTTGGTAGTCGAGGACACCGGCATCGGAATGGATGAGGAGGTGCGGAGCCACATCTTCGAGCCCTTCTTCACCACCAAGGGCGAAGGCGAGGGCAAGGGGCTCGGGCTCGGCCTTGCCGTTGTCTACGGCATCGTGCAGCGACACAATGGCACGATCGAGGTGGCGAGCGCACCCGGGCGGGGCACCTGTTTCACCCTGACCCTGCCGGCGTCGCCCGCGCAGCCTGGGGGTGAGAGTTGATGCTGACAACGCCGGTGCGGATCCTGGTGGTGGACGACGAGCCGCACGTCCGCAACTCGCTCGCGACCTGGTTCCGCGAGGAGGGCTACGAAGTCAGCGCGGCCGCCAGCGGCAAGGACGCGCTCGCGACGCTCACCCGCGAGGGGACCAACATCCTCCTCGTGGATATCAAGATGCCGGGCATGGACGGGCTCGAGCTCCAGCGCAAGGTCCGCGAGCTGGCCCCCGACGCGACCATCATCATCATGACCGCCTACGCCTCTGTCGAGACCGCTGTGCAGGCGCTCAAGGAGGGGGCGTACGACTACATCGTCAAGCCCTTCGACCCCGAGGCCGTCTCGAGGCTGGTGCGCAAGGCGGCCGAGCGCTACTCGCTGATGGTGGAGAACCGCGCCCTGCGCGAGCGCCTCGCCGGGGCGCTCCCAGCACTGGTCACCTCCGGCTCGCCCGCGATGGCGCAGGCGCTCCACCTCGTGGAGCAGGTCGCGCCCACCGACACCAGCGTCGTCATCACCGGGGAGTCCGGCACCGGCAAGGAGCTCGTGGCCCACCTCATCCACGCCAAGAGCAGCCGCCGCTTCGGCCCGTTCGTGGTGGAGAACTGCGGCGCCCTGGCCGAGGGTGTCCTGGAGAGCGAGCTGTTCGGCCACGAGCGCGGGGCGTTCACCGGAGCGGTCGCCCGGCGGCGCGGCAAGATCGAGCTCGCCGACGAGGGCACGCTGTTCCTCGACGAGATCGGCGACATGCCGCCAAAGGTGCAGGTGGACCTGCTGCGGGTGCTCCAGCAGCGCGAGCTCACCCGCGTCGGCGCCAACACCCCCATCCCGGTGAACTTCCGCCTCATCACCGCGACCCACCGGGACTTGGAGGCCGAGGTGGCGGCGGGACGCTTCCGCGAGGACTTCTACTTCCGGATCAACGTCTTCATGATCCCTCTGTCGCCGCTGCGTGAGAGGACCGAGGACATCCCCGCTCTTGCCGAGCACTTCCTCGGCACCTTCGCCACCCAGATGAACCGCCGGATCTTGGGCTTCACGCAGGAGGCGATGGCGGCCATGATTTCCTACCCCTGGCCGGGCAACGTACGCGAGCTGCAGAACGCCATCGAGCGGGCGGTGGTCATGTGCCGGGGCGACCGCATCGAGGCCAGTCACTTCCCGTTCACCGTGCCGCCGTCGTCCGCCGACGTCTCCCTGGCCGCGGTGGAGGCTGCCCACATCCGCCAGATCCTGGCCGCGTCGTCGTACAACATCGCGCAGGCGGCGCGCGCGCTCGACATCGACCGGGTCACCCTCTACAACAAGATGAAGAAGTACGGCATCGAAAGGCCGTGAGCGGTGAAGGTGAGACTCCTGGCGCTGGGGGACGTCCCTCCCAGGCTCGCTGAAGTCGTGCTCGCGTCGCTGCCCCGCCCCTACGCCGCGGGTGAGATCGCTCGTCTCCATGTCTCGTTCGAGAAGTGCTACGACCGGCAGCGGGCCCAGGTGGACGCCGCCTGCCTGATCGAGCAGTTGCCCGATCCCGAGGCCGGATGGCTGGCGTTGGGCCTCACCGGTGTGG
This sequence comes from Thermoanaerobaculaceae bacterium, assembly GCA_963754345.1. Classification (GTDB taxonomy): domain Bacteria; phylum Acidobacteriota; class Thermoanaerobaculia; order Thermoanaerobaculales; family Thermoanaerobaculaceae; genus RBG-13-68-16. The sequence continues at coordinate 213,082 of CAVWFZ010000003.1, read as the reverse complement.
ACCTCTTCATGCCCGCCCTGACCCACGTCTTCGGAATCTCGCACCTGGGCGGGCGCCGAGGGATCGTGTCCTGGTTCAGGCTCCGCCCGGAGGAGGAGGGCACCCACGCGCCGGCGCTCTTCGCCCGCAGGATCACGACCGAGGTCGTCCATGAGCTCGGCCACTCCCTCGGCCTCGTCCACTGCGTGGTGCAGGACTGCGCCATGCACCGCTCGCTCTGGGCCGAGAGCGTGGATCTGAAGAGGCCGGAGTACTGCCCGGCGTGCTTGGCCACACTCACCTCAGGGTTTGAGCAGCCCTGAGAACCCCAAGATGTTGTCATTGCGAGGAGTCCCGCCGCCAGCGGGACGACGAAGCAATCCCCTCGTAACCTGGCGCTTCGCGCCGTCCTTCTGTTGCCCCGCGGGTGCGCGGCCTCTCGGGCCTTGCGCGCCCCCACGCGCTTCGACCCGAAACTCCTCCGGCTGCGACCCAGCAGGGACGCCCCGCAGTGGGCCCCTCGCTGTTCCCAGCCACCGCACCAGCGGCACCCCACCGCGGTGCGCCCGCTCGGTGGCCCGCAGCCTCCGGAGACATGGCCGCCTGGACCCGCGGTGCGGAAGGAATACCCCCCGCCCAGAAACGCCGCGACCTACCGGCGTCATTGTCATCCTGAGACCGAGCAGCAGCGAGGGCGAAGGATCTCCCCGAAGCCGCTAGTCTTTCCATCTTGCATATGGTCTCGAAAATAGTCTAAATTATGGTCTGGAGGGTGTCATGACCACCGTACCGCTGTCGGAAGCGAAGACCCACCTCGCGCGCCTTCTCGCCGAGGTCGAGAAGCTCGGCGAGGGCGTGACCATCACCAGGTCGGGCCGGCCCGCAGGCGTGCTCCTGTCGATCGAGGAGTACGAGGGCCTGCTCGAGACTCTGGACATCCTCGCCGACTCCAAGCTCATGGCGTCGATTCGACGCGGCCTGCGTGACGCCGAACGGGGCCGCGTCCTCGGCGATGACGAGGTCTGGCGTTGAGCTGGACCGTCCGCTACACCGAGACGGCAGCCAAGGCAATCAAGAAGCTCGACCCGACTTGGAAACGGGTGCGCGCCGCGATTGACGCGCTGCGCGAGGACCCGCACCGCGGCAAGCCGCTCCAGCTCACCCTCAAGGGCCTCTACTCCTGGCGCACCGGCGACTGGCGCATCGTCTACCGCACCGCGGCGGAAGATCGAGATCGTCGTCACCACCACCGGCCACCGCCGCGAGGTCTACACCCGCCTCCGCTCCCTACTTCGCTGAGCACCGGTCGACGCCCGATCCCACCTCGTGTAGCCGTCGCGGCATCGTCGCTGCTGCGTTGACAATTGTGCGATGATGCAGCTGGCTACTACTCGACAACCGCTCAAACGAGGCGCAGGTGGCATTTCTTGGTCCGCCATCATCCCGCAGGAGGCCTGAATGGACTTCGTTCAGGGGTTGATAGTTCTTGGGTTTGGGGGCAGCTTCCTTTATGGGATCGGTCGCGGTATCAGCCAGTCAGTGAAGGAAAACTTCTCCAACCGGAGGATCCGCGGCGATCTTGAGCAGCGCGAAGCCGAGTTCGGCGCCGAAGTGAAGCGACGTAACGAGGAGTTAGCCAGGCATGAGCAAGAAATCACCGAGCGGGACAATCAGTTCAAGAGTAGTTTCCTCGCGGGACGACGGTGGCTCGCGGCTTTCGTTGCTGAGGAAGACACTGCAAGGGACAGCTTGGTAGAGGCTGAACTTCGACATAAGGAGCGACCCGCGCCCAAGGCGGCTGATGCTGTCGCAGCCGTTAGAGCAGAGAAGCGCGCTCTTAAGGAACAGTTGATGTTGCTCACCTATCAGCTAAAAACGTACGAGGAGTATTTCCCTTTTCTTGAGGAATTCCGCGACCGCATCTTGGACGAACGCGTCCCCCTGGGTGCCGGCCAGGACAATCTCGGCGCCATTAAGGCGGCTGATCCCTGCTCTCGAGTTCGTGTCACAGGACGAGTACGCCAAGCTAAGCGTGGCCGAACGGAATCAGCGCGCCCTCGACAGGTATGTCGCACGACCCAAGAACAGCTGGGAGATTGGCCGACTCTACGAGCGTTACCTCGGCTACCTCTACGAGACCAACGGATGGAGGGTTGAGTTTCACGGTGCGATCAGGGGATTTGAGGACTTTGGCCGAGATCTCATCTGCTGCGTCGGAAGCGACGTGGTTGTTGTCCAAGCGAAATGCTGGAGCAAAGCGAAGACGATCCATGAAAAACACCTCTTCCAGCTCTACGGCAGCTGCATCCACTTCCGACTGAGCAGCCCTGGCACGAAGGTCACGCCAGTGTTTGCATGCACCACCGAACTCTCCGAGCCCGCCGCGATGGTTGCCAGGGAGCTTGGCATTCAAGTCGCGCGCATCGACCTTCCTAAGGTGTACCCGATGATCAAGTGCAACATCAACGCCTCGACGCGGGAGCGGATCTATCACCTGCCTTTCGACCAGCAATATGACAGGGCGGTAATCGGAGTTGTCCCTGGAGAATGCTACGTCCAAACGGTGCTGGAAGCAGAGCAGCTCGGCTTTAGGCGTGCCTGGAGGCACGTGGCATGGAGTGCTTAGTGCCCTGCCCGGAACCGACCGAGGCTTTGCGCCATCATCTGGGCCTTGCCGACAAACCGCGCCCACCGCGTGCTTGGCACCCGTCTGTCTACCCTAAAACCGCGCCAGCGACACCCCCCCGCAGTGCGCCCGCTCAGTGGCCCGCAGCCTCCGGAGCTATGGCCGCTCGCACCCGCGGCGCGGATCTCGCTCCCACCCCTCCAAAACCTCGCGCAGTCTATACTCAGGTCCAGACTCGATCCGGAGGAGGAACTGATCGCAACCTGGACGTCTCCTTGGCAGCTAGAAGGCGCGGGGACGGCCGCAGCCCAGATCGAAAGGTCACTGCCTGTGAGCCGAACCGTGACTGCCGTGTTTTCTTGGGCAACCGAAAACCCATCAACTGCATCGTCGAAGGGGCACGGCCATGAGTAAGCTCCACCAGATCTTTGTCGGCTGCCCATTTCTCCCATCAATTCGGAAGAATTACGATCGGCTCAAGGTGGAAATCGAGAAGGTGACGCCTCTCCACGTCGTCCTTGCCGACACCATGGCAATCTCAGCAACCGACTATCTTCTCGAACACATCACCAGTCTGATCCGCGACTCAGCTGGCTGCGTCTTTGACGTGTCTGGCGGCAATCCAAATGTGTCTCTCGAGGTCGGCATTGCACACGCCCTGCCGGCCGATTTCATGCTCACCTTCTATACGCGCAAGCCACGAACCCAAAAGGGCACGCAGCAAAACCTGGTCACGGGCGGTGAAGTGCGCCCGATTATCTCCGATCTTCAGGGTCGCAATAGAGTCGAATACAAAGCGTACCCGGCGCTCAAGGACCAACTCATGACCCGCTATCTAGTGAAGCTCCCCTACATGAAGCGATGGACAGAGTTCGAAAAGCGCTATTCGAGCTTTGTCAAACCGGCACTCCGAGTATTCGACGAGCTTCGCATCTCGGGCCGCACCTTGCGAACGCGCGTTGTTGCCGTCCTTGATGGGACCGGCATCAGGGCTGACGAGCTGCTGAAAGCGCTATCTTCGGTGAAGCTCGTTAGTGTTAAACGTGGCAGAGGAGGCGGAATCTACTATGCCTCAAAATAGGTGGCGAGCTAAATGCTGCTTGCAGCAGGCGTCGCCTCCTGCTCGCGCGGCGACCCCACTGAAACTGACGGTCACGGCTCCGGAAGGCTAGTGTGGACAACCTAAGGCCCCTGGAGAACGTCCACAAGTTTCTGCTTTCGTCACCATGTCATTTCGTCGGGGAGTACGTGGGGGACGATATCCTCCTGACTCATGCTTTCCCCTTGGGAAACCCGGAACTATTGGCCGGTTATTCAGGCGGTACGAGCCCACTTGCCCGAACGCATCTCGTTCTCGTTCTCCGAACCGAGATTGTTTCGGCCGACAAGAAGAACCTTGCCTTCCTCAATAGTGGCAGTGTGATCGGCGAGCAGTTCTGCGTGTACCTGAGTGTCCTCTTCGGAAAACGTTTTGACCAACACGGTCTCTTCGAGAGCACCGGCCTCTTCCAACTCCCTGAACTCCAAAACCTGGCGCCTGTCTTCAACCGCTGGCAGCCATTCAACAGCGCCAAGCTACGTGTCGATCTTCCCCTCGATTTCAACCTTGCAAACTTCCACCTCGTCGCGAAGGCTCTTATTAACCAGTCTATTGACAACCGTGTCCACAGCCTCTTCATCTCAGCCGGGCGGTACTATGTCAGAGCGCTCCGCCTCTACCAAACCGACCCGGAACTTGCCTTCCTCGATCTTGTCACCTGCGGAGAGGTTTTAGCCAACTACTTCACCTTCTCGCCCGCGGAACTGTACGACCCACACTTCCGCTCGATACTCAGAGAAATTCAGGAAGCCAGTCCGAGCGGACCAAAATTCTGCCGCGAGATTGAAAAGCGCCTAGTTCAGGTGCGTCGCCGGTACACCCTGGGCCTCCTCCGACTTCTTACGCCCACCTTTTTTGACCGAACCGAAGCACCGGAGCCATCTGCTGGCTTGACGCAGGATGCAATCGAGTCCCGGCTCAAAGCCTCTTACGACCTGCGCAGCCGCTACCTCCATACCGGAGTGAGTTTCTCTGAGTGGTTAAGCCTCCCCAGCCTGGCCGAGATTCAGCCTGGTAAGCCCGTTATTGAACCCCCCGACTTCGCTGACGAACTGCACAATTGCCCCACCTTTCTCGGTCTCGAGCGTGTCATGCGATTTTCACTGCTCCGTTTTCTTCATCTCTTCGGAGCGCCTATTGACCCAAGTCTCGACGGACCTAGCGTCGATCGTCGACCGGAACCGTGACCAGTCGCTCAACGGTATTTGCATTCGGCACTGCGCACTCGGGCGCGTTTGAAGCAGGGCGTGGAATTCACGATTGCCATATCGGGATGAGACGGTGGGCAACGACCTGTCAGGGGCTGAAACGGCGAAGGATTTCGCCGACGAGGTCTGTGGTGGCATGGTCCTTGGGGTCGCCGCAGATCACGGTCTCGCCGCCCCACTCCGCGACCACCTCGCGCTCCGGCACGCTCTCGACCGTGTAGTCGGTGCCCTTGGCGTGGACGTGGGGCTTGAGCGCCCGCAGCACCTCGGTGACTGTCGGCTCGTCGAACAGCACGATCCAGTCCACACAGTCGAGGTGCGAGAGCAGCTCCGCGCGCTCGCCCTCGGGCACGATGGGACGTAGCGGCCCCTTGCTCGTGCACACCGAGAGGTCCGAGTTGACCGCCACGAAGAGGACGTCCCCATGCGCGCGGGCGGCCGCGAGGTAGCGCACGTGCCCCACGTGCAGCATGTCGAACGCCCCGTTGGCGACCACGACGCGTTTGCCGGCGTCTCGCATCCCCTGCGCCAGCACCCTCGCCTCCGCGAGCGTGATCAGCTTCGATTCAGGGAGAACGCTCATCGACCGTCCCGGCATGCGCGCACGGCGTGCGCGCCCCACATCCTCGAACCAGGCTTCGGCTCAGTCATGGACGAACGGGGCCTGGTCGATGGCGCGGTGCAGCTCGTCGCGGAAGACGGTTGCCGTGCCGAGCTTGGTCACCACGATGCCACCCGCCAGGTTGGCGATGATCGCCGCCTCCACCGGCGCCGCGCCGGCGGCGAGCGCAAGCGTGAGCGTCGCGAGCACCGTGTCGCCCGCACCGGTGACGTCGGCCACCTGGTCGGTCCCGAACACCGGCAGGTGCACTGCGTCCTTCCCCTCCTCCACCAGCGTGAGCCCGTCGCTGCCGCGCGTCGCCGCCACGAAACGGGCGGACAGCCTCTTGCGCAGGATCTCCGCCGCGGCCGCGACCGCCGCGTCGCTGGCCGGCACGTCTCCCGAGGCGGCAGCCAGCTCCTCCAGGTTGGGGGTCGCGCCATCCACCTCTCCCAGCGCCTCCAGGCCGAAGCGGGAGTCCGCCACGGTCGGCGCCCCCGCCGGCAGGGCGGCGCGCAGCTTCGCGATCCCGGCGGCCGAGACGACGCCGTAGCCGTAGTCGGAGACCGCAGCGGCGTGAGCGCCGGGGGCCGCCTCCGCCAGCCGCGAGAGGATCTCCTCATGCCAACGGTCGTGGGCGGGGAGATGGTCCTCGACGTCGTAGCGGGCCACCTGGTGCCGCAGCGACGCCACGCCGCCGGCCAGGATGCGCACCTTGGTCACGGTCCGCAGACCGGGCAGCACGAGGATGCCGGACACGTCCACGCCGATCCCCGACAGCGCCTGCAGCAGGCTCGCGCCTGCTTCGTCGTCGCCCACCGCCCCGACCGGAACAACCGTAGCACCGAGGGAGGCCAGGTTGGCCAGGGCGTTGGCGCCGCCGCCCGGGATGTCGCGCTGCCCTTCGTAGCGCAGGATGATCACCGGTGCCTCGCGGGAGATACGCTTGGGGGTGCCGAGCACGAAACGGTCCAGCACGAGGTCGCCGTACAGCACGACACGGCGGGAGGCGAAGCCCTCGACCAGGTCGTGGAGGCGTGCGCGGGTGCTCATTGCGGCGATTCTACCGCGCCGGATGGCAGAACTGGCCGGAGGAGCTCCTCGAAGCTGCCCATCATGGGTCCCGCCAACGGCACCGCTTCCACCTCGAGCCACGCCAGGCGGGCGGCCAGGTCGGCCGGCACCTTCACGACGTCCTTTGCCGTCGTGACCACCAGTACGCCGTTCCTCTCGGCCTCGGCCAGGATGTTTTCTACCTCGCGCCGCGAGTAGCGGTGGTGGTCGGAGAAGAACTTCATCTCCACGACGATCGCGCCCAGGTCCCCGAGGGTGTGGACGAACCCTTCAGGCGAGGCGATCCCCGCCATCGCCAGCACGGGCTTGCCCTTGAGCGCCTCCGGGGGCTCATGCTCCTTGCCCCGGTGCAGCCTCCGCCCTACGAGCCTGGTTGCGACGAAGGTCGCGTCGGGTGCGTACGAACCGAGCACCGCCATGGCGGCCAGCGCCTCGCTGCGGTCGGTCACTCTGCTCAGCACCACCGCGTGGACGCGGGCGAGCGCGTTGGGGTGCTCTCGGCGCGGCCGCCGGGCGCAGAGCGGGTCGGCGGCCTCCACCACCACGATGTCCAGGTCGCGCGCCAGCCGCCAGTGCTGGAAACCGTCGTCGAGCAGCAGGTGGGTGGCGCCGGTCTCGCGCACCGCGGTGGCCGCCCCGCGCACCCGGTCGGGGTCCACCACGATCGGCACCTCGGGCAGCGCACGCGCCAGCAGCGCCGGCTCGTCGCCGGCCCGCTCCCAGCCGGCCTCGCCGCCGCGCCAGAGGAGCACCGGCCTCTTCTCCTTGCGCCGGTAGCCGCGGGTGAGGACCGCGGGGCGCGCACCGGCGGCCAGCAGCGTGCGCGCGAGCGCCGCCACCAGGGGCGTCTTCCCGGTGCCGCCGAAGGCGATGTTGCCGACCGAGATGACCGGCACCGCGGCGCGCTCGCTCTTCCGCAGGCCCACCCTGTAGGCGGCGTGTGCGGCCGCGTTGACCACCTCCATGAAGTCGGTGAACCCGAGCAGCCAGTCGGGCCACTGCCTCATGCGAGGAAGCGCTCCAGCATGTCCACCGTGCGCGCGGTGGCGCCGGCGTTGCGGGCCAGGAGCTGGAGGCCGGCTTCCCCTGCCGCGCGCCCGGCAGCCGGGTCGGCGAGCCAGAGCTCGAGCGCCGCGGCGAGCTCGCCGGAGGAGTGCACGACCCTTGCCGCGCCGGCCGCGATGAAGTCTCTGTAGACCGCGCCGAAGTTGCGCACGTGCGGGCCGGTGAGCACGGGCACGCCGAAACGCGCGGGCTCGATGGGGTTGTGTCCTCCGGTGGCGACGAGTGAACCGCCGATGAACGCGACGTCGGCGAGCTTGAAGAGCGCGGCCAGCTCGCCCACGGTATCGAGCACCACCACCGCGCACCCCGGCGGTGCCTCGGCGAGCAGCGTGCGGCGGGTCACCGAGAGACCTTTGGCCGCCACGACCTGCATGACGGCCGGTGCCCGCTCGGGGTGGCGGGGCGCCAGCAGCACGAACGGCCTCCTCTCGGCCGGCATCCCCAGCACCGCGTCCAGAACCTCCTCGTCCTCGCCGGGCATCGTCGAGCCCGCGACGAGCACCCTCCTGCCGCCGGCCACCTGGCGGAGGTCCTCGAGCCCACGCAGAGCTACCCCCGGGGTGGAGGCGTCGAACTTGATGTTGCCGGTCACGCGAACGCGCTCGCTGGCGACGCCGATCTCCACCAGCCGGGCGGCGTCCTCCTCCGTCTGGGCGAGGGCCAACGTGACCGGCGCCAGCAGCGGGCGCAGGATCCAGCGGATCGCCCGGTAGCCGCGGAGCGACTTGTCCGACACCCTGGCGTTGACGAGCGCCACCGGAATGCCGCGCGCCCCGCACGCGGCAAGCAGCTCGGGCCACAGCTCGGTCTCGACGAGCACCACCAGGCGCGGGCGGGCGGCCTCCATCAGCCGCCGCACCGGTCCCGGCAGGTCCACCGGGAAAGGCAGCCGCACGTCGGCGAGCTGCGCGCCGCTTGCCATTGCGAGCCCTGTCGAGGTGGTGGCGGAGAGGACGAGTGGCAGCCCGGGGTGGCGGCGGCGGAGCTCGGCCAGCAGGGGCCGTGCCACGGCGACCTCGCCCACCGAGACCGCCTGGAGCCAGACCCCGCCCTGCGGGAGCGCGGGGAGCTTCCAGCCGAGGCGCTGCGCCCACGGAGGGCGCTTCTTCCCCCGCCGCCGGTCCGCAAACCACAGGAACGGCGCCACCAGGGGAATCGAGAGCACCATCAAGGCCCGGTAGAGCCACAGGGAAGGTGGCGCCATCGAACGGAGTGTACCCCGCGAGGCGGGGAGGTGCCATTGCAGCGGCTCCGGCGAGTACCATGGCACCCATGGGCGATGGGCACGACGGCCTGATCTACCTGGACTGCAACGCCACCACGCCGGTGGACCCGCGGGTGGCGGACGTGATGATCCCGGTGCTGCGCGACGTGTACGGCAATCCTTCGTCGGGACACCGGGAGGGGCGGCGGGCCCGCGCCCTGGTGGAGGCGGCACGCGAACAGGTCGCGGCGTGCCTGGGGGCGCAGCCGGAAGAGGTTCTCTTCACCAGCGGCGGCAGCGAGTCCGACAATTGGGCGATCCAGGGCGTGGCGGCGGCGCGCGGCCGCGGACACGTGGTGGTTACCGCCGTGGAGCATCCGGCCGTGCTGGCGACAGCGCGCGCGCTCGAGCGCGACGGAGGCATCAGGCTCACCGTCGTGCCCGTGGACCGCTTCGGCCGCGTGGACGCCGACGAGGTCGCCCGGGCGCTCGCCCCTGACACCGTGCTCGTGTCGGTGATGCTCGCCAACAACGAGGTGGGGACGCTCGAGCCGGTCGCCGAGATCGCCCAGGCGTGCCGCGCGAGGAACGTCGTCCTGCACACCGACGCGGCGCAGGCGGTGGGCAAGATCCCGGTGAACGTGCACGAGCTGGGCGCGGACCTGCTCACCGTGGCCGGCCACAAGCTCTACGCGCCCAAGGGCGTGGGGGCGCTCTTCGTGCGCAGGGGCGTGGCGCTCGAACCGCTGATCCGCGGCGCGGGCCACGAGCGCGGCCTGCGCTCAGGCACCGAGAACGTGGCCTCCATCGTGGGCCTGGGGAAGGCGTGCGAGCTCGTCCGGGAGGAGGTCGTGCAGGAGGGGCCGCGCTTGCGGGCGCTGCGCGACACGCTGGAGGCGCTGCTCACGGCCGGCTTCCCGGGCTTCGTACGCCACGGCCACCCCGAGGAGCGGCTGCCCAACACCGCGAGCGTCGCCTTCCCGGGCGTGGACGCCAACGCCCTGCTCGGCCTGCTTGCCGACGAGGTGGCCGCCTCCGCCGGGGCGGCCTGCCACACCGACGCGGTGCACCCGTCGGCCGTGCTCACCGCCATGGGCGTGGACGCCGCGACCGCCATGTCCACGGTGCGCTTCTCGCTCGGCCGCTTCACCGGCGAGCGCGACGTCGAGGAGGGTGCCCGCCGCGTGCTCGCCGCCGCCCGCACGGTGATGCGCGCGTAAAGGCCGGCCAGGCGTGGGGCGTGACCGCCGGGCGCGCACGGCCGGCCGGCGGCCGGCCGCTACTTCATCGCGGCGCTCAGGTGGAGCGGGATCGTGCACTCGCCGTACGGCGTCCGGAGGGTGAGCGTCCCCTCGGGGACTGCTTCAGCGCCCGCACTACCGGTTTCCCGGCGCCGAATGCGGCTGCTGCACTACCACGAAAAGCAGCCCGTAAGACCGGGCCGCCGTATCGAGCCCCCGTGGCGATTGTCTAGTGGGTTGAGGGCGCAGCCTCGACCGGGATGAGCCTGACCCAGGTGAGATCGGCGTCGCCGCCCCCCCTGCGTACAACGAGCGTGTCGCCGTCCGCCCCCCAAAGCTCCACGACGACGCCTTGTGGCATTCCCTGCGTTTCGTCACGACGACCGGCGGCTCCAGCGACTGGAAGCCAGCGTGCCGTGTGCCCGTTGCGGTCCACGTCGAGTTCGAACAAACCAATGACTCTCGGTCCAGGAGTCTTACGCCAGTCACCCAGGGAAGCGAGGATCCGCCCGCTGTCCGACACGGCTAGCCCGCTGACTCTTGCCCTGTCAACTGACGAGATGTCCACGTCCCATCGCTGCACGGCCCCGGTGGAAGGATTGATCTCGATGTACTGATCCGTCAAGTTGAGGTACAACGATACGCGATCCTTCGCGCAGCGCAGGTAGGAGAACTGGTGACTCCCGAAGGCCGAGGTAGCTGCCACAGCGTCGGGGTTGACGTCTGGGGGAAACGAGCTGCGTGGCAGGTACGCGCGGAGCTGTCCCTGCCCGAACGCAAACTGCCGGACCATCGGAAAATCCTCCCCGAGCTCGTGCTTGTCTGGCTCCCCGCCGAGGCTCCAGACGGTGCCGTCCGACGCCTCGCATATGCAACGTGGCACGAACGTGCCTGTCTTGATCACGTCCGTCACCTCGCCGCTCAGGTTGGTCTTGGCGATGAAACTCACCATGTGGCGATCGCGGGTCACAGCGTACCCGGTCGCGACGATGTTTCCCCCCTCTGTTGCAACCGCATGCCAGAGCCGCACTTGCACCGCATCCGGCAGCCAGATCCTTGCGTCGCGCACCCTGATCCCCTTCGAATCAAAGAGCACCACATTTGCTTCGGTGGATGAGTAGCTCCGCAGGGCCTGGAAGACGACGTAGCCATGGTACCAGCTTGGCCAGGGGACGAAACCTGGGACAAGGGCATCATCGTAGCGCACCTGGTGAACTGTTTCGGACAGCTTCCAGGACGAGGTCCTGGCAGGATCATTTTGCGCCAGGAGCGTGGATGCGGAGCCCCCCAGGAGAAGGAGCACCGCGCCGAGTCTGCTGCAGAAGGTCCTCATATGCGTACCTCCTATACCGCGCACCGGTCGAGCAGTGCCACGGCGGCGAGTATCAGGGCCAAGGGTTTGTGCAGTTATCATCATCGCGACACCAACCGTCACATGCGTCCCCGTCCTCATAGCAGCCAGAATCATAGTTAGCGTACGGGTCATACTGCGCAAGTAGCTTCTTGCAGGAACCAAAGCAATAAATAGGCATGACAGTCATGTAGTGGCCAAAGCAACCACCTCCGCCACCGCTGCTGCAATTGGGATCCTCCAACGGGCTGCAGCCAGGGTCCGGATAGAAGACATCCGGTTGGACCGTGGGTTGACCGGGCTGAGGTACAGTCCCCTCGGCCAGCAAATCGACGATGAGACCGACCTCCCGGTCCAACCTCGAGAGCACGTAGAGCGACATGTCATCCCCAGTCCAGCGGCGCGTTCTGAAGCTGACCTGAACCACGCCGAGGCGCGTGCCGTTCTCGCTGACGCTCAGGTAACCCGAGGTCGGATGCCAGAGGAATGTCACATTGCCGGCTTCGCCGGAGTCGTAGCTCCCGGCGAGCACCGCGCCTCTCTGTTCAACCCGAATCGTTGGACGGGGTGCGTCAGCGGCGCCCACAGGTCCGATGGTTGTTACTGCTTCGTTGACCTGGCCGGAGAGGTTCGGCGTCTGACGCGGTTCGGCCGTCGACGATGCGACGTTCCGCACCACCAAGCCGGGTCGCTGGGCCATGACCGCAGCCGAAACCTCGGTAACGGCGTAACCTAGAAGCAGGGCGGCGAGGCCAGACCATCGCGAGGGGGTTGCCATGGGTGTCCTCCCTATTGTTACCAACGATTATCCCCCCCCCCGTGGGTGCTCCTGTCAAGTCGGTTTTCGACGCGCGCTCGATCGGGTTTGCCGATTTGGTTCGCCACGGCCACGAAAGGGCGCGCTTTTCCAACGGCGGCAAGGCCGCCCAGCGGCCGGCCGCTACTTCATCGCGGCGCTCAGGTGGAGCGGAATCGGGCGCTCCCCGTCGGGCGTGCGGATCACCAGCATGCCCTCGAGTTGCGCGGCCTCGCCGCGGAGGAACGCGGCCACGCCCCCCGCGACATCGCCGAGCGGCACGTCCTGCTCGATCAGCACGTCGCTGCGCTGCCCCGCACGCAGCTTGAAGCCCGGCCGCTTCGCGGCGAGGACCTGCTGCATGCCGACCGCCAGCCGGTACTCCAGGCCGGTCGCCACCACGTCGAAGCCGAGCGGGTTGTAGAGCGAGAGAAGCGCGTGCACGCCGACGGTGGACAGTGAGGGCGCTACGCGGAAGTCCGAGACGTGCGCATAGGCGTCGTACACCTTGGTGACCGGGAGCTCCACCTCGCCCGGGTCGCCGAGGTCGACGGTGCCGGCCACCGCGAGCACGGGCGTGCCGCGCGCGTCCAGCCCCTCCCAGAGGACCGGCATGCGGTGTGGGTCGAGCGCTAGCACCGCCTCGGGCACCATCCGGAGCTTTACGTCGAAATCGACCCTGGTCTCGCCGCCCGCCAGCGTCACATCAGCGGGCTCCGTCAGCGGCACCGGCGCAGGGCCGAGGGTGAGCCTCTGCCCGGCCAGCCCTGCCCGAACCGGGCCAGGGGCGGCCGCCACGTGGAGGGTCACCTTCACGACGTCGCGGTTGGGAATCGCCACCGCCACGCGCTGCAGCCGCAGCGGCGTCACGGGGCTCGCGGCCGACGGCGCCGTGGCGGCGGCCGCCGCGGCGAGCAGCACGACTGGGATGATCGGCACCGGTCCCTCCCCAGGTGGCGAGTGTAGATCACTACGGGGCGCACCTGCTTGTGAGTCTTTTCATTTCCTCCTACCCTGCCTCCCGGAGGTGGTCCATGCGTCTGGAGCGCTGGCAGAAGAACGCCTTCGGCCGCGAGGTCCCCACGCGTCTCGACGGCCACGAGTACCGGCCGTTCGCGGGCTCGTGGGCCGAGATGCCGGAGGAGGCCACGCACCCGGCGCGCATCCCGCGCCGCCCCTTCGACGGCTCCTCCAAGGTGACCACCCTCGAGGCGGCGTTCTCCGTGCTGCGCGACGGAGATGCGGTGTCTTTCCCGCACTACTACCGCAACGGCGGCGACCGCTTCCTGCGCACGGTGATCGGCGAGCTGAAGCGCCGCGGCCTTGTGGGCATCAGGCTGATCGGCAACGCCTACTTCGGCGAGCTGGGCTACCTGGTCGAGGCCGTCAAGGACGGCACGATCGCGTACCTCTACGGCAACCCGTACGGCGGGCTCGCGAAGGTCGCCGGGGCGGGGGCGTTGCTGCCACTGCGGATCATCGGCTGCAGCCATGGGGGGAGGCAGCGCGACATCATGCTGGGGATCGAGCCGGTGCGCCTGGCGGTGTTCCCCGCCCCGGCGGCCGACCCCTGGGGCAACGCCTCCGGTGTGCTCGGCAAGCCCGAGCAGCGCTGCGGGCCGCTCGGGCTCTTCGACGCCGACGTGCGCTACGCCGACTACGCCTGTGTGTGCGCCGGCACGGTCTTCGACCGCTTCCTGACCCACCGCTCGATCTCGATGGAGTACGTGGACTTCGTGGTGCCTTTCGAAGGCGTGGGGGACGCGGCCGGGATCGGCGCCGGCACGCTGGACCTCTCACGCGTGATGAGCGGCGAGAACCTCAAGGTCGCGGACCGCGTGATGGCCCTGCTCGCCGCGGCCGGCCTGCTGCGCAACGGCGTGGCGTTCCAGTCGGGCTCGGGGGCCTCCCTCGCGATCCTGCAGCGCCTCTCGGACCACTTCGTGCAGCACGGCCTGAAGGCGTCGTTCACCATCGGCGGCATCACCCAGATCCACGTCGAGATGCTCAAGCGGGGCGCGGTGGAGCTGATCATGCACGGCCAGTGCTTCCAGCCGACTGAGGAGGTCTTCGACTCGCTCCTCAACGACCCCGGCCACCAGGAGGTCACCACCTCGATCTACGCCAACCTGGCCTGCAAGGGAACCCTCACGCCGCTGCTCGACTTCGCGCTGCTCTCCTGCGCCGAGATCGACACCGCCTTCAACGTCAACACGGTCACCGGCTACGACGGCCGCTTCGTCGGCGGGATCGGCGGCGGTCCCAACGTCGGGCGCTCGAAGTTGACCATCATCTTCACCACCCTGGCCGGGTTCTCCAAGCGCCGCGGCCAGGCGTACCCGTCGATCCGCGAGCGGGTCAACACCGTGACCATGCCGGGCGAGCTGGTGGACGTGGTGATCACCGAGGAGGACGCGGTGATCAACCCGGCGTCAAACTCGCCCTACCTCGCGGCGCTACGGGAGAACGCAGCCAAGGCCGGCATCCCGCTCATCTCCATGGACGAGCTGGCCGCTAAGGCGATGGCCAAAGCGAAGGGGCTCGGGCCGCTGATGCCGGAGCCGGAGCTCACCGGCGAGGCGGTGGAGATCGTCAAGGCCGACGACGGCTCGATCCTCGACATCGTCCGCCAGGTGGCGAAGAGACAAGCCTAGCGCGGGGGGGCGCGGGCCTCGGCGACGCTTGAGTTTGCCGGGCCCGCTGCTAAGCTCGCGGCGTGCAAATGACCGCAGCCGCCACGTCGGGCCGCTCCTTCGGGGTCCTGGCGTGACGACCTCGGACGAGCCCCGGCGGCCGGTGCGCCTCTACACGTTGCTGGCGGTCCTCCTCGTGGCATGTGCCATCGCAATGGCCGTGCTTCCGCCCCGGCTGGTCATCGAGTCGCCGTCGTTCGGGAAGCCCGACATCCTGACCCCGGGCGCGGAGTTCGCCCTGGTGGCGATGGCAGGCCTCCCGTGGGTATCGCCGGTCGAGGCGGCGGCCCTGGTCAGCCACGCCGCACGGATCCCGCTCACGCTGCTCGGGTCTCCCGGACGCGGCCCACGGTACGCCGCCCGCTTCCGGATCCCCGCCGACTGCGCTCCGGGGAACTACGACCTGGTGGCGCTGGCAGGCGGGCGCGAGAGCCGCTCGCGCCGTGCCGTGTCGGTGCTCGCTGTCTTTCCCGAGCGCTTCACGGTGGCGCAGATCACGGACCTGCACTTCGGGTACAGCCCCGACGGAGAAGCCTCGGTCGAGCGCATCGTGGACGAGGTCAACCGCCTCAAGCCGGACCTCGTGGTGGTCACCGGCGACATCGCCCACGGCGGGCAACCTGACCAGTACGACCGGGCGCAGCGTGTGCTCGAGAAGCTCACGATGCCGTTCGTGTGCATCCCCGGAAACCACGACCGGCGTGGGTGGGGCGCCTACCTGGCGAGGTTCGGCTCCCCGTACCGTTCGGTCGCCTTCGGGCGTTGGACGATTCTCGGGCTCGACTGCGCGCACGGCCGGGACGAGTTCACCGAGAGCCAGCTTCTCTTCATCAAGCGCGCGCTGGACGCCGCAGACCCGCGGCGCGTGATCGCGCTCGCCCACATCCCGCTCGCAGGGAAGCGGTCGGTCGCGGCGCACGCCGCGGAGGTGATGGGGCTGTTCGAGCGGAGGCACGTCCCGCTCGTCCTTTCCGGACACTTGCACTACGGGGCCGACTACGGCGCCGGAACGAGCCCCCCCAGCGGGACCAGGGAAGGCACGCAGTTCGTGGTCACGGCGACGGCCGGAGGATGGCTGGTCGAGGGCCCGAGCGGGCTCTCTGACCGGCGGGGCTTCACCCTGGTCACCGTGGCGGACGGCCGGATCACCTCGGTCGAGGCGCATCCCTTCGACCCCGCAGCGGCCTCCGCGGCCGGTCACACGGTGGACGAGCCATGAGGGTACGCCTCGCCGTCCTGCAGTTTCCGCTCCTCTTCTGCTTCCCCGTCATGATCGCCCTGTCGGTTTTGGGCGCGAACTTCAACTCCCCGGTCGGCTACATCTACCTCATCCCACTGCTGCTCGCCCCGCTCCTGCTTCCCCGGCTCGGGCAGCGTCCTCACGCCTGGCTTCGGCGCCACGCGCGCGTGCTGGCGGCCGCGGGTGTCCTGCTCGGCGGCCTCGCCTACCGTCCGATCCACCTCGCCCACTGGGACGGGCAGTCGCCGGTGCAGGCCCTTGCCGTCAGCGCGTTCGGACTGGTGTCCGCGGTCGTGAGTTGGCTGGCGGCCGGAGAGGCCTCGGAGGGCCAGAGTGACGGTTTCTGGCAGACCGCGGCGGTGCTGGCGATTGTCGCGGTACTCTTCCTGACCGTACGCTGGTACTTCTTGATTCCACTCCTGGGGGCCGCTCTCTTCCTCGCACCGGCGGTCACGCTCCGGTGGGAGCCGGTTGAACCCGGCTTCGCACGGAGCATCGCGCGCCCGCTGTTTGCAAACGCGTTCGCCTTCTACCTGGCCGCCGAGCTGGGCGATGTCGTGTGGGACTTCGGCGTCGACCCGTCCTGGGGACCTCAGATCGCCCTGACCTGCGTCGTGGCCTCCGCCGTTGCCCTGGCCCTCGGGCTCACGGGCCGACACGCAGCCACCACCGCAACCTCACGCCCCTGGTTCACCCCGGGGGAAGGGGCTCTCGTCCTCGCCGTCACCGGCGCGGTCAGCCTCGCGACGGCGTTGTACCCGGTTTTCGTCCTGAGCCCGCTGCGCCAGGCAGTGCTCGGCCTTGCGCTCGGCGGCCTGATCATGGCCGTGCTCGCGCGTGTTCTCGAGGCGGCGGACGGGGCCGGCGCCTCGATGGGCGTGTGGCTGTGGTTCACCCTCGGCCTCGCGGTCTCGAACCTGTACAGCGCGCAGCTCCTGGCGTACCCGGCCGGACGGCTCGCCTTTGCCGTTCCGGCCGCCGTCACGCTCCTCCTCGAGCGGCGCGGCACCAGGAGGGCGGAGGCCCCAGGAGCCGGTGGGTCACCTTGAGGCCCCGGTTGCGGGGGATGGTATCCTCCGCGCCCAAGAGCGGATAGCGGGGCTGGGAGATCCGGGGATGAACCCGGACCTCCTGCCGGTCGCCCGGTTCGCTCCTGAACTCGGCATGAGCCTCTGGCGCACTCTCCCGCGGCACTCCCGAGTGCTGGCGCCCCTCGCGGCCCTGCACCTCGGCCTTCTGCTCGTTCTGCGTGCAGCGTTCTGGATGGTATTTCAGGGCTCTATGATCGCCCTGCCTTCCCCGGTCCTGGCCAAGGCCCTGTTCGTCGGCGTCAAGTTCGACGTGCGCCTCACGCTCTTGACCCTCTTGCCGCCTGCGCTCGTCGGATGGATTGGGCCCCTCTCCCTCGTTGACGGGCGTCCGGGCCGCCGGCTCTGGAGCGTCTACTTCGGCGTCGCGGTGGGGCTGACCTTCCTCGTCTACGAGGTGGACTTCGGCCACTTCGCCTACCTTGCCACGCGAATCAACGCCCGGGTGCTCGATCTCCTTGCGGACACGGCGATTTCGTTGCGGATGGTTTGGGAGAGCTACCCGGTGGTCTGGGGGGCACTCGGGCTCGCCATCGTCGTTGCGGGCTATCTTGCGATCTACCATCAGCTGGTCCGGCGAGTGGCGGCGGAGCGCCCGGCCGCGGTGCGGCGCGGGCGGCAGACGGCGGTCGTGGCCCTCGTGGTCGTCGCCTGGGTGTTCGGGATCTGGGGGAAGCTGCAGTGGTTTCCGCTGCGCTGGAGCGACGCGTTTTTCGCGACCGACGTCTGGTCGCCGGCTCTCGCCCTCAACCCGGTGCTCAACCTCGCTGACACCTTGAAGAACAAGGCGCGCGGGTTCGACGAGGCCGCGACGCGCGAGTACTACGCCGAGGTCGCCGCCTACCTCGGCGTCGAACACCCCGATCCTGCAACGCTCTCGTTTCGACGCGAGGTCCGCGCGCGCGCGCGGCCGGGGCGCCCGCCCAACGTCATCGTGATCCTGCTTGAGGAAGGTGCGCACTACAAGACCGGGATGTTCGGCAACCCCCTGCAACCCACGCCGATACTCGACGCTCTCGCACGCGAGGGGATTCTGTTCCGGCGCTTCTACACCCCCACCTTCGGCACGGCGCGCTCGGTGTTCGCACTGGTGACCGGGATCCCGGACGTCGAGACGCACGAGACGGCGACCCGCAACCCGCTGGTCGTGGACCAGCGCACGATCGTCAACGCGCTCGAGGGGTACGAGAAGCTCTACTTCCTGGGCGGGAGCCTGAACTGGGGCAACGTGCGGGGCGTGCTTGCCCACAACATCCCGGGCCTGCGCCTGTTCGAGGAGGGCAGCTACAAGGCCCCGCGGGTGGACGGATGGGGGATTTCCGACCTTTCGCTCTTCGAGGAGGCCAACGAGGTCTTTCGGACGATCAAGGACCGGCCTTTCTTCGCCGTCATCCAGACGGCGGCGCACCACCGCCCCTATACCATTCCCGACGACAACCGCGGCTTCGTCCGGGTCGAGGTCACCCCCGAGCGGCTGAGGGCGGCGGGGTTTTCCGAGCTCGACGAGTTCAACTCCATGCGCTTCCTCGACCACAGCGTGGGAGTGTTCTTCTCGATCGCCCGCCGCGAAGCCTACTTCCAGGACACCATCTTCGTTCTGTTCGGCGACCACGGCTCGTTCAGCAGCACGGCCGCGTTCGAGAAGGCCGAGAGCGCCCTCGACCTCACCCGCTTCCACGTCCCCGGCATCATCGTCGGCCCCCCGGTCCCCGGCACACCGCGGGTGATCGATACGCTGGCGAGCGAGGTGGACGTTCTGCCGACCATCGCCGGCCTCGTCGGCGTCCCCTACGTCAACACCACGCTCGGCCAAGACCTGCTCGACTCGCGTTTCGAGTCGAAGCGCTACGCATTCACCCTCGACGACCACTCCCTCGACCCGAAGCTCGGGCTCGTCACCGCGGACGCCTACCTGCAGATCGGCGCCGCAAACGGCCAGGTCCGCCTCGTGGAACTGGGTGGCGACGGCACCACCGACGTTGCTGCTCGGTACCCCGCCCGCGTCCGCGAGCTCACCCGCATGTGCCGGGGTCTGTACGAGGCGTCGCGCTGGCTGATGTACCACAACGCCCAGCGCGCCCCAATCCCACCCGCGCGGTGAAGGTCACCGGGACGGCGCACCCCATCCTGCCCCAGTGGCGGCAGCACCACAAACACCGCCACCGCCGCCGCGGCCGTGACGCGCAGGGGCTCGATTACCTGTTCCGCCACCCTCTGACTGGACCGGCGTGGAAGAACGCCGCAGGTGTCATCACCCCGTCGCGCTTGAAGACCATTCCGTTCTTCATGACGAACTGCACGTTGCGCACCGCGTCGATGTCGGTCAGCGGGTCGCCCGGCACCGCGATCAGGTCGGCGTAGAGTCCAGGCTTTATGGGGCCGCGTTCGTTGATCACGTCCGCCGCCTTGTACCCGTTGATCGTCATCGCCCTCAGGACGTCGGGCGCCGGGATGCCGGCCGCCTTCCAGGTGAGCAGGAAGTTGATCGTCAGCTCCCCGCGGGTCATCTCGTTGCCGGTCTTCCAGTAGTCCATGTCGGTCGAGAACGTGAGCGGCACCTTGTTGGCGTAGGCATCCTTGAGGTTGGCCACGGTGCGCTGGAAGTCCTCCGGGCTCCCGCGGTAGGAGGTGTACGGGGTGTCGGTTCCGGCCAGGAAGATCCCCTTGGCCGCCATCATCCTGTGCAGCTCGCTGTCAAGCGCCCTTCCGTGCGCGACGATGTAGACGCCGGCCTCGATCGCGCGCCTGGCGCCCTCGGGGGTCTGGACGTGGCCCTCCACCTTGCAGCCGCCCTTGGCCGCCTCCACGATCGCCAGCTGGATGTCCTCGACGGAGTAGCCCCACGGCTTGCAGTCGATGCACAGCTTGATCGTCTTCGCGCCGAACAGCATGTTCTCCCGCACCGCGCGCACGATCTCGTCCCGGCTGTTGGCGTCGATGTACTCGGGGAACATGATGTTGTGGTACTTGTACATCTCCGGCGTGGGCCAGTACTGGCCTCCCGTCGAGCCGATCATCGGGCCGGACGGGATGATGGTCGGGCCGGGCAGCCAGCCCTGCTCGATCGCCTGGCGCAGGGCGCAGTCCGCGTAGAGCGCGTTGTTCCCGACGTCGCGCACGACGGTGAACCCCGAGTTCAGCAGCTGGATGCCGTTGGAAGCAGCCTGGATCGCGCGCAGCGGCGTGGACTCCATGATGTAGGTGAGGTAGTAGACGTTGCTCTCCGGGAGATCCTTGTAGGTGAGCGCGAGGTGCGTGTGCGCGTCCACCAGCCCCGGCAGCACGGTGAGCTTTGAAAGGTCGATCACGGTCGCGCCAGGCGGGATGGCGACATCGGTGCCGACCGCCTTGATCTTCTCCCCCTCGACCACGATGACCGCGTTGGTCGTGGCGGTCCCCTTCTCGGGGTCGACCAGACGGCCGGCCTTGATCGCGGTCACCGGCACCGACGCGGGCGGCGGCGGTTGCGGCTGCGACCACGCGGTCACTCCAAACGCGACGAGAACCAGAGACACGCTCAACGTGCGACGCATCGGTGCGGCCCTCCTCTCCCGGCGACGGAGATCTGCGCCGGGCTCCAAGTTCGATAGCGACGACCAGGTTACATCCGCTTGCCCCCGACAGGCGCGAGGACGCCCGCGACTGGCCAGCCCGCCGGGCCAGGTCACTCGAGGTAGGCACCCTCCGGTGGATCCTCCAGCCACTCGGTGGCGTAGTCGGGCGTGCGGGGGATCACGCACAGGAACTCCACCTCCTCGGTGCTGCGGTTCTCGTACCAGTGCGCGCAGCCGGCAGGCAAGTACATCGCATCGCTGGCGCGGACCGTCCGCACCTCGTTGTCCATCCCGAGCACCATCTCGCCGCGCACCATCACCTGCTCGTGCTCGATGGTCGGATGCCTGTGCGCCGGGATGCGTGCGCCGGGCGCCAGCACGAAGCGGCGCGTGATGAAGTTGGGCGCGCCCTGCCCCGGTCCCACCAGCACGGCCATGCGCGCACCGCGCGCCCGCTTGACGGGCGCCGCAGGCGCCGCGTGCGGCGCGATCACCGCCGGCTTGCCCTCTCGTTCCGCCATACTCACCTCCCTGCCTTCCCCACCTGCTAGACTCCGCGCCGGACGGAGGCATCAATGCCCGACGATCGTAAGGTACTCCACGAGTTCAAGCGTAACGCCGAGGAGACGGTGCGGGTCTCTCTCTCGACTTTCAAGGGCCGCACCTACGTGGACATCCGGATCTTCTACGAGGACGCCAAGGGTGAGCTCGCACCCACCAAGAAGGGCGTGACGATAACCCCCGAGCTCTGGGACGAGTTCCGGACTGGCGTCGCGGCCGCGGAAGAGGAACTGCAGGCCAAGAACCTCTGGCATCCGGGCGCGCAGCCGCCTGCCGAGTAGCCGCACTTCTCCGACCACCACAACCAAGCGCTGTCGTCGCCGCACCGTTCTCGGCCGCGCCCGGCGGGTGCGGCACCCGCGTCAGCTCCCGGCCGACGCCCGCCAGGCCCGATTGGGCTCGCCCTTCTCCCACGGCCGGTAGCTGCCGCAGTAGACGATGCGCTCGGCGAGCGTGGGATGGGAGTAGCGCCAGAAACGGATGAACGGCGACGGGTCGGGGAGCACCTTGGAGTCCTCGGCGAACTTCACGAACGCCCGCGCCCCGGCGTCGTTGAGGTGCGTGAGCTCGAGGGCGAAGGTGTCCGACTGGTGCTCGAAGTAGCGCGAGACCCCGTTCACCACCGGGCTCGCGAGGAAGAAGAACACGCTGACCACCAGCAAGAGGAGCGGGAGCGCCGCGGGGTCGGAGGCGAGGTCGAACCCCCACGACCGGCCCCAGTGGTCAATCGCCCACTGTACCGCCCGCTGTGCAATCCAGAACGCGACCGCCAGCATCACCAGCGCCACGCCGAGGAACTTCCACATGTGGTGCAGGACGTAGTGCCCCATCTCGTGGGCCATCACGAACCGGAGCTCATCGTGGTCCATCTTGGCGATGATCGTGTCCCAGAGCACGATGCGCTTGGTCGGGCCGAGGCCGTTGACGTAGGCGTTCATGGTCTTCGTCTGCTTCGACTTGTCCACCTGGAACACGCGCCCGCCGGAGATCCCCGCCCGCGAGGCGAGGTCGAGCAGCTCGCTCTTCAGCTTCTGGTCCTCGAGCGGCTTGAAGGTATTGAACACGGGCTCGAGCACCACCGGCCCGATCAGCAGCAGGAAGACCATGACCGGGACGCTCCCGATCCACAGCGCCAGCCACCACCGCTTCACCCGGCGGATTCCGACGAGCGCGAACGCCACCACCGGTGCGCCGATCACGATCCCGACAAGCATCCCAATGTTTTGGTCCCACAACCAGCCGCCGAGGCCCTGGTTGGAGAGATTGAAGCGGTGGGGAACGAAGTACCCGGCAACGTAGTCGAGCGGCAGCGAGAGTACCGTGGTCACCACCGTGAGCAGCGCCCAAAAGACCATTGCGGTGAGGAACGGCCGGTGCGTCACCCGGACGGCGAGGTCGCGCAGACGGCGCGAGATCCCGAACCCCAGCACGGCAATCAGCATGAGGAAACCGTACGCGGCGCCGGTGAAGTAGAGCGTGTCCACCCAGCGCTGATGGGCGCGCATCTCGTCGGTGACGGTCACGGTCGGCGGCGCACCGGTCGCCAGTGCCGGTGTCGCTGCCGGGGCAGGACCCGGTGCCTGCTGCTGACCCAGCGCTGGCGCAGACGGGATCACAAAGCCGAGGGTGAGCGCCGCGAGGATCGAGGTTGCGAGCCAGCGGTTCATGAGGCCTCCTCGGGACGTCTGCCCATCCTAACGCAACGTTCGGAGCTTGCGGCGTGAGGCACACGCGGCACCCGCGTAGTATTCTTGCGCGTTCGTGCACCGCACCCCCAAGCGGTAAGGAGAAACCGATGCGCTCGCTCGTCCCGCCACGTTGCTACGCGGCTCTTGCCGCCGCTGCTCTCCTGACGATCATTGCCGCGCCGCTGGCGGCGCAGGCCCCCGGGCCAGGCCGGCGCCAGACCCCGCCGCCGGATCCGACGCTGGTCAAGCTGCGCGAGGCGGCCAGGGCCGACACGCGCATCTGGGAACGCCTGCAGGTCCTGTGCGACCGGATCGGGCCCCGCATCGCGGGCTCGCCCCCCTACCAGCAGGCCGTCCGCTGGGCCGAGGCGACCTTCCGCGAGGACGCCCAGGAGGCGGTGCACAGCGAGCCCGTCAAGGTCCGCCTGTGGGTACGGGGCCGCGAACGGGCCGCCATGATCGCTCCCGTCGTCCACGAGCTCCCGATGCTCGGGCTTGGAGACTCGGTCGGCACACCCGGCATCGAGGCCCCTGTCGCGGTCGTGCACTCATTCGAGGAGCTGGGCCCGCAGGTGAAGGGCAAGATTGTGCTGTTCGACCCGCAGCCCCCCGCCGGGGCGAACGCCGGCGCCCTCTACGGCATCTTCGTTCGCTTCCGCGGCCGCGGAGCCTCGGAGGCCGCGGCCGCCGGGGCCGTGGCGATGCTTCTGCGCTCGATGCCGCCGGTCTCCCTGGCCACACCGCACACGGGGGCGATGCGCTACGACCCGGCCAAGCCCCAGATCCCCGCCGCCGCCATCCCCGCCGAGTACGCGGAGTGGATCGCCCGCCTCGCCGCCCAAGGCGTCGAGGTGCGAGTGCGCCTCGAGATGGATGCTCATGACGGGGGCCTCGTGGACACCGCCAACGTGGTCGCAGAGATTCGGGGCTCCGAGAAGCCCGACGAGGTCGTGGTCATCGGCGCCCACCTCGACTCCTGGGATGTCGGCCAGGGCGCACAGGACGACGGTGCGGGCGTGGTCCATGTCATCGAGACGCTGCGCCTGATCCGCGGGCTCGGCACGCCGCCCAAGCGGACCATTCGCGCGGTGCTCTTCGCCAACGAGGAGCACGGCCTCGACGGCGGCAAGGCCTACGCCGAGGCGCACAAGGCCGAGCGGCACGTTGCGGCGGTGGAGAGCGACCTGGGGAGCGGCAAGCCCGAGCACTGGGGGATCTCCGGCACGGCCCCGCAGCTCGCGTGGTTCCTGACGGTGGCGCAACCGTTGGGCCTGCCGGTGGAGCTGGGCGGCGGCGGCGCCGACATCTCGCCACTGCGGGACCAGGGGGTATTGCTCGCCGGCCTGTACCCCGACGCCGAGCGCTACTTCGAGATCCACCACACCAACGCCGACACCCTGGACAAGGTGGACCCGGCGTTGCTGCGCGAGGGCCTCACTGCGGTGGCCACGCTCGCCTGGCAGCTCGCCAACGCCCCGGCGCCGTAGCCCGAGGCGCGCGCGCAGCCGCGGGCGGCGTGTCCTCGCACAGGGTCACGATCGCCGAGCCGGCTGACATGCAGCCGGAACAAGAAGACCCTACTTCACGAAAGCTAGGTCCCGGCAGATCGCACCGGAGAGCCATGAGAGGCCGCGGTTTGCGGAAGCGTGGCGCAGTCGCACGCGCGACCCGGAAGCAGCCATGAGTGCCCGCGCACTCCGGATCACGTTGTTGGCCCCGGCAGCGGGCGCGGCGCCTCCCACGTGGCCGCACCCGGGCGGGCAGCCGCGAGCCACGAGTCGCAGGGTCGCCGCCCGTCCCGCATCCGGTCCGTAAATCATTTATTCTAAATGCGTTGACAAAAGCTTGACAATATCACTAGCTGGGTCTATAAGTGTATGTGCAAATGGTCGAGTTTGGGCTCGACCGCTTTTTCGGGCGAACTTGTGAAACTTGGCACAAGGAAACTGCGATGAGCGAGGCAAGACGGGCATGGTCATGATCGCGGCGCTGGCCACACCGGCGCCGCCAGCCCGCGGGCAGCTGCACCGCGAAGCGGCTATGGAGCCTTGCGCCTTCCCGGACCCCGCCCTGAAGACCTCGCTCGTGCCGCTCGACCGGAGGAGGGGCCAAGCGACGTGCCTGGACCGTTCCTCGAGGGCGAGGCGCGCCGCGGCCCCTGCGGACCACGTGCGCGCCCGCCATGTGCTTCAGGACGGCTCGGCCGCAGCGGGTTCGGTTGCACACGAGGACGCGGCACCGGGCAGGTGCGCCCGCGTGCCTTCAACGATCGAATGCAGCGAATGGAGGACGTGAACGAGCGGGAGGAGACGATGAGAAGGTTGCTTTCGGTAGTGCTGATGGTTGTGTTGGCGCCCGTGCTGGCGATGGCACAAACGCAAGGTAAGGAGGAAGGCGCGGCCGACCTCCAGAAGGACATCAAGGACATCGAGAAGCGGCTCGAAAAGGTCGAGAAGGCCTCCGCCCAGGACCGCATCCGGTTCTCGGGCGACTACCGGTTCGAGGCGCACTCGATCGCGTCGAGCATCCCCAACCACTATGACGGGATGACGTTGCAGAACATGCTGGTGAACACGATCTTTTATTACGGTGCAACCGGTCAGCTTCCGGCCAGCCAGAACACCGTAAACCAGTTTATCGGCCAGCACTACGCCGACTACCTGTACTTCACCAACAACCTCACGTTCAACCAGCTTAAGGCCTACATGGGGATGTTCCCGCCGGCGATGCAGCAGCAGCTGATGGGCTCGCTGCTCCCGGGTGCGTACGTCAAGGGGTACGACGTCAACAACGCCATTCTGTACACCAACCGGCTCCGTCTCTCGATGTCGGCCGACGTCGCGGACAACGTGACGTTCGCAGGCCGCCTCGCGATGTACAAGACCTGGGGCGACTCGACAGGCGTGCAGGTCTTCAACGGCCAGTCCAACTCTTTCAACATCGACGGCAACACCACCGGCGTGCCGAACTCCGACATCCTCCGCGTCGAGCGCGCCTACTTCGACTGGAAGGACATTGGCGGCTCGAAGCTCTACATCTCGATCGGACGCCGCCCCTCGACCGAGGGGCCGCCGATGAACCTGCGCCAGGACGATCTGCGCGGCGGGACGCCGATGGGCGCGATCATCGACTTCCAGTTCGACGGCATCACGGTCGGCTACCACCTGTTCGAGCAGTCGACGCTGCGCCTGTGCTACGGCCGCGGCTACGAATCCGGGTTCGGCAACGGCGAGGTCCTGAAGCAGCCCGCGGACCGTCTCAAGGACGCCGACTTCCTCGGCGTGAACTGGGACATCTGGAGCGACGACCGCATGCTCGTCCAGACCACGATCGCCCGGGCGTTCAACCTCACGGACGGGTTCAACGGGCTGATCGTGCTCCCCAACAACCCGCTCACCGGCCAGCCGGTCGGCGCCCCGGTCGTGATGCGCTTCACCCCGTCGGCCAACCTCGGCGACATGGACATCGCGGGGTTCGTCATCCAGCGCACCGACGGCCCGTTCGACTGGTTCGTCAACTTCGACTACGTGAAGAGCCACCCCTTGAACGTCACGACGCCGTTCGGCGGGCTGTACTCTGACCCGTTCGAGACGCCCGAGCCGCACAGCGGCACGATGGTGTACGTCGGTGGCCGCTACACGCTGCCCAACGAGAAGACCATGATCGGTCTGGAGTACAACCAGGGCTCGCAGTACTGGTTCAACTTCACGCCGGCGCAGGACGACATCATCGCCCCCAAAACCAACACGCGCGGGAAGGTCGTCGAGGCGTACCTGATCCACCACGTCGCCAAGAAGTTCGCCGTCAAGCTCGACTACATCAACTACAAGTACGACTACTCGGGGTCCGGCTGGCACATCGGCGCGCCGAAGAAGCTCGACTCGACGCCGATCTTGGGCTTCCCGACCTACGACAAGGCACAGATGGTCACGCTCTCGATGACGGCGAGGTTCTGAGGAGACAGGGAACCGGGCACCGGGGACCGGGGCACGAGAGCGCGCCTGGTCCCCGGGCTCAGCCCGAGAACTCTCGCGGGAACACTGGGAAAGGAGCACCGAAATGAAACGTACAAGCTGGATCGTCACCTTCGCCGGGATCCTCGCTTTCACCGCGGCAGTGGCATTGGCCGGCGGAAGCGAGAACAAGGGGAAGTTCAACTTCAAGAAGACGTGTAAGCCGTGTCACACGAAGGGCGCCAAGGGCGGCGAGGTCACCCCACTCACCAAGACGCAAGAGCAATGGCAGAGGTACTTCAAGAACGGTACCCACAACAAGGGCACCGAGAAACTGACGGGGATCATGACGCCGGAGCAGCTCATCGACGTTCAGACGTTCCTGGTCAACCACGCGGCGGACTCTCCGCAGCCGGAGACCTGCGGCGGCTGAGTCAATCCTCTGGGCGAGCTTCCTGCTCCGCGAGCCGTGGACCCGACGCCACTTCAGTCGGCCCACGGTTGAAACGGGGCCGGTCGGGGGGCGAGAAAGATGCGAAGAGACAAGGGCACCATGGTCACGCTGTTCGCCGCTGTCGCTGCGGTGGTCGTCGGGCTCGCGGTGTCGGCGCCGACGCTCGCGGAGCGACACGCGAGGCTCTCGGTCGCCGTCACGACTGCGGACATTCGCGCGATCGTCAAGGCGGTCGGAGGAAACGAGGTCGACAGTTTCTCCTTGTTCCGGGGTTGTATTCTTCGCAAGGACCTGCTTGTCGAAGATGCCGGCATGGACCGGCTCCCGGTCACGAATGCGATCGTCTGGACGGGGTTCTTCAACGAGTCGAGTGCCATCTTCGCCAGCATTGAAAGGCTCCCGGCAGCTCGGAAAGAGAAGCTGAGCCAGCCAATGTGGATCGACGTCTCACAGGACACCACACGCGTGGGTGTCCCCACCTCGAGCTGCGAAGGGTACGTCGAGCTGCAGTTCATGCACGGGGACCCGTTCTTCTGGCTGAACCCCCGCAACGGCGCGGTCATCGCGCACAACGTGGCCGAGGGTTTGAGCCGCCTCCGCCCAGAAAGGCGCGCGTACTTCGCAGCCAACGCGGCGGATTTCTCGCGCGCTCTGGGTGCGGACATCGCGCGGTGGGAAAACGAGCTGCGAGCCCTGCCACCGCTCAAAATCTTCAGCGCCCAGTGCGGGTGGCAAAACTTCGCCCAGCTTGGCGGACCCACCTTCATCACCTGCCGAAATGCGCCGGGCACCCTGGACACTCCAGAGTCGCTCGCAACGCAGATCGACGCGCAGTCGGTGCGCATTGTGATCGTCGACCCGAACACCCCGCCCCGTTACGGCGAGGTCTTCCGCAGACGCACAAAGGCGGTGGTGCTCGAGGTGCCGTCATCGATCGCGGACCTGCCGGGTGCGACGGGCTACTCGGCCCTGTTCGACAACCTGATACGGGTGCTCAAGACGGCGGCCTTGAACGGGTGAGACAACCGTCCAGGCACGGTGCCCGAAACGACGGAGCGTGTCATGACCAAGCCAATTACCAGGCGGGCCTTCGTTAACGCAACCGCTGCGGCGGCCGCTGCGGCAGCGGTCGCACCTCACCTGGGTTGTTCCAGGTTCAAGCGGGCACAGACCCGCAAGGGCGAAGTGCGCGAGGTGGCGACCGCCTGCGAGGTGTGCCCGAACAAGTGCGCCGTGGTGGCGGTGGTCGAGGACGGGATCATCCGCAAGCTGAACCCGAACCCGCTCTCGCCCAAGTCACGGGGAATGCTGTGCGCGCGCGGCAACGCCGCCGTCAAGGCAGTCTACGACCCCGACCGGGTCAAGCAGCCGCTCATCCGCGCCGGCAAGCGGGGCGACGGTAAGTGGCGGACCGTTTCCTGGGACGAGGCGTGGGACTTCGCCGCCAAGCACCTGGTGGCGATCAAGGAGAAGCACGGGCCGCAGGGGGTCATGTGGTCTTCCACCGAGGGGTTCCAGGAAGACTTCTTCAAGAACCTCGGGCTGGCGTTCGGATCGCCGAACATCCTCCGCCATCCCACGCTTTGCCTTGCGTCGGTCAACCTCGCCTACTCGATGACGTTCGGCACCGTGCCCTCGTTCGACCTCCGCAACGCCAACTACGTGATCATCTCGGGCGCCAACCGGTTCGAGTCAATCATCACCCCCGACACCATGGACCTGGTCGAAAGCACGATGAACCGCAAGACGCGCCTCATCTACCTCGACCCCCGCTTCACGGTAACTGCCTCCAAAGCGGACGAGTGGTACCCGATCAGGCCCGGCACCGACATGGCGTTCATCCTCGCGATGCTGCAGGTCATCGTCGGTGAGGGCCGTCACGACAAGGAGTTCGTCGCGGGGTTCTGCTCGGGGTTCGACAGGCTGGAGGCGCACGTAGGGCGCTACACGCCGGAGTGGGCGGAGGCCGAGACCGGCATCCCCGAGCGCGACATCGCCCGCATCGCCAGGGAGTTCGCGGACGCGGCGCCGCGGGCGGTGTACTACGCCGGCCGGCGGTCGTCGTGGTACTCGAACGACTTCCAGATGCGCCGGGCGCAGGCGATCCTGAACGCAGTGGTGGGCAACTGGGACCGCGAGGGCGGCATGGTCCCCAACAGCAAGATCGCCCTCGGCGAGCTGCTCTTCATGCCGTGGGACGAGCCCACCGCGCCCCGTATCGACGAGCTCGACACCCGATTCCCGCTCGCGGCGAAGGGCGACGGTGTATTCATCCAGGCGCGCGAGAACGTGCTCGCCGGCACGCCGTACCCGGTCAAGGGGTGGATGGTCTACAAGCAGGACCCGATGAGCGCCCTGCCGGACCGCGGGCGCACGCAGGCGATGCTCGAGCAGATGCAGTTCGTCGGCGTGATCGACACGCAGATGAGCGACACGGCGTGGTTCGCCGACGTCGTGCTCCCCGAGTCCACTTACCTGGAGCGACTCGACCCCCTGGCCATGCTGCCGGGGATCTGGCCGGTCGTGACCTTGCGCCAGCAGGTCATCCCACCGATCCACGACACCAAGCCCAACCTCGAGATCGTGCAGGGACTCGCCAAGCGGCTGGGCCTCTCCGACTATTTCGACTACACGATCGATCAGTGGGTCGAAGCGCAGGTCAAAGAGCTTCCGATCCCGCAGCCGCTCGACTACCTCAAGAAGCACGGGGTGTTCACGCCCGAGGGGGCGCCGTTCTACGGCACGACGCGCGAGCCCGGGCACCGCTTCCTCACCAAGAGCGGCAAGATCGAGCTCTACTCCGAGCGCCTCGCGGACGCGGGTCACGACCCGCTCCCCGTCTACCGGCCGCTGGTCGAGCCGCCCGAGGGGGCGTTCCGCATGATCCTCGGGCGTAAGGCGACGCATACACACGCCAACAACACAAACAACATCTGGCTGCACGAGTTCGTGCCCGTCAACGACGTCTGGATCAACCCCGAGCCGGCGGCGAGGCTCGGCGTCACGACCGGCGACCTCGTCGAGGTCCGTTCGGACGTCGGCGCGGTCAGGCTCAAGGCGCGCGTGACGCAGGAGATCCGGCCCGACTGCGTGTTCATGCTGCACGGGTTCGGGAAGAAATCGCGCATGCAGCGCCTCGCCTTCGACGTCGGCGCCTGCGACGCCGACCTGCTCACCAGCTCGATGGACCGGGTGTCCGGAAACGCCGCGTTCCACGAGACGTTCGTGCGGGTGCGTAAGATCGTGGAGGGGGTCAATGCGTGAGCGGTTCGGTCTGAAGAAGAGGCGCTGGGCCATCGTCCTCGACACCCGGAAGTGCATCGACTGCAAGGCGTGCATCGTCGCGTGCAAGGCCGAGAACGACGTGCCGATCGGCAACTTCCGCAACCGGATCAACAGCGAGACGCGGGGCGAGTTCCCGAAGCTGTTAGCGGCGTTCGAGCCCGAGCAATGCCACCACTGCGAGCGGCCCTCGTGCGTGCGGGTGTGCCCGACGGGCGCCTCGTATCGGCGTTCCGACGGCCTCGTGCTCGTGCACTCCGACGACTGCATCGGGTGCGGATACTGCATCCTCGCCTGTCCGTACAACGCCCGCTTCTTCAACCGCGAGGAGCGGGTAGTCGACAAGTGCACGATGTGCGCCCACCGGGTCGACGCGGGCCGGCCGCCGGCATGCGTCGAGACCTGTCCGTCCAAGGTCCGCGTGTTCGGCGATCTCGAGGACCCCGACGGGCCGCTGCGGGCGCTGCTGTCGACCCGCCGGTACGAGGTCAAGAAACCGCAGACCGGCAACGGCCCTCACCTGTACTACCTGCTCTAGGGGGAGACGATGGACGAGATACGCTGGGGCCTGCTGATCGTCAGCTACCTGTTCCTGGGCGGCATGTCGGCCGGGCTGTTCTTCATCTCCGGCCTCGCCACCTACCTGCAAGAAGGCGGCTCGCCCGTCTATCCGCGCATCGCGCGGGTGGGCGCGATGCTGGCGCCATGGCCGGTGGCACTCGGGTCGTTCCTGCTCATCTTCGACCTCGGCCGCTGGTACAGGTTCTACAAGCTGTTCGTGACGTTCACCTGGCACAGCCCGATGTCGATCGGCTCCTGGTTGCTGCTGCTGTTCACCGCCGTCGCCCTGCTCTACTTCTGGGCGTGGTTGCCGGGCGACCTCGTGGCGTCGGCGGTGGCCCGGATCCCGCGCCGGCTCCGCTTCTTGCGCATCGCGGCTTGGCCGGGGCGCGAGCGCCTCCGCCTCCCGCTCGCCGCCGCCGGCTTCCCGTTGAGCCTCGGCGTCGGGATCTACACCGGCGTGCTGCTCGGCGCCGTGCAGTCGCGGCCTTTCTGGAACACCAATCTCGTGGCACAGATCTTCCTCTTCTCCGCGCTTTCGACGGGGTGCGCCACCGTCATCCTCACGCTCTGCCTCACCCGTGACGGGGTCGGCCCGCGCGAGGCCCGCCTGCTCTACAGCGTGGACATCTCGCTCATCTTCCTCGAGCTGTTCGTCGTGCTGCCGTACGTGATCCACGGCGAGCTGTCTCCCGCGGCTGCGCAAGAGGCGCTCAAGCTCATCCTCGGCGGGCCGTTCACGTTCGCCTTCTGGGGGTTGTTCTTCACCCTGGGACTCGTGGCGCCCCTCGCGCTCGAGCTCTGGGAGGTCAAACCCTCGTTGCTCGACGGCGCCGCGCTGCATCCCAACCGCTTCCTGGCCGGGGTGACCGCCGCCCTCGTCGTTCTCGGCGGCCTGGTGCTCCGGTACGTGTTCGTGTATGCGGGCCAGATGAGCGCGTTCGAATGACCGCGGCAACGGGCGACGCGCCAGGGCGGGACACGCCGACGCGAAGCGACGTGCTGCCTGCGGTGGCTGCGACCCTCGAGCTCCTCGGCGCGGTCTTTTCCGCACCAGGGACCGACCGCCGCGCCCGTGCCGCCGAGCTGCTTGGGGACCCCTCGTTTGCGCACCCCCGCCTGGCCACGCTGGCGGGGTCCCTGCGGGCGTTCGCCGACGCCGATGCGGTCGCCCTCGATGTGGAGTACGTGCGCCTCTTCCTCCACGGCCTGCCGGCCACGGCCCACCCGTACGAGTCGTTCTACCGCACGGGCCTGCTCATGGACGCCGCGTGCCTCGACGGGCTCGCCGCGCTCTTCGCAGCGGCGGGCGTTGCGCCGGCCGCGGGTCCGACGCCGCCCGACCACATCCGCGTCGAGCTCGAGTTCCTCGCCCTCTTGCTCCGTGGACTCTCGACGTCCTGGCGCAACCGCGAGGCGGTGGGGGCCGTCGGGCGGATCGCGAGGGAGCTGGTCGAGGCCCACCTCGTTCCCTTCGCCAGCGCCTTCCGCGCCCGGCTGGCGGCCTCGCGCCCTGCACCGTACTTCGCGACGGCGGCCGACGCTCTCTCGCACGCACTGGCGGCGGCAGACGCCGAGGTGCGTTCTGCGGATCCGGAAGCCCAGGACCGCTGATCCGCTGACAGGCTCATCCCACAGGTACCGGCCGTGACGGAAACCCATGGTTTCTCGCATGAGCGCACGGTCTTAAGGAGGCGTCGCGGTCGGCGGCGGGAGTTCCTGCATGGGTATCCCGAACCAGCTCCTGAAGGCCGCGACGCTCGCCCGGGGGCGGAACGTCAACTGTCATGAGGAGATTGAGTCTCCTGATGCATGAGCGAGGGGGACTCCCTTTGGCTCTTCGGTGACGCCGGTACCCGCCAAGACCACAGAAACGAGGGCTTTCGCGGCTCACGCCTGTGCGACTGACCTGGGCAAGCGACCCTTCGCCTGATGAGCGAACGGGGACCTCATGGCCCCGCATCTCGTCTCTGCCTGATGCCGGAGGTTGCAGCCCGACGCGCCGGCCATCTGCGTTTCTATGCCCCTCGGAACGGGAGAGCGGCGCTTGCCCGAGTCTCGAAAAGCGTGTATATTTTGCGAGCACAGAGCTTCAGAGCTACTCCGTCGCCGTCAGACACAAAGGAGATCGCATGAACCGCAAACCCCTCCTTGCCGGTGCTCTCTCGATCTCTGCCTTGCTGATGCTGGGGAGCACGGCGCTGCTGGCAGGACCACGGGCCGGCGCTTCTCGGTCGGCCGCCCCGCCCGCGTTGGCACAGGTACCGCCGGGCACGCCATCACCTGAGCGGGGCGGCACGCCCGCGAGCCCGTATCCCATCAGCCTCGCGGCGCAGCTTCCGCTCGAGGAGCTCGTCGCCCCCAGGAGGGTCATGCGCCTCTTCGGCGTCACGCCGGACGAGGCCGAGGTTCTCTTCACCACGGCACTCGCAGCCGCGTATTTCTGGGATTCCGGCGAGCTCGTCGTGCTCGTCAACACGCCATCGGCAGCCACTCTGAGCACGTACGAGCCGGCACCAACCGTCGCCGTCGGAGTCGGTGGAGCGAATACGGCCGAGGACCTGGGTACCCGCTCGGTCAGTGAGTTCCTCGCCGACATCTCGACCCGTTTCCCGGGCCTCGAGTTAGGGGCGTGGGGTCGGTATCTCATCAAGGTGCCTAGTGTGGTCCGGCGCACGACGCCGACGCCGGCCAGGGCACCCGAGCTCAGCGCGACCACGCAGGGGACCGTCCTCAACGAGGGGTTCGAGAGCGACCCCTGGGTACGCTGGCAGCGCGGCGACAGCCAGAACGGCAAGTACACGTGGGCCACCACGACCTGTGCCGCGCACTCCGGCACCCAGTCGGCCGATGCCATCCGGGGCGGCAGCGTCGGCAGCACGCTGCTGTGCACGGATGGGTACCCTCTCAACCTCGACTCCTGGATGGACGACCTGCAGTGCGAGAACATCCAGGGCGCGAGCGAGGCCTGGCTCGACCTGTACGTGTTCCTAGACTGCCAGGGGAGCAGCGACTCATTTGGCGTTTACTACCCCGGCAACGACCAATACGTGTACGGGTATGCTTTCTCGGGCAACGTCGGCTCCTGGCTCCACTACGTCTTCAACCTCCGGCAGTGGTACAAGCTGGGGGACCTGACCACCAACGCCTGCAACCAGCTCACACTTCTCTTTTCGTCCGACGAGGCCGGGATCGTTGGAACGGGCGTCAGGGTCGACGACATCAGGATCCAGACCGGACCTTTCTCCGGATTCTCCTGCACCACCTCGGGCAACCCGTTGTCCGGCCCCGCTCCACTGACGGTCAATTTCACCGCCACCCTTACCGGCGCTTCCGGTGCGCAGACCTACTCCTGGTCCTTCGGTGACGGCAGTACAGCATCCGTGCAGAACCCCAGCCACACGTTCACCTCCGCCGGCGACTACAACGTGAATCTCCGCATCGTGGACGGTCATGAGCGCTGCTACAGCCAGCTCAAGGTGACCGTCACCTCGGGAGGCGGATCCGGGACCCAACCCCTCCCCGGCACCTATGTCGGCACCACCTCGCAGGGCAAACCGATCTCGTTCGACGTCGACAGCAGCGGCAGCCTCACCCGCTGGGCCGTGGACTTCTCCTGCGGCGGGACCACGGGCAACGTCACGACGAGCACGTTCTCCGGTTGCCCCGTGAGCAATGGCACCTTCAGCTGTGGCAGCGACAGTTGCCCCGCGACGGGCACGAACGTGAAGGTCATGGGGACATTCGGTACCTCCTCGTCGGCATCTGGCACCCTCAACCTCGCCGTCCGTCCGATGCCCACGTCGGATTGCTGCACCGCACAGGGGATCACCTGGGCGGCGACGCTCCAGGGCGGTGCGCCGCAGCTTTCCGCATCCGTTTCGGCGACCCCGACGAGCGGGGCGGCGCCGCTTGCGGTGTACTTCACCGGGAGTGCCTCGGGCGGCACCCCGCCCTACACGTACTCGTGGAACTTCGGCGACACGACCACCTCCTCCCAGCAGAACCCCACACACACCTACACGGCCGCCGGCACCTACACCGCGACCTTGACCGTCCGCGATGCGGCGAGCGCCACCGCGACCGCCTCGAAGACCATTACCGTGACGCCGCCGGTGATGGCCTACAGGTACTTCGTCCCGGCCATCGCCCACAACCCGGGGTACGGCACCACCATGTGGCGCACCAACGTGGGGGTGGTCAACCGCTCGGGGTCCCCCGCGACCCTCTCGGTCGTCTTCCACAGCACCAGCGGTGACGACACCCGGTCAACCTCGCTGGCGGCGGGCTCCGCCGTCGAGTGGGCCAACGTCCTCGAGGGCCTGTTCGGCGTTTCCTCCACGGCCACGGCCTCGGGGAGCCTCGAGATCGGATCGACCGTCCCCTTGAGCATCGTCGCGCGCAACTTCAACCAGACCGATGCCGGCACCTACGGGCAGTTCTTCCCGGCCCTCACCGATCAGCAGGCGTTGATCTCCGGACAGGTGGGGGTGCTGCCGCTGCTCAAGAAGAACGGTGACTTCAGGACCAACATCGGAGCCATCAACCTGGGCACCTCGACCTGCACGCTCCTGATCAGGCTCTTCGACAGCACCGGCACCCAGATCGGCACCTCGACCACGCTCACGCTCCAGCCCAAACAGTGGCAGCAGGCCAACGACATCTTCGTGACCTCCGGCGCCGGCTACCAGGAGGTCGCCTACGCTACCACCGAGATCCAAACCTCCGGCGGGCGCGCCTGGCTCTACGCCGCCGTCGTCGATGGCAGAACCGGAGACCCGACGACCGTGCCCGTGGCGCCCCTGACCGGGGCGGCCGCGAATCAGTGGCTTGCCCAGCTCGGCGCTGTTCCCGTCGAGGGCGGCGAGCAGCGTGGATCCGATGCTGGCGCCATCGTTCTCCCAAGCCAGACCCTCCCGGGCGGGATGCTGGTTCCGTCCGCCGAGACCAGCCCGGGGGCCGCGGCCAACCCGTACACCGGCTACTGGTACGGCAAGACGAGCCAGAACCTCCCGGTGAACGTCCACATCACCAGCACGGGGCTGGTGGATTACTTCACGCTCCGGTTGCGACTCAACCTGATCACGGCCACATGCACCGGAACCGCGGGGCCCAGCGGCCCGTTCCCTCTCAACGGCAGCCAGTTGAGCACGACCGTGACCTTCCCCGGTTCCAACGTGACCTCGGATGTCTCCGGCACCTTCTCGTCGAGCACGGCCGCATCGGGCACGTACAGCGGCTATTCTGGCAGTGTCGTCGTGGTCTGCGGTAGCTCGCTCTTCTTCGTCTGGGGTTCGGTTTTGTCCGACGGAACGTGGAACGCGGCGCCCGAGACGGCGCCGCCCCTCTCCGTCACGGTCTCGGCAAACCCGACCAGTGGGACAGCGCCGCTGACCATCACGTTCACCCCGACGACGACAGGGGGGACCCCTCCCTACTCCTGCATCTGGGACTTCGGCGACGAGAGCTTCGACTACTACTGCGACGCCACGCACCGCTACGGGAGCGGCGGCAACTTCTCGCCAAAGGTCTACGTGACGGACGGCCACAACTGGGTCGTGACCGCGACGGCTGACCTCTCCCTCGTGGGCGGTGCGCCGCTGACGGCGACGGCGACGGCGAGCCCGTCGAGTGGCGTGGTGCCGTTGACGGTGTACTTCGGCGGATCGGCCTCGGGCGGCACGATGCCTTTCACGTACTCGTGGGATTTCGGCGACGGCACCCCGACCTCCTCGGAGCGGAACCCCTCGCACAGCTACAAGACGGTCGGCACCTACGCGGCGACCCTGACCGTCCATGACGGGGCCAGTCTCACTGCGACCGACTCCGAGACCATCACCGTGACCGTTCCGCCACCGCTCTCCGCATCGGTGTCGGCGTATCCGACGAGCGGGTACGCACCCTTGACGGTGTACCTCACCGGGAGTGCCTCGGGCGGCACCTCACCCTACACGTACTCGTGGGACCTCGGAGACGGGTCGGCGACCTCCACCGAGCACTACCCCACGCACATCTACACGGCGCCCGGTACCTACACCGCCACCCTCACCGTGCAGGACGCGGTCAGCGCCACCGCGACCGACTCGGAGACCATCACCGTGACAACCCGGCCACCGCTGACGGCGGCGGTGACGGCGTATCCGACGAGCGGCGTCGCACCCTTGACGGTGTCCTTCACCGGGACGGGCTCGGGCGGCACCTCACCCTACACGTACTCGTGGGACTTCGGCGACGGGACGCCCACCTCGTCCGAGCACTACCCCTCGCACACCTATACGGCGCCCGGTACCTACACCGCCACCCTCACCGTGCAGGATTCGGCCAGCGCCACGGCGACCGCCTCCAAGACCATCACAGTTTCGGCGACCCCGCCCCCAACAGCGTCGGTTTCCGCGACTCCGACGAGCGGGGCGGCACCGCTCACGGTGCGGTTCACCGGGAGCGCCTCGGGCGGCACCTCACCCTACACGTACTCGTGGGACTTCGGCGACGGGTTCCCGACCTCCTCCCAGCAGAGCCCGTCGCACACGTATACGGCGGCCGGCACCTACACAGCGACCCTCACCGTGCGCGATGCGGTGAGCGCCACCGGCACCGCCTCGAGGACGATCACCGTGACGCCGCCCCCGTCGCTTACCGCGACGGCGGCGGCGAGTCCGACGAGCGGGGCGGCGCCGCTTGCGGTGTACTTCACCGGGAGTGCCTCGGGCGGCACCCCGCCCTACACGTACTCGTGGAACTTCGGCGACACGACCACCTCCTCCCAGCAGAACCCCACACACACCTACACGGCCGCCGGCACCTACACCGCGACCTTGACCGTCCGCGATGCGGCGAGCGCCACCGCGACCGCCTCGAAGACCATTACCGTGACGCCGCCGGTGATGGCCTACAGGTACTTCGTCCCGGCCATCGCCCACAACCCGGGGTACGGCACCACCATGTGGCGCACCAACGTGGGGGTGGTCAACCGCTCGGGGTCCCCCGCGACCCTCTCGGTCGTCTTCCACAGCACCAGCGGTGACGACACCCGGTCAACCTCGCTGGCGGCGGGCTCCGCCGTCGAGTGGGCCAACGTCCTCGAGGGCCTGTTCGGCGTTTCCTCCACGGCCACGGCCTCGGGGAGCCTCGAGATCGGATCGACCGTCCCCTTGAGCATCGTCGCGCGCAACTTCAACCAGACCGATGCCGGCACCTACGGGCAGTTCTTCCCGGCCCTCACCGATCAGCAGGCGTTGATCTCCGGACAGGTGGGGGTGCTGCCGCTGCTCAAGAAGAACGGTGACTTCAGGACCAACATCGGAGCCATCAACCTGGGCACCTCGACCTGCACGCTCCTGATCAGGCTCTTCGACAGCACCGGCACCCAGATCGGCACCTCGACCACGCTCACGCTCCAGCCCAAACAGTGGCAGCAGGCCAACGACATCTTCGTGACCTCCGGCGCCGGCTACCAGGAGGTCGCCTACGCTACCACCGAGATCCAAACCTCCGGCGGGCGCGCCTGGCTCTACGCCGCCGTCGTCGATGGCAGAACCGGAGACCCGACGACCGTGCCGATGATCATCCAGTAGCCTGACTGTCCGGACTACTGCGCGGCGAGCCAGTCGAGAGCTTCTTCCTCGGTGGCGAACGAGACGATCGATCTGCCGGTCAGCCTGATGACCGCGTCCAGGATGACCTTCTTGATCCCCGTCACGCCCACGACGGCGCTGGCCTTGACGTAGGGCGTATTG
The DNA here is from genome assembly GCA_963754345.1 of Thermoanaerobaculaceae bacterium. Taxonomy (GTDB): domain Bacteria; phylum Acidobacteriota; class Thermoanaerobaculia; order Thermoanaerobaculales; family Thermoanaerobaculaceae; genus RBG-13-68-16. Next base: position 174,028 of record CAVWFZ010000003.1, on the reverse strand, counting down.
AACTTTGCGTACGCCTTGATGTCGTCGACATTCCTGACGTTGAAAGGAGTCCCGGTCACGTTCGTGAGGAGCAGCATGGACTTCGGCGGCCGGGAGCCAATGATCGCCCTGGCCTTGGCGAGAACAGCGATGTTCTCCTCGAGATCCGCTGAGCCCGACAGGTCCACCACGAGGATTGTGGCAGCCTCGTGCAAGACGAACTTCACACGCTCCATGGCTCCCCCTTTGAGATGGTGCCGGAGGGGGGAGTCGAACCCCCACACCCTTGCGGATACGGGATTTTGAGTCCCGCGCGTCTGCCATTCCGCCACTCCGGCAACCCTTACCACCTACCGTAACGCCGCTGAAGTTTAACAAATCGAATATGGTCGGTGCCTCCGGAATCTGCACCGGTGAGGCCTTCTCTGAGAAGTTGCGTTCTTCGTTGATATCTTGGGGCGGGTGGAGGAGCCAAAAGGAATGGGTTCTTGAGTCGTGCGTCTGCCATTCCGCCACTCCGCCATATCTGAACAACGCCAACGGTGCTTGCGAAGTGTCGCAAAAGGCGGCCTCGGGCCTCAGGAGGGAACTGAGCGGGCCGGTCTTGCTGTTCCCGAGGCCCGAGGCCTGTTCTACCGGTCAAGTACAATTGTTTCATGGCCACGACGGTTGACCAGATCCGCACGGCGCTCGCCAGCGCCTACCCGGTGATCCTCATCCTCTCCAACGAGGAGGACCGCATCGAGCGACTCATCCAGCGCTTCGCCGCGGCGGTCAAGCCGCAGCCGCTGCCCGTGGCCGTGTGGAACTGCCTCGACGGCCTCTCGGGGCAGGAAGGGACCCAGGACCCGATCCCCGCGCTCCACTGGGTTGCGAGCCAGGGGCCGCGCGGTTTCTACGTGTTCAAGGACCTGCAGGCCCTGCTCCCCGGCAACCGACAGCTCCTCCGCCGGCTGCGCGACACGGCGGCGGCGATCCGCAACACCGGCCGCTTCATCTTCGCCCTTGCCACGTCAGGGGAGGTCCCCGACGAGCTGAAGCCGCTCACCTACGTCGTGACCTCTCTGTTCCCCGACGAGAGCGAGGTCACGGCCGTCGTTCAGTCCGTGCTCCAGCAGACCGGCCGCAGCGCGCCTGCCGACCGGCAGCAGCTGCTGATCGGCTCGCTGCGCGGCATGTCGCTGCTGGAGGTCGAGAGCCTCCTGCGCCGCCTCTTTGCCCGTCACCAGGGTGTGGACGACGCGTTCATGGCGGAGGTGCTCGCGGAGAAGGAACAGGTGATGCGCAAGGAGGGGATCCTGGAGTTCGTCCCCCCCGACCGCGGGATGGGTGACATCGGAGGGCTCGACCAGCTCAAGCTCTGGGTGCGCCAGCGCGCCAGCCTCTTCACCCCCGAGTCGTTGGCCCAGAACCTGCCGCGCCCCAAGGGCGTCTTGCTCATGGGCATGTCGGGGTGCGGCAAGTCGCTGGCCGTGAAGGTCGTCGCGACGGAGTGGAAGCTCCCCCTCTTCAGGCTCGACATGAACCTCGTGTTCGCCGGCGTGCACGGCTCTCCGGAGTGGGTGTTCCACCGCGCGCTTGATGCCGTCGAGGCCGTGGCGCCGGCGGTGCTCTGGATCGACGAAATCGAGATGGGCATCGCCGGCTATCACGAGGGAGAGACCGGTTCGCTCACCCGCATCTTCTCCAACTTCCTCACGTGGATGCAGGAGCACCGCGCCGACACGTTCGTCGCGGCCACCGCCAACCGCATCAACCTCCTGCCCGCCGAGATCATCCGCAAGGGCCGCTTCGACCAGGTCTTCTTCGTCGAGCTCCCCAACGAGGAGGAGCGCAAGGAGATCCTCGGCATCCACCTGCGCCGGCAGGGGCTGGAGCCGGCCCGCTATGACCTTGTGCTGCTCGGATCGGCAACACGCGGGTGGAACGGGGCCGAGATCGAGCAGGCGGTCGTCTCGGCCCGCATCGCCTGCCACGCCGAGAAGCGCTCCGTTGAGGAACGCGACCTCCTCTCCGCGATGGGTCAGATCGTCCCGCTCTCCACGACCATGGCCGAGCAGATCAAGGCCATCCGCTCGTGGGCACGCACGCGCGCGCTCCCGGCCACGACCCCCGGCAGGCCTGAGATGTGACCACGGCCCGCCTGGCGGGTCGTGGTCATCCTGATGCTGTCGCAGGCGGCGGAAGTTGTGTGGAAGAGAACGTCAACGCGTCGGCCGGCCAGCGGCCGGCCGCTACGTCGCGTTTCTTGTGATCGCTGTCTATTTAACCGGGGCGGTGGAGGGCGGTGTGGGAACCGCAGGTGAATCTGCCCGTGGAACCTGCCCGCCGGACACAAGGATGATGTTGACCTCCACGTCAGACGAGGACAGCGGAGGCGCGCACCGGTGCGGCTGGCCGCCGCCCTCGCGGTCCAGGAAGCCGATCACCCACTGCTCCTCGGCACGGCGCGCGCCCTTGAGCTTGCCGGCGGCGTTGGGCACCGCGACGCAGAAGAGGTACTCCCCGGAAGCGGTCTTGGCAAACCCCGCGAGGACCGCGACCCCGCCGTCGGTGTTGGTCAGGGTGCCAGTCTTGCCGATGACCGAGGTGGTGTTGGGCCCGTTGGCAAGCAGCGGGAAGAAGCGGGTCACGGTGCTCGGATCGCACCCGACCACCGGCAGGATGCTCTCAACCGGCACCCCGAGGCGCTTGCAGCTTTGCAGGAACTCCCTCAGGAGCCGCACGATGATGCGCGGCGTGAGGCGGTTGCTGCCGAGCCCGGAGGTGGTCTCGAACTGGATCGATTGGCGCGGGGCCTGGCAACGCGCGGCCACCATGTCCGCGAGTTCTTCCGTCGAGCCCAGCCCCACGGCCACCCGCTCGATGTCGTTGTTCGAATAGCAGTTGAACCTTCGCAGGATCTCGGGCAAAGGCTGCGAGCGGTGCACCACCAGCATCTCGCCCTGAGCCACGTCGCCGTTCGCCCCTACGCCTCCGGTCACCGCCACGCGCGGAGGCCGGGAGGCTTTCAGCCCGCGCCGCGCTGCAAACTCGCGCCAGGTCGCCCGGGTCGCGCCGTCCCACCTCTTTGGGTCGAGGCCCTGGCGCAGCCGCGCGGCCATCAGCTGGGCGCGCTTGACCGGATCGCGGTTCCTGCCAGCGGAGCCGTTCTCCCAGCCCATCCAGAACTTCTGGTTGACGATGAGCGCCCCGGTCACACGCTCCACGCCCATCTCGTTGAGCGCCTGCGCCACCAGGAACGCGTTCTCGGCGTGGAAGTCGGGGTCGCCGGAGCCGAGCACGACGAGGTCGCCGAACAGGATCCGCCTGCCCTTATCGAGGGTGCCGCGCGCGAAGAACCGCGTCTCGTAGCGGAAGTCCGAGCCAAGCCGTTCGAGCGCCCACAGCGACGTGGCAATCTTGACCACCGAGGCGGGATTGATCTGCTCGTCCCCCTGATGCGAGTCCACCGGCTTGCCGTCGACGGTCTCGACATGCCAGACAAGGTCGACGGGGCGGCTGTGGCGCCGCCTGCTGGTGGCACCGTCCGCTGCCTGTGCACATGCCGCGAGCGTCAGGACGAACGTGATCAGGGCGACCGCACGTCTCACGGTTATGCATTGTACCTGACCAGATGCGGGCGGCTGCGATCTTGGCATTCGTCGGCCATTCGGGTACGTTGATAAGGTCCGTCGGGAGGCGCCATGAGCGACATCGATGAATTCATCTCGGCGCGGCGGGACGCCAACGCCGCGGTGTTGGGCCAGGACCACCTGGGTATCAAGCGCTTTTTCAACCTCGACGAGGCTGCCTACCGCGACGGCGCGCTGCCGGGCAAGGTGAAGGAGCTGCTCGGTCTCGCGTCATCTCTCGTGCTGCGTTGCAACGACTGCCTGGACTACCACCTCATCCAGTGCGTGAAGGCGGGCTGGAGCGCGGCCGAGATCGTCGATGCCCTCAACGTCGGCCTCGTCATCAGCGGCTCCATCGTGGTCCCGCACATCCGTCATGCGGTGAAAACACTCGCAGAATTGCAGGGCCGGTCCGACCTCACCCTGTAGCTTTCCGTCGCCTCAGCCTCAGGTTTGTGGTTCCGCCGCGCGTTCGGGCGGGGCAAGCGCGAGGTTGAGCTGCGCGCGCGCCGCGTCCACCGCTGCCTCGTACGCCGCACCCTCCGTACGCTCCCGCAGGCGCTCCGTGATTGGCAGCACCGCCGGCCACCCCTGCCAGCGCACCGGCCCGCCCGTCGTCGCGTCCCGGACGCGCCCCTCGTCCACCGCCCGCGAGGCTGCCTCAAGCGGCATCCTTCGCAGCAGCGATGCGAGGGTGCGGAACAGGGCCTCGGCCTGCGGGTCGAGGAAGCGCGTGAGGCGTCTGGAAAGCGCTGCCACGTGATAGTGGTTGGGGTGGAAGAGGACCCCGTCGAGCGAGAGAGTTTCGGCGATGACGACCAGCCAGCCGAAGAATTCCTGCAGCATGCCGAGCCCGGGGTGGCTCTGGCCCGGGAGTGCCGGCCGGTTCTCACTGAACTCCTCCCTGGGGTTCTGCAGCAGCATCCACTCGAGCTGCAACACCTCGAACCCGGGGACCTCGCGTGTGCTCCGCCGCACCCGCAGCTCCACCAGCGGCTCCCGGCGCTCGTCGTCGCCGAAGATCCTGACGGTCTGGCCGAGCGGGTGGTCAAGCTCGAGGTACACAGACGGCGTCTTGAACCCACGGGCGCGCAGCTGCTGGAGGATACCGAAACGCTCCAGGAGGAGCTCCACCCCGACCTTCGAGAAGTAGTCGAGGAAGCGGGTGTGGTGCGGCATACCGGGGAAGATCCCCACCAGATCCTCCTCGGTGAGGTCCCAGCCGCCAAGGGTCCCGAGTGAGGTCAGGTGGGCGGGGTCCAGGCTGGCCTTGATCTGCCGGAAGCGCAGCAGCGTCAGCTCCTCGTTGCTGGGCGGCTCGATGGCCGATCCGGTCAACAACCAGGAGAAGAACCTCGCGGAGTAACGCCAGGCGCCGTCCCCGTAGCCGCCTCCGAGCACGACCACGAGCGGCACGTCGTGGCGGCGCACCATATCCACGACGAAGCGGTCGCGGGCAAGCAGCCCGTCGGAGCTGATCCCCCAGTTGCCGATGGCGTCATCCCCGGCAGCGTCGCACCCGGCCAGGTAGATGACCAGCCCGGGGCGGACCGACTCGAACACCGGCGGGAGCGCCTTGATGAGGGTGCCCAGGTAGAGCTCGTCGCCCACCCCGGCACCGAGGGCAATGCTGGTGGACGCAATGGCTTCGGTGCTTCCCCAGTGCTCGTTGTGGATGGAGAAAGTGTGAACGGTGGCGTCCTCGGCGAAAATCTCCCTCGTCCCGTTGCCGTCGTGGAGATCCAGGTCCACCACCAGCACCGCGTCGGCGAACTCGCCCTGGCGCAGGCGCGCGATCGCCACAGCGATGTCGTTGAACACGCAGAAGCCTGTCCCGCGGTGGCGGCCGGCGTGATGGAAGCCGCCACCCAGGTTGACGGCAACGCACCGGTTGGCGAGCGCCCAGCGAGTCGCCTGGATGGTCCCTCCAACCATCAGGCGCTGGAGGTCCAACACCTGCTCCAGCTCGTCGTCGCTCACGGCGACGCCGAGGATGCTCCCCACGGTTTCCGGCCGCTGGAGCGCATCGAGGTACTCCGGGGCGTGGACGAGCAGGATGTTCTTGAGCGCCGCCGGGCGCGGGAGAGAGATCTCATCACGCCGGATGAGTCCCTCGTTGTTGAGGAACGCCAGGATGCGATCGGCGCGCAGGGGGTCCATCGGCACGCCGGCGATGTAGCGCTCGTAGGCCGGGTCGTAGATGAAGCGCGCCATGGGCGGGCGGAGCTTGTAATGCAGCCTCCGCCACTGCCGCCGCAGGGCGCACGGCACGCCGGAGGCCCAAGACGCGGCGCCCTGTCTGGTGGCCGCAGGCCCCATGTTACGAGTATATGCGGCGCCGTCCCCTCCCGGGCGGGTCGCATCCCGGTGTGATGGAGTTCACACAGTTTGGGTTGACACCGGGCGACGCTCTCGTAGCCTGGGCCCACGGTGCTCCGGCACCGGTCTTCATCCGCCCACGCAAAGCGAGAAGGGAGCGGAACGAGATGACCTCGCGATTGCTTCTGGTTGCAGGCAGCTTCGCGGCACTTGGCAGCCCGGCATCGGCGCAGGTGCTCGAGCTCGAGGGAAGGTACTGGCCGGCCACGCTGGCCTCCACCATGCGCGTCACGGGTGCGCACGGCGAGGTACCGGCCGACCTTGCCACCATCGACCTCAAGAGCGACCTTGGCCTCAGGGACAAGAAGCTGATGGACTGGCGGGTCACACTGTCTACCGGACCGAGGAGTAGGCTGCGCGTGGCCTACGTGAAGATGGACTACAACGCCGACCAAGACGTGCAGCGGACCGTTGTGTTCAACGGCCAGCCCTTCACGGTCGGCACGAGGGTCGTGACCGCCCTTCGCCTCGACTACTGGCGCTGCGGCTGGATCTGGGAGTTCGTGGGCCGGCCGTCGTCCAAGGTCAGGTTCGGCACGCTGATCGAGGCCAAGACCGTCTCGGTCGACACCTCCCTCTCGGCGCCCAACCTCAGCCCACCTATCGCCGAGAAGAAACAGCTCACCGGGACGCTGCCCACCCTCGGGGTGGTCCTCGACATCAACCCTACGCGCACGGTGAATGTCTTCGCGGAGCTCTCTGGCATCCGCCGGGGCAACAAGGGCCACGCCCTCGATGGCGAGGCGGGGGTCAAGCTGATCCTGGGCTCTCATGTCGTCCTCGATGCCGGCTACAGGACTTTCGATCTCGAGATCACCGACGATCCCGACTTCGCCAAGCTGAAGAACTCGGGCCCGTACGTGGGTCTCGGAGTGCGCTTCTAGCTCCCCTGATCGCGCTCACGAAGAAAACCGCTGCACACACGAACGGCTGGCTAGCTAGCCCGGGCTATTCACGAAGGTGCCTACTGCGAGCGCGGATCTCCCGCGTCCTTTCAGGCGTACTCGGGACTCGCGGCCCGCCGCCGTTCTGTATCCAGTACGGCTCCCCTCCTCGCCCCTGAGTGAGCGGTGCTCTGGCGCGCGAGCGTGGGGGACCGGGGGGCGAAGGCGCCGGGGGTGGATGGAGCGGCGCAGCGCCCCCCGCAACGGAAGCTCGCCCGCCATGACAGCCACCTCAGCGCTCTCGCGTCGGACCTCCATGAACACTCCGGGCTGGCAACAGTCCAGCCCGGCCAACTGTGACATCATACGTAGTCGGAGCAGGAGAGGTAGTAGCCGCACCCCGGGGCCGGGCAGAGCAGCTTGCACGAGTGCTCGGTCAGGGCGGCCCCGCAGTTGGGGCAGGTGCGCAGAGGCACGCATTCGCGCTCCGCGAACCGCACCTCGGGACCGCCGCCGGGCCGCTCGGGAAGAGTGGGCGTTTTCGGGCCGCTCATGCTGCCTTGAAGGTACCGGGGTGAGGGGAACCAGTCAAGATAGCGACTCACAATTGATTGGGTTTAGCTCGCAAGCCGCCGGCAGGATCACCGCGAGCGTGCAGATTGGGTCTCGGGCTTCCGGGCTCAGGCCTTGGGCGAGGCGCTCGGCGGCGTCGGGCTCCTCTGCGAGCGGGTCAGCTTGTCGCGGTACATCCGGGAGTCGGCGAGGCGCAGGGACTCGGCGAGCGATTCGCCCTCGATGGCGGTGGCAAGACCGAGGGAGAAGTGCACGGAGGGGAAGTCGGACCGGGGGCCCTGGCCGTCCTCGTTGCGGCGGACGCGCTGGAGCGCGGTCTCACCGGCCTGGGCGCTCGCCCCGGGGAGGAGCACGCCGAACTCATCGCCGCCGATCCTCGCCACGACATCGCCCGGCCGGAACGACTTCCGCAGGAGGTCGGCCGCCTGACGCAGCAACTCGTCGCCGACCGCGTGGCCGAGCCGGTCGTTGACCGACTTCAGGCCGTCCACGTCGGCGACCACGATGCTGATGGGGAAGTGCCTCCCCTTGGCTAGGCGCGCCATCTCCTCCTCGAAAAACAGACGGTTGAACAGGTTGGTGAGCGGGTCGTGGGCGGAAAGGTATCGAAGCTTCTCCTCCAGGCGCTTGCGTGCCGTGATGTCCTGGATGACCGCCATGCCCGCGACCACGGTACCGCCGTCATCCCTCACGGGGCGAATCTGAGCGAAGTAGGTACGCTCGCCAAAGGGCACCTCGATGTTCGAGTCGTGCCCCGCCAGGGCGACGTGCAGGTTGGCCTCCACCAGGGCGAAGGTCCTGCCGGGCAGGAGTGCCGCGAGAGCACGACCCTCCAGCGACTCTTTCGGGAAGCCGGCCTGCGCCAGCACCGCACTCTCCGCCACAACAAGCCGTAGATCGGAGTCGAACAGCATCACTGCGCCGTCGGGAAAGTTGCGCACCAGGGTCCGGTAGTGCTCCTCCCGTGCGCGCGCCACCTCCTCGATCCGCTTGCGCTCGGTGACGTCAAGCACGACCGCATCCAGGCTCACCACCGTGCCGCCGGCATCCGCGGTTGCGTGGGCGAACACGCTCACCCAGACGGGCTGCCCGTCCTTGCGACGGATGCGGAAATCGGCCGAAACGCTCGGGGCCGTGGCCAGCTTGGAGAGCAGTTCATCGCGCCCGGCCTGGTCGAGCACCAGGTCGGCGAGGTTGATTCCCCGCGCCTCGGCAGCGGTCGCGAAACCCAACACACCCGCTGCGGTCGCGTTGGCGTCCACGATGCAGGCGGACGGCGTCAGGCGGAGCACCCCCACCGACAGGCCATCCGACAGCGGCCGGCCGCGTCGCGAGCCCGGCTTGGCGGCCGCCTCGCGCGTGCGCCCGCCCCCACGCCTGGAAGCGCGAGATTCCATTAATTTGATTATACAAGACGAGTCCGAGTCCAGATCTGCAGGTCAGCCACCCTGTCCCGGCCGCAGCGCCCCATTGCACGCCCCACCACGAAAGACCCAGCGCCTCGAGTAAGCGCTCTTCACGGGGGGACCATCACCGCAAAGCCGGCACGAGGGTCGGTGCTCCTGAACGCGCATCGATCACCGAGGCAAAGGCGAAGAACGGCACAGTCCCGCTCACCTCGGCGCGCAGGTGCTCGCCACGTGGGACGCCGAGAGCGTGAAGGGCGTCGTCGAGCTGAACGTACCCGCCCGCCGAAAGCCTGTACGACTCGTCCGCTACCACCTCGCCGCGCTGCGTCAGGAGGCGCACGCGAACGATGCCGTGGTCAGGTGAGGGGTTGAAAAGCGCGATGTTAGTGCGGAACTGTGGCGTGCGCCTCAGGCCAACGAGCTGGGCGATGTCGCCCGGCCTGATGGCCGCGCTCTTCGGCAGCGCCGGGATCCCCTGGCCAAAGGAGCCACGCCCGGCTGCGTTGTACACCCTCGTGAAGACAACCACCCCCGGCGTGGTCAGGAAACGAAGGACACCGACGCTACCCTCCGGCACCAGGTCGTTGCGGTAGACCGTGGCGCCCGGCGGGAGGTCCTCCAAGGCGGGATCCGAGCGCAGGCCCTCGAGGTTGCCCTGACCACCCGGGAGGAAGACCGCAGCGTACCCCCCCGTGGTCGAGCCGGTGTTGCTGATCCACACCTCGGTGTTCCACCACGCCCCGTCCCACCCCTGCTTCTGCCCGACCATCGGGACGAAGTACTCCTCGGCCCCCGCCAACCCAGCCGCCGCGAGAACGAGGGCGCCGAGCAGTGTGCGCCGCATCACGTCTCAGAATAGTGCCGCAACCGCCCAAGCGCAAGGGAGGCGGGAGAAACGCTGTGCTAGCATTCGCGAGGTGCTGCGGCGGCCGTGACTTAGCCGTTCCCGGGCCTGCCGGCTCCGGGCGTCGCACCGGCCGCGGGGGTGCGGGCCCGCCACGGGCGGAGCGGTGAACACCGGCCGCGGTCGCCACCGCACGAGAACGGGGGGGTCCCGCACCGCTGTGCGGGACAAAGCCACCCGGTTGGAGGATTGATGCTTCGAAGGGTGCTGGCGCCGCTCGCCGTCGCGCTTCTCCTCGCCGCCTCGGCGGTGGCCGCGGTCCCGCAGGGTGAGGGCGTCCCGGCCAGGCTCTCCTACGACGTCCACTTCCTGGCCTCCGGTGCCCTCGAGGGCCGCTTCTCCGGCTCACCGGGCGCAAAAGTTGCGGCCGCCTTCGTTGCGGACCGCTTTCGCGAGCTGGGTCTGAAGCCCTCGGGTGACGGCGACACCTTCTTCCAGCACTTTTCGTTCATCGCCCGCGTCCAGCCCGGGCCGGGCAACACGCTTTCGTTCGATCTCCCGGGAGGCCCGCGCGTCGCGAAGGTCGAGGACGACTTCCGCCCGCTGGCCTTCTCGTCCTCGGGGAGCGCCACGGGCGAGGTCGTCTTTGCGGGCTACGGCATCCACGCGCCCGACCTTGGCTTCGACGACTACGCGGGCATGGACGTGAAGGGGAAGGTCGTGCTCGTGCTGCGCTTCTCCCCGGACGGAGACGACCCGGCCTCGCGCTTCCAGCCCCACATGGCGCTGCGCCGCAAGGCCTCCGAGGCACGTGCGCTGGGTGCGGCGGCATTGCTGGTCACCACCGGGCCGGTAGGCGCCAAGGAGACGACCCCTGTGAAGATCTCCTTCGACGCCTCCTTCGCGGACTCCGGGCTGCCGGTTCTCGGGATCTCGACACCGCTCGCCGAAGCTCTCTTCGCCGGGCACGGCTTCACGCTCGCCGAGTTCCAGCAGCGCATGAACGAGCGCAAGGAGCCCGCGTCCCGGCCCCTGGGGGTCAAGGCCAGCCTGACCGCCGCCGTTGTGCAGGAGCGCGCCGATGCCGTCAACGTCCTGGCGCTGCTGCCCGGCAGCGATCGGGCGCTCGCCTCGGAGGTCGTCGTGGTGGGTGCGCACTACGACCACCTCGGCTACGGCGGCGAGGGGAGCGGCACCCTCGCCCCCGACGCCAGGGCCGTCCACTTTGGCGCCGACGACAACGCCTCGGGCACCGCTGGGATGCTCGAGATCGCACGGCGTCTCGCTGCCACGCCCCCCGCGCGATCCGTGTTGTTCGCGGCCTTCGCGGGCGAAGAGGAGGGCCTGCTGGGCTCCAACCACCTTGTCCAGCACCTCCCGGTGCCGAAGGAGAAGGTGGTGGCGATGGTCAACCTGGACATGGTCGGTCGCCCGAAGCCCGGCCCGGCGCTGACCGTCGGGGGCTACGGCACCGCGGCCGAGTGGCCGGGCCTCGTCGAGAAGCTCAACGGCAACCATCACCTCAAGCTGTCCACCAACAAGGGCGGCTTCGGGGCCTCCGACCACTCGTCGTTCTACGCCGTGGACATCCCGGTGCTCTTCCTGTTCACCGGGGCCCACGAGGACTACCACAAGCCCTCCGACACCGCCGACCGCCTCAACTACAAGGGGATGGCCGAGGTGGTGGGCTTCGCCGCCGATCTCACCGTCCGGGTGGCCGACCTCCCGCAGCGGCCGACGTTCCAAAAGGTGGCCGACGAGGGTGCAGGCGAGCGGCGCGGCTTCAAGGTGCGCACCGGCGCCATCCCCGAGTACGGGTTCGAGGGGCCCGGCGTGAAGCTTTCGGGCGCCCGCGGCGGCTCCCCGGCCGACAAGGCGGGCCTCAAGGCGGGGGACATCGTCCTGCGGTTCGGTGACCGCGACATCCGCAACATCTACGACTACATGTACGCCCTCGGCGACCACAAGCCCGGCGACGTGGTGAAGCTCCTGGTCAAGCGCGGTTCGTCCACGGTCGAGCTGCACGTCACCCTCGAGGTCGGAGGGGGCGGGGCGCGCTAGGTGGCACTCGAGCTCGTCACCGCCGGGGAGTCCCACGGCCGCGAGCTGGTGGCCGTGCTCTCGGGCGTTCCGGCTGGCCTGTGCCTCGACCGCGACGCCATGGACGCCGAGCTTGCGCGGCGCCAGCACGGCTACGGGCGTGGTGGGAGGCAGAAGATCGAGCACGACCGTGTGGATGTCCGCGGCGGGCTGCGCGACGGCCTCACCCTGGGCTCGCCGCTTGTGCTGGCAATCTCCAACCGCGACTGGGAGAACTGGGCGCGGGTCATGGACGCCTGGCAGGTGGACCCGGAGGCCGCCGCAAGGCGCCGCCTGACGGCGCCGCGCCCCGGCCACGCCGACCTCGCCGGCGCCTGGAAGTTCGCCCACACTGACGACCTCCGCAACGTCCTCGAGCGCGCCTCCGCGCGCGAGACCGCGGCCCGTGTCGCGGCCGGGGCGGTGTGCAAGCAGCTGCTTTCGGCCTGCGGGGTCCGCATCCGGTCGGGTGTGCTGTCCCTCGGGGGCATCACGCTCCTGGAGGGCGCACCCAGCTTCGCTTACCTGGAAAGGGTGGACGACTCCTCGCCCCTGCGCACGGTCGCCCCGGAGCGCGAGGGTGAGCTGATCGAGAAGATCGACGCCGCCAAGCACGCCGGGGAGACCCTCGGCGGCGTGGTCGGGGTCGTCGCGCGCGGTGTCCCGCCCGGGCTCGGCTCCTACGCGCGCTGGGAAGAACGGCTCGACGGCGAGCTGGCCCAGGCCGTCATGGCGGTGCAGGCCGTCAAAGCGGTGGCGATCGGGTCCGGGATCGAGGTCGCCTCTCTCCCCGGTTCCCTCGCCCACGACGCGATCCTGCCGGGCGCAAGCGGCCTACGGCGCGGCTCCAACCGGGCAGGCGGCGTCGAGGCCGGCGTCTCCAACGGCGAGGAGGTCGTGATCCGCGCCTTCATGAAGCCGATCTCCACGCTGCGCGAGCCGCTCCCCTCGGTGGACCTCGCCACCGGCGGAGCGGCGCGCGCGGCCTACGAGCGTTCGGACGTCACGGCCGTGCCTGCCTGTGGGGTGATCGTCGAGGCGGCTGTCGCGTTCGTCCTGGCGCGCGCGCTGCTCGCCAAGTTCGGCGGTGACGCCTTCTCCGACACCCTTGCGGCCCTCGAGGCCTACCGGCGGCGCCTCGGGAAGCTCGGCCCCGAGGGGTTTGTTGCTCCCTGAGGGCGGGGGTGTGATGAAGATCAAGCGGGCTGCGAAGTACGGCTTCTGCTCCGGGGTTCGAGTCGCCGACATCAAGGTGAAGCGCTTCGCCAAGGGCGGTGGCCATGGAGCGATCCTCGGGCAGGTGGTCCACAACGAGCGCGTCGTGGATGAGATGGCGCGCCTCGGCGTGAGCACGGTGCACTCGATGGACGACATCGAGGAGGGCGTGATCGTGTTCTCCGCCCACGGGGTCCCTTCGTCGTTCCACGAGAAGGCGCGCCAGCGGGGGCTGCAGGTCCTCGACACCACCTGCAAGTTCGTCTACGACATCCACCACGAGTCCCAGGCCGCCCTCGAGGATGGGGCCCACCTGGTGTTTGTCGGCGACCCCCACCACCGCGAGGTGATCGGCTACACGCACGACCTCGACCAGGCGACCTATCACATCATTCACAGCGTCGAGGAGGCGCGCGCGGTGGATTGGTCGCGCTACCCCAGGGTCAAGATCTTCTACCAGACCACCCTCAACGCCGAAGAGTACGAGGACGTGGTGAGGGCGATCGAGGTGGCCAACCACAACACCTCACGCGCCGACACCATCTGCTACGCGACACGGGAGAACCAGGAGGCCGCGCGGGAGCTCGCGACCGACCCCGAGGTTGGGCTGGTGCTGGTCATCGGAGGCAAGCACTCCGCCAACACCCAGCACCTGCACGACATCTGCGCCCGCCACAAGCCCAGCTACCTCATCCAGGGTGCCGAGGGCATCGACCCAGCCTGGCTGCCCGGCGTCAGCTGCGTGGGCCTCACGGCCGGAGCTTCCACCCCGGACTACGTGATCGACGAGGTTGAGAATCGTCTCAAGGCGCTGGCCGCCGCGCCCGTGTAATTCTGGCCTGCACGGCGCAGTGTGTCTGTCCTACAATTGATCGTAGGGGTACGCATCCGGCCGGGATCACCCTCGGATGAGGAACCGTGACAGAGAGGACCCTCAAGGCACTGCTGGTCGGTGGAAGCGTTGCCGATGCCCGACTGATCGGACAGAGCCTCGGAGCCTCGTCCGGCACCACCGTCAAGCTCGCGCGCTCGCGCTCCGCCAGGGAGGCCGCAAAGCGCCTCTGCGAGGGCGGCGTTGAGGTCGTCCTGCTGAAGCTCCCCAGCACGGCGAAGCGCGCCCTCGAAAGACTGAACGCCTTGCGTGCCACCTCGCCCGGTACCCCCGTCATCGTGCTCGCAGGAGAGGGCCAGCACGACATTGCCGCCCGCCTCCTCCGCGAAGGTGCGCAGTCCTGGCTGCCGATGGCCGAAGCCGGGGGCCGGGCCCTCCTGCACGCTGTCCGCCGAGCGGTCGGGCTCGATCCGTCCGGGCCCCAACCGCGCATCGGGGACACACAGGTGCGAACGGCGGCCGCGCTCAGGGCGAGCGAGGAGCGCTACCGCAGCCTCGTCTCGAACCTTCCGGTGGGCGTCTACCGCTCCACGCCCGACGGCCGGATCATCGAGGCCAACGACGCCGCAGCCGAAATGCTGGGCTTCGAGAACGCCGCGGCATTGCAGGCGGTCAACGCCAGCGACCTCTACGTTGAACCAAGAGACCGCACTGTTGTGCTCGACAAACTCAGCAGGACGGGCACTTTCTTTGCGGAATTCCAGCTCAATCGAAAGGACGGTCGCACGATCTGGGTGCGCGACTTCCCGCGCGCCGTCCTGAACGCCCAGGGCGAGATCGAGTACGTCGATGGCGTGCTCGTGGATGTCACCGAGAAGAGGCAGGCGGAGGAGGCGCTCCGGACCGCTCACGACGAGCTCGAAAACCGCGTCGCGGCGAGGACCGCCCAGCTCGCCACCGCTAACGAGTCACTCCGCAGAGAGATCGCCGAGCACGAGCTGGCGGAGGCCGCACGCCGCGAGAGCGAAGAGCGCTTCCGCGCCCTCGCCGAGAACTCGCTCGACGTCATCATGCGCTTCGACCACGAGCACAGGCACCTCTACGTGAACCCCCCCGTCGAGGCCCAGACCGGCATCAAACCCTCAAGCTTCATCGGCAAGACCCACCGCGAGCTGGGCTTCCCGGAGAACCTCTGCGAGCTCTGGGAGGCCGCCATCGAGAAGGTCTTCTCAGCCGGGCGCGAGCACCGGATCGAGTTTGAGCTGCCGTCGCACATCTGGCTCGACTGGCAGCTCGTGCCGGAGTTTGCGCTCGACGGCAGCGTCGCGTACGTCATGACCGCGGCGCGGGATATCACCGAGCGCAAGCTCGCCGAGTCGGCGCTGGAGCGCTCCCACGAGGAGCTGGAGCATCGGGTCGCCGAGAGGACTGCGGAGCTCGCGGGCACCAACGCCGCGCTGCAGACCGAGATTGCCGAGCGCAAGCGCGCGGCGGCCGCACTGCAGGACAGCGAGGAGCGCTTCCGCCGGCTGTCGCAGGCCGCGTTCGAGGGCCTCGCGATCAGCGACGAGGGGCGTTTGGTGGATGTGAACGGCCGCTTCGCCGAGATGTTTGGCTATGACCTGTCCGAGATGTCAGGCCGGGATGTTCGGGACCTCGTCGTGCCCGAGTACAGGGACGAGGTCCGGCGGCTCATGCTCTCAGGATACGAGGCAACGTACGAAACCGTGTGCCTGCGCAAGAACGGTTCGAGCTTTCCCGTCGAGGTCCACGCGAAGTCCTTGCCCTTCGCGGAGCGCACGCTACGGATCACGGCAATCAGGGACATCACCGAGCGAAAGCGTGCCGAGGAAGACCTCAAGCTCAAGGCCCGCCTGCTCGACGCCGCCGTTGACTCCATTCTCGTGCATGACTTGGACGGCAACCTGATGTACGCCAACGAGGCAGCCTACCGGACGCGCGGCTACGAGCGCGAGGAGTTCATGGCCATGAAGCTCCGGTCGCTCGTGTCACCGGCGGATGCTACCAAGTTCGACGAGCGGATGGCGGAGGTCGCGGCGACGGGCCACGGCGTGTTCGAGTCCACGCACCTCCGCAAGGACGGCTCGATCATGCCGGTCGAAACCCGCCCCACGGCGATCACCTCCGGTGACAAGACCATCGTGATGGCGATCGTCAAGGACACCACGGAGCGCAAGCGCGCCGAGGAAGCCCTGCGCGAGAGCGAGGAAACCACGAGGGCCCTCCTCAACGCACCCGATGACCTCGCGATCCTCGTGGACCGCACGAGCAGGATCCTGGCGGCCAACCAGCGGGCCGCGGCCATGTTCGGGATGCCCCTCGACAAGCTGATCGGCTCGCAGGCCATTGACCTGTTCGATCCTGCCGGAGCCGCGGCGAGGCGCGAGCGGAGCGAGGAGGTCTTCAGGACCGGAAGGCCGCTCCGCCTCGAAGAGGAGGCCGGCAGCACACACTTCGACGTCACGTACTACCCGGTGTTCGACTCGCAGGGGCAGGTGGCGCGCATGGCCGTCGTGGCGCGCGACATCACCGCCCGCAAGCGGTCCGAGCAGATGACGCTGCGCCAGGCCGCGTTCATGAGTGCGGCCATGGATGGGATGGCGATCCTCGACGAGAGGGGCGTCTACGTCTACGTCAACGATGCCCACGCCAGAATCTACGGCTATGAAACCCCTGACGAGCTGCTGGGAAGGACGTGGGAAGTCCTCTACGACGGCCAGGAGCTCGAGAGGCTCCGGAACGAGATCGTGCCCGCGTTCTTCCAGGCCGGCCGATGGCGAGGCGAGGCGTTGGGCCGAAGGAAGGACGGGACGACCTTCCCTCAGGAGGTCTCTCTCACGCGCATCGCCGACGGCGGCCTGGTGTGCGTGGTCCGGGACCTCAGCGAGAGCAAACGCGTGGAGGAGGCCCGCGTCCGGCTTGCCACGGCGGTCGAGCAGGCCGCCGAGACCATCCTCATCACCGACCCGAGCGGGACCATTCAGTACGTCAATCCGGCGTTCGAGCGGACCACCGGCTACAGCGCCGCCGAGGCGATCGGCCAGAACCCCCGCATCCTCAAGAGCGGCGTGCATGCCGACGCGTTCTACCGGCACATGTGGATGGTGCTGGCCCGCGGCGAGGTGTGGAGCGGGCATCTCATCAACCGTCGGAAGGACGGCGTCCATTTCGAGGAAGAGGCGACGATCTCTCCGGTGCGCGATGCGACCGGCGCCGTGGTCAACTACGTCGCGGTCAAACGCGACGTCACCCAGGAGGTGCACCTCGCCGAACAGCTGCGTGAGTCGCAGAAACTGCGTGCGATCGGACAGCTGGCCGGAGGCGTCGCGCACGACTTCAACAACCTCCTGCAGGCCCTCCTCGGGACCGTGGAGGTGCTGCGCACCCGCGGGCACGACCCCAAGGTGCTCCCCCGGGCGATCACGGAGCTCGAAGCCGATGTCAGGCGCGGCGCCGCCCTCACGCGCCAGCTTCTGCTGTTCGCGCACCGCGGGGTGGTCAAGCCCGAGTCGCTCGACCTCAACGAGGTGGTGAGGGACACCGAGAGCTTTCTGCGACGGCTCGTGCGCGAGAACATCCGCTTCACCTGCGAGCTGTGCGCAGCGCCGCTTCCGGTGAACGCGGACCGCGGTCAGCTCGAGCAGGTGCTGGTCAACCTCGCCGTGAACGCGGCCGACGCGATGCCCGACGGGGGCTCGCTCGTCATCCGCACCAGCGAGCATGACGGCCGGGAAGTCATCCTCGAGGTCGAGGACAGCGGCGTAGGGATTCCCGACGAGCTGCAGCCGCGCATCTTCGAGCCGTTCTTCACAACCAAGGGCACCGACAGGGGGATCGGCCTCGGCCTCTCCGTGGTCCACGGGATTGTCACCCAGCACGGCGGCCGCGTCGAGGTGAAGAGCCGCATCGGTACGGGCAGCAGGTTCCTCGTGGCGCTCCCGCTGCACCGTCAGGAGCCCGTCCGCCACGCGCCGGAGCCCACCCCGATGACAGTCATTGCGCCCCACTCCCACGGCGAGCGTGTGCTCCTCGTGGAGGACGAGCCGGGCGCACGCGAGGGTCTCCGACAGATCCTCTCGATGCTGGGCTACGATGTGACGGCCGCCGCGAGCGCCGAAGACGTCGCGAGGCTGCCCGGCGGGCGACCGTTCGACCTGTTGCTGACCGATCTCCTGCTGCCAGGCATGCACGGCGGCGAGCTGGCGAACTACCTGCGGCAAAGGTGGCCGGGGCTGCGCGTGATAGTGATGTCCGGCTACGCGGAGGACGAGGCGGTCCGCCGAGGCGTTCGTGAGGGCGCCCTGCGCTTCCTGCAGAAGCCGTTCGACATGGTCACCCTGGCGCGCGAGCTGCGCGCGGCTTTCGATCAAGAACAGGCGTGAGACTCCTGCCTCACGCCTCGTGCCTCATGCCTTCTCGCGTTTGAAAAGGTAGGCGCTCTCCTTCAGCTCCGGCTCCGACTCCGCCCGGCACACCGCGTACTTTGCACCCGACCAGAGCGCGGCGCCGCCCACCTCGCCCGCGCGGTTGAGCGCGTAGAGCGCGAGGTTGTTGCTGGGGCGTCCCTTCTCATCACGGAGGTAATCCACGCGGCTGTTGCGCACGACTCGTTCGAGCGTCGCCAGGCACGCGGCCTCAGGCGACTTCCCCTGCCGCATGAACTCCACAATGGTGTGGGCGCCCACGGAAATGATGTTGCTCTCGCCGTGGCCGGTCCCCCCCGCCGAGCCCACCTCTGAATCGCAGTACAGGCCGCAGCCGACCAGCGGCGAGTCGCCGACGCGACCCGGCAGCTTGAAGAAGAGCCCCGAGGTGGTGGTGCAGCACCCGAGCCGTCCGTCGGCAGCACAGGCCGAGAGGTGGATCGTGCCTGTGGGCCGGAAATAGGCGTCGCCGTACTTCTTGATGAACCACTGGACGTCGGGGTCCTCCGCCTCCTTTGCATTGGGAAGCCAGTCGTCCTTTTGCGAGGCGTTCTCCTTCCAGTACAGCCAGATCTTGCGCGACCTTTCGGTGAGCAGGTCTTGCTCCTGGAAGCCGTGGGCACGGGCGAACTTGAGGGCGCCCTCGCCGACGATCAGTACGCGGTTGGTGCGCTGCATGACTGCGAGCGCGACCTGCGCCGGGTGCATGATGCGCTCGAGAGCGGCCACTGCCCCCGCCCGCATGATCGTGCCGTCCATCACCGCGGCATCGAGCTGGACGACGCCCTCCTCGTTGGGCAGGCCGCCGTAGCCGACGGTCACATCGTCAGGATCCGCTTCGGGGATGGCGACCCCAGCCACCGCCGCCTCCACCGGGGCCGTGCCGGCCACCATGCGCTCGACGGCCAGCTTCACAGCGGCCACGCCGTTGGCGGAGGCGACCGCCACCGGGCGCACCGGCGCTGCGGCCTGCGGGGCCGCTTCGGCAACCGACCGGACAACGCTGGCCACTGCGGCGACCTTGGCCGTCGTCGCAATCAGATCCCGGCGGGTGATGGTCTTGTTGGACATGGAGGAACCTCCCTGGTGGGGAAAGCATACCCCTTCCCGTTGCCCCGGCGCCCGCGCGCGGCTAAAGTATCGGTGTGCTACGCGTCATGGTGGCTGCGTCGGTCCTTGCGGCGCTGAGTGTCGCCTGCTCGCATGCGCCGCGCTGCGACCGGCTGCTCGTGGGTGGTACCGTGCACACCCCGTCCGGCCCGCAGCGCCTCGATATCGCGGTAGAGGGCGGGCGCATCGTTGCGCTCGTGGCGCCCGACGACGCTCGCTCGTGGCGTCAGACGGCGGCCGAGGTGGTGGACCTGCGGGGCGCCCACGTCTACCCGGGCTTCACCGAGGGCCACGGGCACTTCGTCGGCTACGGCGCGTCCCTCGAGCAGATCGATCTGCGCGATGCGGCCACCTTTGAAGAGCTGGTGGCGCGCGTCAGGGCGGCGGCCGCGAAGGTCCCCGCCGGCGCCTGGGTCCTGGGCCGTGGCTGGGACCAGAACCGCTGGCCGGAGAAGGCCTTCCCCCGCCACGAGAGGCTCTCCGCAGCGATACCTGACCGCCCGGTGCTGCTGCGGCGCGTGGACGGCCACGCCGTGCTCACCAACGCGCGCGGACTTGCCGCGGCCGGCATCACGGCCACCACCAAGGACCCAGCCGGCGGACGCATCCTGCGCGATGCGGCCGGTCAACCCACCGGGGTTTTGGTGGACGCTGCGGTTGAGCTGTTGGACAGGGCGGTCCCCGCCCCCACCGCCGCCGACATCGAGCGCCGCGTGCTGCTGGCCGGCCAGCACCTCGCGGCCTTCGGCCTGACCGAGATCCACGACGCAGGCACCACCCGTCAGGAGCTGGCCGTGCTGCGCGCGCTCGCGGGAGCGGGACGCCTGCCGGTCCGCGTGTACGTGATGCTCGACGGCAGCGACGACGCCCTCCTCGAGGGCGAGTTCGCCGCCGGGCCGGGCACCAGCCGCGACGGGATGCTCTCGGTGCGCGCCGTCAAGTTGTACGCCGACGGTGCACTCGGTTCTCGGGGAGCCTGGCTCTCGCAGCCCTACAGCGACGAGCCGTCGACGCGAGGTCTCGAGGTCACGTCCGAGGCGCGCCTGTCGGACGTTGTGCGGCACGCTGCTCAGGCGGGGTTCCAGCCGTGTATCCACGCGATCGGGGACGCGGCCGTGACAAGGGTGCTGGACATCTACGAACGCAAGCTGGGCGCGCGGGGCGATGCCCTGCGCCCGCGCATCGAGCACGCGCAGATCGTGGTTCCAAAGGACATCCCGCGCTTTGCGGCCCTCGGCGTGATCGCCTCGGTCCAGCCCACCCACTGCACCTCGGACATGCCCTGGGCTCCGGCACGCCTGGGCGAGGCCCGCGTGGACTGGGCGTACCGCTGGAGATCTTTGCTGGAGGCGAAGGCACGCCTCTGCCTGGGCTCCGACGTCCCGGTGGAGAGCCCCGATCCTCGCCTCGGGATGTGGGCCGCGGTGACACGCCGTACTCCGCAGGGGACGCCGCCCGGCGGCTGGAACCCTGCAGAGGCGCTTACGGTCGCGGAGGCGCTGGCGGGCTACACGAGCTGGCCGGCGTACGCCGCCTTCGAGGAGAGTTGGCGGGGCACGCTGACCCCCGGCACCGCCGCCGACCTCACCGTCCTTGACCGTGATGTGACGGCGGGAGAGACGGCAGCGATCTTGCAGGCACATGCCGTGCGCACCGTGGTCGCGGGGCGCGACGTCTTCGTGGCGAGGAGCGGGACGTGAGGATGCCTTCGTTACTCGTGATGCTCGCGCTAGCCGGGGGTTGGTCGTTGGGATGCGGAGGGCGCAACATGGCCAGCCAGGACGAGCACTGGGCGAAGCTGCGCGACGACATGGTCACCAGTCAGATCGCGGCGCGCGGAGTGCGGGACAAGGCCGTGCTCTCGGCCCTGCGCACGGTACCGCGCCACCTCTTTGTGCCGCTCGACCTGCAAGCTGACGCGTATGCCGATCACCCGCTACCCATTGGTGAGGGGCAGACCATCTCCCAACCGTACATCGTTGGCCTGATGACAGAGCTGCTGGAGGTCAAGCCGGGCGACCGCGTGCTGGAGGTCGGCACCGGCTCCGGGTACCAGGCCGCCGTGCTGGCGGCGATGGGCTGCGAGGTTTACACGATCGAGATCCGCGGCGCACTTGCCCGCGAGGCCGAGAAGCGCCTGGCGGCCGTCGGTGCGAAGGGCGTCCACATCCGCGTTGGGGACGGCTACGCGGGCTGGCCGGAAGCAGCACCTTTCGCGGGCATCGTGGTCACCGCCGCGCCCGAGCGCATCCCCCAGCCGTTGCTGAATCAGCTCGCCGTCGGCGGGCACCTGGTGATCCCCGTGGGCTCGTTCTACCAGCAGCTTAAGGTGATCACCCGGAAGGCCGAGGACGACTTCCCGGAACGCGACGTGATCCCGGTGCGCTTCGTGCCGATGACCGGCGAGATCGAAAGAAGGCCCTAGGCGGGCCATCAGCCGCTTGAAAGTCCGTCATTCCGGGGAGGTTGTCCCCTTCTCATGTCATCCCGAGCGAAGCTAGGGATCCGGGCGGGGGAACCAGTTGTTTCTTGGCATCCGCTCCGCAGGCCTCTGTTTGCCCCGCGGGTGCGAGGCCAGATTCTTCTTTCACTGCACGACGCTCTTGTTATTGCCGCTGCCGCGGGTGGCTACGTGCGGCCTTGGCCGCCCCCGCGGCCTGCGGCCGCACACTCCTGCGCCCGCGACCACGCATGGCGGGCCCGGCGCGAGGCTCCTCGGTGTTCGCTCGTCGCCACAAGGCTGGGCTCCTCGCGCCACCGATACCTCACGCCGGATCCCGCCGCGTGGTACCCGCGGGCTCCGGAGTGATTGGTCACCCGCGGCACCGGCGGATTGAAAGCCCCCCTCCCGAAGCACGACACCACGGACCGGAAGGTCATGCGTACAGGCAACGCGAGACGACGAGGGCTGCCCCATCGCGCACCGGGTTGGCAGGGGTGATTCCGCCCGGAGGGTGGCGAAGCCATCACGCCGGAGCGAGCGGGCCCCCGACGCGCTGGCCGGCGTGGGGACACGGCGCGGCCGTGGCATGCCGACGCCGAGGGGCCCCGCGTCAGGTAGCGCTGTCGGGTCGCGAGCCAGGGCGAGCCGGGATTCACTCCCGGCGAGCGGGGGCTCGGGGGGTCAAGAGTCCCGCCTAGGACGGGACGAGCGCGCGAAGCCACCCTCCGGCCAAGAAAAGAGAAGCCGGCGCGCAGCGGCAACAGGAGGGCGTCCGCTCAGCTCGTGGGCTTTTCGCTCGCGAGCGGGGCTACCTTGATCACGTCGCCGTGGTCCTTGACGATTGCCCGGTACCACGAATCGGGGTACTTCGGGTGCGTCACGTTCCCCTGGCTGTCCTTGACGTTGCCGTCCATGTACTTGACGAGCAGGTCCTCGCCCAGCTTCTTCCAGCGCCTGTGGACCAGTTCGCCCTGCGCGATCGAGTACTTCGTGAGGTAGTCGCGCGCGAGGTCGGGCGCCTGGGCATGGAGTGCGAGCGCCGCCTTGTCGATCCCCGCCTGGTCGGCGAGGAAGCGGCCCTCAAGCTCGCGCTGCAGGAGCTGGATGTCCACGATCATGTCGGAGTAGCGCGAGTACGCATAGTTTGCAACCCAGTTGAACACCCAGAACAGCGAGTCCCAGGAGAAGTGCTGCAGGTCCGCGACCCCGACCCCGTAGGGCTTCGGAACCTCCCGGATCCCGCAGTACATCGGCGCCCACACCGTCGAGTACGTGTCGTCCACGCCCCACCAGATCACCCCTCCGATTGGGTCGGGCAGGTTCGAGCGCATCTGGGCGATGAACGAGAAGCCCGTCTGCTGGGTCGAAATGGCGCGCTCGTGGACGTACTCCTGCCCGTCCACCTTGAACGTCATCGGCCGCCACCGGTAGGGGCAGGCGAACGGCCCCGCGCCGATGTCCTTGCTCATGTCGAACTCGGTGCCCTCGTAGTGATCGCGCATGAGCGCCATCGCATCGGCCACCGTGAGCCTCCTGTCCGGCTTGATCCAGAGCGGGAGCGGCGTGGCGCCGGCGACCCCCTTCACGTAGGCAATCGAGAGGTTCGCCGAGGGCGCGGCGCGCCGAAACATGCTCCACACGCGCGCCTCGCACGCGCGCAGCGAGCCGAAGCGCAGCGGCGCATAGGTGTCGGCAAATGAGAACTCCTCGTCCTTGCCGGAGAACCAACCCTTCTCGCGCGCAAACGAGATGACGTCCCTGGCGTACAGGCAGGAGGCCAGGTCGCTCAACGGGAACTGCCGGATGCGCGGCTGGTTCGCGTGGCCGGAGATGGTGCCGTCCGGGACGCGGCGGGCGACCCACACCGCCCCCTTGACCCCTTTGCCCTTGCCGATGATCTCGAATATCCACGCCTCGTTGGGGTCGGCGACGGAGATCGACTCCCCTTCCGACGCGTACCCATACTCGGCCGCCAGCTCGGTCATCACCTTGATCGCCTCGCGCGCCGTTTCCGACCGCTCGAGGGCAATGTACATGAGCGAGCCGTAGTCGATGCCGATGGGCGGGTCGGGCTTGAGCTCCTCGCGCCCGCCGAAGGTGGTCTCGCCGACCGAGACCTGGTGTTCGTTGATATTGCCCACGACCCAGTAGGTCAGCGGAGCTTGCGGGATCCGGCCGAGAAACTTGCCGCTGTCCCACTCGATGATGTCGCGCATCGTACCGGGCTGGAAGGTACCTCCCGGCCGAAGCACGAGCTCCCCGTAGAAATCGTGTGAGTCGGCGGCGTAACTGATCATCGTCGAGCCGTCGGCCGACGCTCCCTTGGTGATGATGAGGTTCGTGCACGCATGCACGGGCTTCGGTGTGAGGGCGATGCAGAGCAGCACGGCCCAGGAAACTGCGATGGCTCGTCTCACGGTGTCCCCTCCGGCAAGCTGTCGGCGCACGATGAGCGCCGCCCTCAAAGAATATCAGCACCCGGCGTGACGCAACCTGCCTTTAGCCCGACCGGAGTCGAGCAGGTGGATGGCGGGTGTGCAAGGCCGACGACCACGCGGCGACGGGATTCTGCCCGCAACCGCGAGGGCCACCGCGGCGAGGCCAGCTTCTAGCCCGGATTATTCATGAGGGGTCGTAGCGGGAGCGCGCAGGTGGCTGTCATGGTGGGCGAGCCTCCGTTGCGGGGGGCTCGGCGTCGCTCCACCCACCGCCGGCGCCTCGGCCCCCCGGTCCCCCACGCTCGCGCGGCGGAGCCCCGCTCGCTCCGGGGCGAGGAGGGAAGCCGTACTCGTGCAGTACGGCGGCACCCTCCGAGTCCCGAGTACGCCCGCCAGGACGACCAGATCCGCGCTCGCAGTAGGCTCCTTCGTGAATAGTCCGGGCGAGGTCACGACCGGAGGAGTCTCGGTGCGCAGCGAGTCCCGCCGCAGACGGAACAAGCAAACATCTAGGACCGCAAGCACGGGGGCAAACAAGAACCCGCGCGGCGCGCCCGACTTGCCAGCCGTGAAAGCAGATAAGAGGGGCTGGCTCTACCTCAGCCAGACCTGGGTGGTGCGCTTCTCCTCGGCGAACTCGAGCTTCCCTTCGCGTGCCAGCCAACCGATCGCCATGAAGACCACGCCCCGCGGGGCGTCCACGCCCTTCTCGATGCCGGACAGGCTCGACTTCCCGTGCTCCTTCAGGTAGGTCCACACCTTTCCTGCAGCCTTGCCAATGTTTTCCTCGTACCTCATAGCTTCAACCTCCGTCGAATCCGGATTTTGACCCATTTGCAGCGGCGACGCAAACGCCGCGATCAGCCCTGCGGCCCCTCCCCCTTAAGGAACACCGCGGCCAGCGGTGGCATCACGAGGTTCAACGAGAAAGGCCTGCCGTGCGTCGGGATCGCCTCGGCGACCACGCCACCGAAGTTGCCCATCCCGCTGCCGCCGTACTCCTTGCCGTCGGTGTTGACGAGCTCCCGCCAGGTGCCACCGAACGGTACGCCGATCCGGTAGCCGATCCGAGGGACCGGGGTGAAGTTGCAGGCGACCAGCACCGCATTGCTGCCTTTCCCCTTGCGGAGGAAAGCGAGCGCGCTCCCCTGCCAGTCGGCGCAGTCCACCCACTCGAAACCCGCGGGGTCGCAATCGCGCTCGTGCAGCGCGGGCTCGGACCGGTACACCCGGTTGACGTCCGACACGAGCCTGCGCACGCCCTCGTGGGGCGCGTACTGCAGGAGGTGCCAGTCGAGGCTCTCGTCGTGGTGCCACTCGCGCCACTGGCCGATCTCGCCGCCCATGAAGAGCAGCTTCTTGCCCGGCTGCGCCCACATGTAGGCGAGCAGCAGCCGCAGGTTGGCGAACTTCTGCCAGTCGTCCCCCGGCATCCTGCCGAGCAGCGAGCCCTTCCCGTGCACCACCTCGTCATGGGACAGCGGCAATACGAAGTTCTCGTGAAAGGCGTAGAGCTGCCGGAAGGTGAGCTGGTTGTGGTGGAACTTGCGGTGGACGGGGTCGCGGCTCATGTAGTCGAGGGTGTCGTGCATCCAGCCCATGTCCCACTTGAGGCCGAACCCGAGGCCGCCCACGTACGTCGGCCGCGAGACCATCGGCCACGCGGTGGACTCCTCGGCGATCGTCTGGGTGTCGGGGTAGCGCCGGTACACCTCCTCGTTGCAGCGGCGCAGGAAGGCGATGGCGTCCAGGTTCTCCCGCCCACCGAAGGCGTTGGGTACCCACTCCCCCTCCTTGCGCGAGTAGTCGAGGTAGAGCATCGAGGCCACAGCGTCCACACGCAGCCCGTCCGCATGGTACTTTCCCAGCCAGAAGAGCGCGTTCGAGATCAGGAAGCTCGCGAGCTCCTTGCGGCCGTAGTTGAAGATGTAGCTGCCCCAGTCGGGGTGGTACCCCTGGCGGGGGTCAGCGTGCTCGAACAGGTGGGTGCCGTCGAAGTAGGCGATGCCGTGCTCGTCGGACGGGAAGTGCGAGGGCACCCAGTCCAGGATCACGCCGATGCCGGCCTGGTGCAGGGTGTCGACGAGGAACATGAAGTCCTGGGGGGTGCCGTAGCGGCTCGTCGGTGCGAAGAACCCGGTGATCTGGTAGCCCCAGGATCCGTAGAACGGGTGCTCCATCACCGGCATGAACTCCACGTGGGAGAAGCCGGTCCCGGTGACGTACTCGGCGAGCTTCGGCGCCAGCTCGCGGTAGGTCATGAAACGGCTGTCCTCCTCCGGCACCCGCATCCACGAGCCCAGGTGCACCTCGTAGATGGACATCGGGGCGTCCGTACGGTTGCGGGCGGCGCGGCCCTCGAGCCACTCGCCGTCGCCCCAGGTGTGGTCGAGGTTCCACACGACGGACGCCGTCTTGGGCGGAGTCTCGTTGAGAAGTGCAAAGGGGTCGGCCTTGTCCGCTCTGTACCCTTGGAAGCGGGAGCTGATGCGGTACTTGTAGAGCGTCCCGGTGCCGACCCCCGGGATGAACCCTCCCCAGATCCCGGATTGCCCGCGGGCGCCCAGCAGGTGGCTGTCGCGGTTCCAGCCGTTGAAGTCACCGACCACGGCGACCCGCTCGGCATCGGGCGCCCACACGGCGAAGTACGTCCCCTCCTGCCCGCCGGCGGTCAGTACATGGGCGCCGAGCTTGTCGTAGAGGTTGAAATGACTGCCCTCGTTGAACAGGAAGAGGTCCTCGTTGGAGAGCAGGCTCACGTCGTACCGCACCGCAGGCTTGCCTTGCGCCATCGCTCACCTCTTCCCCGTGCCGCCCTGCCGGCCGACGTGGGTCTCGTGCGATCAGCATACTCCGAGTCGGTCCCAGGTCGGGCCTCGCGGCGCATCGGACAAAAGGTCCCTGCGCGCTTCCTTATCTAAGAGTCTTAGTTGACAATACCCAACTGAGAAGACAACATGAAGAAAGGCAAAGAGGGAGTACGCGCGGGCGCTGTTTTGCACCTTCCGAGGCACGTACGAGAGGAGGTTGGTTTGCGAGCGTTTCGTAACGTCTGGGGAGCGGTTCTTCTGCCACTGCTTCTGCCGCAGCTCGTGCAGGCGCAGCCCACAAGACCGGCCGCTGCCGGTTATAAGGAGCTGGTCGTCCGCGTGCAGGGTGCGCGCGCACCGGGGGGTCTGTATCAGCTCCAGATTGAGCCAGGTTTCGCCGCAAGCAAGGCCATCCGCGTCTACTCCGAGCCGAGCCACACGCTCCTCGCGGTCATGGCCAGCAATGAGTTCCTGACCTCGGACGAAGGCAGGGCATGGCTGGCAAGCAACGTCCCGGCGGCGCAGCTCGCCACGGCTGCCTCGTCAAGGCTGGTCCACAGTCAGATCACGGTGTTGGCAAGCCCGCGTCCTCCGGGCGACACCGGGGTCGCCCTGTGGGTCAACGGCGCGTGGCCGGACGGAACCACCGCCGATCAGCTCGTCGCGGATGCGACCGTTGGCACGAACGCCTTCGGGTTTTCCGTTTACACGGTGTCCGACCCCAAGGCAGCATCCGGTGGTGTTCGCCCCTACCTTTTCAGCCACTGCTGCTCGTCCCCAGGCTGTATCGAGGAGCAGTGCGTCGCATGCACCACTCCCAGGTTTACCTGCTGCCTGGTTGGGGAGCCCGGGTGCTGCTGGGCTGTCTGCGGTCACTCGCAGGACTGCAACTGCACCTGCACGCCGGACGGATGCTTTATGTAACGAGGCGTGGGCGCGTCCGGGTTGGGAACGTGAAACACGTTGGCGTGGCTGGAAACGGGGAGGACTGGAATGCGCGTATCAGCGAAGCTGGTCTTGGCCGGGGTTGGGCTCATCGTTCTCCTGGGGGGCCTGGGTGCCTGGGTTGTCGCCCAGGATCCTGCGCCACCGTCAGGTCAATTCGATTCCGAGATCGCGATCAGGCCCCTAGAGGCCGCCGCCGGGTCGTATTCCTGTGAAGCCGTACTCTTTGACCACAAGACCGCCCAGGTGCTCTTCAACCCGCGGATCGTGGCGCGCGCCGGCGAGGAGGGGAAAACGACGACGGTGCTGAAGACCGGTGACGGCACCTACGGCTTCTACCTCGCCTTCCGAGTGTCAGGGCAAACGGCAACCTACTCGATGGAGGTCCTCCGGAAAGACCAGAGGCTCTTCCATAGCATGGGGACTGTCAGCATCGGGAATCAACCGTAGAGGTCGAGCTCGGGGCCTGCGCGTCGCGGTAGCCGGAAAGGGTCCGGGGCACTCACTCGCCGCCGGGGTCGCACGCAGGTGGCGTCCCCGGCGCCTTCACATGAGCTGTTTCGGGTTCGTGGCTCCTGTAGGCCGTTCCCCCACGGTGAAGCGGGCGGTGACCGTGGACTCCGCCTGGGCCAGGTCGTCGCGTACGCTCACCGCTACGATCTGCGGACCCCGGGCCATCATCACCATGAAGGTGTAGTTGGCGACCTGGCCCAACGCCGTCGTGAGCTTGTCGTTGGGGACGCTGAGGGCGAACTGGCGTTTGATCGGCGGCGTGATGCGGTCGTCGAGGTCCTTGGCCGCGAGGAAGATCGAGATCGCGCCGCGGTGGATGTCGCCCTCCGCGAGCAGCACGAGCTTACCCACCGGCACCGCGATCATGAGAGGCACCGCAAACGTCCGGTCCTTCTGCGCCACCGGCGTGCCGACCACCACCTCGATACCCATTGAGTTCGTCCCGGATTCGTGGAGCAGGGCGCTCAAGTTGCGCTCGACCACGCGCTCGTCCGCGGTCTTGTCGAGGTAGTTCTCGCGGTGGCGGACAACCACCCCCTCGCGGTGCACCTTGACCTTGATCGCGTGGGACATGCCGTCGCCGATCCGCGGCGCTGCGTAGGCGAGGGAGTAGTACGTGTCGAAGTCCTGCAGGGTCCGTCCGAGCACGGCGGAGGCCTTCGGCGTGCTGACGATCGTGGCGCCTCCGGTCGCGTACGTCAGGTACTGCAACGACGTCTGCCTGCCCATCGCCTCGGTCAGGTTGGCGCCGGGCTCCGGGTCGAGCAAAGCCTGCTCGGCGGTGGGCCCGTTCAGCAGGGTGCCCCCGGAGGCGTCGATCGCGTAGAACGTGACCCGATCGGCGTTAGCGCGGGCGACCAGGTCGCGGAACTGGCCCGAGAGCGACAGCCGGTTTGCCTCCTGTGCGGGGGAAAAGGTGGGCTCAATGCCCGAGTTGCCGAACCGGCTCGCCCATTTCATGAAGAGCGACTCGCCCGGGCGCAGGTTGAGACCGTTGCCCACGTAGAAGACAACCTTGCGGCCGGGCAGACCCGCCAACGAGCTGATGAAGTTCGTCAGCGAGATCAGCATGGCGCGGGTATTCTCGTGGTCTGCTTCGGCAGCCGAGCGGATCGTCTGCAGGATCGAGCGCGCGTCCTCCAGATCGAAGTCACGGTTTTCGGCGCGCCGGCTCTGGTTGGTCGTCCCCAGGTCGCTCAGCTGTGATGGCACCGAGATGCGGCTCATCGCACGCTCGATCAACGCGGCGTTCATTGCCCCGGAGGCGAGGTTCGTGGGCTCGCCCTCCACCCTGTTCAACGCGGCGGCGAGGAGCACGGGGTCGGTGGTGAACGTTTGCCGGACGTGGGCGCGCATATCGAGCGTGACCACCATCGCCTGGCTGCGAGGTAGCTTCACGCAACTGGCCAGCATGTCGCGGCCGTGCCTGAGCGCCATGCTGCGCTCCGCCCCGGTGATGCCGGAGTTGTCCACGAGCACCACCACCGACAACCGCTGCTCGACGGGCAGGAGCTCCTGGTCACCCGGTTCCGGTCGGGTGGCCAGCTCGGACCCGGTCACGGAGGCCGGCGCAGGCACCGAGGGCTCCGCCGCGAAGAAGTTCGTGATCTTGACAGGGTGGCCGTCCTCGAACACCTCGAAGTCCTCCCGCCTGAGCCCCGTCACCTGCTTGCCAGCGTGGTCGGTGACGAAGACCTCGACGGAGATGAGGTTGACCTGCACCGTGTCGAAGAACTGGCTCTTCGCCCGGTCCGCCCTCTCCTGAGCGGGCGCGCCGAGAGCCAGCGTAAGCACCGCCAAAGCCAGCGCGGGATGGCGGACGACAGCGATGATCCTGCTCATGACCCCTGATCCCCCGTGTATGCGGCCCGCGGGCGCGCGCGTCTCATGCGTCGGAGGCTCGCCCTGACTTTCTGCCCATGTCAACACGCCGCCCACGACCATTGTTCACCATTCCGCCCGCCGGTCACAAGCCCGGGCGGCAACTCACGGCCTCCGAACCACGACTGAGTCGCTAAATCAGCGCGATGTGCAGCTCGCGAAGCTGCTCAGGCTCCACCGTGTTGGGGGCGTCGGTGAGCAGGCAGTTGCCCGCCGTGGTCTTGGGAAACGCGATCACGTCGCGGATCGAGTCGCGCCCCGCCATCAGCATCACCATGCGGTCGAGGCCGAGGGCGAGCCCGCCGTGGGGCGGCGCGCCGTAGCGGAACGCCTCAAGGAGGAAGCCGAACTTGTGCTTCGCCTGCGCCTCGTCTATCCCGAGCGCCGTGAATACCCTGCGCTGCAGCGCCGGGTCGTGGATCCGGATCGAGCCGCCGCCCAGCTCCACGCCGTCCATCACCACGTCGTAGGCGCGCGCCCGCACGGCCCCGGGGTCGCTTTCGAGCCTGCCGGCGTCCTCGGGCATAGGCGAGGTGAACGGGTGGTGGCTCGCGTAGAAGCGCTTCGTCTCCTCGTCCCATTCGAGGAGCGGGAAGTCGGTCACCCACAGGAATGCGTGGGCGTCCTTCGGGACGAGGCCGAGCCTGGCCGCCAGCTCCACGCGCAGGGCGCCCAGCGACGCGAACACCACCTTGGGCGTCCCGCCCACGACCACCAGAAGATCGCCTTCGCCCGCGCCTGCGGAAGCGAGGAACGCCGCGATGCCCTCGTCGCCGAGCGCCTTCCTGGCGGGTGAGCCGTACCCTTCCGCGGTCTTCCGGAACCACAGCACGCCGGGGGCGCCGTAGGGCCTGACGAGCTCGGACAGCTCGTCGAGCTGCTTGCGCGAGAACGAGGCGCCTCCCGGCACGACCAGCCCCTTCACGCGCCCGGTCTGGGTCGCCTTACGCAACGCCTCGAACGCGCACCCGCTGGCGACCGCGCCCAGCTCGACCAGCTCCATTCCGAAGCGCATGTCCGGCTTGTCGCTGCCGAAGCGCTCCATCGCCTCCCCGTAGCTCAGGCGCGGGAAGCTCGTCGGCGGCGTGATCCCCGCGATCGGGAAGACGTGCGCGAACAGCCCCTCGATGAGCGTGAAGATGTCCTCTTCCTCTACGAAGGAGGCCTCAACGTCCACCTGTGTGAACTCGAGCTGGCGCTCGGCGCGCAGCGCCT
The DNA here is from genome assembly GCA_963754345.1 of Thermoanaerobaculaceae bacterium. Classification (GTDB taxonomy): domain Bacteria; phylum Acidobacteriota; class Thermoanaerobaculia; order Thermoanaerobaculales; family Thermoanaerobaculaceae; genus RBG-13-68-16. The sequence goes on along the minus strand of CAVWFZ010000003.1, from coordinate 142,420 downwards.
CGTCGCGAAAGCAGCGCGCGATCTGGATGTAGCGGCCGAGGCCGGCGACCTGCAGGAGCTGCTTGAACAGCTGCGGCGATTGCGGCAGCGCGTAGAACATCCCGTGCGACAGGCGCGCCGGGACCAGGAAGTCGCGTGCCCCCTCGGGGGTGGAGCGGGTCAGGATCGGGGTTTCGACGTCCACGAACCCCACTTTGTGAAAATATTCACGAGTGGCGAACGTGATGCGGTCGCGCAGCAGCAGCGTGGCCATCATCTCCGGCCGGCGCAGGTCCAGGTAACGGTAGCGCAGGCGCAGCTCCTCGGAGGCGTTGACGCGGTCCTCCACCACGAACGGCGGCGTCTCGGCAGCCGTGAGCAGCTTCGTCACCTCGGCCAGCACCTCGACCTCGCCGGTGGGCATCTCGGGGTTGACGGTCTCAGCGGAGCGCGCCGCCACCGTGCCCACGACGCGGATGACATCCTCCTGAGAGAGTTTCTCCCCCGCCTCGCGCAGCTCGTCGCGCATCAGCACCTGCACCCAGCCCTCGCGGTCGCGCAGGTCCACGAACACGATTCCCCCGAGGTTGCGGCGACGCCGCACCCAGCCGACCAGCTCCACGCGCCGGCCCACGTCCGCGGCGCGCAGGCTGCCACAGAAAGGCCTCTCCCATGCTCGCATCACCCTTGTTTCCATCCGATCCTCCGCGCAAGCAAGCCGCGCGAGGATTCTAACAGGCGGCATCAGCGCCACGAGGTCACGGGAGGCGACGGCGCCTCGTCAGTACTGGGGGGGAAACGGGGGCCTCGTCCGAGAAATCCACGGCTCCGTGCCACAACTCGGGCATCGCCGGTTCCAACTCGTGATGATGCCGTCGGAGTTCACGACGAATCTCCAGGTCACGGGAGCATTCCGGTTGTTCGGCCCTGGAGGGTTGGCACCCCAGTCATTGGCAAACTCGCCCCAAAAGGCGGACGCTGGCGATCGCAGGGTCCACTCGTACATGGTCTTGCCGTCCGCGCTCGTCAGCGTCCGCGCGGGAGGACCGAACTCCTTGATCACCTCATCGATCTTCTGGCCTTTCCACTCGGTCGTCTGCATGCTCGCACACCCGGCCAGCAGGACCACCGCAACGAGCATTGCAGCCGAAAGGGATGGCCTTGGCCGTTTCACCGTTCGCCTCATGAGGCACCTCCCGTTGCCAACACGCCCACCGCCGCCGAAGCCGGCTAGTAGACCTGCCCTTCCTGCCGGTTCCAGCTCACGATGACCCCCTCCTGGTTCACCAGGAAGGTCCACGTCGTCATCCTCTTCTGGGTCGTCGGCGCCACGGAAGTGCCGGACCAGGACCCCGTCGTGAACTCGGACGCCTTGTTCCACACATACATTGTCTTGGCGTCGGCGCTCGGCATGGTGCGGTCCGGCGTGCCGAACTCCTTGATCACCTCGTCGATCCTGTGGCCGGTCCACTCGGTCGTCTGCATGCTCGCGCACCCCGTCGCCAGCAGCACCAGCGCTGGGAGCATCGCACCCACAAGGGTCGACGTTCTCCAGTTCATCAGGCACCTCCTCATGCCCCGTCACGTGCTCCGGCGACGAACCGGGGCGCCCCCTACTACATCGCTCCATCGTCCCGGTGCCAGCTGACGACTGTGCCCTCCTGGTTGACCAGGAAGCACCAGGTCGTTGTCTGGTTCCCGCTGCTCTGTGCGCCACCCGGGGGGGAGCCGTGCTCGAACACCCACAGGTACATTGTCTCGCCGTCGGCAGCCGGCACGGTCTGGTTCGGAGGACCGAATTCCTTGACCACGTCATCGATCCTGTGGCCTTTCCACTCGGTGTTCTGCATAGTGGCGCACCCGCACACCAGCACCAACGCTGGGAGCATCGCACCCACAAGAGTTGATGTTCTCCACTTCATGAGGCACCTCCTCGTGCCCTGCCACGCCCACCGACGGCGAACCGGGAGGCCGGTTAGTACATCCCCCCCTCGTCCCGGTGCCAGCTGACGATGGTGCGCTCCTGGTTGACCAGGAAGCTCCACGTCGTCAGTTGCTTCCTGCTGGTGGTCGCGACTGTCCCTCCACCCCCCCACGAGGACTGCGGGAAGCTGTGCTCGCGCTCCCACACGTACATCGTCTGGCCGTCGGCGGTCGGCACCGTGCGGGTCGGCGGGCCGAACTCCTTGATTACCTCGTCGATCTTGTGGCCGGTCCACTCGGTCGTCTTCATGCTCGCGCACCCGGCGACCAGGCACGCCGCCGCCACGACCACTGCAAGGCCCACTCCAACGATCCGTTCCATTGAGAGCTCTCCTGCGCAGATGTTGTTGCATAGGATATGCCAGAAATTGCGACGGGGCCTAATCTCGCGGACTCGAAGCTGTCCACCGGTGCGGTCACCGGTGTCCCCTGGCGGACACTCAGGCACCCCGCGTTTCATGCCGGTTCGGCAACAAAGAGGTCATTCCGAGGCCCGCCAGAGGCGGGCCGAGGAATCTGGGCGGGGGGGTCTCCACCAGAGGTCCAGCCGCCCCCTCCCAGATCCCTCGCCCTGCCTGCGGCAGGACTCGGGATGACTGCAATGTTCTACGACGCTTTTCCAGCCGGCATCACGCGGGCAGCGTCACGTTGCGCAGGAACTCCGCGCTCCTCTCGGGCAGCGCCGTGTTGATGAACATGCCGGTGCCGAGCTCGAACCCCGCGGACTTGGTCACTCGCGGGATGAGTGAGATGTACCAGTGGAAGTACTTCACGGCGCCCTCCTGCGGGGAGAGCGAGCGGATCACGTAGTTGTAGTCGGGGTCCGCGAGGCCGGCGTAGAGCCTGGCGAGCACCTCCCGCAGGACGGCCGCGAGGTCGGCGAGCTGGGCGTCGGTGGCGTCGCCGAAGTAGGCGCTGTGGTGCTTCGGGAAGAACCAGACGTGGAACGGCGAGAGCGCCGCGTACGGCACGAAGGCGGCGAACGAGGCGTTCTCGGCGAGCACCCTCGTCCCGTCGTGGAGCTCCGCCTGAAGCGTCCGGCAGTATAGGCATTCCCCGGCGTTGCCCCAGTGCCGCAACGCCTCCTCCAGGCGCGCCCGCAGCTGGTTGGGCAGCACGGGCATGCCAACGATCTGCGAGTGCGGGTGGATGAGCGAGGTGCCAGCGGCTTCGCCGTAGTTCTTGAACAGGATCACGTGCTCGATGCGGCGGTCCTTGTAAAACGCACGGATCCGGTGCCGGTAGGCGCGCAGCACCTGCTCGACGTGGGACACCGGCAGCAGGGCCATCGTCAGGTTGTGTTCCGGGGTCTCGATGATGACCTCGTGGAGGCCCACGCCGTCGAGGAAGGTGCGAAAGCCGTTCGTGTGCCGCTCGACGTCCCCCTCGGGGGTGAGGGCGGCGAACCGGTTGGGCACCGAGCGCACCAGCCAGCCTCCGCCGGGCGCCGGCACGCGGAACTGCTCCGCCGGCGTCTGGGCCTCGTTGCCGGGGCAGAACGGGCACCCCCCTTCGAAGGCGGGAAGCGGCACCTTGTGCTTCTTCTGGGTGAATTCCTCGGGACGCCGGGCGCGCTCTGTGGCGATGATGACCCAGTCGCCGGTGACGGGGTTGGCGCGGATCTCGGGCATCGTGGGTTCTCCCTGCTGCGTTGCTGCGTTCGGATCGGGCGCTACGCGTTCGCGTTGCCGCTCCTCAACCTGGGTACACCGGCCGGTGAATGGTGTCAAGGGCCGGGTGGCGAGAAACCCTCCGCTCCGGACCGCGTATCGAGGGCAGCGCCGAACCGGGGAGGTGGGGCGATGGTCAAGTTTCTCCTCTGGCTGATCCTGCTCGTGCTGTGCTGGCCGCTCGCGCTGCTGGCGCTGGTGCTCTACCCGCTGGTCTGGCTGCTGCTCCTGCCGTTCCGCCTCCTCGGCATCGCCGTCGAGGGCGTGCTCGGCCTCGTCAAGGCGGTCATCATGCTGCCCGCTCGGGTCCTCGCCGGCCCCCGCCGCTTCTAGGAGGGCCGCCTGCGGTCAACCCGACGGAGACGGTGCGCCCCCGCCGCCCCCCTGGCCGGGGCGGGTGCCGCGGCGCCGGCGCCTTTTCGCCCGAGGCTCCGACGTGTCGCCTGTCACCGCGTGCTCGCGGGGGTGCGAAGGGCTCTGTGGGCGGGGACGCGGTTGCACCGGCAGGAACAGCGCGTTGTCGGAGTGCTGCACCGGGATACCCGCGCCCAGCAGCTTCTCGATCGCCGGGAGCGAATAGACGAAGTTGTCGCACGCCAGTGAGATCGCCTTCCCCTCGGCCCCGACACGGGCAGTCCTGCCGACCCGGTGGATGTAGTCCTCGGGGTCCTGCGGGAGGTCGTAGTTGATCACGTGGGAGACACCCTCGATGTGGAGCCCGCGCGAGGCTACGTCGGTGGCCACCAGGATCGGCAACGTGCCGTCCTTGAAGTCGTTGAGCACCTTCAGCCTCCGCGTCTGGATCACCGAGCCGGTGAGGCCGCGGGCGTGGTAGCCGTGGCGCACGAGGCGTTCCACGAGGCGCCGTGCCTCCTCGCGGGTGTTGACGAAGATCATCGTGCGGTCGCACCCCTCGCGCGCCAGCAGGCCCATCAGCAGCGAGAACTTCTCCCGCGAGCCCACGTGGTAGAGCGCCTGCTCGAGCCGGTCGGGAGTGATCTCCTCAGGGTTGACCACGATTTCCGCCGGGTCCCGCATCTCGGAGAATCCGAGCTGGAGCACCCGGTTGGAGAGCGTGGCGGTGTAGAACATCGTCTGCCGCCGGCCGGGAGCCGGGAGCCGCCGGGTGATCTCCCGTAGGTCGTCCACGAACCCCATGTCGAACATGCGGTCCGCCTCGTCCACCACGAAGACCTGCACCCGGCGCAGCGACGTCACGCCCTGGCGAAGGTAGTCGAGCAGGCGACCGGGGGTGCCGACCAGCAGGTCCACGCCGCGCCTCAGCTCTTCGCGCTGCTCGCGGTACTCCATGCCGCCGAAAACCGCCTCGGTCACGAGGCCCGTGTGGGCCCCGAGCTTCTCGGCGTCGGCCGCCACCTGCACGACCAGCTCGCGCGTGGGTGCCACGACCAGCGCCCGCGGCTCGCGCGGCTCGGGCGCAGGCGCGGCCAGCAGCTTGTTGAAGATCGTGACCAGGTAGGCGGCGGTCTTGCCGGTCCCGGTCTGCGCCTGGGCCGCCACGTCGCGGCCGGCGAGGGACAGGGGCAGCACCTCGGCCTGGACCAGGGTGCAGCGGTCGAACCCGGCGTCGGCGAGGCCCTGCCGGATCTGGGGCGGGAGGTCGAACTCGGCGAAGGTACGGTGCGAGAACAGCGTGCCCGGTTCACTCACGCCCGCAGTATACGCGGTGGCGGCGCCGCCCTGACCCCGGCCACCCACGGGCAGCCGCCCAACCCGTAGAGTCGTTGCCCCACGGCGTGCCACGCGGCTTCAACGGATTTACTCGTACCGCAGCGCGGGCGGTGGGCATCAAATCCGCCACGCGGGTGCCAGCGGCCATATTTCCTGCGGCTGCGGGGACCCAGCGCGCGGATCCGGGATGGGGTGTCGGGGATCCCGCGAAGCGGGAGACACCGAGGGGCCCCGGCTTGGGACGCGCTGCTGGGTCGCTGCTGCAGGAGTCTCGGTGCGCAGCGAGCGGGGGTGAGCAAGCACCGAGAGCCCGCACACCCGCGTGGCAAACTGAAGCCGTCCCGCACGGGACACAGGAGATCCTCAGCGCCACCTCGCCCGCCGGATGAGCGCGGGCTCAGGGGCCGCTGCGGCCGAGGAACGCCTTGCTGGGGACGTTGACCTCGGCCACCACCGTCGAGGCCTCCTCCGTGACGTCGTCCTGCAACGTCACCGCCACCCGCTGCTTCCCCTCCCGCACCATCAGCTGGAACGTGAACGTCGCGTCCTGCTTGAGCATCGCGTCCAGCTTGTCGAGCGGCACCCGCATGGGGATGCTTACCCGCTGCGGATCGGAAGAACGCCCCTGCTCGTCCTTGACCACGAAGAAGACCGACACGTTGCCCTCGGCCATGTTCCCCTGGGGCAGGAGCGTCAGCCTAGACGCGGGGACCCTCACCGTCAGCGGCATCAGCAACGTCTTGCCCTGGCCGGTGGTCGGACGCCCCAGCGTCACCACGACGCCGAGCGGGTTGCGCGAGCCCGCGGAGACGACCGCGCTCTCGGCCAGGAGCGCCCCCGCGGTGCGGTCCATCAAGCGCTGCTCCGGGGGCTTGTCCAGGTACCCCTCGCGGTGCCGTACGGTGAGACCCGGCACCTTCACCTTCACGGTGATCCGGTGGTACTTGCCATCCCCGAAGTGCTCGGGCGAGTAGCCGATCGAGTAGAAGGTGTGGAGGTCCTCCGCCGCAGCGGTGAGCGCATCCGCGAGGGCAGGCGTGTTCACCAGGCTCCTGCCGCCCGTCGTGCGGGCAAAGTCCAGGAGCGACTGCGCGCGCATCATCGCCTCCATACCGGCCAGGCCGGGCTGTGCCGACATCGTCTTGGTGTCCGCCGACAATCCTTCCATGCCGCGCTCGGAGGATGCGTTCACCGTGATGAAGGTGACCCGGCCGGCGTTGGCTCGATGCTCGACCTCGCGCAGCTCGGAGGTGACGGAGAACGTGCTGGCCTCCAACTGGGCGGGCCCAACCTGCCCGCTGCGTTGGAGACTCTGGGCGGCCTGGGGGAACCTGTTCTCCCACTCGATGAAGAGGTCCTCGCCGGGGCGGGGGGTGATCCCCTGGCTGATGTAGAGCACGACCTTCCGTCCGGGCAGGCCTGCGAGCGAGTCAACGAAGTTTCCGAGCGCCTTCAGCTGCGAGCGGGTGGCGTCGAACCTCTGCTGGGCGAACGACTGGACGTTCTCCAGGGCCTTCTGCGCCGTGAAGGTGTCGGGCATCGAGGAGCTCATCCCCCGCGAACTGGGCGGCGCCACGCCGATCCCCGAATCGCGCGCCATCATGTCCAGCAGGCGCTGCCTCTGAGCGGCCGTCATCACGCCCTCGGCGGCCTCTTTCCCGGCGTCGCGCAGCGCGGCGACTGCCCTGGCCGGGTCGGTCGTGAACGAACGCCGCTCCTTCATGGACAGGTCGTAGGTCACCACCATCACCCGGTCCCCCGGTCGGAGCACCCTGCCGAGCATCGTGGCGACGCTCTCCAGCACGGTCTTGCGCCCGGTGTAGGCGATGTTGGCGTTGTCCACGAACACCACCATGCTCAGAGCCAGCTCCTCCGCCGGCGGGGCCTCCGGCAGAGGTGTCTGTTGCTCCTGCGCAGGCGTCGCCGCTGGGGGAACGGACGCGGCGGGTACGGCCGGACCGGAGGCGTAGAAGTTGGTGATCGGCGCCGGCTTCCCGTCCTCGAGCACCTCGAAGTCGCGGGCGGCGAGGCCGAGCACCTGCTTCCCGGCCGAGTCGGTCACGACAACCTCGACGTTGACCACGTTGACCCGCACGGCCGCCATCACCTTGCTCTGCGGTGTCGCCTTCGGCTGCGCGGGCAGCGCTGCACCCACCACCACCGCGACAGCGGCGCCGATCACGCCATGCCTGGAAGTTCTGGGGTTCACGGCAGTCTCCCGGTGCGCCTCTTGCACGGCCCTTACCACCCCGGACTGACCGGGCGCCGGCAGAGCATGTTACAGGTTGTCCACAAATTGGGCCATGCTGTCCCCAATTCGAAACGACACCGGAGGTAACTGCCTCGCGGCAGACCCCCCGTTTCGGCGGCCGGCGGCAGCTGCACGGGACGCCGACGGGCTGTTGAGCGCTGCCTGAAGCGCGCGGAACCCGAACTCGGTTACGCCTTCGCTCCAACGGCGCACTCATGGCCCGCGTTTTGCTAGTCACAAATACGGACTTTCAGGCCATGGTCGCCTTCGAGACGCTGCTGCTCGGGGTCATCTTCGGCCGTGCGCCGATCCGGCTGATGGTGGCGCCTCCCGTTGCAACCGTGGAGGTCCGCCTCGACGGCACGCAAATCGGCGTCCTGCACGGCCCGCCCTGGGCAACCGACTACGACTTCGGGCGCCAGCCCATGCCGCACGAGCTGACCGCAGTGGGGCTCGACGCCTCCGGGCACCAAGTGGGGCGCGTCACCCAATGGGTCAACTTCGGTCGCCAGAAGGCGGGGGTCTCCGTGCTCCTGGAGCGGGACCCGAAGACCCGCCAGCCGCTGGCCGCACGCGTGGCGTGGAAGGCCGCCAACGAAGCGGAACCCCAGGCCGTGGACGCCACGCTCGACGGCGCAGCGCTCCCGTTCTCCGATCCCCGCCGGATCCCGCTCCCGCCAACAGACGCGAGCCAGCCGCATCTCGTGAGCGTCGAGGTGACATTTCCAGAGGACCTCAGAGAACGTGCGGACGTCGCCTTCGGCGGCGATGTGATTGACAGTGCCGAGAGCGAGCTGACGGCGATCGCCGTGACGTTGCCGCCGAAACAGAGATCGTTCGCAGTCCGGGACGCGCAGGAACTGTTCTACCTGGATCAGACACCGCTGCAGCCCTTTGCCGTGGAGAAGAGCCGGGCCGAGGTGGCGCTCGTCGTGGACCAGGAGGTGCCACCGGTCATCCAGCGGCACTGGTTCGGAACGTCCCCGCTCCCCAGCCCCCGAAAGCTGAACCCGGACCGCGACCGTTTCTACATCTTCAACACTGTTCCCCGGTTGGTGCGCGGGCCGGACAACCTTGCCAGCATCTTCCCGATGTCGCTCCCCAGAAGCCTCTCGTGGCTCGACGACTACGGCACGCTACGGATGATCGGCTACCCGGAGGCAGCGCTAGGCGACCAGTTGATCGCCAACACGGTCGCCGTGGCGGCGGCCGAGGTTGCGGCGTACAACCACCGCCGGGCCGTCGTTCTGCTCCTGGGAGACGCAGCACCCACCTATCCCGGCATCGACCCAAAGCTGTACGATGGCAGCACCCTCGATATCGCTGCCGTGAAGGCCTACCTCGCGGCGCTCAACGTCCCCCTGTTCGTGTGGTCGGTGACCGGTGGCGCGGGCGGCCCGCTCACCGCCGCCTGGGGCCCCGCCGAGGATGTTTCCACCCAGGGGAAACTCCGCAAGGCTCTCAAAAAGGTCGCGGCGAACCTGGAGGCGCAGCGTATCGTGTGGTTCTCCGGCCGCCACCTGCCCCAGCACATCACGCTCGACACCGGCAGGACCACCTTGCGTCTCGCCCGCTAGGACGACCGACACCAAACCGGAGAGACCGGAGGCGCGGGGCGCTCAATCAGTGCCGACTGTGACCTCGAAGCTCGTCGTGGCGTCGAGCTGCGCGACTTCGTCGCGGGCCGTGACTGCGACCTTGTGTGGGCCCTTCCGCAGGATCAGCTGGAAGGTGAACTCGGTTTCCTGCCGGAGCATCGCATCGATCGCAGCCGCCGGCACCCGGATCGGGAACACCTCACGGTGGGCCTCCGAGTTCCGCCCGTCCACGTCCGTGGCGACGATGCAGATCGAGACCATGCCCTGGTACACGTCGCCCTCCGGCAGCAACACCAGCCGTGCCGCAGGGATCGTGACGGTCAGGGGAACCGTGAACGCCCGCGCTCCCTTGCGGATCGGGGTCCCCGTGGAGGCCCGTAGCCCCAGGGGCGATGGGTCGCCCGCGAGCAGCAACGCCGCGGAGGTGCGGTCAGCCTGGCGCTGCTCCTCCGGCTTGTCGAGGTAGGCCATCCGGTGGCGAACCCGCACGTCCTCGCAGTGCACCCGGACGGTGATCTTGTGATAGCGGCCGTCCCCCCAGTGGCTCGGCGAGTAGCCCAGCGAGTAATAGGTCGAGAGGTCGGTGGTGACACCGTTGAAAGCCTCGTCGAGCCTTGTCGAGGCGAACAGCGGCTGCCCGCCTGTAGCCCGAGACATTGCAAAGAGCGACTCCTGACGATCGAGGGCGTCGCACATGTTTCTGGCCCGGGAAGCCACATCGCCTGTGCCACCCATGACAACCCAGCCGCGCTCCGGGAACGAGTTCACGGTGTAGAACGCCACACGCCCGGCGTTGGCCCGTTTCATGAGTTCGCCGAGCTGGTCGCGCAGCCTGTCCGCTTGAACTCTGTGCCATCCGTCAAGACCGTGCGGACGGGCGCTGAGCCCGAAGAGGTCGAAGGCCCGGCGCGGGCCGAAGTCGTACACCGCCGGGTCGGGCCTTTCGAGGAGGCCGTCCATCCCCCAGATCGGGAAACCGTCGCTGACGTAGAGCAGGACCGTGCGGCCGGGCAGCCCGGCGAGTGAGTCTACGAGCTGGCCCAGGGAGCGGAGGACGCGCTTCTGGAGGTCGTATTCCATTTCGAGCTCGAAGTCGGTAGCGGGGGCGAGCTTGAGGAACAAGCCCTCGGTGCTCTCCATTCGTGCCGCGTCCAGCGCGGCGAGCGCCGCCGAGGTGTCCGTGGTGAGCGAGCAGCGCTCGCGCAGGGAGCGGTCGAACGTCGCCACCATCACGCGGCTGTCGGGGGCCAGGCCGAACTTCACGAAGCGCTCGAGGTACCCGAGCACCAGTGCGCGACCGACGTTGGTGAGGTTGACCCCGTCCACGAAAATGACGAGGTTGAGCGCCTGCTCGGCAGGAACCACCCCACCGCCCACGCCGCCCGACGGCGTGATCGTGGAGGTCCTTCCGGCCCGCGCCGCGGGAGACGCCGCGAAGAAGTTGGTGATCGGCACCGGCTTGCCGTCCTCGAGCACCTCGAAGTCGGCGGGGACAAACCCCAGCACCGGCCGACCATCGGGGTCGGTGACGAACACGTCCACATTGACAACATGGACCTGCATTGCGTCCTTCACCCCTGCCCTGGGCGGCTCCCGCCGTTGCGCCCCAGTGGGCGCAGCGGTGGCGATCGCGACCAGCACCACGAGCGGCGTCAGCGTCAAGGGTCGTGTGCGCATGCGTCACCTTCGTTGACAATGCACGGTGCAAAGTGCATACCAGAATTGAGAATAACCTGACCAGCGCGAACCGGTCGTGAGCGTCCTCTCCGGATGGCACGCTTTTCAGAACCGCCGGCCGCGTGCGCCCGTTCTCGCTGTGGTTCGAGCCGACCGCACGGGAGGACGCCGCCGCCGCCCTTGGCTTGGGTACGGGTTTTTGCTACGGTCCGCCGATGCCTGCGCACCCCCCGAGCGCACCTGACCCGGGCGCCGAACACGAATCTGACCGTCGGCCAGCCGTGTTTCTCGCGCTGCTCGTGCTGACCGGCGTCGTCCTCATCGCCGCGTTGAACGCCATGCCCCTTACCGATCCGGACGAGGTGTTCTACGCGCAGACCGCCCGCGAGATGCTGGCCAAGCACAGCTTCCTCACGCCCCTGTTGTTCGGCCAGCCACAGTTCGAGAAGCCGCCGCTCACCTACTGGCTGCTGATGGCGTCGTTCAAGGCCTTCGGCATGACGCCATGGGCCGCCCGCCTCGTTCCCGCGCTCTTCGGCCTGCTGGGGGCACTCGCGACGTACCTTTTCGCCAAACGCGTCCTGCCCAGGGGCACCGCCGCCCTGGCCGCACTGATCCTCGCCACCGGCATGCTCTACCTGGGACAGTCCATTGCCCTGCTCACCGACATGGTGTTCTCCGTCCTGGTGGCGGGGAGCCTGTACTGCTTCTACGCCTGGTTCCAGGAGAGGCGGGAACGGTTCCTCTACCTTTTCGCCGTGCTGCTCGCCCTTGCCGTGCTCGCCAAGGGCCCGGTGGGCCTGATCATCGTGCTGCTGGGGGTCGTCGTGTTCCTTAGGTTGACCGGCGACGGCGCCGCCCTCAGGTCGTTCCTGCTCCACCCGTGGTGGCTCGCTTTCCTCGCGCTGGCGCTCCCCTGGTACCTGGCCGCCACGTTCGTCCACGGTCGCGCCTTCACCTGGGAGTTCCTAGTCCACGACAACTGGCACAGGATCCTGCGTGCCGAGCACACCAACTTCGACACCTGGTACTTCTACCCGGCCCTCGTCGTTGTGGGGATCTTCCCGTGGTCGGCGTTCCTCGCCTTCCTCGGCGCCGGCTTCCGGAAGTACCGCACCTATGTTCTGTTTCTCCTCTCCTGGTTCCTCGGGACCTACGTGCCGTTCGGGATCGCGCACTCGAAGCTGCCGAGCTACATCCTTCCCCTCTTCCCCGCGGTCGCCATCGCCCTCGCCATCTCCCTCGAGTCCGTCCACGACCTGCGCCGGCGGAGCGCGGTTGCCGCCGGCATCACGTTTCTTCTCGGACTCGGCCTGGGAGCGGTGCCGTTCCTGGCCAGGGGACCGCTTGCCGCGGAGATCCGTCCCCTCCTGACCGCCTTCGGCGTATTCGGCCTCGTTCAGCTCGCCGTCGGCGGTCTGCTGCTCCTGCGGCGACTCGTGCCCGCCATCGCGCTCAACGCGGTTGGCTCCCTCGCAGTTGTGCTGGTGGGGAGCCTGACGATCCCGGCCAGCGCGACCGCCGGCTTCACCGACGCCGGCCTGCCGACGATCGTGGCGGAGCACGGCCTCGCCGGGCGTACGATCCTGGCCAGCAAGTTCTACGTCCGTGGCGTGTGGTCTGCGACCAGCAGCCCGGTGGTGGTCATGGACACGCGCGAGAACCCCTTCTGGAGCCAGCACCCGGTCCGCGTCCTCACGCAGGACGATGAGATCCGCGCCTTCTTCGATGGGAAGGACAAGGTCCTCTGCGTGATCCGGCCGGGCGACCTCGACCGGCTGAACGGGCTGTTCGGCGGCACCCGCTCCAACACCGTGCTCTCGAACGCCTTCGACCGCGTCGTCGTCCTCAGCGTGAAGAAATAATTGGCTGGAGGAGACACGTCGCCGCTGTGATCCTGCGCTTCCCGGTGCCCGGACCCCGGTCACCGGTCGTTACGCGATCTTGCTGTGACGGAAGCTGTAGCCGGCGTAGATCACAAGGCCAACCACCAGCCACACCAGAAAGCGCAGCCAGGTCACCAGAGGCAGGTTTGCCATCAGGTAGCCGCACAGGACGATCCCCAGGATGGGGATGACGGGGTACAGCGGCACCTTGAACGGACGCTCCACCTCGGCCCGCGTGCGGCGCAGCACCAGCACCCCGGCGGAGACGATCGCGAACGCGAACAGCGTTCCGATCGAGCACAGCTCGGCCACCACGTTGATCGGCGTGAGCGCCGAGGAGACCGCCACGACCGCTCCGGTGATGATCGTCGTGAGGTAGGGCGTGCGGAATCGGGGGTGCACCTTCGACATCAGCGGCGGCAGCAGGCCGTCGCGGGACATCGCGAACAGGATGCGCGGCTGGCCGAGCAGGAGCACCAGCAGCACGCTGGTGATCCCAGCGAGGGCGCCGACGCTCACGACCACCGAGGCCCACGGCATGTTGAGCACGTTGAGGACCAGCGCCACCGGGTCGGCCACGTTGAGCTGCTTGTACGGCACCACACCGGTCATGATCGCCGCCACCGCCACATACAGGATCGTCGCCACCGCGAGCGAGCCCATGATCCCGATCGGCATATCGCGCTGCGGGTTGACCGCCTCCTCCGCGGTGGTGGACACCGCGTCGAACCCCACAAAGGCCAGGAACACGATTGCGGCCGCGGTCACGACACCCTTGAAGCCAAACGGCATGAACGGCTTCCAGTTCGTGGGGTTGACGTACCAGGCGGTCAGCCCGATGAAGATCAGGATCACCGTGACCTTGATGATGACCATGGTCAGGTTGACGCGCGCGCTCTCCTTGATGCCACGAACCAGAAGCCACGTCAGCACCGCGATGATAAGCACCGCCGGCAGGTTGAGGATGCCGGGTGCCTGGCCCGCGGGCACCCAGGGCGGCGTACACCAGGTGTGCGGCAGGCTTACCCCCAGCGGCTGGAGCAGGTGGTTGATCAGGTTCACGAGGTACGCCGACCACCCGATGGCCACCAGGCTCGCGCCCACCATGTACTCCAGGATCAGGTCCCAGCCGATGATCCAGGCGACCAGCTCGCCAAGCGTGGCGTAGCCGTACGTGTAGGCGCTGCCCGCCACCGGGATCATCGCCGCCAGCTCCGCGTAGCAAAGCGCGGCACACGTGCACGCGGCCGCCGCGACCACGAACGAGAGGATGATGCCGGGGCCGGCGTGGTTGGCGGCCTCGACCCCCGGCAGCACGAAGATCCCCACCCCGATGATGCAGCCGATGCCGATCGCCACCAGGTCCCAGACGCCGAGTGCCCGCTTGAGGCCATGCTTCTCATCCGAGGTTTCCTGCAGGACCAGCGTCAAGGGTTTGGTGCGCAGGAGCGACGACCTCATCGGGGTGCCTCCTCGAAGATTTGACCCTACGGCCGCACAACGCCGGGTCACTATAGCGGCTCGATCCGGGCTTTGCCATTGACGAGCCGCACCTCGGCCGGTGTCAGCGACCCGACGTGCCGTCCCGGACGGCGATCCAGCTCTCGAGCTTCGCTCGCCGCTCCGGGGTGTCCGCGCGCGAGCGCAGCTCCTCGAGGGCGCCCTTCGGGCCCCCGGCGTACACGTCGTGGATCACCGCGAACTCGAGCGACGCCTGCCACGTCGCCGGCGGGCGGACCTGCGAGGCGAGCAGCAGCGCACCGAGCAGGAGGGCAAGCGCCACGAACCGCTCGGTGGGCCGGCCGCCCGGTGTGGCCCGCAACAGCAGAAGCAGGAGAGTCACCGCCCCGAGCACCCCGAGGACCGGGGCGATCAGATAGCCCGGCAGCCACGACGGTACGCGGATGCCATCTGCCAATAGCCTCGGGGCGAGCGTGGCGAACGGGAGCGGGTAGTCCTCGGGTGGGAACGGGAAGCTGGCGAGGACCGGCCAGACCTGGAGCCAGCCCCATATCGCACCGAGTGCGACGAGCACCCGTCCCGGCACGTGCTCGAGCATGCTCTGTCCGCCCCGAGCCGCTAGCACAAAAACAAGCGGTAGCACCGGGAGCAAGTAGCGGGGGCCGGGGAACCAGCCGCCGTGCCAGTTACGGTAGCCGGACATCGCAATCAGGAGCACCGCCGGCGCCGCCACCAGGGCAAGTTGCGCTGAGACGTCCTGCCGCCAGGCGTCCCTCCGGAGCGCGCCGACCAGGGCCAGCGACGAGAGCGGTGCCCAGACGAGCAACCCGCGGCTCGGCGAGACCAGCAGCCCAGCGAGCCCCGACACACTCGGCCAGGAGACCCCGAAGAACCCGTGCGCGCCGAGGTTCGCGAACGCACCATAGCTCTCGTGCGCGGACGGGAGGACAAACGGCGAACCGAAGCACGCCGCGTCGTAGAGGCCGAGGAGAACGAGAGGAACGGAGCCTCCGGCCGTCATCACGAGGCTGGCGCGCCAACCCAAGCGCCGTACGGCCACGAGTGCGAGCACGGCGGCCGGCAGCGCGACCGGATACTCGCAGACGGCCGCCCATGCGAGGAGCACCCCGGCGAGGAAACCGGCCTGCAGGCTCGGCCGCCTTGAGCCGAACAGGAACAGGTACGCCGCCAGCAGCAGGCAGGCGGCGAGCGGATGCGAGAAGAGCAGCAGCGAGGCGGCCAGCGCCGGCGTGCCGAGGGCGAACGCCGCCACGATCACCGGGCCGCTTCGGGGGACCTGAGCGGCCGCGACGCGGGCCAGCAGGAGGATCGTGACCACGAACGGCGCGCCGGCGGCGAGCAGCCGCCCGAGCATCAACGCTAAAGGCAACGTGGACTCAGAATCATGTCCAGTCAGGTGCCGGGCGATTAGGGCGCCCGGCAGAAGCAGCGGGAGCATGCCGGGGGCCTTGTTCGGAAAGACCCGCCCGCCGGCGCAGGCGAGGTCCTCCATGCCGCCGAAGCGCTCGACCTCGGGGGAGATCTCCAGGCTGGCGCGGGAGACCACGGCGAGCGCCTGGTAGACCCGTCCGCGCTCGTTGGGGCTCTCGAAGCGCGGCCAGAAGTTGACCACAGTGGCCTGCAGGAGCACCACCACGCCCAACGTCACGCCCAGCCAGGCGCCGCGCACCCTGTCCTCGGCCGACCGCAGAGTCACACCGACAGTGTAGGCGATGGCCCTCGGCTGCCAGCGGCGCCCTTGACGGGACCTCCGTCGAGCCTTAGACCTATTGCGAGTCCGGAGATCTGGCCGGGAGAGGAAACCCACGCAGCCGACGGCCAGACCTCACCCGGGAAGGGAGCCTGGCCATGACGACGCAACCGCAAGAGGGAAAGCCGGCGCGCCGTGCCCGCCAGGGCTTCCACCCGATCTCCTGCATCCTTCCGCCCCACATCCTGTGGGCGATCGTCGAGCGCGGCACCCCCGAGCAGCGCGCGTGGGCGGTGCAGGTCCTCGCCGTCTCCGAGCGGATCCGCGGCCGGCGCGAGCTGCTGGGCGACATCGCCGCCGTGACGGCGCTGGCTGCGGCCGGCCGGCAACGCGCGGTGTACGACGCTCAGGGCGGCTCGCAGCTTCCAGGCACGCCGGTCCGCAGCGAGGGCCAGAGACCCGTCAAGGACGCGGCCGTCAACGAGGCCTACGACGGCTCGGGCGCCACCTGGGACCTCTACCACGACGCCTACGGCCGCAACTCCATCGACGACCGCGGCATGCCCCTGGTCTCCACGGTGCACTACCGCGTCGGGTTCGACAACGCCTTCTGGGACGGCAGCCAGATGGTGTACGGGGACGGTGACGGGACGATCTTCGAGCGCTTCACGAAGGCCATCGACGTGATCGGCCACGAGCTCACCCACGGCGTCACCCAGTACGAGGCGGGCCTGGCCTACTCGGACCAGCCGGGGGCGCTCAACGAGTCGTTCTCCGACGTCTTCGGCTCGTTGGTCAAGCAGCGCACGCTCGACCAGACCGCCGCCGCGGCCGATTGGCTCATCGGCGCCGGGCTCTTCACCCCCGCGGTCCACGGCATGGCGCTCCGCTCGATGGCCGCGCCGGGGACCGCCTACGACGACCCGGTCATCGGAAGGGACCCGCAGCCCGCGGACATGGCGCACTACATCGAGACGGCCGACGATAACGGCGGCGTGCACATCAACTCCGGAATCCCCAACCGCGCGTTCTACCTGGCGGCCACCGCCATCGGCGGCTACGCGTGGGAGCAGGCGGGCCAGGTCTGGTACGTTACCTTGCGGGACCGCCTGCGCCCCGACTCGGATTTCAAGGCCGCCGCCATGCTCACGATCGCCGTGGCCGCCGAGCTCTTCGGCATACGCAGCCCGGTCGCCTCGGCGGTGCGCGCCGCCTGGAAGAAGGTCGGCTTACTCTGAGGCCTGCCATGCGTGTGAGACTCGAGCGGACCGGGGGCTTCGCCAACATCCGCAGGACGTTCACCGCGGACGCGGCGACCCTCGCCCCCGAGCGCGCGGAGGAGCTGCGCCGCCTGGTGGAGGCCGCTGATCTCGATCGTGTCGCCTCGACGCCTCCTGCGCCCCCACGAGGCGCCGACCGCTTCGTCTACACGGTCACCGTCGAGCAGGAGGGGACGGAGCGGGCGGTCACCGTCGGCGAGGACGTGGCCCCACCGGCCCTCCAAGTGCTCATCGACTGGCTGCAGGGTTTGCAGGAAGGCTGAGCAGTCCTACTCCGCGCGCAGGGCGTCCACGGGATCGAGGGCGGCCGCGTGGCGGGCGGGGATCACGCCGGCGGTGATCCCCACGGCGAAGCTCATCGCGAGGGCGGCGACGACCGCCCCGACCGGCGTCGCGAGCGGCAGGCCCGGGACGAAGGCTCGTGCCAGCAGCTGCACCCCGAAGCCGACCGCGATGCCGGCCACGCCCCCGGTCATCGCCAGCAGGGCCGCCTCGAGCAGGAACAGGCTCTGCACCCCGCGCTCGGTCACGCCGAGGGCGCGCAGCAGCCCGATCTCCCCGGTGCGCTCGTGCACCGAAATCCACATGATCGTGAGGATCCCCATCGCACCCACGAACAGCGAGATCCCGGCGATTGCCGTGACCGCCGCGGTGATGATCCCGATGATGCGGCCGAAGGTGTCGAGCATCTCGGTCTGGGTGGTGACGGTGAAGTCCTCCTCGCCGCGGTGGCGGGCCGTGAGCACGGCCTTGACGCCCGACACCACGCCCGGAATGGCCTCGGTGCTGCGCGCCACCACGTCGATGGCCATCAGCTGGCTCTGGTTGAAGAGGTTCATCGCGGTGGCCACCGGAATGTACGCGACGTCATCGATGTCGAAGCCCAGCAGCTGCCCCTTGGCCTCCATCACCCCGATCACGAGGAAGCTCCAGCTCCCGATGCGCACCCGGCGACCGAGCGGCGAGACAGGGCCGAAGAGCTCGCGGGCGAGCTTGGGCCCGAGCACGACGAACGCTCCCTGCCGGTGAGGGTCCATCTCGGGCAGGAAACTCCCCTGGGCGACCGTGACCGTCCACGCCGCCGGAAGCTCGTGGGTGACGCCGTAGACGTACACGCTGCGGCCTCGCTCGCCGCCCTCCACCCTGGCTTGCCCGAAGGTGGCCGCCACGACCTCCGCAACACCCGGGACCCGCCGCAACGACTCGGCGTCGTCGATGGTGAGCCTCTGCGTGGTTCCGCCGAACGCGCCTGCAAACCCGAACGTCTTCACCTTGCCTGGGTTGATCTCCATCAGGTTGGTCCCGAACTGCGAAAACTGCCGCACGATGTACTGCCGCGTCCCTTCCCCCAGCGAGGTGAGCAGCACAACC
Organism: Thermoanaerobaculaceae bacterium; assembly: GCA_963754345.1. GTDB lineage: Bacteria > Acidobacteriota > Thermoanaerobaculia > Thermoanaerobaculales > Thermoanaerobaculaceae > RBG-13-68-16. The sequence goes on along the minus strand of CAVWFZ010000003.1, from coordinate 123,861 downwards.
GCGGCCACGCCGATCGCCACCCCGAGCGCGGAGAGCAGCGAGCGCAGCCGGTGGCCGGTGAGGGCGCCCAGCACGAAGCGGACCAGCTCGATCGTCTCCATGGCTACCGCCTCGCCAGCGCCGCGACCGGGTCGAGTCGTGTTGCACGGCGGGCGGGCCACACGCCGAAGCCCACGCCCACCGCGAACGACAGCGCGAAGCCCGCGGCGATTGCCCAGGCCGGCGGTGATGCCGGAAAGCTCGGGTAGAAGCTCACGAACACGCGGATCGCGCCGGCGCCCACCGCGAGCCCGGCCAGCCCGCCGAAGCTAGCGAGGAGCACTGCCTCGGCGAGGAACACCGCGAGCACCTGGCGGTCGGCCGCCCCCAGCGCCTTCAGGAGCCCGATCTCCGCCCTCCGCTCGGTGACCGAGACGAGCATGACGTTCATGATCCCCACGCCGGCCACCGCCAGCGAAACCGAGGCGATCCCGACGAGCGCAAGCGTGAGCGCGTTCAAGATCGAGGAGAACGCCGAGAGGAGCGCATCCTGGGTGATCACCGTGACATCCTCGGCGCGGTGACGCTCCGCCAGCAGCTTCTCCACGTCTTTCTTGGTCGCCTCCATCTCTGCGTGCGTCCGAACATCGATGAGGATGCGGAAGAGGGTGGAGCGGTTGAAGACACGCATCGCTGTGCGCACCGGGACTATGACCACGTCGTCCATGTTGAAGGTGAGCGAGCGCCCGCGCGGCGCCAGCACGCCGACGACCCTGAATCGCCACTGCCCCACCCGGACGATCCTGCCGAGAGGGTTCTCGCTGCGGAAGAGCTCCTGGGCGACCGTCGTGCCGAGCACGATCTCGCCGCCACCCTGCTCGGGATCGCCCGCGGGGAGGAACTCCCCCGCGGCGAGCTCGAGCCTCCTCACCGCCGCGAAATCCGCGATTGTGCCGAGCACCGGTACCGCGCGGCCGCGGTCGCCGAAGTGCACCGTGTCCTCGCCCACCGCCAGGGGGGCCGCCCTGCGCACGCGCGGCAGCCTGGCGATGGCGCGGAAGTCGTCAATGGTGAGGTCGCGGGTCACACCGCCGAAAGGGGCGCCACCGGTGGTCTCGACCTTGCCCGGGAGCACGATGAGCAGGTTGCTCCCGAGGGCGGCGAACTGGTCCACCACGTAGCGGCGCGCACCCTCGCCGAGGGCGGTGAGGGCGACCACGGCCGAGATCCCCACCGCCACCCCGGCCACGGAGAGCGCGGTGCGCAACCGGTGCCCGCGCAGCGCCCCCGCCGCAAACGCCAACAGGTCGAGGAAGCGCACCCTATCCCCCACCCGGGGGTCCGGGCTCCGGGCTGCGGGCTCCGAATACCCCGGGTTCGACCTCGGCGCCCTGGGCCTTGGGCCCTACGCCCTGAATCTCCCCGTCGTCCATCCGGATCACGCGTCTCGCGCGCTGGGCGATGGCAGGGTCGTGGGTAACCACCACGAGGGTGAGCCCGCGTGCGTTCATGGCCTCAATGAGATCCATGACTTCGAGCGCCGAGGCGCGGTCGAGGTTGCCGGTGGGCTCGTCGGCCAGCAGCACCGCGGGGTCCATCACGACGGCGCGCGCGATCGCCACGCGCTGGCGCTCGCCGCCCGAGAGCTGGTCCGGCCGGTGGTGGGAACGGTGCGAGAGGCCCACCGACTCCAGCGCCTTCGCCGCGCGCTCGCGGCGCTCCTCGGGAGGTGTGCCCGCGAAGAGCATCGGCAGCTCCACGTTGCCCTGGGCGGTGAGGCGCGGCAGCAGGTGGAAGAACTGGAAGACGAAACCGATCCGGTGGCGCCGGATGAGGGACCGTTCCTCCTCGGAGAGGGAACCCACCTCGCGCCCTTCCAGCAGGTAGCGCCCGCGCGTCGGGCGGTCGAGGCAGCCCACGATGTGCAGCAGCGTGGACTTGCCGGAGCCGGAGGGGCCCACGAGGGCGACGTGCTCGCCGCGCTCGATCGTGAGGCTCACCCCCTTGAGGGCGTGCACCTCGCCCTCACCGACCCTGAAGATGCGCCAGACGCCCTCCAGCTCGATCACCGGACCTCCCGGGCCCTCGCCTTCGCGCCCGGCTTGATCTCGGTCGAGTCGCGGGACGTCACGACCAGCTCGCCGTGCACCACCCCGGACTCCACCTCGGTGAACTGCCAGTTGCGCATCCCGGTGCCGACCGTGCGCTCCACCAGCCGGCCGCCCGCGAGAACGAGGACCTTGCCGCCCTCGGCGACCGCCGAGGTGGGGATGCGCAGAACACCGTCGCGGCGGGCAAGGATCACCTCGACGTCGGCGGAGGTGCCGGGCAGGAGGCTCGCCGCCATCTTGGAGTCCGCCAGCTCGACCTCGATCTCCACGGTGCGGTTCTGCTCCAGGACGTCCATCACGTACGGGGCCACGCGGACCAGGGTCCCGGCCAGGTGCTCACCCGGGAGGGAGTCCACGGTCATGCGAACCTCCTGCCCGATCCGCACGCGCCGCGAGTCCACCTCGTCGATCGGGGCGGACACGTAGACCGAGCCGGGGTCGATGAGGTCGAGCACGGCCGGGATCGGCACCCCCGGCGGGGCCGGTGTGATCCACTCCCCGACCTCGGTGCTGCAGTCCGCCACCACGCTGGGGAACGGCGCCCGCACGACCGTGAGCGCCAGCTCTGCCTGCGCGAGCCCCACCTGGGCGCGCGCCTGGTCCGCCGCCGCCCTGGCGGCCTGACAGGCAGCGCCCGTCTGGTCGCGGATGCTCTGCAGGGTGTCGAGGGTCTGCTGGCTCGTGATGCCATCGGCGGAGAGCGCCTCACCCCGCCGCAGCTCCTTCTCCGCCAGCTCGGCGGCCAGACAGGCCTCCCTGGCATGGGACTCGGCCGTCTTTACCTGCTCCTCGGCGAGTCGCACCTGCGCCTGCTGCACCGAATCGTCGAGCCTTAGCAGCAGCGCGCCCGCCTCCACACGTGCGCCCTTCCGGTACGGAAGCTCGGTGACCCGCCCGCCGATCTGGGGGGAGAGCTTGGCTCGCCGGCGCGCCTTCACGGTGCCCGCCCGCGTATTGGTAACGGTCTCCTCCACGGTCCCGGGCTCCACCCGCGCCACGTCGACCGGGACCGCACCCGGGCGGAAAACGGTAAAGCGCAGCGCCACCGCCGCGCCAAGAACGGCGACCACGACGATCAGCCAACGGGAAACTCTGCGCATGGGTCATTGTACGTCAAAGGAGCCCGTCGGGTTCGCAGAAACGATGTGCTGGGAGACGCTTTTGTCTCGACAAAACGCATCCCCGCGCGAAGGCGGGGACGGAGCCTGCCCGGGCCGCCTCACCCCTCGGCGACGATGCGCGTGCCCTTCGTCTCGGGGAGCGTCCAGACCCAGAGGCCGGTGAAGACGGCGAAGAACGCGGCGAGGGAGATGCCGCCGCCGAGCCCGTAGCGCCCCGCCACCTGGGTGATCACCAGCGGCGTGAAGAACTGCACGCCGCGCGCCAGGTTGAAGGCGGCGCCCATTGCGGTGTTGCGGACCTTGGTGGGGAAGATCTCGGCGAAGATCGGCCCGTACCCGGAAAAGTTGCCGGTCCCGAACCCCACCATGAACATGAACGCGAGGGTGAGAGCGGGCCACACCGCGATGCTGCCCCAGAACCAGGTGACCGCCAGGAGGCCCACCGCCCAGATGAACGAGAACCCGGTGTAGGCGACCCGGCGCCCCTTCCAGTCCGCCACCAGGCCGAACGAGAGGTAGCCGAGGAACCCGCCCACTTGCGTGGTCAGCATCCACAGCCCCGAGCGCGCCATCGAGAAACCGAGCTGCTCGTAGAGGTATTTGGGCAGCCAGGAGTAGGTGAACCAGTACGCCGACATGTCCGTGAGCGCCAGCACGAGGCCGAGCCCGAAGAGGCGGCGCAGTCCGGGGGTGCGCAGGAGGTCGGCGAGGTGGCCCCTGTCCTCGACCTCGAGCCGCTGCCGCCGGGCGAGCCACACGTCCGACTCCGGCATCGCCCTGCGGATCACCACCACGAGCAACGCCGGGAGCACGGACAGGAAGAAACACCCGCGCCACCCCCACTCCGGCCCGAACGCGTTCACGAGCGCCGGCTCCACGAAGCCGCCCACGATCGATGCCAGCGCGATGCCGAGCGGCGCGCCGGTCTGCATCACCGCGGCGAAGCGGGCGCGCATGCGCGCCGGGAACGTCTCGCCGACCAGCGTCTGGCCGGTGGCCCACTCCCCACCGACGCCGAGCCCGGTGATGATGCGGAACACGAGCAGCCACACGGCGCCCTGCGCGAACCCGCAGCCGAACGTCCCGAGGGAGTAGATCAGGATCGTCCAGGAGAGCACCGTCTTGCGGCCGAAGCGGTCCGCAAGGTAGCCGAACAGGATCCCGCCCAGTGCCGTCGCCGCCAGGGTCGCGCCCAGCAGCAGCGACAGCGAGGTCTCGGAAAGGCCAAGCGTCTTCTTGATCGGGATGAGCAGGAACGAGAACATCATCAGGTCGTAGAAGTCGAACAGCCACCCTGCCCAGGCCATCCCCAGGATGACGTAGTGGGTGCGCGTCGGCCTCTCGCTCTCGTTGAGAAGACGCCGCGCGCCGGATGGTTCGGGAACACCGGTAGGCATTGTTCTGGACGAATGTTCTCACAAATATTGCCAACCGCAAGGGAGGGGCGCAGCGTACCGTCAGGCCACCGCCTCGCAAGACTTTCAGCTCCAGATGTTTGTGCGGTGCTCCCTTGTGGCGCGGAAGAGCGAGGCGTACTCTGCGTTGTTCGAGGTGGGTATGCCGAACGTCGTAGACAAGGTGATGGAGATCTTCCTGGGCTCCAAGCACGAGCGCGAGATGAAGCGCCTCGCCCCGCTCGTCGTGGAGATCAACGCCAGGGAGCCGGAGCTCGCCGCGCTTTCGGACGACGAGCTGCGCGCGCGCCTGCAGGCGATCCGCGAGAAGGTGCGGGCCGCCACCACGACGCTGCCCGAGGAGTACGTCGAGCGCCGCACGTTGGTCCAGGGCGTGCTGGACGAGCACCTTCCCGACGTCTTCGCGATCGTGCGCGAGGCCTCCAGACGCACCCTCGGCATGCGGCACTTCGACGTCCAGCTCATCGGCGGGATGGTGCTGAACGCCGGCAAGATCGCCGAGATGAAGACCGGCGAGGGCAAGACGCTCGTCGCCACCCTCCCGGTGGTCCTCAACGCGCTCACCGGGCGCGGCGTGCACGTGGTGACTGTCAACGACTACCTGGCCAGGCGCGACGCCGAGTGGATGGGCCAGATCTACACGTTTCTCGGCCTCACGGTGGGGTGCATCCAGAACCAGATGGACGACGCCGCCCGCAAGGCGGCGTACAACGTGGACATCACCTACGGGACCAACAACGAGTTCGGCTTCGACTACCTGCGCGACAACATGAAGTTCGAGGTCGAGAACATGGTCCAGCGCAGCCACATCTACGCGATCGTGGACGAGGTCGACTCCATCCTCGTGGACGAGGCGCGCACCCCGCTCATCATCTCGGGCCCGTCTGAGCTCTCGGTCGATCTCTACTACACGGTGGACCGCATCATCCCCAAGACGGTCAGGGGCGAGGAGACCAAGGACAAGTACGGCAACAAGACGACCACCGGCGACTACATCCTCGACGAGAAGGCCCACACTTCGACCCTTACCGAGGAGGGCGTCGCCAAGGCCGAGAAGCTGCTCGGCGTGTCCAACCTCTACGACCCGACCAACATCGAGACGCTGCACGCGGTGCAGCAGGCGCTGCGCGCCCACACCCTTTACCAGCTCGACGACCACTACATCGTGAAGGAAGGCCAGGTGATCATCGTGGACGAGTTCACCGGCCGCCTGATGCCGGGCCGCCGGTGGTCGGACGGGCTGCACCAGGCCGTCGAGGCCAAGGAGGGGGTGAAGATCGAGGCCGAGAACCAGACCCTGGCCACGATCACGCTGCAGAACTACTTCCGCATGTACGAGAAGCTCGCGGGCATGACCGGCACCGCCGAGACCGAGGCGGACGAGTTCGCCCACATCTACGGCCTCGACGTGGTGGTGATCCCCACCAACGCGCCGATGATCCGCGCCGACAACCCCGACGTCATCTTCCGCACCGAGAAGGAGAAGTGGCAGGCCGTGGTGGAGGAGCTGGTCGAGCTGCACGAGAAGGGGCAGCCGGTGCTGGTCGGCACGGTCTCGATCGAGAAGTCGGAGAAGCTCTCGGAGCTGCTCAAGCGGCGCTCCATCCCGCACGTGGTCCTGAACGCCAAATATCATGAGCGCGAGGCCGGGATCGTGGCGCAGGCCGGCCGCTTCGCGGCAGTCACCATCGCCACCAACATGGCGGGGCGCGGCACCGACATCATCCTGGGCGGCAGCCCGGACGGCCTGGCGAGGGGCGAGGCGGACCCCGCCAAGGACCCGGAGGCGTACGCCCAGGCGTTCGAGCGCTACAAGGTCAAGTGGGCCGAGGAGCGCGAGAAGGTGCTTTCGGCGGGCGGCGTCCACATCCTCGGCACCGAGCGGCACGAGGCCCGCCGCATCGACAACCAGCTCCGCGGCCGCTCCGGCCGCCAGGGGGACCCCGGCTCCTCGCGCTTCATCCTCTCGCTCGAGGACGACCTCTTGCGTATCTTCGCTTCCGACCGCCTGCGCGAGTGGATGAAGCACCTGGGCATGGAGGAGGGCGTCCCGATCGAGTCCGGCATGGTCACCCGCTCGATCGAGCGCGCACAGAAGCAGGTGGAGGGGCGCAACTTCGAGATCCGCAAGCACCTCCTAGAGTACGACGACGTGATGAACAAGCAGCGCGAGGCGGTCTACCGCCTGCGCCGCAACGTGCTCGAGGGCAAGGAGGGGCGGGAGTGGGTGCTGCGTGCGGCGCGCGAGATCGTCACTTCGCTCATCGACTCCTACTGCCCGGCGGACAAGCACCCGGACGAGTGGGACCACGAGGCGTTCGAGCGCGAGCTCAAGGAGCTGTTCGGGCTAACCCTGGCGCAGGCCGACCTCTCCTGGGACAACCTGAACAGGGCGAGGCTCGAGGAGGCGCTGACCGCCACCGTGGAGCAGCGCTTCGAGGAGCGCGAGCGTACGATCGGGGCCGAGAGCTTCCGCCAGCTCGAGCGCTACCTGATCCTCTCCGTCCTCGACGCGCAGTGGAAGGACCACCTGCTGGCCCTCGACCACCTCAAGGAGGGCATCGGCATGCGGGCGTACGGCCAGCGCGACCCGCTGGTCGAGTACAAGCGCGAGTCGTTCGAGCTCTTCCAGGAGATGATGGAGCGCCTCGAGGACCAGGTCGTGCAGTACCTCTACCGGGTGGAGCTGGTGCAGGCTCCCCCGCAGCAGCAACAGCGCCGCCGCCAGGTGGCGCACCGCGAGGTCAAGGCCGAGGCAACGGGGCTCCAGGGTGAGCGCCGCGAGGCGCAGCAGTCCCCAACCACCGGCCCACCGACCACCGTGCGCCGCTCCACCCCCAAGGTCGGGCGCAACGATCCCTGCCCCTGCGGCTCCGGCAAGAAGTACAAGAAGTGCCACGGCGCGATGGACTCCACCGCGGCGTCATAGCCCGGGGCCGCGCCGGGGCGCGCCGCCGCTCGGGCGAAGCAGCGAGAACTTTCTCCACACCGAGAATGCTCGGATCGCAAAAGGCGCTGGCGACACGACGCATGCCTGTATAGTGATCGTGCAACCTCTGGAGGGGGGATCCGATGTGCGGCATTGCGTGCATTCTGGAAGTCCATACCGACCCGCGCGCGCTTCGCGAACGCGGGGTCACAATGGCGCGTCTCCTGCGCCACCGCGGGCCGGACTGGAGCGGCATCTTCGCAGACGACAACGCCGTGCTGGCCCACGAGCGCCTCTCGATCGTGGACGTGGAACACGGCGCTCAACCATTGACGAATGCGGGCGGCGACCTCGTCCTGGCGGTCAACGGTGAGATCTACAACCACCGTGCGCTCAGGGCGGAGTTCGCGGACTACCCCTTCAAGACCTCGTCGGACTGCGAGGTCATCCTGCCCCTGTACGAGAAGTCGGGCGCCGACTTTCTCAACCGCCTCAGCGGCATCTTCGCCTTCGTGCTGTACGACAGGCGCACGAACGACTACCTGATCGCGCGTGATCCCATCGGGGTCATCCCGCTCTACACGGGCCGTGACGAGCACGGCAACCTGCACGTGGCGTCCGAGATGAAAGCACTCGTGCAGTACTGCCGCGTCATCGAGGACTTCCCGCCCGGCCACTACCTGACGCGCGCCACTAGGCAACCGGTGCGGTACTACCACCCAGCGTGGCGCGGCTTCGAGGCCGTGGCCGACACGCCGCTCGAGCTGGCGACGCTGCGCGCGAGCCTAGAGGCGGCGGTCCACCGCCAGTTGATGTGCGACGTTCCCTACGGCGTGCTCATCTCTGGCGGGCTCGATTCGTCGGTCATCGCGGCGATCACCCAGCGCTTCGCCCCCAACCGTATCGAGGAGGACGACCGCGCCCAGGCGTGGTGGCCGCGCCTGCACTCCTTCGCAATCGGACTCGAGGGCTCCCCCGACCTGGCGGCGGCCCGCAAGGTCGCCTCGGCCATTGGCACGGTTCACCACGAGTTCCTTTTCACGGTCCAGGAGGGGCTGGACGCTCTGCGGGACGTCATCTACCACATCGAGTCGTACGACGTGACCACGGTGCGAGCCTCCACCCCGATGTTCCTGATGGCGCGCCGCATCAAGGCCATGGGCATCAAGATGGTGCTGTCGGGTGAGGGGGCCGACGAGGTGTTCGGCGGCTACCTCTACTTCCACAAGGCCCCCAACGCACGCGAGTTTCACGAGGAGACCGTGCGCAAGCTCGACCTGCTCTACAAGTACGACTGCCTGCGGGCGAACAAGTCGATGGCTGCGTGGGGCATCGAGATCCGCGTGCCGTTCCTCGACCGGGAGTTCCTCGACGTCGCGATGGCGTTTCGACCGGACGAAAAGATGGTCCGCCCGGGCACGATGGAGAAGTACCCCTTACGTAAGGCGTTCGAAGCGTACCTGCCGAAGGAGATCGTCTGGCGCCAGAAGGAACAGTTCTCCGACGGCGTCGGCTACGCGTGGATCGATTCGCTCAAGGCGGCGGCCGATGCAAGGATCAGCGCCACCCAGATGGAAAACGCCCGCTACCGTTTCCCGTACAACACCCCTCTCACCAAGGAGGCGTATCTCTACCGGGAGATCTTCGAATCCCACTTCCCCGGCGAGGCGGCCGCGGCGTGCGTGCCGGGTGGTCCCAGCATCGCCTGCAGCACACCGACCGCCATCGCCTGGCACGAGAGCTTTGCCGCCAACGCCGACCCGTCGGGTCGCGCCGTGCTCGGGGTGCATCAGGCGGCTCAGTAGGCCCACGCCGCGACCGGCCAGGCGCCGGTGCAACTCGGACTCTCTTGCTGCTCCTCGCCGTTTGCGGCTATGCTTATGGCATGGGTGAGCGCGCCTACCCCGTCGCCACGCCCGACTGCTCCGACCGGCGCAACGTCTACTTCTGGCTGGCCAAGACGCTCGCGCTGCTCGGGCATCGCTTCCTGGTGCGCCCCCACATCGAGATGAACGAGGAGATCGTCGCGCTCAAGCGGCGCGGCGGGGCCGTGTTCCTCTACTGCGGCCTGCACAAGAGCCTGTGGGAGACGAGCGGTGCCCTGGCGCCGTTGTACCTGGTGGACCTGCCCCTGCCCTACGTCGGGATGGGCGACAACCTCGTCAAGGGGCGCCTGTTCCAGAACCTCAGCAAGAAGATCGGGACATTCCTCGTGCGGCGGCCCGGCAGCCGCAGGGAGATGCCGGAATCCGCCCGCAAGCTGCGTGACGACGTGCTGTCGTTCATCGCGCACGGCCTCGACGTGATGGTCTTTCCCGAGGGGACGCGCAAGAACATCCCGGCACACGCCCGCTACGGTGACTTCTTCCCTGCCGCCTTCGAGGCGATGCTCGAGTACGAGCGTAACAAGGATGCGATTTGCGCCGGCGATCCGCGCCTCGCGCCGTACGAGGCCTTCGTCGTGCCGTTCAACGTGGACTACAGCCGTGTGCGCGAGGCCGAGGAGATGGTCGGTGCCCAGAGCGGAAAGCCGCGCACGCTGCACGTGTTCGACTCGTTCTCGATGATCCGCAACATCGGCGATACCTACCTGTCCTACGGCAAACCGGTACGCGTCGCGGATCACGTGGACATGAATCGCAAGGAGCTGGCTTCGTTCTGCCGCGAGCGCTGCCTCGAGCTCGTCAAGATCCTTCCCGTGAACGTGGCGTGCCGGGCGATCCTCGAGCTCGGAGCCGCACCGGAAGTGTCGTCGACCGCCTTCGAGGAGGCGATCCGCCGCACCGTGGACAGGCTGCGCCCCTACGCGGACCGCTTCCGGGGGTTCCGCCTGGGCGACGCACAGGCCGAGATCGTCCGTCGTGCTGCGCAGGCGCGCGTGGATTTCTACGGCCTCGTCCCGGAGAACATGCGACTCTTCCGCTTGTACGCCGGTTACATCGCACACTACCTGGACCCTGCACCCGCTCTTGCGGGCTAAATGGCGTCCGTTGCGCCCGCACCGCACCGACGCCAGCCGCCCGCGGCGGGAGGGTCGGCAGGACGATGAAACAGCTACTGCGTCTCAATCGTATGACCATGAAGGGAGGTCACCATGGAGCAATCCCTCAGGGACAAGGTCATCGCCACGGTCACCGGCGCCGGGGCCCACGTGGCCGCGGCGGTCGCGCTCGAGGGGCTGACGGCCGCCCAGGTGCGCCGGCGGCCGAGCAAGAAGCTGGCAACCATCTGGGAAGAGCTCGCCCACGTCGTGTTCTGGCAGGAGTTCATCCTGGAGACGGTGCGCGGTGGGCAACCGCAACCGCCGCCCACGGCCGCGGGAGGGTGGCCGGCGATGCCTTCCCGTCGCGGGGCAGCAAAGGCGTGGGACGCGCTCAAGGGACGCTTCACGACCTCGCTCGCCGAGCTCCAGATGATCGCCCGCGAGAACGACCTCGAAACCCATGTCGGGCACGAAAAGCAGAGCACGCTCGGGGAGCAGCTCCTGATGCTCGGCAACCACAACTCCTACCACTTCGGCCAGATCGTCTCGCTCCGGCGGCTGATCGGGGCGTGGCCTCCGCCCTCGGGCGGAGCCACCTGGTAACCTCGCAGTTCCGGAAACCCCGGCCTCACGCCCGCGAGTGGGAACGGTCGTAGCCCGGGGCGCGCGCCTCGGGGTGACCGGCGGCAGGCCGCAGAAATCAAACAAGACTGGGCCACGCCCACGCGGCGGGGGCCCGAACGCCGCCGCAGCGACCCTTGCGCCATCTGTTAGAATCCGCCATGGCTGCTTACCTCTTGGCCGTCCAAAAAGCCCCGTACTTCCACGGGATTGCTTCGCTCGCTGCGCCCGCCTCGTGCGAGCGCCCGGCGGCTGCGGGAGCCACACAGGAGGCTTTCCGCCATGCCTGAGGACACGCCGGCTCTTGCGCTCACGTTCGACGATGTGCTGCTGCTGCCGGGTCGCTCGTCGGTGCACCCGGCCCAGGTGGACGTCACCTCCCGCCTCACGCGCACGATCCGCCTGAACATTCCGGTCCTCTCCTCCGCCATGGACACGGTCACCGAGGCGCCCATGGCCATTGCCATGGCGCAGTACGGCGGCCTGGGAGTGATTCACCGCAACATGTCCATTCCCCGCCAGGCGGAAGAGGTGGACATGGTCAAGCGCTCCGAGTCCGGGATGATCGTGGACCCGGTGACCATCCATCCCGACCGTCTCGTCCGCGAGGCGCTCGACCAAATGGCCCGCTTCAGGATCTCCGGCCTCCCGGTGGTGGACGAGCACGGGCAGCTCAAAGGCATCCTCACCAACCGCGACCTGCGCTTCTGCACCGAGGTCGACCGCCCGATCGCCGACTTCATGACCAAGGACCACCTGGTCACGGCGCCGGTGGGCACCACGCTCGAGACCGCCAAGGCGCTGCTGCACAAGCACCGTATCGAGAAGCTCCTCGTGGTGGACGAGGAGGGCAACCTCAAAGGCCTCATCACGGTCAAGGACATCAAGAAGGCGCAGGAGTACCCGACCGCGTGCAAGGACGCGCTCGGGCGCCTGCGCGTGGCCGCTGCGGTGGGTGCGGGAGGGGACCTCGACGAGCGCTGCGCCGCGCTCGTGGCCACCAAGGTGGACGTCCTGTGCCTTGACTCCTCGCATGGCCACAGTGAAAGGGTGATGGCCGCCGCCGAGCGGATAAAGAAGCGCTTCCCGGACGTGCCGTTGGTGGCGGGCAACGTGGCGACGTTCGAGGGCGCGAGGGACCTCGTCGCCCTCGGTGTGGACGCAGTGAAGGTGGGGGTCGGTCCGGGCTCGATCTGCACCACCCGCGTGGTGACCGGCGCGGGCGTGCCGCAGATCACCGCCATCGTGGAGTGCGCGCGTGCCTGCCGCGCCGCGGGGGTACCGCTGATCGCCGATGGCGGCATCAAGTACTCCGGCGACATCACCAAGGCGCTCGCCGCGGGTGCCGATACGGTGATGATCGGCTCGCTCTTCGCCGGCGTGGACGAGTCGCCCGGCGAGCAGATCCTCTACCAGGGCCGCACGTTCAAGGCCTACCGCGGCATGGGTTCCCTGGGGGCCATGAGGAGCGGTGAGGGCGCGCGGGACCGCTACTTCCAGGCCGGCGAGGAGCTCGCCAAGCTCGTCCCCGAGGGGATCGAAGGCATGGTGCCCTACAAGGGACCTCTCTCGGCCCAGCTCCTGCAACTGGTGGGCGGACTGCGCGCAGGCATGGGGCTGGCGGGATGTGCCAATTTGCAGGAGCTCCAGGAGAAGAGCCGGTTCATCCGCATCACCTCGGCGGGGCTCAAGGAGTCCCACGCCCACGACGTGGTCATCACCAAGGAAGCGCCCAACTACCGGGTCGAGCTGTAGGCCGGTCGGCACCCGTCGAGGGCCTTCCCCCAGCCGGGCGCCGGTGAGCGCCGGCCGGCATTTCCTGAGACGGGGCTGGTGCCGCGCGGAGCCAGGCGCGTATCCTTGTGAGGGATGGAAAGAGCCCCAAGCGACGGCGCACGCGCCGAACAGCTCCTGCCTTCAGCACCTGTGGTCGTGATCGAGCCGACGCGGCGGCTCGCCCACCTGCGCCTGGCGGAGCTGTGGGCGTACCGCGAGTTGCTCTACTTCCTCGTGTGGCGCGACGTGAAGGTGCGCTACAAGCAGACCGCGCTCGGCGCCGCGTGGGCGATCCTGCAACCCCTCTTGACCGCCGTCGTCTTCACGATCTTCTTCGGGCGCCTGGCGGGCATCCCCTCGGACGGCCTGCCCTACCCGCTGTTCTCGTACGCGGGCCTGCTGGCGTGGAGCTTCTTTGCGCAGGGGCTCTCGCAGTCCTCCGCGAGCATCGTGGGCTCGGCACAGCTCATCACCAAGGTGTACTTCCCGCGTCTCGTGATCCCGATTGCCGCCGTGCTTTCGGGACTCGTGGACCTGGGGTTGGCCTTCCCCGTGGTGCTCGTGATGATGTGGCACTACGGCGTCTGGCCAGGGCTCGCCGTGCTGGCGCTACCGTTCCTCGTGCTGCTCGGCCTGGTCGCCACGGTCGGCGTGGGGCTGTGGCTGTCCGCCCTCAACGTGGAGTACCGCGACGTGCGTTACGTGGTGCCGTTCCTGGTCCAGATCTGGCTGTTCGTGACGCCTGTGATCTATCCAGCAAGCACGGTGGCCGCGTACCTGGCAAGGCTGGGCATTCCGGCGTGGGTGCTGGGCCTCAACCCGATGGCGGGTGTGGTCGAGGGCTTCCGGTGGGCGCTCCTCGGTGCACCAACCAGCCCCGGCCCGCTGATCGCCACCAGCGCCGTCATCGGACTGCTGCTGCTGGTCTCTGGCGCCCTCTACTTCCGCAGCGTCGAGAGGTCCTTCGCCGATGTGGTCTGAGACCGCCCTCCGCCGGAGCACAGCGTGAGCGCCGCCGCGATCCGCATCGAGGGACTCTCCAAGAGGTACCGCATCGGCGAGCGGCAGCCCTACAAGTCGCTGCGCGAGACCATCATGAAGGCGCTCTCCGCGCCGTTCCGCGGCGCGCACGTGCCGGAAGAGACCATCTGGGCGCTGCGCGACGTTTCCCTGCAGATCGGGCAGGGCGAGGTGGTCGGCGTCATCGGCCGCAACGGAGCCGGCAAGAGCACGCTGCTCAAGATCCTTTCGCGCATCACCGAGCCCACCGCGGGTCGTGTGGAGGTGTACGGGCGGGTCGGCAGCCTCCTCGAGGTCGGCACCGGGTTCCACCCCGAGCTGACGGGGAGGGAGAACATCTTCCTCAACGGCGCGATCCTCGGGATGAGGCGCGCCGAGATTGAGCGCAAGTTCGACGAGATCGTGGAGTTCGCTGAGGTCGAGAGGTTCATCGACACTCCGGTGAAGCACTTCTCCACCGGGATGTACCTGCGCCTCGCGTTTGCGGTGGCGGCGTACCTCGAGCCCGAGATCCTCCTCGTGGACGAGGTGCTCGCGGTGGGGGACGCGGCATTCCAGAAGAAGTGCATGGGCAAGATGGGCGACGTGGCGAGGGGCGGGCGTACGGTACTCTTCGTGAGCCACAACCTGGCCGCCGTGCAGGCCCTCTGCCAGCGCGCCGTCCTCCTGCGCGCGGGCCGGGTGCAGCTCTCCGGGGAGGTTGACGAGGTCGTGGCGACCTACCACGCCGAGATCTCCTCCGCCGAGGGTTCGCTGGCCGAGCGGAGGGATCGCCAGGGCGACCAGCGCCTGCGTGTGTCGCAGCTCCACATCTACCCCACCCGCGGGCGCCCCGGCGACGCGGTCTGCACGGGTGACGACACGGTCTTCGAGATGCACTACGAGAACCGCAGCGGCCAGCCAGTGCACAACCTCGAGGTCACGATAGGCATCTACGACTTCCTTGGTCGCGCCATGACCTTCCTGGAGAACGCCCCCGCGGGCGCGAGGATCGACGCGGACGCGGCGTGTGGAACCTTCCGATGCTTCGTTCCGAAGCTTGGCCTCATCCCGGGGCAGTACGTCGTCAACATCCACCTCAAGGAACACCTCACGGTCATCGACTGGGTTCAGCAGGCCATGGCCTTCACGGTTCACGAGGGGGATTTCTTCGGCACCGGCAAGCAGACGTACACCAAGCTGGGCGGCGTCTTCGTGCCGCAGTCCTGGACGCACGAGGCCCGCGCCAAAGGTCCGCCCGAGCCATGATCGGGCCCGAGCTGCGCTCCGCGCGGGTCCGCGCCACCCGAGGGATGCTCGTGGGGCCCGGGGCGCCCGATGGATACTGGGGTGAGCTGGAGGCCGCGGAGTTCGACGAGCTGCTGGCGCTGGTCCGTCGCGAGCCGGACTTCGATCTGGCCATCGTGAGGTACCTCCGCGGCCACCGCCGAAAGGACCTCTATCCGTACATCTGCGACTGCACCGGCCGGACCTCGTGGCTGGCGTTCCTCCCGAGACCCTCGGGCGGGGTGGCCCTCGACGTCGGGTCCGGCCACGGCGCGATCGCCGAGGGTCTGTCCGGGTCGTTCGAGCGCGTCTACGCCCTCGAGGGGTGCCATCGCCGCTGCGAGCTGCTCGTCGAGCGCACGCGCAAGAAGGACCTCCGACGCATCGAGGTGCTCCACGCCGATGCGTTCGCGGTTCCGCTCGAGGACGCCTCGGTGGACCTGGTGGCCTGCAACGGGACCCTCGAGTGGGTCGCGCTCACGGTCCCGGGCCGGGTCGGTATGGTGCAACGCCGCTTTCTCGCCGAGCTGCGCCGCGTCCTCAAGCCCGGCGGCGTTCTCTACATCGGGATCGAGAACCGGTTCGGCCGCCAGTACCTGCGGGGCGCCGTAGACCACACCGGCGTGCGCTACACCTCGCTCCTGCCCCGCCCCCTGGCCTCCCTCGTCAGCCGGCGTGCGACCCCGAAGGAGTTCGCCTACGGCGGCGCGGTACCCGGGTACAGGACGTACACCTACGGAGCGCGGGGGTACAGGCGCCTGCTCCGGAGCGCCGGTTTCGGGTCGGTGGGGATCTTGTGCGCGGAGCCGTCCTACGACCTCCCGCGCTACGCGTTCCCCTACAGACACTCACGACACGAGCTGGGCGCGTTCTTCGACACCTTCGTCCACCGGCCTTTCTCCCCCGTGCGCGACCGGCTCCTCGCCAACAACTTCTTCATCTTCGCCTCGCCTTCGCGGGGCCCCGAGCCCAGCCGCAGACCGACGTTCTTCGGGTTTGCCGGGACGATCGAGGTGGAGGACGGCAGCGTGGTCCGCGTCGACCCGTCCGGGTCGGCGCAGCGTGAGCCGCGCATCGTGGGCACACCGCTCCTTCGCGAACCGGGCCGTGCTCTCACCGTCGAGGGCGTCGTCGCGGCCTACGAGGTCTTCATGGCCACGGCACCGCCGGAGGTCCCGCCGCAGGAGGTCAGGATCCACAAGCCGTTGCGCGATTTTCTCGCCGCGGAGATCGTCGGCCGCGAGCGTCTCGACGATCTGCTCGCGACGATTGCACGCGAGCACCTCGAGCCCGTCTACCACGGGGACTTCTGGGTGGGCAACATCCTCAGGCGCGCAAGCGACGGCCGCCTCGCGCTGATCGACCGCGAGAGACACCCCTTCGGCTCACGGAAGCTGGATGGCGCCGACTTCCTCCTGGACTTCCTGCTCAACGGCAGAACCAGAGGTTTCCCGGCCTTCGACCTCGTGCGTTTCTGCAGCCACTTCGGCATCGCACCGGACGAGCGGGAGCTCCTCGAGGTTGCCATCCTCCGACAGGTGCTCTGGTACTCGCCGACCGGCCGTGCCTATCCGCTGCTCTTCACCCACCTGGAGATGCTCAGGGAGCTCTGCTCCTCCGGACGGCTCCCGGTGAGGCTGCGGCTGGGCCTGAGCCAGGCAGGTCTGGCATGATGGGTCGAGTGCCATGCTGCGTCGCCTGGTGAGGACCGTTCTGCCCGAGCCGCTCAGGCGCCGGATCTTCCGCGTCCGGCGCTGGTTCGTGCGCCTGCCGGGCGTAGGCGAGCTGCGCTTCGCCACGCTGCGGCGCGTCCGTCCGCTCTCCCGGACCTTCGGAAGCGACCGTGGCGGCCTGCCCGTGGACCGGCATTACATCGAGCAGTTCCTCGCAAGCACGAGGGGCGACATCCGCGGCCGCGTGCTGGAGTTCGGCGACGACCGTTACACGAAGGCGTTCGGGGGCCCGCACGTGAGGGCCAGTGACGTGGCGCACGCCGAGGCGGGGAACCCGGACGCCAACCTCGTGGCCGATCTCGCCTCCGGACGCGGCCTCGCGCCCGACACCTATGACTGCATCATCCTCACGCAGACGCTGCACTGCATCTTCGACATCAGCGCCGCGGTGCGCACGCTGCACGCCGTCCTCAGGCCGGGCGGGGTGGCGCTCGTTACGCTCCCCGGGATCAGCCAGATCAGCCGCTACGACTTTGAGCACTGGGGCGACTACTGGCGCTTCACGAGCCTTGCCGCCGAAAGGCTCTTCGCGGGTGTCTTCGGCCCGGAGCGCGTTAGCGTGCAACCCTACGGCAACGTGCTGTCCGCCGCAGCGTTTCTCTACGGCATGACCTGCAACGAGCTACGCCCGCGCGAGCTCGAGGCCCGCGATCCGGACTACGAGGTCATCCTCGGCGTGCGGGCGCAGAGAGCCGGAGACGCACAGAGAGGATGAGGATCCGGGGAGCCACTCGCGCCAGGGCCTGGGCGGAGCGCCTCTCGGCCCCGTTCCGTAGGCAGGCCGCCATCCTCATCTACCACAGGGTCTTCGACGCCGGCTTCGATCCCCAGGAGCTGTGCGTGTCCCGCGCGCACTTCGGAGAGCATCTCGAGGTCCTGCAGAGCCGTTACCGGGTCGTACCCCTCACCGAGCTGGCCCAGGCGGCAGAAGGCCGCACTCTTGAGCGGGGAACGGTGGCCGTCACGTTTGACGACGGCTACGCAGACACCCTGACCTTCGCGCGGCCCGTCCTCGAAAGCCACCGGTTGCCGGCGACGGTGTTTGCCGTCAGCGGCGCGCTCGAGAGCGGGGCGACGTTCTGGTGGGATAGGCTCGAGCGCGTTCTCCTGCGACCGGGACGCCTGCCCGAGGTACTCTCGCTTGAGATCGGCGACCAGACCCTGAGCTTCCCCCTCGGGCGCTGGGCATACCTGGGCGAGGAGCAGTTTGAGCGCCTGCGCGGGTGGGTGACCTCGATCCCCGAAGATCCGACGCCGCGGCACACGGCCTACCGGGCGATCTGGCAGCGCCTGCGCGTCCTGCCCGCCGACGCGAGGGAGGAGCTGCTGCGAGCGCTCGAAGCGCAGGCGAGCGCCCTGGCGTCTCTGCCCAGCGGAACGCGCTCTCTCCGGGTGGACGAGCTGCGCGAGCTTGCCGGCTCGCCGTTCGTCGAGATCGGTGCGCACACGGTCCGACACGAGGTGCTCGCGGCGTTGACAACCGATCGCCAGCGGCAGGAGATCGAGGGCAGCCGCGATGCCCTCGCCTCGGTGCTTGGCAGGCCGGTGCGGACGTTCTCCTACCCGTACGGCGCATCCTCCGATTACACGTCCGAGACGGTGCGCCTCGTGCGGGAGGCCGGGTTCCGCTGCGCGTGCGCAAACTTCCACGGTCTGGTACGCCGCGGCACCGACACATTCCAGCTCCCCCGCGTGGTCGTCCGCGACTGGGACGGGCCGACCCTTGCCAGGCGGCTGCGCATCTGGATGGGGTGCTAGCGCGATGGCCGCTCAGCCCCGGTTAGCCCGCCCGCTTCGCATTCTCACCGTCACCACCCGAGGCACGGGCAGCGGGGCCGAGCGGGTGGCGTGGAACCTCTTTACCGGGTACCGCAGCCGTGGGCATTCGTCCTGGCTTGCCGTCGGTACGAGGGACAGCAGCGACGCGGACGTCTTCGAGATCCCCAACGATGCGAGCCGGAGCGCATGGTCGCGCCTCTGGCTCTCCGCGAGCCGCCCCTGGTTGAGCCGCGAACGCGACCATCACTGGGCAAAGGCATTGCGACTTTTCCTGGCCGGGATCGGGGACCCCACCCGGGCGACGGCCCAGATGCTCGGGCACGAGGACTTCCACTACCCGGGCGCCAGACGCCTCCTCGAGCTGCCGCCCAAGGCGCCGGAGATCGTGCACGCCCACAACCTCCACGGCGGCTACTTCGACCTGCGCCAGCTTCCTCGCCTCTCATGCCGTGTGCCGGTGGTGCTGACGCTGCACGACGCCTGGCTCTTCTCCGGACACTGCGCCCACTCCTTCGACTGCGAGCGCTGGCGCACCGGGTGCGGCCACTGCCCCGACCTCACGATCTACCCGGCCGTGGCAAGGGACGCGACGTCCTTCAACTTCCGTCGCAAACAGCGGATCTACGCGGCCAGCACGCTCCATATCGCGGTGCCCTCGCGGTGGCTCGCAGGCCGGCTTGCGGACTCCATGCTGGCGCCGGCGGCGCGCGAGTGCCGCGTGATCCCCAACGGCGTGGACCTCGTGACCTTCACCCCAGCGGACCGAGGTGCGGCGCGCGAGAGGCTGGGGCTTCCCCGCGACACGCTCATCCTCCTATTCGCGGCCAACGGGATTCTCCGCAACCCGTGGAAGGACTTCCGGACGCTGCGCCGCGCCGTGGCGCGAGCCGCCGAGTCGCTCCCCGGCCGCTCCGTGATCCTGCTAGCCCTCGGCGAGGACGCCCCGGTGGAGCGCGCGGGCGGCGCCGAAATCCGGTTTCTCCCCTATCAGTCCGACCACGAATTCGTGGCCGCCTACTTCCACGCCGCGGACCTCTACGTGCACGCCGCCCGCGCCGAAACGTTCCCCAACACCGTCCTCGAGGCCCTCGCCTGCGCGACGCCCGTCGTCGCGAGCGCCGTGGGCGGCGTGCTTGAGCAGGTACGGGGGCTCCGCCTGCCCGGTGCCGACATGGAACAGCCCGCCCACGGACCGGAGCAGGGCACGGGCATGCTGGTGCCGCCGGGCGACCCGAAGGCGCTGGCGGCCGCCATCGTGGCGCTGGCTGAGAATCCGGACCTACGGCGCCGCGTCGGAGAGAACGCCGCCCGGGACGCGCGCGCGCGCTTCGACCAGGACGCCCAGGTCGAGGCGTACCTGGAGTGGTTCCGCGAGATCCTCGAGCGTGCCGCACACGGCGGCCGGTCGGCGGTCGCGGCATCTGCGCCCGAGGCTGGTCATGACGGCTGAGACCCGGAGTGACCGCCGCGTGGCCATCAACGCCCAGTTCCTCCCGGGCGGTTTCGCGGGGGGGATCGAGCAGTTCCTCGGCTCACTCCTTGGCGCTCTCGGCAGGCTCGAGGACGGGGACGAGGAGGTCCTCGTTGTCACCATGCCCTCGTTTGAGCACCATCCGAGCTTCCGGGAAGGCGCAAGGATCAGGACCGTTGCGGGTTTCCTGCGACCCGGCCGCGGGTTCAGGGTCGTGGAACTTCTGCCCCCGAGCCTCTTCCGGGCGCTCAAGGCCCTGGGGTCGCGCCTGCGCCCCGGTCGGGCCCGGACCGGCGTCGCGAGCGTGCTCGCGCTCCCCGACGGCTCGTTCTTCGACACGCTCGGGGCCGGTGTGGTGCACTTCCCCTTCCAGAGCTTCTTTCAAACCTCACTGCCAACGATCTTCCAGCCCCACGACCTCCAGCACATGCACTTCCCGCGCTTCTTCACCGCCGAAGAGCTCGCCACGCGAGAGCGCGTCTATCCGGCGGCGTGCGCCTCCGCCAGCGCCGTCGTGGTCGAGGCACGCTGGGTGAAGAAGGACATCTGCGAGAACTTCGGGGTTGCGGATGAGAAGGTCCTGGTGATCCCGATCGGTGCGCCCGAAAGCCGAGCTTCCTCCCCGAGCGGTGCCGCACATCCGCGCCACGGCCTGCCCGAGCGTTTCGTGTTCTACCCGGCGCAGGCCTGGCCGCACAAAAACCACCTCGCGCTGCTTGAGGCGTTGCGCCTCCTCGAGGATCGCGACGGGATCGTGCTCGGGCTCGTGTGCACCGGGCGCAAGACCTCGTTCTGGCCGAGCATCGCGGAGCGCGTCCGCAGGCTTGGGTTGCGCGACAGGGTCCGTTTCCCAGGCTACGTCGGCCCCGAGGAGCTGGCGGGTCTCTACCGCGACGCGTTCGCCGTCGTGCTGCCCAGCCTGTGCGAGGGGGCCGGGCAGCCCCTGCTGGAGGCGTTTGCCCACGGCGCGCCGGTGGCCTGCTCTGGCACCACGTCGCTCGCGGAGTACGCCGGGGATGCTGCGCTGCTCTTCGACCCCGAAAAGCCAGCCGAAATCGCGGACGCCCTTCGCCGCTTCGTTCAGGAGCCGGCGCTGTGCGAGCAGCTCCGTTCGGCGGGACGCGCCCGCATCGCGGCGTTCTCCTGGGAGCGCTCCGCGCGCGCGTACCGCGCACTCTACCGCGAGCTCGCAGGGTGGCCGATGCCTGACGAGGACCATGCCCTGCTCCGTGAGGCACGCGCGTGACAGCAGTGCCGCCACGCGACTGGCCGGGCTTGTCTCTGCGTGCGCGCCTGCTAGCATCACGCGTCCGGAGGTCGTCATGAGGCTCGTCGAGTGCGTCCCCAACATCTCGGAAGGCCGGCGGCCGGAGGTCTACGAGGCGGCGGCGAAGGCCGCGGCCTCGGCGCCGGGGGTCACGCTCCTCAACGTGGATCCCGGCGCCCAGACCAACCGCACCGTGATTACCTTCGTGGGCGAGCCGGAGGCGGTCCTGGAGGGCGCGTTCCGCCTCACCGCGAAGGCTGTCGAGCTCATCGACATGTGCGGCCACCATGGCGCCCACCCGCGGATCGGGGCGGTGGACGTGGTGCCGTTCGTGCCGGTCGCCGGGGTGACGATGGACGACTGCGCAGCGCTCGCCCGCCACCTGGGCGAGCGGGTCGGCACGGAGCTTGGAATCCCGGTCTACCTCTACGAGCACGCGGCCTCGACGCCTGGCCGCCGCAACCTGGCCGACATCCGCGCCGGAGAGTACGAGGGCCTGGCGGAGAAGCTCAAGGACCCCGCCTGGACGCCGGACTTCGGCCCCGCGGTATTCCTACCGCGCTCGGGCGCGACCGTCATCGGCGCGCGAAAGTTCCTCGTCGCCTTCAACGTCAACCTCAACACGCTCGACAAGCGACTGGCCAACAGGGTCGCCCTCGACGTGCGCGAGAAGGGACGGATGCGGCGCGACGAGCACGGCAACCCCGTCCTCGACAACCAGGGGAACCCGGTGTGGGATCCCGGAATCCTGAAGTCCGTGAAGGCCGTGGGCTGGGTGATCCCCGAGTTCTCCTGTGCGCAGATCTCCATGAACCTGACCGACCTCGATGTGACGCCCCTGCACGTGGCCTTCGACACCTGCGATGAGCGCGCCCGCGAGCGCGGGCTGCGTGTGACCGGGTCCGAGCTGGTCGGGCTGATCCCGAAGTCGGCGCTCCTGGCGGCCGGCCGGCACTACCTGCGGCAGACGGGACGTTCAACAGGAGTCCCGGAGGGTGCTCTCATCCACGTCGCGATGCGCACGCTCGGCCTCTCCGAGGTGAAGGTGTTCGACCCCTCCGAGCGGGTCATCGAGTACCGGCTCGCCGAGCCCGCAAGGTTGGTCTCGATGACCCTGCGGGGTTTTGCCGACGAGCTCTCCACCGACTCGCCGGCCCCGGGGGGCGGCTCGGTGGCGGCGCTGGTGGGAAGCCTCGGCGCCGCACTGGCCGCGATGGTCGCCAACCTCTCGCACGCCAAGAAGGGCTTCGAGGACCGGCTTGATCGGCTCGACGCCATCGCGGTGCGCGGCCAGGAGCTCAAGGACCGCCTGCTGGTGGCGGTGGACGCGGACACCGCCGCCTTCGATCGCCTCCTGGAAGCGATGCGCCTGCCGAAGGGCACGGCCGAAGAGCAGACCGCCCGCGAGGCCGCGATGACCTTGGCGACCGTCGCGGCCATCGAGGTTCCGCTCGGCGTGCTGGAGGCCTGCCCGGAGATCATCGCGCTGTGCCTGGATGTCGCTCACATCGGCCTGCAGGCCTCGCGCTCGGACGCCGGGACCGGTGCCCAGGTGGCACGCGCGGCGGCCGCCGGCGCCTACCAGAACGTCTGCATCAATCTCCCCGGCCTCACCAACAAGGCGCAGGCCAGGGCACTGGTCGCCCGCGCCGACGCCGCATGGGCCAAGGCCCGGGACCTGCACACCACCGCGGAGGTGGAGATCTTGGGCGGGCTGCGAACGGCTGCGGACGAGCACAGCTGAGGCGCGGCGGACCTGCCCGTGGTCCGTGTACCCGCGGGGAACGACCCCGATCGTGCCCCGGAAGCCCGAAGGCCGAGTGTGGCTTTCTTGTTTGCCCCGCGGATGCGCGGCCTGGTTTTCTCTGCCACTGCGTGGCGTTATTGATTTGCCGGTGCCGCGGGCGGCTAACCGTGCGGCCTTGGCCGCCCCGGCGCCCTGCGGCCCCACATTCCTGCGCCCGCGACCATGCATGGCGGGCCCGCCGCGTGGTGCCCGCGGGCTCCGGAGCGATTGGCCACCCGCGGCACCGGCAGAGTTAAAGCCCCCCTCCCGAAGCACGACGTCAAGGACCGGAAGCTCATGCGCACTGGTGACGCCAGGCGAGGAGGGCAGATCCATCGCGAATGGGGTGAGTGGGGGTGATTTCGCCCGAAGGGTGGCGAAGCCATCGCGCCGGAGCGAGCGGGTTCCCCGACGCGCTGGCCGGGGTGGGGAGACGGCGCGGCTGCTTCATGCCGACGCCGAGGGGCCCCGCGTCGGCAAGCGCTGTCGGGTCGCTCGCGCAGGCGTCGGGAGCGAAGCGGACGAGCGAAGCCACCCCCGGGCAAGAAAAGAAAGCTATGACGTAGTTCTTGAAACAACGCACCGCTCCGAGCCCGCAGGGCAAAAATTTGGTGGTGCCGAGGGCACCACCGGAAGGAGCGGCCAGCTTCCACCTTGCTCGGTTACTCTCGATCGGCGGCGGTCCCAATGCAATCCCACGAACGTGGGATGTTTGGAGACACAGCTGAGACTTTGCTCTGGAATCGTAAGTAAATACCACTAACGTCAACGCGGTGAGGGAGAAAAGTCCGGGCGCGGGGTTCTGCCCCGGGCCTTTTTGTCTTTTTGCCTTCTGTCTCTTGCCTTTAGCCTTTTGCCTCTTACCTGCTTCTAGGCCTCCGCCTTGAGCTTCTTGACCTCCTCGATGAGCGGGGGCACGACCTGGAAGAGGTCCCCGACGATCCCGTAGTCCGCCACCTTGAAGATCGGTGCCTCGGGGTCCTTGTTGATCGCCACGATGACCTTCGAGGACGACATCCCGGCCAGGTGCTGGATCGCACCGGAGATGCCGCACGCGATGTAGAGCGAGGGCGAGACCACCTTTCCTGTCTGCCCGACCTGATTCGCGTGGTCGATCCAGCCGGCATCCACCACGGCGCGCGACGCCCCCACCGCGGCGCCGAGCAGCTTTGCCAGCTCGCGGATGAGCGCGAAGTTCTCCGGACCCTTGATGCCGCGGCCACCGCTCACGATCACGTCCGCCTCGGCCACGTCCAGCTCACCGCCCTCCTTGGCGAGGATCTCCTTGACGACCGCCCGGATGTCGCCGCCCACCGCAGGCAGCGCTTCGATCGCGGCCTGGCCCTCCCCGGCCTCGGCGTGGAACACGTTCGGCCGTAGCGTGACAACCACCGGCTTGGAGGCCCCGTCCGCGGTGGCCAGTGCCTTCCCGGAGTACACGGGTCTGGTGGCCACGACCGCGCCCGCCTCGATTGCGAGCTTGACCACGTCCGCCAGGCAGCCCCAGCCGAGCCGGGCCGCGATACGCCCGGAGAGATCGCGCCCCAGCGCCGTGGCGGCCATGAACACCGCCGCCGGCTGGCACTTCTCCACCGCGGCCCGCACCGCCGCGGCGTACCCCTCGGCGCAATAGCGCGCGAGCCTCTCCTCGTCCGCCACGAAGACCTTGCCGGCGCCGTAGGCAGCAAGCTCGGGGGCCTTCGCACCGATCCCGTGTCCCACCAGGACGGCGCTGACAGGCAGGCCGGCGCCCGCCGCCAGGCGTTTCGCCTCCGAGAGTGCTTCGAGGGAGGCTTTCCGGATGTTGCCGTTGCGCTGCTCGATGAAAACCAGGATGCCCGCCATGGTCGCCTCCCAAGCCCTAGATTGCTTTGGCCTGCTCGCGCAAGAGGCGAGCCAGCTCCCGTGCAGCCGCCGCGGGGTCCTCTTCGCCCTTCAGGATCGTGCCGCCGCTCTTCGCCGGCGGCAGTGCAAGCGCCTTCCAGTGGGAGGTGGCTTCGGCCCCCGCCAGCGCCCCCTCGTCGAGCCCGAGGTCCGCCACGGCCAGCGCCTGGATGGCCACCTTCTTCGAGGCCATGATCCCCTTCAGCGACGGGTAGCGCGGCTCGTTGAGCCCCTTGTGGGCGGTGAGCACGCACGGCAGCGGGGCCGCGACGACCTCGGTGCCGCCCTCGATCTCCCTGTGCGCGACGAGCGTGCCGTCGCCGATCTCGAGCTTCACAACACCCGACACGTGGGGGAGGTCCAGGAGCTCCGCGACCATGGGCCCCACCAGGCTGTTGTCGCTCCCCACGCCCTTGACGCCGGCGAGGATGAGGTCGAACGGCCCGACCTTGTGGATCGCCGCCGCCAGCACCCGGGCGATCGCCAGCGCGTCCCCGAAGGTCGTCTCGCCACCCTTCACGTGCACCGCCGCGTCGGCGCCCCGCGCCAGGCACTCGCGCAGACCCTGCTGGGCGCGCTCCGGCCCGTAGGTGACCACCGTGACGTGGCCGCCGCCGCGGGATTCCTTGAGGCGGATCGCCTCCTCGAGGGCGTACTCGTCGTAGGGGGAAACGATCCACTTGATGTCGGACTCGTCAATGCGGTTGCCCGTGCCCGCGACCTTGATTACGGAGGCCGTGTCCGGCACGTACGCCATGAGAACGCAGCTCTTCATGGGGTTGTCCTCCTCAGCCGCTGACGTGCGGCCTGCTTGCCGAAGCTATTCTGCACACCCGGCGAGGCGACTGCAGCCCGCGTCTCACCGGAGTTTGCCGAGCACCAGGCAGGCGTTGGTCCCGCCGAAACCGAACGAGTTGGAGATCGCCACCCGGACCTCGCGCTGGACCGCGCGGTGAGGGGTGTAGTCGAGGTCGAAGCCCTCGTCGGGGTTGTCCAGGTTGAGCGTGGGCGGGATCGTGTCGCGCGCCACCGTGAGCGCGGTGACGCCGATCTCGAGCCCTCCCGCAGCGCCCAGCAGGTGCCCGGTCGAAGACTTGGTCGAGGAGATCGCGAGGCGG
Source organism: Thermoanaerobaculaceae bacterium (assembly GCA_963754345.1). Lineage (GTDB taxonomy): Bacteria > Acidobacteriota > Thermoanaerobaculia > Thermoanaerobaculales > Thermoanaerobaculaceae > RBG-13-68-16. The sequence continues at coordinate 97,602 of CAVWFZ010000003.1, read as the reverse complement.
TACGCGTGCTCGCCGAACACCTTCTTGATCGCGATCGTCTCCACGCGATCGCCGTGCGGCGTGGAAGTGCCGTGGGCGTTGATGTAGTCCACGTCCTCCGGCTTCAGCCCGGCATCGGCCAGCGCGTTGGCCATCACACGCGCCGGTCCCTCGCCGTCCTCGGAGGGCGCGGTGATGTGGTAGGCGTCGCCCGACATCCCGAAGCCGAGCACCTCGCAGAGGATGGCTGCGCCGCGACGCTTGGCGAACTCGAGCTCCTCCAGGACCAGGATCCCTGCGCCTTCGGCGAGCACGAAACCGTCGCGGTCCCGATCCCACGGGCGCGAGGCCTTCTCGGGCTGCTCGTTTCGGGTGGAGAGCGCCTTCATGTTGGCGAACCCTGCAATGGTCAAAGGCGACACCGAAGACTCCGTGCCGCCGCAGATCGCGGCGTCGCAGTAGCCGTGCTGGATGTAGAGGAAGGCGTCACCGATCGCATGCGCCCCGGTGGAGCAGGCGGTGCAGGTTGCGCTGTTGGGGCCCTTGGCGCCGGTGCGGATGGAAACCAGGCCGGCCGGCATGTTGACGATGCTGCCCGGAATGAAGAACGGCGACACGCGCCGTGGACCTTTCTCGAGGAGCGTGAGGTGGTTCTCGGTGATCCAGGGGAGGCCGCCGATTCCCGAGCCGATCACCACGCCCACCCGCGGGGCGTTCTCGGGCGTGATGGCGAGCCCCGACATGGCAAGCGCCATGTCGCTGGCGGCCAGGGCGTAGTGGCAGAAGGTGTCGTACTTGCGGGCTTCCTTCGGCTCCATCACGAGCCCGGGGTAGAACCCCTTGACCTCGCCCGCGATGCGCACCGGGGAATCCTTGGCGTCAAAACGGGTAATGGGGCCGATGCCGGAGCGTCCGGCAACCAGCCCCTCCCAGGTCGCCTCGGTCCCCACGCCGAGAGGGGAAACGAGGCCCACGCCGGTCACGACGACCCGGCGCGCCATCACGACTCCTTCACGTGCTCCTTGAGGTACTTCACGGCATCGCCGACGGTGCGGATCTTCTCCGCCTCCTCGTCAGGGATCTCGACCCCGAACTCCTCCTCGAACGCCATCACCAGCTCGACGGTATCGAGAGAGTCGGCACCGAGATCTTCCACGAACGATGCTTCCATCTTCACCTTCTCGGGGTCCACCCCGAGCTGCTGCACGATGATGTCCTTGACCTTCTGTTCGATATTCATGCAGAGATCTCCTTCGCGTTCTGCGTCGTAGACAGCGCGCTTTTCTATCACACGGGGGCGGCTCATGCAAGCAGGGCTTCCGGGTCGGTGAGCACGTGGCCCGTCTCGTCAAGCACCTTGAGCTCCAGCTCCAGGCTGACGCCGAAGCGCTCGCGCGCCCGCGCCGCCATCTGTGCGACCAGCCAGCGCACATCGGCGGCGGTCGCCCCCCCGATGTTGATGATGACGTTGGCGTGGCGCTGGCTTACCTCGGCCCCGCCACGCCGGAGACCCTTGCAGCCGGCGAGCTCCAGCAGCCTGCCTGCGTAGTCCCCGGGCGGGTTACGGAACACGCTTCCGGCCGAGGGCTCGGGCGGCAGCACCCCCTGCCGGCGCGCCCGCACCTGCTGGACGCGAGCCTTCAACGTTTCGGGATCCTCCGCCCTCAGGGCCAGTTCCACCGAGGTGACAACACGTCCCTTGCCGAGGACACTCCAGCGGTACCCCCCCTTCACCTCCCACCTCTCGAGCCGGCGGAGGTTGCCATCCTCTTCGACAACTTCAACCCATCCAAGCACATCCAGGATTTCCTGGCCGTAGGCGCCGGCGTTCATTGCGAGCGCCCCGCCGATCGTCGAGGGGATGCCACCCAGGCATTCGATACCGGCCAATCCGGCGTCTATCGACGCCCGTACTACCTTGCCAAGCTGGGTGCCCCCGCCCGCGCGGATCCTGGCGCCCTTCAGAGAGATCGAGGCGAGGTCTCCAACTAGCGTCAGCACGGCCGCATCCAGGCCGGCGTCAGGAACCAGGACGTTGGCTCCCAAGCCCAGGACCAGCCAGGGGATGCCGGCCTCGCGCACGGCTCGCAGGGCGGCCACCACACCCTCGTGGCGGCCGCAGCGGAGGAGCACCCGGGCCGGTCCGCCGATCCGCAGGGTGGTGTGCGACGCAAGTGGTTCGTAAGCAATGACTTCGAGACTCTCTCCCGGCAGCGACTCGAGCTGCCTGCGGAAAAGGTCCCAGTCTCCGGCGCTTGGCATGCCTTTTGCTTATCAGATGGGTGCGGTCAGGGAGAACGGCCACGACCTGAACGCACGCATCCAACCTCCTCCTTCATCCTGGCGGGCCCAAAAGCCCGCCACCTTTTTGTCATCTCACCGGGGGGTCCCGTCCCGCCTACGGCGGGACTCTAGACCCCCCGCGCCCCCCACGCTCGCGCCGGCACAGCCGGACGCTCGCTTCTCCGGGGGTCCCGTCCCGCCTACGGCGGGACTCTAGACCCCCCGCGCCCCCCACGCTCGCGCCGGCACAGCCGGACGCTCGCTTCTCCGGGGGTCCCGTCCCGCCTACGGCGGGACTCTAGACCCCCCGCGCCCCCCACGCTCGCGCCGGCACAGCCGGACGCTCGCTTCTCCGGGGGTCCCGCGTCTATCCGTTGCGGGGGGCTCTGCGGCGCTCCGACCGCCCACCACCGCAGAAGTGCCCCCCGAGCCCCCCGCGCTCCGCGCGAGTGAACCCCGCGTGCTGGGCGAGTGTAGCTCAGCCCTCATCGTGATCGCGGAGGTCGAGCGCACGCAGGTGGTACAGGAGCGTCTGGCGGGAGACCCCAGCGCGCCGGGCCGCCTGCGTGCGGTTCCCCGCGGTCTCCCGAAGCACCGCCGAGAAGTACGCGCGCCGGAACTGGGCAAGCGCGGCGGGCCAGGCCGGCAAGGTGCGTGCAGCCGGAACACCCGGGACAACGCCCGGGAACCGATCTGGCCCCAGGACCTCGCCGGCGCGCGCGTCCGCCACGGCGCGGGCCACCGCCGACTCCAGCTCGCGGGCGTTGCCCGGCCACGGTCCTTGCCGGAGCAGCTCGAGCGCGGCAGGTGCGAGGCGGACCCCGGGGCGGTTGAGCGTCGCGGCAAAGCGGTGCGCGAAGAAGCGCGCCAGCGCCTCGACGTCCTCCGGTCGTTCGCGCAGCGGCGGCACCTCGATGACCGCCACCGCCAGCCGGTAGTAGAGATCCTGGCGGAAGCTCCCCGTGGCCATGGCTGCCGTGAGGTCGCGGTTGGTGGCTGCAAGGAAACGCACGTCCACCGTGCGCAAACGCGTCGCCCCCACGCGGCGCACCTCGCGCTCCTGCAATAGGCGGAGCAGCTTACCCTGGAGCTCGAGGGGCAGCTCCCCCACCTCATCAAGGAAGAGCGTGCCGCCCTCGGCCGCCTCGACCAAGCCGGCGCGGTCACGGTCGGCCCCCGTGAACGCCCCCCGCACGACGCCGAAGAGCTCGGCCTCAAGGAGCGGGGCGGGGATTCCGGCGCAGTTGACCGGCACGAAGGCCCCGGAGCGCAGGCTCCGGCGGTGGAGCTCCCGTGCGACCAGCTCCTTCCCGGTTCCCGGCTCGCCGGTCACCAGCACCGTGAGCGGGAGCGGCGCCCAGCGGGCCACCTGCTCGCGCACCTCCTGCAGGGCGGCGCTGGTGCCGAGCAGGTCGCTCCCGGCCGTCCCGACCTCCAGCCCGCCACCGTCCTGCCGGCTGGCGATGTGTCGGGCCACCAGGCGCAGGGCCGCCTCGGCCGCGGAGTGCGGGACTCCTCCGGCGCGCACCAGAATGCCGTCCGCGTGGAACTCGGAGACCTCGCCCTCCGCCTCGCCCCAGCACCCGAGCCGGGCACCGCCGCGCACGATCTCGAGCCGCGAGAGGCCGAGAGCGCGCGCCAGCGTCTCCAGGCGCGTCGCGCTGAGGGCGTCGGTGCCGGCGTTTACGATGCCGTCCAGGGCCCGCAGCAGGCGCACCGGGTCGAGGCCGCAGGCACCGCGCAGAATGCCCGCCCAGCCCTCCAGCTCCGCGTCCGCCAAGGCGGCTTCGGCGCGACGCTCGAGATCCGTCCAGCGGGCACTCAGGTGCTGGCCGCCGCGCGCCAAGAGAGCCGCGAAGCGCGCGAGGCCCACGGAGGCCTCGCGCGGGCTGCGCTCGAGCGCTCGCTCCATGCGCGCGAGGGCGGCGGCCTCGTCGTCGCGCCGCCAGGCCGCGAGCAGCCGCGCCGTGATCGCAAGACCCCAGCGCCGGGGCAACGCCGAAGACGGATCGTTCCCCTCGTTGGCGCGCTGCAGCGCGAGGATGAGGTCCTTCTCACCGGCCTCCGCGCCGCGCGCCTCGACCTTGGCCCGCTCGAGGTCCCCGAGGGCCAGGGCGACGTGCGCCTTGAGTGCCGCCAGCGTCTGGTGGAGCGAGGCGTGGCTGCCGTGCCGCTCCACCGCCTCCTCAAGCCCCGGCAGCAGCGCCTGGACCGCCGGCACGTCGCCGCGGGCCAGCTCGGCACGGGCCAGCTCCAGCTCACCCAGCAGGGTTGGGCTGTCGTCCACCGCTCCCCGCTCCTGGCGGACGGCCAGGTTCAACTCCCGGCAGGTACGCCAGTCGAGCCTGTCGCATGCCAACACCGCGCGGTTCGCACGTACGAGGGTCACGCTGCGCCGGGAGCCACAGCGCTCGAGCAAGTTTTCGGCCAGGAGCAGGTGGCGGTCGGCAACCGCGAGCTGGTCGGCCAGGATCGCGGTGCCCCCGAGGTCGGCGTGGATCTCGCCCAGCAGGCGGAGGTCGTCGCCGCTGGCTGCACGCAGCGCCGCACGCAGGGCGGTCCCTGCGGCCGCGCAGCTCCCGCGGTCGAGGGCCGCCAGGCCCAGGAGCTGGAGGAGCCGCGCCGCCAGGTCGTCCTCCCACTCCGCGCCGCGCGCTTTCCGCAGGGCCCGCAGCGCCTCGGTCCCACCCCAGGCCGCGCGCGCCAGCTCCGCCTCCGCAAGCGCAGGTTCGGTGGCCGCGACGGCGCGTTCCAGGTGCTCGAGCTCGGCCGCCCGATCGCCCCCGCGGCGCGCCAGCTCCGCCGCCACCAGCTCGCACCGGGCCACGAGCCGGCCGGGAACGCCAACGGCGACGGCTGCAACCTCGACGGCGGCACGCTCCGTCACCCCTGCAAGCTCCGCCCACCACGCCGCGACCGCATGCCAGCGGGGCCCGCGTTGGTCTTCGGCCACACCCTCCAGGAAACCCTCCGCCTCCTTCAGGCGGCCCAGGCCGAGGGCCGCCTCGGCCGCCGCAACCCGCAGCACCACAAAGCGGGCAAGCGCTCGCGCGACCTCCAGAACCTCGCGGGTCGAACCCCTCTCGAGGCGTTCCTCGCACCACGCCGCGGCCGGCTCCCAGCATCCCTGCGCCAGCGCCCGCGCCACCATGCCCGCGACGGAGTCGTCCGGCAGCCGGCACGCCATGGCCTGCAGCTTCTCGGCGTCGGCGTTGACCCCATTACGCAAGGCGCGCCAGACACCGTGGTGCTGCTGGGCGAGGCCCAGCCGCTCGAGTTCCGGCAGGGCCTCGGGGAGCACCGCCGCGAGTCCCGCCATGTCCTGGTCGGTCAGGCCCACCGGCGCGCTCTCCAGCCAACCCAGCGCCTGACGCGCGGGTGCCGAGGCGAACGCCTCGCGGTCCTCGACCAAGGTTTGAGCCGGTGCACCGGCAAAGCCGGTGCGCGCACCCGCCTCCAGCACGAGCCGCGCGAGACTCGGGCGCTGCCCGCCCGCCTCCACCGCCGCAGCCTCGTGGGTGTGGGCCTTGGCGCCTGGGGGCGCCAGCACCCATACCGCATCGGCTTCACCAGCCAGCGGCAGCGGCGGTACTCCTGGCAGGCTCAGGGTGGTCAGCACGAGGCAGTCATGCCCGTCCGCCGCGGCCCGGGCCTGGGCGCGTGCCACGTCGGCCTCCTCGAAGGCGCCGTCCGCGACGGCCAGCGTGTCGCCGGCCGCCAGCCACGCCGCTGCCACCAGACCGGGCAGCAGCCCCTCCTCCTCGACCCAGAACACGCCGCCGGCCGGTACCAGGAAGCGCCGCGCCCACAGCGCGCGCCCCCGGCCCGCGGGATGGCGGAGCGCGATGACCCCGCGCCCCTCGGCGAGCAGCACCTCGATCCAGGCCGCGGCAGCCTCCCAGACCGGCCGCATCCTGGTCGCGCGCTCCAGTTCGTCCGCCCGCTCGGGAAGGAGCGCGCGAAGCAGAGGTGCGACGACGGGCACCAGCAGATTGTCTTCCGGCCCCAGCACCAGCCGCAAACGCCTCTCGAGGCCGGGATCCTCGAGGCGCCGGCACGGCAGTCGGGAAAGCCGCAACCAGACCCCGTCCTCGCTGCGGCTCACCCGTGCGCTGCGCAGCAGGCTACGCGACGGATACCAACCGCGCTCGAAAAGGAACGACGAGGCCGCCACGATCTGAAGCGCCACCGCCGCCCTTTGCCCGCGCGGCCAGCACATCGCCCGCGCAAGCTCCGCACCCGGCGCGGCGCAGGCCAGCTCGAGCCCGACGGAGGTGAGCGCGAGCTCGGTGACTGCGGGGAGGAACGGCGCGTCCCAGGACAAAAGCCGGGCGAGGTGCCCCGCGGCAGAGGCGCGAGCGTTCACCGGGCCGCCGTGGTGATCCCCTGCCACGCGGTCCAGAACGCGGGCCAGGACTTGGCGACGCAGCCGGGATCGAGGACCCGTACGCCGGACACCGCGCACCCGGCCACCGCCATCGCCATCGCCACCCGGTGGTCCATCGCGGGGTCGAACGGCTCGTCCGGCGCGGGCATACGCGGGGCGCCACCGAGGCTGACGAACCACCCGTCGCGCGCCTCCACCGGAAACCCCAGCGCGATGAGGTGGCGCGCCATGACCTCCAGCCTGTCGCTCTCCTTGGCGGCGAGAGCCTCCAGACCCGTGAGGGTCCCGCCCACCCTGGCCACGACCACCGAGAGAGCCGGGAAGAGGTCGGGCGTGTCGCGCAGGTCGGCCTCCAGGTGCCGCGTCGCCGGCCCACGCACCACGACCCCGCGGTCGGAGGCGCGCACCACGCAACCCGCCCCGGCGAGCAGCTCCAGCACCGCGGCGTCCCCCTGCCGGCTGTCGACCCGCACGCCCTCGACCTCCACCTCGCCCCCGGCCACCGCGGCGGCCGCGAGCGGGAACGCTGCCGCCGACCAGTCCCCCTCCACCGTAAACTCCGCCGGCGTCAGGCCGCCTCCGGAAACGGCGAAGAACCTCCCGTCAGGCGCCAGCGTGGGCTCGGCGCCAAAGGCCGCCAGCACCTCGGCCGTGAGGTCGAGGTACGGGCGCGACGGGGGCGGGACGGCCAACCGCACTGCGAGTCCCTTCGGCAGAACGGCACCGAGGAGCAGCAGCGCGGAGACGAACTGGCTGGAGACCGAGGCGTCAAGCGCGACCTCGCCACCCGCCAGGCGCCCGCCGAACACCTTGAGGGGGAGCGCCACGGCAGAACCCAGGGCAGGCTCCACCTTCGCGCCCAGGCTGCGGAGCGCCTCGACGAGCGGGGCGATCGGACGCTGCCGGAGCCGCTCGCTACCGTCCAGAAGCCAGGTGCCCGGAATGCCGGCGAGCTGCGCGAGCAGGAAGCGCACACCGGTGCCGTTGTTCCCCATGAAGACCACCGCACCCCCCACGGCCTGCCTCCCCAGGGCGGCGACCGTGTGGCCCTGCCAGCTCAGGCGGAACCCGGCGTGCCGCAGGCCCTCGAACAGCAGGCGCGGGTCCTCGGCGTCGAGGGGGCGGTGGACCTCCGACCCCACCCCGGCCAGGGCGGCGGCGACGAGGGCACGCTGGGTCAGGCTCTTGGAGGCGGGCACGCAGACGCTGCCCCCCACGCCAGAGGGCGCGTGGCGCACCGCAACCACGTCCCTGCCCGGTTGATCCATACGCTCGTTCCGACGGCGTGGCCGATTCTCCGCCCGCCCCTTGCCAGCGTCAAGCTGCGGCACCAGATTGACCTCGTGGAGACGCGGCTGGACCGCCTCACCGCCGCGCGTGCCGAGCTCGCGGTACCACACCCCTCCGGCAAGCTCGTTTGCGTCGCGTGTGCCCACCGCTGCAAGCTCGGCGAGGGCGCCCGGGGCGTCTGCCTGGTGCGCGCCCGCTCGGGGGACGCCCTCACCGTACCGTGGGGGTACACCGCGGGGGTGGCGGTCGACCCGATCGAGAAGAAGCCGTTCTTCCACGTGCGGCCCGGCAGCCGCGCCCTCTCGTTCGGTATGCTGGGGTGCGACCTGCACTGCCCCTACTGCCAGAACTGGTTCACCTCGCAGGCGCTGCGCGACCCGCAGGCCAGCGACGCCGCACACCCGGTGACGCCGGAAGCGCTCGTGGATGCGGCACTCGAGTACCGGTGCGAGGTGATCACCAGCACCTACAACGAGCCGCTCATCACCGCCGAGTGGGCCTACGACGTCTTCGTGGCGGCACGCAAGGAGGGGATCCTGACGAGCGTCGTCTCCAACGGGCACGCCACGCCGGAGGTGCTCGACTTTCTCGCGCCCGTGCTGGATGCCTACAAGGTGGACCTGAAGGCCTTCTCACCCAAGACCTACGCGGCCCTCGGAGGCAAGCTGCAGGCGGTGCTCGACACGATCGCCGGCCTGGTGGCGCGCGAGGTCTGGATGGAGGTCGTCACGCTCGTGGTTCCCGGGGTCAACGACTCGCCGGACGAGCTGAAGAGGATCGCCGAGTTCCTCGCCGGCGTCAGCCCGGACATCCCGTGGCACGTGACGGCGTTCCATCCCGATTACCAGATGACCGCGCCACCGCCCACCCCGGCGCGGACTCTGCTCGCCGCCGCCGAGATCGGGCGCGCGGCCGGCCTGCACTACGTCTACGCCGGGAACCTCCCCGACCGCGTCGGGGAGCTGGAGACCACGAGCTGCCCGAGCTGCTCTGAGACCCTGGTTCGCCGCGTCGGCTTCAGCGTGCTGGAGACGAGGGTCACGCCGGCCGGTACCTGCCCCGGGTGCGGGGCCGCGATCGCCGGTCTCTGGTCGTAGACACCACCACGGGCGGCCAGCTCCCGACGCCTCGTCGCCACGTTCCAAAGGTTCCCCGACCAGATTGTGAAACTGTTCACAATCTTGGACGGTGGTAGTATCCCGCGTTCGGCAATGGGAGCGGTGCGCCTTGGCTCGCTGACCCTCGAAGGGTTCAAGTCGTTCGCGACAAGGGTGGAGCTGTCTTTTCCGGGGGCGCTCATCGCCATCGTCGGCCCCAATGGCGTCGGCAAGTCCAACGTATCGGACGCCATCGCCTGGGTGCTGGGCGAGCAGTCCTCCCGCCTGCTGCGCTCCCAGATCATGGCGGACGTGATCTTTGCCGGTGCCCCCAGCCGTCCGCCGCTGGGCGCCGCCCAGGTGAGCCTCATGCTCGTCTCCCCCGACGGCCGCTGGTCCGAGGCGGAGGGCAAGCTCACGATCTCCCGCCGCGTTCTGCGGGACGGGACCTCCGAGTACCGCATGCAGGGCCGCCGCGTCCGCCTCAAGGACGTCATGGACGAGCTGATGGACGCTGGCCTCGGCACCCGCGCCTACGCCATCATCGAGCAGGGGCGCATCGGCCAGGTGCTCTCCATCAAGGCCACGGAGAGGCGCAACCTCTTCGAGGAGGCCGCCGGGATCACCAAGTTCCGCGCACGCCGCCACGAGGCGGAGCTGAAGCTCGCGGAGACCAACGCGAACCTGCTGCGGGTGGCGGACGTGGCCGCCGAGGTCAAGCGCTCGCTCGAGGCGGCGCGCCGCCAGGCCCGGCGCGCCGAGAAGCACCGCGAGCTGCGCCAGCACCTGGCCGAGGTGCGCGCGGCACTTTTCGCCGGCAAACACGCCGCGCTGCTGGTCGCCGTCGAGGAGAAGCAGCAGGCGCTCACCTCGGCCGGGCTGGCCGAGGCGGAGGCCGCGAGCGTGCTGGCCAGTGCCGAGGCGACGCTCGCCACGCAGCGGCGCGAGCTCGACGCTCTCCAGGAGCGCCTCGCCGCCTCGCGTGACGAGGAGGCCAGGAGCGACGCCCTCGCCCAGCGCCGCGAGGCCGAGGAGACCGCCGCCCGCCGTGAGGCCGCCGAGGCCAGCGAGCGCCGCGAGGCCGCCGGCGTGGAGGCCGAGAAGCTCGCGGCCTCCGCGCACACGCTCGAGCAGGAGGGCACGACCCTCGAGGCCGCACTCGCCGCCGCCGAGGGCACGGTCACCGTGCGCGAGAGCGAGGCCAGCGCGGCCGCCGAGACGGCGCAGGTGGCCGACGCCGCCGCCCGTGAGGTCGGCGCCAGGGCCGAGGAGGCGCGCCGTGCGCTGCTCGCGGCGGTGGCGGGCGCGAGCGAGGCCCACAACCGCGCGCACAGGCTCGAGGTGGAACTGGAGCAGGATGCCTACCAGCGCACGCGCCTCACCGCGGAGCACGAACGGTTGCGTACTCACCTCGCGGAGATTGCGAAGGGCGAGGAGGAAGCGGCAGCACATGAAAGCACCGCCGCCGCCTCGGCCGCCGAGGTCGAGCAGGAGCGCCACCTCCTGCGCGGGCGCCAGGAGGCGCTGGCGGCGCACGCGGCCTCGCTCACCGTCGCGCGCGACCGCGCCGGCCACGAGCGCTGGCAGGCCCAGCACGAACGCGAGGGGCTCGCACGCCGGATCGCGGACGCCCGCGCCCTCCCCGCGACCCTCGCTCGCGTGCTGCCCTCGGAGAAGCTGCAGGGGACCGTGGCGGATTTCCTGTCGCCGTCGCCCGAGGTCGCCAGGCTCCTCGACCGCGCCTACGGCGAGCTGCTCAACCTGCCGGTGTGCACCGACGAGGACGCCGCGACGGCGCTGGTCGGCCAGGCCTCCAGGGTCGAGGGCAGGCTCGAGGTGGCGGTGATCGACCGCTCCCGTCCTGCGCGTCCATCGCCGCTGCTCGAGCAGGGCGGCGTCAGACCCGAGCACCTCGGGTGGCTGTCCTCGGCCCTCCCCCGCGCCGCCGTTGCGCGCGACCTCGCGCAGGCGCGCGAACTGGCAGTCGCCGACCCCGACCTGGTCGTGCTGCTACCCGAGAGCGGGCGGCGGCGCGGGATGCGCCTCGAGCTTCCCGGCGGGCGAGCCTCGGCACCCGGGGTGTTGGAGCTGCGCCTCAAGGAGCACGAGGCGGTCGCCGCCGAGGCCGCGGCCGCCGCGCGCGAGGGCGAGACGGTCGCCGCCCTCGAGCGGGTTCAGCGTGAGCTGACCGAGCTCGGTCCGCAGCTTGCCGAGCGCGATGCCGCCGCCCTGCAGTCGGCCGAGACGCTGGCCGCGGCGACCTCGGGCCGAGTGTCCCTGCACCGGGAGCGCGAGCGGCTGGAACGGGAGCTGGAGGCGCTGGCTGCGGAACTGAAGCGGCTCGATGACGAGGGTGCCTCGCTCTCCGGCCGCCTGACGGTCGCCCGCCAGGAGGTCGAGCGGCTCGCCGCCCGGGCCAGCGCGCTCGAGAGCGAGGTGGATGCGCTCGCGCGCGACGCCGACCGCGCGCGCGACGCGGCCGCCTCCACCCGCGCCGAAGCGGAGCGCAGCCGCGGTGCGGCGGCGCTCGCGCACGAGCGCCTTACCGCCGCCGAACGCGACCTCGCGCGGCACCGCGAGGAGCTCGGAGACATCAGACAGCGCGAGCGGCAATCCCGGGACGAGGCACATGCCCAGGCCCTGCGGGCCGAGGCGGCGGGTCGCGCGGCCGTCACGGCCCGTGCCGAGCTGGAGGAGCTGCTGGCCCGGCGAGCCGCGTTCCACCGCGAGGTGGAGCGCCTCACCGCCGAGGTCGAAGCAGCCAGGGGAAGGGTGGCCGGCGCCGAGGTCCAGGCCGAACAGGGCCGCCTCGCCCACCTGGCGGCGCGCGATGCCGCCCACGCCGCCCGCCTCGCCCTCACCGAGGCCGCCGGCGCGCGCGAGCGGCTGGAGGAGGCCATCGCCCTCACCCTCGCGGGCCAGGCCGAGCTGCCGGCGGCGCCGCCGCCCGAGGCCGTGCCGGAGCTGGAGACGCGCGAGCAAGCGCTCGCCGCAGAGCTCGAGGCGCTCGGGCCGGTGAACGAGCTGGCGGTTGCCGAGCGCGACGAGCTGGAGCACAGGCACGCGTTCCTGAAGGAGCAGCGCCGCGACCTTGAGCGCTCGCTGGAGTCGCTCAACGAGACGGTGAAGGAGCTGGACGCCACCTGTGCCGAGCGCTTCCTCGCCACGCTGGCCGAGGTCAACGGCGCGTTCGACGCCGTCTTCCAGCGGCTGTTCGGCGGCGGCGAGGCGAGGGCCGAGCTGTCCGACCCCGAGGCGCCGCTGGAGAGCGGCATCGAGATCCGGGTGCGGCCTCCCGGCAAGCACACCCAGTCGGTACTGCTGCTCTCGGGCGGCGAGAAGGCGCTGGCGGCCGTTGCCCTGCTGCTCGCGCTCTTCCGCATCCGGCCGGCGCCGTTCTGCCTCCTGGATGAGGTGGACGCCCCCCTCGACGACGCCAACGTCGAGCGCCTCGCCGGCCTGCTGCGGGAGATGAGCGAGGGGACCCAGTTCCTGCTCATCACGCATAACCGGCGCACCATGGCGCACGCCGACGTACTCTACGGCGTCACCATGGAGGAACCCGGCGTCTCACGGATCGTCTCCGTCCGCCTGGAGGAGTAGCCGATGCCACGCGCCCGCAGCGCGCCGGCTCCAAGCGAATCCCCAACCGATCGCCTGATGGCGGTGCTCGCGTATGCGGCCGCTGCGGTGCTCGTGCTCGCACTGCCGATGGTGTGGGACAGCAAGGGCCTCGACATGTTCCGCGGGCCAAAGAGCGAGCTGGCCCTCGGCGCGTGGTCCGTTCTGGCGGCGGCGTTCGTAGTCAGCAACCTGGCAGGGAAGGCGTGGCGCGATCCCTGGTGGCTGGCGTGGGGCGGCGTGCTCGCCGGCGGTGCGGTGAGCGCGATCGCCTGCCCGGAGCCTGCGCGGGCGCTTGCCGCTCTCCTCCCCGTCGTTCTGGCGGCGGCCGGCTGGGGTGCGCTGCGCCAGCTCGCGGACGACCGCAGGCGCTCGCTCGCCAACCTCGTGGTCTGGGCCGGGACGATCGAGGCGGCGCTCGTGCTGCTCTTCCTGCGGCCCTCCTGGCAGCCGGAGAGCTTTGCCCGGCTGCAAGAGCTGCGCGGGCGCTACGCGTGGATCGGGAGCATGGGCAACCCCGCCGACGTGGCGATCTTCCTCGTGCTGCCGGCGCTGCTGGCGGCCCGGCGTGCGATCTCCGCTCACCGCCACCGCCTGCCGTTCGCCGTTGCGGCCGCGCTGATGGCCGGCGTGGTGGTGGGGACGCGCACCCTCACGGGGATCGCCGCGCTCGCCGCCGGCGCGCTGCTCCTGCTATGGCAGGCCGTGCCGCGGAAGCGCAGGCTCGCGCTGGTTGTCGCAGCGGTGGCGCTCATCGCGATCCTCTTCGTCGCATCGCCGCTTGCAACGCGAGTCCGCGATGCCCTCAGGGAGGCGCGCGGTGCAAGTCTGCTGTGGATGGGCAGCGGCCGTGCCGCCGGGTATGCCGCCGCAGCCTCGATGTTCGGGGCGCGACCAGCCACCGGCGTCGGCTACGACCTCTTCGAGGCCAACTCGTTCCGTTTTCAGAGTGCGGACGCCCTCGCCGAAAGGGGACGCGTCCTCGGGCTGGCCACGGGTTTCGGCGAGGCGCACAACGACCTGCTGCAGTACGCCGCCGAGACCGGCCTCGTCGGCCTCGCGCTGGCGCTCGCCGGTCTCGGGTGGGCGGCCTGGCACCGACCGCGTGGCGACGCGGTGATCGCGAGCTCGCCGCTGGTGGTCGCGGCCGCACTACTCGCTCTCAGCCAGTTCCCGCTGCACCTGGCGGCGGTTGCCGCACAGTGGGTCGTGCTCGCCGCGCTCGCCCTGCCCCCGCTCCCAGCGGCGCCCGCCGGGGGTCGGTGGGAGTCCCGCCTGCGCGTGCTCGCCGTCGGTGTCCTGGCCGGGGCGGGCCTGACGGTGGCGTGGCAGCGCACCCACGTCGAGAGCATGTTCCAGCAGGGCAAGGCGCTGTCCGCGTCGCTGCGGGCCGGCGGCCCGTCCCAGGCGACCCGCGCCGCGGCCTCCCGTCTCGCCCTTGGCCGCCTGGTACCCATGGCACGCTGGCTTCCCAACTCCTGGGAGGCGGAGCTCATCCTCGGGAACCTCGCGGTCAATACCGGCGACACCAAGCTTGCGCTCAAGAGCTTCGGCCGGGCGCTGGCGCTTGCCGAGCGTCCGGAGGTGCGCTTCGACATCGGCATGGCGTTGATGATGACCGGGGACCAGGAGGCGGGCATGGCGCACCTCATGCGGGCGGTGGAGCTCAACCCCGCAATCTTCCGCGAGGTGAAGGATCCCGCCCTGTCGCGCTCGCTGCGTCGCCGCCTCGATGCCTCCGGGTACGGCCCGAAACACCCCTGGATTTTCGAGGGCACGCCGGCGGCAACCCCGTAGCGGAGGCGCCGGCCGCCGGCTCCACGCCGTCCCGACTCGGACGCGCGGCGCTCCAACCGATCGGGTACCCTGGCCGGCGTCGAGACTGGCGGATGACCCGTGGGTGAATTCTTCGCGCTCCTGACCGCGGTGATCTGGGCGATCGCCGTGATCCTGCTCAAGCGGTCAGGGGACAGCGTGTCGCCGTTCGCCCTCAACCTCTTCCGCGTTGTGGTCTCGACCTGCCTCCTGCTGCCGACCCTGCTGGTGGCCGGAGGCGTTTCCTGGAACCAAGGTTCGGTCAGCGATGTCCTGATCCTCGTCGCGAGCGGAATCATCGCCATTGCCATCTCCGACACGCTCTTTCACATGAGCCTCAACATCGTAGGGGCGGGCATCTCCGCAATCATCGACTGTCTCTACTCTCCGCTGACCGTGCTGCTCGCAACACTCTTCCTGGGCGAGCGGCTCGGCGCCCGCCAGCTCCTGGGGATGGTGTTGGTGGTCTCCGGCATCTTCGCCGGGGCCCAGCACGAACCACCCCACGGTGTCACCGCCCGCCAGGTGGTCCTGGGCGTGGTCTGGGGCGTTCTGGCCATGGCCGCCCTGGCCCTGGGGGTCGTGATCGCAAAGCCCGTGCTCAATCACTCACCCGTGCTATGGGCCACCACGGTGCGGCAGGTCGGCTGCCTGGCCGTGATGGGCCCGATCGCGCTCTTCTCCCCGCGGCGGCGGGAGATCTTCCGGATCTTTCGTCCCTCGCGGACGTGGCGGGTGTCGGTCCCGGCAGCCGTCCTCGGCTCCTACCTCGCCCTCATGTGCTGGATCGCGGGCATGAAGTACACGCAGGTCGGAATTGCCGCAATCCTGAACCAGTCGAGCACGATCTACATCCTGATCCTGGCGGCGATCTTCCTGAAGGAGCCGTTCACGCGCCGCAAGCTTGTCGCTTCGCTCGTCGCCGTCGCCGGCATCATCCTCGTCACGATCTAGTTGCGGGCGAGGGGACGGAGGAGGAACAGCTCGAACGTCGGTCTCCGCGGCCCCGGCGTCGCGAGCGGAAACCCGACGGCGCCCTGCATCAGCGTGCCCCACGGGCCCTGCACGTTGAGGCCTGCGCCGATCCCCGAGAGCGGCCGCGCCGAGTACCCCGAGCGCGGGTCGCGCGCCCAGCCGAGGCCAGCCTCGAGCTGCCCGCGCACCCGCGCCGACAGCGGGAGCGCCAGCGACGCCCGCGTCACGGCGAGGCGGTCCGGCACCACCACGCCAGAGGCGATGCCGACGATGCGCACCCCGCCGAAGCGCGCCGGGGATGGTGCGGAGAAGCGGTCCAGGTGGCGCCCGGCCCACAGCTCGCCGTCCAGGTGCAGCCGCGCCAGGGGAAACAGGGATCGCTCCCACACCACCGCCAGCCGCCCGAGCTGCCAGGAGCTCTCCGGCTTCTCCAGCCCGAGGGTTCCCCATGGCCGCCAATCGTTCCGCCAGCCGGCCTGCCCGGAGAGGATCAGGTTCGTGGCGCCGAAGGCGGCGCTGCACTCCAGCCTGGCCACCTCCTCGAAGGTGCCGGAAGGGAGCACGAAGCCCGGCGACGTGGTGCTGGTGCGGCCGAAGTCCAGCCGGTTGACGCCCGCCTCGAGAAAAAGCCGCGCAAAGGAGACGTTGGCGGCGACCCCGGCGCCCACACTCTGGCGCTGGAAGTTGACCTGTTCGCCTTTCAGCTCGTGCCCCTGCACGTAGACGTTGCTGGCAAACGGGAGGAGCTGGACGAACGCCCGCGCCGAGATCTCGATGTGGCCGGCAGGCGCAGACCACGCCCCGTCGTTCACCACGCCCGCGATCAGCAGGCGCAGTTGTTCCCCCCGGTTGCGGAAGTTGAAGTCCTGGATCTGCACACCGCCGAAGGGCACCGGGAAGGAGAGCCCTGGATCGAAGACGGCCCCGCCGATCAGGTAGCGCTGTGACTCCCTCGGGACCGATCCCACGACCCGGCCGCCGTGGCCGTCCGGTACCAGCGCCACGATCCCGCCGGGGGCGTCGCGCAGCATGCGGTGGCTGCGCGCATAGGCGGCGCTCCTCTCGGCCGCGAAGTCGCCCGGTTTGAGCACCATCTCCGTAAGCACAACCTCCCGGTGCACGGTGGCGCTGGCGCCGAATGCCGAGAGGAAGTCGTCGGCGGTGACGCGTGACGGCAGCCAGAGCAGCTCGCCGTCCAGCTCCTGCGGCCGGTAGACGTTCGTCGAACGGGTGGCGTGCACCTCGCCCGGCAGGCCCTCCGCGGTCTCCTCCAGCTCCACGAGTCCGAAGCTGGCCGCGTCGATGTACGCGGTCCCTCGCCGCACCGCGCCTCCGGCCTGCCCGCTCTCAAGGGTGAGGGCGAAGCACCGCCGGCCCTGGCGCTCCTCGACGCCGCGCAGCTCGTAGCGGTACGAGGGCTCGAGACGCAGGGCAAGCGGCGGCGCGGGAGGACGCCTGGGCTCGAGCAACGGGAGGTCCGGGAGGGCGTCCGCGTCCCACGCCACCCCGTCGACCCAGGCCTTCGCCAGCTCCCAGTCCGTGCCCACGCCGCGCTCCCAGAACGCCGGCCCGGCGAGCACCACCTCGAAGCTGCGAGCGAGCTGTTCCACCCACACCCGCACCAGCAGGCGCTGCTGCGCACGCCAGCTGGGAACGAGGCGCTCCTGGCGTGCGGCGGCGCGCTGGTGTCGGGCCAGAACCTCCGCTGCGGAGGGCAGCCGGTCGCCGCTCACCTGCACCTTCTCGAAGGCGCCCTCGCCGGCGGGGCGGAGTGCGACCAGCACGCCACCACCCGGGAGGGCCGGGACAGCAGCCACCGCCGTCCTGCCGGAACGGCGCAGCGCCAAAGGCTGCGAGCCACCGGCAAGCAGCGTGGCCTCGCCGTACCAGTCGCCGGGCAGCGCGACGTCGCCGCCGGGAAAGCCTCGGGGCAGTCCCACCACGGTCGCGAGGTCGGCACTCCGCAGCGCGCTCGGCAACGCGCCTCCGGGGCCCCGCGCCGCCCGAGGCTCCGGCAGCAGGCCGGCGAGCTGGCGCTCCCAGGCAGCGTCCAGGCGCGCCACCAGCACCGCGCTCGCCCCCGCGGCCAGGGCCGATACCGCCTGTGCGGGGTCCGAGACCGCCACGACCAGTGCCACGCCCGAGAGGCGGGCCAGCAGATCGGGGTAGGCACTGGCCTCCGGTGCCGGGTCGGGGCAGAACCCATCCAGGTACGGCAGCACACCCGCTGGCGGCAGGGCGCTGCCCACGGCGATCAACGGCGCCCGTCGCGAGGAGAGGGCCACCGCGGTCTCCAGCCAGCGCTGGTTCGGGTGTCCGGGTGGCGGTGGCAGCTCGAGCAGGTAGCCGGCGGCCTCGGCCTCAGGCGGCGGGGCGCCGGCCCGCACGAACTCCCAGCTCGAGGGGCCGAGCCTGGGGTCGGCAAGGACCGGGGGAAGAGCCGGCACAGCGATGAAGAGAAGCGTGGCCAGCATCGGCCACGGCTATCCGTGCCCGGGCGGCACCATCTCCCCGGCCTTGATTGCGAACGGCATGGTGTTCTCCTGGGGGGTGATCGGGCACTGGGCGGAGATCCCGTAGGCGCAGTCCGGGTTGTAGGCACGGTTGAAATCCAGGCTCACGACGCCACCCGGCAGCCGCTCGATCTCCAGGTAGCGGCCGGCGCCGTACGTCTCGGTGCCCGCGCCCGCGTCCCGGAACGGGAGGAAGAGCTCGTCCGGGTAGCGCGCGCGGACGTCGTCGAGCCGGTAGACAGAGAGCACCGCCTCGCCCCCGGGGAAGCGGAGCCGCACCCGGCCGACCCGGTGCGCCGGCCGCGCCTGGCCGTCGCTGGCGGCCAATCTCAACGGCTCGGGCGGGATGACCGGCTCGAGCATGGCGCGGACGCGGTAGGCGGGGTCAAACGGGTAGAAGCGCAGGCCCTTGAACTGCACGGCCGCCGTGGGGGGAATCTCCGCGCGCACCACCTGCTCGCGCTCCTGGCGGTACCTGAGCTCCGGCGCCGGGAGCGGCGCCCGGCATTCGGTCGCGACGACCGCACCCAGCAACAGACACGGGGCCGCACGAGCTCGCCGAACACAAGCGCCGATGGAGGTCAATAAACGAAGCGGAATCAGCACGTTGGCAGGACCCTAGAAAATCACGTGCTGGATGAAGAAGTTCTCGGCGGTGATCTTCCCGCTGACCAGCGCTGCGGCGTCGGCGGCGGAGATCCGGAACACCCCCGCCTCCTTGCCGGACTCGTTGAGCATCTGGAGTTCGACCCGCTCGGGGGCCCTGTTGGGAGCCTTGTCCGCGAGCAGCTGGTAGGTCTGGGTGACGGCCTGGAGCGCCTTGAGCGTCTCCGGTTGCCCGTTCACCTGGAGCTCGATGAAGAGGTAGGTCGGCTGCGTGCCCTGGCTCGTCCGGTACAGGTAGAGGTGGTAGCTCTCGAGGCCCTGCTGGAACGCCTGGTCCACCTGTGGGTCGTGGTATCTTTTGTCCCTGTAGATCACGCCCGGAGTCGGAGTGGGCTTGGCCGCCTCGGCCTCGGGCTTGGCGAGGCCGGTCCGGAGACGGCCCAGGGAGGAAACCGGCACGGTGGGCGTGGGTGTCGGGGTGGTCTTCTGGATGTCCACCCAGTCGAGCGTCTGGACATCGCCCAGGTTCAGCGAGTTGATCTTCTCCGTGGACTCGAGGTCGATCTGAGACAGGGGAATCGAGGTGAAGGCACCGGTCTTGGTCTCAAACACCGCGTTCGGGCCCTTCACCGTGTACTTCTCCTTGGCCACGATGCGATTGCCGCTGCGCAGCATGATCACGTAGACGGCGTACGTCTGGTGTGCCAGGAGGAGGAGCGCAACGGCGAGAAAGAACACCCTCTTCACGTTGACAACCTCCTTACCTTCGGTAGTATAGCGCCTCTGGGGGGCAACGATGCTGATCGTCATGACGGTGGGGGCCACCCCGCAGCAGGTCGAGCGGGTCATCGAGCGGGTCACCTCGCTCGGGCTCAAGGCCCATCCGATACCCGGCGCCCAGCGGGTCGCCATCGGCATCACCGGCAACCAGGGCGCCGTCGAGCCCGCCCTTTTCGAGAACCTCCCCGGTGTGCTCGAGGTCATCCCGGTCTCGCACCCGTACAAGCTCGTGAGCCGGGAGGCGAAGCCCGAGGCCAGCGTCGTCGTGGTGGGCGGGGTGCGGGTCGGCGGGGACAACTTCACGGTTTTCGCGGGGCCGTGCTCGGTGGAGACCCCGGAGCAGACGTTCACGATCGCCCGGCGGGTGCGGGCGGCAGGGGCGCAGATCCTGCGCGGCGGGGCGTTCAAGCCGCGCACCTCGCCGTACGCCTTCCAGGGTCTGGGCGAGCCGGGCCTTGCGATCCTCCGTGACGTGGGGCGCGAGGTCGCCATGCCGGTGGTATCCGAGGCTCTCGACGAGCGCTCGCTCGAGCTGGTGATCGAGTACTGCGACATGATCCAGATCGGCGCCCGCAACATGCAGAACTACTCGCTACTCCGCACCGTCGGGAAAGCGCGCAAGCCGGTGCTGCTCAAGCGCGGGATGGCCGCCACCGTCGAGGAGCTGCTGATGGCCGCGGAGTACGTGCTGGCCGAGGGCAACTACGACGTTGTGCTGTGCGAGCGCGGGATCCGGACCTTTACCGACCACACACGCAACACGCTGGACCTGGCAGCGGTGGTGGCGGTCCAGCGCGTCTCGCATCTGCCGATCATCGTGGACCCCTCGCACGGTACCGGAAAGCGCCACAAGGTGGTGCCGCTGGCGCGCGCCGCAGCAGCCGTGGGGGCGGACGGCCTCATGATCGAGGTGCACCACGACCCGCCCCAGGCGCTTTCCGACGGCTCCCAGGCGATCCTCCCTGACGAGCTTGCGCAGCTCATGCAGCAACTCCATCTCGTCCTGCCGCTCACCGGCCGCCATATGGCACAACCCCTCAGGCTGAGCGCCTAGCGCCGCCATGGGCGCGCTCCTGCTGCCCCTCACCCTGACGGCCGCGCTGACCTGGCTCGACCCGGCCGCCGTGCAGCCGGGGCAGAAGGGCGTGTGCGTCACCGAGTGGAGCGGCGGCGAGCGCGTGGAGATCCCCGTCGAGGTCCTCGGACTGCTGGATGCCACCGGCCCGGAGCGCCGGATGGTGCTGATTCGTCTGCTCGGCGACCGCTTCGCAGGCTCGGGAGTGGTGGCCGGGATGAGCGGCTCGCCGGTGGTCGTGGACGGAAAGCTGCTGGGCGCCGTGGCTTACGGCTGGGCCTTCGCGAAGGATGCCCTAGCCGGGGTCACACCCTTCGCCACCATGCGGCAGATCGCGCCCGGCGAGAGCGCCTCGCCCGCCCCGAGCCCGACCCTGGCCCAGCTCGCGGCCCTGGCCGGCGGCCAGCTGGAGCCGCTCGCCACGCTGCCGCGCCTGCCCTCTCGGGAGGGAATGCGGCCGCAGCTGGTCGCCGTGGGCGGCCTGCCGGCGCCCACCGGGTTCGCCCAGGAGCTGCTGGAAACCATGGGCCTGCAGCCGGTGCCCGCCGGGAGCGGTGCCGCCCCGGAAGGCCCGCCCGAACCCGGCGACATGCTTGCGGCGTTGCTGGTGTGGGGGGACGCCACGATCGCGGCGGGCGGTACCGTGACCGCCAGAGAGGGGAACCGGGTCTGGGCGTTCGGCCACCCGCTCTTCGGCCTCGGTGCCGTGCGGTTGCCGGCGGCGCGCGCCCGCGTGCTGGCGATCCAGAGCTCGTACCAGAACCCGTTCAAGGTGTTCGCCGTCGGGAAGAGCTTCGGCACCCTGGTGGCCGACCGACCGGCCGGGGTGCTGGCGCTGGTCGGGGAGCAGACGGCCGGCATCCCGGTCACCGTGAGCGTGCGCGACGTGACCGGGGACTCCACCTGGAGGTTCCGCATCGCGGAGGTGCCGATCCTGGAGCCGTTGCTCGTGACCTACCTGTCGAGCGCCTGTCTGACCGCCCGCGGTGCCGCCGCCGGCGAGGCCTCGGTCCGCCTCGCGCTCACGATGCGAATGGCCGACGGCCGCGAGGTGACCGTGCGGCAGGCCACGCGCGGCCTCGACGCACTCGCGCGCCTGTCCGCCTTCGCCGGCAGCGTGGTGGGCTTCCTGGCGAACTCGCCGTTCCCCCATCCGGGCGTCGCCTCGGTGGAGGCACGCCTCGAGCGGGATGAGGACGCTCGCGGCGCGACGATCGGCGAGGCCGTGCCAGCACGCACGTCGGTGAGCCCGGGCGAGGAGCTCGCGGTGACGGTCCGGCTCAGGCCGCACCGGGCGCCCGCCCAGGAGCGGCGGCTCCTCATCAAGGTCCCGGCGAGCGCACTCGAGGGCTCCCTCGACCTCATCGTGGCGGACGGCGCATCGTGGAGCGACTACCAGCTGCGAGCCGAGGGCATCACCCCCGCCGACTTCGCCGACCAGCTTGCCCAAGTCGCCCGCCTGGAGAGCAGCACCACGATGGTCGTGGCACTGGAGGCGCGCGAACGCGGGGTCGCGCTGCCCGGTGCCTCGGAGCCCGGGGTGCCGCCGTCCTGGTCGGCCACCCTCGCGAGCGGCCTGGGAGCCAGGGCGCTCACCCGACTCTCCACGACCGTCATCGCGAGCGATCGCGTTCTCGGCTCCGTCCCCCTCGAAGGTGTGGTGCGGGTCCCGCTCACCGTGCGTACGCGCCCGGAGGTCCCATGAAGCCTCAAGCTCTCATCCTCGTCTCCCTGCTCGCACTGGGCGCCGCCGAGGCGACCCAGACACGCCACTTCGTGCTCGACACGCCACGCGCCCTCGCCGGGGCGACCGGGAAGGGTGTAGCGATCTTCCCTGACGGGACCCTGCGCCCGCTCCCGCCCTTGGCCCCGGTCGCGACCTTCGACGAGCCCCTCGGCCTTGCCCTCGTGGCCGGCCCCGACGGCGCCGTGTTCGTGGGGACCGGGCACCCCGCGCGGATCTACCGCGTGCGCGGGGGCGCGAAGGAACTGATTGGCGAGGTCAAGGCCGACCAGATCACCGCGCTCCTCCTCGACCCCGAAGGAAACCTGTGGGCCGCCACCGCCGCACCCGCGCTGCTCCTGCGGGTACGCGCCGGTAAGGGCGCCCCGGAGGAGGTCGCCAGGCTCGCCGAGGGCAACCTCTGGGACCTGGCGTGGTTCCGCGGCGGCCTGGCCGCCGCGGCCGGGAACCCGGGTCGGCTGCTGCGCCTGACCGCCAAGGGCCTCGAGGTGGCCTGGCCGATTCCCGACCGGCACGCCCGCTGCCTGGCCGTGAGCGGCGACGCACTGATCATCGGCACCTCCGGCAAGGGTCTCGTGATGAGGTGGACGGGCGAAGGACCGCCCGGCGTGGTGTATGACTCCCAGTTCACCGAGATCGCCGCCCTCGCGGTGGCGCCCGAAGGCGTGGTCTACGCGGCCGGCCTCACCGGCGACCCCACGCTGGGGAAGCCCCCGGCCGAGAAGGAGGGCGAGGCGGCGGCAACCGTGTCCGTCAGCGAGAGCGCGGCAGCCACGCCCCAGACACCCAGGAGCCCGGCCACCTCTGAGATCGTGCGCATCTTCCCTTCCGGAGCTGCGGTCTCGGTGCACCGCTTCACGAAACAACTCGCCGGGACACTGACCTGGAACGACGGCGGGCTGGTCATTGGCACCGGCATGGACGGCGAGCTGTGGCAGCTCGTGGACGGCTCGGCGGCGCAGCTCGATAGCGTGGACGCCGGCCAGGTGGTGCGCCTGGCCGCAGGCGGGAGCTGGGTGCTCACCCAGGGGCCGGTGAAGCTGATGCACCGCGCGGGAGCGCCCCACGGCACCTTCGCGTCGCCCGCGCTGGATGCCGGGCAGCCGGCGCAGTGGGGCGAGGCCGTGCTGCAGGGGGAGCTTCCGCCGGCGGGCGGCTGCACGCTGCGTTTCCGCTCCGGCGCTGTGGCCCCGCCCGACGACACCTGGAGCGCCTGGTCGGCCGCCGTGCCGTGCCCGACAGCCACGGTGAGCGCGCCGCCCGCCCGCTACCTGCAGTGGCAGGTGGAGCTGCAGCCCCAGCCCTCCGGTCCGGCGGCCCGGGTCGGGCGGGTCGTGGTCGCCTACCGGCAGATCAACCTCCCGCCCGAGATCAAGGAACTCACGGTCCATCCGCCGGGCGAGATCTTCCTCAAGAGCCCGCCGCCCGCGGACCGCGTGGTCGAGGTCCAGCACCCCGAGCTGTCGGGGATCTTCACCACCATCGACGACGACGCCAAGGAGAGCCAGGAACGCGTCGGCAAGAAATACTACCGGGTCGGCTACCAGAGCGTCTCGTGGAAGGCCGAGGACCCCAACGGCGACCCGCTCCGTTTCACGCTGGAGGTCCAGGAACAGGGGAGCGGGCGTTGGTGGAAGGTACGGGAGAACCTCGAGACGGTCGTGCTGGGCATCGACACCCAGGCGCTCGCCGACGGGCTCTACCGTTTCCGCCTCACCGCCACCGACGCCCCAGCCAACCCCGAGGCGCCGGCCAGCGCGCAGGCGTCCTCGAGCTGGTTCGTGGTGGACAACACGCCGCCCAGGATGACCGTCATTCGCCAGGGTCGCGAGTGGCTGGTCACGGTGGACGACGCGCTCTCCCCGGTCGTGCGGGTGGAGTGGAACCGGGACGCCGAGAGCTGGCACCCGATGGCGCCCGAAGGCGGGCTGCTGGACAGCCAGCACGAGACCTTCCGCATTCCGGTCCAGGTCGGAGAGCACGTGCTCGCGGTGCGCGCGATGGACGATCACTTCAACCGCGCGACCGTGGCGGTGGAGGAGAAGCCGTGAGCAAACAACCGATCACCGCGGTCTACCCCGGGAGCTTCGACCCGCTCCACCTGGGCCATGTGGACATCGTGCGGCGGGCGCTCGACATCTTCCCCCGCGTGGTGGTGGCGGTCCTGGAGAACACCGACAAGACGCCGCTGCAGACCGTGCCGCAGCGCGTCGAGCTGATCCGCCTGACCCTGCAGGGCTACCCGGGGGTGGAGGTAACCTCGTTCTCGGGGCTGCTGGTGGATTTCCTGCGGCAGACCGGGGCGCGCGTCATCCTGCGCGGGATGCGGGCGGTCTCGGATTTCGAGTACGAGTTCCAGATCGCGCTCATGAACCGCAGGCTTTGGCACGCCGCCGAGACGGTGTTCCTCACGCCCAACGAGGAATTCACCTACCTGTCGTCCCGCGTCGTCCGCGAGATCTGGCAGCTCGGCGGCGACGTCTCCGGCCTGGTCCCCGAGCCGGTCCGCCGCGCGCTCCAGAAGCTGCCCCGCTAGCCGCTCACGCAGTTCTTGTGCAGTCCGGCGTCCCGGGGGCCCGCGTCACTGCTGCGGGAGCACGGTGTCCACCTCGACAATGTCGTCCCTGGCCGCCGGGTCCACGACGATCTGGACCCAGGTGGTGCGATAGCCGCTCATGGAGAGCCGGACGAGGTGCTTGCCGGGACGGTCGAAGACATGCTCCCGGCCGCCGGCCTTGCCCAGCACGTTCCCGTCCACCGTGACGACCGCCTCCTCGGGCGACACCTTGAACTCCGCGCCGCGCCGGCAGTAGAAGATCGCGACGATGGGAGGCGCCGTGGGCTGCTCCGCTGCCGGCCGCACGGCTGTAGGCGCCACAACCGGGAGCGAATGCGTCGGCGCTGCGGGCGCCATGTAGGCCGGGCTGCCGACCACGGTGCCGTTGCGGGTGAGATCGGTGTCCTCCCCGATCGCCTTTGCTACCCCGAAGTCGGCCACCTTCACCCGCCCGCCGCGGGTAAGAATGACGTTGCCCGGCTTGATGTCCCGGTGCACGACGCCGAGCGCGTGCGCGGCGGCGAGCGCGTCGGCCACCTGGGCGACGACCTCGAGCGCCTCGGCGGCAGCGGGGAAGTCACGCCGCGCCAGCCGTTCGCCGAGCGCCTCCCCCTCCACCAGCTCCATCACCAGGTAGAGTGAGTCGCCTTCGCGACCGGCGTCGTGGACCGTGACCACGCCGGGGTGACTGATACGGGCTGCCACTCTCGCCTCCCGCACGAAGCGGGCGTCAAGCTCGGCGCCGGAGAGCGGCACGACGCCAGTCCGCGCCGCGATGACCTTGATCGCAACCGGGCGATCGAGGGCGGGTTCCATCCCCCGGGTAGACGACCCCCATCGCGCCCCGACCGATCTCACCCCTGACCGTGTAGCGGCCGATCGACGCGGGGACCGTCACCCGCCTTCCTTGTCGCCTGTCTCGGTTTCTGTGTCGGCGTCCTCGGGCAGGGCGTCGTCGCCGGCCTCGGCCTGGGCCAGCACCGCGTCGGCCCGTTCCAGATCGGAGGGCGCAACCAGCAGCAGGACCTCGCCCTGGTCCGCCTGCGGGAACGGGTACGCAACGACGTGCTTGTCAACGACCTCGGCCGGGATGCCCTGCTCTTGCAGGAGCCCCTGGGCGAAGCGCGCCTCTTCGACCGTCGTGTAGCCGGCGACCTCGACCCATTCGGGTCCGGGCTCGGCCGGCGGCTCCGCCCCGGGCGGGGGCTCGTTGACCAGCGCGACATCGCACTCGGAGCAGCGGGTGAAGCCCTCCCGGTATTCCACGCCACACTCGGGACACCACGGCACGGTCCACCCCCGCAACCGCGAGGTCTAGAAGTCGAACACCTCGCCGTCAAGCACGTCCGAGAGCTGGCGCATCACGGCGGCGCTGACCGCCGCCGAGGCGCCTGCGACGATCGCGGCACCCTTGGCGCGGCCGATTAGGAACCCGAGGCCGGCCGCCACGCCTACTGCGAGCATCGGGTGGCGACGCACCAGATCGCGCCAGTCAATCTCGTCGGGGATCACCTTGTCGAGCAGGAAGTCGGCGTCCAGGCGCTGGCGCCTCGCCGCGGGCTCCTCCTCCTGCAGCTCGTACAGCTCGTCGTGCTCCTGCTCCGGCTCGTCCTCGTCGCGCGGCCTCTCGTCGTCCATGCGTTAGGGCTCCCGACGGCGCACCAGGTACCCGATGGCGAAGCCGACTCCGATGGCGATCAGGATCGACTTGCCGGGATTGCGCCGGATGTAGTCCACGACATCGTCACGGACTTCCTTGACATCGATCTCCTGCACCTTCGCCTTCACCTTGGCGTAGCCCTTCTTGACCTCGGCGTAGAGCTTGTCGAACTGGACCTTCGCCTTGTCGTAGGCCTCTTCCACCACCTCGCGCGAGCGCCCGTACAGCTGACCCATCTTCTCGCGGGTGGTCTCGAGCGCGGCACGCGCCTCCGTCAGGTATACCTTGGCCTTGCTGTAGGCCTCCGCCGAACGGGCCTTGACCTTGCCGTACCCCTCGCCAAGGACCTCCTTGGCCTTCTCCATCGAGCCTTCCGCGCGCGCGATGGATTCCTTTGCCTCCGAAAGTACGTCGTGCACGGCTCCCTCCAGTTGGTCGATCTTCTCTTCGACTCCCGAGGTCTTCTTTGCCGGTGTCATGGGCACCTCCTGGTCATCCCGTGATCGCACCGATTCTACGCTGAGGCCGGGGGAGGCGCAAGGAACGGGCTCGCAACGAGATCCGGTCTCGGCCTTGAAGCAGCCGGCGCAAGCCGCTAGGCTGGCAGAGCCAATGATCTCCCTCACCTTCCTGGGTGCCGCAGGGACCGTCACCGGTTCGCGCTACCTGGTCGAGGCCCTTGGCTCCAGGTTCCTGATCGACGCCGGGCTGTTCCAGGGGAAGAAGGAGCTGAGGCTGCGCAACTGGGCCGCGTTCCCCGTGGCCCCCGACTCCCTTTCGGCCGTGATCCTCACCCACGCCCACATCGACCACACGGGCTACCTGCCCCGCCTTGTGCGGGACGGGTTCGGCGGACCGACCTTCGTCACGCCGCCCACGGGTCGCCTCCTGCAGGCGGTGCTCCCCGACGCCGCGCGCCTCCAGGGGGAAGAGGCGCGCTTTGCCAACAAGGTCGGCTCCACGAAGCACGACCCGGCCCTTCCGCTCTTCACCGAGCGCGACGCCCATGCCGCCCTCGGTACCCTGCAGAGCGTCCCGTTTGGACAGCGGTTCACGCTGCGGCCGGGGATCGAGTTCCGGTACCACCGCCAGGGGCACATCCTGGGCGCCGCCGCCGTGGAGCTGCGTATCAAGGTGGCCGGCGGCGCCCACGTCACGCTCTACTTTTCCGGTGACGTGGGCCGCTACGACGTTCCGATACTCAGGCCCCCGGAGCCCTACCCCGGCTCGACCTACCTCGTGGTCGAGTCCACGTACGGCAACGCTTTTCACGTCCCGGGCGACCCCCGCGATCAGCTCGCCGACGTGATCGCGGAAGCGGTACAGCGCAAGGGCATCATCCTGATCCCCGCGTTCGCGATCGACCGCACCCAGGAGGTGCTGTACTTCCTCCGCGAGCTCATCGAGGACGGCACCATCGACCCGCTGCCGAGCTTCCTCGACTCGCCGATGGCCCGCGAGGCGACCGCCGCCTACCGCTCGTGCGCGCTCGAGCACGACGCCGAGATGAAGGAGCTGGTGCGCGAGGGGGTCGAACCGCTGCTGCCCCCGAACCTCGTGACGGTGGGGCGGGTGGACGAGTCCAAGCGGCTCAACACCTTGGGAGGCCCGGCGATCATCATCTCGGCCTCGGGCATGGCCACCGGAGGGCGGATCCTGCACCACCTGCGCCACCGGCTGCCGGACCCCAGCACCACGGTGGTGTTCGTCGGCTACCAGGCGGAGGGCACGCGGGGCCGCCGGATCCTCGATGGCGAGGGCGAGGTCAAGATCTTCGGCGAGATGGTGCCGGTGCGCGCCCAGGTCCGCAGCATCCCGTCGCTGTCGGCCCACGCCGATGCGGACGAGCTCACCATCTGGGCGAGCGAGCCGGCCAGCGTGCCGACGAGAGTGTTCGTGACGCACGGTGAGCTGGAGGCGAGCCAGGCCCTGGCCGCCCGCTTCACGGAGCGCTTCGGTTGGGCGTGCGCCGTGCCAGCCCTTGAGGAGACCGTCAACCTGTGATGTCGGCCCTGCGATCCCTCACCCGCTTCGTTGTGGAGCTCGTGCGCGCGCAGCATCGCGACCAGCTCCTGGTGAGGGCCGGAGCCCTCGCGTACACGACGCTGCTCTCCCTGGTGCCGCTCCTCACCGTCGGGCTTGTGACGGTTGGCCGTCTTCAGCCCGAGCGGGCCGCGGTGATGGTCCAGGCCATCGCCACCGTGCTCCCGTTCTCCCCGGCCCGCGTCCAGGCCACGCTCGCCACCTTCGCCCAGCGCACCGCCGCTCTCGGCTGGATCGCGGTGGCGATCTCGGTGCTCTTGACCTTCAACGCCTTCTACCAGATCGAGGAGGTCATCAACGACATCTGGGGTGTGCCGAGGCGGCGGCTCTGGCGCTGGCGGCTGGCCTCGTTCGCGATGGTGCTGCTATGGGGGCCCCTGCTGCTCGCCACCCTGTTTTCGGGCCTCTACTGGCTGTCCTCCCGCCCCTGGTACCACGCGATCGTACTGGTCGCCCGCCCCCTGCCGGCGATCCTGGCAGCGGTCGTGCTGGCGTCGCTCTACCGCTGGGTGCCCCATACCAAGGTCAGCTGGCGGGCCGCAATCACCGGAGCCGTCGTCGCGGCCCTCGTGATGACCGCCCTCCACGTCGGGTTTCAGGCGTACTTCCTCTTCGCCGCGGACCTCAACGTCATCTACGGCTCGCTCTCGCTGCTTCTGTTCTTCCTTTTCTCCCTGTTCCTCTTCTGGCTGGCCGTCCTCCTCGGGGCCGAGGCATCCTGGGTCGTCGGCCAGGCGCAGCCGCCGCCCCGCCCGCGGGGGCTCGAGGCGGTGCTCGACCTCCTCCTGAGCCTCCAACGCGAGGGCAGCCTCAGCACCGATGCCGTCGTGAAGGCGCTGGGCCACAGCGGCAACGACCTGCTCGTGAGCCTCGCGACCTCCCCGGCGATCCTGTCGGCGGATTCTTCCGGGTGGCGCCTCGCACGCAGCGCGGAGGCGATCACGCTGGGCGAGGTGCGCGAGCGCACAGGTCCCGGAGAGCCTCCGGGCGGCAACGGCGGGCGGGACTCCCTCACGCTCGCGGCCCTCGCCAAGGACGCCGTTCAGACAAACGCCGACGGCGGCGCCCTCGCAAAGGACAGACCGGCGGAGCGACCCCAGGGCTAGGAAGATCCCCCGAAGAGATCTCTACCGTTCAATCCTGCGGACGAAGAAGTTGCTGCGGGCCTGCGGGCGGGGCGCCGCGCGCCGCGGCCCGGGCTTGCACCCCGTGTACTCGGAGAACAGACCGATGGCCAGGGTGCGCTGGACGTCCTCGAACCCTGCCTCGTCCAAAGCCGAGAGGATGCGCTCGGGCGGCACGCAGCTCTCGATCGTGTCCCAGAAGTACCTCATGAGCAGCGCCGCATCGGGGTCGCGGGTCGAGAGCCTGGTGAGGAGCGGGACGACCCGGCGGAGGTACACGCGCAGCGCAGCAAAGGCTAGCGGGCTCCGCGGCCGCGTCAGCTCGAGCACGCAGAGTGCACCGCCGGGCTTGAGCACCCGTCTGAACTCGCGGAAAGTCGTCGCCAGGTCGGAAAGGTGGCGCAGCGCATACCCCATGCTCAGGAAATCGAAGTTGTCATCGCGCCACGGCAGCTGCTCGCCGAGCCCCATCACGGTGAACACGCCGAGCTTCCTGCGCGCCTCGGCCAGCATCCCCGCGCTCGGATCGAGCCCGATGACGTTGCGCCCGCTCCCCGTCAGCCGAACGGCCTCACGGGCCACCAGGCCGGTCCCGATGGCCACGTCAAGCACGGCCATCCCCTGGTCGAGCCCGGCGCGGCGAAGCGCATCGCGCCGGTACAACCGGCCCGACCCGAACGCCATGCCCCCCTCGATGCGGTCGTAGTGGCGGGCGGCACCGTCGAACAGCCGCCGCACGAACTCCGGTCTGTCCTCGTCGCGCCCGTAGTAGCCGGAGAGCGTGGGGTGCGGCGGGAGCGGTCCGTCGGGTCGTCTTTGTTCAGACATTCTCGCGAAGGAATTCTATCAGCGGCCCGACCAGCCGCAATAGGACTCGAGAACTGAGAGTCGAGGGCAGAGAATCGAAAATCAGTACACCGCGAACCCGGGTCTCAAACTTCTTGCTGTTGACCCCTCGATCCCGACTGCCTCAGAACGTGGTGCCGATCGAGAACTGGAACAGGCTCTTCTTCTCGTCCGCGAATGGCTTAGGGTTCACGCCGTAGATGAACCTTAGCGGGGCCTGGAAGATGGGAAGGAAAATTCGCAGCTCCGCCCCAAAGCTGTAGCGGTACAGCTTCAGGTCCCAGCCCTGACTCGCGTTCCAGGTGTTGCCGGAGTCGCTGAAGAGGATGAACTTGATCGGCCCGCCCACCTTGATCTGGTACTCGATGTTAAGCTGCAGGTAGCGGTCCCCGCCGAGGGGAACGCCGTACGCGTCATAGAAGTAGAGGCCATCCTTCGTGCGCGGAATGATCGAGTAGTACTGGAAGCCGCGGATCGAGCGCTCACCGCCAAGGCGATAGAGGTCGTAGACCGGGATCGGCGCACCTCGCATCGTGTTGATGATGCCGCCTTCGAAGTTGACCGCGAAGATGTAGCGGCGGGTGACGGGGAGATACCAGGAGATCCCCGCCTCGGGCCGCCAGTAGTGGAAGTCGCCTCCAAGCAGGCCACCCGCGTAGCGGAGGCGCCCGAAGTAGGATCCGCCCGAGTTCGGATCGAAGGGATCGTCACGGGAATCATAGGCGTACGAGGGCGTCAGCGACGAGGTGATGCCGGCATAGGTTTCGTAGAACTTGGTCTCCCCCGGTATGGCCTTGTACGGCGGCGGCAGCGGCGGGCGGTGTGGGAACGTGGGCGACACGCCGCCGAAGAGTGTCCGCGACGTGCTGTACCTGGCGTTTACGTCCTCGTAGCCGTACGCCACCGCAAACTGACCGAAGTCCCCCACCCCGAGGCCCCACACGAGCGAGCCGCCCTTGGCCTTGCGGACGTAGTCGCTCTGGGCCAACGAGTAGGCCGTGTAGTCGAGGGACTGCTTGTATATGGAGCCGCCGATCAACATCCGCTGGTCGAGGAAGTAGGGCTCGGAGAACGAGAGCGAGTAGTTGCTTCCCAGGCTGCCCACCTGCGCGCTCGCGCTAAAGATCTCACCGCGACCCAAAAAGTTCCTCGTGCTGAACATGAACTGCCCGAACAGACCCTCGATCTCGGAGTAGCCGGCGCCGAATTGGACGTCCGTCCTGCCGACCTCCTCACCCTTGATCGTCACGTTGACGCGCTTGTTCTGGTCGTCGAACTTGAAATCGAGGGGGTCCTCCTTGAGCTTGAAGTAGCCGAGCTGGTTGACCTTGAACATCGAGCGCTTGAAGAGGCTCATGTTCATGTAGTCGCCTTCGGCCAGACGCACCTCGCGGCGCAGTACCTTGTCCTGCGTCTTGGTGTTGCCCGCGAACTCGAGCCTGCCGAGGCGGAAGCGGTCGCCCTCATAGACGCTCACAACGACATCCACCGTGTCGGTCTTGCCCTTCTGCTCCACCAGCGACTGGTTGGTGTACGCGTAGATGTAGCCGCGGGACTGGTAAAGGGTCCGAAGCGCTTCGTTGCCCTCTTCCACCTTGGAGTAGTTGTAGGTCTTCCCCGTCTTGATCTCGTATAGCTTGCGCAGGCCGTCGGTCGGGAAGACCGTGTTGCCCTTGATGCTCAGTGCCCCCATGCGGAACTTCTTGCCCTCTTCCACGGGGATCACGATCACCATCTTGTATTTCTTTTCCTTCTGCGTCTTGCCCTGCGGGTTGCGGGCAATGAGGTCGACCTTCGGCTCGCCAACCACGATGTCCTTGTAGCCGTGGTTCATGTAGTACTTCTTGAGGTTCTCGGAGTCCTCGCCCCAGTTCTCCTTGCTCCAGATGATCTTCTTCCCGAATAGGTGGAACAGCGACTTCTCCTTGGTTTTCTTGAGAGCGCGCCGCAGTGTGGCGTCCGAGTACACCTTGTTCCCTGCAAACTGGATCTTGCTGATTCTGATCTTGAGGCCCTCGTCGATTTGGAAGGTCACCTTGCGCTGGTTGGGCCCGGTCTCACTGATCGCCGGAGTCACCACCGCGCTGGCGTACCCCTCCTTGGCGTAGACGTCCATGATCGCCTGCTTGAGCCTCTGCATCTCCGACGTGCGCAACGGGACGTTGCGCTTGAGGGTAATGTTGGCGGAGTCGAGCTTCTCCTTGATCGTCGAGGTCGAGAGCTTCTTGTTTCCGGAGAAGTCCCACTCGGTCACCTTCGGGCGTTCCTTCACGGTAACGATGAGCCGCACCTTGCCCGGCGCGGTCTCCTCCGCCTCGACGCGGAGATCCTCGATCAACCCCGAGTCCCAGAAGCGGTGGAAGTTCTTTGCCACGCCATCGGGATCGTAGGGGTCGCCCTTCGCCACCCCCAAGTAGTACTCGATCGTGTCCTCGTTAATCGTCGCCGCCCCGACGACCTTGACCTCCGCGACGATCGGCTTCGGCGGCTCGGCGGCGAAGCCGACCAAAGGCAAGAGCATCAACACGAAGGCGGAAGCTAGTGCTCGCACACGCCCTCCTGCGCGGCGACCACCAGGCCGTCGCCCTCGGCGCGGGCCTGGAGAGGCTCACGGCCCGCCTGCCGGTGCGAGATCAGGTAGTCCGAGACGGCGTCCTCCAGGTAGCGCTGGACCGCCCTGCGCAGCGGCCGGGCGCCGGCCGATGCGTCGCCGCCGGCGTGAGCGAGCAGCCACTCGACGGTCTCCTCGGGCACCTCGAGCGTGA
Organism: Thermoanaerobaculaceae bacterium; assembly: GCA_963754345.1. Taxonomy (GTDB): domain Bacteria; phylum Acidobacteriota; class Thermoanaerobaculia; order Thermoanaerobaculales; family Thermoanaerobaculaceae; genus RBG-13-68-16. The sequence continues at coordinate 64,442 of CAVWFZ010000003.1, read as the reverse complement.
TGGCGCGGCCCGCGAGGTGGGCCACCACGTCCCCCACGAGCAGGCGAGCAACACCCCGCAGCTGATCCGGCTGCAGGGGGTGAAACACCACGATGTCGTCCAGGCGGTTCAGAAACTCCGGTGGGAACTGGCGCCTGAGCTCTCGCAGGACGGCCTCGCGGATCTCCACGTGCGTCGGGACCCCGCCCCTCTCCGTGAACCCCACCTGAGCTCCGCCCGCCAGCAGGTCGCGCGTGCCGAGGTTGGAGGTCATGATGATCAACGAGTTCTTGAAATCGACGACATCGCCGTAGGCGTCGGTGAGGATACCGTCCTCCAGGATCTGCAGCAGCAGGTTCGCGATGTCCGGATGCGCCTTCTCGATCTCGTCGAGCAGGATCACCGAGTACGGCTGCCTGCGCATGCGCTCGGTGAGCTGCCCGCCCTCCTCGAATCCGACGTACCCGGGCGGGGAGCCGATGAGTTTGGAGACCGTGTGCTTCTCCATGTACTCGGACATGTCAAAGCGCACCAGGGCCTTCTCGCTGTGGAACAGGAACCGGCCAAGCTGGCGGGCCACCTCGGTCTTCCCGACCCCCGACGGCCCGAGGAACAGGAACGAGCCGACCGGACGCAGCCCGCGCGCAACACCCAGCCGGGTCCGCCGGATCGCGCGTGCAATGGCCGAGATCGCCTCCTCCTGCCCGACGATGCGCTGCCGCAGGATCTCTTCCATGCGGGCCAGGCGGTCCGCCTCGTCCTCACGGAGCGTCGTGATCGGGATCCCCGTCCAGGAGGTGATCACCTCCTCCACGTCACCTCGCTCCACGACGGCGGGCGGTTCGCGGGTCGGCTGGCTCTGCGACAGACGCTTGATCCCGGTCCGCAGCTCTAACTCGCGCTCTCGAAGCTTCACCGCCCCCTCGAAGTCCTTCGAGGAGATCGCCCGCTTCATCTCGCGCACCACGCGGCTGGCCTCGCCCTGCATCTGGCGCAGCTGCTCGGTGGAGGCGGCCCCGCGCAGCTTCACGCGCGCGCCGGCCTCGTCCAGCACGTCGATGGCCTTGTCGGGGAAGAACCGGTCGGTGATGTAGCGCCCCGCCTGTTCCACCGCCGCCTGCAGGGCCTCGTCGGCGTAGCGCACGTTGTGAAACTTCTCGTAACGCTCTCGGACTCCCTGGAGGATCCCGAGCGTCGCGGCCTCGTCAGGCGGCTGCACCACCACCGGCTGGAAGCGGCGCGAGAGCGAGCGGTCCTTCTCGATGTACTTCCGGTACTCCTTCAGCGTCGTGGCGCCGATGCACGTCACCTCGCCGCGCGACAGTGCCGGCTTGAGGATGTTGGCCGCGTCGAGGGACCCTTCGGCCGAACCGGCCCCAATCAGCACGTGCAGCTCGTCGATGAAGACGATGATCTCGCGGTTCTCCCGGAGCTCCTTCAGGATCGCCTTGAGACGCTCCTCGAACTGCCCGCGGTATTTGGTCCCCGCCACCACGAGCGAGAGGTCGAGCGCCAGGATCCGCCGCTCGGCAAGCTGCACCGGCACACGCCCGGCGGCGATCCGCTGCGCGAGTCCCTCCACGATGGCGGTCTTGCCCACACCTGGCTCCCCCAGCAGCACGGGGTTGTTCTTGGTGCGGCGCAGGAGGATCTGGACGATGCGATCCACCTCCTCCTCGCGCCCCACAAGGGGATCGAAGCCGCCGCCAGCTGCAAACTCCGTCAGGTCACGGGCAAACTCCCCGAGGGCGGCGAGCTCGCGCTTGCCTTTCTTGATCTCGCGCTCCCGCCAGATCTCCGAGAGCTCCTCGCGCACGGCCAGCAGCGAGAGCCCGTGCGAGGCCAGCGCCCGGGCTGCGGTGCACCCCTCCAGGCGCAGGATCCCGAGCAGGACGTGCTCGTTGCCCACCGACGGTTGTCCCAGCACCTCAGCCTCGTGGGCGGCCAGCAGGAGGATGCGCCGGCTGTCCTCGGCCAGCGGCAGCTCGGCCGGGGGCTGCGCGTCCACGCCGCGCGCGACCGGGCCGAGGCCGGCGCGAAGCTCTTCGCTCGAGAGCTGAAAACGCTGAAGGAGCATCTCGACGATCTCGTCGCTCTCACGCAGCAGGCCGAGCAGCAGGTGCTCCGAGCCAATGCTGGCTGTACCGGCCTGGGCCGCTTCGTAGCGCGCGAAGAACAGTGTCCGCCGGGCTCTCTCGGTCAGGTTCTCGAGCATACCTCCTCAACAGCGGCCCCGGTCAACCGGACAGTGCGCCCGCACCGGCTGGCCAGGGCCTCATGGTGGGTCACGATAACACTGGTGAGGGAACGGCTCAAATGAAGCTCCTGCAACAGGGAGAAAAGCCCATTGGCGTTGGCCGCGTCGAGGTTGCCGGTCGGCTCATCGGCCAGCAGAAGCTCAGGCTCCGCCACCAGCGCCCGCGCCACCGCGCCCCGCTGTTGCTCGCCACCCGAGAGCTCGTCCGGGTAGTGATCGCGGCGGTGGACGAGGCTCACGGCCGCCACCAGATCGCGGGCCGCGGCGAGCGCGCCCCTGCGCGAGCGGCCCGCGATCAGGAGGGGCATCGCCACGTTCTCCTCGAGCGTGAACTCCGGCAGCAGCGCGTGGAACTGGAACACGAATCCGAGGCGGCGGTTGCGCCAGCTCGCCCGCTCCTCGAGGGAGAGCGCCAAGACGTCGGTGTCGAAGATGCGGAGCTCGCCTGCGTCCGGCCGGTCTAGTAGTCCGATCAGGTGGAGGAGCGTGCTCTTGCCCACCCCTGAAGGACCCACGACCGCCAGCATCTCGCCGCGCTCCACGCCGAGGTTCAGCCCGCGCAGCACCTCCACCCGCCGCTCACCGGCGCCGTAGCCCTTGCAGAGGTCGCGAGCGCGCACAACTTCACTCATAGCGCAGCCCACCATCCGTTGCGGGGGGCTCTGCGGCGCTCCGCCCACCCACCTGCCGCAGAAGCGCCCCCCGAACCCCCCGCGCTCCGCGGGAGTGAATCCCCGCTCGCTTCGCCACAGCGCCGCGTGGCTTATTCATAACGCAGACCCTCTAATGCGTCTCGTCGGGAGGCGGCGCGGGCCGGGGCGAGCGACGCGAGGAGCGCCGCCGCCAGCGAAACGGTCAGCACGAGCGCCACTGCGCCGGCAGTCACCCGGAACGGCACGTGCGAGACGATGAAGACCCCGCGCGGCAGCGGCAGGGCGTGCGTCCAGTCCAGGATCACCGCCGCGAGCCACCCCGCGAGCGTGCCGAGCACGCCCCCGAGTGCACCGACGCCCAAGCCCAGGAGGAGAAAGAGACGCCTCACCCGAACCGCGGACAGACCCAAGGCCGTGAGGAGTGCCACATCGGCGCGCTTTTCCGCCGCCACGAGTGCCAGGTTGCACAGCAGGTTGAGGGCCGCCACCGCCATGACGAGCGCGACTCCGAAGCCGATCATGGCACGCTCGAGCGCCAGCGCGGCCAGCAGCGGGCGGTTCAGCTCCGCGAACGACACCACCTCCACCCCTTCAGGCACTTCGCCTTGCACAACCGATGCCACCCTCCAGGCCTGGGAGGGGTCCTTGTCCCGCAGCGCGACCGAGTGCGGCCCCGTGCGCTCCAAGAGCGCCGCGCCGATGGCGGCCGGCACCCGCGCCACGGCCCGCTCGTCGCCCGGCTGCATCGGCCGGACCGCGTCTATCACCACCCGGCGGCGGGTCGGCACCGGTCCGAGCGGACTCAGCGTCAGCCGCGGACTGACGATCGTCATCTCTGAGCCGACGCCTGCCCCGAGGCGCGCTGCGAGGAGCCGGTTGACCTCCACACGGGACAGTGTGTCCACTGCCTCCAGCTCCGCGGGCACCGCCCCATCCGGCCCGATACACCAGACCGCGCCCCCACTCACCGCCCGCACCTCGAGCTCCGGGTGGCGGGTGCGCAAAGACGCCAGCCAGTCGCCCCCGGGCAGGCTGCGGCCGATGCGCGGCCGGAGCTCGGCGTGGATTCCGCTCTCGGCGAGCTGGGTCCGGATCGTCGCCTGGAAACCCTCGAGGAGCGCCAGCGAGAGCACCAGCGCCGCCGCGCCCAGTGCCATCGCCCCGAACGAAATTGCGCTCACCGCCGCGACGTGGGTCCGGCGACGAAGACCCAGAAGGTAGCGGCTGGCAAGCAGCCTCAGCACCGACGCCACGAATCACTCCTTCGGGCGCAGAAGAGGGAAGAGGATCACGTCGCGGATGGAGTGGGAGTCGGTCAGCACCATGACCAGACGGTCGATGCCGATCCCCTCCCCGGCGGTCGGCGGCATGCCGTGCTCCAGGGCAAGTACGTAATCCTCGTCCACCACGCCTCCGCCAATGCGCGCTTGCTCCTCGAAGCGCCGACGCTGGTCGTCAGGGTCGTTCAGCTCCGTGAAGGCGTTGGCCAGCTCCATACCCGCCAGGTAGAGTTCGAAGCGCTCCGTGAGGTCAGGCTCGCCCGGCTTGCGCTTGGCGAGGGGTGAGATGTCGGCTGGAAAGTCGATGATGAACGTGGGGTCCTGGAGCTTGGACTCGGCGGTGGCCTCGAAGAGCTCCGCCAGGAGCTTCCCTGAGGAAAGCTTCCCGGCGTCCGCGATGTTGAAGCGTCGCGCCGATGTCTCCAGGCTCGCGCGCTCACCGAGGTCTTCGGGCTCCAGGTCCGAGAAGGCCATGACCGCGTCGCGCATGGAGAGGCGGCGCCAGGGCCGCGCCAGGCTCAGAGTCGCGTCGCCCCAGCGCAGGGTGCTGGAGCCCGTGATCTTGTCCGCGATGCCTCCCAGCATCTCCTCGGTGACCGACATCAGGTCCTCGTAGCTCGCGTATGCCCAGTAGAACTCCAGCATCGTGAACTCGGGGTTGTGCTGGGTCGAGATCCCCTCGTTGCGGAAGTTGCGGTTGATCTCGTAGACGCGCTCCAGGCCGCCCACCACGAGGCGCTTGAGGTACAGCTCCGGAGCGATGCGCAGGTACAGCTCCATGTCCAGCGTGTTGTGGTGCGTCACGAACGGCCGGGCGGTGGCGCCGCCCGGGATCGGCTGCATCATCGGGGTCTCGACCTCGACGAACCCCCGGGCGTCCAAAAACGAACGGATCTCGCGCACGATTGCTGCGCGGGTGAGAAACACCTTGCGCGACTCGGGATTGCTGGCGAGGTCCAGGTAGCGCTGGCGGGCGCGCAGCTCGCGGTCGCTGAGGCCGTGCCACTTCTCGGGCCACGGCTGGAGGGCCTTCGCGAGCACCGTCAGCCTCTCGGCCCGCACCGTCAGCTCACCGGTGCGCGTTCGGAAGAGGACGCCCTCGGCGCCCCAGAAGTCCCCGAGGTCGAGGGTCTCCAGCAGGGCGAACGACGTCTCGCCGACCACGTCGCGCTTGATGTAGACCTGGATGCGCCCGTCTCCGTCGGAGAGGTCCACGAACGTCGCCTTGCCGTGGCTGCGGATCGCGGTGACGCGCCCACCCACACGCACCCTGGGCGCCTCGGCCTCGAAGCTGGCCGCGTCGCGCGGGGCGAAGCGCGCCACCAGCTCGCTCACCCGCCCGTCGACGGGAAACCGCGGCGGGTAGGGATCGAGGCCGCGGCGGCGGAGCTCGTCGAGCTTGCCGCGCCGGTGCGCCCGCAACGTCTCCAAGGGTTCCACAGCACCTCCGCGTGCGCTCTGCAGACGCGCCAAAGCGGCGCATTTTAGCACGTGAAGGCGCCGCGCGGTGCCCGGAAAACCCGTCGCTGCAGGGACTCCCGCTCGGTCACGGCCGACCCGCCGGTCGCCATTACGGCCGGCGCGCAAAACCTCGATGGCGGTCGCGCCCGGCGCGCGTTCAGAACGATGCTACGAGCGAGATCGTGGTTGCAGTGTCGGCCTTCTTGAAGCCCGCAACAGGCCGGTTGCTATGGCGGTAGTCGAACGCTGCCTTGACCACGAACCGGGCCGATATGGCGGCCTTGATGGCCGTTTCCGACGTGGTGCTCCAGTTGGAGCTCTTGCTGAAGTCGAGGTAGGTGCGCAGCTTTTCGGTGAAGACCGAGGTCTCGCTGGTCTTCCACTGCTAGGCGAGGCCCAGGATAGCACCCGTGTAGCTGTGGCTCGGAAGGGACGCCGGCTCCTCCTTCGTCCAGGAGAGACCGCCATCGAGCAACAGTTCCTGAATCGTCCCCGGGATCGCCTTGAACGTCGCGCCGCCCTTGATGATCGCGCGCAGGTTGAACCCGGCGAAGGTGTTCCGCTCGCCGCTCCCAGCCGCGTAAACCGACCACCGGTCGGAAACGGCGCGCATGCCGCGCACGCTTCCGTAGGTGTCCTCGGCGGTTTTCGTGCCGTCCTTGCTCGCCCCCAGGATCTTTGCGGTGACCTCGAGGCCCCACGGGTCGGAAACGCGCTTGAGGCCGAACTCGGCACCGAAGGACCGCGTGTCCGTGTTGCCGGTGGTGGACAGGAACGAGAGCCCGAGCGATCCGCTCCACGGTGACTTGGGGGGCTCCTCGGCGCCCGGGACAGGCACCGCGAGGAGCAGCGTGAGCATGCCGACCACCGCTAGTCTCTTCATCGACGAACGAACCTCCTTCCGAGCACGCTTCGCTTGCGACCCTGACGGATGTCGGCCAACCGCGGATCGGATGTGAAGCGCGCGCGGCAATAGCTAACCGGCTGCGCCACCAGGGGCATCCCAGGCAAGGCATTGTCGCAGAGCCGACGACACCGTGGTACAAGGCAGGTATGACCATGCGCGCTCACCGCCGGCCGCCATACCCGTCCCTGGTCCTGGCCTCCGCCGTTCTCGTCCCCCTGGCCGCACTCGCAGGGTGCGGGAGAAAGGCGCCCGCCGTGGACCCGGGTTACCAGGCAGAGATCGAGAAGTGGCGGGCCGGGCGTGTCGCCACGCTGACGGCCGAGGACGGCTGGCTTTCGGTGACCGGGCTGTACTGGCTGAAGCCCGGTGAGAACCCCTTCGGTTCCGCCCCGGGGAATACCGTCGTGCTCCCCGGCAACGGCGTGCCACCGGTGGCCGGCGTCCTCGATCTGCGGCCGGACGGAACCGTGGTCGTCCATCCGCACGGGCAGGCGGGAGTCACCTTCGACGGCGCGCCCCCGCCCGAGCGGGCGCTGCGCTCGGACCGCACCGGCAGGCCGGACGTCCTCAGGATCGGGGCCGTACGCTTCTACCTCATCGACAGGGCCAGGAAGCTCGCCGCCCGGGTCAAGGACCCGGACAACCCCGCCCGGGCGCGTTTCAAGGGGATCCGGTCGTTCCCCGTGAACCCGGCCTGCCGGGTGGAGGGAACACTCGAGCCGTACGCCGCTGCGCGCGAGGTCACGGTGGCCACCGTCCAGGGCCCTGAGCAGAAGATGCTCGTGCCGGGGGTGGTCCGCTTCACGCTGGCGGGCAAAGCCCTGGCCCTCGAGCCCTTCGTCTCGTCTCCGGACGACCGCACCTATATGTTCGTCTTCCGCGACCTCACGAGCGGCGTCGAGACCTACGGCGCCGGGAGGTTCCTCGACACCGACGCTCCGTCGCAGGGCTCACAGAAAGTCGTGCTGGACTTCAACAAGGCCTACAGCCCTCCGTGCGCCTTCACACCCTATGCGACCTGCCCGCTGCCGCCGCGCCAGAACGAGCTGGCGCTGCGCATCGAGGCCGGCGAGAAGTACACCGCCACCCACTGATGCGCCCGCGCTAGGACATTACAGATCGAACTTTCCGCACCAGGGTAAACCGAATCCGTTGTGTTTGGCTCCTGTGTTCAGCCCTCGGGTGTGCGGTGGGCTTCTTGCTGGTCACTGCCTTACGGCTCTTTGCCTTGCCCCGCGGGTGGCAAGGTTCTTCTTTGCCACTCCGTGGGCTCTTTTTGTGGCGCGCGGGCTTGGAGCAGTCGTTCGCTGCGGCCATCGAGGCCACAGCTCCGACTCGCCTTCGCGTGCGACCGAGCAGGCGCAGACCGGCGTGCGGAGCCTCGCTGTTCCCCTCCCTCGCATGAGGAGCTCGGTCGGGGCCAGCGTCTCCACCCTCCGGTCTGGCCGCTCGGGGCCCGCACGCTTCGGCGACATGGCTCCTACCGCCCGCACGCCGGATTTCACCACCACCCTCCCGTCCGCACTGACCCTGCACACGTCGCGTCGCGCCGGCAGCAGCCAGGCCGTGCCCTGTTACCAGCTCAGACGCCGGGCGGGGGGCTTTCGACCCGCACCGCGGGAAGGGGGCCCTCAATCCGCCGGTGCCGCGGGTGGGGGGACATGTGCAGCTCTACGGCACGCCGGGTGGGCGGGGGTGACTCCGCCCGGAGGGTGGCGAAGCCATCTCGCCGGAGTGAGCGGGCCCCGAGCGCGGCGATCGCCGTGGGGTGTCGGTAGCCCCGCCGCAGCGAAGCGAAGGCGGGGAATGACGAGGGGACCCCACGGTGAGCGCCGCTGCTCGGTCGCTCGCGCAGGCGTCGCGAGCAAAGCGAGCGCGCGTAGCCACCTCCGGGCAAACAAAAGAGCTTCAACGCAGCTGAACAAAGGCCACGACGCCGAGCCCGCGGGATAAAGAAAAGCCGCAACGCAGTTGCAGGCAAAAGAAACCGTTCCGGGCCAAAAGCCTAAAGAAACGTCGCTCGCACGGGATCGCTCTTCGTGTGCGCTTGTGCGTTATCCTTTCAGCCATGGACACCTTCACGCCCCAAGCACTGGAAGAGGCGACCCGCTCATTCGCGAGCACGTACCCTACCGGCAGGCTGGTTGCCGCCTTCGTTGCCGGCTCCGGGATCACGCTCGGCGCGCCGGGCTGGGAGAGAGCGGTCGAGGTGCCCTACTCCGAGGTCTTTCCCTTCCCGGTCCTGGCCCTCGTGGGGCACACCCCTACTTTGACCGTGTGGCGTAAGGGCGAGGCGGGCCTGCTGGTCTTCAACGGACGCTTCCACCTCTACCAGGGATACAGCGCGCCCAAGGTCGCCGCGATCCCGCGCCTGGCAGGGCTGCTTGGCGCGCCGGTCTATGTCGCCACCAACGCCAGCGGCTCGATCGACCCAGCCGCACCGGCGGGCAGCCTGGTGGTCGTGCGCGACCATCTCAACTTCCAGGCGACGAGCCCGCTCGCCGGCGAGTGGGGGCAGTGGCGGGCCCCGATGTTCCCAGACATGACCGAGGCCTACGACCCGGGGCTACGTGTGGCGGCGGCGCGCTTCGCCACGGCGGTGGGGTTTGTGGTCCACGAGGGCATCTACGTCGGCACGCTCGGCCCCAACTACGAGACGCCAGCGGAGATCGAGGCGTTCCGGCGCATGGGCGGCACCGTGGTGGGCATGTCCACGGTGCAAGAGGTGATCGCCGCCCGCCACCTCGGGATGCGGGTGCTGGTGCTCTCCCTCGCCACCAACATGGCGGCGGGGATCGCGGGACGCCCCCTAACCCACGAGGAGGTTCTGGAGGCCGGGGAGGCCGCACGCGGGAAGCTGCAGGGCCTGCTCCAGCGCCTGGTTGCCGAGCTCACCCAGGGTGCTGCGTGAGGGTCGTCGGGCTCGAACTGGGACCGTTCGCTGCCCGCTGTGTGATCCTCAGCTGCGAGGCGAGCGGCGACGCGCTGGTTGTGGACCCCGGCTTCGAGCCGAACGTCGTCATCGAGACGATCACCCGCGACGGTCTCCGACCCACGGCGATCGTGCTGACGCACGCCCACCTCGACCACGCCTGGGGCGTTCCCGCGCTCAAGGGGGCCTTCCCGGCGACGCCGCTGCTGGTGCACCCGGACGACCTGCCCCTCCTCCGCAACCTCCCCGCCCAGGCCGTGGCCTTCGGGTTTCCGGCCCCGGGCATGGTACAGGAGGACGGCCTGCTGCGGGACGGGCAAACGCTCGCGGTCGGGGAGGAAAGCGTCCTCGTCCGACACTGCCCGGGCCACTCGCCGGGCCACGTCGTGCTGATCCGCGAGCGCGCAGACGATCCGCTCGCGGTGGTGGGGGATGTGTTGTTCGCCGGCTCGGTGGGCCGCACCGACCTCTGGGGCGGGTCCTTCGAGCAGCTCGAGCGCTCGATTCGGGAGGTACTCTACCGCCTGCCCGATTCCACCCGCGTAGTACCGGGCCACGGTCCCGAGACGACCATCGGGGCCGAGAAGGCGGGCAACCCCTTCGTGGCCGACATGCCCGTCTGACCGCCTTCGCCCGTGCGTCGTGAAACCAGGCGCCACGGGGCGGTGGGCTCCTTGAGAACCTTCGACCCCGGTCCCGCGTTTAATGGGGAGAGGGAGGAACCATGAGGCATCTCGCACTGGCCCTCGCCGCGATCACCTGCGCCGCCGTCGCAGCGGCGCAAGGCTCGCGCACGCTCGAGCTCAGCCGCGACGCAAAGGGAATCACCGAGGTCGTGATCCACGCCGGGGTGGGCGACGTCGAGGTGATCTCCGACCCGGGCAGCCAAATCATTGCCCGCGTCGAACTCAGGCCCAAGCGCTTCGGGATCTTCTCCCGGCGCTCCGACCCCGAAATCGAGCGCCTCGCGCTCGAGCCCGAGGTCTCCAACGGTACGCTCACCTTGCGACTCAAGCCGGAGACCCACGGGGATCGGGGCTTTGCCGAGTCATGGACGGTCCGCCTGCCGGCCTCCCTCGCGACCGCCGTCAAGCTGGGCGTCGGGGACATAAAGGTGTTCGACGTGGCCTCCGACGTCGAGGTGGAGGTGGGCGTCGGCGACGTCACGATCGAGGGGAAGTACACGTCTTTCGGAAGCGTGCACGCCAACTGCGGCGTCGGTGACGTGTCGATGCGCACCCCGGACGGCCGCGAGGCGGGGGAGGGCTTCATCGCCCACACGTTGAGCGCGAAGGGGCCCGGCAAGGCCTCGATCCGCGCCTCCGCCGGCGTGGGCGACGTCAAGATCCGCCTTCGATAGAACAGGGGTCAGGGGTCAGCTAGAGGCACCTTCTGCTAACTTGATTAATTCCACCCAAGAATTCCCTGTTCCCTGTTCCCTGTTCCCTGTTCCCTCAGGTTTGGAGCACGCCCCAGCGGAAGGGTTCGAGGGCTCCCTGGTGGGCACAGGCAGCAAGGCACGCCGCAACGACGTCGCGGGTGTGGCGGGGGTCGAGGATCCCGTCCACCCAGAGACGGCCCGCCGCGTAGCGCGGGTCGGTGGTCGCGTCGTAGCGGGCCTTGATGTCGGCCAGGCGCGCGATCTTCTCCTCCTCGCTCACCTCGCCTGGGCGGTTCTTGAGCTGGATGGAGACCAGCGTCTGCGCCGCCTGCTCGCCGCCCATCACCGCGATCGAAGCGGATGGCCACGCAAAGATGAAACGCGGCCCATAGGCCTTGCCGCACATGGCGTAGTTGCCGGCCCCGTAGGAGTTGCCGACGAAGATCGTGATCTTTGGCACGGTGCTGTTCGCCACGACGTTGACCATCTTGGCGCCGTCCTTGATGATTCCTTCTTTTTCGGCGCGCGAGCCGACCATGAAGCCGGTGACGTCCTGCAGGAACAGCAGCGGGATCCCCTTCTGGTTGCAGAGCTCGATGAAGCGGGTACCCTTGTCGGCGCCGTCGGAGTAGATCACTCCGCCGATCTGCATCTCCCGCTCCTTGGGGTCGAGGCCGCGGCGGCGGGAGACGACCGCGCGCTGGTTGGCCACGATCCCCACCGCCCACCCCATGATCCGGCCGGTGCCGCACACGAGCGAGCGCCCTGAGGTCGCCTTGTATTCCTCGAACTCGGAGGCGTCCAGGAGATGCGCCAGCAGCGCGTAGGAATCGTAGGGCCGCGTCCGGTCGACGGGGACCGCGCCCAGGATCTCCTCGGGATCCACCGCTGGATCGGCCGCCTCGATCCGGTCGAACGGTACCATCGGAGGCCACTTGAGCTGGCCGATGCGGGCGCGCACCGAGGCCAGGCACGAGGCGTCGTCGGGGAAGCGGTCGTCCACGACCATCGAGACGTCGGTCTGCACCTCGGCGCCTCCGAGCGCGTCGGTCTCGATCTGCTCACCGATCGCCGCCCGCACGAGGTGCGGGCCGGCCAGGAAGATCGAGCCGGTGCCCTCCACGATGAGCGCCTCGTCGGACATGATCGGAAGGTAGGCCCCGCCCGCCACGCACGGCCCCATGATCGCGGCGATCTGGTAAATGCCGGCGGCCGACAGGCGCGCGTTGTTGTAGAACACCCTGCCGAAGTGCTCCTTGTCCGGGAAGATCTCCTCCTGCATCGGAAGGAAGACGCCCGCGGAGTCCACCAGGTAGATCACGGCCAGCCGGTTCTCCAGGGCGATCTCCTGGGCGCGCAGGATCTTCTTCAGGGTGATGGGAAACCACGCCCCGGCCTTCACGGTGGCGTCGTTGGCGACCACGACGCAGGTCCGTCCCGCGACGGTGCCCACGCCGGTCACGCACCCGGCCGAGGGGGCGCCGCCCCACTCCTGGTACATCCCCCACCCAGCCCACAGCCCGAGTTCGAGGAAGGGCGTGCCCGGATCCAGCAGCGCCGCGAGGCGCTCGCGGGCCAACATCTTGCCCTGGGCCTTCTGTCGCTCGGCCGCTTTGGCGCCGCCGCCCTGGCAGAGGCGTTGCTCCTCCGTGCGGAGGCGCTCGAGGACCGTCCGCCAGTGCTCCCGGTTGGCCTCGAATGCGGCATCGCGCTTCGCCGTGCCGGACAGTTCGCGCATTCCGTCCCCCCTTGACCTTGCGGAAGGGTACGCCAAAGGGGCCGGCCGGCAAAGGTCCCGGCCCGAACATCAGAGACGGATACGAATCCGGGCAGCATCGTTTCCACGTGAAAGTCCCTACAAGCTCTTGACACTTCCGACAGACCAAACGTATATTCGAGGCAAGGAACACCGACGGGGCTTCCCTTTCAAGGATAGGATCTTCGGTTGAGCTTCCCGTCGCTCTGGTTACCGCAATGATCGTCGGCATTGGCAGCGATGTCCTGGAGGTCGCGCGTATGGAGCGTGAGCTCTGCACCGATGGAACCTCCTTCAAGGAGGCCGTCTTCACCCCCGGCGAGATCGCCTACTGCGCAGGCAAACACTACCCGGCACGCCACTTCGCGGCCCGCTTTGCGGCCAAGGAGGCGGTGTTCAAGGCGCTTGCGCAGAACGGCACCGGAGGCCTGCGCTTCCGGGATGTGGAGGTCCGCAACGACGAGGCCGGGCGGCCCCGCGTGGAGCTTTCCGGCTCGATGAGGGAGCTGGCCGAGCGGAGCGGCGTCACCCGCATCTTCCTCTCGCTCTCGCACACCGACGAACTGGCGACTGCCACCGTGGTCCTGGAGTCGGACGGCTCCGGGACGCGACAGGCGAGGTGAACGGATGAGCACAACCCTGGCCCACCCGACATACGAGGAGCTGCGCGCCGACTTCGACTGGGCGAACGCAGAACGGGAGCTCGGCGTCTCCAAGACCGGCCGTGTCAACATCGGTTGGCACTGCAGCGACCGGATCTGCCGCCTCGGCAAGGCGAGCAAGCGCGCCCTCGTCTGGGAGGACTTCCACGGCAACGGCAGGACCTACACCTTCGACGACCTGCGGGTGCTCACCAACACGTTTGCGGACTACCTGTGCGGCCTGGGGCTGGGACCCGGGGAGCGGGTCTGTCTTTTCATGGACCGCCTCCCCGAGCTGTACGTCGGCTTTCTCGGCATCCTCAAGATGGGCGGGATCGCTCAGCCGCTGTTCTCCGCGTTTGGCGAGGACTCGCTGTGGACCCGCCTCGCTGACGCCAAGACCTCCGCGATCGTCACCCAGAGGAAGCACGTCGGCAAGGTACGCAGGATCCGGGAGAGGCTCCCCGAGCTGCGGCACATCATCGTGGTGGACGCCGACGAGTTCGTCCTGCAGGAGCGCGAGGTCGCCCTCGCCCTCGACCGGCTGCCGCGGGTCGAGCGCTTCGAGGTGTTCCCCTCGAGCGCCGAGACCGCCTCTGTGCTCCACTACACGTCGGGCACCACCGGTCAGCCGAAGGGCGCCCAGCATGTCCACTACTCCCTGGTCTCGCAGTACCTCACCGCCAAGTGGGTGCTCGACCTGCAGGACAACGACGTCTACTGGTGCAACGCCGACCCCGGGTGGGTCACCGGCACCTCGTACGGGATCATCGGCCCCTGGGCGAACGGCACCACCCAGGTGGTGCTGGACTCGGGGTTCTCCACCGAGCGCTGGTACGCCTTTATCGCGAAGCACCGCGTCACGGTCTGGTACTCGGCCCCTACCGCCATCCGCCTCCTCATGCGCGACGGCACGGGGCTCGCCCGGAAGTACGACCTCTCCTCCCTGCGTCACCTGTGCAGCGTGGGTGAGCCGCTCAACGCCGAGGCCGTGATCTGGTCCAAGGAGGCGTTCGGCCTCCCATTCCACGACACCTTCTGGCAAACCGAGACCGGCTGCATCGTGATCACCAACTTCCCCGGCATGGCGATCAAGCCGGGTTCCATGGGCAAACCGTTCCCGGGGATCACCGCCACCGTGCTCGACCCCAGGACCCACGAGCCTTGCACCCGACCCGGGAGCGTCGGGCTGATCGCGCTGCGTCCCGGCTGGCCGTCCATGATCCGCGGCTACTGGAACAACCCTACGGGTTACGCCTCCAAGTTCGCCAACGGCTGGTACCTGTGCGGCGACCGCGCGAGCATCGACCCGGACGGCTACTACTGGTTCGTGGGGCGCGACGACGATGTCATCAACACCGGCGGGCACCTCGTCGGCCCGTTCGAGATCGAGTCGGCGCTCCTGGAGCATCCGGCGGTGGCCGAGTCCGCCGCGGTGGCCAAACCCGACCCGGTCAACATGGAGGTCGTCAAGGCGTTCGTCACGTTGAAGCCGGGCTTCGCGGGCAACCCCGACCTCGAGCTGGAGATCATGAACTTCGTCCGCAAGAAGCTCTCGCCGCTGGCGATGCCCCAGGAGATCGAGTTCGTCACCACCCTCCCCAAGACCCGCAGCGGCAAGATCGTGCGGCGGATCCTGCGGGCCAAGGAGTTCGGCGAGCCGGTGGGCGACACGTCGACGCTGATGGACGAATGATGCAGACAAGGCTCACAGCGGACAGCCAACAACCGACAGCAACCACGCGGCGTGCCAGCATCCGCGCCACGGCGTGGTTCGAGGAGCTGTCAGCTGTCGCCTGTGCGCTGTAGGCTCAAGCCGTTGCTGAGTGCCGGGAGCGCCGAGCTGCCCGGACCGGAGGACCCAGATGGACGACGTGAAGAAGGCCATTCTCGACTACATCGCGAAGGAGTACCTCGAGCAGGACGATGACCGCCAGATCAAGGAGGATACCCCGCTGATCACGGGCGGGATCGTGGACTCCTTCTCCATGGTCTCCCTCAAACGCTTCCTGGAGAGGAAGTACAGCATTCAGATTCCGGACGCCGAGGCCACGCCCCAGGCGTTCGACACGGCGGACAGCATCGCCAAACTTGTGAACAAATTCACAAATAAGTAGAGGGGGAGGGCGCATGGCGTACGGCACCAAGGCGCGCGAGTGGTACCAGAACGAGCTCGTCAACCTGCGAGGTCAGGGCCTCTTCAAGGAGGAGCGTTTCATCCACGCCCCCCAGGGGGCGGACATCGAGGTCGAGTTCCCCGCCGGCAACCCGGTCAAGAAGGTCATCAACCTGTGCGCCAACAACTACCTCGGTCTCTCCAGCCACCCCGACGTGCTGGCGGCGGCGCACGCGGGGCTGGACCACCGCGGCTACGGCATGTCGTCGGTGCGTTTCATCTGCGGCACCCAGGACATCCACCGCGAGCTCGAGCGCAAGCTCACCGATTTCCTGGGCACCGAGGACACGCTGCTCTTCCCATCCTGCATGGACGCCAACGCGGGGGTGTTCGAGGCGGTGCTCTCCGAGCAGGACGTCATGATCGCCGACCGCCTGGTGCACGCCTCCATCGTGGATGGCATGCGCCTGTGCAAGGCAATGCAGGACACCTTCAAGCACTCGGACATGGGCCACCTCGAGGAGAAGCTCGCCGAGCATCAGGACAAGCGCTTCCGCATGGTGATCACCGACGGCGTCTTCTCGATGGACGGCGACATCGCCAGGCTGGACGAGATCGTGCGCCTGGCGGAGAAGCACGACGCGATGGTCTTCCTGGACGACTCGCACGCCTCCGGCTTCATCGGCAAGACGGGCCGCGGCACCCACGAGCACTGCGGCGTACTCGGCAGGATCGACGTCATCACCACGACGCTCGGCAAGGCGCTGGGCGGGGCGTCGGGCGGGTGCGTGTCCGGCCGCCGCGAGCTGGTGGAGATGTGCCGCCAGCGCGCGCGTCCCTACCTGTTCTCCAACACGGTGGCGCCGGTGATCGTCTCGGGCGCTCTCAAGGTGCTCGACCTCATCTCCAAGACGACCGAGCGGCGCGACAAGCTGGAGGCCAACGCGAGGTACTGGCGGAGGCTCCTCACCGAGGCGGGCTTTGACGTCAAGGCCGGGGAGAGCCCGATCGTCCCGGTGATGCTCTACAACGCCAAGCTCGCGCAGGACGTGGCCCGCGACCTCTTTGCCGAGGGGATCTACGTGGTGGGGTTCTTCTTCCCCGTGGTGCCGAAGGGGCAGGCGCGCATCCGCACGCAGCTCTCCGCGGCGCACGAGAAGCACCACCTCGACACGGCGATCCAGGCGTTCGTTAAGGTCGGCACGAAGCACGGGATCCTCGGCCTTTCGAAGAACCAGATCATCGAGAAGTTCGGGATGTAGCGCTCCTGAAGGGGGGCCGGTCATGGCCACAGCAAAGACCATCGAGGTTCCGCTGCCCGAGGGTGTGCACCCCAGCAAGCTCGACCTCGAGCTGCTGAAGGCCACGTTTCAGGCGATCGTCACCTTGCGCACCGAGGGCGGCAAGGAATGGGAGGAGGTCCTCCGCCAGCTCGAGCGCGACGGCTGGAGCGTGCAGTGGGGGCTGTGCTGGCACGCCGAGGCGAAACGAGGCGAGGACTTCGAGAAGGCGAGCGGGAGGACCCTGGATGCGACGTTCACCGAGCTCGCCCAGCTCGCCCGCCTGGACATGGTCGGGCACTGCCCGTAAAGCGAAGGTCTCTCGCGGCGGTCGACCGAAGAACCGGGTGGAGTGTCGCCGCCGTGGTCACCCCCGACGCCGTCTTGCCGGGACCGCACGCCTCAGTCGATCGTGATCGTCGCGACCTTGATCTCGTCCCCCTGGCGCTCGCCGTTCACCGTGACCCGGATCCCGGCCGTCTTCTTGGTCTCGTTGAGCG
The DNA here is from genome assembly GCA_963754345.1 of Thermoanaerobaculaceae bacterium. GTDB lineage: Bacteria > Acidobacteriota > Thermoanaerobaculia > Thermoanaerobaculales > Thermoanaerobaculaceae > RBG-13-68-16. The sequence continues at coordinate 47,299 of CAVWFZ010000003.1, read as the reverse complement.
CCTTCAGTGCCTTTTCGTTCCCCTGCTTGTCGAACTTGAGCCAGGTCCCGTCGGAGATCAGAACACCCCAGCCGCTGTCGGAACACATGATCAGGCAGTTCGTCGTGTGCTTGTCGGGATCGGCCTTCACTTTGTTCAAACAGTCGTGATCGATGAGGGGCACGTTCTTCCACGTCTCTGCCGCCGCGATCGCCGGCAGGACGAGCATTGCGAAAACCGCTGCGACCAACGTCTTTCTGATTCGCATATTTTGCGTCCGCTTTCGTTTGCGCTCATTCCAACCGGGCGGCCGCAGAGCGTCATTCCGCCGGGCGGCGCTGCCGCGCCAGGACCCGCGCGCACAAAACCCGCGGCGTGTCACGGGCGCGTCCCTCCGACACCCCGGCGACGGGGCATCGTGCCCCAGTTGCTAGAATCCGTGGATCATGCTCCGAGCCAGACCACGCGGAACCGGCCGAGCCCTTTCAACTGCGATAGCTCGCGCAGGATGCAGCCTTCTCCTCCTGCTTGTCCCCGCAGCCGTCCTGGCACAGGCCGCGCCGGGTTCGATCGAAGTGGGCGTCGGGGCCGGGCGTTTCCTCGGGGGCACCCTGGCGAAGGGGACCACCGGAGCGTTCGATACCACGGTGGGTGTGGACCACGATTCAATCGGCGGCTTCTGGCTGGCGGGCCAGATCAGCCCGACATGGGGGGTCGAATTCTCGTACCGGCGCACCGCCACGCGGATCATCGAGCACCACAACGGGCTCTTTCCGGAGGAGCGTGCGCTGGCCGGTCTTGACCTCGGCACGATCGAGATCCTCGCGGTGCGCTCCTTCCGCAACGGGAATTTCATCCCGTATCTGGGTGCAGGGGCCGGCCTCGCCAACCTGGACATCGACACCCCCGACCCGTCCCTGCGCGACTCCACGCGCGGCTGCCTGTCCCTGACCGGCGGCGCGCGCTTCTACGTCACGCGCTGGTTCGGCATCCGTATCGACGTGCGCGCGCGGGGGACCTACCTCGGTGTGCGCGGGCAGGGGCAGGACCGCGGCTGGACCGACACGGGACGCTGGTTCCTGGACACCGAGTTCATGGGCGGCGTGTTCGCCTCTTTCGGCGGCACCTAAGCCTCCTCGAGAGGCGGCCGCCGATACCCGGGGCCGGCCGACCCGCCACCGCACGCGCCGGCTCTCGAGACGGTGCTCCAGCCGGCAACGTCCTGCGACAGCGCTTGTTACCAAAGGCTTGATAAATTCGGAAATTTAAGTCATGATTTCCAGGTTGCGGGGACCGGGAGTCGGACGCAGGCCCACAACACCGGAGAGCGTTCGCCATGAAGATAACCGCCACCGAGGAGTACGGGATGCGCTGCATGCTGCAGCTTGCGCTGCGCCACGGCGAGACGGTCTCCCTCTCGGAGCTGGCCGGCGCCGAGGGGATCGCCGGCCCGTTCGCGGCAAAGGTGCTCCTGCGGCTGCGCCGCGCCGGTCTCGTCGCGGCCACCCGCGGCCGCAACGGCGGCTACGTGCTCGCCGAGGCACCGGAGCGCGTCACCGTGCTGCGGATCCTGAAGGCCCTCGGCAAGCCGCTCTTCGACTCGAGCTTCTGCCGCGAGCACGGAAGCCCCGACGAGGCCGATTGTTCGCGCCTGACCGACTGCTCCCTGCGCCCGGTGTGGGCGCACCTGGACGCGCTGCTGAGGCGCTTCTTCGAGAACACCACGCTCGCCGACCTGGCCACAGGCGAGCGCCGTGCCGACAGACACCTGCAGGAACGCTGGCCGCTGCTCGCACCCGCCGGGTGGGGCGCAAGTGCCGGCGTCAAGAGAGGACCCCAATGAACGAGGTTTCCAAGTTCGTCTTTTCGTGCACCGGCGTGCACGTTTACATTGGCGAGAAGGAGGTCGTCAAGGGCGTCGATCTCGCCGTGAAGCCCGGGGAGATCCATGCGATCATGGGCCCCAACGGCTCCGGCAAGTCCACGCTCGCCAACGCCCTCATGGGTCATCCGGCCTACGCGCTCGAAGGAACGATCACCCTCAACGACGAGGACGTCACCACCCTGTCCCCCGACGAGAAGGCCCGCAAGGGTATGTTCCTCGCCTTCCAGTACCCGGTGGCGGTGCCCGGCGTGACCGTTGCCTCCTTCCTGCGGGCCGCCGTCACCGCAGTGAGGGGCGCCGAGGTGCCGGTGCGCGAGTTCCGCAAAGAGCTGCTGGCCCGCATGGAGGACCTCGCGATGGATCCTGCGTTCGCAGGACGGTACCTCAACGACGGCTTCTCGGGTGGCGAGAAGAAGCGCCTCGAGATCCTGCAGCTGCTCATGCTCAAGCCCCGCTTCGCCCTGCTCGATGAGACCGACTCGGGGCTCGACATCGACGCGCTCAAGGTGGTGGCCGAGGGCATCAACGCCGCGGCCTCGCAGGACGTCGGAATGGTGCTGGTCACCCACTACCAGCGCCTGCTCAACCACGTGCGCCCGCACGTGGTGCACGTGTTCATGGACGGCCGCATCGTCCGCACCGGCGGGCCTGAGCTCGCCCTCGAGCTCGAGGAGCGCGGCTACGACTGGCTCGAGCCGGCCGCCGCCGCGGGAGGTGTGTGATGGCTTCGACACCCAAAGTTGCCGACATCGGCACGGATTACGGCCAGCGCTACGGCTTCCACGACCCCGAAGAGTACTTCATGCGCACGCCCAAGGGCCTCTCCCACGAGGTGGTGGAGGCGATCTCGCGCCTGAAGAAGGAGCCGGAGTGGATGCGCGAGTTCCGCCACAAGGCGCTCGACATCTTCCTGGCGAAGCCGATGCCCTCGTGGGGCGATACCGACATGCTGTCGGAGATCAACTTCGACGACATCACCTACTACGTTCGCGCCACCGAGAAGCAGGAGACGAGCTGGGAGGACGTCCCCGAGAACGTCAAGCGCACCTTCGACCGGCTCGGCATCCCCGAGGCGGAGCGCAAGTTCCTCGCCGGCGTGTCGGCGCAGTACGAGTCCGAGGTGGTCTACCACTCCGTGAAGGAGGAGCTGACCAAGCAGGGCGTGATCTTCCTCGACATGGACTCCGGGCTGCGCGAGCACGAGGACCTCGTGCGCAAGCACTTCGCCACCGTGATCCCCACCGCCGACAACAAGTTCGCGGCGCTCAACAGCGCAGTGTGGTCGGGCGGCTCGTTCATCTATGTGCCGAAGAACACCGAGGTGGCGATCCCCCTGCAGGCGTACTTCCGCATCAACGCCGAGCGCATGGGGCAGTTCGAGCGCACGCTCATCATCGCCGACGAGGGCGCCAAGGTGCACTACATCGAGGGCTGCACGGCCCCCGTGTACTCCACGAACTCGCTGCATTCCGCTGTCGTGGAGCTGATCGCCATGAAGGGCGCCCGCATCCGCTACACGACGATCCAGAACTGGTCCAACAACATCTACAACCTGGTCACCAAGCGCGCGGTGGCGTACGAGGACGCGGTGGTCGAGTGGGTTGACGGCAACATCGGCTCCAAGCTCACCATGAAGTACCCGGCCGTGATCCTGAAGGGCGAGCGAGCCCACGGCGAGGTGCTCTCGATCGCGTTCGCGGGTCCCGGCCAGCATCAGGATGCCGGCGCCAAGATGACGCACCTGGCACCCAACACGACCTCCAAGATCACCTCCAAGTCCATCTCCAAGGGCACCGGGAGGGCCTCGTACCGCGGCCTCGTCAAGGTCCGCAAGGGCGCGCACGGCTGCAAGACCTCCGTGCAGTGCGACGCGCTCCTGATCGGCGACGCCGCCCGCACCGACACCTACCCGACGATGGAGATCGCCGAGGACCAGGTGCGCATCGAGCACGAGGCGCGGGTGTCCAAGATCGGTGACGAGCAGCTCTTCTACCTGCGCTCGCGCGGCCTCAAGGACGACCAGGCGCGGCTGATGATCGTCAACGGCTTCATCGAGCCGTTCGTCAAGGAGCTGCCGATGGAGTACGCGGTGGAGCTGAACCGTCTGATCGAGCTCGAGATGGAGGGCTCCGTTGGCTAGCTCACGACCGGGGACCGGGGTCCGGGGTCCGGGATCCGTCCCCCCACCCCTCCGAGAAACCAACCGCAACTTCGCGAGCCGCGAGGACGAGGACCGGGTATGAGCGCGCAACCGATTCCAAACCTGCCGCTGGAACACGTGGCCGAGCTGTCGAGCGCGGCCGGCGAGGACCGCGCCCTGCTCGCGCTCCGCAACCAGGCACGCGAGGCGCTGTCACCGCTCGTGCTGCCCGACCGCGCGCGACACCTGTGGCGCTACACCAACCCTTCCCACTTCCTGCCTGGGAGCGACCCCACCACCCCGGCGCCCACCGACGTCGGCCCCACCTGGCGCCTCGAGGAACCGCTGGCGGTGGCGGGCCTGCTCGCCGGCGGGGCCCTGCGGGTCGTCGAGGTCGACGTGCGGGCGCGCAAGGCGGGCGTCGTCGTGGAGGACCTGCATCGCGCCCAGGTGGGCGAGCTCCTGGGGCAGATCGTGCCACCCAGCCACGGCTTCGTGGAAGCCATTAACACCGCGGCGTGGCGGGGGGGCGTGCTGGTGCGCGTCCCGGCAGGTGTCGAGCTGGAGCACCCGATCCGGCTGCGCGTGGTGGCGGGGGAGCTGACCCTGCCGCGCGTGCTCGTGGTGGCGGGGGAGGGCAGCTCGTTCGAGATCATCGAGGGCCACGTGGGAGGTGACCGGGGCAACGGCGAGGTTCTCGGCGTGACGGAGATCCTTGTCGAAGGTGGCGCCAACGTCCGCTACGGCCTCGTGCAGCGCTGGGACCCCGGCGTGGTCGGACACCTCACAATGCGGGCGCGGGTCGCAACAGGGGCGCGGTTCCAGATGTCGCTGGCCTCGTTCGGCGGTCGCACGTTCAAAGCCGATGTGGGCGCGATCCTCGCCGGCGAGGGCGCCGACGCGGAGACGGCCGGCGTGGCGATGGGCGGCGACCAGCAGCACTTCGATCACCACACCGAGCACATCCACGAGGCGCGAAAGACAACTTCCAACCTCGACTTCAAGGTGGCGTTGACGGGTGCCGCACGTTCCGCCTACACCGGGATGATCCGAATCGCGCGCCATGCGGCCGGGAGCCAGGCGTACCAGGAGAACCGCAACCTGCTCCTGTCCCATGATGCGCGTGCCGAGTCCATACCCGAGCTGGAGATCCTCACCGACGACGTGCGCTGCTCGCACGGTGCGACCGTCGCCCCCCTCGACCCCGAGCAGCTCTTCTACCTCGCCAGCCGTGGCCTCCCGCGCCTGCAGGCGATGCGCGTGATCGTCTACGGGTTCCTCGACCAGACCCTGGCGCGCCTGCCCGAGACCACCCGCGAGCGCATCGAGGCGCTGGTGGCCGCGCGTCTGCACGCGGAGTGAGAGATGAGCGCAACCGCCGGCACAGGTGTCTCGTTCGACCCTCGCGCCCTGCGGGCGCGTTTCCCGATCCTCGCCCGCACGATCAACGGACACCGGCTCGTCTACCTAGACAACGCCGCCACCACCCAGAAGCCTGAAGCCGTGCTGTCGGCGCTCCGGCGCTACTACGTCACCTCGAACGCCAACGTCCACCGTGGCGTCCACACCCTCGCCGAAGAGGCCACCGCGGCGTACGAGGCGTGCCGCACCCGCGTCGCCCGCTTTATCAACGCGCCCGAGGAGCGCGGCGTCGTGATCGTCCGCAACGCCACCGAGGCGATCAACCTGGTTGCGCTCTCATGGGGGTCCACGCTCACCAAGGGCGACGAGGTGCTCCTCTCTGAGATGGAGCACCACTCGAACCTCGTACCCTGGATCATGCTGGCGCGCGAGCGCGGCGTGGTGCTGCGCCATATCCCCATCACCGACGACGGCGAGCTGGACATGGCGGCACTGCCATCGCTGCTGTCGAGGCGCACCAGGATCGTGGCGCTCACCGCGATGTCCAACGTGCTGGGAACGATCAACCCGGTCGCCGAGATCGCCGTGGCCGCCCACCGCGTGGGGGCGATCATGGTCGTGGACGGCGCCCAGTCGGTCCCACACCTGCCGGTGGACTTCCAGGCCCTCGATATCGACTTCCTCGCCTTCTCCGCCCACAAGGCGTACGGGCCCACGGGGGTCGGTTTCCTGGTGGCGAAGCCGGAGCTCCTCGAGCGCATGGAGCCGGTGTTCGGGGGTGGCGAGATGATCCGCGAGGTCCGACTCGACTCCGCGACCTGGAACGACATCCCGCACAAGTTCGAGGCTGGCACTCCCAACATCGCGGACGCTGCTGCGTTCCCCGCGGCGCTCGACCTCTTGGAGGAGCTGGGCATGGAATCCGTCCGCGAGCACGAGCGCGAGCTGGCCGGCTACGCTCTGGAGCGCCTGCGTTCCCTGGGCTGGCTGCAGCTTCACGGCCCGCTCGACCCGGACAGGCGCGGCGCCCTGGTCTCCTTCGTGGACCCCGAGATCCACCCCCACGACCTCGCCCAGGTCCTGGACACCCGAGGAATCGCGATCCGCGCCGGCCACCACTGCGCCCAGCCGCTGATGCGCCGCCTGGGCGTCGTGGCCACGGCACGCGCCTCCTTCAGCATCTACAATGACCGCGATGACGTGGACGCGCTCGTCGAGGCCCTCGCCGAGGCCCGCCGGTACTTCGGCCTGCTCTGACCATGGTTGACCGTCCGGAAGTGCAGCTTGACGAGCTCTACCGGGAGGTGGTGCTCGACCACCACCGCCACCCGCGCGGGCGCTCACCGCTGGCTCGCGTGGACGCCCGCGCCCACGGCTTCAACCCCATGTGCGGGGACGAGGTCCTTCTCCGACTTTCCCTCGATGGCGACCGCATCACGGGCGTCCAGATCCAGGGTCGCGGGTGCGCGATCTGCACCGCCTCGGGCTCGATCATGGCCGAGCTGATCCCGGGCCGTAACGACCGAGAGGCCGGCGCGTTTGCCGAGACCTTCCGGGGCGTCATGCACGGGCACCCGGCACCGCCGGACGCGGACCTTGGAGACCTCGACGCCCTCGAGGGGGTCAAGAAGTTCCCGGTGCGGGTGAAGTGCGCGCTGCTCCCTTGGGTGACCCTGGCCGACGCGCTGCGCGCCTGGCGGGAGGGCGCCCAGGAAGTGACCAGCACGACCGAGGAGGAGAAACTGTGAGCTCGCTGACCGTGGAGACCGTGCGCGAGGCGTTGCGTCCGATCCAGGACCCGGAGATCTTTATCTCGATCGTGGATCTTGGGCTCATCCGCGCCGTCGAGGTCACCCCCGATGGCACCATGGTCAAGGTCACGATGACCCTCACCACCCCGTTCTGCCCCGAGGGCCCGATGATCGTCGAGGCCGTCAAGCAGGCCCTCAGCTCCCTCCCCGGTGTCGTGGAATCCGAGGTCGAGCTGCAGTGGAACCCACCCTGGGACCCCCGGAAGGAAGCTTCCGACGAGGTCAAGGCCGAGCTGGGCATCTGGGACTGAGAAGAGAGGGCACAGGGCTCAGGGCACCGGGCGCAGGGCTCACAAAGAAGACCCAGCAACGACTGAGGCGCGGCTCCGCGGCACGCCCTACAATTGGGTTCATGGGAGCGATCTCCCCTGCGGCCAGACGGCGACTGATCGGCGGTGCGATCGTCCTTTTCTGGCTGGTCATGCTCGGCGTCCTGCTGCACCGCGAGCTGGGCGGACGCGGCATCCTCGCCCGCCGTCCGGTGCTTGGGAGGCTGCCGCAGGCGGGTGAGAGCTGGTTTGGGGTTCTCGTTGGAGGTCGGAGAATCGGCACCATCCATCTCGTCACCCAGCCGGGCCAGCACGGCGGGCGCGCAGGCGTCACCATGCACCTGGACCTCCGCCTGCGCGTGCGCGTGCTCGACACCCCGGCCGAGCTGCGCCTTGCTGGCTCCATCTGGCGCGCGCTGGCCGGCCCGCTCGCGGCGTTCGACCTGCGCGCGAGCTCCGGCGAGCACACCCTGCAGGCCGAAGGAACGGTCGAGAACGGCCTCCTCAAGGGCGCGGTGCGCTCCGCCGGAGAGACCATCCCCGTCCAGGCTCGGGTAGGCCGCCTGCTCGAGGGCGACGACGCCCTGCTTGGGGTGATGCCCGGCGCCGCCCTGACGCCCGGCCAGGAGACGACCTTCGAGAGCCTCGATCCGTTCACGCTGCAGCCGGCGCCGGCGCACGCCCGCTGCGTGCGGGAGGAGAAACTCCAGGTCGGCGGCGTGGCCGTGCCGACGCGTGTCGTGGAGGTCACGGTGGGGAAGGCCTCCGTGACCGCCTGGCTCGACCCCGGGGGCGCCGTCGTGCAGGCCGAGACCCCGTTCGGCGTCACCCTGCGCAGGCTCGGCCGCGAGGAGGTTCTTACACCTTCCGGCTCCTCCGACGCTCCCGATCTGCTCGCGGCGCTCAGGGTCGCTCCCGCCGGCCACCGTCCGCAGCGCGGCGCGCACCGGATGGTGGCCCGCATCACCGGCGTCCCGGTCGCCGACCTCCCGACGGACGACACCCAGACCTTGGCGTCCGGCGGCTCCCTACTGGCTGTCTCCCCGTCGCTGCCCAGGGCCGCCGCCGCACCGGGCGCGCACACCCTGCCGCCCGGGGAGCTGGCGTCCGCCCTCGGCTGCACCGCACTGGTGCAGTGCGACAACTCCGCGATCAAGGCCCAGGCCGCCCGCATCGTCGGCCCGGAGCGGGACGCGTGGGCTCGGGCACTGCTCATCAACACCTGGGTGTACGCCAACCTCGAGAAGAAGGCGGTGCTGTCCGTGCCCTCGGCCCTCGACGTGCTGGCCAGCCGGCAGGGGGACTGCACCGAGCACACCGTGCTGTTCACCGCGCTGGCGCGCGCTGCCGGGGTGCCGACACGGATGGCGGCAGGCCTGGTGTGGAGCGACGACCTGCAGGCGTTCGGCTATCACGCCTGGCCCGAGGTGTTCGCCGGCCGCTGGGTGTGGACCGACCCCACGCTCGGCCAGGCGCCCGCCGACGCCACCCACATCAAGCTGGCCGCCGGCGGGATCGAGGACTGGCGTGCCGTCGTTGCGTTCCTCGGCCGCATCCGGATCGAGGTGGTGGAGATCGAATGATCCGCACCGAGCGCCTCGGCAAGATGTTCGGCGGCAAGGCCGCGGTGGACGACCTCACGCTCTCGGTGGGGCGGGGGGAGTTCTTCTGCTTCCTCGGACCCAACGGGGCGGGCAAGACCACCACGATCAAGCTGCTTACCGGGCTGCTCCGGCCCACCTCGGGGCGCGCCCTGATCGGCGGCCTCGACATCGTCGCCCAGCCGGTCGAAGCCAAGAAGCTGCTCGGGTTCATCCCGGATCAGCCTTTCCTCTACGAGAAGCTCACCGGAGGCGAGCTCATGCGTTTCGTGGCGGGTCTCTACGGGATGGCCGGGGACGGACTGCCCGACCGCATCGCCGGGCTTCTCGACGCCTTCGAGGTCGGCGATGCCGCTGACCGGCTCATTGCCGACCTCAGCCACGGCATGCGCCAGAAGCTCGCGTTCGCCTCGACCTTCCTCCACGATCCGCAGGTCGTGGTGGTGGACGAACCGTGGGTCGGCCTCGACCCGAGAAGTATCCGCAACGTCAAGACCTACCTGCGCGAGCGCACCCGCGATGGCCTCGCGGTGTTCATGTCCACGCACACCCTTTCCATCGCCGAGGAGGTGGCGGACCGCATCGGGATCATCCACCAGGGGCGGCTGCTCGCCCTCGGCACGGTGGCGGAGATCAAGGCCCTGGCCACCCGCCCCGGCACCCTCGAGGACGTCTTCCTCGACCTCACGCGCGACGACGCATGAGCCCCCTCGGCGCCATCCTCCTCGCCAAGCTGCGCATCACCGGCCATTCCGTCGCTGCCGTGCGGCACGAATCGAAGCTCAAGGTCGCCCTTGTCGGAACCTCCGTTCTGGTGCTGTGGCTGGCGGCGTTCGCGGTGGCGAGGGGCGGGCTGCAAGCCCTCGACCGCTTCGGCACCGACCTCCTCGGCGGCGCCGACCTCAGCCTGGTGGAACTGCTCATCCCCAGGGTGCTCTCGGTCTTCGCCCTGCTGCTCTTTGTGCTGCTCATCTTCTCCAACGCGCTCCTCACCCACGCGACGCTCTACCGCTCCCGCGAGGCGCTGCTCTTGCTCGCCAGCCCGCTCTCCTTCAGGACGCTCTTCCTGGCTCGCTTCGTCGAGATCGTCATCTTCAGCTCGTGGTCAACGGCCTACCTCGGCTCCCCTGTCGTGCTGGCGTACGGCCTCGTACGGCACGCGGCCTGGCAGTTCTACCCGGTCACCGTGTTGCTCTTCGTTCCGTTCGTGGTGATCCCCGCCGCCCTCGGCGCCATCATCGCCATGCTCGCGGTCCGGGTGCTGCCGCGTGTTTCGCGATACGCCCTCGTGGCGGCCGTTGCCGCTACCGCGGTGGCGGCGTTTCTCTTCTTCCGCGCGCAACTCGCCGACCCGCACTTCCGGGAGACAGCGGACCTCTCGGCTGCGTTGCGCCTCACCGCTCAGGCCGACAGCCCGTTTCTGCCGAGCTTCTGGCTGACCGGTGGGATGGTCGCGGGGGCGCACGCGGCCGTCGGGGAGGCGGTCTACGATGTGGCGCTGTTGCTCGCCAACGCGCTTTTCCTGACCTGGCTCGCCGGCGAGACGGCGCAACGCATCTTCCACAGCGGGTGGTCGGACCTCACCGGGGGCGAAAGGCGCGCCAGGCCAAGGGCGGGACGGGGGCATGGTGACACCCTGGCGTGGCTCCTGTCCCCGCTCCCCTTGCAGGCACGCTGGCTCACGGCCAAGGACATCCGCCTCTTCTCGCGCGACCCCGCCCAATGGTCGCAGTTCGCGATCTTCTTCGGGATGCTGCTCCTCTACGTCGCCAACATGCGAGCGGGCGCCCGTGGCTTCTCGACCGCTTTCTGGCAGAACTGGATCACGCTGCTCAATACCGTTGCGGCGCTGCTGGTGCTGGCCACGCTCACCACGCGCTTCGTTTTTCCCCTGCTCAGCCTGGAGGGCCGGCGGTTCTGGATCCTGGGTCAGGCGCCGCTGGCGAGACGGCAGCTCGCCCTGCAGAAGTTCTGGCTCAGCGTGGCGTTCAGCGCGGCGATCACGGTCGGCCTTACGGTGCTCTCCGGTTTGCGACTGAGGCTGCCCGCGGTGCCCTTTGCGTTCTCCGTGTTCACGGTGTGTGCGGCCAGTGTGGCGCTTTCCGGGCTGGCGGTCGGTCTCGGCTGCCTCTACCCGAACTTCGCAGAGGAGAGCCCCTCGCGTATCGTCTCCGGACTCGGAGGCACTCTTACCTTCATCCTGAGCGCCGCCTACGTGGTGCTGGTCGCCGGGATGGAAACCGTTGTCCTGCACTGGGGTCGCTCCGGCCATCACTTCAGCGGCGCAGGCAGCTACCCGTGGGTGGTTGCGGGCGGCGTGCTCTTCACGCTAAGTGTGACGGCAGTGACGACGCTGTTGCCGCTTCGGCTGGGGGTGAGAAACCTCGAACGTCTCGAGGTGTGAACGGGCGGCCTAGAAACCTGTCCGAGTAGACGACGAAAGCGAGAATTCCGAGGGCGCCGGATGGCAAGGAAGCCGAGCGAAAAGCCCGGAGGCGTAGCCAGAGCTACGTCGAGGACTTTTCGCGACGGCTGGCACAGCCAGCCGGATGCCATCGGGATTCGCAGCCGGAGTTCTACTCGGACAGGCTCCTAGCCGGGTGCGAAGCTACGGACCGCCGCCGGCTCATCCTCGAAGACTTCAAGGAGCGGCAGGATCTGGCTCAGGTGCAGGGTGTACTTGACCCGGTCACCCGGCCGCAGCAGCTTGACCGAGGCGCCGAACTCGGCTGCCAGCTTCCAACTGGCGACCAGCTCGCCCACCCCGGTGCTGTCCATGCGCTTCACCTTCGCGAGATTGATGAGGATCTTCCTCCACCCCTCGGAGAGAAGCTCGTTCACGACCTCCCGCAGCACATCCTCGCCGTCCTCCGCCACCAGGTCCCCGCGGAAGTCCACGATCACGACATCGTCAGCATGGCGCACGCCGGCACGCATGGCGCGATTGTAGTCGGGTTTCGCCCGGCCGTCGCCGGTGCCCGGACGCGTGCGGAAAGGGCCTCCCGGGGTCCAGGGCCGGCATCGGAACGGCTATGCTAAACTTTAGCAAGGGAGTGCTGCAGGGACATGTACGGCGCACAGCGCAACACTCTGGTGGTCAGCCTCGAGCGGGAGATGTTCGACCACCTCGCCAAGATACTGCATGCGGCCAAATTGCACGCCGAGTACGAGCCGACGGCCAGGAGCGCCCTGGAAGCCATGGGTTTCCTGCCGTTCGATGCCATCGTCGCCGCCTTTCCCCTGCCCGACATGCCGATGCAGGACTTCCTCGACCTCGTGCGCAAGGAAGGCTCCAACTGCCGGAAGGCGGGCGTGGTGTTGATCGCGCCGGCAGACTTTCTTGCGCAGGCAGAGCAGTTCCTGGGCCGTGGCGCCAACCGCGTGCTGCCCCCGGACGCACTGGCGGAGCACCTGCCCCACGTGCTGTCCCGTCTCTGCGAGGTGCCTCCACGCGTGGCCGTACGCGGCAGGTTGCGCTTGGAGGTCGGGTTGTCTCCCCGCGCCGGCCACCTGTTGTGCCATACCGAGAACGTCTCCTCCACCGGCATGCTGATCAAATCGGATCGCAACTACCCCATCGGCACGCAGCTGAGCTTCGAGCTGACCATGCCCGGGGACAGCACGCCGGTACGCGGGCTTGCCGTGGTTGTGCGCCGGACCCTCGAGGAGCGTGAGACCGTGGCAGGCTTCGCCGTGCAGTTCCTGTCCTTCCACGACGACGACAAGACGCGCTTCCAGACCCTTCTGACCCGGCTTCTCGGGATGAGCGGTTCGTCCGAGAACGAGGTCCGCGTGGCACCGCACGAATAAGCGAAGGGCCCGGCGTTCCGGCCCTCTCCGAGCTGCTCCGGATGTCAGATTGCGAAACGAGCACCATGGCTGGACATCCAGAGTACCCTGAGCGTTGGGGCTTCGAGGCCGAGGGAAGTTGGAGAGTCCGGCGGAAGGCAGTAAGCTTTTCTGAGGCTGCGAGGTTTCGGCAGGGCAGCAAACGGAGAGGGGCGGGGAAGACATACGGGGAGGTGGGCCTCCATGTACGGGGTGCAACGGAGCACGCTGGTTGTGGGCCTGGAAGAGCAAACCTTCCACAAGGTGGCCTCGGTCTTGAGCGCCGCGAAGTTCTACGCGGACTATGCGGAGACGGCCACCGGCGCGCTGGAGTCCATTGCGTTCCTCCCGTTCGATGCCATCGTTGCCGCGTATCCGCTCCCCGACATGGCGACCCAGCAGTTCCTCAGCGCCGTCCGCAAGAAGGACTCTCCCTGCCGGCAGGCGGCGCTGGTCCTCCTCACGCCCCGCGGGATGCTCCCCGAGGCTGAGGACTTCGTAGGCAAGGGAGCCAACCGGGCGCTCGCGGTCGAGGACTTTGCCGAGCATCTACCGCACGTGCTCTTCCGCCTCTTGGAGGTGCCGCCGCGGTTTGCCATGCGGGCGACCTCGCGCCTGAAGGTTCAGCTCTCCTGGGGCACGAGCCAGACCCTCTGCCAGACCGAAAACATCTCCGCCCACGGCATGCTGATCAAGACGGACCACACCTATCCGATCGGCATCCAGATGACCTTCGAGCTGAGGATGCCCGGTGACACCACGCCGGTGCGCGGGTCCGCGGTGGTCGTGCGCCAAACGATCGAGAAGCGGGAGCGGGTGAGCGGCATCGCGATCCGTTTCTCCTCGTTCGAGGGCGACGACAAGAGACGCTTCGAGACCCTCCTCGCCAAGGTCGTGAGGTAAGCCAGGAGCCGTCCGGCACCCGTCGCACGCTCCGCACGAATCCAGGGAAACCCTGTTCCTGTGCTATTCTCCGGGGCGTTCAGAGGTTCCCAAGGGGAAAGGACGGTGTCGGACGATGCGCGTTGAGCAGTTCTTCTCACCGACCGACCTCGCCGAGATCGAGAAAGCCGTCCACGAGGCTGAAGCCCAGACGGCGGGCGAGATCGTACCCTACGCGGTCTCCCACTCGGACCACTACGAGGCCGCGACGTGGAAGGGCGCAACTCTGGGCGCGTTCCTTGCGGTTGTGCTGGCCGCCCTCGTCCACGCCTTCGCCGGGTTCTGGGGAGGCCCGACGATGGCGTGGATCGTCGTGCCTTCGCTCGCCGGGGGGGCCTTCGGGTACCTGGCTGCCGCGCTGATCCGCCCGCTCAAGCTCTGGCTCGCTGGCCCTACCGTTGTGGACCATCACGTGCGCCAGAGAGCCGCCGCCGCCTTTCTCGAAACCGAGGTGTTCAAGACGAGGGACCGCACCGGCATGCTGGTTTTCCTGTCGCTGTTCGAGCACCGGGTGATCGTGCTGGGCGACTCCGGGATCAACGCTCTCGTCGGCCAGCACGAATGGGACGCGATTGTCGCCGAGATCGCCGACGGAATCCGCAGCGGGCGGCCCGGTGCGGCGCTGGCGGCAGCGATACGGCGCTGCGGGGAGCTTCTGAAACGCCGGGGCATGACGGCACGTTCCGGCGACACCGACGAGCTCTCCGACCGGCTGCAGATGAGGGAAGAGTAGCCGTGCAAGGCGTGGCCGGGCGTGCCGTCCTCCCGCGTCGAACCTGGCTGCTGTTCGCTCTCGCGCTCGCACTCATTGCAGCCACCACGTCTGCGAGGGACGTGCCGTACCTTTCGGGCCACGTCAACGACACCGCCAGCATGATCCCGTCGGAGGTCCACAACAGAATCGAGGCCACGCTCGCGGACTTCGAGAAGCAGACCGGTGCCCAGGTGGCCGTCCTGACCATCGACAGCCTGGACGGGGAGGTACTCGAGGACTACAGCATCAGGGTCGCGCAGACCTGGAAGCTGGGCCGCAAGGGGGTGGACGACGGGGCCTTGCTCCTGATCGCCAAGGGCGACCGCAAGATGCGCATCGAGGTCGGCTACGGGCTCGAGCCCAAGCTCACTGACCTGCAATGCAAGCGGATCCTTGACGATGTCATCCGCCCCGCCTTTCGCGGCGGTGATTTCGGCGCGGGGCTGGCGGCCGGGGTGGACGCGATCATCGGGACGATCGAGGGGAAGGACGTGATCCCGGCCCGCGCGTCGTCGGACAGCGGGTCGGTCTCCAATCTCCCGGTAGGCCCCAAGCTGATTGCCTCGCTCGTCTTCTTGGTAGTCGTCGGTTTGTTCTCGGCGCTCGCACTGCTCGGCAAGGGCTGCCAGGGCTGGTTCCTGTACGTCTTCCTGATGCCGTTCTACGGGGTGTTCCCCTTCGCCCTTTGGGGACCGGTGGGGGCAGTGCTGATCCCCGCCTGGGTAATCGGCTTCCCCATCGCCAAGTACTGGCTCGGCAAGACCTCCGGTGGCAAGGGCTTCCTGGCTGCGCACCCGGGCCTCGTCGCGTTTGCGGCCTCCGGCGGACACGGCGGATCGGGCGGTGGCTGGAGCTCCGGCGGTTTCTCGGGCGGAGGGGGCAGCTTCGGGGGCGGCGGCGCCTCGGGCGGCTGGTAGAGGGAGCATGCGGGGTTCACGGCCACGAACTCCGCTCCTCAGGGATACGCTCGCCCCGGTGCCTGTCGTGCCAAAATCGCGCATGCATCGTGCAGTGCGCAGCCAACGACTCATCTCGCATCTCGAGCAACCACACCTCGAGGACGCTCGCCTGCCGTTGATACCGGGGCGTAGGTGGGTCTCCGAGCGTCTTTCCCAACCGGACGAGTGGTCAGCATGAGCGCGACCAGAGGCTCTCATCTCGGTCGCGAGAACCTGCGCTTCTTCATCGTCTCGGCTCTCGTTCTGACCGCCGGCGTTCTGGCGGTCTACTGGGAGGCGTTGCGCCATCCGTTCATTCAGGACGATTGGTCCATGCTCAGCAAGGCGACCGAATCGTCGTTTGGCGAATGGCTACGACTGGCATTCTATCCGTCCCACCAACTGTTCTACCGCCCTCTCGGCATGACCTACTTCTTCCTCTAGGAAGGGGCCTTCGGCCTCAACCCGCTCTTCTTTCACCTGATAAACTCCCCAGTGCACGTGATGAACTCGGTTCTGATCCTACTCATCGCGCAGCTGGTGAGACGGTCACGAATCATCGCGCTGGCGGTGGCGGTGCTGTATGCAACCGCGGCCACCATCCACCTGGACCCGCTCCTTTGGATGGTCGGGATCTTCGACCTGATGGGGGTGTTCTTCTTCTTCTCAGGACTGGCGCTTTTCATGTCCGGCAAACCACGCCTGTCGGGGCTTTCGTTCCTTCTGGGGCTCCTGTTCAAGGAGGCCGTGGTCGCCTTGCCCGTCGTGCTGTTGGGTTGGCTCTTCTGGGAGAGGGAGAAGAACACCCGACGCTTGGCGGGGATCGTTACTAACCTCGGGCCCCACCTTGCCGCTCTGGTAGTGTACCTGCCCTTGAAGCTCTCCGGCCTGTCGCCGTTCGCATTTCCGAGCGGCCATCCGTACCACCTCACGTTCCTTGGTGTCAGCGTTGTCCGCAACGGGCTGGATTACGCGGCATGGAGTCTCGGCGCTCTGGTCCCGTTCCTGTCCACCAGGCCCGTTGCGGGACTGCTCGTCGCGGTCGTGCTTGCGATGCTGGCCGTGTTCACGACGACGAGAAGGGTGCCGGGCCTTCCCGTGCACTGGGCTTTCCTTGCGCTCTGGGCCGTTGCCGGAATTGCGGTGGCTGTTCCTCTGTCGAACCACTGGTACCGGTACTACCTCACGTACTCCTTTCCCGCCGTTCTCCTCATCGTCCTCCTCGTCTTGAGGCAGTTTCATCGAGCGATCCACGGAGGCGGACGTTCCTCTGCTGCCTTCGTGGTGTGTTGGCTGGTGGTGCAAACGCTGTCCGCAGGAGCCTACGTGCTCCGGAAGGACTAGGCTGGGATTGGGGACAGGTACGAACGCGGCACCAACAATCTGGCCCACCGCGGGCACGCGGTTGCCGCGGTACTCGATTACCTCGCGCGTGCTCACCCGCGGGTGCCTGACGACACCGTCTTCGTCGTTGACGGTGCCGAGATCGAGGCTTTCGACGGCGCGGCGGCGTTCCGCGCCTTCTACCGGGAGGGCGGGATCATGGCCTATCCCCGAGCCATGGTGGATGTGAGCGCGGGAAAGAAGATGTCGCTCCGCCCCTTGCGTCCCGGTGCTGACCAGTTGGCAAACCGCACCCTGGATGGCCGCACCGTTATCTTCCTGGACGTTGGGACAGAAGGCGTGAAGGAACGGGTAGTGTTGCCTCGCTGAAAGCTGCGAGGCCGCGACTGCTCTCCGCACGATGACGAACCCGCACCGGGCAAGGCTCGGATCGCTCGGTTTCGTGACTCCGGCGTGGAATCATTCAGTGAGACACGAGCGCTGCGGCACTCAAGCGTGCGGCTCCGGACGGCCGGCGGCTGCTCGCCACAACAACACGGCCAAACGTGACCATTTGCGCCCATCCAACGGTCTCGACTCGGCCATTTTCGGCGGGGCACGGCACCCATGACACGCGACCTCCGCCGCCTGCCTCATTCCGTCGAATCGGGGCGGCGGCGCGTCTCCTTGATGCGGGCGCGCAGCTTCTTGGAGGCGACACGGCGCTCCTTCGCGACGCGGGTGGGGCGCGTAGCGACGCGCGGTACCTCCTCAGCGAGGGCCCCCCGCACGAGCTCGACGAAGCGATCCAGCGCCGCCTGCCGGTTGGCGGCCTGGCTCCTGTGCCGCTGGGAGACGACCCGCAGCACCCCGTCTTTGCTGATCCGGGTCGCGAGACGCGTCAGGATCAGGGCTTTCTGCGCTGCCAAGAGGCTCGCTGAGCCCGCCACGTCGAACGCCAGCGTGACGCGCGTTGCGACCTTGTTGACGTTCTGGCCCCCCGGTCCGCCGCTGCGCGAGGCCGTGAAGGTGAGCTCCCCGTCGGGGATCGTGAGGCCGGCGGCGATCTCGATCATGCCACGCTCATCTTACCTTGGGGGGCAAGGTGAGAAACCAGCCGTGCCGGTTGCCCGGCACGGCCGCGCGGGAGTTTGATCACATCCTGTTCCGACAGCAAACGCGTGAGGCGGGCCCCGTGCGCCGCGGACCGCTTTACAAACCCTCCAAAGGCGCGCGGAATGCCGAGCGCTACGAGCTGCCATGGAGATGGAAGGTCACGGTGACGGTGAGGTAGACGCTCACCGGCCGTCCGTCGAGGGTGGCGGGCCGGTACCTCCAGGCCTGGACGGCCGCCAGAACCGCTTCGCTCAGGCCGAAGCCGGGGTCCTTGAGCACCCGCACGTCCACCACGTTCCCGGCCTTGTCGATGATCGCCTCGAGGATCACGACGCCCTCCCGGTGCAGCTTGCGCGCGATCTCGGGGTAGACCGGGTTGATTCGTTCAACGAGGATCGGCGGGCTCATCGTGAGGTCAAGGCGGTATACCGGCTCCGGCTCCGCCTGCGGCCGGTCGGGCTCGCGGGGCAGGCCTCCCGGTACGCCGTCCGGGCTCCCGTCCGGGACGCCGCCGGGCACACCGTTGGGAGCGCCTCCGGCGTCGGCCGGTCCAGGTTTCGCGGGTTCCGATGGGAGCTCGACCGGCTGCATCGGTGAGGTCACGGGAGGCGAGATCGTGGGGGTGCCGGCGCCTCCCCCCTTCGACCGGGCTGCTGGGGGCGGCATCGGCGGGCGGAGGTCCACGAAGCTCACCACGACGGCCGGCTCCGGTACCCCATCCACCGCCCACAGCTGGCCGACCAGCACGAAGCCGAAGGCGAGGAGATGGATCGTGAGCGCCACCGGCAGCGTTGCCAGCTTCCCCTTCACGTCCCGCCTGGGGTGCGACGCGATCAGGGTGGTGTCGAACATGGCGGCCTCCCTTCAACCCATCCGTTTGCTCCTGCCCTTTGGACACCGCAGGGCGGAAAGCCGAAACCGGTTGGCCCGGACCGTTCATGAGGGGCCGTAGCGAGAGCGCGGAGGTGGCTGTCATGGTGGGCGAGCTTCTGTCGCAGGGGGCCCGGCGGCGCTCCGTCCAGCCCCGGCGCCTCAGCCCCCCGGTCCCCCGCGCTCGCGCGGCGGAGCCCCGAGTACGCCTGCCAGGGCGGCCAGATCCGCGCTCGCAGTAGGCACCTTCGTGAATGGTCCGGGCTAAAATGGGGTTGATGAGGGGTGCGCTCGCCCGTATCACCCCGGTGGAGGCGCCGTGAAGGTCGCAGGGGCGGCCGAGTTTAAGCTCACCGTGGAGCGCTCGCGCTTCCACGCGCTGCTCTTCCCTGCGGCTTCCGAGGAGGACGTGTCCGCCGTCGTGAAGCGCCGGAGGGGCGAGCTGCGCAGGGCCAACCACCACTGCTGGGTGCTGCGCTGCCGGGACGCGGCGGGCGCCCTGGTCGAGAGGTCGAAGGACGACGGCGAGGTGGGCCACCCGGGCCGGGTGTTGCTGGAGCTTCTCCGACGTGAGGACCTCGAGGGCGGCCTCCTGGTGTCGCGGATCTTCGGCGGGGTCAAGCTCGGGGTGGGTGGCGTCTCGCGCGCCTTCCGCGAGGCAGGCGAGGGCGCGATCGCCGCCTGCCGCCGATCACCGTGACGGCCCGCCCCGCAGCGCGCGCCCGCCACTGATGCCGTCCCAGGCGGGGACGAAACGCACTCTACGGCTTCTGTTTCTCGAGCCAGCGGTTGAACAGCCACATGGAGAGCGCGGAGGCGAGGCCGATCGCCATGAGGACAACCCAGCCGAGGGCGTTCTGGGTGGGGTCGAGGTCAAGCAGCCCGTCGGGGCGTTTGGTCGCGCCTCTGGCCATGATGTCGTTGAAGATGAACGCACCCACCGGTCCGCCGAAGAGCGAGCCGATGGCGAGCGGCAGGTTGGCGTACCCGAGGAAGAGACCTTCCTGCCCCTTGGGCGCCAGCGCGCCGATGTACTCGTACATGCGCGGCGAGGTGAACAGCTCCGAGAACGCGATCAGCGCCACCGTCATGATCACGAACACCGATCCGATCGGAAGCCAGTTGGCGGCGAGCGCCCGCACCCCGCCGGAGGCGAACACCGGGACGAGGTTGACCGCCATCGAGAGCGAGATGCCGATGCTGCCGATGATCATCGAGCGAATGGGCCGCATCCTGCCGAATCTGCTCGTGATGAGGAGCTGGAAGCAGACGATGACCAGCGGGTTGGCGGCGGTGTAGAGGTCCATCGCAGGGCTCAGCTCCACGACCCGCTTCACGTAGAGCGGCAGCACGTTGTAGACCTGGTTGTAGAGGAAGAAGAAGCCGCTGATGACCAGCAGAAACAAGGTGAACCGCCCGCTCTTCAGAACCAGGACCATGTCGAGCAGGATCCGCCCCACGGAACGCTTGGGCTTGGCCGCCGGAGCTGCCGCAGCCGTCGTCTCGTGGTCCCGGTAAAAGAACAGGACGACGAAAAACGCGACCGCCGAGGCCGCGGTCGCGACCGCGAAGATGTACGACAGGCTCGAGTCCGAGCCGCCCGCCGGCTGGCCGCTGGGGAGCCGCAGGACCCAGGAGATCAGCAGCACGGCGACGACGACGACGAAGAGGGAGCCAACCGTGGTTGCGGCGATGTTCCCCTTGCGCTCCCGGTTGGCGGCGCTCCAGCGGGCCAGCAGGATGAGCGCGGCCGCCGCCGTCGCGCAGACCCCGACGACGAGCAGGACGAGCACGACGCTCGACCGGGTGCGGACCACGAACGCGGTGCCGCGCCCGAAAAGCGAACCGATGTTGATGACCATGTAAAAGATCGCAAACCCAAGGGTGGCCAGGGTGCCGGACGTCTTCTGCACGGTGCCGGAGATGCACGGCTTGATCACCGAGCCCCCCATGCCGATGAGTAGGATCGCCACCACGATGATGGCGACGAGTCCCGGCCTGGCCGTGAACTCCTTGGCCACGATGGGCGCGAGCTCGCCGCCCGCGAACCAGACCGGGAAGCCCATCAGGAAGTAGCCGGCGGCGAGCAGCACGAACGCCACCAGCAACGACTTGCGGAAACCTACCTGGTCGGCGATGGTCCCGGAGAGAATCGGCAGGAAGTAGACCAGCGTCCACAGGACGCTGTTGAGGTTGGACGGCCAGTAGGCGCCGAACCCGAGCTGGCCGAGGTAGATGACCACGAAGCTGGCCATCGAGTAGTAGGCCGCGCGCTCGAACAGCTCGGTGACGTTGGCGGTCCAGAAGACCCGGGGGAACTTCTCGGTTGCGGGAGTCGCCATCGGTTTGGCACCTGCTTTCCGGCCCGTTCCGGGCTCGAGGCCGGCATTGTACCAGTTGAGAAAGGGTGCCACTCACAAGGCAGATTCATGCGCAACGGCCGGTCCGGGAAGGAGGAGCAGGGACTTTTGCCTTGTATCGCTTGAATCGCTGCCAGCCGACTGGTAGATTGGCCTTCAGGCGACAGTGAGTGGGGTGAGGTGATGGTTGAGCAACCGCGGGCCTTCCGCCGCTTTCCACGAGTCCCGGCAGAGAACGCCGTGCTCGTGCGCAAGGTCGGCGACGAGGGTCCGGATGTCCTCGCCACGGCCCGCTCGGTCAGCAGCGGCGGGTGCATGTTCGCGCATCAAGAGCACCTTGGAGCAGGCACGGCGGTGGAGCTTCTCATCTCCCTCCCCGGCCGCGTGATCAAGGCGCAGGGACGGGTGGTCTGGGAGAACGAAAGGGCCTCCGGCGAGGTCGAGGTGGGTGTCGAGTTCCTGCGCATCAACCCCGAGGACCGCCAGGCCCTCGAAGCCACCATCGCGATGCAGGCCTCCGCTCGAAAGTGAGCGTCGGCCCGGCGCCGGAGCCGGCCTCCCGCTAGCGCCCGATCCGCACGCCTCTCCTCGTCCCCCCACCCATCCGCACCGTAAGACCCCGCCTGAAACCGTTGCGTGCGGTCAGCGCCGGGCCAGTTGCCGCGCCCGACCCGGACGTCCCGGCGAGTTCCTCCCCCGGACGGTTGACCAGCAGCACGAAGGAGCCGCTCACCGTACCGGGAAGGCCGGCGACGAGCTCTTCGTGCTCAAGGCCGGTGAGCAAAGGCCTCAGCTCGGGCAGCCTCGATGCACGCGCGATCACGGCCCGCGGCTCCGGGTCGGCCAGGAAGGACGTCACATCGGCTCCGTGCGCAAGGAGCGGCAGTCTCCGGTCGAGGTAGAAGGTGAAGGCGCCAACGTCGCGCTCCTCGCCGCCTTCAAGAGCGAGGACACGCCCGCGGCTGGCATGCTCGGCTGCCAGGGAGGCGATCGGCTTGACCGAGCGGGCGTGCTCGATGGGAGGCGTCGCGAGCTGCACGAGACCCATGGCGACGACGGCGTAGGTCGCCGGCGCCAGACCCACGACCAGGGGCCGTGCACCCGAGCGTGCAAGTGCGCACAGCGCCCCGCCCGCGGCCACGACGAACACGAGGATCAGCACGCCGAGCACCAGGCCGGCAAGCGTCGGGGCGGTCCAGCCGGCGCGAAGCAGCTCGGGCCGCAGGAAGGTCATCGCCAGGTACAGAACCGCACCGCCCCCGCCGAGAAACGCCACGACCCAGGCTGTGAGCCCTGTGAGCAAACGCTCGAGCGCGGTGGGGCGCGACCGCAGCGCCATGTCGGCGAGCCAGATCCCGACCATCATGAAGAGGAACGGATAGACGGGCAAAGAGTAGTTGGCGACCTTCGCGGACGAGGCGTGCAGAAGCACGAGCATGCCGGCAACCGCGCTTGTGACGTAGACGTGGAAGGGCGCGCGGAACGGCGACGAGCGCCGCCACCACGCCACGAACGTCGGTACCAGCAGGAGCGTCCAAGGCGCCAGGTAGAGCGGCAGGTTCAGCAGGTAGTAATACAGCGGTTCCTTGTTGATGAAGAATGGGTCAGTCGGCAGGGAGGTGTCCCCGAAGCGAAAGAAACGCCCGACCTGGTTGTCCCAGAATGCGAATCTCACCGCAGCTGCGCCGGCGAACCTATAGAGGGCAAAGACCCACGGCAGCACGAGCACGAGAAACGCCGGAACGTAGGAGGCCGCCAGGCCGGCTAGCAGCCGAAAGCGCCGCCTCCAGAGCAGGAAGACACCGACCGCGGACCAGACGAGCGCGGGACCGATGAGCCCCTTGGCGTAGAACGTGCCCGCCGCGGCCAGGATGAACGCCAACCAGCGGCTGGAACCGGGGCGCTGGTAGGCGCGCCAGAAGAGAAAGAGCGAGAGGGTCACCATGAAGGTCAGGGCGATGTCGGTGAGCACGATCCGCGAGTACTCCTGGAACTCGATCGCAGTTGCGCACATAAAGACAGCCGCCCACGCGGCGAGCTGGCGCTGGCCGATCGGAGCACGGGACTCACGGGAAGTGCCTGACCCCGCCACGAAGAGGTAGACGAGGACCACGGTCCCGAAGCCGTAGAGTGCGGCCGGGAGGCGAACCAGACCCTCGCTCACACCACCGGCAAGATGACAGAAGACCAGCGCAGTCCAGTGCAGGAGAGGCGGCTTTTCAAGGAACGGCTTGCCGTTGATGGTCGGCGTGACCCAGGTGCCGTGACGGTACATGTCCCAGATCATGCCGCCCTCGCGGGCGTCGTTCGCGCCCCAAAGGGAGCGACCAAAGACCCCGTGAAAGGCGAACACCACGAGCAGGAGCCAGAGCAGCGCCTGCACCCTTCGGCTCAGGGGGGCAACCCCGAACGCCGCCGATGGGAGGCGGTCCGCCGCCGCCTGCCGTGTCAGGCGGCCAAGCCATCCTCCGGGAGCGTCTTCTCGAGCCGTTGGGTGTGGCACAGCTTCCATTTCCCTACCGGGCACCCCGCTTCCAAAACACTGTGTTTGAAACAGTACCCCAACCCCCAGCGCGGAGTCCACTACCCGGCCAACGACCCCAAACCGGCACCCCATGAGAGACAGACGCAGTATCTATGATGTCCCCTTCTTGTCGGGCGTGGAGAATTCGGGGTTCGTGGTGAACGAAAAACGGTGCGACCGGAGTTTCGGCTGCACTATGATGACGACCGGAGGACACCTGAGGGTCTGGGGCTCTGGCAGGCGCCAGCGAGGAGGAATTGTGCACGGGGCCCGCGCAAGCGCCCGTCCAGACCGCTTTCTGGCGACCGTACTGACCGTGTTCCTCGCGCTCGCCGCTGGCACGGCGGCCGCCCTGAAACCCTCGCGAACCCTCACCCAGTACGGCCACGATATCTGGCAGGTCGGGGACAGCCTGCCGCAGAACACCGTCAACGCCATCGTTCAGAGCCGCGACGGACACCTCTGGCTCGGGACCCAGCGCGGGGTGGCGCGCTTCAACGGGGTCGATTTCGCGGTCCTCAAGGGCAACCGGACCATGGGCCTCGGGCACAACTACGTGCTTGCCCTGTGCGAGGGGCATGACGGTTCGCTGTGGATCGGGACGTACGGCGGCGGTCTGAGCCGTTTCAAGGACGGCACCTTCGCCACCCACACCACCGCCAGCGGCCTCCCCGACGACACCGTGCGGGCCATGTTGGAGGACCGCACAGGCGCGCTGTGGATAGGCACCCACGGCGGGGGATTCAACCGTCTCAAGGACGGCGCCCCGCGTTCCTTCACCGCCGACGCGGGCCTGCCCGACGATGTCATCCTCGCCATCCTCGAGGACTCCCGCGGCCACCTTTGGATGAGCAGCCTGAAACGGACCTTCCGTGTCAGCAAGGAACAGCTCGACGAGATAGCCGCCGGGCGCAGGAGCGCCGTCACACCTCTCGTGTTCGGCAAGGCCGACGGGATGAGGACCACGGAGTGCACCGAAGGTTCGCAACCTTCGAGCTGGAGGACGCAGGACGGGCGCCTCTGGTTCCGAACACTCAAGGGCGTGGCCGTTGTGGACCCTGAGCGGCTCAACCTCGTGCAGGACCCCCCTCCGGTTACGATCCAGGAACTCGTCGTGGACAACGTGGCACGGGAGATTCGCAGTGGCATGCAGCTTCCATCCGGAAGCGGACACCTCGAGTTCCACTACAACACGGTCAGCCTGCTCAACCCCAGGGGGGTGAGCTTTCGCTTCCGGCTCGTTGGGTTCGACAGCACCTGGGTGTACGCGGGCTCTCGCCGCATCGCCTACTACGCGAAGCTGCCCCCAGGCCGCTACACCTTCGAGGTCGCCGCAAGCCGCAACGACGGTCCCTGGAACACGAACGTGGCGGCTTTCCCCTTTTCGATCGAGCCGCGCTTCTACCAGACCACCTGGTTCTTCGGGGTGTGCGGCATTGCGGTCCTGCTCGTCGGGCTTGGCGGTCATCGGCTTCGCATCCGCCGGACTGCGGCACGCCGCACCGAGTTGTCCCAGCTCGTCGCCGAACGCACCAAGCAGCTTGAAGAGGCCAACGCGCTGCTTGGCGAGCGCACCCGCCAGCTCGAGGAGGCGAACCAACGGCTGGAGCTGCTCTCCTCGGTGGACAGCCTCACCGAGGTGGCCAACCGCCGCCAGTTCGACCGCGTGCTCGACGCCGAGTGGCGGCGGTGCGCCCGCACCGGGCTCCCACTGGCCTTGCTGATGCTCGACATCGACCACTTCAAGCCATATAACGACGGGTACGGGCACGTCACCGGGGATGCTTGCCTCAGGAACGTCGCCGCAGTGTTGCAGCACCTGGTGCAGCGGGCTGGCGAGATGGTCGCGCGCTACGGCGGGGAGGAGTTTGCGGTCATGTTGCCCGGGAGCGACGCCACCCACGCGCGCGAGCTGGCGGAGAACATCCGGCTCGAGGTGGAACTGCTCGCAATCCCCCACGCCTACTCGGGGGTCGCTCCGGTGGTCACGCTCTCCGCTGGCGTCTCCGCGATGATCCCGATCTACGGAAACATGCCGGGCGACCTGGTTGCCGCCGCCGACCGAGCGCTCTACCACGCCAAGCAGGCCGGCAGGAACCGCGTCGCGCTCATCCCCCCGGCGTGACCTCGCCCACCGACGCGGCAGGCGCCGCAATTATGAGCACCCGGCGGCCCGGGCGGCGCCTGCTACTCCTCGCCGGCGTGGGTGCCGACGACCTCCGGCGCGGGGGCGTCCGTTCCAGGTGTGCGGTTCACCAGCCACACGCCCGCCAGGATCACGGTCCCGCCCGCCACCGTGGCGAGCAGGATCGGCTCTCCGAGCACGATTGCCGCCACCGTCATCGCGACCAGCGGCTCGAGGTAGAGGAGGGCGCCGACCTGTGAGGCCGGCATGTGCTGGAGCGCGTCGTACCAGGCGATGTAGGCCAAGCCCGAGCATGCGACCCCGAGGAACGCGAGGGCCGCCCAGCCGCGAGGAGTGATCCTCGCGATCTCCGAGAGCCCCGGCCCGGCACACAGGAGCACCGAGGTGAAGAGCCACCCCAGAGCCATCACGTAGAACATCATGCGGGTCGCGGGGTGCCTTCTGAGGGCGCCGCGCGAGAGCACAGAAAAAACCGCCCAGTTGGGGGCGGAGAGCAGAATCAGCACATCCCCGGGGGCGCCGAAGGAGCCGGCCAGGAGCGTCGCCGGGTCATCCTTCGAAACGACGAGCAGGACGCCGACGGCCGCCAGGGCGATGCCGGAGACGCGGGGCCAGGAGAGCCTCTCGCCCAGCACCAGGCGCCCGAGCACCGCCATGAAGATCGGGGTGGTGGCGATGATCCACCCGCTGGTGCTGGCCTGCGAGGTCACGAGAGCGTTGGACTGCAACCACTGGTGGAATGTGATGCCGATGAGGCCGAGAAGCGCGAAGGTCGCAAGCTCCCTGGGCGCAACCCAGGCGAACTGGCCGCGTGCCGCGACCGCCACCCCGAGCACCACGACCCCCATCGCGAACCGCAGCCAGACCACGGTGACCGGGGAGACATCCGCCAGGGCCACCTTGGTGGCGATGAACGAGGCCCCCCAGACCACAACCGCGAAGAACCCCTCCAGGATCGCCGCTGCCCGCGCCCGCTCCATCGCCCCGATTCCCCTCAGGCCAACGTCACCGGAGGTTCTCCGCCTTCCATCGCATCGCCATCAGGATGCGGTCATAGCCGCTCGGGTGGTCGAAAAACACGAACTCCTCGAGCGGACCCGGCTTCAGCTTCCGGTACTCGCCCAGCTTGAGTGCCACCTCGGCCTCGCCGTCCGGCTGGCGGGCCGCATTGAGCCCGAAGATGTCCGCCTCGGCCTCCTGCGTGCGGATCATCGTGTTGGTCACCGGCGTCAGCACGAAGAAGAAGATGGACAGCAGCAGCACGAGCAGAGGCAGGCCGGCCACGTCACCTATCCCGCCTATTCCCCATCGCGCACCCCATCGACGCACGACACCGTCGAATGTCCAGCGTACGAACGCGAACCCTGCCACAATCAGCAGGCCGAACTGCAGCAGGCCCTTGTAGACGTGGTTGAGCACGTAGTGGCCCATCTCGTGGGCCATCACCGTTTCGATCTCCGGCAGCGTGCAGCGCTTGAGCAGGTTGTCGTTGAGGGCGATGCGCTCGGTGCCGAGAAAGCCCGCGACGTTGGCCGACACCCGGGTGGTCTGGCGCGAGGCGTCAAACACGAAGACGTCGCTGGCCGGGATGCCGTTGGCGCGCGCCAGCCGCAGGATCGGGCCCTTCACCCTTTCGTCGGTGAGCGAGGAATACCTGTTGAACACCGGCTCGATGAAGACGGGGGCGATCACCATGCCGACCACCATGAAGACCAGGCTCACGGCGGCGCCCCAGAGCCACCAGGTGCGTGGTGTCCGGCGGATGACCGCGTAGATCGCCATCAAACCCAGGCCGCCGAGGATCGCCCCGATGGCCAACCCCTTGGCCTGGTCCCCCAGCCAGGACCCGAACGTCTGCGTGGCGAGACCGTAGGAGTGCTCGCGGAAGAACCCCTCGTAGACCGTGAGCGGGAACGAGAGGATCGCCGTGGCAAAGAGGTACTGCACCCAGTAGAGGGCCGTCTGCAGGCTCCTCACCCGGGTGACGCGGGCCGCCAGGTCGCGCATCTGGGCCGACAGGCGCGTCGCGAGCAGCAGGATCGCCACGCCGGCACCGACCAGGAACCCCCACCCCTTCAGCCAGTACCCGCCCTCGAAGTACGCGTCCGAGCGCGCCCTCTGCTCGGGCGAGAGCCTGGCAAGGTACGCCCCGGTCGCCGCCACGGGATCGAACCGCGCCGTGTTCGCCTCGTTCACGGTGGTCGCGGGCCCGGGCTTCGCCTGCCCCGCACCGGCAGCAAGGGTGGCCGAGGGCGCCATGACCGCCAGACACACGACAGCCCCGACGACCGCAAGCGTTCCACGAAACGTCCTCATCCCGTCCTCCTTCCCCGTTCCTGATCGAGGGTACTCCGCGCGCGCACCTCCCGATCCTACGCCCTCGACCCTCCAAGGTTGCCTGGGACAGAGCACCGGCACAGATGCGCTAGCATCCACCCGCGTGAACGAACACGGCTCGCAGCGTGCTTACCGGCGCAGCATCCTGGCGTGGTCGCTGTACGACTGGGCCAACCACGGCTACCTCACCACCACAGCCACCACGTTCTTCCCGCCTCACTTTATTGCCATCGCCGCACCCGTCTTCGTGGCCGCCGGCGGAGCCGCGGGCGCGAGCGCCCTCGCCCGTGACACCGCCTCGAACGTCTTCGCCATCACGGTCTCGCTCGCCCTCTTCGTGGCGGCGGTCCTGGCCCCTGTCGTCGGGACATACGCCGACATCACGGGCCGCCGCAAGCGCCTGCTCATCGTTATCACCGTGGGGGGGGCCGCGCTTGCCTCCGCGATGTTCGCCCTCACGCCCGGCCGGTGGCTGCTCGCCCTGGTGCTCTACTTCGCCACCCAGGTGGCGTTCAACCTGGCGCTCGGCCTCAACAGCAGCCTGCTCCCCCACGTGGCGCGCCCCGAGGACGTGCCGCGCGCCTCCAGCCTCGGATACGCCATGGGCTACATCGGCGGCGGGCTGCTCCTCGCCATCAACACCGCGTTGTTTATGCTTGCAGCACGGCTCGGCATCGACAGGGGCCTTGCCGTTCGCATCGCTTTCCTGACGGTGGGCGCGTGGTGGATTGCATTCACGGTGCCGCTGGCACGGCGGGTCGCGGAACCGCCCGCGGTGCCGCTCGCCCACGGCGGCACGGGGAACCCTCTCCACGACGCGTTCCGGCGCCTCGCCCGCACCCTCCGCGACATCCGGCGCTACCGCGAGCTTTTCAAGATGCTGCTCGCGTTCTGGTTCTACATGGAGGGCGTGGGCGCGATCGTCCTGCTCGCCACGGCCTACGGGGCCGCGCTCGGCCTCGACACCGCCGTGCTCGTCGGGACGCTCCTGATGACCCAGGCGGTCGCGTTTCCCTACGCCCTGCTGTATGGCCGCATCCCGGACCCGCACGCCAGGTGGCGCGGCGCATTCGTTGCCATGCTGATCTGGAGCGGCGCCACCCTGCCGCTCCTCGGCGCATATGCCCGGGCCCACGGCGCCATCAGTGTCGGCCGGGCACTTGCGCTGACCCTGGGCGACCAGCTCGTTGGGGCGCTTCTCTCCGTCCTGGTGGGTCGTCGCCTCCTCTCCGGCCTGGCGTCCCGGCTGGACGCCAAGCGCGCCGTGATCCTGGGGCTGGCGATCTATACGGTCATCCCGGTCTGGGGCTTCTTCCTCTCCACGCAGGCCGAGTTCCTCATGATCGGGTGGCTGGTGGGCACGGTGCAGGGCGGCACCCAGGCGCTCAGCCGAGCGATTTACGCCGAGCTGTCGCCGGCCGCGAAGTCGGGCGAGTTCTTCGGGCTGTACGGCCTCTCCGAGAAGTTCGCCGGAATCCTCGGGCCTCTGCTGTACGGCGTCGTCGGGCAGCTCACCCACAACCCGCGCGCCAGTCTCCTCTCGGTCTCGGCCTTTTTCGTGCTCGGGATCGTGATGCTCGCCCGGGTGGACATACCGACCGGCGCGCGTGTCGCCGCCGCCGAGGAGGCCGCCATCGAGGCCGCCCATGCGGCCGACCGACGATCTCGGGTCCACGAGAGTGCAGCCTCGGGCGTTGCCGTAAGATAACCGCCGTGCAGGCCGGTACGCTCCGCCCCGAGATCGTGCGTCTCGCCAACGGGTGGGACGACCCCGTCCACCGGGCTTTCTGCTCGGAGCTCGAGGCGATCGCCGCCCGGGTGCCGTCCGCCGCAGTCATCCACCACGGCCGCAACCTCATCTTCCGGTGCCGGGTCGGGGGCGGGGAGGTGGCGGTCAAGCGCTTCCCCGTGAGTGGCGGCCGCCGGCTCGTGTACCGCCTGCGCACCAGCAAGGCGGTGCGCGCCTTCGACCACGCAACCCGCCTGGTGGCGCTCGGCATCGGCACGCCGGACCCACTGGCGGCCGTGGAGCTGCGGCGCGGTGCGAGCCTGCTGGCGTCCTTCTACTGCTGCGCGCTGGTCTCGGGGTTCCGGGAGGCCCGCGAGCTGAAGCGCCCCGATGCGTCGGGTCGAGAGGTCCTGCTCGAGGAGCTGGGCGCCTTCGTCGGCCGGCTCCACGAGCTGGGCGCAAGGCACCGCGACCTCACCTCGGGCAACGTGCTGCTCGTGCCCAATTCCTGCGCACCCGGCGGTGTCTCCTTCCAGCTCGTGGACATCAACCGCATCAGCTTCGGCAGGGTCGGCGTGCGCGCCGGGCTCGCCAACCTCGCGCAGCTGCGGCTGCGCGACGACGGTTTGCTGCTCGCCGGCTACTGCCGCGCCCGCAACCTAGTGCCTTCGAAGGTGGTCGGCTACCACCGCCTTCGCACGCGGCTGCGCTCCGCCGGGCGCGCGCTCAAGGACAGCACCCGCCCGCTCCGTCGCCGCCTCGGGTTCTAGGAGCCTGTCCGATTAATACTCCGGCTGCGAATCCCGATGGCATCCGGCTGGCTGTGTCAGCCGTCGCGAAAAGTCCTCAACGTAGCTCTGGCTACGCCTCCGGGCTTTTCGCTCGGCTTCCTTGCCATCCGGCGCCCTCGGAATTCTCGCTTTCGTCGTTTACTAGGGACAGGCTCCTAGCGTCACCCCGTCTTTCGTTTCAGGATGGCGTAGCTGCGGCCGCCGGGGTTCGGCAGATCGATGCGGCTCTCGACCTCAAGGCCGAAGCCTCGCTGCAGGTCGTCGAGGCGCCGCTCCTTGCCCGCGCCGGTGGTCACCTCCGTCAGCACGTGGAGGTCCGCGGCCGCAGCCAGCCGGCGGCGCAGCTCTTCGCCGCCGGAGATGCAGGGCGGGGTCAACCCGGCGTAGAAGTCCAGCACGGCGATTATCGTTTCGTCCGCGTCCCAGATCGCGAGCGGGTGCTCGGCCGCCACATCCCGCGCGGCTCCCGCCACCGGGGCAAGGTCCTGGGAGCGGTTGAGCATCGGGCAGAACAGCGCGGAGAAGGCCAGCATCGTCAGGACCCAACACGCAGCCGCAGCCAGCAGGGCAGCGCTGAGCCGGCCGCCTCGGATCGCACTCCAGAGCCGCGTCGCCAGTGCGAGCGACGCGAGCCACGCCGCCGCCGCGAGCACGACCGCGGCGGCAGAGGCCGGCGCCCCCACCCGCACCGACTCGACGAAGGCGCTCGGCGGGAGCAGCAGGGCGGACGCCGCCAGCAGGGCGCCGGTGGCTCGCACCATGCCCAGGTCGAGACGCCGGGGCGCCCGCAGCGCCGAAGAGATCCACAGCCCGCCCAGCAGCGCGAACCCCGGCATCAGCACGGCGGCATAGATGTCGCGCTTGGTGGTGGACGCGGACAGCAGCAGCAAGGCGGGCACCACGGAGGCGATCGCATACCGCCAGGCTGGCCGTTCCCCCGCGGCCGCCTGGTCGCCGACACGCGCTTTGCGGCTTGCTCTCCATGCCTCGGCCACCGCCGCGACGATCAGGAACGTCCACGGCAGCAGGTAGACCGGCAGCTCGACCAAGTACTCCCCCAGCCACCCCCGGTGGCCTTCGGTGTAGCCGACGCCTTCCAGCCGCGTGAAGCGTCCGACGAGGTTGTCCACGAAGAAAATCCGCAGGTAGGTGGCACCGTCGGGCCGCGCCGCAACCGCCAGGACCCAGGGGAGGACCGCCGCGAGCTGGACCGTCAGGCCCGCGTATAGCTCCCAGGCGAGAAGCTCCCGCCAGCGACGCTCCCAGGCCACGAACACCACCAGGCCAAGGGCCGGAACCATCCAGGCCACGACGTTCTTTGTGAGGAAGCCGACCGCCAGGAAGACGTGCATGAGCGTGTACCAGCCCAGCTTGGGCCAGCCCCGAGCGGCCGTCAGCCCCCGGTAGCACCCGAGGAGCGCGCCGGCAACGGTGGCCATCAACAGCGCATCGGTGGCGATCCAGACCTCGACGCGCCAGGCGAGGTAGAAGGTGCCCATGAGCGCTCCGGCCGCCAGCGCCGCCACCCTTCCCGCTGCGGCCTGGGCCAGAAGGCCGACCAGCAGCGCGCCGGCGAGGGCGTACAGGAGGTTCGGCACCCGCACCGCCACCGGCCCCGGGCCGAGGAGGCGGACCGAGCCGGTCGCCACCCAGTAGTAGAGCGGCGGCTTCTCGCAGAACGGTTGCTCTCCCAGGTGTGGCACCACCAGGTCGCCGCCGGGGCGCGCCATGCGGCCGGCGATGGCCGCCTCGCGAGGCTCGTCCGGTTTCCAGAGATTCCGGCCGAAGATGCCGAACGCCAGGGACGCCGATAACGCCAGGACGAGGACGAGAGGCCAGCGCTTGAGCAAAGCATCATCGAGAGTCACGGTGCCGACTATCCTACAAGCCCCCCGGCGCGTCCTGCTAGCGGATCGCCGCCTGGACGGCGCGGGCCTGCTCGATCATGCGCTCGGCGTTGGCGACCCAATCGCCGTCACCCTCCCGGTAGCCGACCTCGTCGAACCGCCAGACACCGCCCGTGTCGATGACCCAGTTGCGCGGGATACTGCTGGTGGCGAGCGTCTTGCGCACGTAGTCGTACGCGAACGTCACCGGAAACGTGTAGCCGTTTTTCGTCATGAACGGCTGGACCTCCCCGCGCTTCTCGTCCACGTTCATCGTGAGCAGCACGACGTCGGGCCGATCCTTCACCATGTCGTAGAGCTTCTGGAGGTGGGGCAGCTCCCTGCGGCACGGCGGGCACCAGGTCGCCCACACGTTGACGAACGCGGTCTTCCCCTTCAGGTCGGCGAGGCGCCAGGTGCGGCCCTCGAGGTCCACGAGCTCGAAATCGGGCATTCTCTGCCCGACTTGCTGCCCAAGCGCCGTCTGCGCGCCGCGGAACACGAGCTTCGCCATCGACCGCGCCACCGTCCCCCCACCAATCCACACCGTGGCAAGCCCAACCGCGAGCACGACGATCAAGACCGCAACCGCCAGCGGACCCCGCCTCATGAGTACCTCCCGAGGCACCCGGAAGACCCGGACACGTGACCAACGTATCAGGTGCAGGCGTGCGCGCAAACCCGCGCAGGCCGACCCGCCGCGCCCGGGAGGACGCGGCGACGCTGCTGCCCGTCCGGGAGGCTTGTATGTTTGGAAGTTCCGGATCATATTGAGAGCAGAACCATCATGTCTGTGCTTGTATTGAGTCGCACTCTAGACAGCCGCCGCTGGCCGGCGGCGGGAGTTTCCGAAGGAGGGACTCGACGATGAGCCGCAAAACGCTGGTGACCTTGCTCGTCCTGGGTCTGGCCGCGACGCTTGGGGCCTGCAGGAAGGCTCCGGTCGCGCCCCCCTCCTCGATGGTCGGGCACTGGGAGGGCAAGGCCGAGGTCGCGGTGAACTGGTGCACCGCGAAGGAGCTTGCCCTCTCCCTCACGATCAGCGAGAACGGGAGCGTGACGGGCAAGGTCGGGGATGCCACCCTCAAGGAGGGCCACATCTACCCGAACCCCGGCAAGCAGCCGCAGGGGTTGATGCTGCAGACGAAGTACGTCATCGAGGCGGGGCTCGACGGGCCCCTGGTCGCGGCCGAGAAGATCACCCGCGACGAGATCTGCATCCCGGTCGAGGTGACCAAGGACGGCCAGCTCGCGGGTGCGTTCCTCACCTCGGGGACCGAAACCGGCAGCAAGGAGGAGAAGGTCTTCTCCGGCGGACTCAGACCACTTACCAAGACCACGCCTCGCTGACGCCGGAGGGCCCCGCCAAGGCTCAACGGCCTCCCGCAGCCCGGCCACCTCGCACCCGGATCGGTTGACAGGAGCTTACCTGTCATTGCAGAGTGTCGTCGCAACGGCGGGGCGCCTGCGCGCCCCGTCCCCGCGACATCCGGAGGAACGCATGGGCCTCGACATGGACTTCTCGAAGCTGCAGCCGCACGACGTGCTGGACCTCGCGATCTTCGCCGAGGAGGAGGCAGAGGAGCAGTACGAGCACTTCGCGGCGCTCATGGAAGCCGCACGCAGCCGCGAGGTGGCGGAGTTCTTCCGCAAGATGGCCGGCCGCGAGAAGCTCCACCGCGACCAGATCGCCGAACGCCGGCAGGCCCTGTACGCGAACGCCAGGCCAAACCTTGCGAACCGGGCCGTGTGGGGCGTCGAGGCGCCCTACGACGCGAAGGCCGACTCCTCCCTGTCACTCGCCGCCGCGTTTGCGATCGCGCTCGACTCCGAGAGAAGGGCCCACGACTACTACGCGGCCGCCCTGCTGCAGCCCCTCGACGCGACCGTCAGCCAGCTCTTCGAGAACCTCCGCAAGGCCGAGCTGGAGCACGCGAAGCTGCTCGAGCTGGAGAAGGCCAGGCAGGCCGCGAAGTAACCGTAGGGCGCGAGACGCGCCCCGGCATCAGGACCACGAAACGCTGGGGTCGCCGCGCCGACACGAGATCCCGGCCGCCCCACCCACCGCAGGTGCCAGCGACCTTTCCCGACTATCGCGCCAGTTCCAGGAGCCGCCTGGCGGCGGCGTCCGGAGAACCGACGGCCATGTTGAGCATCACGACCCTGGTGGCGGTGAGCAGGCGTTCGTGCTGGGCGCGCAGCAGGTCGGTGCGGGAGGAGTCCGGGGTCGCGAGGTGAGGGTTCATGAACGGGAACGGTTTGCCCGTACTACCCGGGAGCTGGCCCGCGGCCAGCACACGGGCCGCCTCGCGGGACTGCAGCTCCTGCACCAGCGGCAGAACCGGATCCTTGGCGAGCAGCACGACGAGGCGAGGGATCGTTCGACGGACGTGGCGCGTGGCGCCGCCCAGCCAGTACGGATCCAGCATGAGGCGACCGTTCTTCGAGGCCTCGATGCACGCGGCGGCCCCGCGGTCGAGCGGACACTCGTCGTTGGGGTGGTCCACGGTGCAGCCGTCGCGCGAGACGACCATGTTCTCGAGCTTCGACCGCTCGAGGAGCTTCCCGATCTCGGGGAACTTTCCCACCCACTTGGCCTTGAGGTAGAGCTTGCGCTCGACGAGGTCCGCCACCGGCTCCGAGGTGGCCAGGCGCACCAGCACGGTGTCGTTGCTGACCAGCCGAACCCCCTCCTCTCGCATGGCGGCTGCGAGCAAGCCGGTGCGGCCCGATCCCGGCCCGCCGAATACCAGCACCCCCTTGCCCTCGACGTCCAGGGCGGCGCAGTGGGCCAGCAGCGCACCCGAGGTGCGGGCGGCCGCCTCGGCGGCGAGCTGCAAGGTGAGCGAGCGCACCTGGCCGTAGAACGCGGTGTTGAAGGTGAAGGCCGTCGAGGTCTCCAGGCTCACCAGACCCGACGGCTCGCGGCCGGGTACGTCCTTGACCGCGTACACGACGGCGTGGGGCTCGAGGTCCCCCTCGAGCGGGGCCGGGTAGAAGTTCTCCTGGTAGAAGTCCGCGAGGTGCGGCGAGTTGGTGCGCAGCTGCACCACGATGCCCGCCACCGCCGCGTTCCACTCGAAGTAGGCGTCGGGCGAGAGGCGCGAGCTCGCCTCCTCCAAGAGCGTGTTGCGGCTCTCCAGGCCGATGATCGGGCGGGTCTCGGCGTAGGCGGCCACCTTCGTGGCCACGTTGTTGAGGGCCCGCGGCCGCAGGCGGCGCGGCTCCTCAAGGCGCGCGAGCGCCTCGCGGATGCGCCGGCACCCCTCCTCGATCCGGTCCATGGACGTCGCGAACGAGATGCGGACATGTGCGTCCGTGCCGAACGCCTCGCCCGGCACGACTGCCACCTTGGCCTCCTTCAACAGGTAGTAGGAGAGGCCGTACGTATTGCGGATGGGCGCGCCGCCGAACTCCTTGTCCAGGTAGCGCGTCACGTTGGGCATGACGTAGAACGCGCCCGAGGGCGAGAAGCAGGAGACGTTCGGCAACGACCGCAACCGGTAGACGATCGCGTTGCGCCTCCGCTCGAACTCCTGGCGCATGCGCTCGACCTCCATGCTGCACTCGCGCAGCGCCACCACCGCGGCCTTCTGCACGAACGAGGTGGCGTTGGAGGTGTTGTGCGACTGGACCTTGGAGCACGCGGCGATGATCTCGCGCGGCCCCGCGGCGTAGCCCAGGCGCCACCCGGTCATGGAGAACGCCTTCGAGAAACCGTTGATGACGATCGTGAGCTTCTTGATCTTCTCGTTAAGGGAGGCGATCGAGGTGTAGCGCTGCCCGTCGTAGAGCAGCTTCTCGTAGATTTCGTCCGAGACAACCCAGATCTGCTCGCGCACACAGACCTCGGCGATCTCCTCGAGCTGTTCGCGCGTGTATGTCGCGCCGGTCGGGTTGCAGGGGTAGTTGAGGATGAGCGCCTTGGTGTTGGGGGTAATGGCCGCGGCCAGGTCGCTGGCCCGCAGCCGGAAACCCTCCTCCTCCCGCGTCGGCACGACCACCGGGTTGGCCTTGGCGAGCTTCACCTGGTCGGGGTAGGAGACCCAGTACGGGGCAGGGATGAGGACATCGTCGCCCTCCTCGTAGAGCGACATCGCGACGTTGAACAGCGAGTTCTTGGCGCCCACCGAGACGATCACCTCGTCGGGCGAGTAGCGGAGGGAGTTCTCGCGCTCGAGCTTCTCGCAGATCGCCTGCTTCAGCTCGGGGATGCCGTCATTGGCCGTGTACTTCGTGAAGTTGGCGTCGATCGCCGCCTTCGCCGCGCGCTTGACGGTTTCGGGAGTGGGGAAGTCGGGCTCGCCGACCGAGAAGTCCACCACGTCGATGCCCTGGGCGCGCATCTGCGTCGCTCGGGCGTTGATTCGCAACGTGGGGGACAGGGCGATGCGGTTGACGCGTTCTGAGAGCATTGCGGTCTCACCTCACCTTTCGCGGCGAAACCGCCCTCACTTCTCGACCTCACCCTTCTTCCCGCGCTTGAGGAGATCGTCCAGCTTCAAACCGGTGAGCGACTCCACCACGACCGGCAGCTGGGCCAAGACGCTCGCCACTTGGCCGGTCAGCTTGGGCACGCCGTCGACGTCCCCCACGATGACGATCTTGTCCACCTTGGAGAGCGGCTCGCAGACGGCCCTCGCCAGCTCGGGGAGCTGTTTGATCACCATCTCGGCGAGCGCGGCGTCGGTGTACTCCTTCCACGCCACCGCCTTCTGCCGCATGGCGTCGGCCTCGGCCTTGCCGCGCGCGCTGACCGCCTCGGCCTCCGCGTTGCCGGAGAGCCTGATGCCGGCGGCCTTACCCTTGGCCTCGAGCTCCTTCTGGTACGCGTCGGTCTCGGCCTCCAGCTTGGCCTGGTAGTGCATCGCCTCCGCCGGGCGCTTGACCGTCGCCTCCAGCTCCTTCTCGCGGCGGGCGATCTCCTGCTCCTCCACCTGGGCCGCGAGCTGCTTCTCGGTGAGGCGCACCGCGTACTCCTGCCTCTTCAGCTCCTCGGAGAGCTTGGCGCGCTCGAGGTCGTACGCGATGTCGGCCTTTGCCCGCTTCACGTTGACCGCGGCCTGGAAGTCGGCGCGCTGCATCTCGAAGTCGCGCGTCGCCTTGGCGAGCTCCGCTTCGGCGGCGAGGCGCGCGATGTCGCCCTGCTTGCGATACTCGGAAGCCTGGATGGCGGCGTCACGCTCGGTCTCGGCCTGCGCAAGGGCGGCATCGAGCTTGACCTCGGCGATGCGGCGGGCACCCAGGGACTGAAGGTAGCCCTGGGAGTCCGTGATGTCCTTGAGGGAGAACGAAAGGAGCTCGAGGCCGAGGCGGGCGAAGTCCTCGCCGGCGGTCTTGCGGACGCGCTCGGCGAACTGGTCGCGCTCGGTGTAGATCTCCTCCACCGCCATCATCCCGAGAGCGGCGCGCATGTGCCCTTCCAGCACCTCCTGCGCCACCGAGGTGATGCCGGACGAGCCCTTGGACAGGAAGTTCTCCACGGCACGGTGCAGCAGCGGCTCTTCGCTCGCCGCCTTCACCTGACCGAACGCCTCGGCGGAGATGATGACGCCCTTGGCGGTGAGCACCTCGGGGCACCGCACCGAGATCGAGAACACGTCGAGGGGCAGCGTGTCCACGGTCTCGACGAACGGCATCACGAACGTGCCGCCGCCCACCTGCAGGCGGTACCCCACCGCGCGCTCCCGGCCGTCTAAGTCTGTGACGGTGGAGGTGCGGCCGGAGATGACCAGCACCTGGTTGGGGCCGACCTTACGGTAGTTGAAGGCCCACAGACCGAAGAACAGCAGGACGACGACGAGAACGACGGCGCCGACGATCCAGGGGAGCAACGCCATGGCTTCCTCCAGCGCCCGGCCGGGCGAACGCGGTAACCTTAACGCAAGTTCTTGGAAGGTACAAGCCTAATCTTTGCCCCTCGGGTCAGCGGCCCTTGGGCCTTGCGCGTCCCCACGCGCTGCGGCCCAAGACTCCTCCGGCCGCGACCCAGCAGCGCGTCCCGGACCGGGGCCCCTCGGTGTACGCATAAAACCGCGTCACCGACACCCCGTCCCGAGCCGCCCGCTGGGGACCCCGCGGCCTCCGGAGGCATGGCCGCCGCGCCCGAGGGGCGAATTCAACCCCACTCCCGCAGTGGGAGGAAGCTCTTGTGGCCGGGCCGCCGTGGCCGGTTGGCGAAACACTCTGTCCCTGTCCATCGCAGACGGGAGGGTGGTGGCCCAATCCGCCCAGCGGGCGATAGGAGCCATTCCGCCGGAGCGTGCGGGAACCGAGCGGCCAGACCGGCGGGTGGAAACGCTGGACTCGACCGAGCGCTTCATGCGAGGGCGAGGAACAGCGAGGGTCCGCACGCCGGTCTGTGCCAGCTCGGTCGTACGCGAAGGCGGGTCGGAGGGCTGCGCTCGATGCGCAGCCCGAGCGACTGCTCCCAGCCCGCGGGGCAAGAAAAGGTGCGAAGCCACCCCCGGGCAAACAAAAAGATGCAACGCAGCTGAAAGAAAGAGATAGCGCTCGCAGCCCGCGGGGCAAGACAAGAAAAGACACGAAGTGGCAAGAGAGAAACGTGCGCCACCCGCGGCAGCGGCAAAACAAAAGCGTCACGCAGTGAGAGAAAAAACCGGCCGCGCACCCGTGGGACACCAAACGAGCTTGAGGGGCCTACACCGCGCCGCTATAGTCCCTGCGGGGAGGCGGTCTCTTGGCCGAGAGCCACGAGGTGGTGATCATCGGTGCCGGAGTCATCGGGTGCAGCGTCGCCTTCCACCTCGCCCGGCTCGGACAGGGGGACGTGTGCGTGGTCGAGAAGGAGCGTCTGCCCGGGAGCGGTTCCACCTCAAAGGCCAACGGCGGCATCCGTGCCCAGTTCACCACCGAAGTGAACCTCCGGATGTCCCTCTTCTCCATGGAGATCCTCGACGGCCTGGCCGCCGAGATCGGTGATCCGCCGCTCTACCGCAAGGCCGGCTACCTCTTCCTCACCGGCGACCCGGCACGCCTGGGCGCCATGGCGGCGGCCGCCGAGTTTCAGCGCTCACGCGGGGCGAGCGTCGAACTCCTCGACGCCAGCGAGGTCCGGGCCAGGGCCCCATACGTGGAAGGTCCGATCGTCGGGGGCACCTTCGGCCCCCGCGACGGCTTCATCGATCCCGGCGGTCTGACGAACTTCTTCGTGCGTGAGGCCTCCCGGACGGGCGTCCGCTTCCGCTACGGCGCCGAGGTCACCAGGCTGACGCGCGATTCCGCCGGCGACCTGCAGGTGTCCACGACGGCGGGGAGCTTCATCGCTCCGGTGGTCGTCAATGCGGCGGGGCCGCATGCGCGCCGGGTGGCATCCATGCTCGGCGTCGACCTCCCCGTCGAGCCGGTCCGCCGCCACCTCATCGTGAGCGGCCCATGCCCCTCCCTGCCGCCCGTCATCCCCATGACGATCGACGCCGACAGCGGGGTGCTGATCCGCCGCGAGGGGGACCGCGCGCTGATCGCCTACTCCAACCCCGACGAGCCGGCGGGCTTCAACACCGAGTTCGACCCCGATTTCCCGGAGCGGATCGCCGGGCCGCTGGAGTCGCGCTTTCCGGCGGTGGCCGCCGCCGGTCTCGACCTGCGGCGGAGCTGGGCGGGGCTCTACGAGGTGACGCCCGACCACCACGCCGTCCTCGGACCCGTAACGGGCCAGCCCGGCTTCTACCTCGCCAACGGCTTCTCCGGTCACGGCGTCATGCATGCCCCGGCGGCCGGCCGCGCCATCGCCGAGCTTATCGTCCATGGGCGCAGCGAGAGCGTCGACATCGAGCCGCTCGCCATCGGGCGTTTCGCCCGCGGCGAGCTGATCCACGAGACCATGGTCCTGTAAGGAGGTCCACGATGAAACTGTCCGGTGTGTTGCTCCCTCTCACCACGCCGTTCGACGGCGGCGCCGTGGCGCCGGCCAGGCTGGCCGACAACATCGCCCGCTACGAGGCACACGGCCTCGCCGGGTACCTGGTTCTGGGATCCACCGGAGAGGCGGCGCTCCTCGACGAGGACGAGAAGCTCACCGTGCTGGCGGCGGCGCGCAAGGCGATCCCGACGAGCAGGACGATGATGGCGGGCGTCGGGGTCGAGAGCACCGGCGCCACCATCCGGCTCGCCCGCAGGGCGGCCGACGCGGGTGCCGATGTCCTCCTCGTGATCCCCCCGTTCTTCTTCCGCTCGCGGATGAGCACCGACGCACTGGTGCGGCACTTCACCGCCGTCGCCGACGCCTCACCGGTACCGATCCTGCTCTACAACGTGCCGGTGTACACATCGGTGGTGATCCCGCCGGCGGCGGTCGCCACGCTCGCCTCCCACCCGAACGTGATCGGCCTCAAGGACAGCGCGGGCGATCTGCCCTGGCTGCTCGAAGTCCTCGCCCGGGTGCCGGCCACGTTCCAGGTGTTGTCCGGCTCGGCCCTCTCCGTTCTGCCGGCTTTCACCTGCGGCGCGGTCGGCGCGATCCTGGCGGCCGGCGACGCCTTCCCGGAGCTGTTCGTGCGCCTCTACCGCCACCACGTGGAGGGACGTGCGGCCGAGGCGCTTGCCCTCCAGAAGGAGCTCGTCGCCCCGACCCGGCTCATCCTGGGCGGCCACGGCGTGGCCGGGGTCAAGGCGGCAATGGACCTGCGCGGTCTCGCCGGCGGCGACCCGCGCCCTCCCCTGTCCCCCCTTGGCAAGCAGGATCGCGCCACGATCCGGGCCGAGATCGACCACCTCGTCGCCTGCGGACTCCTCGCCCGACCCGAAATCTGAGCCGCGCGAACTCGGTATACTGCGCGGCCGGAGGTGCGGTGGACACCCTCGAGCTCTGGCTGGTGCGCCACGGCGAGACGACTTACAGCCGCGACGGCATCCTCGCCGGCTGGGTCGACATCCCGCTCACCGAGCGCGGCGTGGCGCAGGCCGAGGCGGTGCGCCCGGTGCTGGCGGGTGGAGCCTTTGCCGGCGTGTGGTGCTCGGACCTCCAGAGGGCGGTTCAGACGGCTGCCGTCGCCTGGGGGACGCCGGTTGTCGATCCCAGGCTGCGTGAGATCAATTTCGGCGAGCTGGAGGGCGTGCGCTGGGAGACCCTGGACCCCGTCTACAAGAAGGCCCTCGTCGAGTTCGACGGCTTCCACCCTCCCGGCGGCGAGACGCTCGAGGAGGTGCGCGAGCGCGTGGCCGGCTTCCTGGCGGAACTGCCGTCCGGGCGCCACCTGCTTTTCACCCACGGCGGGGTCATAAGGCTGCTCACCCGTGAGGTCGGCGAGGACTCCTTCATGCCCACCGGCACCGTCGTCGGCCTCGATTGGACCAACCGCACGATGCTGTTCAAACGGGAGAGCACGATCTCTGTCGGCATGCCTTTTGCGACCTAGCACGAGCTGGATCTCCAGTCTCGGTCTTCTTCTCCAGGTCGGTGTCGGTTGCGTCTCGCTGCCGTCGAGGGCAAAATCGAAACGCACACGCGAGGCCCGGACACGCCGGACTCAGAGATGTCACCCACCCCCCCTCCGCAGGCGCGGCAGGCTGCCGCCGCGCACCGCTTCGCACTGACCAAGTGGTACCTCGACTGCGTCGACGAGGACGGCACCGCCTTCATCGGCTACAGTGCGCGGCTCTCGTACCGGGGAGCAGCTGTCAGCTACGCCAGTACGTTGCTCCGGGACGCCAGCGGCCAGGTCCAGACCCGAACGTCCCTCCGGCGCAGCGCGCCGCCTTTTACTGCAGGCTCGACCGTGAGCTGGGTTCACCGCCCGCTCGCAGTCGCTGGGACCTGGCATGCGGCCGCGCCGCCGGTCTCGCGGACGCTCTTCGAGCGCCACGGGGGGGCCGTGGCGTGGAACTGCATGCAGCCGCTGTCCAGGGTACGCGTCCAGCCGGGCAGCCACCGGCCTGTTTCCGGCTGGGGGTATGCAGAATCCCTGGAGATCACGATCCCACCGTGGCAGCTTCCGTTCGACCGCCTGCGCTGGGGTCATTTCATGGCGGACGGAGGCGCGCTCGTCTGGATCCAGTGGCAGGGCGAGCACGACGCCACGTGGGTTTTCGTCGACGGCGCCGAGACCGCCCCGGCAACGGTCGACGACGGACGCGTGAAGGGACGTGGGCTCGATCTGCGACTCGACCGGCGCTGCGTGCTGCGAGAGGGGTCCCTCGGGTCCACGGCGCTTGGCCGTGGGACTGTGCTCACGAGACTGCTTCCCGTCTCGATCCTCCGCACCTTCGAGCGAAAGTGGCTGAGCCGTGCGGTCCTGCAGCGCGGGGCGTCGCCGCCCGTCGCAGGCTGGGCGATTCACGAGACCGTGGCATTGGGAGGGGGTACTCGCTCATGACGGACTCCGCTCTCTCCCGCTCGATCGCGAAGCTGGCCTACGCCACTCTCTTCGTGTTGGTGCTGCCGGCCTCGCTGTGGCTCTGGGCCCGCGTGGCCGGCCGCAACGTTCCTCTTCCGCCGATTGCGAGCGTCGCCGGCGGTGGAATGGTTGCGGCGGCGGGTCTGCTTCTGATGGCCGCGGCAACATGGGCCCTCGCGCGCCACGGAAACGGGTTGCCCATGAGCCCTTATCCACCCGCTCGTTTCGTCGCGACGGGTATCTATTCGGTTTTCGGACACCC
Source organism: Thermoanaerobaculaceae bacterium (assembly GCA_963754345.1). Lineage (GTDB taxonomy): Bacteria > Acidobacteriota > Thermoanaerobaculia > Thermoanaerobaculales > Thermoanaerobaculaceae > RBG-13-68-16. The sequence goes on along the minus strand of CAVWFZ010000003.1, from coordinate 4,091 downwards.
CATCTACACCGGGTTCGCCCTGGCGTGCGCAGGGGTCTCGATCGCCGCAGGATCGCCGAGCGGCCTCTGGCTCGTCACGCCCGTGGTCGTCCTGGCATGCACGGCGTTCGTCCTTGGCCACGAACGTCTTGCGCTGCGCGAACGCTTCGGGACCGCGGTGTGTCCTCCCTGGCTGCACCTCCCATGTGAAGGGACGGCCGCTCCAACCGTCGCCGACCGGATGTCAATCGTGGTCCTGGTTCTCCTGCCATGGCTGCTCCTGTACGAGGCGGTGCTGGCCCTCGGCCTACCGCCGGATGCAGTGTCTGCGTACGCCCGATTCGAACTGGGCTGGCCGGTCTGGGAGTGGACAGAAATCCTGTACGCGAGCACATACGTCGTGGTTGTGCTCGCACCGCTGGCGGCCACGCGACGGGGTGATCTCCGTCGCTTCGCCGTCCGGGGATGGGCGGCCACGGGCATCGTCACGCTTCTCTACCTCGCGGTTCCCCTCGTTGCGCCGCCGAGGGCGTTTACCCCGCACGGGGAAATGGGGCAGCTGCTGCTCCTCGAGCGCCGCCTCGACTCGGCGGCTGGGGCGTTCCCCTCCTTCCACGTGATCTGGGCGGTCTTCGCCGCCTCCCTCCTGGCGGCAAGCAGGCCCAGGCTGCGGCGGGTGTGCTGGGTGTGGGCGCTCGCGGTGACGGCGAGTTGCCTGACCACCGGAATGCATGCGCTCGCCGACGTCGTCGCGGGCCTGGTCCTCGGCTTCGTCTTGCTCCGGGTCGATGCCCTGTGGGAGGGTCTCCGCGCGCTTGCCGAGAAAGTTGCAGGATCCTGGCACGAGTGGGATTTCGGCTCCGTCCGCCTGATCAACCACGGGGCCTGGGCGGGTGCGGGGACGTTCGTCGGCCTATGCATCGTCGGGGTGTTGATCGGTCCGGGACATGCGGACGCGATCCTGGTGGTCGCGACGATTGCCCTCGTGTCGGCGGCGCTCTGGGCGCAGTTCATCGAGGGCTCGCCCCGGCTGTTGCGGCCCTACGGTTTCTATGGCGGCGTCCTCGGCGTTGTCCTGGGCTCGCTCGCGGCGCCGGCGTTTGGGGTGGGAGTGTGGGAGACCCTGGCTGCCTTCGCAGTGGCCGGCCCTTGGATCCAGGCCGCGGGCCGGATTCGCTGCCTCGTCCAGGGGTGCTGCCACGGCTCGCCGGCGCCCGAAGGCGTCGGGATCCGCTACTCGCACCCACGGTCCCGGGTCACACGGCTCGCCAACCTGACCGGGGTCCCGATTCACCCGACGCCGCTCTACTCGATCCTGTGGAATGCCGTCATCGCCCTGTGCATGGCGAGACTGTGGCTGCTCCACGCGGCAACGCCGCTCATCGTCGGACTTTACCTTGTGCTCACAGGCGTGGGGAGGTTCGTGGAAGAAGCCTATCGCGGCGAGCCGCAGACACCGGTCGTCGCGGGGCTGCGCCTGTATCAGTGGATTGCCATGGCCACGGTCATCGCGGGAGCCGCCACGACCGCGGTCGCTGGACCATCGGCGCCGATCCCGGCACCCCACTGGGCAGTGATCTGGCCCGCGGCAGCGTTCGGAGTGCTCACCGCCGCCGCGCTCGGAATCGACTTCCCGCGCTTCGACCGCCGCTTCGCACGGCTCACCTGACGGCTCAACAACGGCGACCGCAACGGGTTCTCCGGCGGTTGCAGCTCCGTGCGAGCTCAGCTTCGCTCAAGGGCGAAGAGCAACGCATCACGATAGGCGCCGCGCTTGAAGTACCGGCGGGGGATGCGGCCGATCCGGCGGTACCCGGCACACCCCAGCATGCGCGCCGAGGCGGCGTTGCCGTCGAGCACCTCGGAGAGGAGCAGCCGCAGGTCGAGGACCTCGAACGCGTAGCGCGTGCGCACGCGCACCGCGTCGGTCACGAGACCCTGGCCTCACCTCTCCTTGCGGCCGATGAGCAGGCCCGTGACGGCGTACCCCTGGCGCCAGTCGATGCGGTGGAGCCCCGCGAAGCCGACGTGTTCCCCCTCCAGCGTCTCGACCGCGAGGATCACCTCGGAACCTCCGCCGAACAGCTCGGCCCGCTCGGTACGCTGGAAGTACTCGGCTTCCGCCAGGCGTGCGATCGGGAAATCGCCGATCAGCGTCCACTCCGTGACCTCGGGGTCGTTGAGCCAGGCCACCGCATTGGCGAGGTGCCGATCCGCCAGCGAGCGGCTTGCCCTTTCGAGTCACAAGCGGCTATCCTCGTCGCGGGCGTGCTACGCCCGACGAGGTGTCTATGCCTTCCGGTCCCTACGATCCCGACGTCTACCGCCGTTTCACCGAGAATCTGCGCGGCGCCCTCGACGGCCCGAACATCGAGCACATCTCCATGCGCGCCCTACGCCGGAAGGCCCTCGAGACCGCGGTGACCACCGCCAACGGCTCACCGCTCTGGTTCTCCGCGATCTCCTCGCGCATGGCCGCCAAGACCGTCTACCTCGGCAACGGACCCGAGATCGTGCTTCCAAAGGCTTCCCCCGAGCAGCTCGGCATCGTCGAGAAGGCCCCCGAACAGCTCCATAAGGTGCTGCAGCTCTTGGGCACGATGCCGTTCGTGCACGTGCGCCGGCAGATGGGCGACAACAAGGAGTTCAACCCGGTCTGTAACCTCTACGTGTGCGTCGCCGATAAGAAGAACTACCGCCTCGCCTACGAGTGGGCGATGACGATGGGAGACGTCAAGAAGTCGCGGCCGGGCCCCGAGTTCATCATGATCGACGTGCCGCAGGAGCACCAGCTGCGGATGCAGATCCTCACGATCCCCGAGCACGACATCAACATCGCCCTCGGCACCGACTACACCGGCGAGTGCAAGAAGGGGTTCCTGCGGCAGGGGATGTTCCGCGCCGACGGGTGCGGCATGCTGGGCCTGCACGCCGGCACCAAGCTGGTGCGCGCCCGCGATGCCAAGACCGGCAAGCTCAAGACGTACGCCGTGTTCATGTTCGGCCTCACCGCGACCGGCAAGTCCACCTGGTCTTGCCATCAGCTCGGGCTCGACGTCGAGCAGGGCGAGGGGACGTGGGTCTCCCAGGACGACATCGTCTTCCTCCGCCGCGACGGCTCGTCCTACGGGACCGAGCTGGGGTTCTACGTCAAGACCGACGTGGACGTGAAGCTCCAGGAGGCGATGTACAACGCCCTCGTCCACTCCTCGGCGCTGCTCGAGAACGTCATGGTCAACGCCAAGGGCGAGATCGACTTCCTGGACGAACGCCTGGGGGAAAACGGACGCGGCGTGCTGGACAGGAGAGAGCTCAAGGTCAAGCGCGGGCGCAAGATGGTCTCCATCTGCGCCGACTCGATCAACACCGCCTCCCTCGAAGAGGTGGACGGCATCGTCTTCGCCTTCATCACCCGCCGCGCCACGATCATGCCGTTCGCCCAGCGCCTCACCCCCGAGCAGGGCGTGATGGCCTACCTATGGGGGGAGTCCACGCACTCGTTTGCAACCGTCCCGGCCAAGGCTGGCGAGTCGGTGCGCATCGTGGGGATGGACGACTTCATCATCGGCGCGCAGGGCCGCAAGGTGAACGCGTTCTACGACATTGTCACCGACCTCGTGGCCCGCTACCCGGGCAAGGTGCACTTTGCCCAGTACAACACCGGCGGGATGGGCGAGATCATCGAGGTCAACAAAGAAACCGGCAAAAAGAAGCTGGTGCGCAAGGTCACCCGCGTGCCCATTGACCTGATGGCGGCGCTGCAACGGGGCGACCTGCGGGGGACCAACGAGTACATCAAAGGGCGCCTGGGCACCGAGTACGTGGTGAAGGCCGAGGGCGCCGACCTTGCCCAGTACGACGCGCACAACTTCTACTCCGACGAGCAGATCGAGGCGTACGTCGCTGACCTGGTGGACGGGCGGCGGAAGTTCACCGAGGAGATCGCGGCGCAGGGGCTGCGCAAGGACATCCGCGAGATCGCCCACCGGGAGCTCGACGCGATCGACGCCAAGACAAAGGCGAAGCCGGAGCCATGGGCGCCCCCCGACCAAGCCGAACCGCGCGAGGCCGCCGAGGACCGCGACCCGCGCTCGAAGTGGATCTCCCCCTGG
>CAVWFZ010000002.1:0-83895 GCA_963754345.1 Thermoanaerobaculaceae bacterium | reverse complement strand
GTTGGATTCTTGCTGCAGGGCGAAGGCGGCGACCTACTCGGGCGAGCGAGTCCCTGTAGTGACGCCCTCACGTCGAGCCACGCTGGTGAGTTGTTGGGCGGGCGCCCTCGTCAGGACTTGAGGAGGGTCTCGCCGCGCGCGTCGGCGACGAGCATCGCGGTGGCCGCGTCGGCGTCGACGGGCCTGGAGAAGAAGAAGCCCTGCCCGTACTTGCAGCGCAGCGCCAGCAGCAGCTCGCGCTGCTTGCCGCGCTCGATTCCTTCGGCAACCACGTCCTTGCCGAGGTTGATGCCGAGCGTGACGATGGTGCGGATGATCTCCCAGCTTTCATCGTCGGTGTCCATGCGGCTGACGAACGAACTGTCCACCTTGAGGGTGTCGATCTCGAAGCGCCGCAGGTACGAGAGCGACGAGTAGCCCGTGCCGAAGTCGTCGATCGAGAGCTTGATGTCGAGCGCCTTGAGCTGCTGGAGCATGTCGGCGGCATAGCGGGCATGCTCCATGATGACGCTCTCGGTGATCTCGAGCTTGAGGCTGCGCCCGTACACCCCGTAGTTGCGCAGCGTGCGGTCGATCTCGACGATCATGTCGGGGCGCAGGAACTGCACGCCTGACACGTTGATGGCGACGGTCAGCGGCGAGCTCCTGCGGAACTGTGCGGTCCACGTGCGCAGCTGCTTGCACACCTCGCGCGCCACCTGGCGGTCGATCGAGATGATCAGCCCGGTCTCCTCGGCGACCGTCAGGAAGTCCTTCGGCATCAACAGCTCGCCGTCGGGATGTTGCCAGCGTACGAGCGCCTCGAACCCGGAGATCTTGCCGCTCTCCAGCTCGACGATCGGCTGGTAGTGGACCCGGAACTCCTCGCGCTGCACCGCCCGCCGCAGCTCGGTCTCGAGCTTGAGCAGGGAAACCGCGCGTGCGTGCATGCCGGAGTCGAACACCACGTAGCTGCCCTTGCCGAGAGCCTTGGCGCGGGACATCGCGGTGTCGGCATCGCGGAGGAGGTCCTCGGGGCGTTCGTAGTCGGGCGAGCTCACGGCGATGCCGATGCTCGTGCTGGTGAACACCTCGTGGCCCTCGAGATCGAAGGGCGCCTGCAGCTCGTCCTGGATGCGCTTGGCCACCCGCACGGCGTCGTTGGGCTCGCGGATCCCCTCGAGCAGGACCGCGAACTCGTCGCCGCCGACGTGGGCGATCGTCGTGCCGCGGCGCTCGGGTGAGTCCTGACCGCGCAGGCACGAGCGCAGGCGGGTGGAGACGGCCTTGAGCATCTGGTCGCCGACGCGGTGACCGAGGCTGTAGTTGATGTTCTTGAAGCGGTCGAGGTCGAGGAAGAGAACGGCGGACACGCCACCGTTGCCTCTCCGCGCTTTCTCGAGCGCCCGGCCGAGGCGCTCCATCAGGTTGCCTCGGTTCGGCAGACCGGTGAGCGGGTCATACCCCCGCAGCTCGGTGATGTCGGTGTGGGAGCCCGTCACGCGGACCGGCCTCCCGGCAGGGTCGCGGAAGGCGAGACCGCGGCTGAGCATGGACGCGTAGGACCCGTCGCGCTTCTCGATGCGGTGCTGGTTCTCGAGGTGCGGGGTGCGGCCCTCCAGGTGCGCCGCGATGGCGGCCTTAAGCTGGTCGCGCTCGTCGGGGTGCACCCGCTTGAACCATTCCTCCGGTGTGTTCCCGACGTCCTCGGGGCGGTACCCCAGCATTGCCTTCCACTGCGGGCTGAAGGTGACCGTGTTGGCGCCCAGGTCCCAATCCCACCACCCGTCGCTCACGGGCAGTTCCAAGGCCTCCGGGGCCTCGCCGAACTGCGGCTGGGCCGTCCTGGCGAGCTCGGGCAGGACCTGCGCGAACGGTGCCATGCCCGAGCCGTTGGCCGAGCCGGCTTGTAAGGCTGCACCGTTATCGGCGGCGTCGCCCGCCTCTCGCTTGCCACCGAAGAAGCGCCGCACGCGCCCCCGGATGCCGGAGGACGGCTGAGATTCCGACGCCGCGCTGATGTCCTCCCGTGGAGCGTGCGGAGCCTCGCCCGCGGCGGCCGCCTGAAGGCTCTGCAGGCTCTCCTGGAGGTCTGCCCGCTCGGCCTCGGCGGCGCTGCGCTGGGTGCGCTCGGTAGCCAGGCGCTCGGCGACCAGCAACCTGATCTGGATGAGGTAGGGTTCGAGGGGCCTTGTCAAGAAGTCGTCAGCGAGCTCCAGGAGCGGCTGAAGGGGCTGCGTGCGACGGTGATCGACCATGTAAATGAGGACGCTCAGGCTGCCTTCCGGGACGGAACGGATGCGCTGGCCGAGCACGAGAGCATCGTCCTTCCGGTCCTGCACTCCCAGCACGACCAGTGGATGGTGGTCCCGGCGGTACGCTTCCCACGCGGTCTCGGTGTCCTCGCAGATGGTGAGGACGTGACCTCGGCCCTGCAGCGCCTCCACGAGGACCTTGCGAAGCTGCAGGTTCTCCTCGACGAGGAGGACGGGCAGGCCCCTGGCGGCCGGCGTGGTCATGCCGCCGCTCCGCCATGCCCGCGGCGAGGAGGCGGGGCGACGACGCCGGCAGCGCAACCGCGACAGCTACCGCTCTGGTCCTTCATATGGGGTTCGACCATGACGCGCCACGTTCTCAAATAATACCTCGATTGCAGGACTGTGGCTATTGTCCCTTGGCTCGTCGCCACGTGACGTGCGACACATTCAGGATGGCACCACAAGAAAACGGCGGGGCCAAACCTTCGCCCCGCCCTTTTCCAGGGTGGCGCGCAGTGCGACTAGATGCGGTGCCCGTGACGCTCCGTGCCGGTCGCCTTGTGCTCGGCGGCCAGCTTCTCCAGCAGCGCCAGTGGAATGGTCGCTGCGACGGAGACTTCGTTGCCACTCACGCCGACCTCGACGTCACGAAGCACGTTGACGAGCTCCGGTTTTTTCTGCTGAGCGGCCAGGCGGGCGGCGGCCAGGGCCCCCTTCACGGCGTCGCGGATCAGCTGCGCGTTCTCGACGGTGTCCGCGACCGCCACCGCGGACACCTTCAGGGAGTCGTCGAGGAAGGCCTGCATCGCAATGCGCTCGACCGCCCCGGAAGCCAGCACGATGCCGCGCATCGGTTCGGTGCCCTCGCCCTCCATGTGCCCCTCGGCCTCCTGTGCTTTGGCGCGGGCCTGAGCCGGCACCGTCGCGACCACCCAGAACGGGGCGCGGACGTCGATGTGGCCGGAAGCTATCTCGTTGGCAACCAGAGGGATGACAGCATGCGGTGGCACCAGGGCTGCAGCCACGCTCGCCTCCTCACCGGCGATCATCAGCTCGCTCGACGGGATGGCGAGCACGCCGTCCGCATGGCCGCGATGCCCGGAGTCGGGCAGCCGGTAGGCGGCAACCTTTCCGAGTGTGAACGCCGTCGCGCCGCGCTTGACGAGCGCGGCGCCCAGCGCGGCGGGGTCGTACCGGCCGGCGCAGAGCACCAGGCCCCTGGTCGGGTGCGTCTCCCCGAGGAGCGCCACCACGACGCCGTCCACGTCGCGGAGCGGGTCGAGGCCTGCGTCGGCGAGGAACTGCTGTATCTCCTGGCCGGCACCCGTCCACGAGTGCTGCTGGAGCAGCCACGCCTGCACCTTTGGGTGGCTGCGCAGCGCGGCGCTGTCCACCGCGACGACGGTCTGCGCGCCCTCGGGCACCAGGTTGAGCAACTCGCCCACGGTGGGGGGCGCGGCCGGTTCCAGGGTGGCGCCGAGCGCCAGGAAAGCCGAGGCCAACAGGAATCTCTTCATGGTCGTCCTCCTAGAAGTTCTTGCGGTTGAAGATCACCACAGCTGCCGCCAGACAGGCCACGCCGAAGGCCGCGGTCGTGGCTAGCGGCAGCAGCGTCGGAGTGCCCTTGCCCAGCACGTAGCGAGTCAGATCGCGACCGACCTCGGCCGTCTTCGGCAGGAGCCAGTAGAGGCCGTGCACGAGATTGGCCGTCAGGCGCGAGTCCATTGCGGCGGCGATGTTGTCGTGCGCCGCGAGCGGCACGGAGATCATGTAGAGCGCATAGGGCAGCATGATCGAGAGGGGGGTGGAGGAGGAGAGAACCCCGATCAGGTACATGAACCCAAGGTAGGACATGAAGACGACCAGGATCAGGCCGGAGGCGACGAGGAAGCGCGGGTTCCAGACCTTGGTCTTGGAAGAGATGATCAAGAAGACCCCCCCGCACAGGAAGACCAGGTTGGCGGTGACCAGCGTGACGGCCCCCAGGAAGCGGCCCAGCAGCAGGTGGGTGCGGGTCACGGGCCTGGTCAGGTACAGGTCCACGGTGCCCCGGTGCTGCAGGTTGGGCACCTGCGAACCGGTGGCGAAGATCGCGAGGAATATGCCGAGCGCGTAGAGCATGCCCGCGAAGATGGACTCCCCGGTGACCACGACCGTGTCTATGGCCGGGGTCCTGTGGCGGATCTCCAGAGCCTTGCCGAAGAGCGTTCCCGCCGCCAGGCTTCCGTCCACGATGTCCAGGTTGAGGGCGAAGGCGAGCACGAGCATGAAGAGCGCGGAGACGATCAGGAAGCCGAGGAGCGTGTAGCGGGCCAGGGCCTCGCGCCAGGTGTCCACGACGAGCGCCCAGGTCTTCATGACGCGCCTCCCAGCCCGGGTTTCGGGTGCGAGCTGCCCGGACCGTGCTCATCCCCTCCCACGACATCTACGAAGACGTCCTCCAGGGCCGCCCGCATCGGAGAGATCTCGGCGATGAGCAGGCGCTCGGCCCGCAGCACGTCCACGAGGCGGTTCAGGGTCTCCACGTCCGGCACCTGGACCTCGAGGGCGCCGTTGTTGCAGACGACCTCCGCCCCGGTCGCCCGCAGCCTGTCCTCAGGGGGGAGCTCGCCGGCCGCCAACCGCAGGCGATACCGCTGCGTCGGTCGTGTGAGCCCGTCGACCGTGCCCTCGCGGATCACGCGTCCACTGGTCAGTATTGCGACTCTGTCGCAGGTACGTTCCACCTCGGACAGCAGGTGCGAGTTGATGAAGATCGTGGTCCCGCGCGAGCGCGCGTGGAGCAGGATGTCGCGGATCTGTCGCCGGCCCACCGGGTCGACCCCGTCGGTGGGCTCGTCGAGGAGCAGCACGTCGGGCTCGTCCAGCAGGGCGCACGCGAGGCCGAGCCGCTGCGTCATTCCCTTGGAATACCGTGCGACGCGGTCGCGGGCGCGGTTGGAAAGCCCCACCAACTCGAGGAGCGCCGGGATGCGGCGGCCGAGGGCGATCTCGGGGAGGCCCGCCAGCCGTCCGAACAGCCGGAGCGAGGCCTCGCCGGTCAGGTAGCCGGGGAAGCGGTGTCCCTCGGGAAGATAGCCGATGCGGGCGCGTGCGGGAGCGTGACGCGGGTCGCGGCCCCGTACCCGCACCTCGCCCTCGGTCGGACGCGAGAGGCCCAGAAGAACCTTGACCAGCGTGGTCTTTCCGGCGCCGTTGGCGCCCAACAGGCCGAAGACCTCCCCGGCCCGGACCTCGAGGTCCACGCCGTCGAGGGCTCGCAGTCGCTTCCGCCAGTGGCGAAAGTCCTTGACCACCCCGCGCGCCTGGATCACGGTCGCAGATTCGTTCACGCCTTGTATTACGTTCGATCGGACGGTTGTGTTCTGCCGCCGCGCCCCTGGATGCCCGCGGGCTGGCGCCAGGGCCTCCGCCACGGTACGATCGGCACTGCGCGCAGCCCTGCGGGACGCGGGGCGCCGCCGGAGGAACGCATGGCCCTGCCGCCCCACGATGTCCTTGATCTCAACCTCGCCTCGCACGGGATGAGGCGGATCGCCTGGGCTGACCGCCACATGCCGGTGCTGGCCTCGATTCGGGCCCGCTTCGCCAGGGAGAAGCCGCTCGCCGGCCAGCGTCTCGCGGCGTGCCTGCACGTGACGAGCGAGACCGCCAACCTGGTGCGGACCCTGGTGGCAGGGGGTGCCGAGGTGAGGCTGTGCGCCTCCAACCCGCTCTCCACCCAGGACGACGTGGCGGCCGCGCTGGTGGCCGAGCACGGGGTGGCGGTGTTCTCGGTCAAGGGCGAAGACAACACGCGCTACTACCGGCACATCCGCGCCTGCCTGGAGTTGTCACCCACGATCACGATGGATGACGGCGCGGATCTCGTCTCCTCGCTGCTCTTCGTCGCCCGCGGGGAGGTGGAGAGTGCACACGCCGAGGTGCAGGCCTTTGCCCGCGACCTTGGGGAGGAAGGCCGGCGCAAGCTGATCGCCGGCGTGCTCGGCTCCACCGAGGAAACCACGACCGGTGTGATCCGGCTGCGCGCCATGGAGCGCGACGGGGTGCTGCGCTTCCCGGTGATCGCGGTCAACGACTCCGAGACCAAGCACCTCTTCGACAACCGCTACGGCACCGGGCAGTCGACCGTGGACGGCATCCTGCGCGCCACCAACGTGCTGCTCTCCGGGCTCACCGTGGTCGTGGCCGGCTACGGGTGGTGCGGGCGTGGCGTTTCAACGCGGGCCCACGGACATGGCGCCAAGGTGATCATCTGCGAGGTCAACGCGGTCAAGGCCCTCGAGGCCGCGATGGACGGCTTTTCGGTGATGCCGATGGCCGAGGCCGCCAAGGTCGGCGACATCTTCGTGACCGTCACCGGGGACTGCAGGGTGATCTGCCCCGAGCACGTGGCGCTCATGAAGGACGGGGCGATCCTGGCCAACTCCGGGCACTTCGACGTGGAGATCGACCTCGCCGGGTTGCGCAAGGTCGCGGAGGATGTCTTCGACGTGCGCCCCAACGTGCAGGGGTATCGGCTGCGCGACGGCAAGACCGTCTACGTGCTCGCGGAGGGTCGCCTAGTCAACCTGGCGGCCGCTGAAGGGCATCCGGCGGCGGTGATGGACATGTCGTTCGCCAACCAGGCGCTGGCTGCGGAGCACCTCGTCAAGCACGCGGACGGGCTCGAGGCGAAGGTCTACCGGTTGCCGGAGGATCTCGATCGCGAGATCGCGCGGCTTAAGCTCGCCGCGATGGGCCTCGCCATCGACACCCTTACGCCGGAGCAGGAGAGCTACCTGGCCAGCTGGCGCGAAGGGACCTGAGGCTCTCTGGGGCGCCGCCCCCAACCTTTCTTTCTCTCCGCCCGTTGGTCCACGGGTTCGGAGTGGAATCTTCTTTCAACTGCGTTGGGCTTTCTTGCCCGGGGGTGGCTTCGCTCACTCATCCTGCCGTTGGCAGGACTCGTGACGCCTGCGCGAGCGACCCGACAGCGCTGCCCGGCACAGGGCCCCTCGGCGTTCGCATGAAGCGCCGCCGCCGTCTCCCCATGCCGGCCAGCGCGTCGGGGACCCCGCTCGCTCCAGCGCGATGGCTTCGCCACCCTTCGGGCGGAATCACCCCCACCCACCCGGTGCGCGATGAGGTTGCCCTCCTCGTCTCGCGCTGCGGGAGGGGGCTTTTTGATCCGCCGGTGCCGCGGGTGGCCTATCTCTCCGAAGCCCGCGGGGCAAAACAGAATGCGTCGTCACCCCCGAGGAAATGAAAACGCTGCCACGCAGATCAAGAAACACCAAAGCGCTGTGAGCCGGTGCACCAGAAAAGAAGAAGGGGGATTCGGGGAGCGGCCCCAGGAAGGACCGATCTGCCGCTGTTCACCGGTGAGGCACCGCCGTTGACCGGAGAACCGCGAACTCCGGCTCCGGCCTGGCGTATGGTGTGCGTGAGCGGCGCCGGCCCGGAGGGGGCCAGCTCGGGAGGTGGGGATGGTGGACGAGTACAGGCACCGCAACAGCGCCAGGATCGTCATGGGCCTGGTGGTCATCGCCATAGGCGTGCTGTTCACGCTCGACAAGCTGAGGTACGTTCGGGCCGGAGACTTCTGGGAGTACTGGCCGGTGATCCTGATCGCCGTCGGGATCGGCCGGATCGTCCAACCGCGCGGCACCCACGGCCGGGGCTTCGGGGTCTTCCTGATCGTGCTGGGAGCATGGTTCCTGCTCTCCAACCTGGACGTGATCGAGTACCGCGTCTGGGATTACTGGTCGGTGCTGCTGGTGCTTTTCGGGGCCATGATGATCTGGCGTGCGATCGCCGGGGCGCCGTGGCGCGGGATCCCGCGGCACGTTCGTGCCGCAGTCCCCGGTGAGGAGGGCTCGGTGCCGGTGGCCGGGTCAGGCGCAGGCGGCGGCGACAGCAGCGCCACGGTCTCCGCGCTGGCGCTCCTGGGCGGTGTCAAACGGAGGTGCGTGTCGCAGGATTTCCGCGGAGGCGACCTCACGGCGGTCATGGGCGGCTGTGAGCTGGACCTGCGACAGGCCTCGATCGCCACCGGCCCGGCCGTCCTCGACACCTTCGCGCTCTGGGGCGGGATCGAGATCAGGGTCCCGGATGACTGGACCGTGGTCGTGCAGGGCACGCCGATCCTGGCCGCCTTCGAGGACACGACGGTGCACGCGGGGGAGCCCGGCAAGAAGGTCCTCGTGATCAGGGGCGCCGCGGTCATGGGCGGCGTCGAGGTCAAGAACTGACCCATGCACCCGATCCTCGCCTACCGGGGACGGTTGGGCCCCTACCTGGCTGCGTGGGTCCCGCTGGCGGCGCTGCTCGCAGGGCTGCTCTACATTGCGGGGGCGCCATGGCTGGAGGCCGCGGTGGTGGCGTTCCCGCTCGCGGTCGTCTACGCGTTCATCTGCCTGGCCGCCTGGTACCCGTGCCGGAGCGCCTCGCTGCAGGGCTCCTCCCTCGCGAAGGTCCTGGTGACGCAGGCCGCGGCGGCCGGTCTTTCGGCCGTCCTCTGGCTCTTCCTGGCCAATACCTGGGTCGTCTTCCTGGAGGAGTTCCCGGCCTTCGCAGGGTCCGTGCAGCGGTTCCCGCGGCTGGTGCCCGTGATCTTGGCGGTCGCCGTGGTCCTCTACGCGCTTGCCGCGGCGCTGCACTACCTCCTGATCGCGTTCCAGGACGCCCGCCGGTCGGAGCGGAGCGCCCTCGAGCTTGAGGTGCTCGCCCGGGAGGCAGAGCTGCGCTCGCTGCGGGCCCAGATCGACCCTCACTTCCTCTTCAACGCGCTCAACTCCATCAGCTCGCTCACCGGCAGCGATCCCGCGGCGGCCCGAGCGATGTGCCTCGAGCTCGCGGACTTCCTCCGGGAGACCTTGCGCCTCGGTGGCGCCGGTAGCATCCCTCTCTCCGCGGAGATCGCCCTGGCGGAGAAGTACCTGGCGGTCGAGCGGGCACGCTTCGGTGCGCGCCTGCGCGTCGAGCGCGAGATCACCCCCGAGGCGGGCACGTGTGAGGTGCCGCCGCTCATGCTCCAGCCGTTGGTGGAAAACGCCGTGAAGCACGGCATCGCGAGCCTCGTGGACGGGGGCGCGGTCCGCATCGAGGCCCGGTGCGGCGGTGGACTGCTGCACCTGGCGGTGGAAAACCCTGTGGACCCTGCGGTCCCGGCGAGCCCGGGGGAAGGGCTCGGGCTCGCCAACGTGCGCAGCCGCCTCGCCGCGCTGCATGCGCAGGAGGCCCAGATCGACGTTAGGCGGCGCGCCGGGGCTTTCCGTGTCGAGCTGGTGCTGCCCGCCACGACCTCACGCCGCGCTGCAGGACCATCCTGAGGTGAGCGACATGACTGGAAGAGCGGCGCGCGCGACGTTGAAGGTGGCGATCGTTGACGACGAGGAGCCGGCACGGGCGCTGCTCCGCCAGTACCTCGCCGCACACGCCGACGTGGAGGTCGTCGCCGAGTGCGCCAACGGGTTCGAGGCGGTCAAGGCCGTCGAAGAGCTCACCCCCGACCTCCTGTTGCTGGATGTGCAGATGCCGGGCCTCTCCGGTTTCGACGTGCTGGAGCTCCTCGGGCGGGAAGTGGCGGTCGTCTTCGTCACCGCCTACGATCGGCACGCGCTGCGCGCATTCGACGTGCACGCCGTGGACTACCTGCTCAAGCCGTTCTCGGCCGAGCGCCTGGCCGAGGCCCTCGCGCGCGCCAGGCAGCGGGTCGGGCGGCCCAGGGATCCTGGGCTCGAACGGGCGGCGGCCGAAGCTCGGCCGTCCGGCGTCCCCCTCGCGCGCCTGCTCCTGCGCGAGGGCTCGCGGGTCCACGTGATCCCTGCCGGCGAGCTCGACGTCGCGGAGGCCCGTGACGATTACGTGTGCCTGCGCTCGGGGGGGCGTGAGTTCCTGAAGCAGCAGACCCTTGCAGAGCTGGAAGCTCAGCTCGACCGGGACCATTTCGTGCGCGTGCACCGGTCGTTCATCGTGAACGTGGGGCGCGTCGTGCGCATCGAACGCTACTCCAAGGACAGCCGGCTCGCGGTGCTTGCCGACGGCAGCAAGGTCCCGATCAGCCGCGCCGGTTTCGTGCGCCTGCGCGAGCTGCTCGAGGGTTTCCGGGAGAGCTTGTGAATCAGTTCACAAGATGCAGTTTGCCCTTGCTGCGGGCCCACTCCCCGGGCTCGGCGTTCTCCTGAAGCCGTGCGATGAGGGCCCCGAGCCGAGCGGCGACCACGGCGAGACGGGCGTTCTCGCTGCGCATTTCGAGCAGCTCCTGCTTGGCCTTGAGGTCGAAGCCGGCGAGACCGGCGAGCTGGAAGGAGGACTGCGGGTCGGTGCTGAAGGAGAGCGCCGGCTCTCCGGTCACCATCTCGGTCAACCTGGCGGCGAGGGCGTGGGCGCGTTCCCGCAGGGCGGTGTCAGGCTCCTCCTCGTCATCGTCGAAAAACTCCACGACCGCCTGCAGGTAGGGACGATTCTCGTTGATCCTCACGACGCGGTACCGCCGGCGCCCGACCGTGAGGATGTCGAGCCGGCCGTCGTCGTACTCCTGGACGACGCTCTCCAGGCTGACCGTGCACCCCACCTCGAAGAGGCTCTTCTCCTGCGCCAGCGAGACCCCGAACGGCAGCGTCTGCCCCGTCGGGTTTCCCGAGCGGCAATCGGCCAGCATGGTCTTGCAGCGTTCCTCGAAGATGTGCAGCGGCAACGCCTCACCCGGGAGGACGACCACCCCGAGGGGAAAGACCGGGATGACTGGCATATCGTCGTGCACGGGCGCCTCCTCACGGTCCAAAGCGGAAGGGGGGCCGCTTCATTCCCGCCTGCGGCCGCGGCACACCACCGGAGTCAGACCCGGGCCATCCAGCTGCGGGTGTCGGGAGCGGTGCCGAACTGGATCGCCGTGAGCGCCTCGCGCAGCTGGCGTGCCACCGGGCCCTCGTTGCCGTCGCCGACGCGGTAGACCTTGTCCCCGTCCATCAGCTCGCCGACGGGCGAGACCACCGCCGCCGTTCCGCACCCGAAGATCTCGGTGCAGTCACCGCTGCCGAGACCCTGGATGACCTCCTCGATGTGGATCGTCCGCTCGACGAAGTGCAGCTTCAGCTCACGGCAAAGCACGCCCAGGCTCTCGCGGGTGATGCCGGCGAGGATCGTGCCCGAGGTCGGGGGGGTGGTCACGACGCCGTCGAACACGAACATCAGGTTCATTGCGCCCACCTCCTCCACGTGGCGTCGCTCCAGGGCATCGAGCCACATCACCTGCTCGCACCCCTTTTGCTGCGCGACCGCGCCGGCCACGAGCGAGGCGGCGTAGTTGCCGCCGGTCTTCGCGGCGCCGGTGCCCCCGGGGGCCGCGCGCGCCCAGTCGCGCGCCACCATGATCCGCACCGTGCTGCTCTTCGTGCCGAAGTAAGAGCCGGTCGGCCCCGTGATGATGAAGTAGAGGAACTTGTTGGAGCTGTGGACGCCGAGCGCCTCCTGGGTGGCGATCATTGTCGGGCGCACGTAGAGCGTGGCGGGCGGGGGGGGACCCAGCCGATGTCGATCTTGACGAGCTTGCGCATTGCCTCCACCTGCAACTCCACCCGGATCTCCGGCATGGACAGGCGAACGGCAGAGGTGTTGAGGCGGGAGGCGTTGCGGTCGGGGCGGAAGAGGTGGACGCTCCCGTCCGGGTGCTTGAACGCCTTCAGCCCCTCAAAGATCTCCTGTCCGTAATGAAACACCATCGCGGCGGGGGCAAGGTCCAGGGGGCCGTAGGGGACCATCCGCGGGTCGTGCCAGCCCTTCCCCTCGTCCCACTCCACCATGAACATGTTGGGAGCGAAGGTGCGCCCGAACGGGAGGTTGGAGGGGTCCAACGGGGCTTTCGGGGCGCGGGCGACCGACCTGTCCTGAATGTCCATGCCTGCTCCTTTCCGGTAACGGCGCACCGGTGGGGATCCTCACCGGTCCCGGCGCCGGCGCCCAAGGGTACCGCACCTCGTGACGGTTGAGAACTACCCCGCCAGGGCCAGGTCATGGGATGCAGTTCGAGTTTCTCTTGCGTTTGCCCGGGGCATCACGGCCGCGAGGCGGCGTTCGGCGCTCACGGAGGATGCAGCCGGCACCCCAAGTACGGCGTCAGACCGGGTTGGGGAGATCGAAGAAGCGAACCTCGAGGTCGAACCGTTTGGCCAGGAACTCCCCCAACGAGCGCACGCCGAAGCGTTCGGTGGCGTAGTGCCCGGCGGCGATGAAGTGCACGCCGTCTTCCGCGGCGCGGTGCAGCACCCACTCGCGCGCCTCGCCGGTGATGTAGGCGTCGAGCCCGGAGGCCACGGCCTCCTCGAAGGCGGTGGGGGCACCGCCGGTCACGATCCCCACCGAGGCCACCCGCTCCGGCCCGCCGGGGAAGATCTGCGGCTCCTGGCCGCACACCTGGCGGAGCAGGACGAAGAGGTCCTCGGCGGGCAGAGGATCGGGGAACACGCCCGCGACCCCGAGCGCCACCCCGCCGAAGCTCCCGAACGGCTCGAGCTGCTCGAGGCCCAGCTCCCGGGCCAGCACGGCCGCGTTGCCGTGGGCGGGGTGGCGGTCGAGCGGCAAGTGATAGGCGATGAGGTTGAGGTCGTGCTCCAACAGGAGACGCAGGCGCTGGCGGAACGAGCCCGTCACCCGCGGCGGGTCGTCCTCCCGCCAGAGCAGGCCGTGGTGGACCAGCACCGCATCCGCCTCCCAGTCCGCTGCTTGCGAGAAGAGCTCGGCAGAGGCCGAGACGGCGGTGGCGAGCCTCTCCACCTCCTGCCTGCCCGCCACCTGGAGGCCGTTGACGCCGACGTCCTGCAGGGTATCCACCTCCAGCAGGTCGTCCAGGTAGGCGACAAGATGGTCACGGTCCATGCGGCCATTGGAACCCAGGTCTCGTCGTGGCGCAAGCCCGCAGAGCCCGGGGGTTCGTCGGCCGGGCTGCGCCGCCCGGCACGGCGGCACACAACTCGCGAGCCTCAGGCGCTCTGTGCCCTGGTACGTAGGGGGAGGCTACAATCGCGCCATGACCTCGCGTCGGGCAGCCGCCTTCGTCGCCGTCGGCTCCGAGCTGCTGCGCACCGACCGGCTCGACACCAACTCGCTGCTCGCCAGGCGTCTGCTCGCCACGTGCGGCTTCGCGTTCGTCGAGAAACGGTGCGTGGAGGACGACGCGGGTGCGATCGCCACGGCGGTCGGCGAGCTGCTGGATCGCGTTGAGCTGGTGATCGTGAGCGGTGGGCTCGGCCCGACCGCGGATGACCTCACCCGCGAGGCCGTGGCCCAGGCTCTCGGCCTCAAGGTCGCCCGCGACCGCCGCCTGGAGGACGCGCTGCGCTCGCGCTACCGGCAGCGGGGGCGCAAGCTCCCTGCAATCGCCCTTCGTATGGCGGACGTCCTTGAGGGTGCCGAGGTGCTGGAGAACCCCCTCGGGACCGCCCCGGGTCAGGTCTTGCAGGTGGATGGCCGCACGCTCGTGCTCCTCCCCGGTGTGCCGTCGGAGCTCGAGCAGATCCTCACAGCGCACCTCCTCCCGCGCTGGGCGGGGGCGGCAGGCGTGCTGACGCGCACGCTGCGCCTTTCCGGCGTTTACGAGTCGCAGGTGGAGCAACGGGTGAGCCCGCTGTACGAGCGCTTCGGGCGGGATCGGGTCACGATCCTGGCGGCGCGCGGCCAGGTGAACCTCGTGCTTTCCGCCTCCGGCGCGCGGGCGCGCGCGGAGCTTGCCTTGATGGAGGAGGCCTTCGCGGCCGCCGCCGGCGCCGACCTTTTCGGCAGGGACGACGAGACGCTGGCCTCGGCCGTGCTCGCGCTGCTGGGGCGGCGAGGCTGGCGCCTGGCCACGGCGGAGTCGTGCACCGGGGGCCTGGTGGGGTTTCTTCTGACCGCCGTCCCGGGCTCGAGTGAATCGTTCGTCGGGGGCGCCGTGGCCTACTCGAACGATCTCAAGGAGAGGCTGCTGGGCGTGCCGCGGACGCTTCTGGAAGCGCACGGGGCGGTCAGCCGCGAGGTCGCGGAGGCGATGGCGCGTGGCGCATGCGGGCTGGGGGCGGAGTGCGGTCTGGCGATCACTGGGATCGCGGGACCCGCCGGCGGTAGCGAGGAGAAACCGGTCGGAACCGTCCACCTGGCCGCGGCCACGCCGGTCGGCCTCCTGCACGCGCACCACCGATTCAGCGGCAACCGCGAGATGGTACGGGAGTTCTCGGGCAACTTCGCCCTCGATCTGCTGCGCCGCGCCTTGCAGGAGGTGTGATGAGGGTTTTCGTCGCGGTAGAACTCCCTGAGGCCGTCCGTCAAGTGCTGACGCTGGGCCTCGGTCTGCTCAAGCGCGATCAGCCCCCTGCACGGTGGGTACGGCCGGAGGGGATGCACATTACGCTCAAGTTCCTCGGGGAACAGCCGCCCGAGCTGGTGGACGGCCTCGACCGCGCCCTGCCCGGTCCGCTGGCCGCGTTCGCCCCCGCAACCGTCAGGCTCGGCGGGGGAGGCTTCTTCCCTCACGAGCGCCGGCCCCGTGTGGCCTGGGTTGGCGGGGAGGCTGGTGCGCTTGGAGCCTGGGCGGCAGCGGTGGAGGATGTCGCGGCCGGCCTCGGCGTGCCGCGCGAGGCACGGCCCTTCTCGCTCCACCTCACGCTGGCGCGCCTGGAGCGCCCCTGGGGTGCGCAGGCCGTGGAGCACTTCCGGGTCGCGGTGGGGAAGTGGCGCTTCCCCGAGTTCGTTGCCCGAGAGGCAGTCCTCTTCCAGAGCGAGCTGAAGCCTTCGGGCGCGGTGTACACCCCGCTACGGCGCTGGCCGGTCGGAGCGTGAGCGGGCGAGGGGGGCGGTGATGGAACGGGAACTGACGGTCGTCGTGGCGTACCTGCTGGGCTCGATCCCATTCGCCTT
This sequence comes from Thermoanaerobaculaceae bacterium, assembly GCA_963754345.1. GTDB lineage: Bacteria > Acidobacteriota > Thermoanaerobaculia > Thermoanaerobaculales > Thermoanaerobaculaceae > RBG-13-68-16. The sequence continues at coordinate 68,788 of CAVWFZ010000002.1, read as the reverse complement.
CCTCCTGGTCAAGGCGGCCGGCCGCGGCGATGTCCGCCGAGTGGGGTCGGGCAACGTGGGGGCCACCAACGCCATGCGCGCCGCGGGGTGGGAGGTCGCACTTCCCATCGCTCTCCTCGACATCGCCAAGGGTGTGGCGGCGGTGCTACTGATGCGGCAGGTGACGGCCAACCCGGACTGGGTGGCAGCTGCCGGGTTGGCAGCTGTGGTCGGGCACTGCTTCCCGGTCTGGCTGAGGTTCAAGGGCGGCAAGGGTGTCGCCACCGCGGCGGGGGTGTTCTTCACGCTCGCGTGGCAGGCGATGCTCGTCGTGGCCGCCGTGTGGATCGTGATGCTGGCTCTGTTCCGGTTCGTCTCGCTCGCGAGCGTCACGGCCGCGGCCGCCTTCCCGGTGGCGTTCTTCTTCATCGCGAAGCCGTCGGTGCCGGTTGAGCTGTGCGCGGTGCTGGCCGCCATCGTGATCATCTTCCGGCACCGCGGCAACCTGGCGCGCCTCGTGCGCGGTGAGGAGCCGCGGTTCGGGGAGAAGAAGCCGTGAGGGCCGCGGTCATCGGCGCAGGGTCGTGGGGCACGGCGCTCGCGGTGCACCTGGCGCGCACCGGCTGCGACGTGACGCTGTGGGCGCGGGAGCCGGAGATCGTCGAGGGCGTCCGGAAGGATCGGCGCAACCCGCTGTTCCTCTCGGAGTTCGAGATCCCCGAAGCGGTTCGGGTCACGGGCCGCCTGGACGAGGCGGCCTCCGGAGCCGAGGCCGTCGTGTTCGTGGTGCCGGTGCAGTTCGCCCGCGAGGTGCTGCGCGGACTGCGCCCGCACCTGCCGTCCGGCGCGCTGGTGGTCTCGGCCAGCAAGGGGATCGAGGTCGCGAGCCTTGCGCGCATGGACGAGATCGTGCATGCGGAGCTCGGCTTGGAGGAGGGTGCGTTCGTGGCGCTCTCAGGGCCCTCGTTCGCCAAGGAGGTGGCCGCCGGTCTCCCCACGGCGGCAGTGCTGGCAGGGTGCGACGCGGACGCGCTGCGCGACCTGCAGAAGGCGTTCTCCAACCGCTCCTTCCGCTTCTACACCGCCAGCGACGTGGTGGGGGTCGAGCTGGCCGGGGCGCTCAAGAACGTGATCGCGATCGCGGCCGGCATGGCCACCGGTCTCGAGCTCGGCCTCAACGCCCTGGCGGCGCTGCTCACGCGCGGCCTGCACGAGATCGCCAGGCTCGGCGTACGTCTCGGCGGGCGGGAGGAGACGTTTCGCGGCCTGGCGGGCATGGGTGACCTGGTGCTCACCTGCACCGGGGCCCTCTCGCGCAACCGCAGCGTCGGGGAGCGCCTCGGGTGCGGCGAGACGCTCGAGCGGATCCTCGCCGGCCGCGAGGTGGCCGAGGGCGTGCCGACGGCGCGGGCGGCGTCCGAGCTCGCCCGCCGGCACGGAGTGGAGATGCCGATCACATTCACCATCGAGGCCATCCTCGCCGGAAAGATCACCCCGCGCGAGGCGGTTCCGGCTCTCATGACCCGGACGCTCAAGGAAGAGGCGCCGCTTTGACCTCGCGGGCCTGCAGGAACCGCGGATTGGGGGCGACCGTGAAACCACGCGCGATTCTCTTTGCCGCGCTTGCCGCTGCGCTTTTCTCGTGCGGGCCGAAGACCGACCCGCGCCTGGCCGGGTCGTGGCGGGGTCCGGAGACCAACGGCTGGATCCCCGTCCGGCTGCAGGGCAGCCCCGCGCAGATCGGCTTCCAGCACGGCTACCTTTTGGCGCCGGAGATCGGCGATGCGCTGAAGGTCATCACGCTGTCCCTGACGCATGACAACGCGCCGCGCGACTGGGGTTTCTTCCGCACGGCTGCTCAGACCATGTTCTGGCCACGCGTCGCCGAGGAGTACCGGCAGGAGCTGCAGGGCATCGTGAAGGGCCTGGCCGCGCGCGGCGTCAAGGCGGACGTCACCGACCTCGTGGTGCTCAACGCCAACCTGGAGCTGGGCGACTACGCGCGCTGGCTCGACCGCACAAAGACGCCGGGAAAGGCGGAGCGCTGCAGCGCGTTCGTGGCCACCGGCAGCTGGACGCGCGACGGCAAGGTCGTGATCGCGCACAACAACTGGTCTGGGTACCTCGAAGGGTCGCGCTGGAACGTCATCTTCGACATCCGCCCCGAGAAGGGGTACCGGATCCTCATGGACGGCATGCCGGGGCTCATCCACAGCGCCGATGACTTCGGCATGAACTCGGCGGGCATCGTGATCACCGAGACCACGATCGGGAGCTTCCACGGCTTCAAGACCGACGGGGTGCCCGAGTTCGTGCGCGCCCGCACGGCGATGCAGTACGCCGCGAACATCGGCGACTTCGCCCGCATCATGGAGGAAGGCAACAACGGCGGGTACGCCAACACGTGGCTTTTGGCGGACGTCGGGCGCAACGAGATCGCTCGGCTGGAGCTAGGCCTGAAGAACGTCACCCTGGAGCGCTCGTCCGACGGTTACTTCGTGGGGGCCAACTATCCGATCAACGCGAAGCTGATCGCCGAGGAGACGGACTTCGCCGTCAACGACCCGGGGATTTCCGCCAATGCGCGGCGCGCTCGCTGGGAGCAGGTGATGGCGGAGTCGAAGGGGAAGATTGACGTCGAGCTGAGCAAGGCCTTCCTGGCGGACCACGTGGATGCCTATGAGAAGAAGCCCGACGCTCCGAGCGAGCGCACCCTCTGCGGGCACGTGGACCTCTCGCCGCGCGGGATGAAGCCGTGGCAGGACGAGTTCGGCCCGGCAGGTGCGGTTCAGGCCAAGGCTGCGGATGCGGCGATGGTGAAGGCGATGGAGATGTGGGCCGCCATGGGCCACCCCTGCGGGCAGGGCTTTGTCGCCGCGGAGCACCTCAAGCGCTACCCGAAGTACGCCTGGGAGAAGGACCTGCTCAGGGACCTGCCGTCGCGGCCGTGGACCCGCTTTGCCGCAAAGTAGCCCGCGGCTTCCGCCCTCGCTGTTCTTCTTTTCCTGTGCCCAGTGCCCTGTGCCCTGACCCCTGTCTCTACGCCTTCGGCAGCCCTTTCGTCGCAACCGCTTCGAGGACCTCGCTGAACCGGTCGATGTCACCCGGGGCGGTGTAGACGCTGGGGGCCACGCGGATACCCTGGAACTCGTTGTGCTTGATGGCAGCCACGATGATCCTGTGCCTGTTCCAGAGGTAGTCGGCCAGAGCGCCGGAGTCCACCCCCTCGACCTCGACGAGGGCCAGGCCGCACGACAGGCCCGGCTTGAGGCTGGTGTGCAGCCGGACGCCCTTGGTCCGGACCACCCTGGTGGCCCAGCGGTCGCGCAGGTAGCGCAGCCGGGCTTCCTTGCGCTGCGGGCCGATGCCGACCGTGAAGGAGAGCGCCTCGGCGGTCGCGAGGTAGGGCGCCGCGGGGTGGGTGCCAATCTCCTCGAACTTGCGGATGTCTTCGTCCATCTCCGGAGGGGCGGCCATGAGCGGCCAGAGGCCGCGGATTTTGTCCCGCCGCACGAACAACATGCCGGTCCCGTGGGGGGCGAAGAGCCACTTGTGCAGGCTGGTGGCGAAGTAATCGCAGTCGAGGTCGGGTTGCGTGAAGGCCAGGTGGGCGAACGAGTGCGCGCCATCCACTAGGACCGGGAGGTTCCTGCGGCGGCCCATCGCGACGAGCTCGCGCACAGGAAGCACCTGGCCGGTGAGGAAGATCATGTGACTCGCGAGGATCAGGCGGGTCTTCTCGGTGATCGCGGCCGCAAAGAGCCGTACGACCTGGGCAGGATCCTCGGCCGGTGTCGGCAGCGAGATCTGCTTCAGAACGATTCCCTCCCGGCGCTCGCGTTGCTTGAAGGTGGTGATCATGCGCGGATAGTCCTGGTTGCTGGTGAGTACCTCGTCGCCTGGCTTCAGGTCGAACCCGAACTGGCAGGCCTCCAACCCCTCGGAGGTGTTGCGGGTGAGCGCGATCTCCGCCGGGTCGCATCCGAAGAAGCGCGCGACCTTCTCCCGCACCGTCTCCCTCTGCGGCTCGAGCACCTGCCACATCGTATACGCCGGCGCCGCGTTGGAGTACTCCTGGTACCTGCGCTGCACTTCCTGCACCGCCCCGGGCGAGGGGCTGACGCCGCCGTTGTTGAGGTTGATGATGCTTCGGTCCACCACGAAGGCGCGCTGGACCTCCGTCCAGAACGACTCGTCCGCGGCGACCTCCTCGGGGGTCCCCGGGTGCTGGCCGGCGGCCTCGGCGATCGCCGTCGCCTTCCGGGGGTTCAGGAAGGCGAGGGTTGCCACGGCCCCCACCGGCTGGCTTGCCATGGCCATGAACTCGCGCCGGTTGAGCACTGCGTGCCTCCGTTCCGCTGCGGCTGTCTCAGGATGCGCACACCTCGCTACCTTCCCATATTTTAGCGCCGCGGCGGGGTCAGCGGGCGGGCAGGACCTGAGCCCCGCCCCCGAGTTCCGCCAGGAACGCCTGCATGTCCGCGGGGATCGGAGCCTCGAGCCGCAACGGCTTGCCGGTGCACGGGTGCGGCAGGGCGAGCCGCCAGGCATGCAGGAAGGGGCGGAGAACCCCACCGCCGCCGCCGTAGAGTGCGTCCCCCGCCACCGGGCAGCCGGCCTGGGCAAGGTGGACGCGCACCTGGTGCGTCCGACCCGTGAGCGGTCTGACCTCGAGGAGGCAGAACTCGCCCGAGCTCGCCAGGCGGCGGACCTCGGTGCGGGCCGGCTTGCCGCGGCGTGAGACCCGGAACCGGCCCGGCACGAGCGGGTCGGGGGCAATCGCCCCTTCGAGCGTCCTCGTGCCCTCCCCGATGTCCCCGCGCACCACGGCCAGGTAGCGCTTCTGTGCGCTTCCGGAGGACCAGGCCTTGGTCAGCTCCCGGGCCGCCTCGTGCTGGCGCGCGAAAACCAGCACGCCCGTGGTGAGGCGGTCGAGGCGATGGAAGAGCAGCAGGTCGACTCGCAACCCGTCCCGGGCCGAGAGCTGGAGCAGCGCGCGTTCGTGCGCGGTCAGTTCCCCGGGCGCCCTGCGCTGGGGCGACTGCGAAGCCACTCCGGGCGGCTTGTCCACGGCGACGAGCCAACGGTCTTCGTGGAGGACCAGGAGCGGGCCGGGAAGCGTTGGAGGAGGGGAAAGCGCCTGCCCCTCGGCGAGGACATCGAGCACGTCCCCGACGTGGACCAGGCGGGACTGCACCCGGACCGGGCGGGCGTTGACCCACAGCCCGCCAGCCTCAATGAGGGTCCTGGCGGCGTGACGGGAGAGGCCGCTCGCCGAGGCGAGAGCTTGATCGAGGCGCTTGCCGGCCGCCTCCGGCAGCACGAGGTAGCGCACCACCCCGGGCCGGGGTTGGTGTGCGTCTGGGCTCACGTGCGGGGTCTCGCGTGCGGCATGGCGGGCTCAGGCGCCCGAGGGTGGCTCGTCGGCCAGGGTTTCCCACGGCAGCGTGAGACGCACCGTGGTGCCCCCGGGGCCGCTCTCCAGCTCCAGGCGTCCGCCGTGCGCTTCGACCATCTTGCGCGCGATGGCCAGACCGAGGCCGGCGCCTCCGGTACGCCGCACGGCCATCGGCACGGCGAGCTTGGCCATTGCTTCAGGGGAGATGCCGGAGCCGGCGTCCCGGATCTCGACCACCGCGCAGTGGTTGTCGCCACGCACGGTTGCAACTACCGGCGGCGACGGGCGGGCGCTGCGGATCGCGTTGTCGAGGACCGCCATGAGCGCGTGGGCGAGTGCATGCGGGTCCCAGTTGCCGCGCCGGAGCTGTCCCTCCACCTCGACCCGGATGTCGAGGGGTGCGGCGCCGGGGTCCGCGCTGAACTGCAGGCGCTGGACCTGCTCGCGAATGAGCGAGGCGAGGTCCACCGATAACGGGGTGAGCGTGACGGGCCTGCCGTAGAGAAGCAGCTGCTCGATGTAGTGCTTGAGGGCATCCACCTGGCGGAGGATGGCGTCGAAGTGAGTCTTGATCTCGGGGGCCTCGGCGGTCCGCCGAGCCCCCATCTCGGCCTGGAGCCCCATCGTGAACGCGTGGTTGCGGACGTCGTGGGCGATCTGGTTGACGAGCTTTTCCAGGGCAGTCGCGCCGCCGTCCTTCATCTTTTCCATGCTAGCACTGCCGTTGCTTGACAACCCGGTGGCCCTCAGTGAGACTTGCAATGGGTTCCACCAGCAATGGGGGATTCTTGTGCCGGGAGCGCTTAACCAGAAGTCGCGGGAGCGCAAACGCGGTGCGATTCTCCGCGCGGCCGTCGAGGTCTTTGCCGAGCGCGGCTACTTCGGCGCCCGGATGCGAGAGGTGGCAGACCGAGCGGGTGTTGCCGACGGCACGGTCTACCTTTACTTCGAGGGCAAGGAGGACCTGCTGGTCTCGCTCCTCGAGGAGCACACCCATGCCTTTCTCGTGCGTGCGCGGCGGGACGCTGCCGAGGTGGACGACCCGGGCGAGAAGCTGCGGTGCGTCGTCGAGCGACATCTGTCAAGCCTCGAAAGCGATCGTGCCCTGGCACGCGTGTTCCAGATCGAGCTGCGCCATTCGAGGAGGTTTCTCCGGAGAGTGGCCCGCGGGCAGGTTGCCGCGTACCTGCACCTTTTGCAGGGAATCATCGACGAGGGCGTGACGAGCGGGCATTTTCGCCCGGACGTGCCTCCAGATGTCGCCGCGCGCGCGGTGTTCGGCGCCGTGGACGAACTGATCACGGCGTGGGTGCTTGCAGCGCGCCCTCGGCCGTTGACCGAGCAGGCAGGCCCGCTGCTTTGCCTGCTCCTCGAGGGCCTCGCGGCCCGCAGAGTTGGGGGGAGATCATGAGCGAACCACGGACCCTGGTGGACTTCTTTGCCCTGTGGCGGGGTGCGGACCTCACCCCCGCGCTGGTTGACGCTCGCGGCGGCGGCGAGACGCGCACGCCGGCGCCGGAGGTCGCTCGGCGGGTCGCGGGGCTCGTCCGCGGCCTGTCCGCGCTCGGGGTGGGCAGGGGAGACCGGGTCGGCCTGCTGTGCGGAAACCGTCCTGAGTGGCACATGGTGGACTTCGCCGTGCTGCACCTGGGCGCAGTCGACGTCCCGCTCTACCCGACCTTGCTGGCGGCCCAGATCCGCGCCATCATCGTTGACTCCGGTTCCCGCGTCGTGATCGCCGAGAACGCCGAGCAGCTGGCAAAGGTGCTTGAAGTGCGGGCAACGTGCCCCGACCTCAAGGACGTGCTCCTCATGGACGGGGTGGCCCCGGAGGGCGTGCGCACGCTCGCGTCATGCATCGAGGAGTTGAGCCAGAGCGAGGCGGACGGTGTCCTCGAGGGCTGCCGCTCGAGTGTGCGGGCGGAGGACGTTGCCACGCTCATCTACACCTCGGGGACGACCGGCGAGCCAAAAGGGGTCATACTGACCCACGACAACTTCGTCTTCGACGCCTGCTCGTCGAGCGGCGTCCAGCCGTGGCCGGTGGGCGGCGAGGTTGCCCTGGCGTTCCTGCCCCTTTCGCACGTCCTCGAGCGCCTGGTGGATTACATCTACTTCCTCAAAGGGATCACGGTTGCGTACTGCGGCATCCTTGAGACTGCCGACGCGATGCAGCGGGTGCGCCCCCACCTCTTCACCGCCGTGCCGCGCTTCTACGAGAAGGTCTACGACCGCGTCTTCCAGGAGGTCTCGCACGGTCCCAGGCTCAAGCAGACGCTGTTCCGAACCGCCGTTCGCGTCGGGATCGAGAGCGTGCGGACGGGGCGCAAGGGTTTCCGGTGCCGCCTCTTCGATCCGGTGGTCTACAAGAAGATACGCACCGCCCTCGGAGGCCGCCTCCGTTTCACCATCTCGGGCGGGGCGCCGCTCGCTGTCTTCATCGGGGAGTTCTTCCATGCCATGGGCGTGAAGGTGCTCGAGGGGTACGGGCTGACCGAGACCTCCCCGGTGATCAGCGTGAACCAGTTCCACCGCTGGAGGCTCGGCACCGTCGGACCCCTCATTCCCGGCGTGGAGGTTCGCATCGCCTCGGACGGCGAGGTGCTCACGCGCGGCCGTCACGTGATGAAGGGCTATTGGAACAAGCCGCAAGACACCGCCGCAGTGCTCGATCCTCAGGGGTGGCTGGCGACCGGGGACATCGGCGAGCTGGACCCGGACGGCTTCCTGCGCATCACCGACCGCAAAAAGGACATCCTGGTCACGGCTGGCGGCAAGAACGTCGCGCCACAGCCGATCGAGAATCATCTCAAGGCCTCACCTCTGGTGGAGAACGCGGTGCTCTTCGGCGACCGAAAGCCTTTTATCGTCGCGCTCATCGCCCCCAACTTCGAAGCGCTGAATCACTGGGCCGCGGAGCGTGGGCTGTCCGCCGAGACCCCGGCGGGGCTGATCGCGCGGCCGGAGGTGGAGGCGGCCTACCAGGAAGTCGTTGACGGGGTGAACCACAACCTGGCGCGTTTCGAATCCGTCAAGAAATTCCGCCTGGTGGCCGAACCCTTCACGATCGCCGGCGGGGAGCTGACACCCACCCTCAAGGTGAAGCGGCGGGTGGTCGAGAAGCGCTTCGGCGGGCTCCTGACGAGCATGTACGAGGAGAAAGCTGCCGAGGCCTTGTCATAGCGGCGAGGCAAGGTGAAGGACGGGAACACCCCTTGCCCAGGGAGCAACCGCCGAGCCCGAACGGTTCCCCTGACGTCGTGAAGGCGCGCCAGCGTGCCCGGCAGCCGTGCGCAGGCCCAGGGGTGCCCTCCTGGGTGCTCCCGATCTCGCTGCCCACCCCGTACCCGATCGGACCGGTGACGGTCTACCTGCTGCTCGGCGAGCCGCTGACCCTGGTGGACACGGGGCCAGGCACCGCGGCGGCCTGGAGCGCGCTGCGCCGGGCCCTGGTAGCGCACTCCCTGTTGCCGAGCGATGTCCGGCGCGTGCTGGTCACCCACGGCCACCACGACCATTTCGGCCTCGCGCGCCACTTCCTGAAGGAGGGTGCCACTCTGGCGGCCCACGCCCACGAGCGGCGCAACCTGGCGCTCGCCCGCAACTACCCCGTGCTCTGGCGCCAGCTCGCAAGCGCCGGCCTGCCGGTGACAAGGCGACTGCCTCTGGTCGCCGGTTTACGGATGCTGGATCGGACCGCCCGCCCGGTCACCGAGGTCGAGTGGCTCTCGGACGGGCAGGAGGTGGAACACGAGCGGGGGCCGTTGCGGGTGCACCACCTGCCTGGCCACACCCCGGGCCACGTCGGGTTCGAGCTGGGAGGCGAGGGAGTCCTGATCACCGGCGACACGATCCTGGATGGTTTGACCCCCAATGCGGTGGTGGACGCCGATCCTGACCACCCGGAGCGGCCGTTTCTCGCGCTTGCTGCCTACGCTGCGACGCTCGAACGTCTCGAGCGCCTGGGCCCGAAGTGGCTCCTGCCGGCTCACGGCCCCTGCATCTCGGACGTGACCGGCCAGACGGCCTTGCTGCGCGAGCGCCAGGCGCGGCGGACCTCAGAGGTGCAGGCGGCGTTGGCCGCGGGCCCGGTCACGGTGGCTGAGCTGATCGCGCGCCTCTTCCCCACGGTGAGCTTCCTGGGGATTTTCCTGGCCTTCTCCGAGGTGCTTGGCCACCTGATGGAGCTCGAACGGCGGGGACGGGCCCGGCGGATCAGCGCACGCCGAGTCGAACGCTGGGCACTGGCTGGTTAGGAGCCTGTCCGAGTACTACTCCGGCTGCGAATCCCGATGGCATCCGGCTGGCTGTGTCAGCCGTCGCGAAAAGTCCTCGACGTAGCTCTGGCTACGCCTCCGGGCTTTCCGCTCTGCTTCCTTGCCATCCGGCGCCCTCGGAATTCTCGCTTTCGTCGTCTACTCGGACAGGTTCCTAGAGGCCGAGCCCCGGGCGACCAGTTCGCCGACCGGCAGCGGGTGCAGGCCACGGTGGTCGGTCTCGTCCAGGACAATCGGGAGGGCCTCGAGGAGAGGCTGGTCCGCGCGCGCGCTTCCAAGGTGCATGAGCAGGATGCTGCCGGCCAGGGGGACGCCGTTGCGGGCCTCGAACTGCAGAATACGGCGGGCCATGCTCTGGGGGCTCAAGAAAGAGGGGGTGCTCGGGTCCTCTACCCAGTCCAGGGCGTCCAGGGAGTCCCGGGTAGCGTGCGTCCAGTCCACGTGCACGAGGCCGAGTTCCGCGGCCCAAGCACGAATCGTCGCGTTGTGCTCGCCGTACGGCGCGCGCCAGAACGTTGAAGGACGCCTGCCGATCGCGGCCATGATCGCGGCCGCCGTGCGCAAGAGCTCGTCCTGTAGCCGGTCGCGCGTGATTTCCGGCCGGGTGTCGTGGCGCCGGCGGGTGTCCCAGGTGGTGAGGTGGGGGTGGTTGAAGGTGTGGTTGCCGATCTCGTGGCCGTCGTCCGCAGCCTTCCGGAGGATCTCGGGGAACGTCTGGGCGAAACGCCCGGTGACGAAGATGGTCGCCCGCACGTGCCGTTCCCGCAACAGGGCGAGCAGCTCCTCGGCACCCTGAGCCTCGACGTGGGCGTCGAACGTCAGCGCGAAATACGGCCCGACACCCGAGACCTGAGAGATGTTCGCCGGCGGGATCGCGACGGGCCCGGAAGCCAGGATCACAAAGGCAAGGGCCGGCACGAGAAGGAACACCGAACTATTCTACGCGAGGTGGCCGACCGTTTGTGATGGAGCTTGCAAGTCTAGCGGCCACGGTGCCGGGCATTGCGGTTTGGTGCGATGGGCATGCCCTGGACGACGCTGCCAGCGGAGCCGACCGTCCGTGCTTTGAAGAACCGCCAGCAAACCGCCGTGGCCGGCACCGGTACGCTACAATCCCGGCGGAACGGTGACGCCCGTGTGGAACCTCCCGAACTCGCTGACGCTCCTGCGGATCCTCATGGTTCCGCTGCTGGTCGTCGTGCTGCTCACGCGCTTCTCGGGCAGCGAGTTCTGGGGGCTCGGCATCTTCCTGCTTGCCGCGCTCACGGACCTTGCCGACGGCATCATTGCACGCCGCACAAAGGCCGTGACCGTGACCGGGACGCTGCTCGACCCGATTGCCGACAAGCTCCTGATGTCGGCGGCGTTCATCTCCCTGGTCGAGCTCGGGCTCGCACCGGCCTGGATGGTCGTCGTGATCATCGGACGTGACTTCGCCGTCTCGGGCCTCCGGCAGGTCGCCCACCAGCAGGGCGTGGTGATCGCCGCCAACTGGTGGGGCAAGCTCAAGACGTTTTCCCAGATTGTCGCGGTCTCGCTGCTCATCGTCAGCTACCAGCTCGGGCGCTGGGCGCTGCTCGCCAAGGTGGCTCTGTGGGTCGCGCTGGTCATGACGGTCGGCTCCCTGTTCAGCTACTTCGGTGGCTTCTGGAAACGCGTGGTCGGGGCGGCGCGGTGAGCCTCGGGGCGGCCTCCAGCCTCCCGCGGGCCCTGGTCCGCCTGGGGCGCCGCTATCCCAAGGCGGTGCTCGCATGCACCGCGGTGGTGATCGTCTCCGGCGTGGTGCTCGGCACCCGGCTCAAGTTCGAGACCGACGTCCTCAACCTGATGCCGCGCCGCGACCCGGTCGTGAGCGAATTCAGGCGCGTTCTCCAGGACTTCGGGTCGCTGGAGACCCTGCTTATCGCGGTGCCGGTGGACGGTGAGGAGCGCCTGGAGACCTCGCTGGCGCTCGTGGACGCCCTCGCCGCCGAGATGCAGCGAAGCCCGTACCTCTCGCGGGTGGAAGCGCACCTCGAGGACCCGGTACGGCTTGCCGACACGGTGCTGCGGCACGCGGTGCTCTTCCTCGACCAGCAGGGGCTCGAAGCGCTCCAGGAGCGCCTCACGCCGGCCGGTCTGGCGGCGCGGGCCTCGGACATTCGCTCCGGTCTCGACACGCCTCAGGGCATGATCGCCAAGGAGCTCGCGATCCGGGACCCGCTCGGCTTCCTTCCGCTGCTGCTCTCGCGGATCAGCCGCACCCCGTCCTCGCTCAAGGTGGACTTCGCGAGCGGCTACTACCTCTCGGCCGACCACAGCATGGTGCTGATCCTGGCCAAGCCGAAAGGACCTGCGCAGGACATCGATTTCGACCACGCGCTCCTGTCCGACCTTGGTACCCGCATCGTCAAGGTGCGGCAGCAGTTTGCCGCGCAGGAGGCCATCGAGCCTGACGAGGTGCCGAGTGTTGAGATCGGGGGTGGGCACCGTATCGCCCTCGAGGACGCCACGCTGATTAAGAAGGACATCGCATGGAACTCGGCGACCTCCGTGGTCGGGGTGCTGATCCTCTTTTTCCTCGCCTACCGCCGTTTTGCGACCGCCCACTACGCCTTCCTGCCCCTCGCAACCGGCCTCGCCCTGACCTTCATCTTTGCGGCCGTGACCCTGGGCTCGCTCAACTCGGCCACCTCCGGGTTCTCGGCGCTCCTGGTGGGGCTCGGTATCGACTTCACGATCGTGACCTACGGGCGCTACCTCGAAGGGCGCTTCGCCGGGATGGCGAAGGCCGAGGCATTGGAGGCGATGGCCGTCCACACCGGTCCGGCGGTCGTTCTGGGCACGATCACCACGGTGGGAACGTTCTACGCCTTTCTCGCGACCCGCTTCGTCGGCCTGCAGGAGTTCGGCTTGCTCACCGGCACCGGCATCGTCTTCATGATGCTGGCGGCGTTCCTGATCCTGCCGGCGCTCGTCACGCTTTTCGACCGCACGGCCGCGCCCCCGCCACCTTCGAAGTGGCTGAACCTGGGGCCGGTGCTGCGCTGGGCGAACCGCCATTCGGGCTGGGTGCTGGCGGGAGCCGCGGTCGTGACGGTCCTGGCGGCCGTCGCGCTTGCGTGGCTGCGGTTCGACGATGACGTGCGCAACCTGCGCTCCCCCTCCAACCAGGGCGTGGCCGTGCAGGAGCGGGTGGCCAGGGCGTTCGGTCTTTCGTTCAACGCCATGATGATCCTGGTGAACGCGCCTGACGAGGCCACCGCGCTCGCCCGGGCCCAGCAGCTCGGCGTCGGCCTCGACAAGCTGGTCGAGGAGGGCGTCGTCTCCTCCTACGAGTCGCTCGCCAACCTGATCCCGGCCGCTGCTTCGCAGGAGCGGTCGCTCGCCTGGCTCGCGGCCCACCGCGAGCTCACCGACCCGGCGCGCGTGAAGAAGGAGCTCGATTCGGCGCTGCAGGCGGCCGGCCTGGTGCCAGGCGCATTCGCGGCTGGGAGCGCCACGCTCGACGAGGCGCTCCGCCCGGTGGACCCGGTCACTCTCGAGGTCTGGCGCGGGACACCAGTGGAGCAGGTCGTGCAGCGCTCGCTGCGCCACGACGAGGGCGGGGTGACCACCGTCGTCAACGTCTTCTCGCCGCCCGGCAAGTGGCGGCGTGAGGCGCCGCCGCAGCTGATCGAGCTCGTGCGGGGCGTGCCGCAGGCGACCCTTACGGGCGTCAACCTCGTCTCCCAGCGGCTGCGCCACACCGTCTGGCAGGATGCCGTTGTCGCCGGGTTGCTGGGGCTCGTGCTCGTGATCGGCCTCCTCCTGTGGGACTCGCAGAGCCTCAAGGCGGCCCTCGTCTGCCTGCTGCCCGTGGCGACCGGCGTGCTGTGGGCCCTCGGGGTGATGGCGGTCGTGGGCTACCCCTTGAACCTGCTCAACGTCTTCGTGATCACGATGGTGATCGGGGTGGGCAGCGACTACGCGATCTACATCCTGTACCGTGTGCGCGAAGGCGCCAGCCTGGAGACGCTCGCCCAGACAGCGCGTGCGGTGACGCTCGCCGCGCTCTCCACGATCATCGGCTTCGGCACCCTGATCACCACCCACTACCCCGGCCTCCAGAGCATGGGTTGGATGGCGTTGCTAGGCGTGTCCTTTGCGTGTTTCACGGCCGTTGTTTTGGTGCCGCTGGTCGTGCGCCGGAGCGGCAAGCTCGAGTAAGATCGCGTGGAGCGGTCCGCGGTGCGCGCCGGAACGTCGGAGGTGGCGAGTGGCTCGAGAGCTGGCTGCAAACGAGCTGCGGTGGCATTGCCCGGAGGAATGGCTCCCGGCCGACTCGACCTCGAAGATCGAGCCCTCACAGGGAATCATCGGGCAGGCGCGCGCGGTGCGTGCCCTCGAATTCGGCCTCTCGGTGCAGTCGCTCGGCTTCAACGTGTTCGTGACCGGTCTCACCGGCACCGGACGGATGACCGCCATCGAGCTGCACATGCGGCCGTTGGCAGACAAGGGTGAAGCTCCCGACGACCTGCTGTTCGTGTACAACTTCGCGCGCCCCGAGCAGCCGCGTCTGCTGCGCCTCGCCGCAGGGCGCGGCGCAGTCCTCCGCGAACGCCTCGACAAGCTGCTGCGCGACATGGCCAAGGGGCTGCCCACCATGTTCGAGGGTGAGGAGTTCCAGCAGCGGCTGGAGCTGACCCTCGAGGACCTCAAATCAAAGCAGCAGGAGCTGATCAAGAGCTTCGAGCACAAGGTGCGGGAGGCCGGTTTCACGCTCGTGCAGGTGCAGGTGGGTTCGGTCACGCGGCCGGAGATCCTGCCGGTGGTCGAGGAACGGCCGGTGACCCTCGACAAGGTCCAGAGCCTCGCCGAAGAGGGGAAGTTCGACCGCGAGAAGGCCGGCACCATCGAGCAGGCCCACGGCAAGCTCTCGGAGGAGCTGCAGCGGGTCTTCCACGAGGTTACGACGATCCGGGAGGAGATGGTCACGCGCGCGGAGAAGCTTCGGCGCGACACGCTGGAGCCGTTCCTGAAGCAGTCCCTCGGCCAGGTGACGCGGGCGGTCAAGGATCCCCGCGTCACCCGCTACCTCGACGAGCTGCGCCAGGACATGCTGGACCACGTGGAGCTCTTCGGCGCGCAGGACGGCGGCGAGGACGGCGACCCGCTGCTACGCTACCGGGTCAACGTCGTGGTGGACAACGGCGGCACCAAGGGGCGCCCGATCATCATCGAGACGGAGCCTTCCTACGGCAACCTCTTCGGTACCATCGAGGCCCGGCTGGCGCAAAACTTCCACTCCACCTCCGACCACATGCGCATCCGCGCCGGGTCGCTGCTGCGGGCAAACGGTGGCTTCCTGGTCGTCAACGCCTTCGATGCGGTCTCGGAGGCCGGCGTGTGGCCCGCGCTCAAGCGCGCGCTGCGCTACCGGCGGGTCGTCATCCGCTCGCGCGACATCCTCTTCGCGATGTCCGGCCATGCGCTGCAGCCGGAGCCCGTGGACCTCGACGTCAAGATGATGATGATCGGGGACCGCGCCCTCTACGACCTTCTGCACGAGGCCGACGAGGAGTTCTGCAAGATCTTCAAGGTGCTCTCGGACTTCGACAGCGAGATGCCGAACGGGCGCGAGCAGGTGGCCGACTTCCTCGCCCTCATGGCCAAGATCATCCGCGACGAGAAGCTGCCCCACCTCGACCGCGGCGGCATGGCGGCGTTGGTAGAGGAGGCGGTGAGGCTGGCGCGCAACCGCAGGCGCATCTCGGCCCGGTTCTCGGACGTCGCCGACATCCTGCGCGAAGCCGCGTTCCTGGCGGGCGGCACGCGGAAGAAGATCGTCGGCACCGAGCACATCCACGCCGCGGTGCGGGCGCGGCGCGACCGCCACTCCCTGCCCGAGGAGAAACTCGCGTCATTTATGCTGGACGACGTGCTCGTGATCCCGACCGAGGGCGTGGTGGTCGGGCAGGTGAACGGCCTCACCGTCTACGACCTCGGCTACCACGCCTTCGGCCTGCCGGGCCGCGTGACGGCACGGGTCTCACTCGGCCGCGAGGGCGTGGTCAACATCGAGCGCGAGGCGAGCCTCTCCGGCAACATCCACACCAAGGGCGTGCTGATCCTGTCCGGCTTCCTGCGCGGCACGTTCGCGTCCGAGGTTCCACTCTCGATGACCGCGTCGATCGCCCTGGAACAGTCGTACGGCGGCGTCGAGGGTGACAGCGCCTCCTCCACGGAGGTGTATGCGATCCTCTCGGCGCTCTCGGGGATCCCGATCCGGCAGGACCTGGCGGTGACCGGTTCGGTCGACCAGACCGGGCGCATCCAGGCGATCGGCGGCGTCAACGAGAAGATCGAGGGGTTCTTTTCCCTCTGCTCGCAGCGCGGCCTCTCGGGCACGCACGGGGTGCTGATCCCGGAGTCCAACGTCGCCGACCTGCAGCTCGACCCCGAGGTGGCGGCGGCGGTGGAGTGGGGCGGCTTCCACATCTACCCGGTTTCGCGCATCGAGGAGGGGGTCGAGCTGCTGATGGGCATGCCGGCCGGCGTGCGTGATGCCGACGGGAACTACCCGGAGGGCAGCATCTTCGGGCGCTGCGCCGCGCGCCTGGCAGAGATGGCCGAGCAGCTGCGCCGCTACCGCGAGGTTTGATTTGCCCCTCGGGTGAAGCGGGGCCTTGGGCCTTGCGCGTCCCGACGCGCCGCGGCCCGAGACTCCTTCGGCCGCGACCCAGCGGCGCGCCTCGCCGCCGTGACCCTCGCGGTTCGGCCTGCGGCCGCCCGCGTCTCCCGGCGCCGATCCGTGCGCTGGGTCCCCGCGGCCTCCGGAGAGATCGCCGCTTCACCCGAGGGGCGTGTTTTCCCCACCCACGCGATGTGTCCCCGCCGCCTTCGGGGGAATGACCGCCCCACATGCGGGACGGAACTCTTTCCTGACCAATGCGGTGCCCTCTTCCTCGGACGTGGGGCGCGCACGCCGTGCGCGCGTGGTTGCCCTTTGTTGCTGTGTCTGTCGCGGGGTGAGGCATAACGGTTGACAATAATAACGTGTCGCGTTATCGTGGTTGTCGATGATCCGGAACTTCCGCGACCCCGAGACTGAAAGGGTGTTTCAGCGGCGCGGATCGCGGCGGTTGCCTCAGGACCTGCAGAGGGTTGCCTTACGCAGGCTGGTGATGCTCGACGCGGCGGAGACGCTGCAGGACCTCAGGGTTCCTCCGGGCAACCGGCTCGAGAAGCTGTCGGGCGATCGGGAGGGCCAGCACAGCATTCGGATCAACGACCGGTGGAGAATCTGTTTCGTGTGGAAGGAGGGTGATGCCCATGAGGTCGAGATCGTTGACTACCACTAGGAGCGGGCCCCCGATCCGGAAGCGGAAGCTCGCGCCGGTGCATCCCGGCGAGATCCTGTTCGAGGAGTTCCTCAAGCCGCTCGAGATCTCGCAGTACCGCGTGGCCAAGGACACCAGCGTCCCGCCCCGGCGGATCAACGAGGTGGTGCACGGTAAGCGCGCGATCACGGCCGACACTGCTCTGCGTCTCGCGCGGTACTTCGGCACGTCGGAGCGGTTCTGGCTCAACCTCCAGGCGCGCTACGACCTCGAGGTCGAGAAGGATCGCCTCGGCGACCGTCTCGCCAAGGAGGTCGTCATCCTGGCCAAGGCGAGCTAGCGCTGGTTTGCCCAGCGGGTGGCGGTGCGCACTTGTCCCGCCTCCGGGTGTTCCGTCCGTCTCCCCGCAAGGCGCTTCCTGTTTGTCATCCCGAGCGAAGCGAGGGATCCGGGAGGGGGTGTCCATTGCTCGTGCCACCCCCCGCCCTGCCATCGCACTTGACGAGCCGTGGTGTGCGATGTATCTTCATTGTCGATCCAGGGGAGGCGCCATGGTTGCCCGGGTCCAGAAATGGGGAAACAGTCTCGCGGTGCGCATTCCGAAGCCTTTCGCCTCGGAGGTGGGCCTGCAGCCGAATGCCCAGGTGGAACTGACGGTGCACGAGGGGAAGCTCGTCATTGCGCCGGCCTCCCGGCGAGTGGTTCGCCTGTCGGAACTCCTCGCGAGGGTCCGCAAGACAAACCTGCACGGCGAGGTTTCGACAGGCGCTCCACAGGGCCGTGAGGCTTGGTAGCTCTTATGCCCTACGTGCCCGACCGCGGCCACGTTGTCTGGCTCACGTTCACTCCCCAGGCCGGACGAGAGCAGGCAGGTCGCCGACCGGCCGTGGTGCTGACGCCCAAGGCGTATAACCGCAAGGTGGGTCTCTGCCTGGCGTGCCCGGTGACGTCGCAGGTGAAGGGGTACCCGTTCGAGGTGCCAATTCCTGACGACCTCGCCGTCAGCGGTGTGATCCTCGCTGACCAGATCAAGAGTCTGGACTGGCGGGCGCGCAAGGCGACGCTCGCCTGCGTGCTCCCGCCTCCGACGGTCGAGGAGATCCTGGCCAGAGCACGGGCCCTGCTCGCGCCCGAGTAGCGGCGCCGTGAGCTTGGCTTTGGCTCGGACAGCCAGATGAGCGGCAGACCGCCGATCGGTCGTTCGCCAAGCGTCCCCTGCGCGACAGCGCTTTCGCACCAGCTATAAAGAGGATACGATTGCATTGACTTAGGCTGTTTGCCAGAGCCGCGCCACAGAACAGGAGCCTCTCATGAGAGTCACGCGTTTCTCAGTCACGGGTCTCTTTGACCTCTTCGACCACGACATACAGCTAGATCCTGATCGGCGCCTGACGATAATCCACAGCCCCAATGGCTATGGCAAAACAACTGTTCTGCGGCTAATCGATGCCGTATTCAACCGTAATCGCGAGATTCTCCGCAAAACACCTTTCTCAGCGCTCGAGATTGGCTTAGCTGACCGATCATCGCTCTTGGTCAAGCGACTGCCGCAGGAAGACATAACCCTCCTCGAGTACACGCTCACCTCTCCTCGCGACAGGCCCAAGACCTTTAGGGATGCCCCACTCGACCCTGACTTCGTGCGCCACTTTCCGATGTCCCTGATTGAGCATGAGATCCCTTATCTTGAGAGGGTAGGAGCTCGGCTATGGAGAGACTTGCGCACAGGCCGGGTCGTCGAGTTGGCGGACGTGGTCAGAACCTATGCGGACGAGCTCTCCCTGCCGAGATCTCTTCGAGAAGCATCGTCGCCCCCAGAATGGCTTACACACTACACAGAGTCGGTATCCGTGCGTCTGATTGAAGCTCAACGCTTACTCCGTTTTTCCGATGAGCAGTCCTTCACTCGCAAGCAACCTCGCACCACTTGGTCAGCCACCGTTGAGGCATACGCGCAAGATCTCGCGTCCGCGATCAAGAGCAAGCTGGCTGAATCTGCGGCCCTATCTCAGGCGTTGGACCGCACCTTCCCCCAGCGGTTGGTCCAAGTCACCGGTCGCCAGCTGTTCACCGAGGATGAACTCCTGTCTCGAATGGAATCAATCGAAACTACTCGGACCCACCTCATTGGCGCGGGCCTACTGGATCCACAGACCGAACCGGCATTCCAAGTCCGCCACGGGGACCTTAGTGATCACGAAACCAGTGTTCTATCCCTTTGGGTTACTGATGTCGAGAAGAAGCTGGAGATCTACTCGGACCTTGCACAAAAAATTGATCTCTTCAAGGACCTCATCAACCAGCACTTTCTCTTCAAGGAGATGGGCATTGACCGCGAGCAGGGTTTCGTGTTTCGCACCCCTAGGAACGAGGCGATTCCCGTCTCGTCGTTGTCCTCCGGCGAGCAACATGAGCTGATTCTTGTATACGAGCTGCTATTCAAGCTCCAAAGGGACGCACTTGTCTTGATCGACGAACCCGAGCTCTCGCTGCACGTTGCCTGGCAGTTGCGTTTCCTCAAGGATCTGGCGGCCATTATCCAGTTGGCGCCGTTCGACGCTCTAATCGCCACCCACTCACCGCAAATCATCAATGACCGCTGGGATCTGACTACGAAGCTCGAGGCTCCAAAGCTCCCATGATCGAATGCGTCTCGCCAGACGCTCTCGTGGCGACGGTGCGCTTGCTGCGCGATGTTCACGCTGGATCAATCCTCCTTGTCGAGGGACCTGCGGACGCAAAGTGCTTGGGTGCCTTCACTGTCGAGGGTGAGTGCGTACTGCTCCCTTCTCACAACCGGGAGGTATTAACCAGAGCTCTATCGATCCTCACGCGCGCCAATGTCGAAGGTGTCCTTGGCATCATCGACGCAGACTTTTCCGTAGTCGACAACGATATTCCCGCGCTCCCGTCACTCTTTCACACAGACACGCATGACCTGGAAACGATGATCGTTGCGTCGCCTGCGCTGGACCGCGTCCTCGCTGAGTTGGGATCGGTCGAGAAACTCAAGGTGCACGCCGTTCTGGCACAAAAGAGCCATCGCGAGGCGATCATCTTCGCCGCCCTCCCCCTAGGCCACTTGAGGCATATCTCACGCCGCGGCGATCTTCGGCTTAGATTTGAAGGACTGCACTTGTCGCGGTTCATCCTCGACAGGCCGTATCTCCGCTGCGAAACAGGCCGCCTCGTCGCTGAAGTTAAGGACCACTCGCAGAGGCATGATCTGAAGACCAGAGACCTGCTCACTGCGTTGGGCGCGGAAGTCGGATGGAATCACGATCCGTGGCAGATTTGCTGCGGCCACGACATCGCCAACGTTCTCGCTATTGGACTTCGGCGGACCCTCGGGACTAACTCGGCCGCAACGGTTACGCCCGAGAGAGTAGAACAATCGCTGCGTCTAGCGTTCGAGTTTGCGTACTTCCGCCAGACGCGGCTCTACTCAGCGGTTTCGGAATGGCAGGCCTCGACGGGCTACACCGTCTTCAGGCGTTGATCACGGGACCACCTGTGCCTGGGCAGGCCAAGTCGCCTGAAAGTGGTGGCCGAGCAGCTCCGCCGCTACCGCGACGTCTGATCTACTCGCCCCTGGGCGGCGCCGGCGCGTCGTTCGGCGGTTTGAAGGGAGCGTTCGTATGGCCAAGAAGCTGTACCTGATCCTTTCGGGAGCCGTTTTTCTTCTCGTTGCGGTACTTCACCTCTTCAGGCTCATCTTCCACTGGCCGATCGTGGTCGGAACGACGACGATCCCATTCGTGTTGTCGTATGTGGGACTGCCGGTTTCGGGGGCGTACTGCGCCTGGGCGATCTGGCTGCTGTGCGCCGGGGAGAAGCCCAGGTGACGCAGCAGCAGGCGTTCACGCACGGGGGATGGGATGACTGAAAGCGCACTCGCGAGGAAGATGAAGCTGAAGGCGGGGAGTCGCGCGGCGGTGATAGGCGCGCCGGGCGGGTACCTCAAAGAGCTTGCGCCGCTGCCGGCCGGGGTTGAGATCTCCGAGAAGCTGCAGGGGACGTTCGACTGGGTCCAGGCGTTCGTGCGCACGAGCGCGGAGCTGAAGAGCGTCGCACCGAGGGTGGTCAAGGCTCTCGGCGCCGAGGGGCTGCTCTGGATCTCGTTCCCGAAGGGGACCTCAGGGATTCAGACCGACCTGACGCGCGACAAGGGGTGGGACGGGCTCGCCGGCGCAGACCTGAAGTGGGTCAACCTGATCTCGGTGAACGACACCTGGTCCGCCTTTTGCCTGCGCCCCTACAAGCCCGGCGAGCAGAAGCAAGCGGCGCGCCGGTAGACTGGAGCTTGTTTCGCGGACGAATTCGGTAACGGCGCCGACAGTTAGTCGGCCAGGAACGCGTCCTTTGGGGCGCCGCAAGCGGGGCAGGCCCAGTCGTCGGGGAGGTCCTCGAACCGCGTGCCCGGGGCGATGCCGTTGGCCGGGTCCCCGACCGCGGGGTCGTAGGTGTAGCCGCACACACCGCAGGTCCACGTGGACGCGGCCACGGCGGGCGCCGGCGTGGCAGCCGGAGCCGGGGCAGGCTCGGGCTGGTAGGTGGGCGCGTTCTTGGGTGCACGGCCCTTGTGGGCGTGGTAGGTCGCGTACGTCAGGGGCGTGCCGTCTTTTAGGAACTCCGCGCTCGCCACTTCGCCGACGAACATGGTGTGCGAACCCACATCCAGCTCCTGGATGACCCTGGCCTCGGTCACGGAGAGGGCGTTATCGGTCACCAGCGGGCAGTGTCGCCCCTCACGGAAGCCGACCTCGGCGAGCTTGTCCACGTCCCGCCCCGACTTGAAGCCGAACAGGCCGATCATCTCCGCCGGTACGCTCTCGGCGAGCACCGAGAAGGCGAACCAGCCCCCTTCGCGGATCAGGCCGTGGGTGAAGTTGTCTTTGTTGATCGCCACGGCCACCCTCGGGGGTTCGGCGGTGACCTGGAAGACGGCGTTCGCGATCTGTCCGTTCGCCCTGCCGCCGGAGCGGGCGGTGACCACGTACATACCGTAGGAGATCGTCCATAGCGCCTTGCCGTTTACCTCCACGGATCACCTCCGTCGCGTCCGGGTGTGTCCCGGAGCGCTTCCGGAAACGCGCGCACGGCGGGCACTTCCCACATTTCTGAACGCGCCTTGGTTTTAGCCCGAAACCTGGGTTCACGCCTCGCGGCTGACGGTCAGGTGACCGTCGACGCCCTTGTCGATGTAGTACGCCTCCACGGAGGCCACCGGCACGGAGGCGCGCATCGTGGCCACGACGTGCCTCAGGTCCTCGAGCTGGCGGTCCTTCATCGTCCGCTCGCCGTGACCGAGCGCGTGCAGGAGCGCCGGGACGAAGCGCTCGTCGCCGTACCACACGCACTCCTGGTGCCAGACGAGGATGATCCTGCGGACCTGCAGCTTCTCGATCGCGAACGTCATCCACTTCTGCCCCACCCAGGCGAACTTCGGCAGGTACTCCGAGAGCGCCAGGAACTGCGGGCCCCCGGGCACCGCGATCAGGTTGTAGGAGCCCTCGGGCAGCTTGAGGTGCGCGTCGAGGAACTCCCGCACGAAAGGGAGAAAAGCGTAGCCGGAGCAGGCGACCACGAGGACGTTGCTGCTCTTGTCCTCGAACGGCTTCTGGCTTGTGTAGGCGAGCTGGGACATGGGCGGCCCCTACTCCGACACCTTGCCGCCGCCCTCTTTGACCTCCTGTACCCCGAGCTTCTTCAGCAGGCCGGAGATGTCGAGCCCGAGGGCCTGGGCGGTCTGCAGCACGCTGAACATCGTGGAGGGAACGGTGTCGGCGTAGCGCTTGAGGGTCGAGGAGCCCTCGCCGCCGCCGTCGATCATGATCACCTTGTCGATGTTGCCCATCGGCGCCGCCACCGCCCCCGCCACCGGCGCGAACGCCTTGATCATGTCGGGCAGGCGCTCGAGCACGAGCATGGTGCGGGCGCCCTCGTCGATCTTCGCGAACGCCTGCGCCTTCTTGAGGGCGCCCTCGGCCTCGGCGAGCAGCTTGGCCTTGATGCCTTCCGCCTCGGCGAGCAACTTGGCCTTGTTGCCTTCCGCCTCGGCGAGCAGCTTGGCTTTGTTGCCCTCGGCCTCGGCGAGCAGCTTCGCCCGCAGGGCGTCGGCGGCGCCCGTGCCTTCGAGGGCAAGGCGCTGCTTCTCGGCGTCGGCGACGGTGACGACCGCGGTCCTGTGGCCCTCGGCCTCGAGGATCTCGCGTTGCTTGGCGGCCTCGGCCTGCAGGATGGTCTGGACCTTCTGGGCCTCGGCGGGCTTGACGACCTCGGCGAGGAGGGCCTTCTCGCGCTGCAGGGCCGCGGCCTCGGCGACCTCGGTCTGCTTGAGCGTGTGGATCACCTCGACCTGGACCTCCTGGGCAACCACCTCCTGCCTGGCCTTGGCCTCGGAGAGCGGCCCGGCCTGCTGCGAGCGCGCCTGCTGCGCCTGCACCTCGGCCTGGTACTGGGCCTTGCGAACGTCGCGCTCCTTCTCGGCCTGGGCCACGAGTGCGAGGTTCTGGTTCTCCGTCTCCTTTCCCTCGCGCAGCGCGGTGGTGGACTGAATCGTGGCCTCGCGGGCGGCGAGGGCCTCACCGATCTGGGCGTCGCGCTTGACCTCGGCGGTGCGCTTCTTGCCCAGCGCCTCGATATAGCCCTCGGCGTCGGAGACCTTCTGGATGGTCAGCACGTCCACGCCGAGCCCGATCTTGGCGAGGTCGGCGGCCGCCTCGGTGAGCACCTCCTGGTTGAACTTGGCGCGGTCGCGAACGATCTCCTCGACCGTGAGGCGGCCGACGATCGAGCGCAGGTGGCCCTCGAGGTTCTTGTAGGCCATCTGCTTGATATCGTCGGTGCTGCGGCTGAGGAAGCGCTCGGCCGCCGCGGTCAGGGACACCTCGTCGCTGCGGATCTTGACGTTGGCGACAGCCTGAACGGAAACGAGCACGCCGTCCTTGTTGGGCACGTCCCGTACGTCCAGGTCGATCGAGAAGATGTTGAGGTCGAGGTAGGAGACGCTCTCGAAGATCGGCCACCTGAGCGAGGCGCCCCCGGTGATCAGGCGGAAGCCGACCGTCGCCCCGTCGGGTGTCCTGTGCTTTCGCCCGAAGAACACCGCTACCTTGTTGGGCGGCACCTTGATGTAGTTGCGCACCGCGGTCATGAAGACGACCAGGACCACCAGCGCGGCCAGGACCAGAAGGACCGGAACGAGGGAAAGACTGAACGGGAGCATGGCAACCTCCGAAAGGTTGAGAAACTACGCCTGCGACTGCGTTAACGGCTCGACCAGACAGACGTCCCCTTGCAGCTCGATCACGCGAACCATATGGCCCTCGCCGATCGGTTGCCCGGATCTGCTGTGCGCCATGCGGCGCGCGGTCTGTGCCTTGACGATGCAGCTCACCTCGCCGATGCCGTCGGCGGGTATTGCCACCGTGACCCGGGCGGTGAGGCCGACCAGCTCGTTCTCGGCGATCAGGGAGCTGGCCTGCTGCGACTTGACGAGCTCCATCGAAACGACGTACAGGCCGACGAGGCCCACCCCCGAGGCCAACCCCCACACCGAGCTCCAGCCGGTGGTCAGCCCGTAGTGCCGCCCGATGGCGCCCACCGTTCCGAAGGCGGTGAAGAACGCCGCGAAGGCGCGCACGGAGAGGAAGCCGAAGCCGCCGTGGTCGATGTCGGAGTGGAAGTCCATGTGGTGCCCGCTGAAGGCGGACACGAGGAGCAAGAAGAGCCCGATGCCTGCGAGCGTAAGGAAAACGATCATGGTTGCACCTTTCGCCGGAAACGCCCGTTTCATTCTACGCCTTCTCCCGGAGCCGGTTTGTTCACCAGAGCTGTTTCCGGTCCCCCATCCGCAACGTCTTTGGGTGCTTGCTCTTCGCCTCTGGATCCGGATTTTGCTTACTTTGCCACTCCGTGGCTCGCTTTTGCCCAGCGCGCTGGGAGCGGTATCTTTTTTCAGCTGCGTGGCACCTCTTTTGTTTGCCCGGGGGTGGCTTCGCGCGCTCGCTTCGCTCGCGACGCCTGCGCGAGAGACCCTGTGTACGGCGGAACAGCCGTGCTCACCGTGCGGACCCCTCGGCATCGCCCGCCTGCGGGTTGCGGGGTTTGGGCTGCGATGGTTTCCCTCCGTGGTGCGTCCCCGATGCTGGGACGTACTACCAGTTGGTGACCTGGCGGCAATCACTCGCGATATTTATGGTGAGATGTGAAAGCCGAGATTATGGGATGGGGCTTGCGGTCCTGGCGTCGGTGTCGGCTGGGTTGAGGCTCCCGTCCCGTTCTCCTTGACCACCGCGATTGGTGTCTTGGAGTTGGGTTTGTCGCTCGCGCTCTCGACCAATGCCGCGTAGGTCTTGCACGGATCGTCCAGCGGCACCGTGAGGTCTGGCAGCGCCAGCCTCTCGAAGGTTTTCGCGCCGCGGAGCAGCCAGGCATGGTCGGGGCCGAGCGAAACGAGCCACGTCCCTGTCGGCACCTTCGCGATTGCCACCAGGGACTCGGTCGTCATGTCCCAGATGTCCAAACGCTCTTCACCACCGAGCTTGCCGTCCCTGACCGCCACCGCGAGGAGACGCTCATACGCCGCCGCGGACGTGGCTGCGGGCCAGAACGAATCGCGCATCTTTCCCTTCATCCAGAACTTGCGACTGGCTTCGGATTCGTCCTTGAGCATCTCCTGATAGAGGCGGACGTTCTCGTCTCCGGTGATGCGCCGGCCCTTCGCCGCCAGGCACTCCGGCACCTCGACTCGCCGCAGGGGAAGCCCCCTTTGGGGCAATCGCCACAGCTCGTACTTTGCATTCGGAATGAACCAGACTTCCTGGCGGACTGCCACCAGTCGCCCGTTCATCGGGCCGCTGAGGTCATCCAGCTTCATCTCTCGCACGAGCTGGCGGGCCGGTTGGTCATACTCGAAGGTCCGAACCGTGCCGCCCTCATCATCGATCTCCACCAGCTTGTACGTGTCGGACACCAGCAGCGTCTCGTTGAGGACGAGCAGCCATGCCGAGTCCGAGGGTTCAAGGGACAGCGCAACACCGCCCAGCGTGAAATCGTGGAGCACCTCACACGAGTCAAGGTCTACCACGAGGGCACGCTGCTTCTTGCGGTCTCCGGGCGGCGGGTCGTTCGACTTCAACAACGCCCTGTCACCACGGATGGCGAGTTGGGACGGAAAGTTCCCCACGCGCAGGTCGGTCACCCTGCACTGCGCTGCGAGGCTCCCGTCCGCCTTCCAAACCCGCACCCACCCGGTGTCCTTGTCCCAGACTCCTACCCTACCGAGCCCGTCCCGGGCCACGAGCCACGCGCTAGAAGTGTGGGCGCGCTCGAGGGGAGCGGTGTCTTCCTCGGCAGTGGCTGGCCCAGAGATCATGATGACGGCCAAGCCGCTGAAGATGAGCAACTGGGCACTCCGAAGCCAACGCATGTTCAACTCCAGTCAGAATCAGCCCGTACTGTCATTATCCAACGGCTTGCCATGGCGCGGCCGCGGATTCAGGTCCCGGCGGCGGTCGGCGCACAGGCCATTACCGCCGCCGGGCGCAGACCAGACGTCTCAATAGCAGTACTCGTTGCTTCCGCTGCCGTCGCCGATGCAGGTCCATGAGCGAATCATGCAGTACCCGCTGTCCTGCGTGTAGTAGTAGTCAGACATCTAGTCTGCAGCCACCGTCCATAGCTTCTGGATCCACCACCGCGAGTACGCCTACTCTTTTCCCAAAGGCAGCGACGTCGCGAATAGCACTGATGTGGACGGCTGCTGAACCCCGCCGTGGAGCTGTGTTGCCGCCACCAAGCGTGCGCTCACGCATTGCGGCCGGCATGTCCGCCAGACGTTCCTGCACCAGAGGGGAAGACGAAGTGACATCGAGGTTATGGTCGGTCACGGCCAGCCCCGGTGGGACCTTCACCTCACCTGCTCTCCGTTCGTTCAGCTTCCAAAAGCCATAGTGCCCTGCAGGTATGCCCCAGAGTTCCCCCTCAATGGAGAACACGCGCGGGAACCACAACGGGAATGCCGGCCCTGCGGCGTGTACAGCCGCTTCCCAAGTAGCGGGCAAGGGGAACTCGCGGATGGTCCGGCCAGCGTCGCTGAGTTCCCGAAAACCCACTGGCCCCTTCTCGTGCGCGATCAGAGCTACAACCCAGCCGTTGGCCCCTGCAAAGGTGGGCCCGGGCCAATCCTCGACAGCGAAGGCGCCAACGATTCTTGCTCGCGTCGTGTCCACCACGGTGCATCGCTTGGGCGGTCCAGAGCGGTCCCCGAAACACGCCAAGAACCTGTTCGCCCGTCCGCAAAGCGCAAGAGGCACATGAGCCGGCCGGACTCCGGGGATCTCGAGACAGCGGCGAAACCCGCCATCGGGGGCCCACCAACAAAGACGGTGTTCCTCGGCGAGGAGGAACCCGATCTCACCCTTCCCGTTGGCACCGACCGAGGTTCCCGGTGGGATCTCGATATCTGACAACCGGCGGCCGGCAACGGCTGCTCCGGCCGCAGAGGCGTTGGTCGCCAGGGCGCCTACGGCGACTGCCGCGACAAGGCGGGGGAGAAGCCACATCTTCGCCTCCAAGGGACCAAATTCGATCTCTTGGGTCCAATCTAAGGCGCGAGGGGTGGGCGTCAAGGGGGGCAGGCCATGCCAGTGGCGCCAGAGACGACGGAATTCGCGGCCGGCCTCTCCCTTTCACTGCGTGGCTTTGTGTTGCCGGTCCCACGGGTGGCTAAACCTGCGGCCTTGGCCGCCCCCGCGGCCTGCGGCCGCACACTCCTCCGCCCGCGACCACGCCTGGCGGGCCCGTCGCGAGGCTCCTCGGTGTTCGCTCGTCGCCACAAACCTGGGCTCCTCGCGCCACCGATACCTCACGCCGGATCCCACCGCGTGGTGCCCACGGGCTCCGGAGAGATAGGCCGCCCGCGGCACCGGCGGATTGAAAGTCCCCCTCCCGTAACGCGGTGGCTGTGCCAATGGGGCGAGAGTCCTGGCAAGAGCATCAGGTGCGTGCAGGTGCACAGGGAACCGGGGGGGTGGAGGTGAAATCCGCCCCGCGGGCGATAGGAGCCATTCCGGCGGAGCGTGCGGGCACCGAGCGGCCAGACCGGCGGGTGGAAACGCTGGCCGAACACGAGCGCGCAGCGCGAGGGCGAGGAACAGCGAGGGTCCGCACGCCGGTCTGTGCCAGCTCGGTCGCACGCGAAGGCGGGTCGGAGGGCTGCGCTCGATGCGCAGCCCGAGCGACTGCTCCCAGCCCGCGGGGCAAAAAGAGTGCAACGCTGTTGAAGGAACAAAGTGCCGATCCGAGCCCGCGGGGCAAGAAACGTGCACGGAGTGCAGTAAGAACAGGCTGGCTTGAGGGGTGGGCCATTGGGAGGTAGACTCCACCTCCCTGGGAGGGGCATGCTCGAAGCGCTCTCCGACCGGCTGCAAAAGGTCTTCAAGACGCTGCGCGGCGAGGGGCATCTCACCGAGAAGCACGTGGACGACGCCCTTGCCGAGATCCGGCGCGCGTTGCTGGCCGCTGACGTGGCGCTGCCAGTTGTGAAGGAATTCACAAGCAGGGTGCGGGAGCGCTCCCTGGGCAAGGAGGTCCTGACCTCCCTGACCCCGGCGCAGCAGGTGCTCAAGATCGTCCACGAGGAGCTCACGCGCCTCCTGGGCGGCCAGGAGCGCCCGCTCAAGTTCAAGGGGTTCCCGGCACCGCTGATGCTGGTCGGGCTGCAGGGGACCGGGAAGACCACCACGGCCGCCAAGCTGGGCGTGTTCATCAAGGCGAAGCTGGGCAAGCACGTCCTGCTCGTGCCAGCGGACACCCAGCGGCCGGCGGCGCGCGAGCAGCTCGAACAGCTCGGCGCGCAGGCCGGGCTGGCGGTGCTCGACACGCGCGCCTGGCCGTCGCCGCCGGAGATCGCCCGCGCCGCCCTCGTGGAGGCCCGCCGCAAGGGGTTCGAGGTGATCGTGTTCGACACCGCGGGCCGGCTCCACGTGGACGACGAGCTGATGTCCGAGCTCACAGAGCTGTACGGCATCCTTGCACCCAGCGAGGTGCTGTTCGTGGCGGACGCCATGACCGGCCAGGACGCGGTAAAGCAGGCGGAGGCGTTCTCGGCGCGGTTGCCGCTCTCGGGCGTGATCCTCACCAAGCTGGACGGCGACGCCCGCGGCGGAGCGGCACTTTCGGTGGTCTCCGTGGCCGGCAAGCCGATCCGCCTGGCGGGGGTGGGCGAGCGCCTGGAGGACCTCGAGCTCTTCCACCCCGACCGGATGGCGGCGCGCATCCTGGGGCTCGGCGACATGGCGACCTTCTTCGAGAAGGCCCAGGCGACGGTGGACGAGAAGAAGGCCGCGGAGCTGGAGCGCAAGCTCAAGAACGAGGGGTTCGACCTCGACGACCTGCGCGACCAGCTCAAGCAAATGCGCGGCGGCGGCCTGCTGAACCAACTCGTGGACCTGTTGCCGGGCGTCAAGGCGCTCAAGGGCCCCCAGGTGGACGACAGGAAGCTCGTGCGTTTCGAGGCCATCATCTGCTCGATGACCGCGCAGGAGCGCCGCCGCCCCGACATCCTCAATGGGTCGCGCCGGAAGCGGATCGCCCGTGGCGCGGGGACCACGGTGGAGGAGGTCAACCGCCTGCTGCGGCAGTACGCCGAGATGAAGCGTCTGGTCAAGCGGCTGGGCAGCGGCGACCCCCGCCGGGTGCTGCGCTCGATGGGGTTGTAGAGGCTGGAAGCGCGTTTTGGTACAATTCTCGTTCGCGGTTCCTCCGCGAAGCAAGGTAAGGAGAGATCTCGATGCTGATGATTCGACTGCGGCGAATGGGCTCCAACAAGCGCCCGGTGTATCGCGTGGTTGTCTCCGATCGCCGGAAGACGCCGACGGCGGCGGTGCTGGAAGAGGTGGGTTTCTACAATCCCCGCAGCAAGCCGGTGGAGGTGACGATCAACCGCGAGCGCGTGGAGTACTGGGTGGCACGCGGGGCGCAGCTTTCGCCGACGGTGAAAAGCTTGCTCGAAAAGACCACGACCTAGGACCGCCACACACGGCTGACTGGGAGGCGCGCATGAAAGAGCTCATCGAACACATCGCGAAGGCGCTCGTTGACCAACCCGACAAGGTGCAGGTGAACGAGGTCCAGGGCGAACAGACCACCGTGCTCGAGCTGCGCGTTGCGACGGAGGACCTCGGCAAGGTCATCGGCAAGCAGGGCAAGACGGCACGGGCGATGCGCACCTTGTTGGCGGCCGCCGGCATGAAGATCCGCAAGCGCTTCGTGCTCGAGATCCTCGAGTAGATGGCCGAGGGCCCCGAAGCCAGCTGGCTGGCCGTGGGGCGAGTGCGTCGTCCCCATGGGGTGCACGGCGAGGTCGCGGTCGAGACGCTGACCGACTTCCCCGAGCGCCTGGTTGCCGGGGTGGAGGTCGGCCTCGGCCATGACGCCCCCGAGTTCCAGAAGGTCGTCCACCGCGTCCGTTTCCACAAGGGAGACTGGCTGCTCAGCTTCGTCGGGATCCTCAGCCGCGACGACATCGAGGGCTGGCGCGGCCTCTGGGTCTTCCTCCCAGCCCAGGAGCGCTCCACGCTGCCGGCAAACTACTACTACGAGCACGAGCTGGTGGGCTGCCGGTGCGTGCTCGCGGACGGCACCGTTCTGGGTGACGTGACGGATCTGCAGACCGGCCCCGGCGCGCCCCTGCTGGCGGTGGCGACGGAGGGGGGCGAGGTGCTGGTGCCGTTCGCGGCCCCGATCGTGGTAAAGGTCGACTTGACGGGACGCGCCGTGGTGCTCGACCCTCCCCGTGGGCTCTTCGACGACGATGCGCTGTGACATCCTGACCCTCTTCCCGGCCGCCGTCGAGCCGTACCTGGCCGTCGGCGTGCTCGGGCGGGCGGGCGCCGCGGGCCTGCTCGACGTGCGCGTGCACGACCTGCGCAGGTGGGCGGTAAACCGCCACGGGCAGGTGGACGACGAACCGTACGGGGGCGGGCCGGGGATGGTGCTGCTGGCTCCCGCCGTGGTGCCGGCGGTGCGCGACGTGGTCGCAATGGCCGGAGAGCCTCACGTGGTGCTCCCTGACCCGCGCGGGCGGCGTTTCGACGACACGGTCGCCCGGGAACTGGCCGGCTACCCCCGCCTGCTCTTCGTCTGCGGCCGCTACGAGGGGTTCGACGAGCGCGTCCACGAGATCCTGCGCGCGGACGAGATCTCTCTCGGGGACTTCGTGCTCTCGGGGGGGAGTTGGCCGCGCTCGCGATGCTCGACGCGGCCGCCCGCCACCTGCCGGGCGTGGTCGGGGACCCCGGCTCCGTGGCGGCCGATTCCTTCACGTCGGGCCTGCTGGACCACCCGGTCTACACCCGGCCACGCGAGTTCGAGGGCCGGGAGGTGCCCGAGGTGCTGTCGTCGGGCGACCATGAGGCGGTGCGCCGGTGGCGCCTCGAGGCGGCGGTGCGGCTGACGCTCAGGCGCAGGCCGGACCTGGTCCGCGCCGCCTGGGCCGTCCTGGCCCCCGAGACCCGGGGCGTGGCGAGGGCCGTGGCAGCCGAGGAGGGGATCAGCCTCCCCCCGGACCCGCCCGGAGAGGGCTCGGACCCTTCCCGTAGCCGCTGAAGGCGTGTATAATCCCCCTTCCGCGCCACGTCCTCCTCGAGCGCGGTCAGGGTTGGAGGTCTGTCATGGATATTCGCGAGCTCGAAAAAGAGCAGATGCGCGAGAACATCCCGGACTTCGGGCCGGGTGACACGGTACGCGTGCACGTCAAGATCCGCGAGGGCGAGAAGGAACGTATCCAGGTCTTCGAGGGCGTGGTGATCGGGCGTCGTGGGGGTGGGGTTCGCGAGAGCTTCACGGTGCGCAAGGTCTCCTATAGCATCGGCGTGGAGAGGATCTTCCCGGTGCATTCGCCGAGCATCGCCCGCATCGAGGTCGTGCGCCACGGCCGCGTTCGCAGGGCCAAGCTCTACTACCTGCGGGCGCTCAAGGGGAAGGCCGCGCGCCTCGAGGAGGACTACGACCGGCAGTGAGAGCCGCGCCGCCCGACGGTGCGCTTGACCAAGAACTCGAGGCAGCGTACGGCCTGATCGCCGGCGTGGACGAGGTGGGACGCGGAGCACTCGCCGGTCCCGTCACGGTTGCTGCCGTCATTCTCGATCCCGGCAGGCCGGTGGTTGGCCTCGACGACTCCAAGCGCCTCTCCCCCAAGAAGCGCTGCCGCCTCGCCGCCGAGATCCTCGAGAAGGCAGTGTGCTGCGCGGTGGCGCACCGTGGCCCGGCCGACATTGACCGCCTGAACATCCTGGAAGCGACTCGGGCGGCGATGCTGGAGGCTGTGCTCTCCCTCCCCAGGACCCCCGGCCTCGTGGTCACCGACGCGGTGGCGCTGCCGGGCTTGGCCGTCGAGCACCGGGCGGAGGTGCGGGCCGACGCCCGCTACCTTTGCGTGGCCGCCGCCTCGATCGTGGCCAAGGTGGTGCGCGATGAGACGATGGTGCTGCTCTCGCACGAGATCCCCGGCTATGGGTGGGACACCAACAAGGGTTACCCCTCGCCGGCCCACCTCGCGGCGCTCCGCAGGCTGGGGGCGTCGGAGCACCACCGGCTCAGCTTCAAACCGTTGCGTGTGCTAGGATAAGCGCGGGGTACATGGCACCCTCATGTCGACGTCGAAGCGGGATCTGATCATCCAGGAGGCGGAGAAGCTCGCCGCAAAGGGCAAGCTGGATGCCGCCATCAGGGAGTACAAGCGTGCCCTCGACCAGGCCCCCCGCGACACTAACGCACTCAACCGCCTGGGCGACCTCCTGGTGCGGGCGTCGCGCATCGCGGAAGCCATCGACGTCTACCAGCGCATCGCCACGCACTTCGCCGAGGACGGCTTCTTTCTCAAGGCCGTGGCGATCTACAAGAAGGTCAACCGTCTCGACCCGAGCCGCACAGAGACCTACGAGTTGCTTGCCGATCTCTACTTCAAGCAGGGCCTCGTCGTCGAGGGGCGGCAGCAGATGGTCACGCTCGCCGACTGGTTCCTGCGCTCCAAGCAGCCCAAGGAAGCGGTGCGCGTTTACCGCCGCCTGGTCGAGCTGGAGCCAAGCAACTTCCAGGCGCGCGCCAAGCTCATCGACCTCTCGGTGCAGATCGGGGACGTCGGGTCCGTGGGCACCGAGATCGACGCTCTGGGCCGCGCGCTCCTCGGGCGTGGGATGCTGGACGAAGCTGTCAAGCTCTACCACCGCGCCCTCGACCTCAAGACGGAGCACGGCGACTTCATCGCCCCGTGTGTGGACGCACTGCTGGCCGCCGGGCGAGCGACCCAGGCGGTCGAGCTCGCCAGAAAGGCGCTCGGCACCACCAAGGGTGGCCTCGAGCTGAAGCGTGCCGCCGCACGGGCTTTCCTGGAGTCCGGCGACATCCAGGCCGCACGCAAGCTCGTGGAAGAGCTGCTGCCGCAGGCAGGCGGGCGTGCCGATATCGTTCAGCTCTACAGTGAGATCATTGCGCGCGGAGGCGGGGCCCTCGAGGCCAGCGATGCCGTTCTCTCGACCGTCGACCGCCTGCTGGAGGCCAACGACCTGGGCCGGGCGGCCACCCTTGTCGAGCGGCTGCTGAGGAGCAACGCCGGCAACGCGGAGATCCTGGAGCGGGCGCTCAAGGTTTTCAGCAAGCAGAACGACGCCGACATGGTCGTGAACATCGAGACTGCTCTCGCGGACGTCTACTTCCGCGAGGGGCGGAAGTCTGAGGCGGCGGAGCTGTACAAGGGGCTGGCCCAGCAGGACCCCGCGAACGTGCTGTTCGCCAAGCGCCTCAAGGAACTGGGTGTGTCGCCACCCCTGCCGCCCCCCGTGCCGACCGCGGCGCATCCGGGCCACGAGCTGGAGTACGTGGAGGTGGATTTCGACTCCGGTGTGGCCGCCCCCGCCGAGGCCGTTTCCCCGCCGCCGCCGCCCGCCGAGCTGTTCGAGGCCGAGCCTCTCGCCGGTGAGGAGAACCTTGAGGAGCTGTACACCGAGGCCGTGGTCTTCGCCAAGTACGGGCTGACCGACAAGGCGGTGGCGCACCTCGATCGGCTGCTTGCAGTCGACCCCTCACATGGACGTGGCCGTGAATTGCTCGATTCCCTGGGCGGCGTCGACGCGATGGGCGTGGAGCTGGGCCGTGCCGTGGCCCAAGCTCGTGGCGCGCACCCGGTGCCTCCTCCTCCACTGGCCCCGGTGGAGATGCCTCGGATGGAGATGCCGCCGGCCGAGATGCCCTCGTCCTTGAGTGCGAGGGAAACCAAGGGTGCGCGGGACGCTCTGGCTGCGTTCGCTGACGCCGCACCGGCGCGGGCCGCGGCACCATCGGAGCCCCCCATCGAGCTCTCCCTGCCGGTGCCCGAGATCAGCCTCGACGAGCTTGCCGGGCAGATGGCCGCCCCCGAGATCGAGGCCGAGACGCCCCCATTCGGCGGCTTCGCCGCGGTTCCGGGACTCGCAAAACCGGAGCGGCCCTCGGAGGCGCGCCGGGCTCCGACCGGCGCGGTCCGGTTGGACAACCTGGAGGCCATGCTCGGGCTGCGTGAGCCCCGTGCCCCCGTCCCCGCGGCCCACGTCCCCGCGGCTCACGCCCCGGCCGGCGCACCGCCGCCCCCGCCAACGGCGCCCGCCGCACAGCGCCCAGGACCGGAACCTGTCGACGCGCTCGACGATGCAGTCGAACTGGTCGAGGTGTCGGGCGTACTGACGGGCCCCGGTGAGGACCAACTCCGCGAGCTGGACTTCCTGATCCAGCAGGGTCTGCTGGACGACGCCGGCAAGCTGCTGGACAAGATCCGCGCTGCGTTCCCGGAGCATCCCGACATCGTCGCACGCCAGGCCCTCCTGAAGGCGCGCGGGTGGGACGAGGAGCGCCGGGAGGTTGCGCCGGGGGTCTCGGCCGCGGAGCTCTTCAGCGAGGAAGAGCAGTTCTTCGACCTGGCGGCGGAGCTGGAGAAGGAGCTCGCCGAGGAGGAGATGGTTGCCCAGGCGACCGGCGCCGGCATGAGCGGCGAAGTCTCGATCGAGGAACTCTTCAAGGAGTTTCAGCGCGGGGTCGCCGAGCAGGTCCACGAGGAGGACTACGACACCCACTTCAACCTCGGCCTCGCCTACCGCGAGATGGGCCTCCTTGAGGAGGCGATCGGCGAGTTCCAGCTCTCGGCCAAGTCCCCCGACTACCTGGTCGAGAGCGCCAGCATGATCGGTGCCTGCTACATAGACAAGGGGCTCGCCGAGCAGGCGGCCGAGTGGTACGCGCGGGCTCTCACCGCCGAGGGACTGCCGTTCGAGGTCGAGCAGGGCCTCCAGTACGAGCTGGGCAGGGCGCAGGAAGCGGCCGGAAACACGACCTCCGCGCTGGCGACGTTCTCCGGCTTGGCGGCGAAGGACCCCACGTACCGGGACGTCGCGAACCGCATCTCAAAGCTTCGCAGCAACTGAGGCCGAATGAAGTGAGGCCGAAGGGTCCCGCGGCGTCAGCCGCGCTGCAGCAAACGCAGGCCTCGGACCTCAGGAAAGACAGGCTTCAGGCTACAGGAGAAACGAACGGACCTTGTCTTGCCTGAAGCCTGAGGCCTGGGTGGGTGGGTGGGGGACTACATCTCGCCCGTGATGAGGATGGGCATGCCACCGCGCATGAGGTGGTGGATGCGACGCGCGTCCTCGTCCGTCATCGCCAGGGTGACGGCCGGGGGGTGATCTTGACTGAGCCCTCGCAGCCGGCGCCACCCGTCGCGCACCGCTGCCACGAACGTGCCCAGGAAACTCTGCGGCGGCAGGCGGTCGGTGATCCAGAGGTCCCACCCGTTGGTGAGCCGGCTGCGGTATGACTGGGGCGGCAGCGGGACCGGTGTAGGAGTGGGCGTCGGCGCTACCCCGGTCGCGGCCGGCGTCGGCTCCGCCTCCTCGTCCTCCTTGGGGGCGGGGCGCAGCTCTCTTGGAGCAATGACTTCCCGGTCGGTGTCCCCGGGACCCTGCTTCACGATCCACACCGCCGGGATCGCCGGGCGGCTGGGATGGTCGGCGCGCAGCAGAGGCTGCTGGCTGAGGATCTCGATGCCGGTGAGTTGGATGGTGTCCAGTACGGCGCCGCGCGCCTTGATCTCCAGCACCCTGCGCTGTGGATCGAGGACGAGGTAGACGGACGGCCGTTTGGCGAGCCCGGCCTCCAATTCCAGTGTGGCCACGCGGGCGGGGTCGGGTGGAACGTCACCCGCCCGGGCGCCTGCAGCCACCAGGCTAATAGAGATACACGCGAGTGCCGATCGGCGCATGCTTGTACACGAACTCCAGGTCCTCGTCACCGAGCCTGATGCACCCGTGGGTCACGCGGCGCCCGAGGAGACTCTTGAAAAGTGTTCCGTGGATGATGTAACCGTCCCCGATGTAAAGGGCGTAGTCCCCAAGCGAGGCGTCGTCGAAGCGCTCATTGGGATCCTTGGGCGGGATCACGCCCTCCTCGACGAACGCCCAGTCCGGCTTGGCCCAGACCGGGTGCTTAACCTTTCTCTCCACCGTGCGCTCGCCCAGCGGTGTGTCGAAAACCCAGGTCTTCCCGTTTCGCGGATCCTTGAGCACGATTCCAGTCCCGGTGGAGCAGACCGCGGTCCGGATCACCTTGCCCTTCTCCACCAGGTGGAGGCGGTTCCGAAAGGTGTCCACCACGATGTACATCCCCTTGGGCTGGACCTTCTCGATCTCTTTCTCGGCCAGCACGGCGTGCCTTCGCAGCAGAGCGGCATCCGTGTCGGTGGCGGCGGTGGACGGTGTGGCGTTGAAGGGAGTGGCAACGAAGGGCCGGCCGAGGCGCGCGAGCACGGCGGCGCTCCCGCAGCACAGCACCACGGCTGCCGCGAAGAGCAGCCCCGCCGCAGGCAGCCAGCGCCTGCGCTGCTGCGGCTGCTCAAGAGGGGTGAGGTCCCCGGGTTCAGTGCTCATAGGTCCCGACAATGGTAACCGCAGTTCCGAGGCGCACGTCCACGAATAGGCGGTCCATATCCTCGTTGGTCAACGCAATGCAGCCATCGGTCCAGTCCCGACCCTCGCCGCCGGCGCCGTGGATCTCGATCAGGCTCCCGATCCCGGCCCGGGTAGGGATCGTGCCCCGGCGTTGGCCGAGCGCGAAGCGCATGCGATCCTCATCGTTCGGGTAGTTGAGCAGGAGCGCCTTGTAGAACTTGGTGGTCGGCGCCTGTTTGATCTGCACGACGCGGTATATCCCCTCGGGAGTCGCGCGGTCGCCCGCGTGCTCCTTGCGGCGCAGGCCGTTGGCCCCGAGCTCTGCCGGGAAGCGCAGGACCGGCTGGCCGGAGCGGTAGAGCGTGACCCTCCGGCGCAGCTTGTCCACCAGGATAGCCATGTCGCCCCTCAGGCGGCTCTCCTCGATCGTGGCATCCGCCCATTGCCGCCACAGGCGCAGGTTGGCGGGGTCCCCTAAGCGCGCGTGCAGCGATGCCCAGGTGTGGTGAATGAGGGCCGCGTTCTCGCGTGCGTCCCGGAGCTCCTCGAGCGCTTGCCCGTGGCGGCCGGCCGCGGCCAGCTTCTCGGCCAGCTTCAGGTCCATGATGGCGCTCTCCATGGCGGCCGCTTCCCGGCGCGCCATGCCCGCCTCGCTGATCTCAGCTTGCGCGCGGACCACCTCGTTGCGAATGTCCGGGTGAAGCGTACTGTAGCTCCCCCGGGCCTGCTGCAGCACCGACCGGACGGAGGCCGTGGCCTCGTGCGATGCGCGGGCTACCCGCAGCCACGCCGCCTGGGTCCTCCCCACGGAGCCCTCCCACCACGGAGCGTTTGCCTCCGCGGCCGTGGCGACCTCGGCCAGGGCCACCAGCTGTTCGATGAGCCGGGCCTGTTTCGGGGCCGTGGGGCGAACGACGGCGACGGCGCACTTTGCAGCGCGGCGGGCCCCCTCCACCTCCGGCGTGGGGTGGTAAGAGCAGCCAGAGGCGGCTGCGGCCATCGCCAGCGCCAGGGCGGCGCGCATAGCAGAACGGCGGCGGTTTCCCGCCGCCGTCCGTGTACGCTCGAGACGCAACAGCCTTACTTGCACTTGAACTTGGTCTTGATGCCCTCGAGGTCCTTGGCAACGGGCGCGATCTGACCCTTCAGGGTGTCGGCCTGCGCCTTGGCGCCGAAGAAGTCCTCCTTGGAGAACTTGCCGTCGAGCTCGGCGACCTGGTTCTTGTAGCCGTCCAGGTTGCCCTTGACGGTTTCGAGGTCTTTCTTCACTTCCTTGGCCCGCTTGGCCTTGGGGCACTTCTCGATCGCCGCGAACAGCGCGTTGGCGCCGTCCAGAGCTGCCTTGGCTGCGTCGATGGCGGCCTTGGCCTCGTTCTTCGCCTTCTCCTTGCCCGCAATACCGGCGTCCTTGGCGGCGTTGGCGGCGTTGGTGGCGTCGGCGATGAGCTGCTTGGCCTTGGTGTACGAGCGGAACAGGGCGAACTTGGCGTTCTGGGCCTCGAGCTCGGCATTGACCGCGTTCATGCCCTGCTGGGCCTTGTCCCACGCCTCGGCGGCGTACTTGGGCGCCTCAGCCTGCTCGGCGGCGGTCAGCGCGGCCTTTGTAGCATCGATCTCCAGCTGCGGGGGCTTCGCGCAGCCGACGGCCAGGACGGCCGAAACCAACAGCAACACACCAACGAAAACGTGACTCTTGCGCATCTCAGCTCTCCTTTCCTCTCCTCCTGCCTTGAGGTTGGCATCTCGCGATGCCGGTTCGCATCCTACTCTCTTGCTGTTCGATGTGCAACTTGGCACAAACGGGAGATCACCGGCTGCCCGAGCGCGGTGGGAGCCCACGTTAGTCGCTCCTCTTTCTTGATTCCGGCGGGCCACCACCTCCGCGAGGAACCCTTTTAGGCCCTCTGAGGCGCGGTTTATAGACCCACCGGGGCAAAATGTCAAGGAGCCGGCCGAAAACCGGCCAGGGGATCCGGAAGCGACGCGGTGTCGAGACACACCAAACCCTGCCTCACCGCGATCTGGAGCGGACGCAGGCTGGCCCCCGGCGCGGCCCGGCGACGCACAGGCCATCCTGGGGGCGGTAGAGCGCACCGTGATGGGCGCACACCAGATGGCGGCGGTCACAGGTGAAAAACCGCCCCGGGTCGCCGTGGTCGAACGGGACCGAGAGGTGCCGGCAGAGGTTCCGCCACGCGCGCACCCCGTCCGGCGTGCGGACGAGGATGCCCGTCTCGGTGAAGGGACCCACCTGGAAGGTGAACTGGAAGCCGCCGTCCGGAATCTCGCCCTCCGCGATCAGGAGCTGCCAGCGCATCTCCTCGCTCATTCCTCCGCCTCCTCGGCCGGACCCGGGCGCATGGCGGGGGCGATCGCGGCCAGGTTGCGGCGGAAGCGGTCGAAATCGAGACGGCGCACGGGCGTACCCGCACACAGGTCCGCCCAGCCCGCCTGGTCCAGCGCCTCAAGCGACTCGAGCGACAGCTCGGCTAGCCGCGCCCGGGTCGCAAGGGCCCCCGCACACGAAGGCGGCGCGTGGAGGTTCCAGGGGCAGACCGCCTGGCAGACGTCGCAGCCGAAGAGGTGGCCGCCGAGCGCGGGGAGGAGCGGCCGAGACATCGGGCCGCGGTGCTCGATGGTCAGGTAGGAGATGCAGCGCCTCGCGTCGAGCCTTTGCGGCCCCACGAAGGCTCGAGTGGGGCAGGCGACCAGGCAGGCGTTGCACGTCCCACAGTGGTCCCCCTCGGGCGCGTCCGCGGGCAGCTCCACCGTCGTCAGCAGCTCCCCGAGCAGCAGCTCGCTTCCCAACGTGCGGTTGATGAGGCAGGTGTTCTTGCCGATCCACCCGAGGCCGGCACGCTGTGCCAGCTCCTTCTCCAGAACTGGGGCGGTGTCGCAGGCGGCACGCCACTGCGCCCCTGGGGCGCGCTCGGCAACGAAGCGTCCCAGGCGTACGAGGCGGGTTTTGATGACCTTGTGGTAGTCCTTGCGCCGCGCATAGCGGGCGACGACCGCGCGCTCGCGCCGTGCGCCCAGCTCTGGGGGCTCTGGCGCGGTGTGATAGCTCATCGCCACGCAGACCACGCTCCGGGCGCCGGGGAGCAGGAGGCCCGGGTCGCCCCGCAGATGCGCGGTCCGGGCCATGTAGCCCATGTCACCGTGGGCCCCGTCGGCCACCCAGCGCGCCAGGTGCTCGGCCCCCGGAAGTGGCCCGGCCGTGGCAATGCCCACCAGGTCGAAACCCAGGGTTTCCCTCGCATAGCTCTTGATCTCACGGGCCAGCTGCCCGGACACCCCGCAAGTCTACACAAGGCTGTACACTCTCTCGATGCCTGCCGCTGCTCTGCTCGCCGCGACCGTAGCTGCGGTTCTCTGTCCGCATGAGGTGGTCTTCGTGGACGTCGCGGGCCCGGCCGTCATCCGACGCATCCCGTTGCCTTCGGAGGGCCTGGCGGTCTTCGCGGCACCCGACGCTCGCCTCATTGTCCCTCTCAAGGGAGAGGACGCGACTGCAGTGATTGCCGCGACCGGCAAGACCGAGCGTTGGCCCGGACGTGTCTTCCCGATGTTCTTCGCCGACTACGACCGCATGCACGTGGTGATGCCCGGGTTGTTGGCGACCCTCTCGTACCCCGAGCGGCTGCCGTTGCAGCGCATTCCGCTGACCGGAGTGTCGGGG
Source organism: Thermoanaerobaculaceae bacterium (assembly GCA_963754345.1). Classification (GTDB taxonomy): domain Bacteria; phylum Acidobacteriota; class Thermoanaerobaculia; order Thermoanaerobaculales; family Thermoanaerobaculaceae; genus RBG-13-68-16. The sequence continues at coordinate 28,178 of CAVWFZ010000002.1, read as the reverse complement.
GTGCGGCGCGCCGCGTCCTCGCAGGACGGCCACCTGGTCGGAGCGATCCCGTTCGAGGTGGGGGCGCACGCCCTGATCCTCATCGCGGTGCTGGAGGGAGGGACGCCGCAGGCCGTCGCCCTCCCGGGGGATGCCACCCAGGTCGTGATGGCCAACGACGGTGCGTTCGTCGTGGTGGCCACGGGAGGCGCAACCCCTGCAGTAGTTGTGCTCGGCGAGGGGCGCGCCCGCGGCGAGCTGCCTGTGGCCGGCGAGGTGCGCTGCCTGTGTCTGGCGCCCAACGGGAAGGACGTACTCGTGGGGCTCGCGAGCGGTGCCTCGGGCGAGGTACTCGCCCTCAAGGTGGATCCCTCTGCGAAGCAGCCGCTGCGGGAGAGGTTTCGCACCCCGCTGCCGGCCCCTGTGTCCGCGCTCGCCGCGGCAGGCGAAGAGGTGGCGGTCATCGCCGGCGAGGCCCTGCTCGTGCTGGCGAAGGGAGGGAGGCACCTGCGCGGGCAGGTCCCCGTCCCGGGTGCCCGCGACCTCGCTGTGCTGCCGGCCGAGGCCAAGACGACCGTGCCCGCCTGGAGCGACCACCCCTGAACCCCCGGAATGAAAAGCCGGATGAGACAAGCGAGCGGGGATTCACTCCCCGCGAGCGCGGGGGGTTCGGGGGGCACTTCTGCGGCGGGTGGGTGGGCGGAGTGCCGCAGAGCCCCCCGCAAGAGAAGACTACAATGGCAGCGGAGGTGAGGGTGAGGCGAAGTCTGGGAATGATTATTGTGGCCGCGGTGGCGTTGTCTGGTGCCGTGGCCAGTCTCGCCAAGGAACGGTCGGCAGTGCCGTCCGACCACGCGGTCGAAGCCCTGACGATTGTGGCGGAGGCGCAGCTCCGCCTGGCCTCCGGCGAGATCGCCGAGGGCCTGAAGCTCTTCCGCCGCGCAAGCGAGCTGGATCCCGACAACCTGGAGCTGGCGGAAGAGTTCGGCCTGGCGCTGGCCGACGGCGGCATGAGCGACGAAGCGGTCAAGCAACTGCAGAAGGTCCCGAACCTGACCATGGGTGGGGAGGCCACGTTGGGCATCCTGCTGACCCAGGCGGCCCAGACCCCGGCCCAGCTGGAGGTGGCGATCGCCCACCTGACGAAAGGCGTGGACGCTTTCCCGCAGGGAAGCCAGGCACGAATGGTGCTGGCACAGTCGCTGTTGCGCATGGGGAGGGGACAGCAGGCGTGGGGGCAGGTGCAATACCTTCTGGACGAGCGGCCCAACGACCCGAGGCTGTGGGTGCTCGCAGGCGAGGCGCTCCGCCAGACGGGCAAGTACGAGGAGGCCGTGACCTACCTCAAACGCGCCGCGGCGGTGCCCGAGCTGCGGCAGCGGGCCACGCTCGAGCTGGTGGAGACGCTGGCCGCCGCCCGCAAGTTCAAGGAAGCGGCGGACGTCCTCGGGGAGTTCCTCAAGAAGGAGGGGGTGACGCTCAACGGCCTCACCCGCTGGGCCACGCTGCTGGCGCGTGCGGGCGAGCGTGACAGGGCCACCGAGGTCCTTGACCAAGTGCTCTCCAGCGACCCGAACCAGCACGATGCGCTGCTCCTGAAAGCGATGCTCGAGGCCGGCAACGGTCATGTGGACGCGGCCGAGCAACTCTACCGGCGCGCCATCGCGGCCAACCCCGGTGACCCCGATGCCGAACTCGGCCTCGGGCGGCTGCTCATCGACGCCCGGCGCCTCCCGGAGGCACGGGCCCTCCTCGACGGTCTCTGGAAGCAGGTTCAGGAGAAGAAGCTGGACAGCGAGGAGGCCGCCGCCGAGATCGCCCAGGAGCGGGCGACCCTTGAGCTTCTTGACCACAGGACCGACGCGGCGCTGACGTGGCTGCGGAAGTTCTCAAACGGGCCCCTGGACCGGCGCCAGCTCGCCCTCTGGGGTGAGTACTACCGGCTGCGAGAGTCGTACCGCGAAGGGTTCGCTTTCGTCCGCGACACCAAGATCGAGGACGAGAAGGAGACGGTCCGCCTGCGCGACTCGTTGCTCGTGGAGTTCGGAATCGCCGCCGGCGACGAGGCCGCGGTCAAGCAAACTGTCGACCGCTTGTTCGCCGGGGATCCGGAGGACGTGGTGGCTGCCATGGGCGCCCTCGACCGCCGGAAGCTCTACGCGGAGGCAGCCTCGCGCGGGAAGGAAGCGACGGCGCGCCTGGCCGACCCGCCGGCGGTCTTGTTCGCCTACGCCGCGGCGCTCGAACGCTCCGGCAAGTGGGACGAGGCGGTGGTGCAGTTCCGCAAGCTGCTCGCCAAGCAGCCCGACAACCCCGCTGCCCTCAACTATCTCGGCTACATGTTCGCGGACAAGGGAGTCCAACTCGACGAGGCCCGCACGATGCTCGTCAAGGCCGTCGAGCTGGACCCAACCTCGGGTGCCTTCCAGGACTCGCTGGGCTGGGTGTACTTCCGCCTCGGGGAGCTCGACCGCGCCGAGAAGCACCTTATCGAGGGCCTGCGCCTCGATCCCTTCGACGCCACCGTCCACGAGCACGTGGGCGATCTCTTCCGGGCCCGCGGCGAGAAGGCCAGGGCCGCCGAGGCGTACACGAAGGCGTTGACCCTCGACCCGGAGGAGGCGGGCCAGAAGGAGCGGATCGAGAAGAAGCTGGCCGAGGTCACGGGTGCACCTGCGCCGTAGCGCGGCCCTCCTGCTCCTGATCCTGGCGGCGACTGCCGGCTGCCGCCACGTGGCATCACCTGCGCCGCTGCCGGCCGAGTGGCAGTCGCTGATCGCAGAGCCGCGCCCCTTCTCCGGGCTCTACCGGCTCTCCTGCTGCGGGTACCGCGACCTCGTCCTGGCTGTGCGCGCCGACGGCGAGAGGCTCTCCCTGACCGTTGCCGTGCCGCCCGGGGGGGCGGCGCTGGCTGCATGGGTGGGGCCGGACGGGGGATGGGTGCACCGGATCAAGGAGAGCTGCCGCGAGCCGCTGCCCAAGGGGGTGCTGCCGATTTCCACGAAGTCCTCGCTGCCGATCGACCCGCAACTCGCGACACTGCTGCTTTCGGGGCTGCTCCCTGCCGGCACCCACGAGTTGCCGCAGGCGCCGGGCTGGGTCGAGGCCACGACGGCGGGCCTCCGGTGGCAGGCCCGGATCGAGGGGCCGGAGCCCCACCTCACGCGGCTGGTGGTCGCGCGGCCCGGCGAGGAGACCCCCGTGTTGGCTGCGGACGTTAAGGACTCCAACGGTCGCGTACCCGCGAAAGTGTCCATCACGGCGGGCTCTCAGGAAGCCGATCTGACCATCCGGGCGTGGCGTGTCAGCGACCCGCCTTCGCCGCCGTCCTGGCTTTTGGCGCCCATCTGCGGGGGCGTGAGATGAAGGTGCGGGTGCGTTGCCCCGCCAAGGTCAACCTCCACCTGGAGGTGCTGGGCAGGCGGCCGGACGGCTACCACGAGTTGCGCACGGTCTTCGCAGCGGTGGGGGTGTGGGACGAGCTGGCCTTCGAGGCCGCGCCGCCGGGGGTCTTCGAGCTGGCCGTAGAGCCCGCGGGAGCCGTCGCGGCCGGGGATGACAACCTGGTGATGAGGGCGGCCAGGGCGCTCGACGCCCGCACGGGCGGGGGCCACGGCGCTCGGATTGCGCTGCGCAAGCGCGTCCCGGTGGGCGCCGGGCTGGGTGGCGGTTCGGCGAATGCGGCCGCAGCGCTCGTCGCTCTCGCCCGCCTGTGGGGTTCGTGTGAAGAAATTCACAATCTGGTGCCCCTCGGCGAAACGCTTGGGGCGGATGTGCCGTTCTTCCTGCTCGGAGGGGTCGCCTGGGGGGTGGGGCGTGGGTCGGAGGTGACGCCGTTGCCCGACCTTCCGGCCTGGTGGCTGGTCTTGTTGCCGGACCCCGAGCCGATCTCGACCGCGGAGGTCTACCGGAGGATGGGCGCGCCTGCGCTTTCCGCCGCCGCTCTGGACGCGAGCCGGGATTCTGAGATATACCAGTGGGTGACTGCAGGCGGTGAGCTGCCTCTCGGGAGCTGCCGAAACGACCTGCAGCCGACGGTGGCCGGGCGCTGGCCGGAGGTCGGACGGCGCCTGGCGGGTGTGCGCGCCACGCAGCCGATGCTTGCGCTGCTCTCGGGAAGCGGTGGAACGGTGTTCGGTCTCTACGGGGACGAGGAAGGGGCAAGGAGGGCCGCCGCGAAACTGGCGGGCCTCGACCTCCTGGTCGTCCCGCTGCTCACCCGGGAGGCGTCGCTCCTCCGGCCGTCGGCTGGAGAGGAGTGAGTCATGGAGATAAGCGAGGTCCGCATCAACCTGAACAAGGGCGGCAAGGTCAAGGCCTTCGCCCAGGTGATCTTCGACGGGTGCTTCCTGGTGGGCGACATCCGGGTGCTGGAAGGGAAGGAGGGCACGGTGTACGTCTCGATGCCCTCGCGTCGCCTGCGCAACGGGTCGTTCCGCGACATCGCCCACCCGCTCAACACGGACACAAGGAAGCGTCTGGACGAGGCGATCCTCTCCGAGTACGAGCGGGTCGCCACCGAGCGCGGGGCGACCGGGGAAGCGGGGGCGGCGGCCACCCGCTCGCAGCAGATCGCCAATCGCCTTCTCGGCGAAAAGTACTGGACCAACGAAGAGGGTGAGGAAGAGGAGCGGTAGGAACGCCGTCCGGAAAGGCCTCTGAACTTTGTGGACAGGTGACGGTCGGGGAACTAGACTCTGCCCCGACTGGGGCGTCGGCAAATGGTAAGCCACGGGACTTTGGATCCCGCATGTGCAGGTTCGAGTCCTGCCGCCCCAGCCAGACTGCCGGTTGCGAGGTTGGCATGCACGAACAGAACCCTTTAGTCGTCTTCTCGGGCCGGGCCCACCCGCACCTGACCGAACGCATCTGCGACTACCTGCAGATCCCGGGCGGCCAGGTCCGCCTGTACAACTTCTCGGACGGCGAGAACGGCGCCCAGATCGAGGAGAACGTGCGCGGCGGCGACGTCTACGTCGTCCAGCCCACCTGCCCGCCGACCAACGACAACCTGATGGAGCTGCTGATCCTGCTGGACGCCTGCCGGCGCTCGTCGGCGAGCGGCCTCACCGCGGTGATCCCGTACTTCGGCTACGCGCGCCAGGACCGCAAGGACCGCCCGAGGGTGCCGATCACGGCCAAGCTGATCTGCGACCTCATCACCTCAGCGGGGGCGACGCGCATCCTCGCCATGGACCTGCACGCGGCCCAGATCCAGGGGTTCTTCAACATCCCGGTGGACCATCTCTTCGCGGCCCCGGTCCTGATCGATGAGATTCGCCGCCTGGAGCTCCCGGACATGGTCATCGTCTCACCCGACGCCGGCGGCGTCGAGCGCGCCCGCGCCTTCGCCAAGCGGCTGGAAGCGGGCCTCGCGATCATGGACAAGCGCCGCACCAGCCCCAACCACGCCGAGGTGCTGAACGTCATCGGCGACGTGCAGGGGCGTCCCTGCGTCATCGTGGACGACATCATCGACACCGCGGGGACGCTGGTGAAGACAGCCGAGGTGTTGACGTCGCGCGGGGCCTCGCGGGTGCTCGCGGCGGGCGTCCACCCTGTGCTTTCGGGGCCAGCCGTGGGGCGCATCCAGTCCTCTTCCGTGGAGCAGGTCATCGTGACCGACACCATCCCCCTCGGCGCGGCAGCGGCCGCCTGTCCCAAGATCCGCCAGCTCTCGGTGGCCGAACTGCTCGGCGAGGCCATCCGGCGCATCCACGAGGGCAAGTCGGTCTCGAGCCTGTTTGTCTAGCAACAGGGTCCAGGGCACAGGGCGTAGGGCGCAGGGAAGGTGGCTTGCGTGCGTGCAGAGGTCGACTCTCGCGGGGCCTTGTGGTAAAGTACATCCCCCTCGCGGCGCGGCCGTGAGGGCGGAGGTAGGTTTTATGGCTGAGCTCGTCATCGAGGTGGAGCGCCGCAGCTCCGCTGGCAAGGGCGCGAACAGAAAGCTGCGCCAGCAAGGGCTGATCCCTGCGGTCGTCTATGGGGGCGGCAAGGAGTCGGTGCCGGTGGTGATCGACCGGCACGCCGTCACCGAGCTGCTGCGCCAGGAGAAGGGCCGCAACACCATATTCCTGCTCAAGATGAAGGGGACGAAGCAGGAGCGTCACGCGATGGTGCGCGACGCCCAGATCGACCCGATCACCCGGCAGTACATGCATCTGGACTTCATCCGCGTGATCAAGGGCCAGCGCCTCAAGGTCGAGGTCCCGATCGTGCTCGAGGGCGAGGCCGAAGGCGTCAAGGTCGGCGGCTTCCTCGACTGGGTGGGCCGCACGTTGCACGTGGAGTGCCCGGCCGAGGAGATCCCGCAGGCGTTCCACGTGGGCATCAGCCACCTGCAGCTCTCCCAGCACCTTACCGCGGCCGACATCCCTCTGCCCGAGGGCGCAAAGCTGGCGGACGACCCCCACAAGGTGATCGTCACCGTCGCCACGCACCACGTGAAGGCCGAGGAGGAGGAGAAGGCCGCCGAGGAGGCTGCTGCAGCCGCCGCCGCGACGGAGGAGGCCGCCGAGCCCGAGGTCATCAAGCGCGGCAAGGCCGCCGAGGCCGAGGAGGGCGAGGAGGCCGGGTAGTACGCGCGCCTCGCACAGATGGACATCGCGGCGGTCGTGGGGCTGGGCAACCCCGGCGCGGAGTACGCGGCAACGCGCCACAACGTGGGCTTTGCGGCGGTGGACGAGATGGCCCGCCGCTGGCGCATGGACACGTGGCGAAACCGCTACCGCGCCAAGGTGGCTCGACGCAGCGGCGGCCGGCCGACCTGGCTCGTCAAGCCGCAGACCTTCATGAATCTCTCGGGCGAGGCCCTGGCCCTCTTCTGCGAAGGTGCGGAGCTCGACCCCCGGCAGTGTCTGGTGATGGTGGACGATGTCGACCTGCCGCTCGGGCATCTCCGGCTGCGCCAGCGCGGCGGCCCCGGCACCCACAACGGGCTGCGCTCGATCGTGGACGCCGTCGGCGAAGGGTTCCCGCGTCTGCGCCTGGGGGTCCGCGGAGAGTGCCCGTGGGACGATCTCGCCGAGTACGTCCTCGCGCCTTTCGAGAAGGACGAACGGGAGGCGGTGGCCGCGATGGTCAGGCGTGCCGCCGACTGCGTCGAGGCCGTCCTGCGCCTGGGCATCCCGCGCGCCGCCACCCAGTTCAACCAGGCAGCCGCCACGACCCCGGACCCCTGACCGAACCACCCCCGCGAACATTCCCTGTGCGATACTCCGCGCAACGGGAGGCAACCACATGAGACGAGGCTTGCTTATCGCGGCCGTCGTTGCGTTCATCGCGGTCTCGCCAGCGGGGTTGGGCGAGGACCGCACCCTGAGCCTCACCTGCGTCGACAAGATCGGCGAGAACATGTACCGCGCCAAAAACAAGACCGTGGTGTGGACCGAGCATTGTAGCCACGAGGCGAAGTGCGAGAACGCCACGGTGCGGATCGGCAGCGAATCCAGGATCACCTGGTCCGACGGCTCGTACTGCTGGGTCCTCAAGGTCGCCGAGCGCTAATACGAGGCCTCCGCGCGCCCGGCGGTCGCGCCCCACATCTCATCCGCGGCTTGACCGCGAGCAGCCGCCCGGCGGGCGGTCACTACGAACGAAGGCGCCCAGTGGCCGGTCGCTGCCGGACGTGGGCCTGCCGTCCCTCGTGTTCAGTTCCACCGCTCAGGGCAATGGGGAGTCACTTCGCGCACGTTTCACCGCGTGGGCTTGCCTTTTTCAGGGCTTCCAGTAAAATACACCCTCCGCCGGGCATGGCGGACCCCTTGCTCCCGCCTCGAAGCGGGGGCCGAAGGCCGAAAGGAGACGACATGCCGCTGTACGAACTTGGTGTCATTTTGAGCCCCAACCTGTCGGACGAAGAGCGCATCGCCTACCTGGGCGAGCTGAAGGACCTCCTTGCCAAGGAGGGCGCCTCCATCGTCAAAGAGGACGTCTGGGGCAAGCGCACGCTTGCCTACACCATCAAGCACGTCCGTGAGGGCTTCTACGTTTTCTGGCAGTACGAAGGCCCCGGCACTGCGGTGAAGCCGCTGGAGTACAGGCTCAAGCTCTCCGACCAGGTGCTGCGGTTCCTCAACCTGAACCTCGACCGCGAGATGCAGCGCGCCCGCAAGATGGAGAAGGTGCGGGCGGAGCATAAGGCCGCCAAGCGCGAGAAGAGGGAACGGCGCGCCGGGGCGGCGGCGGCGGCAGCCCCTGCCGAGGAGGCCTGAGATGTCGAAGAAGAAGTACTTCGTCAAGCGGAAGAAGACCTGCAAGTTCACGGCTGAGGGGATCGAGTACATCGACTACAAGGACATCGAGCTCATCAGGCAGTACGTACCCGTGTCCGGCAAGATCCTCCCCCGGCGGGTGTCCGGCACCAACCCGATCTACCAGCGCAAGTTGACCCGGGCGATCAAGCGGGCACGCTTGATGGCGCTGCTGCCATTCCTGGGGGACTGAGAGAGCGCCGTTGATGGCGTCCTCGCCGGCTGCCCCCAAACCGCCATCCCTGCGTGTGTTCGGCCCGGGGATGGCGGGTTTATTCTCGCTTTTGGTCTTCGCGAGCCTGCCGTTGCTGCCCATCGCCGGGGTTTTCCTTGCCCTTCTGGCTCCCCTGCCGCTGGTGCACGTGGTGGCGACCGGCCGCACGTCGTTCGTGGCCTGGGGCTGGGTGGCCATCGGCCTGGCGTCCGCGGTGTTCCTGTACCAGGCGCCCTGGCTGGTGGCGGCGTTTGTCGGCTACCTGCTGGTCGCCGTCTGGCCTGCGGTCTCGGTGGAGACCTGGCTCCGCCACAGTTGGAACACGGGCCGCTGGGCCGCGATCGTCGCGCTCGTCGCGCTTGCCATCTCGGCCGGTGTGGTGACCGCGGTGTTCTGGCCGACGATGCCCGGGGAAGCGCTGGTGCAGCTGTTCGCGCGCATGACGGCCGGGGCCGGCGAGCTGGTCCGGCTGCTGGGCGAGGGAGTCGAGGGAGAGGATCTCGTGGCCCGCGCCATGCACGTGGCTGCCTACCTCACGCCCGCCTTCGCGGCTCTCTACGTGCTGACGAGCGCGCTCTGGCTGCGGCCCCGGCTACCCATGCTGGGTCTCCCACGGGGCTCTGAGCCCTTCCCCCTCTACACCTCCGAGGAGTGGCTGCCGGTCGGCTTTGTCGTCGGCGGGCTCGGCTGGGTGTTCGCAACGGAACCAGCCAAGTGGCTGGCTGCAAACTTGTTGGTGACCGTGCTCGGGTTGTATTTCGTGCACGGTCTCGCTATCATCCTTTTCTACCTCGGGCGCCGGTTCGGTGGAAACCGGTGGGTGCGGCTGGGCGTCGTGGTGTTCGCCCTCCAGATTCCGGTGGCGCTGGTGTTCTCCGCCCTCGGTCTGGTCGACGCTTTTTTCCGCCTGCGCCGCGGTGGAGCAGACGACGGAGGAACCGAAGCATGAAGGTTATTTTGAACGACCACGTGGAGCATCTCGGCGACCGCGGCGCAACCGTCGAAGTCAAACCCGGCTTCGCCAGGAACTACCTGTTTCCCAAGGGACTCGCCTATGAGGCCACGGCCGCCAACCTGACCCGCTTCAAGCAGGAGACGAAGCGCTGGGTGGTCAAGCAGACCAAGGAAAAGACCGAGGCCGAGGCGATGGCCGCGAACCTCGCCGGCATCGAGCTGACCTTTAAGCGGCGAGCCGGTGACGAGGACATCCTCTACGGCTCGGTCACCGCGTCGGACATTGCCGACGCGCTGGCCGAGCGCGGGATCACAGTGGAGCGCCGGCGGATCGCCCTGGCCCAGCACATCAAGCGCCTGGGCACCTTCACTGCCGAGATCCACCTCCACCGCGACGTGCGTGTGCCGGTGACCCTGCACATACAGCCCGAGGCCCCCGAGAGCGAGGCATAGGTCGCGGTGAGCGGCCATCCCCCCGCGGGTGGGGCACAGTCCCCCAGCGAGCGGCCGGCAGGCAGGCCGCGGGGGTGGCTGATGCGCCTGGCGCGGCGCATCGTGCTCAGCACAATCGGCCCCGAGCTGGACTCCCTGGGGCAGGACCTTGGCAGGCTCGATCAGGGCACGGCCAGGCTCGATCAGGGGATGGCGAGGCTTGATCAGGGCATGGCCACGCTCGCGCACGACCTCGCCAGACGCCAGCAGGAGCGGGAAACGCTCGAACAGAGGTTTAGCGAGACGGAGGCGGCTGGTGCAGCCCTGGCCGCCGACGTGCAGCGCGAGTCGGCCGCCCTCCAGGATCTGCAGCGGCACCTGGAGACAAGGCTCGACCAGACGCTGGGAGTGATCGAGGACGTCCGGAGCGCCTACCTCGCCACACGCGGCGAGTTCGAACAGGCGCGCGACCAGACCATCCCCGAGCTGTCGGCTCGCCTCGACCGCATGAGCGAGACGGCAGGGACCATCCAGCGCGAGGTGGAGGCGGTGCGGGACCGCGCCCTCCCAGAGCTGTCGGCTCGCCTCGACCGCATGAGCGAGACGGCGGGGACCATCCAGCGCGAGGTGGAGGCGGTGCGGGACCGGGCCCTCCCGGAGCTTTCCGCCCGCGTCGATCGCATGAGCGAGACGGCGGGGACCATCCAGCGCGAGGTGGAAGCGGTGCGGGACCGGCGGCTGCCCCAGTCCGAACAGGCGCTCGCCCGTCTCCAGGGGTCCTCCGAGGTGATCCAGAAGGAGCTGGAGTCGCTGCGAGACGGGCACGTGCCACACGTCGAGAAGGACCTGCTGCGCCTGCAGAATGCTTCCGAGGCGCAGCAGAGGGAGCTGGAGTCGCTGCGCGACGAACACGTGCCTCGCGTGGAGAAGGACCTGCTGAGCCTGCAGGGGGCCGTGGAGGCCCTCCAGAAGGTCATGGGCGCGATTCAGGCGCTCGGCGAAGAGCTGCGGGACGCGCGGCTGCCTGCCCTGGCGGCGCGTACCGACGCACTGGTGGATGCTCTCCACGAGGACCTCACCGCGCTCGGCGGGCTCGTCGAGCGCATCGCCCAGGACGAGCCGTTGAAGGTCTCGGTCGAGCCCGCGGTCGAGGCCGAGGTCCCGCGCGCGATCGCCGCCGCATCCAGACGTTTCGTGGACAGTTTCCGCGGGCAGCGCGCCGAGATCCTCGGGCGCGTCGCCGACTACGTGCCGTGGCTGGCGGGCGCCGGCCCGGTGCTGGACCTCGGCTGCGGCCGCGGGGAGCTCCTGGAGGCGCTCCGCGACGCCGGGGTCGAGGCGCAGGGTGTGGACAGCGACCCGGCGATGGTCGCCGCGTGCCGGCGGCTGGGCCTTTCCGCGGACGTGGGTGATGCCCTCGCCACGCTGCGCGATCGCACACCAGGAAGCCTTGGCGCGGTCACCTGCATCCACGTCTTCGAGCACCTCCAAGCGGCCACCTGGATGTCGGTGGTCGAGGCCGCCGCGGCGGCGTTGCGATCCGGCGGGCTGTTGCTGGTCGAGTGTCCGAACCCGGATTCGCTGCGTGTCGGGGCGGGGCTCTTCTGGATGGACCCCACTCACCGGGTGCCGGTTCATCCGCAGGCGCTTGAGTTCGTGATGAAGGCGCTCGGCCTCAAGGTCGTCGAGAAGGAGCTGCTGCGGCCGTTCCCCCCTGAGCAGGCGCTCGCCAAGCCTTCCCAGCCGGAGGCGGTGCGCGAGCTGGCGGGCCGGCTTGACGCCTGGCTCTCGGGTCCGCGCGACTTCGTGGTTCTCGCCCGCAAACCTTAAAGCTCACCTTTCCACTGCCGTGGGGTTTCTGTTGCCCCGTGGGTGCGCGGCCGGCTTTGTCTTGTCACTGCGTGACGGCTTCTTGTTTGTGCCGGTCCCGCGGGTGGCTGGGTGCGGCCTTGCGTCTCCCCAGCCGCTGCGGCCGCACATTCCTCCGCCTGCGACCGGAATGCGTGATCCGCGTCGGGGCCCCTCGGCGTTCGCGTGAGGCGGCACCGCCGTCTCCCCAACGCGGCTCGCGCGTCCGGTACCCGCAGGCTTCGGAGGGATTGGCCACCCGCGGCACCGGCGGATTGAACGCCCCCCGCCCGTTGCGCCCCGCGCTGTAGGGGGGTGGGGGTGAAATCCGCACCGCGGGCGACAGGAGCCATCACGCCGAAGCGCGCGGGAACCGAGCGCGGCGAATCGCCGTGGGGTGTCGGCGGCGGGCGCAGCCCGAACGCCGAGGGGCCCCACGGTGAGCACCGCTGCTCGGTCGCACGCGGAGGCGGGTCGGAGGGCTGCGCTCGATGCGCAGCCCGAGCGACTGCTCCCAGCCCGCGGGGCAAAAAGAAGGAAATGAAAGAAAGTTTTCGGAAGGAAGACTGTTGGACGGGGTCAAGCCGTAGCTCCGGGCGATGCGGCGGCGCGAAAGGGTGCCGGAAGCTAACCCTTCTGAGCTTTGAAAAGGGACTTGAGCGCCAGCAGCACCTGCACGAAGTTGTGCTCCTTGAGGAACTCCTGGAGGTCGTTCTTGGAGGTCCCGGAGAGCATCTTCTCCTTGGCGGTCTCGAAGAGGCCGAAGAAGTCCGAGATCGGCTTCAGGCCCAGCTTGGCGAAACGGTCGTGGTACCACTGCGACTCGCGCACCTTCTCCCAGGTCTTGGCCTGCTGGGCCTGGATCGAGCCGTTCCACAGACCGTCGGCGAGCGCCGTGACCTCCTGGTACAGGGCCGCGAGGATCGTCTTGTCGTTGGCGCGCTTGAGCGCCGCTTCGAGCTCCTTGGGCCCGAACTCTGGTGCGCCGGGCGCCGGTGGGAGCGCCTCAACGGCCGGCGCAGGCGCCGGCTCGGGCTCGGGGCGTGGTGGCGGTGGAGGGGGCGGAGCCTGCCTGGCTTCCGGGGCAGCCGGTTTCGGCTCGGGAGCCGCGGGCTTTGGCGGCGGGGCGGTAAACACTTCGGCCGGCAGTGGGGGCGCAACCACGGCCTTCGGAGGTCTCGCTTTCGCGGCGGCAACTTCCTCGGGCGTCGCTGCGGCGGTGGAAGTCTTCCTGAGCCGTTCGTCGAAGCTCACGAGGAAGCCGAGGTCGCCCTCCGAGATCGGCCTGGCGTAGGCGATGCGGTTGAGGATCGTGTCGAGCTCGAGGAAGCGGATCCGCAGCACGCTCGGATCGGGGGCGAGCGGGAGGAAACGCTGCACGAGAAACTCGTTGGCGGCGATGACTTCGTAGAGGTTGAGGAAGCCGGCAAAGTCAAGCACGTCGATGGTGTCGCTGAGGTTCCAGTTGATGCTGGCCTCTCTCGCCTGGCGCTGGACGAGAAAGTCCCGGATCTCGACCGGAATCCCGGCCTCCTCCCAGTTCTTGCCGTACAGGGAATTCAGGGCCTCGCGCAGGATCTTGCGGAGGCGCAGCAGGATTTCGCTCGAGAGACGGCACGCGTCGAGATTGGTGTCAAGTTTGGCCATAGCCACCCATCAGTTCCAGCTTGTCGTCGTCCTCAAATGGGTCCAGCGCCGCAGGAAGCGTTCCCGGCGCTCAAGCTCCCGCAGCGCCAGGAGGAGCAGCTTGCCGCGCGTCAAAGGGTCCGGGACGTTGAGGAATCCCTGTTGCTCTTCCGCCGAGAGGCCGAGGTCTGCGGTGATCCGCCACGTGACCGCGCTCAGATCTTGCCGCCGGGCCGGGGTCACGAGGGCCTTGCCGAGGCGCTGGCACAGGCGCGAGTAGCGCGACAGCAGGAGCCTGGCGACAGGAGTGCCCCGCTTCCCGGCCGGCGACCCCTCGGGGTACGACTCGGCCCGCACGAGGGTCACATCCTCGCTGGCCAGCGAGAGGAGGCGGCAGCGGCTGATGCCGTGCAGGGCCGCGTCGCCCTCCCCTTCGTCAGAAACCATAGCGGTGACCCCGACCTCGTGCACGGATTCCCCGTCCGCGAGCGAGGCCACGACCACACCGCCGAAGCCGCGGGCGCGCTCGAGAATGGCCCGCATCGCCTCGCGGCCCCAGGGCACGCTGACGCGCTCGCCGGGGAGCAGGACGGCTCCTTGGAGCGGATAGAGGGGGAGCGTGAAGACGCCTCGCACTTCCCGCATAGTACAACTGCAGCGGCCAACCCTCAACACCCGGGTGTCGTGGCGGTCGTCGCCTGAAGCCTCGTTCTTACGAGGCCGAGGCTGGTTGGCTGGCCGCCGAGAACTCCTCGCCCCGCCGGACAACGGCCAGCAGGCCTCCCGCCAGGAGCACGACGAGCCCGGTCCAGAGCAGCCCGATCATCGGTTTCACCGTGACGTCCGCCGAGAAGCTCATCGGCTCGCCCGGGTCCCCAGGGGCGCTCGGATCGAGTACCTGGACCTCGACAGTCTTCTCGTTGGGGCTCATGCGGCCCACGCGCAGCCGCACGCCAGCGAGGCCGGGCACGGCGGCGTCCTCGTGCGTTTCGCCGCCCTCACCGCCGTGGTAGACCGAGGTGATCTCGCCGCTCTTGCCGGCTGGGTCGGTCACCTTGAACACGACGCCGATGTTGATCTTCCCTGTCTCGGGATCGAAGTTGGAGAGGTCGAAGTCGTCGAACGTGAGCTTCGCATCTCGGTAGGTCAATGTCTCGCCCTTGTGAAGCACGGCGCGCTTGGCGACGCCGCCGCCCAGACCGGTCAGGGCGAGTCGGACCCGCCCGGCGCTCGCGTTGACGCCGGTGATGGCAACCGTCACGCCTGCGACGCCGGAGACCGGCACCGGCTCCCCGACGAAGCCCTTCTCGCCGGAGGTCAGCCGCGGCGTGATCTGCTGCTCGCTGGCCCCGTTGTGAACGGTGAGCTTGGCGCCGATCGAGACCTGCTGTGCATCGCCGTGAGAGCCGGACATGTCGAAGCCGTCGAAGGTGATCGCCAGGGGCCCAACCTTGCCGGTTTCGCCCTTGGCGATCTCCATCGTCTGCCCGGTCTCCGCCGGCCGTCCGGGGTCGAACTCGATGGGCGAGACGTAGAGGTCATGGGTCAGGTGCACGCGCACGTCGGGGTTGGCCACCAGCTGGTTCGACTTCTCGTTGCGGAACATGCGCGGGCGGGCCATGTACGTCCTGCCGCCGGCCTCGCGCACCTCGACGAGCATCGCCTCGCGCGAGGTCGGTTTCGGCTTCTCCACGCCCTTGAAGGTCAGCGTGTACCCCATGACCTGCCTGCTCTGGCCCAGCGGGAGCACCACCTTCTCCGTGCGGTCGTAGGCGGACGAGGTGATGATGCCCGCCAGCATGAGCCCCAGACCCACGTGGGCGAGGTAGCCGCCGGCGGCCCGGAAGCGCCTTTGACGGACCTCGTCGACGGTCTTGAGAAGGTTGGAGGCGAACGCGAACAGAGCGACGAGCAGGAACGCCACGTAGAGGGCGCCACGGGCACCGACCGCGACACCCACACCGGTGGCGACCGCCGCAAGGGCGCCCGCGACCAGCAGGCGCTGGCGGAACTCCTTGGATGTGCCTTTCCAGTGCAGGAACGGCACCACGCCCAGGAGCGTGCCCAGCAGGATGCCGATCGGGAGCGTGACGCGGTTGTAGAACGCCGGCCCGACCTGCGAGGGCTTGGTCACGATGCGGGTGATCAGGGGCGCCGAGGTGCCGAGTAGCACCATGGCGGCCGTCCCCAGCAGCGCGGCGATCGCGAGGACGAAGAACACGGTGCGGGACAGGAAAGGCTCGTCGCCGGGCTGGCTCGGGATCTCCCGCCAGCGCCAGATCAGCGAGCCGAAGCCGATGAGGAGAGCGCCGGTCAGGTTGCCGACCAGCCAGCCGGTGATGCCGAGGTCCACGAACGAGTGCACGGAGAAGTCGGCGAGCACGCCCGAGCGCGTCAGGAAGGTGGCGTACACGACCAGGACGTAGGCCAGGATGGCGAGGGAGAAGTTGAGCTTGCGGAAGCGCCCCCGTGCCCGCTGCAGGAGCATCCCGTGCACCAGGGCGGCCGAGGCGATCCACGGGACCAGCGACGAGTTCTCCACCGGGTCCCAGCCCCAGTACCCGCCCCAGCCCAGGGTGACGTAAGCCCAGTAACCGCCCAGCAGGATCGCACACCCGAGGGTCACCACCGTGACCAGAGCCCACGGCAGCGACGCCTTGGTCCACTCGTCGTAGCGGCGCTCCCACAGCGCGGCCACCGCGAAGGCGAAGGGAACGGCGGTGGCGGCATAGCCGAGGAACATGATCGGCGGGTGGATGGTCATCCAGGGGTTCTGCAGCAGCGGGTTGAGGCCCTGCCCGTCGAAGGGGACCTGACCGTGCGGCAGGTCGGCCAGGAAGCGGAACGGGGACTGGCGCAGGAGGATGAGGAGCAGCGAGAGCTGGGCGACGTTGTAGACGATGAGCGTGCGGTCCTCGTAGTGCTGCGCGTAGCGGATCAGGGGGAGCCCCACGACCATCCCCCACAGGAGCCAAAGCAGGAAGCTGCCCTCCTGTCCCGCCCAGAAGGTCGAGATCAGGTATGAGGTCGGGAGGGAGGTGTCGGAGTACGAAAAGACGTAGTGGATGCGGAAATCGTGGGCGAGGATCAGGTAGAGCAGGATCCCGCTCGCGATGACCACGCCCGTGGTTGCGAGCCCATACGCCTGCCTGGCCCACGAACGCGCCTCCTGGTGACCGCGCAGGCTGCGGAAGTAAAAGTACGTCGACGCGATGAGGGCGAAGAAAGCCACCCACAGCGCGATGGCACCCGGTAGAAACATGCTCCCCCCTGGAAATGCGCGGCGAGACCGCCGCAGTCGTCACGAGGAGCTGGAACGGTACTCCTGCTCCTCGACCCCCTGATACTTCGATGGACACTTCACCAACAGCTTTTCCGCCTCCAGCATGCCCCCGTGGAACCGGCCGATGGCGACCACCTGCGTCGCCTCGTGGAAGTTGCCCGGTTTGAGCCCCTTGTAGGCCACCTTCATCGTGTCGCCCTTGTCGTCGGTGAGGGTGAAGACCAGGCGGGAGTTGGCTGCCTCGAACCTGTCCGAGCCGGGCACGAGCTTGCCCGCGACCTGGACGGCGTCGGAGGTCGCACGCGCTTGCTGGAAGCTGACGTAGGGAGTCAAGTTCGACTTGAAGGCCCCGGCGCCGAACGCGACGAAGCCGATGATGGCAGCGACACCGACGACGGTCCACAGCACCCTGCGGCTCATTGCTCCTCCTCCAGCCGGCGCACCCGCCGGTCGAGCGCCAGGCAGTAGGCGAATACCCCGAGCCAAATGACGATCGTGACCGCTGCAACCCAAACCAGACTCTCGGGACCGGGCATTGCCTAGACCTCCTCGCGCTCCCTGCGGGCCAGCCGCACCCGCGCCAACCGAACGTCGAGAGTGTACAACCAAACGAACAGTCCAGTAAACCCCACTAACGAGGCCAGCAACACCTGCAGCATTCGCGACTCCATCTCAAGTTTGAGCTTGCCGGTCGCCCCGATGATGGTGTCGGGATGCAGCGACCAGTAGATGCGGGGCACCACGAAGACAAGGAACGGCATGGTCACGAAGGCCAGCACCGCATACGCCGCCGAAAGCGTGGCCCGGCGCTCCTCGTCGGGGACCGCCTCGCGCAGCGCAAAGTACGCTGCGTAGATGAGCAGGAGGATCGCGATGGAGACCTCGCGTGGATCCCAGTTCCAGAACGAGTTCCACATGACGTTGGCGAAGAGGGATCCGGTGACGGTCGCCAGCACCGAGAAGACGAGGCCCAGCCGGGCGGCCGCCGCGGCGCGCGCGTCGTCGAGGGCGTCGCGCTTGCGGAGGTAGCGCACGGACGCCACCAGGTTCACGCAGAAGGCCAGCACCGCCACCCACGCCTGTGGAACGTGGAAGAAGACGATGCGGGCCGACTCGCCCTTGAAGCCCTGTGCGGAGGGCGCGTAGAAGAAGGCTGCCAGGGTCACCAGTACCAGCCAGGCGCACAGCAGCCAAGGGAGGGAGTTTCTCAGGAGGTTCTTAGTCATGCCACACCACCGGAAAAAGATACACGGAGACGGTAAGGGTCGCACCCCCCAGCGAGACGATCCCGCGGAGGGCGGGGAGCACAGCGGCAAGCGTGGCGTCCGCCGCGGCGACCCGGGTCCCCTGGATGAGCATCACCAGGAGCGGCAGCACCAGGGGAACGCTGAGGATGGCGAAGAGCGTGGTGGCGCCAGAGGCCCGGGCGATGATGGCCGCAACCATCGTGGAGGTCGCCGCCAGCGCGACCGCCCCGGCGGCCAGCACCAGCACCAGGCCGGGCACACCCTTGACGGAGTAGCTCATGAGGGCGCAGTACAGGGGCACGATGAAGGCGTAGAGCGCCGCCAGCAGCAGGAGGTTGAACAAGAACTTACCGGCGAACACCGCGACCGGCCGGCCGGCCAGGCGGAGGGTCTTGGCTGTGTGTGCGTCCTCCTCCTTGACGAACACCCGCGAGAGCCCCGAGGTCGCGGCGAAAAAGAGGATCACCCAGAGCAGCGCCGAGAGCAGGTGAGGACGGTCCTGCTCCTGGATCTGGTACGGGCCGATCTGGTAGGCCACCGCGATCAGCGTCGTCAGGCCGAACAGCCCGACGGCGTTGAGGGCCACGCGGCTGCGCAGCTCGGACTTGAGCTCCTTGGCGAGGACCGCCAAGCTCTCAGAGAGCAAGGTCGATGCGCGCATCAGCCCAGGCCATCTCCCGCGGGTCGTTGGTGGCGACGGCGACCGCGGCCCGCGGGCGGAAGCGGGCGACCAGTCCCGCCACCACCTCGTGCCCGGCTGCATCGAGGTTGGAGGAAGGTTCGTCCATCAGGAGCACGGGCGGCTCGTGCAGCACAGCCTGCGCCAACTTCACCCGCTGCTTCATGCCCGAGGAGTAGGTCCCGACCAGCCGCGTCTGCTCGCGAGCCGGCAGGCCGAGGTTCTCCAGGAGCTCGCGTAGCGCCGCATCCGTCAGGTCGAGGCCGCGCAGGCGGGCGAAGAAGTGCAGGTTCTCGAGCGCCGAGAGCTCCTCGTAGACCGACATGTCGGGGGCGGCCATGCCCAGGCGCTCGAACCAGCGCGCCCGTGGCAGGGGACCGTCGCCCGCACGGTACGACACCTCACCACGGGAGGGGCGCAATACCCCGGCCAGGATGTTGAGCAGCGTCGACTTGCCGGCGCCGTTTGGTCCGGCAACCACGAGCACCTGACCCGGCTTCAGAGCGCCGCTCACCGACGCGAGCACGGTCCGGTTGCCGAAGCGCTTGCTCACCCTCTCGAACTCCACCGAAACCCCCGACATGGCGCGAGAGCTTACCATTAGTTCAGCGTGGTTTGTTCCCTGTCTCAGGTTGCGGTGCGCACGGGAGCAGGGGAGGCACAGGGAAAGGGGAGAGGGAGAAGCGGAGAGTGAAGACCGAAAAGGGGAGAGGCGAAGGGGAGGATCCGTGTGGTGTGCCTCTGCCCTCTCCCCTCTTTCCTCTGCCCTCTCCTCTCCACCTTGCTAAACTCCGCCCGTGGAATCGCTCTGGAGGCGGCTCTCCTGGCTGGCGGCGAAGGTGTTTCCCTGGCCGCTGCTGCCGATTGGGGGACGCCTGGCGGCCAGCGCCGCGAGCATCGCGATCCTCCTCGGGGCCCTGCTCTCACGGCTGCTGCTGCTCCCCGCGGGGCCCTGGGAGCAGGACGAGGCGCTGATGGCCTGCGGGGTGATCGACTTCGACCCCGGGCGCCACATGCCGCTCCCCCCGGGTTTCCCGCTCTGGGTCGCCATCGGCAAGCTCGTGCGGGTGCTTGGGGCCGGCGATCCTCTGTTGGCGCTGCAGGTGGCGAGCGCCGTCCTCTCGGTGCTCGGACTCTGGGCGCTGGTTGGCCTGTGGGAGGACGTGATAGACCGCCGGCTCGCCGTGGCCGGGGCGGTGCTGGCCGCCTTTCTCCCGGGGGTCTGGTTCCACGCGGCGCGCGGGTTTTCGGAGACGCCGTCCGCGGTGCTCGCGATCGTTGGCCTGGCGCTCTGGCTGCGGGGCGGTCGTGCCGGGTTGGTCCCCGGCGTCGTGGCGATGACCTGCGCGGCACTCGTGCGGCCGCCGCTCGCCCCGTTCTTCGTGCTCGCGGTCGTTCTGGCGGCGTGGGGGTCCCGCCGGGACCCGCGTCGCGTCTCCCGCGCGGTCCTGGCGGCGGTGGCCGTGCTCGCGGCCGTGTTGATCCCCACGGCGCTCGCGGCCGGCGGCTGGCGGTTCCTCGTCGAGGTGAGCGTAAACCACGCCGGGGAGCACTTGGCGACACTCGGCACGGAGTCGTGGGCCCTCGCAAGCCTCGGCTACGTGCGCGGCCTGGGTACGCCACACGCGGCGATCGCCTTTATTGTGCTGGCCGGGCTCGGGTGGCTGGGGTGGCGGCGAGCGCTTGGCAATCGCTGGTGGGCGGGTACCCTGGCAGGGGCCGCGCTGGTGTTCCTGGTGGTCTTCATGGACAACCGCAACTACCCCCGCTACTGGGTGCTGGTGTGGCTGCTGCTTGCGACGCCCGCGGTGGCCGGGGTGGCCCTGCTCGTGCGGTCCAGGGTGCTTTCCGGCGCAATTGCAGTCGCCGCGGCCGTCGTCGGAGGTTGGTGGGCGTGGCCGGCGGTGAGCTACCTCCACGCCAACCAGCTCCCCGTCGTGGCGGCGATGCGCGCCGTCGCAGCGGAGGGCAAGGGCGTGCTGATCTTCGAGGACCAGCTCTTCTCCTTCCGCAACCTCGCCACCGTGACGGATCGGCTCAAGGTGGACTCCCTGCGCCTGACCGAGTTTCAGCGGGCGAGCCGCGGCTTCGGGCGGGCCCCGGCCTGGTTGCTGGCGGAAGGCCTCGGCCTCGACCTGCCGTGTGCTGCGTCACACGTCTCGGAGCTGGCCTGTCCTGAGCCCAGGGTCTGGCGGCTGTCCCAGGACCGCTTCCTGCAGGTGCGCCTGGTGCGCGACCCGTTCCTGGTCGGGCAGGGCGGCTCCTTCCTGGAGTGGGACAGCACACGGCGGTACATCTGGTGCCGAGCCCGCAGCGCGCTCATCCTGCCGCCGGCCGCCGGTCCGGGCTCGGTGCTCCTGGCGGTGGATGTCCACCAGCAGCTCCGGGACGCCCCTTTCGAGGCGCGGGTCGCCGGCATTCCGACCTTGAGCGGTCGGCTCTCCCCCGGCCCGAGAATCCTGCGGATCCCGGTCCCCCCGGGCGTGGACCCGACGATCCCGCTGAGGATCGAGCTGGAGACTAACCGGGAGGTCAGCTCGCCGGGGGATCCCCGGCCGATCGCGCTGCGGGTCTTCGCTGCCCTGCTGGTGTTTCCGCCCACTCCTCCTCCGCCGGCCGTGTTCTTCCCGGAAGAGGGCTCGATGTTTGCCGCCTTTGCCGAGGTCGAGGGCACCTACCCTGCCGAGCTCATGGGCGACCCACCGGTGCCTGCCGCGTGGACAAGCCAGCGCGCCGTGTTTCGCGTCCCGGCGACGAGCGGCGTGATGGGTGTCGAGCTCCTGGCTCCGCGGCCTGGGCCGGCGGTCGTGGAGGTGCGCCTCGGCAGCATCCGTGTCCCGCTCAGCGTGGGGCCGGGTCCGGTCGGGGTCTCGCTCCCGATACCGCCCGAGCTTTGCGGTACGGGGCAGGTGCAGCTCGAGATCGCCAGCTCGACCATCGTGCCTGGCGGGGCCGACACACGGTCGTTGGGGGTGGCGGTGAGCCGTGTCTGGTACCTGCCGCGGCCGCCCTTGCCTCCCGCTCTCGACTGAGGTCGTTCGCGTGCACCTCGCCGGAGCGGCAGAATGGCCAGAACCATGGGTTTGTTACCTGCGGGTGGGATGTGGCAAAGTTCCGCGTGGGGGATGTCATGAGACGAGCTCTTCTCTGGGGGGTTGTGCTGGTGCTGGCCGCGGCCGGGACCGCGACGGTGGGGTGCGGCGGCGGCACGGACTCGACGGGCGGCAGCTCTTCGGCTTCGACCGGTGCAGCTGCGCTCCCCTGGGAGAAGGATCTCTCGATGGCTCTGGCCCGGGCGGGCGGCGAGAAGAAGCTGGTGATGGTGGACTTCTACACCGACTGGTGTCAGTGGTGCAAGCGCATGGACCAGAAGACGTTTGCGGACGGCAACGTACAGAAGGCCCTGCAGCGGGTCGTCAGCGTGAAGCTCAACGCCGAGAAGGACGGGCGCTCGGCAGCGGTGCGCTACAGCGTTGCGGGATACCCGACCATCGTGTTTCTGAACGCGAGCGGCAGTGAGGTGGGCCGCATCCCGGGGTACCTCGAGCCGGGCCCGTTCCTCGAAGAACTGGAAGATATCCTCAAGCGCGCCTGAGGCTCACGAAGCTTAAGAAGCCCCCGCCGCCGATTCTCATGTGCTCTCCGGTCTCGCCTTCGACGGCTCGACCCATCTCGCGCAGGGGCGCCCGGGTTAAGCGGAGGGCCGCGTTGAGGGCTCCTACCCGTTCGCCTCTGCGGATGCAGGACCAAGCACCGCCGTCGCCGTCACGCTAGCCGGGCTGAGAAGCGTCCGCGCACCGATGTCGAAGTGGTGTCCCCGCCAGGTCAGTCTCGTGCTCAGAAACGGGGCCATCCACGCGAGTCCCGTCAGCAGGTCCTTCGCGAGCGTGAGGAGCGGGTAGGTGAGGAGTGGCCTACCGATGCGCGCCGCCCTTTCTGCGGCAGCGTCGAGGGTGCTCTTGATGAGCAGCGCTGAAAGGACGAGCGCTAGGCTCGCCCGAGTGTGCATGGCAAGTGCGCCACAGGCGGCAACGAAGACCGGGTTGAGCAACAGCTCGCCCGCGTACCCGACCGGCTTCATGCGGCGGCGGATCTTAGCCCAGCGCAGGTGACGGGCAAGGAACGCCCGGACCGAGAGCGGACCCAGCACATTCTCGACAGGCCGTCCCGCTAGGACGACCCGCTTGCCCAGGCGCGCCACCTCCTCGCCGCACACCTGGTCCTCGGCGAGGAAGCGGCCGAGGTAGGCGAACCCTCCCAGCGCGCCCAGGGTGGAGCGTCGCAGGAGCATGGACTTGCCAACGACGCACACCTCGCGCAGGAGCCGGTGCGCGGCGCTCACGCCTCCCATCACGAAGGTGTTGAGCTGCAGGGCCTCGAGGGCGCCTCCGAGCCCAGCGGATGCGACGCCGCGGAACGGCGAGGACACGAGCCCCGTGCCCGGCTGCTCGAGGTGGGCGACCATCTCGCGCAGCGTGGCGGGAGCGACCCGGGTGTTGCTGTCGGAGATCCAGATTACCTCGTGCCTCGCGTGGCGCAGGAGGCTGGCCAGGTTGTTGACCTTGGGGTTCAGGCCGACCTCGCGGGCATCCACGATGAGCCGGCTCTGTACCTCCGGGTGCGCACCGATGACTCGCACCGCCACCTCGCACGCCGGGTCGGCGTCGTCGTCCACGCCGAGAAGCACCTCGTAGTTCGGGTAGTCGAGGTGGAGGAAGCTCTCCAGGTTCTCCGCCAGCCCCGGATCGGCCCCCTTCATCGGCTTGAGGATACTGACGGCGGGAAGCACGCGGGGCACGGCCGGCGGAGCGGCTCCCAGTTGCTGTCGCTGCATGACGAGCATCACCGCCGACATCACGAGGCCGAAGGCGACGACCGAAGCGAGGATCACCATGCCCATGCTCGGCACTCTGGCGTCCCGGTGTGAAGACGCCGCGAATCCGGGGCGAAGCCCGTGTGCAGTGCTAAGCTCTCGTCCCGCGGGGGAATCCATGGCGGTCGAGGCACAGCGGCACGCAGAGCAAGGCGTCCGGACGCTGGTCGCGGTGGAGATGGGGTACGGCCACCTGCGGGCGGCGTACGCGCTGGCGACCGCCCTCGGTTGCGAGGTCCTGGAGCTCGACCGGGCGCCGCTCGCCTCGCCGCAAGAGCACCGCCTGTGGGGTCGGCTGCGCGCGGCCTACGAGTTCATCTCACGAACCTCGCAACTTCCCTACCTGGGTCGGCCGCTGCGGCGCCTCCTCGAGGCCATCACCTTCATCCCGGAACTCTACGGCGCCCGCAACCAGTCAAGGCCGACCCTGGGCGTTCGTGCGCTCGAGGCGATGGCGCGGCGCGGCCTCGGGAAGGGCATCATGGATCACCTCCACCGCGAGAACACCGCTCTGGTCACGACCTTCTTCGCCCCGGCGGTGATCGCCGACTACCGGGGCTACCCCCGTACGGTGTGCGTGGTGACGGACACCGACATCAATCGGGTCTGGGTGTCGCGCTTCCCGGCGCATTCGGCGGTCCAGTACTGCGCGCCGTCGGAGCGCGCGGTGAAAAGGCTACGGGCGTTCGGGGTGCCGTCCGCCTCCATCCATCTGACCGGTTTTCCGCTCCCTCCCGAGCTGCTTGGCGGTCCGGAGCTGTCCGAGCTACGGCGGAACCTCGCGGCACGGCTGGTCCGGCTCGACCCCAAAGGCGTCTTCCGCGAGCAGTCCCGGGACGAGCTCGGGCACTTCCTGGGGCGCCTCCCGGACCAGGAGGAGGGGCGGCCGCCGCTGCTCACGTTCGCGGTTGGCGGCGCCGGGGCCCAGCTTGGCATCGCGAAGCAGTTCCTGCCCTCGCTCCGGCGACCGATCGGCCAGGGACGGATCCGGGTCGCGCTGGTGGCCGGGGTTCGCCGGGAGGCCGCGGGCCGCTTCGAGCGGTGGGTTCGCGAGGCGGGCCTCGACGCCCACCTCGGGTCCGACATCGAGATCCTCTGCGAGGGCGACTTCCCCTCGTACTACCGTCGCTTCAACGCCCTGCTTGCAAGGACCGACATCCTGTGGACCAAGCCGAGCGAGATGACGTTCTACGGGGCGCTCGGCATCCCGCTGGTGTTCTCCTGGCCAGTGGGCGGCCACGAGCGCGCCAACAGGCGCTGGGCTCTCCACCGCGGTGCGGGGTTCAAGCAGGAGTCCCCCCGGTTCGCCTGGGAGTGGCTGCGCGAGTGGCTTAACGAAGGCACGCTCGCGGCCGCCGCCTGGTCGGGATACGTCCGTCTTCCGAAGTTCGGTACCTTTCGCATCGCCGAGGTTGTCGAGCGGATCGGCGCGTCCTAGGATCTTGTGCCGGCCGATTGGTTCAGGCGGCGTCCAGCAACATGGCGTTGTCGAGGTGGCTGAAGGTCGAGAGGTTGGCCAGGGCAATGCGAGCCATGTCGAGCTGGCCCCGGAAGTGCCTCCGCACCACCCAGGGCGAGAGCGCGAACGCGAGCCACCCAAGGCCCCGCAGCCGCGCCCGCTGGAACGGCGAGGTCATGCGGCTGCAGTTGAGGTCGATGGTGTGACGGCGCCCCGCCAGGTAGTTGTGGAGGAGGAAGTTTCGCCGTGTCGAGTGGTGCCCGACGATGCGGCTCGTCCTTGCCATGATCCCGGCGAAGAACCCGGCCAGATCCTCGCAGGGGACCGCGGTGTAGACCGAGCCGATGTTGCCTGTGTGGGTGTCGCTGCCGGCCTGCATCGCCTTGCTCTCGCGCACCGCCAGCTCCTCGGCCAGGACGTTGAGCACCTGCATGCGGCCACCGTTGCGCACCTCGATCACAGGGACCTCGGCGACAAGCCGCATGAACTCCTGCTCCTCGATGGTCGACAGGTTCTCCCGGTAGAAAGGGTGGTTCCACACGAAGAACAGGCCGTGCTCCTTGCAGTACGACGCCACCGCGAAGGCGTCTTCCCGCCGCCGCTGCAGCTCCTCGTGCTGGGCCTCGTCGTGGCCGTACACGTTGATGTGCACCGTGAGCGTGCTCACCGGCAGCTGGGTCGAGACTTCCTCGCCGACCACGAAGTCATCCACCTGGGGGTGGCGGGACAGAAAGTCCAGGCACCCGTCGATGGTGTCGTGGTCGGTGATGGTGACGAAGTCCATCCCGCGCGCCTTGGCGCGGTCGTACAGCTCGTCGGGGGTCTCCTTCGGTGAGAACGTCACTCCCTTGAGGCCGGGCACCGCCTCGGCCGAGAAGCAGGAGTGCACGTGCATGTCCATGTTGCGGTACTGCATGTTTCCTCCCGGGGCGGCAGCCTCGTGACGGCCTGCCTTCCCGGGTGCAGGTTCCTGTAGACCGGTGAAAACCCGGCGTGTGCAGCATGAAGAGGGTGTGAACCTGGTCTCAGTTGCGCGGCCGCCGGGACCGCGACGGTGGGGTGCGGCGGCGGCACGGACTCGACGGGCGGCAGCTCTTCGGCTTCGACCGGTGCAGCTGCGCTCCCCTGGGAGAAGGATCTCTCGATGGCTCTGGCCCGGGCGGGCGGCGAGAAGAAGCTGGTGATGGTGGACTTCTACACCGACTGGTGTCAGTGGTGCAAGCGCATGGACCAGAAGACGTTTGCGGACGGCAACGTACAGAAGGCCCTGCAGCGGGTCGTCAGCGTGAAGCTCAACGCCGAGAAGGACGGGCGCTCGGCAGCGGTGCGCTACAGCGTTGCGGGATACCCGACCATCGTGTTTCTGAACGCGAGCGGCAGTGAGGTGGGCCGCATCCCGGGGTACCTCGAGCCGGGCCCGTTCCTCGAAGAACTGGAAGATATCCTCAAGCGCGCCTGAGGCTCAGCAAGCTCGCCGCTCGCCCGGGAGCCTGCTCAACTCCGCGGTGTATACTCCCGGCGTGCCGACGCGGCCCCGGGAGTGATTCGTGCGCTGGTTCCTGCCCAAGACTACGGACTTCATCACGCTCTTCGACCAGGCTTCCGCCAACATCGTCGATGCCGTCTGCCTCTTTCGCGAGGTGGTCGGAGACCTGAGCAAGGTCAAGACAGGCGTCGAGAAGCTCAAGGTCCTGGAGCATCAGGGCGACCGCATCACCCACGAGACGCTCGACAAGCTCAACACCACGTTCATCACGCCGTTCGACCGCGAGGACATCCACACCCTGACCACGCGGCTGGACGACATCATCGACGCCACCGACAATGCAGGGCAGCGGCTGATTGTCTACCGGATCACCGAGGTGCCACCCAAGTTCCTGGAGCTTGCCGACCTGCTGGTGGAGTCGGCCAAAGAGGTCCAGAAGGCCGTCCGGGCGCTCCCCGACCGCAAGAAACTGACCTCGGCCATCACTTCCTGCGTCGAGATCAACCGCCTCGAGAACGAGGCCGACGTGGTCCATCGCTTGGCCCTTGCCGAGCTCTTCGACAACGCCCATGACGCCATCCAGGTGATCAAGCTCAAGGACCTCTTCTCCTTCCTCGAGGACGCCACGGACCGCTGCGAGGACGTGGCCAACGTCATCGAGACCATCATCATCAAGGGGTCGTAACCGGGGGCTGCGCCGCCGCTACAGCTTGAGGAAGGCGCCGAGGGCCCAATAGCAGAGCGCCGCAACAGCGGCCGAGCAGGGGATGGTCAGGATCCACGCCCACACGATCCGTGTTGCGACCCCCCAGCGCACCGCCGAAAACCTCTGGGTTGCCCCAACGCCCATGATCGCCCCGGTGATGGTGTGCGTCGTGGAGACCGGGATCCCGAGGTAGGAGTTGCCGAACAGCGTGAGGGCGGCCGCGGTCTCGGCGCAGAACCCGCCCACCGGCTTGAGCTTCGTGATCTTGGCGCCCATGGTCTTGACGATCCGCCAGCCCCCGGAGAGCGTGCCGAGGGCGATCGCCGCGTGGCACACGAGAACCATCCATATCGCGATATGGATGTCGGCTGGCGCCTGCCCCCTCGAGCGCTGGTAGCTGTAGATCAGGATCGCAATGATCCCCATGGTCTTCTGGGCGTCGTTTCCGCCGTGCCCAAGGCTGTACAGCCCGGCCGAGACGAGCTGAAGCTTGCGGAAGTACCTGTCTACCCGGTGGGGAAACGCGTTCCGGAAAAGCCAGTACACCAGCGTCATCATGCCCAGCCCGAGGACCAGCCCGAGCACGGGCGAGACGAACATCGAGACCACTGTTTTTGTCCAGCCGGTGTAGAGAATCGCATCGAAGCCCACCTTGGCGATGGCGGCGCCGGCGTATCCGCCGATGAGGGCGTGCGAGGAGCTGGTGGGCAGGCCGAAGTACCAGGTCAGGATGTCCCACACGATTGCGCCCATCAGGCCCGCCAGGATCACGTACTCGGTGGCTGCCTCGGGCCTGATCAACCCCTTGCCGATCATAGTTGCGACCTTGAGGGGGAACACGAACGCCGCGACAAAGTTGAAGAAGGCCGCCCAGATCACCGCCAGTCCCGGCGAGAGCACCCGTGTCGAGACCACCGTTGCAATCGAGTTGGCGGCGTCGTGGAAACCGTTGAAGAAGTCGAAGATCAGCGCCACGATCACGATCACGACGAGCAGGGTGAACATGGGGTCAAACATGCGGGTCGGGTTCCTCGGTTGGTTGGTTTTTCGCTTTCGGAAGGGTGCAACTGCACCTTGCCGTTGCCGGGGGACACAGCGTCACGGCGGTGAGTCTAGCACGGGGTGGAAGCGGGTGCGGCG
>CAVWFZ010000001.1:0-176061 GCA_963754345.1 Thermoanaerobaculaceae bacterium | reverse complement strand
GCCGGCTCGCGCTTCCCAGGCCGGCCGCTGCGGTCGGGAAGCAGGACGTCAGCGCACCGAGCGCGAGGCAACCGGCTGCGGAGGCCAGGAGCACAACGATCGCGAGGCCGATCATCGTCGAGGTGCGGAACAACGCTTCGGGCCAGGCGGTGTCGTACTGCGCCCACGCGAGCGGGTACCCCATGCCCAGGCTCACCGCCATCAGCGCCGCAAGCCCCCCAGTCAGCCAGAGCACGCGGCGCCACGGCACCAGGTCGGTTCGCACGCCACGGTAGAAGACGAGCAGCCCGTGAATGACCAGCAGCGCGAGAGTCGCCACGATCACGGCCAGGTGTACGTACTGCACGACGGTCGACTTCTCGCGCGCCCGCTCCCACGCCTCCGGGAGCTTGAACCGGCGCACGAGGGAGTCCACGGCGTCCCCCTGGACCCGGACGTCGATCAGGTACTCTGCCTCGGCCACGCTGCGGGCAGGGTCCTTCCAGGTGAGCGTGTGGTCGAGGCGTGCCGGCTTCTTCTCGCTCTTCGCCTCCTTGAACATGAGCCTGCCGACGTCGAAGCCGGCCGCGACCAGCGCCGTCTCCGCCTTCCGGCGGGCCTCATCCTCCGGGAGGCTTGCCCCCGCGGTTTCCTCCCGCAGCGAGTGGTCGAAGCGGACGACCCTGGCCGTGGTGTCGTCCACCGAGAGCTGCCATCCTTCCCTGTCTTCCGGCCGGAAGGCGCGCACCTGCCAGGCCGGCACCTCGCGAGCGAAACGGTTCACCTCCGCGATGCCGCCGTGCTCCAGAAGGTAGCGCCGGGTCTGGCGGCCCAGCACGTCCTGCCGGGCGGTCACCACGAAACGCCACTTCCCGACGTCCACGCCCCGCTCCTGCAGAAAGGACGTGGCCGCCTTTTCCGCCTGTCGCGGTCGCATCCTCACACCCACCCCGCGGCCGGGGTCGGGCGCGCGCCAGGCAAGCAAGGCGCCGACCACGGCGAGCCCCACGCCGATGGCGAGTACCCGGCGCAGCGGCGGCGCCGCGACCGTCACCGCCGAAACGACCTCGACGGCGGGCGGCTCAGGCGGGGCGGGGTCGGCGGCGTTGAGGGCTGCCGCGTCGTCCACGAACCCGCCGCGCCTCCACGCCGCGATCAACGTCACTGCTAGCGGCACCAGCAGCGCGCCGGTGCCGGCGATCGCCGTGACCACGAAGTAGAGATTGCCCGAGCGCACCATCAGCATGGAGGTGTAGCCCGCGTCCACCACGTAGTGCCAGACCAGGCACGGCAGCACCCCGAAGCGGTAGAGGATGATGCCGACGAACAGCCCCGCGATGGACACCTCCACACCGCGGATGAAGAAAGGCTGGGCGGGGTAGTTCGCGTGCGCGAACCCCCAGATCAGCGCCGGCACCACGATCGCCGCCACCTTCGAGTGGGCGAGCTTCTCGACGAGCGGGATCGAGAAGACCCTTGACATGAACTCCTCGTTCACCGCCGGGTAGAAGCCGATGAAGAGCACGGCCAGCCACGGAAAGGAGGTGTTGAGAAGGTTGTCGAAGGGGACCTCGGCGGGGTTCCAGGCGCCGAAGCGCGAGCCGACGAGGTAGAACGCCACCTGGTATGCGATGAAGACGGCCGCCAGGCAGTACCCGAGGATGAGGCCGAACGCGAACCTCTTGCTGCGCCAGCCCGCGGGCTCGAAAAGCGCGCTGACGCGCAGGTGGCGGGCGAAGCGGGCGCGGTAGAGCGGCTCGCCGGCAGCCACCACGAGGAAGATGGAGAGGGCCTGGAGGCCGGCCCCGGCCAGGCCCGACAGCACCTGGCGGGCCAGGAAGGCCCCATAGGTGCCGGTGGTGTCGAAGCCGTATGCGGCCAGCGGCAGGTCGTTGAGCGAGAGCAGGAAGAACAGCACGAACGCCACCGACGTGAACAGCATCACCAGCCGCCAGCGGACGTTGTTCCGCCTCCCCTCCCGGAACAGCACCACCAGCGCGGCCAGCAGCGTCAGCACGAGCCCGAACGCCGCCACCAGCGCCGTGGTGTTGTTGGCCGAGCGCAGGCGCTGGTAGGACTGCGTCCACGCGTCCGGGACCTTGAGGAACTCGTGATAGGCGGCCGCCTCGTCGCCGTGCACCCCCACCTGCATGCGGCATGTCGCGTCCTTCGCCTTCCACCCCGAGCGCTCCCAGGTGAAGGTCCAGTCACGGCGGTGCGGGCGGTCCTCGCGCTTCGATTCGATGAAGGTGAGCCCGGCAGGGTCCAGCTTGAAGGCGCTCGAAAACAGGCCTTCGGCGATGGCCCTCGCCGCGCCCTCGTCCAGCGATGCGCCGGGCGCCTCCTCCGGGATGAGGTGGGAGAAGCCCATGACCTCGCCCTCTGGCGTCACCTCGACCCTCACCTCCTCCTTGGCGAGGGGACGGAACCAGCGGTGGGACCAATCCCACAGGCGTACCTGGCGCTCCCTGGTCAGTGCCCCCAGTCGCTCGAGCCCGAGCTCGCGTTCCAGGTACACCTTGGCGCCGTCGTCCGCGCGGAAGATCGCCGCGTGCTTCCGGCCGGCGAGCGCGGCGGCGGCCTTGGAGGCGTGCTGCGCCAGGAAGGCCTCGGCCACCGGCTGCGACGTCGCGCGGTTGACCGTGAAGGAGAGGTAGGCCTCGGGAAAAGCCCGCGTGTAGTTGCTCCAGGCGAACACCCCCGCCACCACCGCCACGGCAATAGCCGCCGCCAGAAAGAGCTTCTCGCCCCGCGTGAAGTGAACCATGGCTGCCTCCCTGAAACCTTTCGGGGGCCCATACTAGTCGGCCTTCCTGCGAGCAGAAAAGGTTCGGGCGTCGCCAGGGCCGCTCATCGAACGACGCCCGGGGCGGGCGCTGGATGACGGTACTGTTGCAAGCAGTGGGAGGAATTGGCCTTAGAGGCGCTGCGGGGCTAGACTATGTAGATGCCGCATCGCACGCGGAGCGTCGTCCTCGCGGATCTCCTGCGCCAGCGCATCCTGGTGCTGGACGGGGCCACCGGCACGGCGCTCGCGGCGCGCGGCCTCACCGCGGCCGACTACGGCGGCGAGGCGCTCCTCGGCTGCCACGAGGCCCTCGTGCTGCACCGACCCGACGTGGTGCTGGACCTCCACCGCGGCTACCTGGATGCCGGCGCCGATATCGTGGAGACCGACACCTTCGGCGCCACCCCGGTGGTTCTCGCCGAGTACAGCCTCGCGGACCGCTGCCGTGAGATCAACCGCGTCGCGGCGGAGCTTGCCCGTCGGGCCTGCGCCGAGTTCGACGCCGCGGACGCCAAGCACCCGCGCTTCGTGGCCGGCTCGATGGGTCCCACCACCAAGGCGCTCACCCTCACCGGCGGCATTACGTTCGGTGAGCTTGTGAAAAATTACACAAGCCAGGCCGAGGGGCTAGCCGAGGGCGGGGCCGACGTGCTGCTGATCGAGACCTGCCAGGACGCCCTCAACCTCAAGGCGGCGTTGATCGCCTGCCGCGACGCGGCGCCCGGGGTGCCGGTCGCCGTCTCGGCCACCATTGAGCCGACGGGAACCACGCTCGGCGGGCAGACCATCGAGGCGGTCGCCGTGATGGTGGAGCCGTGGCAGCCGATGTGGGTGGGGATCAACTGCTCCACGGGGCCCGGCCCGATGACCGAGCACGTGCGCGCCCTGGCCGCTCTCACGCCCGCCTTCGTCTCCGTGGTGCCCAACGCCGGAATCCCCGACGGCGAGGGCCGCTACCGGGAGACGCCCGAGGAGATGGCCCGCGCCATCGAGCGGTTCGCCTCCTCCGGCTGGGTGAACCTCATCGGCGGATGCTGCGGCACCACGGTGGAGCACATCCGTCGTCTCGTCGACGTGGCCGGGCGCCACGCGCTCCGTGTCCCGCCCGCGTACGACCCCGCGCGGCTCGCCGGCGGCGAGGTCGTGGAGCTTGTGCAGGAGCCCCCGCCGCTCCTGATCGGCGAGCGCACCAACGTCCTCGGCTCGCGGAAGTTCAAGGAGATGATCCGCGAGGGGCGCTGGGCCGAGGCGGCCGAGATCGGGCGACGGCAGGTGCGCGGGCGAGCAGGCGTCCTCGACGTCTGCCTCGCCGACCCCGAGGGGGACGAGAAGGCGGCCATGTCTTTGCTCGTCACCGCGCTGCGGCGGGCGGTGCGTGTGCCGCTGATGGTGGACTCCACCGACGTCGAGGTGATGGCGGCCGCGCTCGAGCTGATCCCCGGCCGGCCGGTGCTGAACTCGGTAAACCTGGAGGACGGGGGCGAACGTTTGGACAGGGTGGCGACCCTCGCGAGCCGCTTCGGCGCGACCGTGGTGGCCGGGTGCATCGACGAGCACCCGACCGACGGCATGGCCCGCACCGCGGAGCGCAAGCGCGAGGTGGCCGGGCGCCTTCTGGAGCGCATAGAGAGCCACGGGCTGCGCCGCCGCGAGGTGCTGATCGACCCGCTGGTGTTCCCCGCTGCGACCGGGGATCCCAAGTTCAGGGGATCGGCCGCCGAGACGATCCGCGGGGTCAGGCTGATCAAGGAGAAGCTCCCGGGCGCTCTTACCATCCTCGGCATCTCCAACGTCTCCTTCGGTGTGCCGACGGCAGGGCGCGAGGTGCTCAACGCGGTGTTCCTGCACCACTGCGTGGAGGCCGGGCTCGACGCCGCAATCGTGAACACCGAGCAGCTCGTGCGCTTCCCCAACCTCAAGCCCGATGAAATCAAACTCGCAGACGACATCCTGTTCTCAGGTGAGAAGGCGGCGATCGATGCCTTCGTCGCGCGTTACCGCGAGGTGCGCCCGCGTGTGCCGTTCGTGGACAGGCACATGCCCGCCGCTCAACGCCTGATCCGCATGGTGGTCGAAGGGGCGCGCATCGGGCTCGAGGGGACGCTGGAGGAGCAGCTCACCCGCATGGAGCCGCTCGCAATCATCAACGGGCCCCTGATGGCGGGGATGGACGAGGTGGGCCGCCTCTTCGGCTCAGGTAAGCTCATTGTGGCCGAGGTGCTGGTCTCCGCCGAGGTCATGCAGGCCGCGGTGGACTACCTCAAGCCCCGCATGAGCGGTGACGACAGCGCCTCGCGTGGCTCGATCCTGCTGGCGACCGTGCGCGGCGACGTGCACGACATCGGCAAGAACCTCGTCGGGATCATCTTCTCCACCAACGGCTACAAGGTCGTGGACCTCGGGGTGCAGTGCCCCTCCGACAAGCTGATCTCGGCGTGGCGGGAGCAGAGGACCGATCTCATCGGGCTCTCCGGCCTGCTGGTGCGCTCGGCGCACCAGATGGTGGCCACCGCCGAGGACCTGCGCGCGGCGGAGATCGCGATCCCGCTCCTGGTGGGCGGCGCGGCGCTCTCGGGCTCCTTCACACGCGACAGGATCGCACCCGCGTACGGCGGGACCGTGCGCTACGCCTCGGACGCCATGGCCGGCCTGGCCATCGCCAACGAACTGCAGGGCACAGGGCACAGGGCACAGGGCACAGAGGACGCGGAAGACCGGCCGCCCAGTGCGCGGCCGCTACAGGACAATGACGTAGCGGCCGGCCGCCGGCCGGCCGTGGTCGAACGCGACAGCTCGGTCGCGGTCGTCGCCGAGCGCGAGCCGCTCGCAACGGCCGATCTGCCCAAGCCGCCGGACCTGGCACGCCACGTCCTGCGCGACCTTCCGGTGGACGAGGTCTTCCAGTACCTGAACCCCCAGATGCTCTTCGGCAAGCACCTGGGCGTGCGGGGCTCGGTGCGGCGGCTGCTCGAGGCCGGCGACGAGCGGGTCACGGAGCTGAAGCGGCGCGTCGAGGCTCTGCAGGACGCCGCGGTCTCCCGCCAGTGGCTCAGGCTCGCGGCGGTCTTCCGGTTCTTCCGCGCCTGCGGGCGGGGCGACCAGGTTGTGATCCTCAACCCCGACGGCCGCGAGCTGGCTGCCCTCCCGTTCATGCGCCAGGGGAAGCCTCCGCACGCCTGCGCCGCCGACTGGGTGCACCCCGACCTGGCGGCCGGGGACACCGTGGCGATGTTCGTGGTCACCGCGGGGATCGGCGTGCGGGCGCATGCCACCGACCTGCGCGCCGAGGGCAGGCTGCTGGACAGCATCGCGCTCCAGGCGCTGGCCCTCGAGACCGCGGAGGCCACGGCCGAATGGCTGCACCGCCGGCTGCGCGGCCTTTGGGGCTTCCCGGACCCACCCGAGATGACGATGGAGGAGCGCTTCCGCGCCCGCTACCGCGGGATCAGGCTCTCGTTCGGCTACCCCGCCTGCCCCGACCTCGAGCCGCAACTCGACGTCTTCCGCCTGCTCCAGCCGCAGGAGATCGACATCCGGCTTACCGAGGGGTTCATGATGGACCCCGAGGCGAGCGTCTCGGCGGTCGTCTTCCACCACCCCGATGCGAGGTACCTGGCATGAGAGACAGGGGTCCGGAGACCGGGGTCCGGGGTCCGCAAGAACCATGAAACACGACCGCGTGCTGCGGCGCTTTGGCGACCACGTCGTGGTCGCGGACGGAGCGATGGGCTCGGAGCTGCTGGCCCGCCTGCCTTCAAGCTCCCACCTCGACCTCGCCCCGCTGGAGCACCCCCGCGAGGTCTTGAGTATCCACCTCGCCTACCTGAAAGCCGGGGCGGAGCTCCTGGAGAGCGCAACGTTCGCCGCTGCCCGGCCCAAGCTGGACAGGCTGCGCTCCGGGGACGCCGTGGAGGCGGTGAACTCCGCCGGGGTCAAGCTGGCCCGCGAGGCGCGCGAGATCGCCGGCGTGGACTGTCTCGTGGCCGGCTCCATCGGGCCGCTTGCCGGCGTGATCGACCTCGACGAGCCGGAGGGGCCGGCCGCGATTGCAGTCGCCCATGCCGAGCAGGCCGCGATCCTGGCCGGGCGCGGCGCCGACCTCCTGATCCTGGAGACGTTCTTCCGGCTGGACGAGCTTCGGATCGCCATCGAGGCGGTGCGTGACGTTACCGATCTGCCCATCGTGGCGATGCTCACCTTTCCGTTCGAGCAGCTTCAAGAGAACCACCCGGAGTGCGCCGGGCAGGTGCGTGAGCTCTTCGGGCACGACGTGCTGGCCGCCGGGATCAACTGCGCACCCGGGCCTCAGGGGACCCTCGACGTCCTGGAGTACCTCTCCGATCCACCCGGGCCTCTAGCCGTGATGCCCAATGCGGGCTCGCTCGTGCGGCGCGAGGGCCGTATCCTCCTGCCGCCCGCAACACCTACCTACCTAGCCCAGTTCGCGAGGCGCGCCGTCGAGCTGGGCGCGGGCCTGATCGGCGGCTGCTGCGGCACCGGCCCCGATCACATTCACGCCATCGCCGAGGCCGTCAAGGATCTGCGGCCGGTCCACCCCCACAGCGTCCGGGTCACGATCGAGCAGCAGCAGCCCGCGCCGGTTAGGCAGAGCATGCCGCAGTCGACCCTGGCGGCCAAGTTGTCGCAAGGGCGCTTCGTGCACGTGGTACAGCTCGACCCACCCAAAGGCACCAACCCCGAGAGGATCATCGAGGCGACCCGGGTGCTGGCGGCCGCGGGGCGGGTTGACGCGGTGGACATCAACTCGAACCCCCTCGCCCGGCTGCGCATGGACTCGCTCTGGCTTGCCGCCGAGGTGCAGCGCGAGACCGGCCTCGAGACGATCCCTCACATTACGCCGCGCGACGCCAGCCTCATGGGTCTGCAGGCGCAGCTCCTGGGCGCGTGGCGTGCCGGGATCAGGAACGTGCTCGCGATCTCTGGCGATCCGTCGCAGCTTGGCGACTACCCCGGCGTCCACGACGTCTACCACGTGGACGTCTTCGAGCTGGTGCGCTCGGTCTCCCGCATGGCCGAGGGGTTCGACTGCGCCGGCAACCAAATCGGCGAGCCGCCCGCGTTCTGCCTCGGCGTTGCGGTCAATCCGGCGGCCGACGACCTCGACCACGAGATCGAGCGCATGCAGCGCAAGGTGGACGCCGGCGCCCACTTCATCATGAGCCAGGTGTTTTTCGCCTGGGAGCCGTGGGAGCGCCTCCTGGACCGCTGCGGGGGCACACTGCCGGTGCCGGCCCTGGTTGCGGTCTGGCCGCTGCCGTCGCTCAAGCTCGCCCTGCGCCTGCATAACGAGGTGCCGGGGATCTTCGTTCCCGAGGAGCTGCTGAAAAAGCTCGAGGCCTCGGGAGCCGAGGCCTCGAAGGTGGGCATGGACCGCGCACGGGAGCTGCTGCGGGCGGCCCCGCGCTACGCCGCCGGCGTCTATCTCATAGCACCCTTCCGCAACTCCGCCGAGATCGTGCACCTGCTCGACGACGAGGGGTAGGCTCGCCGCCCGCGGGCGGCCTCACGACGAGACGCTTCACCTCATCCCAAGCCGGCCAATCACCGGCTTCGCGAGACCCCGCACCGCCAAGCGCAGGGGCCGGACGAGGTAGTAGAGGAAGTAGAGCGTGTCCGGCAGATGGACCCACTGCCAGTCCTGGACGGTTGGCACCACACATCGGATCCAGACGTAGCGCAGCCTGTCACGGGGGGTGTCCAGGGTCCGCACCTGGAAACGGATCTCCCCTGGCAACGACGGCCAGACGACCCTGCCCGCGAAGAGGGTGCGCCTGACGCGTGCTCGCAGCGCGGTGACGGCCGGGTCACGGTCGGCCAGCGAAAGCACCTCTGGGGGAACCGGCGCCGCGAGCAGCTCGCCTGCCAGCGAGAGGCCCAAAAGCAGCATCCGCAACATGCCCTCAGCACGCGCCCGCTCCACGAGACCGGGCCAGTTCCACCCCTCGTGGGCCTGGATGGACTCTGCGACGTCGCAGATCTGTGCCAGCCTCCACCACATGTGGAAGGCGCCGTTGAGGCAGAGCACCAGGAGCATGTCCTCGGGATCCAGAGAGGGAACGCTCCTGCCGCCCACCTCGACACGCCGTCGCCCGGCCAGCGCGGCCTCGGCATCTGGCCCGCCTCCCAGGAAGTGCGCGGCGAAGCGCCAGTGGACATCGAGGAACACCCGCGGATCCTCAAGCTCGAAGCCGAGCTCGCAGGTGTGCGCCAGGTGCGCACGCTCCTGTCTACTCGTGAGTGAGCGGGACGCGAGAAACCCGGCTGAGGACAGGATCGCATTGACCTTTCCCAGATCCTGGCGGGCGACCAGCAGGTCCAGGTCGGAGAACTGCCGGAGCGCCGTGTCCCCATACGCTGTCGCGGCCAGCACCGGTCCCTTGTAGGCGACGGCCGGCACGCCATTGCTCTCCAGCAGGGCAATCACCCTCAGGAGCTCCGCGGTGAGGGAGAGGTTCCGGAAGGTGTTGGCCATCGCAAGAGCGCGCAGATTGTCTACGAACGGTGCCGGAGCCGCTTCGGGGCCAAGGATGAAGAGGTTCTTGTAAAGCAGCGGCACCACGCCGTGGTCGAGGGCGGTCGTCAGGAGGGCGGCCCAGTCCATCCCGCCCCGCACGAGCTCCCGTGCCCGCGCCGCCTGCGCCTCGGCCCCCCGCGTCCGGGAACAGATCAGCAAGAGCTCGGGCTCGGGCCGCCACGGCGGGGTCTCCGGGTCCATTCTCGCCATCGGCTATGTCGTTCGTGTTCGCCCAGGAAACACCAACGGGCGCCACTGAGTGGCGCCCGCCACGATCGTTTTTGCCGCACACGGCCTTACTCGTCGGGTTGCGGACCGGCTGATATAGACCATCTGTCACGTGCCTCCTCGCGCTTCCGGTTGGATAGCGCGCTTGTCTGCTTGGGCAGGCCCAGGGTGCGTACGACCAAAATGGCGGCGGCTTCGACAATGACCAGCGCGAACCCCAGCCCCCAGCTCCTCGTAAGGTGCACCGTCAGCGCCATGAGGCACGACCCCAGGACCAGGAGATAGAGCGTACGCACGACTGCGCCCCTGCTGGCACCGTGCCGCTGCATGAGGTGGTGAACGTGGTTGCGATCCGCGCGAAACATTCGCAGGAGGCGCTCCAGGAAGCGCCCCTCAGGCCCCTCCAGGAAGCGCACCATCATCACCAGAAGCGTGTCCATGACCGGCACGCCCAGGGCCAGAACCGGGACCAGAATGGCCACCGCCGCCGGCGCCTTGAGCGAGGAGTGGACGCTGACGGCAGCCAGCAGGAACCCAAGCGTGAGCGCGCCGGCGTCCCCCATGAAGATCTTGGCTGGTCGCCAGTTGTGCGGGAGGAAACCGACACAGGCGCCGCACACCGCACCCGTCAGAATCGCTCCAAAAAGGTTGCCCTGAAGCAACGCATACACGAGCATGCTGCCGGCCACGATGGCTACGATCCCACTCGCAAGCCCATCGAGCCCGTCGAGGAGGTTGATAGCGTTCGCGACGCCCACAATCCAGACCACCGTCAGCACACTACCCAGGAGTCCCAGCTGCAGCGGCCTTTCGCCCCCCAGGCCCAGTACGGAGAACCGCCACCCCACCGACACCACCAGCATCGCCGCGGCAAACTCCACCAGGAACTTCCCCATGACTGAGACACCGACGATGTCGTCGACTAACCCAACGGTGAAGATCATCGCAGTGGCGACGGCCAACGCCACCAGTTCGGTCCGGGAGTAGCGCGCCCCCCAGTCCATCCACCGCATGAGCGCCACCGAACCCCAGCCGAAGGCCAGGCCGATCGCGATGGCGACCCCGCCCAGACGCGGGACTACGCCGCCGTGGGCCTTGCGCTTGCCAGGGTAGTCCACCGCCCGCACGGCAAACGCGAGCCTTATCACGAACGGGACCATGAAGCTGGTCACCACCCCCGCGATGACCGCTGCAAGCACCGCTGAAAGGCCTATGTTCAACATTCGACGGTCAGCCGATCTCTTTTCACTCTAGCACGGAAGCCAGGAGCTGGGACCAACGACACGTGCACAGTGCGCGCGCATACCTTGCTTCGAACAGCCGACGGCCCCTCTGCCCCATGCCCGCGCGTTCATCGGGTGCCCGCAGCGCTTCGAGAACCGCAGAGCGCACCGCCACGGGGTCGTGGTCCAGGTACCACCCAAGGCGCTCTCGCTCGATCTCGGCGCGCACGTCGGTGCTCCGTCCACCGACGAGAAGCACGGGGCGCCCCGCGGCAAGGGCCGCCGGGTACTTGGACGGGAAAAGCAGGCCCGCCACCTCGTCCCGCAGCGCGATCAGGTGCACATCGGCCGCGCTGAACAGCGCGCGCAGTGATTCCCGCGGCTGGTAGCCCAAGAAGCGGACGTTCAGTAGGTCGTGCGCCTGACGACGGACTTCCGCAAGCCGCGGACCGTCGCCGACGAACAAGAAAAGTACCTGTGGTTCGGAATCCGCGAGCAGTCGGGCAGCGCCCGTCACCGCGTCGAAACGATGCGCGAGGCCCAGGTTTCCCGAGTAGAGCACAACGAACCGGCCGGCGAGGTCGTGCCCCTCCCGGAACGCCTCACCTGCGGCTGGGTCGGGCCGGATCGCGGCCCCGTCCGCCCAGTTCGGGATCACCTCCACACGCTGCGCTCCACGCTCCGCGAGCGCCGCCGCCATCCCCTCGTCGAGAGCCACCACCGCGTTCGCGCGCCGCAGCAGGAGGCGGGACAACGCACCGGACCAGCGCGCCACGAGCGAACCGGCCTGCAACGTCCCGAGCATGATCGCGACGTCCGGGTACAGGTCTTCGACCTTGTAGACGAAGCGCGCACCGCGCAGGCGCGCGAGCAAGCCGAGCACGGCCACGAGCGGCGGCGTCGAGAGACACACAACCACCTTGCGATGCTTGTCTTTCTTCCGCTCCGCCCCTCTGCCCCTCTGCTCCTCCGCTGCTCTTCCCCTGCTCCAACCTCCAAGCGCAACATACACGCCCGCCGACACCAGGAAGGTCATGTAGTCCGTAACCCGGCCGAGCGCGCTCTTCCTTCCGAAGCTCGTGCACCACACGCGGCGGATCTGGACACCCCGCCACTCTTCCCGCCGCGGCAGCTTCCCGGCCTTCCCCGGCACGTACGACCCGCGACCCGCCAGCGCCGTCACCTCCACCCCACCGGCACCCAGGTCCTCCGCCAGCTCCGCCAGCAACTGCGCCGTGGCCGCAACATCTGGCCAGAAGTATTGGTTGATCAAGAGGATCTTGGTATCGCGCGTCACTGAGCTGCTTTCCTTGCGACGGCAACCATCGACTTCCACAGCCAAGGCACCCGCCCACAGCCAGCGCAGCGCACGTCCACGAACCCCTCTCGACGAAGCAGTTCACCGAGCGTCTTCTTGCTGAAGAACTTGATGTGGCCACGGTCCCAGAGGACAGTAAAGTGGCGATCCAGACGTCCGCTGAACGCCAGGGCAAGGTTCTTGACATATCCGTGGTACGGCGTCGACACGAACAGCATCCCACCTGGGCGCAGGGCCTCTCGACCCCTCTCAACGAGCGCACCCGGAATGTACAGGTGCTCGATTGTCTCTAGGCTCACAACCACGTCGAACTGGCCCACCCACCCTTCTGGCGTCGGGTCGTAGACGCTCCTGTTGTGAAAGCTCACCCGAGATTCCCGCTGCTTCGCGATCATGATGCCTGATTGAGAGGCGTCAAGCCCG
This sequence comes from Thermoanaerobaculaceae bacterium, assembly GCA_963754345.1. Classification (GTDB taxonomy): domain Bacteria; phylum Acidobacteriota; class Thermoanaerobaculia; order Thermoanaerobaculales; family Thermoanaerobaculaceae; genus RBG-13-68-16. Next base: position 163,567 of record CAVWFZ010000001.1, on the reverse strand, counting down.
GTCACCGCGTGCCCCCTGCGCACCAACTCCGAGGCAAAAGCACCGTTGCCGCATCCAAGTTCGAGGACGCGGCATGGCAAGGTCGGCATCATCCGCAGCACCACCGGCCACACATAGGCAGCCGTGTGTGGTGCTTCGGCGTCTAAGGGCTCATAATCGTCGCTCACGTTGCCAGGGCGCCCGTAACCAAGAGGGTTCAGATGCATACCGGCGACCGAACGCTGCCTTCTTGTGGGGAGTGCGACATCACGTTCCTCTTGCCGGTGGGTGTCTGAACTCGTATATCTTTGCCCGGACCTGGGCGATGTATTGCGCGCGAATCCGGCACGCGATCAGGCCCGGCCGTCCCTCAAGAACGCCCAGCCGCAGGAAATAGTGGTAGACGAACCACAGTAGAGGCTCAAATGGAACCCTAATGGCAACGGTCTTGAGGAAGCGCCGCCTCCCCTGTGCATCTCCGAAAAGTCGCGGCTCGATGGTTTCCAGGCCGAAGCGGCCGGTCATTCGATAGGCGCTCCGAACCCTGGCCTCCCAGGTCGAGTATCTGTTGTGCCGGTCAATGTATGCCTCGAGGCCTTTCCAATCCTGGTGAATCAGAGGGGTTCGAAGGCGGCCGATCGGACCGTCCACAATGAGCCGTTCATGGACTTCCATGTCGGGAGCGGTGGCCGGCTCGTCAAGAATGTGCTCGAAACGTGCCGAACCGGTTCGAAAGAGCACGACGGCTGCGTGAGAGAACCCCCCGAACCTGAAACGCCGCCCGAGGAAGTGGAAACCCTTCGTCACCAAGAATCCACAGTCTCCGCGTGGGTCCGCGATCGCCCGACCGATCTCCAGCCAGAGAGGTCCCGGGACCACTTCGTCCGCATCCAGTAGAAGGACCCATGTTGTGCCGATCGCGAGCGTGTCAAGCGCCCACTGCCGCTTTTTCGGATACCCTCCCTTGTACTCGAAATGAACGACCTCGGCGCCTGCACCGGCGGCGATTGCCGCCGTGCGGTCCGGGCTATTGGAATCGATCACAACCACACGGGAGGCCCGACCAAGAGCAGCAAGGCACTTCCCGATGTTGAGCTCCTCATTCTTGGCTGCGATCAATACCGTGATCGGCAGCTGCTCCGCCATCTCGCGCTCACTCCCCGGGATCACTGGTTTGCATCTCCCGCCGCTTGATGAACCGAGCAGGGTTCCCGGTAACGACTGCCCAAGGCGGAACGTCCTTCACGACGACGGCCCGCGCGCCCACCACCGCCCCTTCTCCGATGGTCAGACCCGGTCCGACGAAAGCATCGGCACAGATCCACGCCTGGTCCTGCACCGTGATCGGAGGCTTGAGGAGCGGCATGTCCTCGCGCCGGTAGTCGTGCGTGCCCGCGCAGAGATGCGCCCGTTGGGAGATCGTCACCTTGGCGCCGATGTCGATTGGGCCCAGGTTGTAGAGCAAGGCACGGTCGCCGATCGCACTCCAATCCCCGACACTCAGGTTGCTCGGGAGGAAGATCTCCACAGTGTTATAGACGTGGACGTGCCTCCCGATCCGAGCTCCGAGCAGCCTGAGGAGCCAGGCTCGCCAGCCGAACAACGGCCGCGGGCTGAGGCGGAACAACGGCCCGCACAAAGCCCAGAGCACTCGCCCGGCTTGCTGGCCCCGTGAGTACTTGCGACTGCGTCGGTTTCCCTCAAGGTCAAGGTTCACGAGTTCACCCTCCCTGCACCCTGCGAACTCGCAGCGGCAACATTTCCCTTCTCAGCGCCCGCCCCACGGATCTGAGCATGACCAAACGGGATGTGCGGCCGAATACTTCTCCGGAGCACCCCGTGACGAAATGAATAAGGGGAGGGTTCATTCGCCTGGCTTTGCTTTCTCTGCCTCAACGTACATCGAGATACCAGGCGAGTGCATGAAGCGATCGGCGTGCGAATCCAGGCAACCGAGCTTGGAGTCCGGGTCCCTGTAAGAGGAGAATCGGATTCTCGTGAAGCCCAGCTGTGACAGTGCACCGGCAAGAGCAGCCCTCGTGTAGAGATGCTTGTGACCGTGCTTCAGAAACACGTCATTGAGTTCCCGGTTGGCCCCCGGTTCACCGTGAAGCACGCGGCCGAGAAAATGGTCCAGGTCAGGGGTAGTTACACGGATGACGCCGCCTGCCTTCAGCGTCCTGAAGCACTCGGCGAGCAGGCTGAGAGCGGATCTCTCGTCGACGTGCTCGATCGCTTCCTCGCAGAAGATGGCGTCAATCGATGAATCAGGAAAGGGGAGCGGTGCGGTAATGTCAACATATACGTCTGCCCTTGGGTCGATATCCGCAGTCAGACAGCCGGCGATGCAATTGGAGCCGCCCCCCAGGTTGACGATCCTCGGCTCTGCCGTCCTCAGCCATTTGTCAAGATAGCGAGAGGTTGCGCTGCGGCCGATGACTCTCCAGAAAGCGGGCAACAAACGGCCGGCATAACTCAGTGCGGCATGAAGAGCACCGTAGCGCCGCGCGTACAGCTTCCATCGGCCCAGGAGATACGATGAGGTCATATCGTTTGCCTGTTGACTCGCCCCGGTGGTGGCATCAGCTCCCTTCTCAGTCGTCCCACCGCTGCCAGCGGAGCAAAGCCCTCTCCCCAGGGCACCACCGTTTCCGGAGCCGGCGGCTCGCTGCCTTACCCCGTCACCGATCCAGCCGAGGGCCAACTTTCAACCTGTGCCGCTTCCCAGCGGGCGGGTCACGGAGGATGAGGCGCAAACACAGGCTGGCGGGGCACCGCCGTCCAGCAGCCACATGTAGGCCTCGTGCATCCGCCGGGCGATAGACTCCCAGGTGAACTGGCGCTCCGCGAGCTCCCGCCCGCGTTGACCGATCCCGTGGCGCTCGCTTTCGCTCATCCGGATGAGGGACCGGATGCCTCCCGCAATGCTGTCGGCCTCGGGGCCGATCCTGCACGCAGCCCCAGCACCAAACCCCTCCCGGAGGTTGCACTCCGCTGTCATCAGCACAGGCAAAGCATGGGCCCAAGCCTCGAGGACCACCATCGGCAACCCTTCGCTCAGCGATGGAAGGATAAAGGCCGCGGCATGACTGAAGGCCGCCTCCTTCTCTTTGCCGAACTTCGGACCAAGGAAGTGGACATTGCCGAGATCCTCCTGTTCGGCGGCCTCGCGGAGCGCTCGTTCGTACCCGCCCTGGTCCCACCCGATGATGACGAGGTGCCATCGCTCCGTATCGAATGCATCATCGCGCTGGACCGCGGACCACGCCTTCACCAAGTTGATCAAGTTTTTCTTCGGGTGCAGACGTCCGAGGTACAGCAGCACCATGGCCCCGGGCGGCATGACCGAGGCCCACGGCGGAGGGTCGGTCACGGCGGCAGACATCTCGACACCGTTGGGCACGATGCACACCGGCTGCCTCAGACCGAACGCGCGAACCGCCTGACACTCGGCGTCGCTGAGCGCATGAATGCAGCGTGCCTTGCGCAGGTTCGCGCCCTCGAAGAGCCAGCGTGCGACCTGCTTCTTCAAGTGGGAGTTTCGCAGCGCCCAGGGGTCGAGCATGCCACGTGGAGAGACTACGACGGGCCGGCCGGTTCGGCGGCCAAAGTCTCTGGCTACCAACGAGGAATGCATCCAGAGGCCGTGAAGATGGACGAGATCCGGCTTGTAGCCCGCCAATGCCTGCCTTAGCCTCAGCGCCCATCCGAACGAACGCGGGCCCCGAATCGGGAAGGCTTCCACACGCACCGGCGCCCACTCCGAAAGGTCCCTCGAATAGAACTCGTCGCGAAGCCCAAAAACCGCGATCTCCACGCCTGCCCGCACATGGAGAGCCCTCGCGAGCGCCCGCACCGATTCGAAGAACCCACCGGCAGCGCGCGACAACGACCCCGGGAGGAAGGCGACCCTCACGCCGCTGCCCTGCTCCACGTCGCGCCGCGTAGGTTCTGCAGGTAGCGCCCGAGCACGCAGAGCTCCCAGGCCCGGCTCCAGATCGAGCTTCCCGGCTCCCGCAGGAATGCCTGCCATATCGCCGACGCGCCGGCGGGGTCAACCACACCGCTGTTCTCGACCTCCCTCATGGCGCCTTCGCAGACCTCGCGAAGCGGCCCGAGCATCCACGAGCCGATCGGCAGGAGGAAGCCCAGCTTGGCCTGGGCGGTCACCTCAGGGCGGAGCAGGTCTCTACACGCCGCTCTGAGCAGATGCTTGTCGGCCTTGGGCGCCGGCAGACGGACAGAGCCGGGGAGCGCGAGAACGAGATCGATCAGCCTTCGATCGAGCATCGGCACCCGGATCTCGAGACTGTTCGCCATACCGTTGGCATCGCCGTCCCGAAGCAGCATGTTCCCGAGGTAGAGGCGGGTCTCGAGCTGTGAAATGGTCCAGGTCGAGTCCGACTCCTCGATGGGGAGCCCCGCAACCGCTTCGGGCGCAAGGAAACCGGCGGAGAGCCCGAGGGCCTTCGCGTCAAAGCCCAGAGTGGCCATCTGGCTGTCTGAGAGCGTCCGCCTCCGGTGCAGGTAAAGAGAGAGCAGGCTCGCGTCCGAGCGGACCATGTCGCCAAGCTTCAGCCTCACGGCTTCCGTTTTTCCCGCCAGGAGCATGTCGGCTAGACGCGAGCGCAACGGCGCAGGCACCAGGGCGAGACGCCGCAAGGTCTGCCGCACCCGCGGGATGTCGCGAAAACTCGGGTAGCCCCCGAACAGCTCATCCCCTCCCTGACCCGAGATTGCCACTGTGAGTCCCACGGCCCTTGCCACGCGGGAGATCACGAAGATGTTCATGCCGTCGATCGAAGGCAGGTCCAGCGCGCTGAGCCACTGGACCGTCGCCTCCAGCGCATTAGCCTCGGTCAGGAAGATCTCGGTGTGACTCACCCCGAGAGCCGCCGCCGTGCGATGTGCGATCTCTCCTTCGTTGAGGTGGTCATGCCCGGGGAATCCGACTGTGAGCGTGCGCACGTCGGCCCCGCTGCACGCCGCGAGCGAGGTGACAACGGTGCTATCCAACCCCGACGAGAGGAAGAAACCGAGCGGGACGTCGCTCACGAGATGGTCGCGGACGGCCCTCTCGAGCGTCTCTCGCACGAGCTGGGCAGCCTCCCTTGCGTCGGCCGATCCCTGCGGCGCCGGGAAAACCCAGTGGCGGCAGGGCTCCGGCAGGCTTCCCGATATCACCGCTGTCGGCGGGATCTCCATCCAGCAACCGGCCGGGAACGACCGGACCCACTTGAACAGCGTGTAGGGATCCTGGACCGAGCCATAGGCCAGATACCCTGCCAACCCGGCCCGGTCAAGTTCTCCGCTCGCGAGGCCGCTCGCAAGGACCGCCCGCACCTCACTCGCGAAAACGAGAGCGCCCGACTTGCACGAGAAGTACAGGGGTTTGATGCCAAGTGGGTCACGGGCCAGAAGGAGCGTGTTCGCGCTCCTGTCGTAATAAGCGAAGGCGAACATACCTTCCAGCCTGCTCAACGCACGAGGGCCCCACGCGACCAGGGCCTTCAGGAGAACCTCGGTGTCGCCGGTGCTTGTAAAGGAGAACCCCTCCTTCCGAAGCATCTCTCGAAGGCTCCTGAAGTTGTAGATCTCGCCGTTGTAGATCAGCGCGTCGCCCGTATCCCCGTCGATCATGGGCTGGCGGGCGGCGGGCGTGAGATCGAGGATCGAGAGACGGGTGAAGCCCAACCCGAGTGCCAGGTCGCCGAGCCGAAGAATGGTCTGGCCGCTGTCATCCGGCCCGCGATGGTTCTGCGCCCGCACCATCCGAGGCAACGCCGACGCCACGGCGTTCTCGTCGGCCGTGACGATGCCCGCTAGGCCGCACATAGGCTTCGACGCTCCCCAGTCCGAGCCCCCGTTGGGCCGGTCGTGTCCGCAGCCACCGTCCCACGGCGTGGGCACGCTTTCACACTCATCTTCGGCATTCCAGCGATCACTTCCGAAGCACGGGGACCAGCAGTCGGTCCAGGACCCGCCCCGCCCGGCAGGCTCCGGCGCCGCGCTGTGAGCTCCGTTGCATGGCCACATCCAGCGCGGCCATCAGCCCCAGCCCGAAACGCTCCGGACCCCACTCCCGTACGTCCTCCCTTGCGTTGATGCCGATTCCGCGCAGCTTCTCCGGCCCCAGCCGGTGCGCACGAACGAGCGCCTGCGCAATCGCGTCCGTGCTCTTCGGATCCACAATCCAACCGCTAACATCTTCCCGGATCAACTCGGAGGCGCCGGCGCTCGAACTGACTACGGCGGGCGTCGCGCTCGCCATCGCTTCGTTCACCACCAGGCCCCACTGTTCGCGGAATGGGACGTGCACGAATAGCCTGGCCAGCGCATACCAGGCCGGCAGCTCTTCGATCTGCCGAAAGCCATGAAGGTGAACGCAGCCTGCAAGCCCAAGGGCGCCAATCGCCCGCTTGATCCGCGCTCCATCCTCGCCATCGCCGAGGACAGCTAGGTCCCAGGCCCCATCCGGTCCGATGGTCTCCCGGTACGAACCGTAGGCCCTGACCAGGCCCGGGACATTCTTTCGCCGCAGGAACCTGCACGAGGCCAGGACGAACGGGTGTGGGATGCCGAGCTTGTCGCTCCACCCCGCCTCGCTGGCGCGTGCCGCGTCCGCTTGCGCGGCAAAGAACTCGTTGTCAACTGCGTCGTAACCGAGTGTCACAGCCTCAACGGGAATCCCGAGCTGTGCAGCGTACGCTCTTTGTGCAGCCCCCCCGACCAGCCCGGCGTCGAAGAGGCTCACAACTTGTCTTTTCAACACCTCAAATGGGAGGAGGCGAAGAGTGTCGTCGCGCTTGCTTTCCGACATCAGCACCGCGGCGCGGCCTTTGCGGCGACACCAGGCCAGAGCCGCGAGCAAGTAGGGCTCAGTGTACCCGGCGATCGCCACGGCATCCGGGTCGAGTCGGTCCAGCGTTTGCAACAGCGCTTCACGGATCTCGCCACCGGAGACCTGCTCGAGACTGCGGCCGGGAATCAGGGTGGTCAGAGGAACTTCTAAGTCGAGATCGAGCGGGCGCCACGCGTAGTACGCGTCGACGTGCGTAACCTCGAGGCCTCGCACCTCCCAGTTCGCTCCGCGGCCCGCTGCAATGGCACCCCTCAGACGTGCGAGGTGGTAGGGGCCGTACCGAGTGAAAAGCACCGCGACGAGGCGTCGGCGGTCGCTTGTCACCGCTTATGGCCCATTCGGAGGAGGACCGAAACGCTCATGTCCGTGAAACCGGGAGGCGAGCCCCCAGGGCCCGGTTCCGTCTGGTCACCATGACCCCACGGCCGCCGCCCGGGGCCAAGGCCGCAGCCTTCGCCGCAAGCGGCCTCCGGGACCGGGCGTAGGCGAACACAGGGAGGAGAAAAACCGCCAGGTGTACCCACGGGACCGTGAAGTTCTGGATCGTGCCGTCGTAGGTCCCAAGGTACAGTGCGAGAAGTGAGACGTAGATGACCTGAGACGGGAGGCTGCCCGCCATCGCGCCGTCCCAGAGTCGGCGCATCACTAGACCAAGGAGAAAGTACAGAAGGCAGCCCAGATACCAGAAGGAAAGGAACGCTTCCGCAATGCCGGTCTGGCAAGAGCCGATGTTTGGCTCGTAGCCGAAGACCTTGAACGCCTGGTCCGGAAGATCCACCATGAGAGATGCCTTGGCCGCCTCGCCTACTAGCTGCCTGGGCACGTACGCCGCGACCAGGCCGTTGTACAGGGAGAGGCCGAGATCAAACTCGCGCGTGTCCGACACGGCGCTCATGTAGTACATCGCGTTGACCATCTCGTTGGTGCTGCCTCCGACCATCGCGTCGGGGCGCAGGTTGCCCAGGAAGTCGATCTCCCGCACCTCGGCCCAGCGGGCCTCGTCGTCTGAGATCATGACGTGACGATAGTCGCCAGCGCTAAAGACGAAGATCCCGAACACGAGCAGGCCCACTACCACCAGCGTCCGTGGCGGCAGCCACCGCTTCGTGAACCAGAGCAAGCACAGTATTGTCAGGAAGAACGTCGCAGTCACGGTCCGCCTGCCGTACAGGATGATCGTGGCCAGCGTGGAGATGAGGTTCGGAATCAGGAGAAGAAAGGCCCACGTGTTCTTGAACTTGAGAAACAGCGCAAGCGCGATGGCGAAACCGTAGGGAGCAAGGTTCGCGAAGAAAAGGTATGCCACAGGAGTGCCCGACCACTGCGCCGCACGGGTCACGTCTTCAGGCAGCCGTCGGATCAGGAACCCGAACAGCTGGCCAACACCTACCAAGACGGTGGCCCCAATGAGCAGGCGTGCTCCCTCGAACCGCCACTGTGGCACGGCCGGCCGGCGGCCAGGTATCGAGTACCCGGCGGCCGTCATGGCGAGGCAGAAGATCGTCATCAAGAGGACGCGAGAAGGTCCGTCCTCCGGGTACGGTACCTCGGTGCTCCGCACCGCGTACAGCTGCGGGAGGATCTGCAGGGCCACGGCCCACGCCGCGAGAAATGGAAACTCGAGCACGCGCTTGCGGTCCACGAGGCCCCATGCGATGAGCCCCGCGCACAGCAGGCACAGGACAATCGCAAGCAAGACGATCATGCGCCACCGCCCTGATGCCGGCTGAGGGCAGCGAGGAGCCTTTCGCCGTATCGCGCGATCGTCAGCTCACCGGATCCGGCGAGAGCGTTGCGGGACATGGTCTCGAGGAGGCTATCGTCCGCCGCGAGCTGCTCGACCCGCGCGGCGATCGCGTCGGCATCCCGAACCGGGACAATGAACCCGTCAACACCGTCGCGCACGGGGCTGCCCGTGTTCTGCGTGCAGACGACGGGCAAGCCGGCAGCAAGCGCCTCGTAGCACACTGTTGCGGAACCCTCGCAGATCGAAGGGAGGAGGAGCACGTCGGCCCATGCGAGATGTTGTGCAACCTCCCCGCGTGGCACAGGTCCCACGACCTCGGCGCGTCCTCGGAGGACCCTCTCCACAGAGGAGTGGACAGACAAATGCCCGACCAGCCGGAAGATCGCACGGGCCCCTAATGCCCTGGCGGCTTCCAGTACGTATGGCGATCCCTTGCGGAGGCCCACCTGGCCCAGGGTCAAAACGCGAAGCGGCCCGTCATGCCTGCCCCGTTCACGTGGCGATCCGGGAGCTTTGACTCCGTACGGGACAACGAGAGTGCGCTCTACCGGGCCTCCACAGTCACCGATGCTCTTGGCCACGAACTCCGACCCGCAGAGGATCAGGTCAGCCTCGCGCCACTCGGCTTCCTCCCGAGTGGCATACGCGGCATCGGCGTCGCCAGAAGCAACATCCCCCCAACCAGGGTGGGCTGCGGCTTCTTCCACGAGCAGGCGATGCTCCAACCTCTTGGGCGCGATGGTCTGCTCCATCACACCTAGCAAAGCGTTCGCCCGACAGTACTGCAGCAGCTCCAACGCAGCACTGTTGTACCCAAACAACGCCTGGGCTGGGGGCATGGGGCCCCGGAGCACACGGCGACAGAATTGCGCCCCTCCCCAGGAAAAGGCTTCCGACAGGTCACTGGCCGACCGCGCCCGGCGCACCCGTAGCGCGTACTCGATTCCGAAGCTCGTGAAGGCGGTTATCCTGCTGGCCGGTACACCCTCAGGCACGCGCTCCGTCAGCCGTCGCAGCGTTGCGGGCAGGATTTCCTTGGGTAGTGCGCGAAGGGCACGTGCTACACCCTTGGACGCACACACATCCGTGAACAGGTGCGCGAGCTTGCCAGCCGCGTGGAGCACGCAAGGGACCGCGTAGTGAAGGCGCGCCCCCAGCATCGCGACGACGAATTGCGGTGGGACCGATTCTGTCCTAGGGGCAGGCGCGATGACGGCTTCAGACACTGTGCGCCTCGAACATGTCACGAAGGGCCACCGCCAGCTTCTCGCCATCCCTCTCGAAGTAGAGCTCGTGTTCGAACACCTCTCGCACACGGCTCTTTCTGTCAGAGAGGGCCACAGGGCCCTCGACGAGTTGGAGGATCGCATCCGCGAGCCCGGATGGATCGCGCGCGTCGCAGCACACCCCGAGCCCATGCTTGTAGGTCACCGCCTCGAGGTTCGGGTAGTCGGAAGCCACGTACGGAAGTCCACACGCGATGAGTAATGAGAGCTTGTCCGCGTTCGCCATGAAGTATCCGCTGCTTACCCGGTCGTCGTACAGGATGGCCCCTACGTCGGCAGAGCCCAACAGCAGCAGCAGCCTGTCAAAGGGCACGACCGGCAGGAACGTGACCCGCCGGTCCAGGCGCCTGGATGCCACCAGCGCCTTGCACCTCTCGTACTCCGACCCTTCTCGGAAGAACGTGGCCAGGCGGTAGCGCTCCGGCAGCTCCGCGACGGCCGCGATCAGCTCGAAGGTCAATCGCTGCGCCGAACCCTCGTCCCACACGGCGGTCGGGTACACCACGATGCAGGCGTTCGGTCGGTCCTGCCCTCCAAGCAGCTCCCGCCGCAGCAGAGGATCCTGCACGGGCGGCGGCGTGGCCCGAGGCATCGCATTCTGCACCCACAATGGAGTGCGTGTGAGCCGGTACAAGGTCCGTTGCAGCCGGGCGCGGGAGCGATCGGTGTTCACCACGAGGTCTGCCCGCCGGCAGGCCGTTTTCTCCAGCCGCAGGTGCGCTCCCTTGTGGAGCGACGGCTCGAGCCAATCGTATGTGTGGTAAACGAGCTTCGATCCCCGCCACCGCATGCGACCGCCTGTCGCGAGCCACACGACAGGCAGCGTCCAGCTGTCGATCACGTAGAGCACGTCCGCACGGCGGGCCCGAAGCGCCCGGTTCAGCCGCATCGCAGCCGTGCCTCTCGACACGATCTTGCCGAACCCGGAGCCCCGTGAACATCCCAGGCCTTCCACCTCGATGCCGGCCGACAACCCGGGGACAGGCTCGGAGCCAGCCTCCAGGGTCACGGCCATCACTTTGAACCCCGACGCCGCCAGGAAGTTCATCAGCGTTACCACGTGGCGGGAACTTGCCACGTTCCCAGCGCGGACGACGAGGACACTTGCCATCACGTCCTCCATCGGTGAGCCCTAGACCGAGAGGAGGTTGCCACGTTCATCCTTGAGCAGAATGGCAGACAGCGAGCCTGCGAGTCGCGGCCTGCGAAACACGTACCACTGGAGTGACCTCTCGAGGAACCTCACGACAGTCTCCGGGAACAGGCGGGCAGCGCCCGCGATCCCCCTGAGGCCCTTGATCCCGCTCCCCAGGACGGAGTAACCACGGCCCTCGAAGTCATGCGGAAACCACCCCGAAAGGTGGCGCTGGGCCGGGTCCCCATTGAGGTCGGGCTGCTCGCGGAAGCCGTTCGGCGTCTCGACGTAGACGACACGCGACGCAAGACTCTCCGCCCGCCTCAGGAGGTCCATCCCCTCCTCACGCGAAAGATGCTCGATCAGGTGCGAGAGCACCACAACGTCGAACTTCTCGTCGAATAACACCCGACGAACGTCTCCCAGGACGTAGTCGTCATGGAGGCCCCTTGTCCGTGAGACCTCCAACCGCGTGGGCGACACGTCCGTCCCCACGGAGCGGAAGCCGTACGTGCGCAGGCTCGACAGCGGGCTGTACTCGCCACACCCGACGTCGAGGCCGGTGCGGAACCCATGGCGCAGTATCAAGGCCTGCAGGTACCGGCGGGGCGCGGGGCAGACCTTCTGCACCCAACGCTTGAAGGGGAGGCTACTCATCTTCGCTGGCCAGTGGTGGCGCGCCGGTGTCGTACTTGGCGATGAAGCCGTCGACGTTGCCCGACAGGAGCATCGGCAGCGCGTCGCGTATCTTCTCCATCGGCCAACCCCACCAGCCGATCCGTTGGAGTGCCGCGATGCGATCGGCCGAGAACCGTGAGCAGAGGAACTCGGCAGGGTTGCCTGCCACGATTGCGTACGGCGGGACATCCCTTACGACCAGGCTCTTCGCCCCGATCACAGCGCCGTTTCCTACGTTGACACCAGAGAGTATGGTTGCGCTCTCCCCGATCCAGACGTCGTTGCCTATGATTACGTCCCCCTTCGTCCGCACGTGTCCGGAGATCCCCCGAGCCTCCTCGAGGACTTCAGTGAACGGGTACGTCGTGACCCAGTCGGTCCGGTGCTCTCCCCCCAACAGGATCGTAAGGGTCCGCGCGATCGAGCAGAACCGGCCGATCTTCAATGTGCTGCCTTCGCCCCACCCCACCACCTTGACTTTCCCGTAGCTGTACTCCCCGATCTCGTACCGGGCAAGCCAGGGGTTGCGGCTAAGGAACTCGATGCGGTGGGGTGTCAGTTTGTAGAGCAGTTTTCTGAGCTTGAGCAGCATGCCCTAACTCCTCGCCGACATGGCTGCGGCGGCACGATTCGCGCACCTCTCCCAGGTGAAGAGGCCCGCCCTCTCCAGACCTGCGCTCCGGTACCGTTCACGGAGCGACTCGTCGTGCAGGAGCGACCGGAAAACGTCGACGACCTCGTCCGGACGGGTGGGGTCCACAATGATCCCCGCCTCGCCCACCACCTCGGGCAACCCCGCGAACTTCGCTGCAATCACAGGTGTTCCGCACGCCATTGCCTCGACAGCAGGTATGCCAAAAGTCTCGTACCGCGAGAGGACTATTAGGGCCACGGCGCGCCGCATCAACTCAACCAGTGCCGGCGTGTCAACGTACCCCCTCAGCTCGACATTCGGGATGGCCGCGGCTTCCTCCACGAAATTCCGGTAGCCGCGGCTGCCCCCCGCGACCACGATCCTCGCCGCCGGCTCTACGCTGCGGAGCGCTCGCGCGAACTCCAGGATGTACTCCGCACCCTTGCGCGACTCGAGCGCCGCGACGACAAGCGCGTATGGCGACAGCGTCAGCTCTTCCCAGGCCGGGGATGACCGTCGCCCAGCCGCGAAGAACGAATCCTCGGCCCCGTTGCCCACAACAACTACACTTTGCGGATCGGCATGGAACAGCTCGCAGAGCCGCCCCTTCAGGAACTCGGAGACCGAGAAGATGAGGTCCGCCCGCTCGACGATCCGCCAGAAGCGTGGTCCGAGCCGTCGGCGCGCCCGCTGCACGATCGGCTCGTCGTACCAGGGCAGATCGCGCTCGAACCAGTTGACGCAGTGAACTGTCACCGCGAGCTTCGCCTTTCGGGTCGGGACGAACATCTCGAAAGGGCAGTAGACCCAGTCCACATCGCCGCACCACCGTTCAGCCGGAGGAAAGGACCCGAGCTCCCACATCGCCTCGAGGGGCCGGCGCGCAAGATTGATGGGGTGGAGCGGAATCTCCTTCAGGGCATCGGGGACAAAACCCGCCAATGCGGCCACTTCGCCTCGAGGGGCGAGCAGAGAAACCTCGGTCGCCGGGAATCCGGCCAGGGCCGAGACCATGTGAATCTGGTGCTTGCCGACGCCAGTCGGATTCTTGAATCCCCGGGGATGGACATACGCAGCGATCCGCACTCTCAGCTCTTGGCGTCCCGGTCTTGCGAAGTGCCGTCGAGGTCGGCAGCTAACTCCTCCAGCCGCCGCGCGGGTACGCCGGCGATTGTGACCCCGGCCGGGAACGAGCGGGTCACGAGCGAGTTGGCGCCGACGCGGACCTTGTCACCGAGCGTGGCCGGGCCCAGCACACAGGCACCTGCCCCCACCATCACACCGTTGCCGAGGACGGCTGGTTGGCCACGCCCGCCGATCGTGACGTTCTGATAAATGGTGGCCTCGCTGCCGATCCTGGTGTCCCGGCTCATGACAATACCGATGGGGTGCGGCAGCCACGCTCCCCGGCCCAGTTCCACAGCGGGCGGAATGTCGAGGGAAAAGAGGACCATGTTCAGCCGATACAGGAACCAGCTTATCGGGTACAACTTGACCCTGTGGAAGGCCTGGCTCAACCGAAGGATGAAGACCGCCTGCCAACCGGGGTGGACCAGCGCGGTGCCGATGAACCGCACGAGGCGCTCGAGGCCCCTTGTCTCGCCGCCCCGGGGCACGTAGCGGTAGAGGTCACAGAAAAGGTTGACAGTCCGCTTCACAAAGTCCCCTGTTCGAGGGTGCCAAGACGCAGCATTTTCAAGAGGACCCTTCCCCGAACGATCCCGACTCGCGCCGGATGTCGTCGGATACGGCCTCATCCGACACCAGGTCTGGCCTTCTCGCAGCAAGGTGCGCCGCCAGCCTGCGCGCAAGGACTGGGTACCTGTGCTCCTCGGCGAGCTTCCGTCGTGCGTCTCGATCCTGAGCGGTGTCACCACCGACTGCGAGGTTCAAGGCGTGGCGGACGAACTCGCTTTGCGAATTCGCTACTCGGATCCCATCGGACATCGGGTCCACCTCGGTCAAGCACGCGCCAACAACAGGCTTGCCGCTGGCCAGGTACTCCCACAGCTTTCGAGGTGAGCAGGCTCGGTTGAATTCGTTGTCTTCCTGCGGGGCCACCAGCACGTCGACCGCCCGAAGGAATGCCGGGACCTCGTCCCCCGGCACGGGCCCGAGCGCCCGAATTGCCCCGATTTCACCGAAGAATTCCTCGACACTTGTCGGGCCGGCGAAGAGGATCGTGCCCGTGGTCGCCGCCGCCAAGGCTTGGATCATTGCGGCGTTTACGCGACCGACGGGATTCCCGACGTACGCGAACAACGGCCGGGAGTAGGGCGCAAGGCGTTCGCGCCAGCGCTCCACAATTGTTCGGTCCGGTTCTAGGAAGAAGCGCTCGGGCGCCCCGTTGGGCACGTGAACGACCTTGTCGGGATTATCTCGGCACAGCTCCTGGAGTCTGCTGCGGTTGTACCTGGACACGCATACCACGAGGTCGGCACGAGCGACCATCGCGGCCTCGAAGCGCTCCGTTCGCCTCGCCAGGCGCGGCCAGTACCAGCGGTAATCATCCACCGGGTAGTAGACGGCGAATTCGGGCTGAGTCGCCAGGAGGATCCGGAGGTAGTACGGCGACGAAAAGATCCAGACACCAGGAGAATGCCCAAGAGCTAGCCGGGCTTGACGCCCAATTGACCTGGCGAGCAAGCGCATGCTTAGCGGATTCATCGAGTGAAACCAGCCCGGCGGCAGAGCGTACCGTGTGCGCCACAGCGCCGGTGCAAGCTGCTTCAAGCGCCTTTGCCCCGAGCGAAACCACCCGGCCCGGCGTGCCTGCCTCCACTCACGCGCCTCGACCACAACTCCCGGAAGGTGCCCTGAAAGCGCCCGATAGATCTCCAGCGCACTGTCCCAATTCGCGTCCACGGCGACGAATGAACGTGAGGGGTCCACGACTCCAGGACCTTCAATTTGAAGCCGGGGTACACCAGTTCACAAAACGACTCGCCCACGGGTTCTGGTCGAGACCTGCCCCACTGGCCAGCGTTTCCAAGGCCTCGCGGAGCGTTCCTGGGCGCAGCCTCCGCGCAATAAGAAACCAAAGGACGGCTCCGGACAGGATTTCGGCACTCACTCGGAAGACCAGACTGGGCCCGAAGGCCAAAGTGGCCATCCGTCCTCCGAGCCATGTGGTGAGCGCTGTCGCCGCCACGAGAAGGCCCACGGTCCCAACATCAGCCGACAGCTGGGCCAGGTTGACCCCGACAAACCGCACAGCCAGAACCACCCCGATGGGAACCAAAATCCCCCAGGTGCCAATCGCGAATGCAACGCACGTGCCCCAAGCCCCTGCCAGCAGCGCCCCGCATGTCACCGAGGCCACCGGCACCGCGGCATTGACCACCTGGAATTGAACCATGCGCTTTCGCTGCGCGCTCGCTGTCAGGCCCCACATGGCAGCCTGCGCCACCGGAACGCCGAGGATGCCGACAAGAATCACGAGCAGGAGCGGAACCGCGGGCTCCCACTGGCGTCCCATCACGAGCGGAACAAAATCGCGTGCGCACCCTGCGAGTACGCCGAGTGCGAGGCTCATCGGGAGCATCACCAGCAAGAGCATCCGGAGGAACTCCCGTCCCATGGCCTCGCGGTCGTCCTGACGCTGACCGAGCCGGTGAACGGCAGGAAGAAAAACGGGAATGAAGAAGACCATCACGGGGTAGCGCGCGAGCTGCATCGCCTTCGTGTAGAGCCCCAGGCCATCTGCGCCGCCGACCTTGCCGAGCACTGCGCCCTCGGCCGTCGCGGACAGCGAAGTGAGCACCCAACCGAGGCACACGACAAGGCCGAGCCTCATCGTGTCACGTGGTAGGGAGTCTCTCCGGAACGGGCCGGGGAGCCATCGGGCCAGGGTCACGAGGCCGACAGCTCGCGATACCGCCTGCGTGACGAAGAGGACAACGAGAGCCTTCCAGCCCAGACCGGCTACAGCAGCGGCGATGCCGGCGATGCCGGCCACCACCTGTGTGAGAAGCTCCACCGCGGCGACAGCACCATACCGGCCCAGCCGCATGATATGAATGCGGTGCTGTCCTACGAGAGCGCTCAGGAACATCGCGGCAGCGGCCCACGCCGCCACGATAGGAACCGTGGGCTCGGCGAAGTACCTTCCGAGAACGGGACCGATCCCGGCGGCGGCCAGCCCGAACGCGAGACCTGCGCCGGCGTTGACCCAGAACAGTGCCGATGCCTCGCTCTCGCTGAGCTCCTTGCGTTGGATCGCCGCGTCGGAAAGCCCCAGCCCCGACAACATCCCCAGCACGCCGGTGAAGCTGGTTGCCATCGCGACCAGTCCGTAGTCCCGTGGGAACAGGTGCCGCGCGAGGACGAACGAGACAACGATGCCGACCAACTGGGTGGCCGGTTGAGTCATGGCCAGCAGGCCGATCTGGCGTCGGCTGCTCACAGCTTCTCCGGGGCCTTGGTAGCCCCGTAGGGCGTCGATGACCACCTCGCCCCGTGAAGGCAGAGGACGTCTGCCAGCACGAGGTTGCAGAACACCTGCTGCGAGGGGCACGCGCGGAGATGACCCACTCGCTCGTCCCAGAGCCACACTTGAAAGCCAAGGTCCCCGATCGCTTGATACAGCTCCTGTGAGGAACGGCCGAAACGCTGGAGGTTGTCCGGGCACACCTCCAGGCACATCGCTCCAAGCCTCCCTCCGCGGATGGTCGCCTCCGCACCGAGGAGGACATTGATCTCATAGCCCTCGACATCGAGCTTGAGCAGATCCACGCAGGGAACGCCGTTCTCGTTCATGAAGCGGTCGATCGTGGTCATTCTCGCCATGGCGACGCTCCCACCACGATCCGCGCCGCGCGCACGAACGGCCGCTGTCGCAGGGCCGCCTGCCGGGACGACGAAGCCAACTTCGGCGCAGACTTCGCCCCCTAGAGCAAGCCTGTAACAATGAGCCGGCACACCACAACGCTTCAGGTTCGCCTCAAGCCCCTCGAACGTTTCCGGGATCGGCTCGAACGCGAAGAGCTCTGCGCGCCCGAGGCCGCAGGACGAAACGTAAAGGCTGAACGAACCGAGGTTCGCGCCCACATCGAAAACGACGACTCCATCTTGCATTACGTGTTGAACAAAGGCCTTGATCGCGGGACTCGGAGCCGATCTCTGCGAGAGGTAATCGCCGAAGCTGGCGAAACCTCCCCAACGCAGGCCGGTAACCATTCGCGCCTCACGCCCTGCCAGGCCCAGGTTCTTCGACAGCAGCCACTGCAGGTAAGACGGGAGCACGCGCGGTTGCGCCAGCGCGGTCCGTGCGTTACGCCCAAGCCAGCTCATCGCGATCGCATTGGGGCGGAGGTCGCCCGAGTCACTGAAACAGCCCGCGGGCTTGGCTACCGGCCCTCGGTGTGGCTTCGCCTGCGTCGGACCCGGGGCGGCCGGTGCGGCGCTCCAGGTGCCGTCCGTCCATTGGAAAGATCGGGGAGGGGACGCTCGTAGGCAGGTTTCCAGGTGGTACGTCACGGAGCCAAGGTCGCGGACAGCGGGATCACCAGCGACTTGACGTCGTGCATCGGGACACCGCTCCCTCGGCGCCAACCGTCAGCATCCTCAGCATCCCAGAAACTTCGCGCAGGCAGCGAGGATCCGGCCGGTAGCCTTGCCGTCGCCGTACGGGTTCATTGCGCGGGCCATCGCACCGTACGCCACGTGGTCCGTCAGCAGCGTGCTCGTCTCCTCGACGATGGTGCGTTGATCGGTGCCGACGAGCTTGACGGTGCCGGCGATCACCGCCTCCGGGCGCTCGGTGGTGTCGCGCATATAGTCGCGGCGCGGAGTGTGTGACATAACGAGTCATGTCGCCGTCGAGGGAGACGGCGCAGGCGGCCACTCGACTTGCGTGGCGTCCGGCACCGACTGCCGATGGAGACAATTCCGAACACGATCGCATTCAGGCTGATTTGCAGCATTAGCGCCCGTGAGAAACTGCCTGCGGGCGCGGCCTGCGCAGGATCGTCAGACCCTCCACGTGCGCGAACAGTTCGCGGCGGGCCGAGAAATCGTAGACAGCCTTGCGGGTGCCCGCAAAGTGCCGCGTATCGGTGTCGTGCAGGGCAATCAGGCCACCGTCCAGGACGTGCCGGGACCACCCGCGGACATCGAATCGGGTGTTGGCCCAGTCGTGGACGCCGTCGATGAAAACCATCCCGACCGGCCCCTGCTCCCACTCAGCGAGCGCCTGGCCCGAGGTTCTGGCGACGTGGACCATATTAGCCAGGTCGGAGGTGTTGCGCCTGAACACCCCCAGGTCTTCCGCACAGCCGCCGTAGCCCATGAACGGGTCGACCGCGGCGACGGTACGCGTGGTCGCCCGGGCCAGCAGGCGTGTCATGATTCCGCGGAAGCTGCCGACCTCGACGATGACAGTGCCAGTCAGGCGCTCAGTCTCCCGGACGGCGAGCACCAAGTACTTCGCCTGCTCCTCCGTCACCGCGGTGTCCTGCCCGTCGAACTCGCCGACCGTCGGGAGCAATCCGATCTCCTTTCTCGGCAGCTGGTAGCGCTCGAAGAAGACCCTCGCTTCGAGCTCCACGAGCCGCCAGACCACCGTCGGCAGCAGCCTCGACGGGTGCCACCTTGGGTAGCCTTTCAGCGAGAACGGATCGAGCACCCCGGTTCCACGCGTCATCATGTTCCAGACTGGCCCTTCTTGGCGCCGCTCGAGATGTGGGTCTGCGTTCGTCCGCCCGCGAGATCAGCCTGGCCTGCCAAGCCGTCGTGCGCGTACGCTCGCCGCCGATTTCTGACCGACTCCAAGTGGCGGCCCGGAGGATGACCAGCGGCTTGAAGCCGTGCACCGGGACATTGCTCCTTCGGGGGCCAACGGTCGAACATGCTCAGCACCCAAGGAACTTCGCGCAGGCGGTGAGGATGCGGCCGGTGGCCTTGCCGTCGCCGTAGGGGTTCATCGCGCGGGCCATCGCGATGTAGTCGTTTGTCTTGTGATACGACCAGAGCATGGACATGGCTGCGCTGATGGCCAGCTGAATCCGGAGGTCGGAGCGGCGAAAACACCACAAAAGCAGGAGGGTGGCGGCCACTTGATCTGAGGGCGCCACCGTGCTCGTCACTGGCCAACAAAGATTCCTCGCCCAATCCCGCTGCGCACCTCAATCCCGGTGAACCCACACTCCGCGAACCACCGCTGCAAAGTCGCATCAGTTTGAGGTTGGTCGTAACGAGCAGACAGCGCATCGTAGGTGTCCAGCACCGCCCACTCCGCTTGGGTTGCCTGTGACACCGCCTTGTCGGTCTGGTCCAGTATCGGTACGAGCCGGCGCCCAGCAGCGCCCGCAATCCTATGGAGTGCGCGCGCGACCGGGATGAGCTTGGGCACATACCATGCCACGAGCGCGTGTAGCCGCTCAGGTCGGATCTGCTTCGTCAGCGGTCGAAGCAGGTATTTCCAATGCACCATCGATTTCCACACGCGAGGGTAGCAGTCAATCGCCAAGCGACCGTTTGGCCTAACCATCGCCGCAACCGACTGAAAAGCCTTGGCGACGTCCGGTGTATGTTGAAGAACACCAAGACAAACTACGCGATCGAAGGAGTGCTTTGGAAAAGGAATCTGATGAAGGTCTCCTTGAAACAGACAGAGGTCTGGGTGCTGCGCGTTGTTTGCGTAGTTTGCAAGGACCGCGTCGCTCAGGTCAAAAGAGTAGACCCGTGCTCCAGTCTTCAGGATGACCTCGGTGAACCGGCCAGCCCCTGAGCCCACCTCCAAGATACGTTCCCCTGCCATTCTCTCTGGCCAGCCAGTCGTGTAAAAGAAACGGTCTCGACTGTAGGTCGCGCCTGTGCAGCTATCGAGCTGCGTCTTGGCATGAATTTTCCACTGGAGGGCAAAGCTCCTTGCATAGTTGCGCGAATCAGAAAACCTGGGAATGAAATCCCTCACCTCGTAGCTAGTGTCCCTGGTCACCGTGACCAACCGAGCCGACTTCACGTGGCCGTGCACAAGCGTCGCCCCTTCAAGTACAAGCGGCACACCGACGACAGGGTCGACGAATTCATTGAGGCGTTCAGGAAGAATCTTGAACCTCCTGGTCTGGCCCGGACTTGGACCCCGGCAGGCCGGGGGTACTCAGCAAACGCTTCTACTTCGCAGCCACGCTGCCGGTCCCGACAGCGCCAACGTTACGGGCTCACCCGGGTGACTCGCGCTTCTTCCACCAGGAGCGCTGCCAGGCCTAGGACCACGCTCAGCGCGTAGCCCGCTTGAACGGTCGGAAGACCGTAAAGGACCATGCGCAGTGGGACTATGTTCGTGGCACAGAGGAACAACAGGGCTCCCAAAGCCAGCCACGAACCAACCTGCATCACTTGGCGGGTGAGCGGCACCATGAGGAGGACAACCAGGGTGTAGTCGTATGCCTTGTGATACGACCAGAGCATGGAGATGGCTGCGGCGATGGCAAGTTGAATCCGGAGGTCGGAGCGGCGGAAACACCACAAAAGCAGGGGTGTGACGGCCATGCCGGCGACCAGTAGCACCTTGATGGACACCGCGTCCGACAGTCCCACGACCGCAAGCAACCCGGAGAGGCCCTGGGTATCGAAGGTAATGCCGTGGCTCCACATGTTCCGGAGGAACACGACCGGATTGTGGCCCGTGAGCGCCCAGGGGATCGAGCTGGTGATGAGGCCTGCGGCTGCCGCCACTCCCGTGGCCATGTACTCGCGCCCGAGGAGGAGTATCAGCATGAACAGCACCCCGAGATGTGGTTTGTACATCGCACCCGCGGCACAGAGTCCCACCACGACGGGCCAGCGGTGTTTGATGGCCGCAGCCATCAGGATCACCAGGGCCGTGGTGAGGATCGTGGACTGGCCGTTCGATAGGCAGTAGACATAGGAAATTGGCGTCATGGCCAGCGCGGCGAGCACGAAACCCTTGTATTGACCCGGCCCGACGGCCTGCCGGAACGCCCAGCGGGCAATGACCGCCAGAGCCGCAACGTTCACCAGCGCGAAATACCAGCGCACGAGCGGCCAGGAAACAGGCGGGGCCACGAGCGGTCCCATGCCGAAACTCCACGCTGGATAGCCCCAGGGGAAGCTGTCGTTTCGGTTGGGCTGCCCCCGCAGATCGGGATCAATCCCGAAACGCATCTCCTGCTCGCGGAACTGGCCAAGGCGCCCGAACATCCAGAGTTGTTCCCGCCATCGGATCGACAGGTCAATGGCAAACGGAACATTCAGACGCGGGACGTCCGGCTGCACCGTCATCCGGTAAAAGCCCACGCCCAGGTAAATGACGCTGATCACCGCCAGCAAGAAAACCAGTACCCACCCCGTGAAGACCCTCGACTCCCGCCTTCCGGAGTTCGCCGCACCGGGCAAGGCCGCTGCTGACTCTGCCCGCTCTCTATTGCTCATCCACTCTTTGCCTCATCCGGGATGCCAGGTCTCAAGTCCGACCGCTCGCAGAGTCACTCCATGTTATGGACGCTGGAAGACAAACAGGTTGTTGAAACCAACCTGGAATCGGCTCTTCTTGACCAGCCGCAGTCCCGCTCCCCTGAAGAGATGGACAGCCTGCTTGGGGTGGAACCCGTAATGCTGATCGAGTGACATGCCGCTGATGATTCGCAGGAACCTGAGCGCGTGCAGCACACCATCCGCCCACGGGGAGGGCACCGTGACGACCAGGTGTCCGCCCCGCCTGAGATGCTCGAAGCACCCCCTAGCAATCGTCGGATGGATATCTGGTGGGATGTGTTCCAGCACCGCCAGCATGCAGATCGTGTCAAACGGCTCCGAGTCGGGTAGATCCCGTGGAAAGATGCCGCGGATCAGCCTGGCGTTTGGTCCGAGCGAGTGATCGCTGGCGAGGCCCGGCTCGATCCCGACATACTGACCGAGGTCGAGAATACGCTCGGACAGCGCCCCGTTCGAAGAGCCGATGTCAAGCAAACGGGCGCCGGCGGTCACGTAGGGCCGGACCTTTTCTATCCGCCAGCGCTGCAGCACGCGGTCAAACCTCCTCACGGCTCCCCCAAGCGACGGATTTTCAGCCCCAGCACGCTGAGATAGAAGCTTGCCAAGATGACCTGAGATCCCAGCATCAGAGCCATGGCGGACGGTATGGCAAGGCGCATTATGCGTGACGCGTCCAAGGGACCAAAACCAGTTTGTCCCCATTGAACGACTGCCAGGATTGACCCCGTCAACCCCGCGAGGAAAACGAACACGCCTACCCCAAGGCCGACTTCCAGCGTGATGTACTTGAAGAGTCTTTCCAGCCTGGCGGAGTGCGGCAGCAGGCCTTCGTACATGGAATAGATTCTGGACAGCACTGAGAACAGCACAGCCTGGAAGCCGACCATCACCGCGATGGCCGCGTACAACAGCGTGTGCACGCTCAGCACGGCTCCACCCAGTGGTCGAGGCTCTGGCAAAAGCCAAAGGCTCATCGCCATACCCGTCACCATTAGTACCAGCCCCGGGTAGAAGAACAACCACCTCGGGCTGTACAGCAGCATGAAGCGCAGGTGCCGCCATCCGTCGCGCCAGGGTTTCAGGTGGGGGGCGCGCAAACGGCCGTCTGGGCTCAGCATGGTGGGGACCTCGGTGACTTTCATGCCGAGCAGTGTGGCCTTGATCACCATCTCCGAGGCAAATTCCATGCCCGTGGTTCGCAGATCCATCCGGCGGAATGCTTCCACCGAGTAGCCGCGCAGCCCACAGTGGAAATCGCTGGCCGAACAATGGAAGAACACCCTTCCGATGCGCGTCAGGATTGGGTTTCCGATGTAGCGATTGCTCCACGGCATTGCCCCGGGTCTGATCCCGCCGAGAAAGCGGTTTCCCATCACCAGGTCGTAGCCTTCCCTGAGTTTCTCCACGAAGGGCATCAGGTGGGTGAAGTCGTAGCTGTCATCGGAATCCCCCATGATGATGTACTTCCCGCGGGCCGCGCGGGAAGCGAAGTACAAGGCCGCCCCGTATCCCCGCAGCTTCACGTCCACCACGCGCGCTCCGCACCGCCGCGCGATGTCCTGGGAGCCGTCCGTGGATCCGTTGTCTCCAACCACCACTTCTCCGGCGATCTGATGCGACGCAAGAAATCCCATGGCCTTCCGAATGCACGTTTCCAGGGTTTCGGATTCGTTCAGGCACGGCATCAGGATCGTGAGCTCGACTCCCGATGTCGGAGGCGACAAAGGGCCCTTGTCCGGTGCCTCTGCGACAATGTCCATGTTCAGTTCCAACCTGCCCCGATTGTTGAACCAGTTTTCATGCTGGTTCTCCCGTCACCGCGGTGTCCTGCCCGTCGAACTCGTCGGCCATCAGAGGCAACCCGATCTCCTTTTTCGGCAGCTCGTACCGCTCGAAGAAGACCCTCGCTTCGAGCTCCACGAGCCGCCAGACCACCGTCGGCGGCAGCCTCGACGGGTACCACCTTGGGTAGCGCTTGAGCGAGAACGGATCGAGCACCCCGGTTCTACGCGTCC
Organism: Thermoanaerobaculaceae bacterium; assembly: GCA_963754345.1. Taxonomy (GTDB): domain Bacteria; phylum Acidobacteriota; class Thermoanaerobaculia; order Thermoanaerobaculales; family Thermoanaerobaculaceae; genus RBG-13-68-16. The sequence continues at coordinate 139,772 of CAVWFZ010000001.1, read as the reverse complement.
TCATGTTCCAGACCGGCTGTTCTTGACGCCGCTCGAGACGTGGGTCTGCGTTCGTCCGCCCGCGAGGCCAGCCTGGCGTGCCAAGCCGTCGTGCGCGTACGCGCCGCCGATACCTCACCGACTCCAGGTGGCGGTCCAGAGGATCAGCAGCGACTTGACGTAGGGCACCGGGACACTGCTCCCTTGGGGGCCAACGGTCGAACATGCTCAGCACCCAAGAAAGTCCGCGCAGGCGGCGAGGATGCGGCCAGTGGCCTGGCCGTCGCCGTAGGGGTTCATCGCGCGAGCCATGGCGTTGTAGGCCGTGGGATCTGTCAGGAGCCTGGCGGTTTCGTCGACGATCGCGCCTTGGTCGGTTCCGACGAGCTTCACGGTTCCAGCGGTGACGGCCTCGGGGCGCTCCGTGGTGTCGCGCATGACGAGGACCGGCTTGCCGAGGCTCGGCCCCTCCTCCTGGACGCCGCCCGAGTCGGAGAGGATGAGCGTGGCACGGCTCATCATCGCCACGAACGGCAGATACGGCAGCGGCTCGATAAGGTGGATGTTGTCCGTGCCTGCGCTGCGCAGGATCCTGTCCACCGGCTGGCGGACGTTTGGGTTGAGGTGCACCGGGTAAACGAACGCCGTGCCGGGGAAGCGCCGCGCCAGCTCGGCGATCGCCTTGCAGATCGATTCGAACCCGGGCCCGAAGTTCTCGCGCCGGTGGCCGGTGATGAGCACGAGGGGGGAACCGTCCGCTGCTGTGACGGTCTCGGGCAGGCCCGGAATCGCGGGGGGATGAGCCTTGACGATGTCGAGCGCGAAGAAGAGGGCGTCGATGACCGTGTTGCCGGTCACGAAGATCCGCGCTGGTTTGATCCCCTCGCGCAGCAGGTTCTGCCGGTTGGTTTCCGTGGGCGCGAAGTGCAGCGCCGCGAGGCGCGTGGTCAGCGCACGGTTGGCCTCCTCGGGCCAGGGCGACTCCAGGTTGCCGGTGCGCAGGCCGGCCTCGACGTGTCCGACCGGGATGTGGTGGTAGAACGCGGCTAGCGCGGCGCAAAACGTCGTCGTGGTGTCGCCCTGGACGAGCACGAGCTCCGGCCCGGAGTCCGCGAGGTAGCCGTCGATCGCCTGCACCGCCCTCGCCGTGAGGCCGGCTAGCGTCTGCTCCGGCTCCATGAGGTCGAGGTCGACGTCGGGCTCGATGCCGAAAACCTCCAGGACCTGATCGAGCATCTCGCGGTGCTGGGCGGTCACGCAGACCTCGAAGACGAAGCGTGGGTCCTTTCGGAGCACGAGGATAACCGGCGCCAGCTTGATCGCCTCGGGGCGTGTGCCGAAGATGACAGAGACCTTGGGCATGGGTAGTTAAGGCCTAAGAGTTGCAAGGCATCGGTGAAAGGTCAGAGGTCAAGGGTAAGACACCAAAGGAGAAACGAAAAGGCTACAATCTACTCGCTTCGAGGCGATCAACGCGGTCGGTCAGGGATACAACCGCGCCTTCGAGCGTGCGGATGCGGCGGTCGAGTTAGGTGTAGGAGAACTTGACCATCGAGCGAAGTTCAGAGAACTCACCCGCGACCTCGGCCCGAAAAGCCTTGAGTTCCTCGCGGACCAGAATTTGCCCCTCGGCGAGGATCTGGATCTTGGACTCAAGCCCCTCCGCGACAACATCGAAGTGGCGCATGATCTCGTCGGCTCTGTCGTTGCTCATCGCCAACCTCCGACCTCATCGACGAAGCAGAGGGTCATTGTAACGCCTGGCGCCGCTTGGAGCAGGCACGCGCGGAGCGCGTGCTCCACAGAAGAAAACAGAGGGCTACCATTCTAAGGGCAGTGAAGCCCGACGGAGCCGAGACATGCTGTCATCCCGAGCGAAGGGAGGGATCTGGGTGGGGGGCTTTGCCCCTCCACCGTTCCCCCGCCCAGATCCCTTGTATCTTCGGCATCAACATGAAGAGGTTAGTTCGATGAGGTCGCATTGGCGGCGGCGCGGAGCGCGTGTTCCACGGAGGCGGAACCTGCGGGGGCGGCGGCCCACAGCGGGATAACATAGGACCGGCTACGCATGGGCGGCGGGGCCGAGCGCGGCCTCGCGGGCGACGAGGGCCATGTCGTGCTCGACCATCATCTTGACCAAACCCTCAAAACCAACACGCGGCTTCCAACCGAGCTTTGCTCTGGCCCTTGCAGGATCGCCGAGCAGGTGCTCCACCTCGGTGGGCCGCAGGTAACGGGGGTCCAGCTCGACGAGGACACGGCCGTCCCTCCCGATCCCTTTCTCCTCCAGGCCCTGCCCTTCCCACGTGATGGGAATGCCCGCGCAGCCAAAAGCCTGCTCGCAGAGCTCGCGCACGGAGTGGGTCTCGCCGGTGGCCACGACGTAGTCATCGGCTTCCTTGGCCTGCAGCATGAGCCACATGGCCTCCACGAAGTCGCCCGCAAACCCCCAGTCGCGCTTGGCGTCGAGGTTTCCGAGGTAGAGCCTGTCCTGCAGGCCATGCTTGATGCGCGCCACCGCACGGGTGACCTTGCGCGTCACGAAGGTCTCCCCGCGGCGCGGCGACTCGTGGTTGAAGAGGATGCCGTTGACGGCGAACATGCCGTAGGCCTCGCGGTAGTTGCGCGTGATGTAGAAGGCATAGGCCTTGGCGGCCGCATACGGGCTGCGCGGGTAGAAGGGCGTGGTCTCCCGTTGAGGAACCTCGAGGGCCTTGCCGAAGAGCTCCGAGGAGGAGGCCTGGTAGAAGCGGGCCTCGAGTCCCATCTCGCGCATCGCCTCCAGGAGGCGCACCGCGCCGACGCCCGTGACCTCGGCGGTGTACTCGGGCACATCGAAGGAGACCTTGACGTGGGACTGCGCCCCCAGGTTGTAGATCTCGTTGGGGCGAACGACCTTCAGGAGCTTGTTGAGCGAGGATGCGTCGTTGAGGTCGCCGTAGACGAGGTGCAGCCTGACGTCCGCATCATGGGGATCCTGATAGATGTGGTCGATGCGGCTCGTGTTGAAGGTGGACGTGCGCCTCACCATCCCCCACACCTCATAGCCCTTCCCCAGCAAGAGCTCAGCGAGGTACGAACCGTCCTGCCCCGTGATGCCGGTGACAAGGGCACGCTTTCCGATCTTGGGAGGCCATTTCCTCATTGGGCTTCACTCCTGCTCTTCTCTGGCTTGCCCTCACGCAGGTGGCCGCGGTTGGCGAGGAACCACTGGTAGGTCGAAGCGATCCCGGCGCGCAGCTCGATCCGGTGCCGCCAGCCGAGCGCGTGCAGGCGCGAGACGTCGAGCAGCTTGCGCGGCGTGCCGTCGGGCTTGGAGGTGTCGAAGGTGAGCTTTGCCTCCGGGTAGACCACTCCCCGCACCAGCTCGGCCAGTTCGCGGATGGAGAGGTCGGCCCCGGTCCCGACGTTGATGTGCTCCTCGCCGTCGTAGCGCTCCATGAGGAAGAGGCAAGCGTCGGCGAGGTCGTCCACGTGCAGGAACTCGCGCCTCGGAGCGCCGGTGCCCCAGATCACGACCTCCCGGCGCCCCTCAACCCTGGCGTCGTGGAACTTTCTCATCAGCGCCGGAAGCACGTGCGAGCTCGTCAGGTCGAAGTTGTCGTTGGGACCGTAAAGGTTGGTCGGCATGGCCGAGATGAAGTCGCACCCGTACTGCCGCCGGTAGGCCTGACAGAGCTTGATTCCAGCGATCTTGGCGACGGCGTAGGGCTCGTTGGTGGGCTCCAGGGGACCGGACAGGAGGTACTCCTCCTTCATCGGTTGGGGACATTCCCGCGGGTAGATGCATGAGCTGCCGAGGTAGAGGACCTTCCGGGCCCGCTCGCGGTAGGCGGCGTGCACAACGGTCGCGTGAATCATCATGTTGTCGTAAATGAACTCGGCGGGGCGCGTTGAGTTGGCCAGGATGCCGCCCACGGTCCCGGCGACGAGGAAGACGACCTCGGGCCGGTGCGCCTCGAACCACCGGTCCACCGCCCCCTGGTCGCGCAGGTCGAGATCCTCGCGCTCGGCCGTCAAGACGTTGGTGAAACCCCCGGCCTTGAGACGGCGCATGACCGCCGAGCCGACCAGGCCGGTGTGGCCCGCGACGTAGATCCGAGCGTCCCTGGCAAGCTGGTTCATCGGTCCGTTCCTCTCGAGCGGGAAGCGTTCTGCGGGCCCGAAGCGCGAAAGGCTACCACACCCGCGCCAGAAGGGCAGGCGGTCGCCATATATGCTGCCGCCTTTGGTTTGCATCGCAAACCATTCAAAAAACGGGGCATATGATCAACCACCCGTCCTCGTCGCCCCCGTGGACGTGTCGCGGCTTGCGCTTGCACACTCGTCGCTTCACGTCGCAGAATCATTTAGATTCTAATGCTTCTGAGGGGATACGCAAGCGCTCGGGCAGGCGCCACCGAGCCGATGTCCCGGGCGAGACCCGATTCTTGCAGGCGGGGCTTGAAGAACTCGCACGGGGTCGAACGGGCTTCCTCCTCCGCCGGGTCCCAGCCTGACGCTAGGAGCCTGTCCGAGTAAACGACGAGAGCGAGAATTCCGAGGGCGCCGGATGGCAAGGAAGCCGAGCGAAAAGCCCGCAGGCGTAGCCAGAGCTACGTCGAGGACTTTTCGCGACGGCTGACACAGCCAGCCGGATGCCATCGGAATTCGCAGCCGGAGTTCTACTCGGACAGGCTCCTAGCTGTGAATTCTCACAACGTTGTTCAGTGACAGGAGTGGTCCATCCGAGCCACTTCCGGCATGCTGTGGGTGGTGAAACCCGCAGGCTGGAGGGACTGGATGGACCTGCACAAGAATGCCCGAAGCTGTCCGGCGAGTCGAGCGGTTTTGGTGGGGCGTGTGAAGGCACTGGGGTGGACGGTGAAGGAGGCGGCTGAGGCCCAAGGTCTGAGCGAGCGCGCCGCGTACCGGTGGCTTGCGCGGTATCGAGATGAAGGGCCTGCGGGCCTTGTGGATCGGTCGCCGCGGCCGAAGCGGGTGGCGCGACGCACGTCGCTGGAGGTGGTCGAGAAGATGGTCGAGTTGCGGCGGATGGGCATGGCCGGCGAGGAGATCGCGGCACAGGTCGACGTGCCGCGATCGACGGTCGCGCGATGGCTCCAGCGGGCTGGGCTCGGCCGGCTGCGGGCGCTCGCTGCACCGGAGCCTGTGCGGCGCTATGTCCACGACCATCCCGGTGAACTCCTCCACCTCGATGTGAAGAAGCTCGGGCGGATCGTTGAGATTGGTCATCGCATCACGGGGAATCGACGAGGTCGCAAGCAAGGCGCCGGTTGGGAGTTCGTTCACGTGGCTGTCGATGATGCCTCGCGCCTGGCGTACGTCGAGGTCTTACCCGATGAGCGTGACCCCACCGCAACCGCTTTCCTCGACCGCGCCGTCACCTGGTTTGCCGCTCGTGGCGTGCGCATCCAACGCCTGCTCACCGACAACGGTGGCTGCTACACCTCTCAGGCATTTGCAGCCCGCTGCCGCCACTTCGGCCTCCGCCACTCTCGGACTCGCTCTTACCGCCCCTGCACCAACGGCAAAGCCGAGCGCTTCATCCAAACACTCCTGCGCGAGTGGGCCTACGCCTTCCCTTGCCACTCCTCGGCCCAACGCTCCGATCTCCTGCCACGCTACCTGCACTTCTACAACCACCACCGCGCCCACACCGCACTCGGCCGCAACCCACCCTTCAGTCGCCTCAACCTGAACAACCTTGTGAGAAACTACAACTAGGGCGTCCTGGACGATCCTCGGCGACGGAACCGGAAGCGCGGACCCTATGCGCTGCGGATGTGGCGGGCGTCCACTTCCACGTTGCGGACACCGCTCACCATCGAGAGCAGCAGGCGCACGCGGTCCTTCCCCGGCAGGTATTGCGTGACGATGCCTTCGAACCCCTGAAGCGGTCCCTGAACGACACGCACTCTCGAGCCCTTCGAGGGCGCGCGGCGCGCCTCTGCGATCACGAGGTAGCCGCGCTCGCCTTCGCGCTCGCGCAGCGAAACGATGAACTCGTCCTCGACAGCCGCAAGGGCGTCGCCGAACCGCACGATCCCGGAGGCGCCCGGGCAGTACCGCACCGCCGCGTAGCGTTCCTTCGGCACGCAGTGGGCGAACACGTACGACGGGAAGAGCGGCACTGGCCCACGGGGGGCCCTCAGGTGCCAGCGTGGCTCCAGGATCCTCGGGCAGTACGCGGGGATCTCCCGACCCCCGAGCACCTGGACCACCGCGGTTTCCTGTTTCGGCTTGGTCCGCACCAGCAACCAAACCGGCCGGTCTTCATCGGGGGCGATCAGCATGACACCTCGGCACCGACTCTTAGCAGACGCCTATCCGGGGGTCAAGCGAACTCAGCAACGCCGAGCGTTGAGGGTGAAGGACTGCCGCGCCCCAGGCGCACGCCCTTGCGGGTTCCAGCTGTCGCTGCCTACGGTCTCGGCTTGGAGGCTTCGCCTTTGTCGCCGGAGCGGATGAGGGTCGCGCCCCCACCGAGCAGGACGGCCGGGGCCAGCTTCTTCCCCTCGTCCCCCAATCCCATGGCGTCCGCAATCAGAGCGATTCTGCACGCGTCGTCGGGCCGCAGCTTGCCTGCGAAGTCAATCCTGGAAATCACACCATCGCACAGGAAGCCAAGGACGGAGAGGCCGAACTGGTTCTTGGCCGTCTCGCCCACCACAAGGTTTTGCGCGTACCTGGCCTGCTCGGTGGTTAGCGTGGTGCTGCACGGCGAGGTGACGGGAATCGTCATGAGAGGCGTGCGCGTTTCCCTGCCCTCGACATCCATAACGGCAAAGAACACATCCACGGCAGCCGTGGCATCCTCGGGGCGAGGCAGCACCGCCCAGTAGCTCCCCCTTCCGACGTTTCGCATCTCGACGAAGTAGAAATCGGTCGTTCCGGTCTTGCGGAAGCAGGTGCGGATGGAGGCCCAGGTGCCTTCCGGGTACGTGATCAAGGAGACCACGCTGTTGGCGCGCTTGGGCACGCAGCTCGGCAGAATCGGGCTCAACGCCGGAGGGGCGGCGAGAGCGGCGCTGGACGAGAAGGCAACCGCAAGGGCGAGCCAGCCGGCCCGCGCCCACCTCTCCGGGGAACAGAATAGACTCCGACTGACCAAGCCGGTCCACCTCCAAGTTTCATTGTAGGCGTCTAAGTACAATTCGTCAAGGCTCTTGCGTCGGAGAGGCGGCGGTTCCGAGAATTTTCGTGACGTACAGCTCCACGTACTCAGTCCGCTGGATGTGCGGAAGCGAGCGCTTGAGGGCGGCCGTCGCATCCGCCCGGTCGCCCGTTTCGTACAGTGCGACGGCAAAGTAGAACACCAGCAGTGAGTTGCCCCCTATCGAGTCACCGCTGCGCCGGAAGTAGAGCACGGCATCCGGCCAGCGGCTGGTCCTGTACGCCATTTCGCCGGCCAGCTGCTGGGCCTCGGGCGATTCGGGGTGGGCGTCTGCAACGCGGCGGGCCGCTGTGCAGGCGTCCTCGAGCTTGTTCGTGCGGGCCAGGTCCCAGACCCGGTCAAGCTCGGCCTGCACGGCAGGCGCGAGCGGGACCGCCGTGGGCTTCCTGTCCGCCGCGACGGCCGCGCCCGCTGGCACGAGGGTCACCGGGGCCGGTGGAGGCGATCCTGCACCCTGGACTGTCTTGGTGGCCGGCGGGACCGCTTGTGTGGCCGTCGGAGCGGGCACCGGGGTACGCGTCGGAACAGCCGTCGGAGCCGGCATGGGGGCGCGCGTTGGGGCGGGCGTCGGAACGGGCGCGGGGCTGGCGGCCTTCAAACCGTTGCCGGTTCGTTTCCCGAGGTCCTGGATGGCAGGGTCCTTGGCGAGCGCCGGCGGCAGCTGGGCCACGTATGTGCTGGCTTCCTGCCACCGTTTGAGCTCCACCAGCGAGGCCAGAAGGGCGGCCGCGACCCTCGGGTCGGAGGTCGCACCCCCGCATGCCCTGAGATCGTCCACCGCCTGGGCCCAGCGCTTGTCACCCGCAAAACCGAGACCGCGCACCCGAAGCACCTCCTTGCTTCCTGGTGCAATTTGAAGGGCCGCATCGGCCCCCTGCCAGGCGCCGCGCACATCGCCTTCGGCAAGATCGAGTTGCGCGAGCATGACGCGCCAGCTCGTCTGCCTGGGCTCGGCCTTGACCAGGCGGGCCAGCTCCTTGCGCCGTTCGGTGGGCGGCAGCGAGGCCACGCGCTGCTCGCGGGTAGGCACCAGGCGTGAGAAGGCGGGGTTCTCCACGAGCGTGACCGCCGGAATGCCCTGAACGACGAGCGTCTCGAAGCCAGCGCGCACGTCAGGTGGTATGTCCGCTCTGGAGTAACCCTGGAACCTCTCCTCGACCTCCGTGATGCGCTGGAACGTCTCACGAAACCCCGCCGAGTCTCCGGTCGCCACCTGGGCAAGCGCGAGGCGGGTGAGACCGTCGGCCAAAACCTGCGGATCGTCGAGGAGGCCGAAGCACGCGACACGTAGCTGGCGCACCGCGGTGGCGTAATCACGGCGGTTGTAGGAGTCGGTGCCCTGGCGCAGCAGGCGCATGTAGAAGGGGTCCAGCGCGTGGGCAGCCACAGCCAGAGCGAACGCGGTGGCGAAAGCCGTCAACGTTCGGGCGCCCGGATGCCGCGAGGACCGGGACCTCGGGAACTTGACCGTCTGGATCGGTGGACCGTGGGGGAAGCGTTCAGTACCCATCAGTGTGCATTGTGCCTGGCAAGCGGCCGGTTCTCAAGCACCGCCGTCGGATTCAGCACCGTGAGCCGCTCCGCTCGCTCCTCGCCCCATCGCGCCACGATTTCCCGGTACGCACCAGAGAGCCGGGGCGGCCGCAGGTGGGGGTCGTGGGCGTCAGAGGAGACAAAGTGCGCCAGGTCCCCGTCGAGGAGGGACACGGCACACTCCAGCGGCCCACGTCCGAGCTCGCCCGTCACGCTCATCGCGGTCAGTTGCAGGAAGGCCCCCCGTTCCACCAGCGCCTCAAGCAGCAGTGGGTCCTCCGCCATCCACGGGATCCGCTCGGGGTGGGACAGCACCGGATGCCAACCGGCAATGACGAGCTCGTGGACCAGTGAACGGGGTTCAACTGTTGGCATGACGGAGGGAAACTCGAGGAGAAGGTACCGGGAGCCGGCCAGCGGTAGAAGCTCCCCGCCCGGGAGGCGGTCCACCTCGCCCAGCAGCTCGGAGTCCACGCGGATCTCGGCCCCCAGCGCCAGGTTGAGCTCGCCGCAGACCTCGCGCACCTCCCCGAAGAGCGCTTCGAGGGCACTCCGCTCCACGTCCGGCCAGAGCTCGTGGCGTTGGTGCGGCGTGACCACCACCGCCTCGACCCCATCGGCTGCCGCGAGCTGGCACATCTCCTTCGTCTCGTCGAGGGTCGCCGGGCCATCGTCCACGCCAGGCAGGAGGTGGGCGTGCAGGTCGATCATGGGCGGGCTCAGGCTTTCCCGCCCGTGCCCGCTGTGACCTCTTCGATGTACTGCTGATACCGTTGGTATCGCCTCCCGCGGTACCCGAGCTGCTCCCGGAAGAGGTTCAGGGCGACGCCGAGGACCCGCACCTCCGAGAGCTGGAGCCGCTGCCGGCAGGATCGCGCGTCCTCCCGCATGACCAGGCCCGAACCTACACACAGAACGACCCCGTCCGACATGGAACCGAGGACGGTGGCGTCGGTGACCGGGAGCGCCGGCGGGGTGTCGAAGATGACGTAGTCGAACCGCTGATAGGCGAGAGCGGTGAAATCCACCATTTTCTCGGATGACAGCAGCTCCGACGGGTTCGGCGGCATCGGGCCGGCCGGCGTGACGTGAAGCTGGTTGATCTTGGTCGGCAGCATGACGGCGGCCTCGTCAGCCCCGCCGGTCAGGAAGTTCACGAGACCCACACGGTTCGACTTGCCGAAGATCTCGTGCAGGCGGGGCTTGCGAAGGTCCGCATCGACAAGCAGTACCTCCTTGCCCAGCTGGGCGAGCACGACGGCAAGGTTGGTCGCGGTGGTCGTCTTCCCCTCACCGGGGACCGCCGAGGTGATCACGATGCTCTTGAGGTGGTGCGCGGTGGAGAGGAGCAGGGCCGTGCGCAACGACCGGTACGCCTCCGAAACAGCGAGGCGCGGCTGCTCATGGCTCGCCAGCTCGACCTGGACGTCGGCCGAATCGGAACCACCCTTGCGGTCCGTGCGGGTCTTGCGAGGTTTTGTCGCGCCCCGCTGCCGGCGGCCGTAGTAGTAGGAGGAGTACCCGTGGATGCGGCTACCGTACCCTTGCCGGCTGTGGGAGATGTAGATGTCAGGGATGACCCCGAGCACGGGAAGGTTCAGGATGCGGGCCACGTCCTCGCTCGTCTTGATCGTCCGGTCCAGGTACTCCAGGAAGAACACAGCCCCCAGACCCAGGCCGAGGCCCAGCATGAGACCGAGGGTGAGGCTGCGGAAGAGCGACGGCAGGTACGGCGCTCCGGGCACCAGCGCGCGGTCCACCACGACGACGTTGGAGTCGCGCGTCCCCTTGAGGCGCGAGGTCACCTCGGTTTCGGACTGTTTGCGCACGAGCTCGTCGAGAAGCGACCTGCGGGTCGAGACCTCGACCTTGAGGTTGTTGTACTCGACGGCCGCCGAGTTGAAACTCATCGCCTCGCCCTTCTGCCTCGAGAGCTCGGCCGTCAGAGCTTGCTCTCGCCTCAACGCCCCCTGATACTCGGCCTTCGCGGACTCCCGGGCCTTGGCCACCATCTCCTGGGTCACGCTGGCCATGTGCTGCCGGCCCCTGTCGATCTGAGCCTTCAGCTCCTGCATGGCGGGCCACTCGGGCTTGTAGGTGTTGAGCTTGGTTGCGTATTCGCGCTCGAGTTTGAGCTGGTCGGAGCGGAGCTGCGCCACGAGGCCGCCGGAGACCGTGTCCGCGACGATGTCGTCCGGGGAGTTCACGAGCTCCTTGTATTGCGCCTCCTTGCCAATGCGTTCGGAGAGGGCCCCAATGTAGTCCTTGTTAAGGGCTTCCAGCCTCTGGAGGGTGACGTTTGAGGAAGGGTCGAGCGCCACGATGTCGGAGCGCCGGCTGTACGCTTGGAGCTGCGCCTCCTTGTCCTGGATCTCCTGCTTGAGCCCTTCGATCTGGGACGAGAGGAAGCTCGATGCCCGCCCCACGGTCGCGAAGCGCGTCTCCACGCCCCAGTCGATGTAGGCGTCGGCGACGCCGTTGGCGATCCGCGCCGCCAGCTCTGGGTTCGTCGAGACGTACGACACCTCAACGAGGCTGGTATTGCGGACCGAGATGACCGCCAGCCCGCCCAGAACGCCGTAGGCCAGGCCCGCAATCGCCGCGTCGTCGTCGGCGGCGGTGACGGCTGCGGGTGAGGAGGTTCCGACGAGGCGGCCCCGGCTCGGGTTGAACACCGGATCGTCGCCAAGGCGCAGGTTCTTGACAACGCGCTCCGCGAGGCCGCGGCTCTGGAGCAGGCGGTACTGGGTGGGGTAGAAGTACTGCGCCTCCATCCAGTCGTCGTACTGGGCCGGCTGCTGCATGGCGGCCGCGCTTCCGGGGCGGCGCTCGATCTGCAGGATCGTGGTCGCCCTGTAGAGCTTGGGGCTCATTGCGTAGCGAACCACTGAGAACGCCATTACGACGACCGTCACCACTGCCAGCAGGGCACGGCGGCGGCGGAGCACGTCCAGCCACTGGGAGATGTGGAACTCCGTCTCCATCTCGACTGGCATCAGGAGCTGCTCGGGTGGCAGCGGTGCCCGCGCAGACATCAGAACAAGGACTCCTTGACGATGACGACATCGCCGCTCTGGAGAGGAAAGTCGGGCTCCTTGCCGGCCACGATGCGCTTGTAGTCGACGTCGAGCTGCACGTCGCGGCCGTTACGGTCCCTTCTCTGCACCTGGATCTTGCGTGAGGCCCGGTCGGTCAGGCCGCCGGCCCGCGCGATGGCGGTGAGCAGGGTAATCCTCTCCGTGCTCTGGAAAACCACCGCACCGGGATGTGCAACCTCGCCAAGGCAGAAGATCGTCAATTCCACCCTGGCCGGGACGTTGATCAGGTCGTTGGCGAAGATCGGGATGTTGGCATCGGGATCGGCGCGAACCATCAGGTCGTCCACATCAATGGCGATCTGGTCGGAGAGCCCGTTGTCGGCACGCCGCAAGACGTAGATCTTCTCGCCGTGCGCATCGCCGAGGCCCCCGGCGGCCGAGAGAACCTCGAGGAGCGTCCAGCGCCCGGAAAACGCCAGGTTGCCCGGTTGTCTCACCGCACCGAGGACGGAGATCGGCTTGGAGCGAAACTCACGGACCTGCACCGCCACCGACGCCCGCTGCACGTACTTTGACTCAAGTAGGGCCTTGAGGCGGTCGGCCAGCTCGACGTCGGTCAGCCCCTGGACCGGGACGTCGCCGATCAGGGGCAGATTGATGGTGCCTTCCTCTGAAACGCGGCGCTCGATGTTCAGCTCGGGCACCTCGAAGACCTTGATTTCGAGGAGGTCCTTGGGGCCTATTCGGTACCCGGCGGACCCGCTAGCCTCGACGTGCACCGAAGCAAGGGCCAGCATGGCAAGCGTGAGGCCGCCCAGGGCTGCCACCGGCAGCCGAAGGCGCCTCCCCCGGCTGCCCGGGCCCCAGAATCTAGTTTGGGCGAAAGGAAGAAACACGTTCATCGCGAGTCGTTCGCTCCAACTCGTCATTAATTGTATCACCACCACCCCACCCCTGAACCTGCAAACCGCAGCGAGAGCTGGAACATCGGGATCGAGCGGCTGGCCCCGGCGACATCCGATGTGTAGTCGGTGCGCGCCCACCCAAGCGTGACGCCAGATCGCCGCCCGATCTTGAAGTCGAGGGTCGTGCCGATCACGTCGAAGTCGTCGGTTCTGTGGAGCACGCCCGATTGGTAGGCGAACCTGTCGCGCCCACGCTCCACATAGAGGCGTGCCGTGGTCCGCCAACCGAAGTTCCCCTGCACGCCCGTGCCGACACGGCTGTCGACGTAGTAGGGGGCAGGCGCCACCACCGTGTACGAGAGATAGCGGCCGCCGAAGAGCTGGACCTCGATGTTGCCCGAGGGCCGCCACCCCATCTGGAGGAAGCCGGCTGGGCCGCTGTAGCGTACGAAGTCGGACCCGGCCCTTGCCTCCAACAAAAGGTTGGAAACGTGGACGTTGGTCCAGAGGCGCTTTCCCTGGAGCTGTAGCTCAACGAAAGGGCCGTTCCCCGAGTTCGACCCGTTCCGGAGCTCGTGAAGAAATTCCGTCCTGAGGGACTCGTAGCCGAGCCCAATCATCACATTCTCTCTGAACCGGTAGCGCAGGCCTCCGCCAACCTGGCTCTCATTGCGGTCGGAGACGCTGTACACATTGGCGGGCAGGTCGCCCGGGGGCTGGTTTTCGTAGCGCCAACGATCCTGCGTGCCTGAGGCGAAGACGGACAGTCGGCCGAGCACGCGGACGTCCAACGTCGCGGAGCCACGCTGATCCCGCGTGTTGACGGGCACCAGGGTCTCCGAGGAGTAGTACTGCGGGACGAGCGAGTTCGAGCCCTGCAGCTCGATCGTCACGCGGTTGAAGTAGCCGAAGAGTCCGACGCCGGCCTGTCCGCCCCACGATTTCAGAGAGCTCAGCTTGTTCCACCAAGTGTACTGGGGCAACACGTACGCGCCAAGGACCAGCTTGCGCCCCGCCGGGAGGTAGCCTTGCAGGCCGGCCATGAGCGTGGCGCTGACGTCCGACACCTGGTCGACGGCGGTCCCGTACACGTTGTTCATGTAGGTGATGTTGTTGAGCCCGAAAACGGTACCGACACGCACGGGACCCAGGTGGTAGCTTGCTTCTTTCATGGCAGTCTCGAGGCGCTCCTTGGTGGGCACCTCCCGGATGCCGAGGCTGCCCGGCGCGATGTACTGCTGGAACTGTGCGTGTGAAACGCCCGCCGTCAGACTTGCGGCAGCCACAATCGCGGCCACTCGCGTAGAATTCGATGTGATGACCGACGAGTACCGGTGGAACCAACAGGGCCTCCCTGCCCTCTTCTTGCTGGCGCTCCTGGTGGCGCTCGTGCTGTGGGTACCCCTCCCGTTCGGTACGGTCCTGCCCTGGAGCCACACCGTTCTCCAAATCACCGCGGGCATCCTCCTCGCCCTCGCGCTCCTCGATGCGACGCGTGCTGCCGGCCTGCGCCCGGCTCTGCTCCCCGCCGCCTGTCTTGCGGGCGTCGCGCTGCTCGGTGCCCTTCAGGCGTCGGCGTGGCCTCCCGCCATTGTACGCATAATCTCCCCGGAACACTCCCGCCTTCAGGCCGCAGCGCGTGTTGATCTCCAAGACGCGCGTGCCGCAGGCGAAGTCTCCAGCACCCTCTCCCTCGCGCCTGCCGCGTCGGGTAGGGCCGCGCTGACCTTCGGTGCGGTCGTCGCCTGCCTTCTGGCGGGGGCCGCGGTCTACGAACGCACCCAACGGCGCATGCTGGCCCTGGCGATGCTGGCGTCCGGCATCCTCCAGGTCCTCTTCGGGGCCCGGGCGTTGGCAAATCGCGAGGACACGATCTGGGGAACGGCGGTGGGGGGGGACCCGTCGCGGCTGCGAGGCACCTTCGTCAATTCGGACCATCTCGCTCTCTACCTGGAGCTGATCCTGCCGGTGGCTTTCGCGTGGGGGTGGTGGGGGCTGAAACGTGCCCGTGAGGAGATAAGCGTCGAGCGCCAGATTGCACTGGTCGCCGGCCCGGCGCTGGTGTGGCTCACGCTCTTCGTGGGCCTCGCCTTTACCGGCTCGCGAGCCGGTCTGGTAGCCGCCGTGACGGGAACCGTGGCCCAAGGTGTCTTCCTTGCGCTCGGACGGCGCCGCGTTCGCCTCGGGGCCTCCGGGATACTGCTCGTGCTGGTGGGGACCGGCACGGTAGCTGCGGTCGGCCTGCAGCAGGGATTCGGGCGCTGGCTGGCGACCTCACAGCATGAGCTCGCGTGGAGCGACCGCCTCCGCGTGTATGCCAGCTCCTGGGACCTGTGGCAGCGCTTTCCGGTGACTGGGACCGGGCTGGCCAGCTTCCGCGACGCCTTCTCCCTCGTGGCGCCGCGAGACCTTCCCGCACTCTGGTACTGGCACGCCCACAACGACTACCTCGAGGTCCTGGTCACCGCCGGGGTGGTGGGCGGTGCCCTGCTGGCCGTGGTGGCCTGCTCACTCGCCGTGAGGCTCGCGCGCGTGCTGCGCGACGGCGAGCGCTCGGAGGATCGCTGCGCAGCGCTCGCAGCGCTGGGCGCGATCGCGGCCGTTGCCGTGCACTCGTTCTTCGACTTCGGGCTCTCCATGCCTGCCAACGCCGCCACGCTTGCGATTCTGTGCGGCACCGCCCTGGTGGCCCGCAAGGACCTCCGCGCCGCATAGGTAGACAAAGCACACCTGCGGCCAAGGGTCCGCCCAAGGCAAAACCTGGTTCCGGCTGAGTCTTCAGTCAGCCACAAGCGAGAGCGTGCCCAGGAGGATGCGCCCCCCGGCGAGCGGCTCCACCTCCACGAGGTGTGCGCCCGGCGCAAGCTTGGCGGTGATACGCAGCCTCTCACCGGCGGCCACCGCAGCCACGGCCACGGTTTCCCCGTCGACCCTTACCTGGAGTGCGGCGCCCTTGGGGGGCACGGAATCGAAGCTCAGGGTGAGGCCCAGGGCTGCTGTTGCCACCAGCAGGTCGAGGCGAGCCACGGAACCCCGCCACTCCCAGGCGGTGGCGGGCCAGGAGGTTGCGGCCAGGGCTGCCAGCGCCTCGCGTGCGGCCGACAGCGCTCCCGCGTCCCCGGATGCCTCGACGACCGCCAGCCGCGCGTCGGCCGCCGGCACGGATCCCCGCCACCGGCGGTTCATCAGCGCCAGGGTGGAGGCCGCTTCGAAGCCGCGGTGCTGGCGGGCGAGCGCCCGCGCCTTGGCGACCCAGTACGGCGCCCATGCCTCGGTGTTGAGCGCCTCGCTCCGCCGTTCAATGACCTCGGCCTGGGGCAAGCTCCCGGCCGCCAACTGCGCAAAAGCGGCCTCCGGAGCCGGCAGATCCCCCGACGCTGCCCCGAGTCGCGCCACGACCTCAGGCGGCAGACGTTCCTGGCCCCGCACAGAACCCTCGAGCGCCCAGGAGAGCCAGCGGTGGAAAGCCTCCGCCGAACTCACCGTTCGCGGCGGGCAGAGCGTCAAGGCCTCCTTCACGACATCGCGAAACCGCGTCTCCGTAGGTGCGGTTGCCACGACGCCCACGGCCAGGGAGCGTGCACCGGCCGGGTCCCCGCCCCTCAAGTGCACAGCCACGTCGCTCACGCGACGCTTCAACTCGCGCTCCAGAGCCTCGTCCCGCCGCTGCCGGGCGGCGCAAAAGTCGTCCCACATCCCCTTCGCGGCGTAGCTGCCCTCGAGGACCGACCAGGCACCGGCAGTGTCGGGCACCAGCTCAAAGGCCATCTCACGTGTCGAGGCGGCCGCGAGCCACAACTCCGCGCAGCGAGCAAACGTCTCGGGGTCCTGGAACGCGCGACGCAGGGAGGTGACAGCCTCGTTTCGCTTGGCGGCCGGGAGCGAGGGCCAGACCTCCAGCCAGGCCACGGCCAGGACGCGGAGCGGCTCGTCCTCGCCCGGCGCAAGCCGGGAGGCTGCCAGCAGCGGGCCCTCCCACGCCGCAGAATCGGATAGCAGCCTCGGATCCCCTCGCGAGGACCACAGGCGGTAGGTCGCGCCACCCAGGATCATCGCCGCCTGCCAGGCGCTCGGCCGCCTGGCCAGTGCCTGCGCTGCGATCTCACGGGCCAGCTCGAGGCGCTCGTTGACCCGTGCGGCGGCATCCGCGGCCTCGCGCAGCGGAAGCAGCGCGAAGGAGCGGTAGTCGAAGGATTCAGCCAGCAACGCCCGAGCGATGGCTAACCTGGCGCGCACGGGGTCCGGTTCCTTTGTCGCCGCCAACGCCACCTCGGGCTGGCGCCGGGGGAGCCCGGTGGCGTCCAGCAGCTCCAGGATCCGCCGGTGTTCCGCGCGCCCCGCGAGGCCGCTCCAGAGGACGAGCCCAACGGCCAGCACGGCCCCGGCCAGCACGTACGTGCGCCGGGTGGCGAGGCGGCGCATTCGTTCCTTCAGGTCCACGTCCCACGCGCTCCCGGCGTCAGGGAAGGGTCTTGTGGGTGCCGTCGCACCGCGGTTGGTTGTGCGTGTGTTTGCACCCACAGAAGGCGACCTTTTGCCTCTCGGTTATCTCCACCTTCACCGGCGTGAACTCCGTCGCCTTGTGCGAGCCGTCGCAGAAGGGCTGCTTCGTGGAGCGCCCGCACCGGCACCAGTAGTACGTCCCTGGCTCGACGTCCAGGACGAAAGGATGCTTTGCCGCGATGATGACGTTGTCGCTCATGTGCCCTCCGTCCCTAGGCTAGCACCGAAGGAAAACATGTCCACCCGCTTGGCCAGGCTACGGGCTACAGGAAAGGAAAGGGCAGCCGGGAAAGCACGAAGACGGCGCCCATAGCCTCCAGCCGCAGCGTGTCGCTTCCACTCTCAGATATGCAGCTCCACCACGTCGCGGTCGCGCAGCTCGAAGTCCCGGGCGACCCTCTGGCCGTCGAGCTTGCCACCCCACACGCGGGCGAACTGCAACTTCTCGGCGATCTCGCGGTGGACGCGCTCGGCCAGGTCCGCGACCGTGTAGCCCTGCGGCAGCACGAAGGGCTCGCTGCGGTCCACGGGCTTGCCGGGCGGCTTCGAGTAGACCCTCAACAGCTGGAGGTGCCGCCACAACGCCACCTTCAGCGCCTCCAGTCCTGCGTGGGTTGCAACGCTGATGCGCAGCAAGGCGTACTGTGACCCGTAGAGCTCCTCCAGGACCTTCAGGTCCTCCTCGCGCGCCCGATCAGCCTTGGTAATGACCATGAGCGTGGGCAGCGGGTTGTCGCGGGGGTCGACGTCCTCCGGCAACTCCCCCACCAGGGGGGCGTGCGCCGCAGCCAGCCGCTCGCGCACGACCTCGACGTCCTCGGGGAGCTCGTTGGACGTCGGATCGGCCATCAAGAGCGCGGCATCGGCCCCACGCACCAGGGTGGGCAGCCACGGGTCCATGTGCTGGGCCGCCACCGGAGGCAGGTCCACGAGCTGGATCTGCACGTCCTCGAACCGCATCATGCCCGGCTGCGGCCGGGTCGTTGTAAACGGGTAGTCGCCGATGGCCGGCTCGGCGTGGGTGAGCGTGGCGAGCAGCGACGACTTGCCGCAGTTCGGCGGGCCGAGCAGCACGACCTGCGCCGCGCCTTCAGCGTCCACCTTGAAGGAGTGCCCGTGCCTGGACGTGCGGGTCTCCTCCTCGTGCCGCAGCCTGGCCATGCGGCGCTTGAGGTCCGCCTGCATCTTCTCGGTGCCCTTGTGCTTTGGGATGTTGGCGAGCATCTCCTCGAGGGCCGCACGCTTCTCCTCGAGGGTGTGCGCCGATTTGAACTTCGCTTCGGCCGCGCGGTACTGCGGCGTGAGGTTCGCCGGCATGTGTTCCGATTGTAAACTCACCAAATGCGACCCGGGAAGCCCGTGACCTCCTCGTTGCCCCTCGCGTTTTCCGCCGTCCTCGCGCTTGCGCTGCTCGCGGCTCCATTCTGGCCGCCGCTCGCCCCCGCGGTCGTGATCGCGGGCAGCGTCGGGGCATGTGCTCTTGCCCTCCTTCGCAGACCCACGCGCAGCTTGCGCCTGATACTCGCGGGCCTGACTCTGTGGCTGCTCGCAGGCCACGCCGGGGCCTGGCTTCTGCGCGGGCAACCGCTGGGCGGGTTTGCCTGGGTGCTCGCCGTTCTCTACGTTTTGCCGCTCCCGCTGATCCCCTGGCTGTACTGGTCTACCTTTCCAGTCGGCACTGACCGCTTCTCGGACCTCGGACCCCGGAGCCCGGACCCCACGGGCGGGGGTGGCATGTGACCGCTCTCGCACTCCTGCTCATCGCGGCCGCCGCCATCGCCTGGTGGGGCGCCCGTCGTACCCGTACCTCCTCGGACTACTTCGTGGCCGGCCGCCGGGCCGGGGCCTGGCTGGTCGGGGTCGCCGGTACGGCGACCGCGGTTTCGGCCTTCACCTTCGTCGGCGGGCCGGGCCTTTTTGCAGTGGCTGGCGCGGGCTCCCTCTGGATCCTGCTCTCGGCGCCGCTCACCGGGGCGCTGCAGTGCTGGGCCGTCGGTGAGCCCGTCGTTGAGCTCGTGAAGCGGCACGGATCCCTCACGATCCCTGAGCTTCTGGCGGCGCGCTTCGGCGGTCGTGCCATCCGCACAGTGACGGCGCTCGTCGTGGCCGTGGGCTGTGTGGCCATGCTCGCGGTCCAGGCCCGCGCAGCCGCCGTGCTGGGGGAGGACTTCCTGCGGGTCCCCGGGGCCGCCACGGCCATCGTCGTGATGCTCGCGACCACGGCCTACACGGCGCTGGGCGGCATGCGCGCTGGACTGGTGGCGGATGCTATCCAGGGCGCGGTGATGGCGGTGCTGGCGGTGCTGCTGGCCGGTGCGGCCATCTCAGCCGCCGGGGGCCCGGTCGCGGCTGTGCAAACGCTGGAGAGGCTGCGCCCGGAGCTGCTCGGGAGCTTCGGGGCCACCGCCCCGGGGCGGGCGTGGGCGTGGTACCTGCTCTTCTGCCTGGGAACCTGCGCCCAGCCCCACTACGTCCAGAAGTTCTTCTTCCTGCGCTCCCGTTCCCAGCTCCGTCTCCTGCCCGCCGTGCTGACCGGGGCCCTGGCCGCGACGCTGGCGGTCTGGATCGGCGTGGGAGTGGGCGGCAGCGCTCTCCTTGCCCGAGGAGCTTTGACGATCGGGCGGCCCGATGACCTCACGCCCCATACGATGACCCTGCTCGGGCCCTGGGCCGTGCTGCTGGCAGGGGTGGCCGTCCTCGCGGCGATGATGTCCACGGCGGCGTCGTTCCTCAACATGGCCGCCGCGGCGGTCACCCGCGACCTGCGGGAGGCGGCCGGCAAGCCGGCGATGGGCTTGCCCGCGGCCCGGCTGGCGACGGTGCTGTTCGCGATCGCCGGCACCGCCATCGGGGCGAGCAGCGAGCGGGCGGTGGTGCTGCTCGGCCTGGTGGGCTGGGGCTTCTTCACGGCTGCGCTGCTGCCCGTGATGACCGTCGGGCTCGCCTGGCCCGGCGCCACCGCCAGGGGCGCCGTGGCGGCCACCGTGGCCGGTGGGGTCGCGGACCTTGTCCTGGAGGGCGTGCGAATGAACCTCCCGGCCGGCCTCGAGCCCGGGCTCGCGGGTGCCGCCGTGGGGGTCCTTCTGCTGGTCGGGCTCTCACGGGGGGCGCGATGAGGTGGAACGAGTCCGACCTTGGCTGGCTGGCCGACGAGCTTGCCAAGGTCCGGGAGGCCGTGCGCCCGACGACGCTCGCCGCGGTCGAGAGGAAGCGCGACCCGTTCCGCCTGCTGGTGGCGTGCGTGATTTCCCTGCGGACCAAGGATGCCGTGACCGCCGACGCAAGCGCCCGGCTCTTTGCCGTCGCCGCGTCCCCGGAGAAGCTGGCGAAGCTCCCCGAGGGGAAGATCGCGAAGCTCATCTTCCCCGCCGGCTTCTACAACACCAAGGCCAAACAGATCCGCTCGATCGCCCGGCGCATCGCGGCCGAGCATGGCAGCAACGTGCCGGCCGACCGCGAAGAGCTGCTTGCCCTGCCGGGGGTCGGTCGCAAGACCGCGAACCTGGTGCTCGGGCTCGGCTTCGGCGTCCCGGCCATCTGCGTGGACACCCACGTGCACCGGATCTCGAACCGCCTCGACCTCGTACGGACGAAGACGCCGGAGGAGACCGAGCGCGCCCTGGAGAAGGTCCTGCCGCAGCGCCTCTGGATCGAGATCAACGACCTGTTGGTGACCTTCGGGCAGAACATCTGCCAGCCGGTATCACCCTGGTGCTCGCGCTGCCCGCTCGCGGGACGGTGCCCCCGCATCGGAGTCGGCCGACGTCGCTGACCGCTCGCGCGCCGGGACGCACGGCGCCCGCGTGTGCTTCCGCCACTGCTCGAATCTGCGCTTCTACAGCGTCTTGAGCATCCCTTCGGCCTCTTGGCAGGTCTTGCGCACGCCGGCCACGGACTTGGCAAACGCCGCCTTCTCCTCGTCGGTGAGGTCGAGCTCGACCACCTTCTCGACGCCGTTCTTGCCGAGGATGCAGGGCACCCCGACGAACAACCCCTTGACGCCGTACTCGCCTTCGAGCTTCGCGCACACGGGTAGGACCTTGCGCTTGTCGAAGATGATCGCCTCGGCCATCTCGAGCGCTGCCCACGCCGGCGAGACGAACGCCGAGCCGAAACCGAGCAGGCCGACCACCTCGCCGCCGGCCTTGCGGGTGCGCTCCTCGATCTTCTTGAGCGTGTCTGCGTCGAGGAACTTCGCTACCGGGACACCGGCGATCTGGCACGAGGTGCGCACCGGCACCATGTCGTCGCCGTGCCCGCCCAGCACGATGGCGTTGACGTTCTCGACCGACACGTTGGCGGCCTCGGCCACGAAGTAGCGGTAGCGCGACGAGTCGAGCACGCCCGCCATGCCCATCAGCCGGTTCTTTGGCGGAGCGAGACGCTTGTCGAGGGTGAAGACGATTGCGTCGAGGGGGTTGGCGATCGAGATGATCATCGCGTCGGGGCAGTGCTGTTTGATTCCCTTGGCCACATCGAGCGTGACCTTGAGGTTAATCGCCAGCAACTCCTCTCGGCTGGGGAAGGTGCCGTCCGGCCGGGCCTTGCGCGGCACGCCGGCGGTGTTGATGACCATCTCGGCGCCGGCCAGTGCCGAGTAGTCCTTCGACCCGACGACCTTCGTGTCGCGGGACACGACTGGAAGGCCCTCGGCGATGTCGAGGCACTTGCCAATCGAGACTGACTGCTTCTTGACCACCGCCTGGCGTTCCTCGGGATCGGACGGGTTCGGAATGGGCGCAGGGTCGCTCAGGCCGACCTCCCGCGCCAGCCGACGCTGTACGATCTCCTGCGCGAGCACACCGCCGATGTAACCGCCACCGATGACACCGATCTTCCTCAGCATGACGTTCCTCCGTTTCCGGGCTTCAGGCCCTGACCTGGCTACCGCTGACAGGGGACCGTCGGCATCACGGACGCCGCCGCTCCCCCGAGAGGCTTCCGATTCTCACGAGTCCATCTCCTTCTCAAACCGTCGGCGCCGGGGGCTCCGGGATTCCCTCGCGGCGCTTGACCTCGGTCGGCTTGCCCGCCACCTTCGCGGGGCACTTCGTCTTGCGTAGCCGCAGGTAGTCGAGCACCAGCTCGCGCTTCATGAGCTGGATGGCCTTGGCCGGGTCCACGCCCTTCGGGCACACCCGGGAGCACTCGCCGGCGTAGTGGCACCTCCATGGCCCCGCCTCACCGGAAAGCACCTGCGTGCGCGGCGCGAAGCCGCCGTCGCGGCTGTCGGAGTTGTACCGGTGCGCCTGAGCCAGCGGCATCGGCCCGGAGTATAGCGCGTCGGTCGCAAACGTCGGGCACGCCGCCATGCAGCACCCGCACTTGATGCAGTAGGTGAACTGCAGGTAGTGCTCCAGCTCGTGCGCCGACTGCCAGAATTCGCCTGTCGGGTGCTCCCGCTCTTCGATGTCTTCGCGGATCACGTACGGCATGAGCGCCTGGTGGGTGCCGAACATCGGCGCGAGCTGGGGCACCAGGTCACGCACGATGTCGAAGTTCGGCAGGGGCGCCACTACGACCGTGTCGTTCGCGAGCTCCGCGATCTGGGTGTTGCAGGCCAGACGCGGCCTGCCGTTGATCAGCATCCCGCAGGAGCCGCACACGCCCATGCGGCAGGACGACCGCCACGCCAGTTCCGGCGCGTGCGTCTCCTTGACCTTCCACAGGCCGTCGAGCACGGTCATCCCGGCCACGAACGGGATGCGGTAATCCTCCCAGTACGGAGCCTTGTCGCGCTCCGGGTTGAAGCGGCGGATCCGGTAGTTGACCTCGCTCATGTTCGGTGTGCTCATGTCCGCCCCCTCAGAACGACCGCGCGGCGATGGCCGCCCACGTGCCATAAACGAAAAGCCCGAGGCCGCCGAGCAGCAGCACCACGCTTATGGAGCGCTTGAGCCAGCGCGCCGGTTCGAGCTCGAAGACGATGTTGCGCAGGCCGTAGAGGCCGTGGAAGAGCGCCGCACCGAGCAGCACAACGTACGTCACCATGAAGAACCCGTTCCTGGCTCGCGACACCACGTTCTGCCAGTCGACCGGGTGACCATCCGCCGGGTTGAGGCCCTTGAGGACGACGACGCCGTTGAGATGCATGACGGTCATGTGCATCCCGAGGAAGACGAGGATGACGAGACCCGCCGCCAGGTGCCAGGTCCAGAGCTTCTGATCGCGCATCATGGCCGCCTCCTACTCCAGCACCCAGAAGTTCAGGGTGCCCATCACGACGAGAACCGCGGCAACGAGCAGCACGCCGATCGCCAGCGGGCGCTGGACGTCGAGCGACGTCCTGTACGGATACACGGGCTCGATCGGCTTCCCGACACCGAAACCCAGCTCGATGATCCCGAGCCGGATGCCGTTGATCGCGTGAAACGCGAACGCCAAGAAAACCAGGTATTCGCCGATCTTGAAGAGCGGACCGGTAACCGCACCCATGGCCTGCTGCCATGACGCCTGACCGAACGCCCGCGAAGAGGTCACAACGATGTGCAACAGGAAATAGGCGAGGATCCCGAGCCCGGTGAGGCGGTGCAGGGTGTAGAGGTAACGATCCATCCCCCAGCGCCCGCCGCCCAGCCAGCCCCACACCCCCAAGCGGTTTGGATGACCTTTGGTCTCTAGCATTGTCTCTTCTCCCGGTGCCCGGTGCCCTGTGCCCGGTGCCCTTTCTCTCAGTACTTTCTCTCCACCGGCTTCCAGGTGTTGATGGTCACCGGCTTGTAGTCGTAGCGCGGCCCGCCGTCCGTGTGCCACGCAAGGGTGTGCTTGAGCCACTTCTCGTCGTCCCGGGTGGCGAAGTCCCGGCGGGCGTGCGCGCCGCGGGATTCCTGGCGCGCCAGAGCGCCCGCCACGGTGATCTCCGCCAGGTCCAGCAGGTTTTCTAGCTCCAGCGCGTGGAACAGGTTGGAGTTGTACGCCCTGCCCTTGTCCTTCACCGGAGCGCGGCGGGAGCGCTCGCGCAGGTCGCGCACGGTGGCGAGCGCGCTGGCTAGTCTCTCGCCGGTGCGGAAGATGCCGACCTTGGTGTCCATCGTCGCCCGAAGCTCGCGCCGCAGTTCGTAGAGGTTCTCCGAGCCGTCACGCTTGAGAAGGGCGTCGATGTGGGCCTCGGCCCCCTTCAGCTTTGCCTCGGGCACCGCGAGCATACCCAGTTTCGGGAGCGCCTTGACGATCTCCTCCCCCGTGATCCCGCCCCACACCAGGCACTCGGCGGTGGAGTTCGATCCGAGGCGGTTGGCGCCGTGCAACGAGACGCAGGCCGCCTCCCCGGCCGCCCACACGTTGGGGAGTCGGGTAAGGCCGTTGATGTCGGTCTCGATGCCGCCCATCGAGTAGTGCGCCACCGGCCGAATCGGGATCGGCGTGGTGATCGGGTCGATCCCGAGGAACTTGATCGTCACCTCGCGGATCAGGGGGAGGCGCGTGTTGATGCGCTCGGCGCCCAGGTGGGTGAGGTCGAGGTGAAGATAATCGCCCCACTGCTCAGAATGAAAGCCCCGCCCGGCGAGGATCTCCTCGGTCTCGGCACGCGACACCATGTCGCGGGGCGCGAGCTCGATGAGCTTGGGCGCGTAGTTCTGCATGAACCTCTCACCCGTGTTGTTCTTCAGATACCCCCCCTCGCCGCGGCACGCCTCGGTCATCAGGATCCCCGAGGGGACGAGGCCGGTGGGGTGGAACTGGAGACACTCCATGTCCTCGAGTGGCAGCCCCGCCCGGAACGCCATCGCCATCCCGTCGCCGGTGACCGTCTGCGAGTACGTGGTGAACCCGTACAACGTGCCGCCGCCGCCCGTGGCGATGAGCAACGCCTTGCCGCGCAGCACCACCGTCTCCCCGCTGCCCGCGTGGATCCCCACCAGACCCGCGAACAGGCCGCCCTCCACCAGGATGCTGGTGACGAAGAACTCGTCGTAGCGCGTGAAGGAGCGGTAGCGCAGAAGCGTGTCGTACAGGGTCTGCATCTCGAAGAAGCCGGTCTTGTCGGCGGCCAGGGTGGCGCGCGGGAAGGAGTGACCGCCAAAGGGCCTCTGATCGATCCGACCCTTGGCGTCCCGCGTCCAGGGGATGCCCCAGTGGTCCAGCAGCATGATCTCTTCCGGCATCTGTCTCACGAAGCGGTGCACCACGTCCTGGTCCGCCAGGAAGTCGGAGCCCTTGACGGTGTCCCAGGCGTGCAGCTCGAAGGAGTCTCCCTCCTCCGGGCGCAGCACCGCCGCGGTGCCGCCCTCCGCGCACACCGAATGGGCGCGCATGAGCTGGACCTTGGAGACGATGCCGATGTCCACCTTCCCGTCGGTGCGCCGCGAGATCTCTACGGCCGCGCGCAGCCCGGCGAGACCTGCACCGAGGATCAGGACATCGTGCGTCAGCGATTGCGCCATCTTCGACCTCCTAGAAACTGAGACGCATCAAAGCGAAGGGGCCGGGGGAAAGCCCCGGCCCCTGTGCACTTCGCAGAAGTCCTTTTCATGGCTTCCCGAGGTCCGCCGGCAGCTTGCCCATCTGCGCGGCCACGTCGCCCGCGCTCTTGTGCAGCAGTGCCAGCTCGTCGCTGGTGAGCTTGGGCTCGAACACGCCCTCCATGCCCTTCGCCCCCAGCTTGCACGGCACGCCGACGAAGACGTCCTTCAGCCCGAACTCGCCCTTCAGATAGACGGCGCACGGCAGGATCTTCTTGCGGTCCTTCACGATGGAGTCGACCATCTCGAAGGCTCCGGCCGCCGGCGCGTAGTAGGCGGAGCCGGTCTTGAGGAGCTTTACGATCTCGCCGCCACCCTGGGCGGTGCGCTGCACGATCGCGTCGAGGCGCTCCTTGGGCAGCAACTCGGTGATCGGGACCCCGCTCACGGTCGTGTAGCGCGTCAGCGGCACCATGCTGTCGCCGTGCCCGCCGAGAACCAGCGCGAACACGCTCTCGGTCGAGACGCCCAGCTCCATGGCGATGAAGGCGCGCATGCGGGCGGTGTCCAGGATGCCGGCCATGCCGATCACGCGCTCGCGCGGGAACCCCGACACGCGCCGGGCCACCTCGCACATCACGTCGAGTGGGTTGGTCACCATGATGATGATGGAGTCACGGGACTTCCGAACGGCACGCGAGATGCACTCGGCGACGATCTTGGCGTTCGCGTCCTGCAGATCGTCGCGGCTCATCCCCGGCTTGCGCGCCAGGCCGGCGGTCATCACGATGATGTCCGAGTTTGCGGTGGCGTCGTAGTCGTTGGCGCCCACCACCATGCAGTCGTGGTGCGCGACCGGAGCCGCCTGGTAGAGATCGAGCGCCTTGCCCTGTGGAACCCCGTCGAGCACGTCCACGAGCACGACGTCGCCCAGGTGCCCCTCGGCGAGACGGTGGGCGGTGGTCGCACCCACGTTGCCGGCACCGATCACCGTGATCTTCGCTTTTCTCATTGTCGTGTCTCCGTCGTGTCTCCCTTCCGTTGAGTTTTGCCCCCGCAGCGTGACACACTTTTGACGCGACGCATACCATACCACCGCACGGTGGCAAGCACAACGAGCCACCCTTGCAAGGCCCCGAGAATGGGTGTATAAGGAGCCGGATACTGCTTTCGAAAGAAAGTGGGACCCTGGTCCCACTTTTTTTTCGGGGGCGAGAAAGACGATGGCGCGCCTGAGCGAGGATCTGCTGGCCAGGCTCGGTCGCCTCGCCGAGGGCGAGGGACTGGAGCTCGTGGCCGTCGAGGTCGGGGGTACCGCCCGCAAGCCTGTGGTGCGCCTCGTCCTCGACCGCGAGCCTGGGGGCGTCACCCTCGCGGACTGTGAGGCCGTGTCCCGCCAGGCGAGCGTGCTCTTGGACGCGCACGACCCCTTTCCGGGGGCGTTCACACTCGAGGTTTCGTCCCCGGGCCTCGAACGGAAGCTGTACAGCGAGAAGGACTTTATTCGATTCGAGGGACGTGGCGTGCGGGTGCGGATGTGCCCCAGTTGGCCTGCCCCGAGGGTCTTCGAAGGGACCCTGAAAGGCCGCGCCGGTGGCGCGGTTGTCATGACCGACCGGGCCGCGGTCACGCACGAGCTGCCGGAGCACGAGATCTTCGAGACGAGGCTCGCCCCCCACCTCGACGAGACGGAGGCACCACTGAAGCATCGGGGAAGGAAGTAGGTGACGACGATGGAACTCGGCAACCTGATCCGCCAGGTCTCGCACGAGCGCGAGATCGAGCCGGAGCGCCTCGTGATCGCGCTCGAGGATGCGATCTCACAGGCCGCGAGGAAGCACTACCACGAACGCGGCGTGCGCACCCACATCGAACCGGAGTCCGGCGAGATGACGTGCTTCAGGGTCCGCAAGGTGGTGGCCACGCCGGAAGAGGTGACCGACCCGACCGCGGAGATCCTCCTTGAAGACGCGCGCGAGCTTGACCCCAACGTGGAGGTTGGCGGCGAGATCGTCCTCGGAGAACTCGACACCGCGCAGCTCGGCCGCATCGCGGCGCAGGCCGCGCGCCAGATGCTTTTCCAGCGCGTGCGCGAGGCGGAGCGCGACAACATCTACAACGACTACATCGGCAAACTGGGCGAGCTGGTGAACGGCATCGTCAAGCGCTTCGAGCGCGGCGACATCGTGGTGGAGCTGGGGCGCACCGAGGCGGTCGTCACGCGCCAGCACCAGGTGCGCCACGAGCGCTACAGCCAGGGCGACCGCATCCGCGCCGTGATCGTGGACGTCACCAAAGACGCCAACAAGCCCCAGGTCGTGCTGTCGCGCACCGTGCCGCAGCTCCTCATCAAGCTACTGGAGATGGAGGTGCCCGAGATCTACGACGGCACTGTGATCGTCAAGGGCTGCGTGCGGGAGCCCGGGGAGCGTGCCAAGGTTGCGGTGGCTTCGCGTGACCGCGACGTGGACCCGGTGGGCGCGTGCGTCGGCATGAAGGGCTCGCGCGTGCAGGCCATCATGCGCGAGCTGAAGGGTGAGAAAGTCGACATCATCCCCTACAACCCGGACATCGTGACGTTCGCGCAAAACGCGCTGGCGCCCGCCAAGATCAACCGCGTCGCGCTGCGCGAGCAGAGCATCAGGGTTCCGATCACCGACACCGAGGGGAACCCGGCCATCGACGAGACCGGCAAGCCCCTCATCCACGCGCGCGTCGAAACCGTCCTGGACGTGATCGTCTCCGACGAGCAGCTCTCGCTCACCATCGGCAAGCGAGGCCAGAACGTTCGGCTTGCCTCCCGCCTGCTCGGCTGCCGGATCGAGATCAAGAGCGAGGAGGCGGTCAAGGACGAGGTGGCGGCGGCCCTCGCCGCGATGCTGCGGCAGGTGGAGGGTGTGGCCGAGGAAGTCCAGGCCGACACCGAGTCTGCGCCGTCCGCGGCCATCGATTACGACACCCACCTCCCCCTCGAGGACCTCCCCGGGGTCGGCGAGAAGATGCGGGAGCGCCTGATGGAGCACGGCTACTCCCACGCCGGCGCACTGGCCGTCGCTGATCCCGCGAAGCTCATGGAAATCCCAGGAATCGGGCCCCACTCCGCCGCGAAGCTGATCGCGGCGGCCAAGGCGGCGCTCGCGGTGCAGACGGCCGCGGGCCCCGAGGAGTAAAGCATGCCGCAGGTGTTTCGTGTGGGCGATCTTGCCCATCAGATGGGCGTCTCGGTGGAGGAGCTGATCTTCAAGCTGCGCTCCATCGGCGTGGATGTGACGAGCGCGGACAACACGCTCGACCTCTCGACGGTGAGGGACATCATCACCGGTCAAACGCTGGTACGGCGGCCGCGCGAGGTCATCGTCCGCCAGGGAACAGCCGGCGCGGACGAGAAGCACAAGGTTCCGGTCCCGACCGTGGAGCGCCCCAAACGCCGCCGCCCCACACGGCGGGCGGTCGGCATGGACGAGGAGCTCCCCGACGAGGTACCCAACCTGGCCGCGATGGCCGTGCCGGCGTCCCATAAGCCGGCTGCCAAGGCAGCGGAAGAGGCCGAATGGCCAGCCGTCGAAGCCGAGGCGGAGCCTGCACCCGCCGGTGAAGAAGCTCGGCCTGCGGCGCCGGCGGCCGGCGAAGTCCAGGAGGAAACGGCTCCGCCCGCCCCCCCGGCCAAGGCGAAGGCGGTCAAGGCCCCGAAGGTGACGAAGGCCGTCAAGGCAGCTGCCGCGGAGCAGCCTGCAGAAGCTCCACCGGCCCTAGCGCCCGCCAAGCCGCGCGCCGTTGCCACGCGTGAGACAGCGAGGCCGGCCAAAAAGGGCGCCAAGACGCCGCTCGAGGCGCAGTTGCGCGAGCTGACGGACGACGAGGTGCGCCAGCGCATCCTGGCCGCCAAGCAGGCGGCCGAGAAGCCCGTGCTGAAGCCGGCCGCGCCGGGGCGCGGCAAGTCCTCGCGCAAGGCGAAGGCAGCCGCGGATGCCGACGAGATCCGCGACCTGCTGGCCAAGTTCGAGGAGTCCAAGGTGCGGGCGGCGACCGACACCGCCGCCGCGCCGCGCCCCCCGATCCCGGTCGGCGGGCGCGGGCGGCCGACCCACCGCCCGAAGCGCGAGCGCGGCGAGGCACCTGTCGAGGTACGCCAGGTCACGGTCGCGTTCCGCGACGGCCTCAAGCCCGAGGGGCCCGTCTATCTCTCGGAGGCCGTTACAGTCCGGGAGCTGGCCGAGAAGCTGAACGTGCTCGTCAAGGATTTGATGGCGTACCTCATTTCCAAGAAGATCCTGGTCACCGCAAATCAGGCGCTCCCCCAGGAGCTCGCCGAGAAGATCTGTGAGGAGCTCGGGATCGAGGCCATGGTGGTGAGCTTCGAGGAGGAGATCGATCTCGAGCAGGAGGGGGCGGCGGAGACGGCCGCCAAGTCGGAGCCGCGACCGCCGGTGGTCACCGTGATGGGTCACGTGGACCATGGCAAGACCTCGCTGCTGGACGCGATCCGCTCCACGCGCGTGGCGGCCGGCGAGGCCGGCGGCATCACCCAGCACATCGGGGCCTCCCGCGTGGTGCACAACAACAAGCCGATCGTGTTCGTGGACACCCCCGGCCACGAGGCGTTCACGCAGATGCGTGCCCGCGGCGCCAAGGTCACCGACATCGTGGTTCTAGTGGTGGCCGCGGACGACGGCGTGATGCCGCAGACCGTGGAGGCCATCAACCACGCGCGCGCCGCCCGGGTGCCGCTCGTGGTCGCCATCAACAAGATCGACAAGCCCAACGCCAACCCCGAGCGCGTCAAGCAGGAGCTGGCGAGCGAGGGTGTGCTACTCGAGGGGTGGGGCGGCGAGACCCCCGTGGTGCAGGTCTCGGCCACCAAGGCCCAGGGGATCGAGGAGCTCCTCGAGGTCATCCTGCTCGTCGCCGAAATGGCCGACCTCAAGGCCGTGCGCGAGGGCATGGCCCGCGGCACGGTGCTGGAGGCGCGCAAGGAGCGCGGACGCGGCGTCGTGGCCTCCGTGCTCGTCCAACAGGGGACGCTCAAGCAGGGCGACTGCTTCTTCGCCGGCGCCACCTACGGTCGCGTACGCGCGATGCTCGACACAAACCGCAAGCCGGTCCGCGCGGCCAAGGCCTCCGACGCCGTCGAGATCATGGGCCTGGAGGACATCCCGGAGGCGGGCGACACCTTCCAGGTGGTCGAGGACGAGTCCCGGGCCCGCGAGGTGGCGGGCTACCGCCAGGCCAAACAGCGCGAGGAGCAGATGGCCGGCAGCCGCAAGGTCACCCTCGAGGGGCTGATGGACAAGATCAAGACCGACGAGGTCAGGGCCCTCAACGTGGTCGTCAAGGCCGACGTGCAGGGCTCGGTGGAGGTGCTGCGTGACACGCTGGCCAAGCTCTCCACCCACGAGGTGGCAGTCAACGTGCTGCACGCCTCCGCCGGTGCCATCAACGCCAACGACATCCTCCTGGCCTCCGCCTCTCAGGCCATCGTGATCGGCTTCAACGTGCGCCCGGAGCGCTCGGCCAAGGAGCTGGCGGAGCGCGAGAAGGTGGACGTGCGCCTCTACTCGGTCATCTACAACCTCACCGACGAGCTGCAGAAGGCCATGGTGGGGCTGCTCAAACCAACCTTCAAGGAGGAGGAGCTAGGCCGGGCCGAGGTCCGCGAGGTCTTCAAGGTCTCCAAGGTGGGCACCATCGCAGGGTGCCTGGTGGTGGAGGGCAACATCCTGCGCACGGCCAAGGCGCGCCTGCTGCGCGACAACGTGGTGGTCTGGGAAGGCAGCCTGACCTCCTTGAAGCGATTCAAGGACGACGTGTCCGAGGTCAAGAACGGCTTCGAGTGCGGCATCGGCCTCGAGAGGTACCAGGACATCAAGCTGGGCGATGTGATCGAGGCCTACCGCACCGTGGAAGTGGCCCGCGAGGTCTGAGTGGAAGTTGAAAGCCCGCTCTTCGTCGCGCTCGCGGAGGTCGAGCTGCACTTGCCCGGTGCCCGCTCGCTCAAGGACAAGCGCCACGACATCCGCTCGCTCGTCGAGCGCCTGCGGCACCGCCTTGCGGTGCTCGTGGTCGAGAGCGATCACCAAGACTTGCACCAGCGCGCGGCGCTCGCCGTGACCGCGCTGGCCACCGACGCCGAGGCCGCGCGGGGCACCGTGGCGCGCGCCCTCGACGTGGTCCACGAGAGCTTTCCCGGGGTCGTTCTGGACGAGCGCATCAAGCTCGTGCAGGTCCGGTAGGGGGTGGAGCGTGCGTGACGCGGCCGTGCGGCGCGAGCGTCTGGCGGAGGCGATGCGGGAGGTGCTCTCCGAGTTGCTGATCACCGAGATCAAGGACCCCCGCCTCGCGGGTGTCGTGATCTCCGCGGTGGAGCTCTCTGGCGACCTCAAGCTGGCGCGGGCCTACTTCTCGATCTTCGGCGACGAGGAGCGCGTGCGCCAGGCGGCCGACGGGTTGCTACAGGCGCGCGGCTTCCTCCGGCGCGAGAGCGTGCGCCGCCTGCGCGTGCACAACCCGCCGGAGCTGGAGTTCCTGCGCGACAAGGGGTTCGAGCGGGCCGACCGGGTGCAGCGCATCCTCGACGACATCACAGGGCACAGTGCTCAGGCCAGAGGGCACAGGGACGACACGGTTCAAGAAGGAGACCCTCGACGTGAAGGTCCGGACGGCGGCGGCGATGAGTGAAGTGACGCGAGATCCGGCCGCGGCGGCGGCGTTCCTGCGCACGGCCAGACGGGTGGTGATCACCTCGCACGCCTCGCCCGACGGCGACTCGATCGGCTCGGAACTGGGCTTCGCCGAGCTGGCGCGGGCGCTCGGCGCCGCCGCGACCATCGTGAACCGAGACCCCCACCCGGCCTCGCTGGACTTCCTCCCCGGCGTGGAGACCATCTCGGTGGCGGGCGAGCTTCCCGCCGGCTGGGAGCACGACTTCGATCTGCTGGCGATCCTGGAGTGCCCCGGCCTGGACCGGCCCGGGTTCGCCGGACTCGATCGGCTTCCCATCCTCAACATCGACCACCACCTGGCCAACCCGCGCTACGGCGAGCTCAACTACCTCGACGAGGAAGCCCCCGCGGTGGGCGAGATGGTGCTGGCCATGGCGGAGGCGGCGGGTGTGCCCGTCACGCCGAGCATGGCGATCAACCTCTACACGGCGCTCGTCACCGACACCGGGGACTTCCGCTACTCCAACGCCACCCCGCGGGCCTTCCAGGCAGGCGCCAAGCTCGTGGCGGCAGGCGCGAGGCCGCAGCAGATCGCGGAAGGCCTCTGGGAGCACAACCCGGCCCGGGTCGTTCGCCTGACCGCGGCGGTGCTCGGCACCCTGGAGCTGCTGGCCGACGGGCGCGTGGCGGTGATTACCTGCGACCGCGAGATGCTGCAGGGGGCCGGCGCCCACCCCGAGGACACGGAGAACCTGATCAACATCCCGCGCGCCATCGCAGGCGTCCGCGTCGCGGTGTTCTTCAAGGCGTTCAAGCAGGGCGTCGTGCGCGCCAGCATGCGCTCCCGCGGCGACCTGGACGTGCAGGCGGTCGCCCGCACCTTCGGTGGGGGTGGACACCGCAACGCGTCGGGGTGCAGCATCGAAGGGAGCCTGCAGCAAGCGCGAGCCACCCTGCTTGAGGCGCTCCTACCCGTGGTGGAGTCGGCATGAGCTTCCCGCACAACGGTTTCCTCCTGGTGGACAAGCCGGTCGGGCCCACCTCCCACGATGTCGTGCAGGCGGCCCGCCGCGCCCTCAAGGAACGCCGCATCGGCCACACCGGCACCCTGGACCCGGCGGCCACCGGGCTGCTGCTGCTTTGCATCGGCAAGGCCACGCGCCTGCAGCAGTACCTGCTGGCCTGGGAGAAGACCTACCACGGCGAGATCCGGCTGGGTTTCGCCACCACGACGTACGACGCCGAGGGCGAGCTGCTGGCGGAGCCCAGGCCGGTACCGACCCTGGACGAGAGCGTGCTCGCAGGACTCTCGGCGCGTTTCTCGGGAGATTTGCAGCAGCTCCCTCCCCCCTACTCGGCCAAGAAGACCGGGGGGCGCAAGTTCTACGAGCTGGCGCGCGCCGGCGAGGACGTGCCGAAGGAGCCCAAACGCGTCATGGTGCACAGCATGGAGCTGGCCATCGTGGCGCCGGACCGACTGGCCTTCAAGGTGACCTGCTCGTCCGGGACCTACCTGCGTTCTCTGGCCCACGACATCGGCGAAACGCTTGGCTGCGGCGGGCACCTGGCCTCCCTTCGGCGCATCCGCATCGGACCCTGGCGGGTGGAATCGGCGGTGAGCGCCGAGGTCCTGGCCAACCGGCCGGGCGAGATCGACCCGCAGGCTTTCGTGACGCTCTCCGCCGCCATCCTGCCGTTCCCCGAGGTGGTCCTCAACCCCACGGCCATGGAGCACTTTGCCCACGGCCAGGAGGTCGTGGTGCGGGAGGCGGAGGGCGGCTTCGTGCCCGGCGCCCCTGTGGCGGTGCGCGACCGGGGCGGCGAGCTCGTGGGGGTCGGGGTGGCCCTCGCCTACCTGGCCCGCGCCCGCACCGTGAACGTGGCCCCGCGTATGGTCCTTGCGGAGCTTGAGACCCCGGCAAAACCGTGATAGAGTGACAGGCCTCCTCGCCACCGGAACCTTGACGTGGAGACGTGGAGCAGACGATGACTGAACGCGATTACGTAGCCAGCAAGGAGCAGATCATCTCGGAGTTTCGCCGGCACGAGCATGACAGCGGCTCGCCCGAGGTGCAGGTTGCTCTCATCACCAAGCGCATTGAATACCTCACCGAGCACTTCAAGGCGCACGCCAAGGACCACCACTCCCGGCGCGGCTTGCTGATGCTCGTGGGGCAGCGGCGGCGCCTCCTGGAGTACCTGCGCCAGAAGGACGTGGCCCGCTACCGTGCGCTGATCGAGCGGCTGGGCCTGCGGCGCTAGGCGCCCCCACCCACTCGCCCCAAAAAAGGAGCATCATGGAAGTCACAGAGAGAGTTGAGATAGAGGGAAGAACCCTGGAGCTCGAGGTCGGAAAGGTTGCCAAGCAGGCCGATGGGGCCTGCTTGGTGCGTTTCGGGGAGACTTTCGTGCTGGTCACCGCGTGCTTCCGGAAGGACTCCCGTGAGGGGGTGGACTTCCTGCCGCTGACCGTGGACTACCGCGAGTACACCTACGCCGGCGGCCGCATCCCGGGCGGCTGGTTCAAGCGCGAGGGACGCCCCACCGAGAAGGAGATCCTGACGGCCCGCCTGATCGACCGCCCCATGCGGCCGCTCTTCCCCAAGGGCTTCACGCAGGAGACGCAGATCGTCGGGACGGTGCTCTCGGCCGACGGCGCCAACGACCCGGACGTGCTGGCGATCAACGGGGCCTCGACGGCCCTGATGCTCTCCGGCGCCCCGTTCAACAGCCCGGTCGGCGCGGTGCGTGTCGGCTGGATCGGCGAGCGCTTCGTCGTCAACCCGACGCACCAGCAGCGCGCCGAAGCGCTGTTGGAGATCGTGGTCGCCGGCACCGAGGACGCGGTCGTGATGGTCGAGGCGGGCGCGCGCGGCGTGCCGGAGAAGTTGATCCTGGACGCCATCGACCTCGCCCACGCCGAGATCAAAAGGATCATCGCCGCCCAGCGGCGCCTGCAGGTGCAGGTGGGCAAACCCAAGCCGGAGTTTGCGCCGCCGGCCGCGCCGTGGTCCGAGGAGTTCGCCGCCGGGATCCGGCAGCGCTTCGCAGGGCCTCTGGACGCGGCGTTGCGCGTGCGCGGCAAGCTCGCCCAGGGCGAGGCCATCGACAAGGTCGAGGAGGAGGCCGTCGCCTCCCTCCCCGAGGACGAGAAGGCCGCGCGCGAGGGGTGGGTGCGAGCGATCCTGCACGAGATGGTCAAGCAACAGTTCCGCGCCGCTTTGCTGGAGAAGGGCGAGCGCCTGGACGGCCGCGCCTTCGACGAGATCCGCACGGTGACCTGCGAGGTGGGTCTCCTGCCCCGCACCCACGGCTCCGCGCTGTTCACGCGCGGCGAGACCCAGGCGCTCGTGACCTGCACGCTCGGCACCTCCGAGGACATCCAGATCATCGAGGCGCTCGAGGGCGAGAGCCAGCAGCGCTTCCTCCTGCACTACAACTTCCCGCCGTTCTCGGTGGGCGAGGTCAAGTTCCTGCGCGGCCCCGGCCGGCGCGAGATCGGCCACGGCAACCTGGCCCGCCGCGCGCTGACGCCCGTGATGGCCGCCAAGGAGACGTTCCCATACACCCTTCGGGTGGTCTCCGACATCCTGGAGTCCAACGGCTCCTCCTCCATGGCCACCGTTTGCGGGGGCACGCTCTCGCTCATGGACGCCGGGGTTCCGATCGCGGCCCCGGTGGCCGGCGTGGCCATGGGGCTGGTCTCCGACGGCACGCGCCACGCGGTGCTCACCGACATCGCCGGCCAGGAGGACCACTACGGCGACATGGACTTCAAGGTGGCCGGCACCCGCGACGGCGTGACGGCACTCCAGATGGACATCAAGATCGGCGGCCTCCCCCGCGAGGTCATGGAACGGGCGCTCGAGCAGGCCCGCCGCGGCCGGCTGCAGCTTCTGGACACCATGCAGGCAACCCTTGCGCAGCCGCGGCCCGACATCTCGGCCTACGCGCCGCGCATCATCAGCATCACGATCGACCCCGACAAGATCCGCGACGTCATCGGACCCGGCGGCAAGACCATCCGTGCCATCTGCGAGGAGACCGGCGCCCGGATCAACATCGAGGACGACGGGCGGGTGGAGATCGCCACCTCCGACGAGGCGGCCGCGGCCAAGGCGGTCCAGATCATCGAAGGGCTCACCCGGCAGCCGCAGATCGGTGAGGTCTTCGAGGGCACGGTCAAGCGCATCGAGGCGTACGGGGCGTTCGTGGAGATCCTCCCCAACCGGGACGGACTGCTCCACGTCTCCGAGATCGCCCACGAACGCACCCGCGAGGTCAGCGACGTCCTCAAGCTGGGCGACAAGATCCAGGTCAAGATCATCGGCATCGACGGCAACGACCGGATCAAGCTCTCACACCGGGCGCTGCTGCCGCCCCCTCCGGAGGGCACGGCGAGGGAGGGCACCGAGGAGGAGCGGCCCCGCCGCCCCCACGGCGACGGCCGCGGCGGTCCTCGCGACCGAGGATCCCGTGACAGGGGCCCGCGTGATCGCGGCCCCCGCCGCGACTCCCACGGCTAATCCGTACTCATTCCGAATTGCGAGAAACCCGGCCGCCGATCTGGCGGCCGGTTTTTTCTCAAGGCAAAACAGGGAACAGGCCCGCGCTCGTCACGCGTCCCCGGCGCCAGCTCCAACCGTGCTAGCTCTCGACATGTCGCCCGCGGGAACGCGTGCCGATCCGGAGACCAGCAGTACGGCTCCCAGCAAGGCCAGCCAGGTGCAGGTGCGGATGGTGTTGAGCACCGGCTCCGCGCCGTCCGAAAAGAAGAACCAGCGCCCTGGAGCAACCAGGACGAACGCCGCCGCCGCCGTCACGGTACTCACCGCGGTCCGCAGCGCCTGCCTCCCCCGGCGTTCCCGGACCCAGCGGGACAGGAAAGCCAGGGGCACGAGGATCAGGAGATCATCGTAGATCTGGTGGTAGGTCCAGAACCGTGCCGCCAGCGCCGTAACGGCCAGGATCAGCCACGGGTCGCTTCGCCGGTTCCGGTAGACCCAGATCCCCAGGGCAGCCAGCGCCGCCAACGCGGCAGGCGCCACCCACTGGTGCAGGCCGTGCAGGCCGAACAGGCTGTGCAGGCTGCCGTAGCCCCATCCAGCATCGAAACCCCGTGTGCTCCCCATGTACTGGCTCGCGAGGTCCCTGAGGGACAGGGGCTGAAATGCCGCAGCGGCCAGCGTGAGGACTGCGTAGCCCGCGCCGATGAGCGCGCCGGGCCAGAGGGTGGGCGCGCAGAAGAGATACGACCAGCAAAACGGCGCGGCGATCGTGGGCTTGACCAATGCGAAAAGGCCGAGCCCGGCGACCGCCAGATCGGTTCGCGCTTTCCGTGGTCTGCGGAAGCTCAGCAGAACACCGACGATGAGCGCCGGCATCAGCAGAATCGCGAGTTGACCGTTGGCGATCACCAGCGTCGTCGCCTGGGAGGAAAGCACGAGAGAGACCCAGAGGGCACGCTCGTCGATCCGCTCGGCGCCGCTGGCGCGGACCAGCAGGACCGTGAGCCAGGCGAGAGAGGCGAGCAGCAGCCCCGCCCAGAGCCAGCGCACGGCAGTCTGAGAGAGCCAGCCCAGAACAGGCCAGAGGACGATGTAGGTCGCTGGCGGGTAGGCCGTGTTGAAGGGGAGGGCCGCGAACGGCAAACCCGCGAACCAGCGCCGCGTCTCGTTCCACCGCTGAAGCAAGTCGACGGCCGCGCGCCCCTCCGAGCTGAAGAGGAGAAGAAACAGGGCCGTGTACCAACGCCCGATCGCCACCACGGCCATTCCGCAAACGGCCGACCAGCAGAGGCCCCGGCGGTACCTCGCCCACCAAGGAGCAAGACGCATCGACAACTCGCCCAGGTGAAACGATGGCACGGAAGGCTCCCCCCAAGAAACCCGCTCATGATACACGCGTGCCTGCCACGTGGTCCGGGATGGTGAGCTCCCTGCTGACGGCTGCGGTCGCGTGGCGCCCGATCGTGCCCTTCAACGCTGGCAGTTTGGGCAGAAGAACGCCGACCGCCCGGACAGGACGCGGCGCCTGATCGCCGTCCCGCAGGCCAGGCACGGCTCCCCTTCCCGCCCGTACACGAGGAGCCTCACCGCGAAGTAGCCACCGTCACCGGCGGCGTTCACGAAGCCCCCGTCCCGCAGGGTGGTGCCCCCGGCCTCCAGAGCCTCCTCCAGTACCTCCCGGATCGCGCGGCCGAGTGCCACCAGACGCACCGCCGAGATGGCCCGCCCCCGGCGCAGCGGGGAGATCCCGGCGCGCGCCAGCGCCTCGTTGGCATAGATGTTCCCGAGGCCGGCCAGCACCGTCTGGTCGAGCAGGATGCTACGGATCGGCGCCCGGGAGCCCGCGGCCGCCAGGCGCAGCGTCTCGCCCGCCTGCCCGTCCAGAGGGTCCGGCCCAAGCCCGGCCAGCCCCCGGTGGTCCTCCAGCTCCTCCGGCAGCAGCGCCACCGCCACCCCGAAGCGGCGCGGATCCACGAGGCGCACCTCCAGGCCGTGGTCCATGCGCAGCACCAGGTGGGTGTGTGGTTCGCGGGGTTCCTCCGGCCTTCGCAGCACCAGTCGCCCCGACATCCCGAGATGGAACAGACCGACTGCGCCTTCGGCCCGGGCCAGAAGGTACTTGCCACGGCGCTCGAGGGACTTTATCCGCACCCCCCCGAAGCGCTCGCTCCAGGTTTTCGGCTCGATCCCCTCGCGCAGCTTGATCCGGCGCGCCTGCACCTCCACCACCCGGTGCCCGACCAGGTGGGGCAGCAGTGAGCGGCGGACGGTTTCGACCTCGGGGAGCTCCGGCACGACCGGGAACGTTAGCACGAGCCCCAAAGACGGGGCACAGGGCATAGAAAGGCAAGTACCTCAAGACAGAGGAGATTTCCGGACAGCGCTCGATCCGGGATCCGGCATTGGTCGGGCCATCTAGACGCTTGTCCGCCGGACTCCGTATCAACGGGTGAGCCTGATCCTCCTTCCTCCTCCTTTTCGCACCCCGGCCCGGCAATCACGCCGGGCCGGGGTGCCTCTTCCCGACGGTAGGGCCGCCGGGCGCCCGCCCGCGGGCGTTCCGGTCCTCTCCGGGAGAGGGTGATCTGTGGCACGATATGCATCAAGGGGAAGCTCCCAACTGCCGCGGCCCGGAGGAGAGAGGTGAGATCCAGACCCTTGTGTCTTCTTGCTGCGCTGGCGCTGGCCGCCTCGGTCGCTCCTGTCCTGGCGCAGACCACGACCACCCCCAGCGAGCTGAAAAAGAATCCGGACCGCTACGACGGCAAGGTGGTGACCGTCTCGGGGACCGTCTACCGTTACAGGGAGAGCGTTTCGCGCCACGACAACCCGTACACCACCTTCAGCCTTGCCGACCAGAAAGCTGCGGTGAGCGTCTACTCACGGCGTCATGAGGGGCTCAAGAACGGCATGACCGTCACCGTCACCGGACGCTTCGCAAAGCAGAGGGCGTCCGGCTCCTACACCTTTTTCAACGAGGTCCAGGCCGACACGATCAAGCCCACCGAACACTGACGACGAAGAGTTGCCGCGCTGAGCGCCCCCGCAACGGTGCGACGGAGATCCGGAAGCCGCGGTCGCCAGGGCTGTGGCGTACTGCGGGCGCGGCCGGTACGGGGCCGTGGCGGTCTCGTGGCCTGCGTGTGGCCACGGCGGCACGAGATTCGGGTATCCTTGCAGCGGCCTGGGGGGGTGGTTGGCCGGGCCTGGAGGACGCGATGACCCTGAAAGAGGCCCTCACGACGGCGATCAAATACGAGCACAAGGTGCGCGACCACTACGCCAAGGGCGCGGAGCAGATTCTCGATCCACAGGGGAAGAAGGTGTTCGCGACCCTCGCCAAAGAGGAGCAGGGGCACGTGGCCTACCTGGAGAGCCGTCTTGAGGAGTGGCACAAGAACGGGAAGGTCACGACCCCCGACCTCGCCA
This sequence comes from Thermoanaerobaculaceae bacterium, assembly GCA_963754345.1. Lineage (GTDB taxonomy): Bacteria > Acidobacteriota > Thermoanaerobaculia > Thermoanaerobaculales > Thermoanaerobaculaceae > RBG-13-68-16. Next base: position 99,639 of record CAVWFZ010000001.1, on the reverse strand, counting down.
CGATCCTGCCCACCCTGGACTGGGTCGAGGAGGCGAAGGCCAGGGTGGAGAAAGCGCCCCACGGTACGATCGCCGTCAAGAGCGAGATGGAGCTGCTCAAGGTGGCCCTCGACCTCGAGAGACAGACGAGCGGCTTCTACCGGCAGCTCGTGGAGACCCTTCCGGCCGCCGAGCGCGATCTCTTCGCGCGCTTCCTCGAGATCGAGCTGGCCCACCTCGCCATCGTCCAGGCCGAGATCGACTCGATCGCCGGCCACGGGAGCTGGTTCGACGTGATGGAGTTCCGGCTCGAGGCCGGGTAGGAGCCTGTCCGAGTAATACTCCGGCTGCGAATTCCGATGGCATCCGGTTGGCTGTGTCAGCCGTCGCGAAAAGTCCTCAGCGTAGCTCTGGCTACGCCTCCGGGCTTTTCGCTCGGCTTCCTTGCCATCCGGCGCCCTCGGAATTCTCGCTTTCGTCGTTTACTAGGGACAGGCTCCTAGGCTCTTCCGATCCCGGACCGTCCCACAAGAAAGGCGCGTCGTTCCCCGTCGCTGGTCTTGCCCGACGGCCGGTTCCGTCCCGGCCCGCTGCCGTGTCTAAAGGGGCAGGAAGCGCCGTCTCGCACACCTCGGCGGCGCAGGACGAAGGGAGGGGACACCATGGGAGGCGCACTTTCGATGTGGCTTTCGATGGGCCTGAACGGCAAGCTGGTGCTGCTTTCTCTAACCGTGTTGGTGGTCTGGGTCGTGGCGGCGAGCGCTATCCTGCTCCGCCACTCCCTGGCGGCGCGCCAGGAGTCGCAGCGCCTGGCCCTCGTGCTCGCCCAAGCGGCCGGAGGCGCGCACCGGGACGAGGCGCTCGCGACCACCGGGCAGGTGCACGGCGACCTCTTCGAGGTGGCCGCCGCACGCCTTGCCCCCGCTCTGGCAACCGAGCGGACCGACGCGTGGCGCGTGCAGGCGCTCTGCCGCGGAATCGAGGACGCGAGCCGCAGGGTCGCCGGCGCGCTGGCGAAGCGCTCGCGCGGCCTCGCCATGGTCGGCGCCATCGCACCGCTTGTCGGGTTCTTCGGCACGGTCGTCGGGTTCCTGAACGGCTGCCGGGCCGTGGCCGCGATGGGCTCGGTGGACGCGCGCGTGCTGGCCGCCGGGCTCAGCGAGGCGCTCGTCACTACCGCCCTCGGGCTGCTCATCGCCATCGTGGCGCTCGTGCTCTACGCGGTGGCACGCGCCTTGGAACAGGGCTACCGGCTCTAGGTGCTCGGCTCCTGCGCGCGCTTCGAGCAGGCGGTGCTTGCGACCCACGCGTGAGAGCGCGCGTCTCAGCGGTTCCGGGGCCGGGAGTTCATGCCTCGATGCCGACTCGGCTCCGATTGTCTCACCAGACCGGCGATGTGAACGCCTTGCGTGAGACATCTCCCCGAGGACTTCTTCGAGGATCTTCTTGCAACGAGGGGCCCGGGAAGATACCCTTACGGCGCTGCGCTCGCAGCTTCGAGGGGAAAATGCCCGATCTTGCAATCGAGGGTCGTACCTTTGCCGTGGACGAAGAGGGGTTCCTGCAGCAGCCGGAGCTCTGGAACGATGAGGTGGCGAAGCTGTTCGCCACCACCGAGGGCGTCGCCGCAATGACGGAAGAACACTGGGCGGTGGTGCACATGATTCGGCAGTACTACCTGGAGCACGGGAACGCGCCGATGGTCCGGCTGCTCTGCCAGAGCACCGGTCTCAACCTGAGAACCATCTACAAGCTCTTCCCGTCCGGCCCCGCCAAGGGGGCGTGCAAGGTTGCCGGCCTGCCCAAGCCCGAGGGTTGCGTTTGAGGCACCTGGAAACCCGATGAGCTTCAGCGCCGTCGCTCTTGTCCTTGCGCTGGCCGTGGCCGTGGCCGGCTTCGTGGTCCAGCGAATGCGTTTGGCCGCGTTCAGGCCACCGGCCCCGCTGGCGCCGCCGCGGGGCAGCGCAGCCGCCGGCGTCCTCTACGCCTTCACGACGGCCTTTGCACCCGGCGCCAAGGAGAGCGCCTCGCGCCACCTGCCCAGCTATGTCGCTGGCATCGTGTACCACCTGTCGATTTTCGCGGCCCTGGCACGGCTGCTGACCACCCTCCTGCCGATGCCCATACCACCGGCGGTTGACGCGGCAGGGGCCGTTCTGTTCGCCTTCGGGCTCGCCTGCGGCCTGGCCCTCCTGGTGAAACGCCTGAGCGACGGCAAGCTCCGCGCGCTCAGCGTGCCCGAGGACCTGCTGGCAAACCTGCTGGTGGATGTGATGGTGGCCGCTGCCCTCGCGGCGTCCTTGAAGCGGGGCCTCGTGCCGTTCTTCCAGATCACCGGTGCGCTGCTCGTTCTCTATGCGCCGCTCGGCAAGCTCCGCCACATGCTCTTCCTGCTCACCAGCCGCTGGTACTTGGGAGCGTACTTCGGCCGGCGCGGGGTACGCCCCGCGCCTCATGGTCTCGAGAATCCCCGTGGCTGACGCGACCGGCACTCTCGAGCCGGGTGCCGTGGAGCGCACCATCGAGCTGCTGCGCAGCGGCTTGGACGAGCGCACCGCGGCGTTCCTCAACTCCTGCGTGCGCTGCGGCCTGTGCGCCGACACCTGCCACGTCTTCCTGGCGGATGGGCAGGTGGAGTCCATGCCCGCCCACAAGGTGGAGAGGGTGGCGAGGCTCTACCGCCGTTACAACACGCTGCTGGGTCGAGTGGCGCCGGGCCTCGTGGGCGCACAGTCCGTCGACGAGGAGGTGCTCAAGGCGCTCAGTGCCGCCGCATTCGGGCGCTGCACGTTGTGCGGGCGCTGCGCCCTCAACTGCAGCGTGGGACTCGACCCCGCGGCGATCGTCCGGTTCGCGCGCACGCTGCTCGTCGGGGCGGGCCTGGTCCCGAGGGGCATCACGCGAAACATCGAGGCCGCCCAGGCGACGGGCAACACCATGAGCCTTACGGCGCAGGACGTGCGCGAGACCATCGCGTGGCTGGAGGAGGATCTGCGGGCGACGGTGGGCGATCCCACCGTCTCCATGCCGGTGGACAGAAGCGGTGCGCGCGTGCTCTACGCGCTCAACCCCCGCGAACTGAAGTTCTTCCCCCTCTCGATCTCGGCGGCCGCGCTGATCTTCCACGCCGCCGGCGAGGACTGGACGCTCTCCAGCACGGATTTCGACATCACCAACTACGGCTACTTCGCCGCCAACGCCGACGCTGGACGCGACATTGCCCTGCGCGTGATCGCTCGAGCCGAGGAGCTCGGCGTCGAGGAGCTGGTGGTGGCCGAGTGCGGGCACGGCTATCGCACACTGCGCTGGGAGGCACCGGAGTGGCTGGGCCGGCGTCTGCCATTTGCAGTGCGGAGCATCGTGGAGGTGATGGCCGACTACCTGGCCGCTGGCCGCCTCCGCTTGGACCCGACAAAGAACGCCGACCCCGTGACGTTGCACGACCCTTGCAACCTCGTGCGCAACGGGGGCGTGATTGAGGAGCAGCGTGTTCTCTTGCGGCGCGCCGTGACCACCTTTACGGAGATGACGCCCAACCGTGAGAACAACTTCTGCTGTGGCGGTGGCGGCGGGATGCTCGCCGCCTCGGAGCACACCGCCAAACGCATTGAGGCCGGGAGCGTCAAGGCCGAGCAGATCCGTGCCACCCGCGCAAAGGTGGTGGCCTCGCCGTGCCACAACTGCATCGACCAGCTCATGGAGCTGAACCGCCACTACAAGCTTGGCGTCGAGGTGAGGACCCTCGCCGAGATTGTGGCCGACGCCCTCGTCTTTCCTGACCGGAACCACGCGTAGGCGCGGCCGAAGCTAGGAGCCTGTCCGAGGAACCGACGAACGTGAGAATTCCGAGGGCGCCGGTTGGCAAGGAAACCGAGCGAAAAACCCGGAGACGTAGCCAGAGCTACGCTGAGGACCTTTCGCGATGGCTGACACACGCAGCCGGATGCCATCGGGATTCGCAGCCGGAGTGTTACTCGGACAGGCTCCTAGCCCTTCCCGGGGCGGGCCTCGGCGGCGATCTCAGCCAGCGCCGCGATAGCGGCGTCCACGTCGCTCGCCTTGTTCATCGGGCCGACTGAGAGGCGCACCGTGCCCCGCTCCCCGGTCCCCATCTGTTGGTGGATGAGCGGCGCGCAGTGGAGACCGGTGCGGGCGGCGATGTTGTAGTCGACGTCCAGTATCATGCCGACATCGGCGGGGTCGCGCCCGGCCACCGTTAGGGAGAGAACCGGCAGGCGCTCTTCCAGGCTTTTCGTGCCGTGGAGCGTCACGCCTTCGATCGCCGCCAGCCCCGCCTGCAGCCTGGCGAAGAGCTCCATCTCGTGGTGGTAGATGTTGGCCATCCCGCGTGCGGCGATCCAGGCTTGGGCGAAGTGCAGGCCGGCAATGCCGAGCACGTTGCCGGTACCCGCCTCCAGCCGGTACGGGTACTCCTCCAGGTGGTATGGGGCGGTCGAGTTGACCCCGGTGCCGCCGAAACGTGTTGGACGGATGTCGACACCCTCGCGCACGTAGAGCCCGCCGATCCCGGTCGGCGCCAACAGCGACTTGTGGCCCGTGAAGGCGAGGACGTCGATGGACATGGCCGCAACGTCGATCGGCACGATCCCCGCCGTCTGGGAAGCGTCCACTACCAGCACGATCCCCCGCTCCCGGCACGCTCTTCCGATCTCCGCCACGGGCTGGATCGTGCCGATGACATTGGAGCCGTGGTTGACCGCGACCAGCTTGGTGTCGGGGCGCAGCCGCTTGATCACGTCCTCCGGTTCAACGTGGCCCGTGACCCCTACCGGCACGTACTCCACCGTGACACCGCGGTCCCGCGCCATATGGTTCAGGGGCCGGATCACGGCGTTGTGCTCGAGGGTCGTCGCTACGGCGTGGTCGCCTTTCTCCAGGATCCCCTGGATGGCCAGGTTCAGAGCGTCCGTCGCGTTGTAGGCGAAGATCAGGCGGTTGGGATCCGAGCCTCCGAAGAACGTCGTAAGCTCCTTGCGGGTCTCCGCCACCAGCTCGCCAGCTACGAGGCAGAGGTCGTAGCCCGAGCGGCCGGGGTTGACGCCGAAGCGCTCGTACGTATCGAGGGCGGCTTCCAGCACCTCCCTCGGTTTCGGGAACGTGGTGGCGGCGCTGTCCAGGTAGATGATCTTGCCTGAGTCGAATGAAAGGTCCATCGAGGGAGACCCTTTCGTACAGGGATTGCATGCGGCCTGAGCCGGCAGCCCGCGGCATCGTAGCACGGCGGTTCCGGCACTTCGGTGGGCGCGGGAGGGGCGCGTTGTGTACGAGATTGTGTTTCAGCCTCAACAGAAGCGAGGAGCACCGACGAGTTGACTCGTGCTCCTCGCTTCGGCGTGTAGCCCGCGCCGCAGACCATGCAGGCCTGGTGCGGAGCAGCCCCATGGCGCATGGCGTGTAGCCCGCGCCGCGAAGATTGGGCCAGCTGCAAGGCGCACAGCCAGCGGCTCTTGTCGTGAGACTGAGATCGCCGTGGGCAGCCCCGCCCGCTCGAACCTGCCGGATTTCAGGGCCGGTCTTTGAGACGGTTTCGGTCCCCGCGCTCGACCCGCTTCAGCAGCCAGTAGTTGACGGCCCCAATGACCACCATGGCCAGCAGGAACAGCGGGTAGGCGATCCTCCAGTTCTGCGGCCCGGTCATCATGCTCCACTCGGACATTCCGCCGATCCCCGCCAGGAGCGTCAGCGGCATGAAGATCGTGGTGATGAGCGTGAGCCTCCGGACGGTGCTGTTCGTCCTGTTGGCCACCCTGGCCATCCGGTTGTTGATGAGCGAGAGGTACATCTCCATGAGGCCGGTCAGGATGTCCCGGTTCATCTCGCTGATCTCGAAGAACTTCGCCAGGTGATCGTAGATGTCGCGGAAGTGGTAGATCGCCGGTTCGGTGACGAACGGCGAGTCCTTTCGGCAGATCCTCACCAGGATCTCCCGCTCGTGGAACAGGCTCTTGCGGAGGGAGAGGAGGGCGCGGCGCAGGCGCACGAGGTCCTGGAGCCTGAAGACGGCCGCCTCCTGGACGATGCGCGCCTCGGCGGTCTCGATGTCCTCCTCGAGCGCCTCGATGGCCGCGACCTTCCCGTCCACGGTGTAGTCGAGGATGACGTGCAGGAGGAAATCGGGCCCTTTCTCGACGTTTCCGATCTCACGGCCCGCCATCTCCTCGATCCTCTCGAACGTCCCACGCTCGCCTCCCTCGTGACCGCTCACGCTGACCAGGAAGGTCTTGCCGAGGAAGAAGTCCACCTCCTCGATCGTCAGCTCCTGGTTTGCATAGGCGTAGCGGTTGAAAAGGACAAAGGTGTTGCCAGGGTAGTCCTCGACCTTGGGAACCTGGTTCTCGTCGAGGCAGTCCTCCACGGCGAGAGGGTGGATGCCCAGCGGTCGGGCCACGGCGTCGAGGTCCTGCCGCGTGGGGTCGAAGAGGTCGATCCAGATGTAGCCACCGCCCCGCATGGCGGCCAGCGCCTCCTCCAGGGTGCCCAACCGGTTCAGACCCTTGCCCGCGGCGACGTGGAAGAACCTGCACTCCGACATTTCCGACCTCCTCACCCCGTTCCCATGCCACCTGACCCGCTCCGCCAGCAGGGCCTTGGCGTATGCCGCGTCGGCCGCACCGCGAAGCTTGGGCCAGATGCAAGGAAGGCGAGCCACCCGCACCGGAGCATAGCCGGAGGCTATGTGAGGATGCGAGGTGGCGCAGCCTGACGAAGCAGAAGGTCCGATATTCGCGGCGCACAAGGGAGCTACATGTAAAGGCCGCCCGAGACGTTAATGACCTCGCCCGTGACGTACGACCCGGCGGGCCCAGCGAGAAAGAGCACGACGGCGGCGATGTCCTCAGGCGTGCCGAGGCGCGGGATCGCGAGGTTGGCCATCAGCGCCTTACGCTGCTCGTCGTTGAGCTTGTCGGTCATCGGGGTCTGGATGTAGCCGGGGGCGATGGCGTTCACCGTGATGTTGCGGCTGCCCAGCTCTCGCGCCAGCGACTTGGTGAGACCGATGAGGCCGGCCTTGGAAGCCGCGTAGTTCGCCTGCCCTGCGTTGCCCATCAGCCCGATCACCGAGGAGATGCTGATGACCCGCCCCTCCTTCTGCTTCACCATGATCTTCACGGCCGGCTGGGTGACGTTGTAGGCGCCGTCCAGGTTGACCGAGAGCACCTTGCGCCACGACTCGGGCTTCATGCGCATGAACAGGCCGTCATCGGTGATGCCGGCGTTGTTGAGCAGGATGTGCAGGCCGCCCAGCTCCGCGGCGACCTCCTCCACGACGTGCTGGGCCTCCTCGGCGCTGGTCACGTTGAGCGGCTTGTTGATCGCTCGGCCCCCGGCCGCGATGATGCCGTCCACCACCGCCTGGGTGGGGTCGGTCGGCAGCGAGGTGCACGCGACTACCGCCCCCTCGCGGGCGAGCGCCCGCGCGCACGCGGCGCCGATCCCCGTGGCCGCCCCCGTCACCAGTGCGACTTTGCCTTCGAGCTGTCCGGCCATGTCTGTCTCCTTGATCCTGCCTTGCCAAGGTGCGCTCCAGGTGCGATGAGATCCTTCGTCGTGTCGCCTTCGGCGCCACTCCTCAGGATGACGCCGCGCCTGCCGGCGCGGCGTCAGCTGCGCGCCAGGAACGCCGCCACCTGCTCGGCGGTGCCGACCTGGATGGTAGCAGCATCCCGCGCGATCCTCCGGACGAGGCCGGAGAGCACGCTGCCGGGCCCGACCTCGACGAAGCTGGCGAAACCGTCCGCGACCATGCGCTGCACGAGCTCCACCCAGCGGACCGGCGCATCCACCTGGCGTACTAGACCGTCGCGCACCGCCGCGCCGGCCGTCACCGGAGCGGCATCCACGTTGCTGTAGAGCGGGACCGAGAGCGTCTTGAAGTCGAGCGCCGCCAGTACCGGTTCCAGGCCCTCGCGGGCCGGGCGCATGAGCGGTGAGTGGAAGGGCGCCGAGACGGGGAGCGGCACGACGCGCTTGGCGCCTCGCTCCTCCAGAAGCATTCCCGCCCGCGCCACGGCCCCGGCGCGCCCGGCGATGACCGTCTGCTCGGGGGCGTTGAAGTTGGCCGCCACGACGACCTCGTCCCCGATGCTCGACTCGCGGCAGGCGGCCTCGACCGCGTCGCGCGCCGGGCCAAGGACCGCCGACATGGCGCCCACACCCACAGGGACCGCCTCTTGCATGAGCTGGCCGCGCCGGCGCACGGTGCGCACCAGGTCCTCCACCGGCAGGCCCCCGGCGGCGCCGATCGCGCTGTACTCGCCGAGGGAGTGCCCCGCCACCCCGTCGAATGCGATGCCCCGGGCGGCAAGCACGGCGAAGGCCGCCAGCGAGGTGGTCAGGATCGCGGGTTGCGTGTTGGCGGTCAGCTTGAGCCGGTCCTCGGGGCCATCGAAGCACAGCCTGGAGAGGTTCTCGCCGAGCGCCGCATCGGCGCGCTCGAACACCTGCCGCGCCTCCGGGTAGCCATCGGCCAGGTCCCTGCCCATCCCGGCGAACTGGCTCCCCTGCCCGGGGAACACGAAGGCGACCTTGTCCATCATCTGCCTCCAGAAGAACACACCACGTGCGGACGCCTCACCCGCAGGATCAGCGAAGGGCGGGCGTCACCAGCGGAACAGCGTGGCGGCCCAGGTCAACCCACCCCCGAACGCCCCCGCCAGCACCAGGTCGCCCCGCTTGAGCCTGCCGCGCTCGATCGCCTCCTGCATCGCCAGCGGGATGGAGGCCGACGAGGTGTTGCCCACCCGCTCCAGGTTCAGGTAGACCTTCTCCGCCGGGATGCCCAGGCGGTCCCCGACCGCGCTGATGATGCGCAGGTTGGCCTGGTGGGGAACGAAGAGGTCCACCTGGTCCACGCCCACGCCGGCGGCGGTGAGGACCTCCTGGCAGACGTCGGCGATCGCACGCACCGCCACCTTGAACGTCTCGTTCCCGCGCATCTTTATGAACGGCAGGCGGGCGTCGATGTGCTCCTTGATGTTGGGGGGGTACTTGCTGCCCCCACCCGGCATCTGGATGAAGTCCGCGTACGTGCCGTCCGTGTGCAGAGCCGAGCGCAGGATCCCCTCGCCCGCAGGGGCTGCCTTGAGCACGACGGCGCCGGCGCCGTCCCCGAAGAGGATGCAGGTGGCGCGGTCGGTGTAGTCGGTGTAGCGGGAGAGCGTCTCCGCGCCGATCACCATCGCGGTCTTGACCTCGCCGGTGATGATGAACTGGCGAACCACGTGCATGCCGTAGAGGAACCCCGAGCAGGCCGCGGCGATGTCGAAGCAGGTGGCGTTCCTGATGCCGAGCGCCGGCTGGATGATCGCCGCGGTGGCCGGAATCGGCTGCTCCACGGTGGCGGTGGCGAGCACCAGCAGCTCGACCTCCTCCGGGGAGACGCCCGCGTCCGCCATCGCCCGGCGCCCGGCCTCGATCGCGAGGGTGGCGACGCTTTCATCAGGGCCGACGACGTGCCGCTCACGGATCCCCGTGCGCGACATGATCCACTCGTCGGAGGTGTCCACCATGCGCTCGAAGTCCTTGTTGGTCAGAATCTTCGCGGGAAGCGAGGTCCCCAGGCCCGCGATGCGCGCGGTCAGCGCGTGTTGATCATGCATTCTCCACCTCTCCCGATTGCCGGCGGGCGCGCAGCTGGGCGACCTTCGCCTCGATGTGCGGGATCACGCCGCCCGTCGCGTAGGCGTGTGCGAAGCGTAGCGCGTTCCGGATGGCCTTGGGGCTTGAGCGCCCGTGGCCGACCAGGCAGGCCCCACGCACGCCCAGGAGCGGAGCGCCGCCGTACTCCGCGTAGTCAGCCTTGCGTTTGAGGGCGGTGAGCGCGCCCTTGGCCAGCAGCAGGCCGACCGCAGCGGTCGGCGACCGCCGTCCCTCCCGGCGAAGCAGGCCGTAGATCATCTCGCCGAGCCCCTCCGAGACCTTCAGCACGACGTTGCCGACGAAGCCGTCGCACACCACCACATCCACGGTGCCGGCGTACACGTCGCGTCCCTCCACGTTGCCGATGAAGTTGAAACCCACGTCGGAGAGCAGCCGGTAGGCCTCGACCGTGACGCGGTCGCCCTTGCCCTCCTCCTCGCCTATGGAGAGCAGGCCGATCCTCGGATTGGGCACCCCGAGCACCGCCTGCGAGTAGAAGTGGCCCATGATCGCGAACTGCTCGAGGTGGTGGGACTTGCAGTCCACATTGGCACCAACGTCCACCACCAGGGTCTGCTTCTCGATCCCGGGGACCGGCGCAGCCAGCGCCGGGCGCTCGACGCCGGCGATCGTGCCGATGATCAGCTTGGCGGCGATCATCGCCGCGCCGCTGTTGCCGGCGGTCACAAAGGCGCAGGCCTGACCGTCGCGTACGAGGCGCGCAGCCTCTGCCATCGAGGAGTTGCGCTTGGTCCGTATCGGCGCGGTGGGCACGTCGTCCATCTCGACCACCTCGGGCGCGTCCACCACCTCCAACCCGCGCGGGGTGCCCCCGGCGTGGGCGAGGTGGCGCTTAAGGACGGCCTCGCGCCCCACCAGCAGCACCTGCACCCCGAACTGCCGTACCGCTTCGACTGCACCCTGCACCGTCGCCGCCGGGGCGTGATCGCCCCCCATGGCGTCCAGGGCCAGTGCACCCGAAGCCAGCCTGGTCATGCCCTTGCCAGGGTCAGGCGATCTCCTCGACGTGCAGGACCTGGCGGCCCTCGTACATCCCGCAGTGCGGGCAGACGCGGTGCGGTTGCTTCGGCTGGAAGCAGTTCGGGCACACCGACTGCGCGGGCTCCGCGAGGTGATCATGGGCCCGCCTGCGGTCGCGGCGTGCCTTGGAATGGCGGTGTTTCGGGTTGGGCATGGGAAACCTCCTACGACTCCTCGCCCGGCCGCCAGCTCAGGAGCGGGGCCCAGCGATCATCGCTTTCCGCGGGGCACGAGCACGGCCCCTGGTTCAGGTTGGCGCCGCAGCGCGCGCACAGCCCGCGGCACTCGGCGGTACACAACGGCTTCATCGGCAGCGCGAGCGCGAACTGCTCCGCCGCCACCTCGGCGAGGTCGAGCTGCGGCGCTTCGAAGAACCGCACTTCGAGATCGTCTCGTTCCAGGCGGGTCTCGTCCTCCCTGGGCGCCGCAGCAGCCGGGAGCAGGAGGAGATCGAGCGAGTCGGAGAACGGGAACTCAAACTCGGACAGGCAACGGGAGCAGTGCAGCGTGGCGATGCCGGCCGCCCGACCTTCGAGCCGGTAGCCGCGGCCGGCGCGCTCCACCCGCCCTGCAAGCTCCACCGGGCTCGCCGACACCACGTCCTCTCCGCCACTTCCGGGCGGCAGCACCGGACGCTCGCTGAACACCAGCGGCTCCGTTTCGACACGGGTCAGGTCAAGCCAGGGCACACGTTCCCCCTTCGGGGAACGCGTAGGATAGCAGCCAAAGGCTCTCTCGTCAAACCGTTGCGGTGGTCCCGGCCCTTCAGCACGGGGCACTTGAGACGATGGTTGGAGCCGGCGACGCGACTCGGCTGACACCGCCCTTGCCACCCAGGAATCCGCCCAAAGGTGCCCATGTTGCGTTGACTGGCACACGGGGGAACCATGCCCAACCAGAACAGGAACCGCCGATACCACTCACACGCTCGGGCGGTCGGCCGGCGGCCAGGTGAGCCCACCGGCGCTCCTTTTGCCCCGGCTCGCGCGGCAACTCCGCGACCAGCGGCTCCGCCCCCGCGGCCAGCCGCCTGAGGGACGCCTCGACCTCGGCCAAGCCCTCGAACGGATGCATCCGCTCGCAGCGTCCGCGAAGCTCCCCGGGTGTCTGTCAGCCTCAGAGCAACAGCACGGTGATCAGCGCCTTGCCGGCCGGGTCCAGCTCCCAGCTTCGGTCGAGGTTGTGCTCCCAACGTTCCGTCCGCGCTCCCTCCACCGGCCACACCAACATGTCGTCGCGCAGCCGGTCGAGCGCGCCTCACACGTCGGTCTCGGTCAGCTCCGTCACCCGGTCGTGGTTCGACTCTTAGTTGCAGGCCGGGACGAGCCCATTCAGCGTCAACGCGTAGTACTCCGGCGTGATCTGCTGCTTTTCGAGCAGGCAGCCGAGGACGCGGATTTCCACGGGATCGAGCGCTCGCGGCAGGACGATGGCGTACCTCCTACGGCGAATGATACCCCGTGCCCCGTGTCAGCTTGACATCAGGGCGTCGTGCGATCACAATTGCGATGTGGACTCAGACTCTTTTCACTATCCAGGAAACGCGTTGACATGGCTTAGTGAGCTGTGCCGCTCGGCTTGGGGAAAGTTGTTCATCGTGGTCATAGGGGTCGTTGTCCGCTTGGCCGGGGCGCAGGAACCGCCGATCGAGGTCAACCCGAATCGCCCGACCTTCGCCACGCCTGCGCTCACCACGCAGCTTGACGTCGCGGAAATCGAGTGGGGTCTGCAGCAATCCTTCCAGCGAGGGGCAAACGCGGCTTTCAGTACGCCGGCACTGCTCAAGCTGGGTATGGAAAGAAATTTCGAGCTGCGACTGTCAACCAACGGGTCCCTCGATCTCGCTTACCCGGGCGGATCCTCCGCGATCGGTATCGCGGACCTGTCTCTCGGCGCTCAGTGGTGCTTCACTCACCGTGGCCTCCTCGGCGCAGACTGGGCCATCCAACTGACCCACAAGTTCGCCACTGCTTCGGCACGAAGGGGCCTCGGGAGCGGCGCCGCCGACACCACTCTCGGACTTTTCATTAGCCGTGATTTCGGACCCAACCACGTGGACATCAATTTCCTCCACACCTGGCTCGGACTCCCCAGCGCCAACGGAGGCGGCTCGACGCATCAGCCCGCTGGCACCGTCTCGGTGAGCCACAAACTTAGTGACATCTGGTCATTGGGCGGCGAGGTCTACGGAATCGGCGGCACCGCCCTCAATGGTCGAGTGGTGTCCAACCTGTGGTACGTGGCCTATCAACCCTCCTCCCGCGTGGTCCTCGACAGCGGTGTGGACGTTGGCCTCAGCCACGGGGCCCAGCGCTACTCCATTTTCTCCGGCCTCACATGGGGCATCGGGCGCTTTCGGAAGCCATGAAACCTCGCGCTCCTTCGCCCCGCCATGGAGATTATGGGGCTGGGCGCTTCTTCCCCGCCCTGCAACATGCGGAACAGGCGCCCCTCCTTCTGCGCCTCGACGGCCGCGCCGGCAGGCCCTGGGGTAGCGAGGGCCAGTGGCTCGCTACCCTCATAGGGCGAGAGATTGTCATCGCAAGGCGGCTCCCTCGCCGCGCCGTTCCGCAGCTCGATGGGAACGCTCGGCGGTCTGGAACGTGTAGCAATTACGACTTATGCTCATGTGCGACCTTACGTTTTCGGCTTGACAGTTCGGTGAGGGCGACCAATCCTGGAGGCGCAATGGCCGAGATAGAGGGGACGAAGGGTCAGACCCGCTCGCTCTCAGGGGTGGACGGCGGCGTGAAGGAAAGGCGCTCGCGATGAGGCACAAAGGCTCGATCGACAAAGAGCACCCACCGGCAGAGCCCGGCCAGGTCTCACTCGAGGGGCTTGCCGGCTCCGTCGCGGTTCCCCGCCCTTCGGAAGGCTTCGTACGACAGTGGCGGGCGTTCGTCGGCCCGGCGCTGCTCGTCAGCGTGGGCTACATGGACCCCGGGAACTGGGGCACCGACCTCCAGGGTGGGGCCCAGTTCAAGTACGGCCTCCTCTGGGTGGTCGCGCTGGCGAGTCTCATGGCCATCTTCATGCAAGTGATCTCCGCGCGACTCGGGGTCGCCACCGGCAAGGACCTCGCCCAGTGCTGCCACGACTGGTACCCGAGGTGGACCCGCTGGCCCAACTGGATGATGGCCGAGGTCGCGATCGGGGCGTGCGACCTGGCCGAGGTGCTGGGCAGTGCCGTTGCGCTGAACCTCATGTTCCACATCCCCTTGCTCTGGGCGGTCATCATCACCGGGCTCGATGTCCTGCTGCTGCTGGCGCTGCAGAGGTTCGGCATGCGGACCATCGAGGCGATCATCCTGCTCCTCATCGCGACCATCGCCGTCTGCTACTTCATCGAGATCTTCGTGCTACCCCAAACGCGGCCGAGCTTCCTGGAGATGGGGCACTCCCTCCTGCTGCCGAGCTTCCGCCAGGCCGGCATGGTCTACGTCGCGATCGGCATCATCGGTGCGACCGTCATGCCCCACAACCTCTACCTCCACTCGGCCCTGGTCCAGTCCCGCAATTTCCAGCGAGACGCCGCATCGATTCGGACCGCAATCAGGTTCAACACGATTGACTCGACGGCCGCGCTGACCGTCGCCTTCTTCGTCAATGCCGCCATCCTTGTCCTGGCAGCCATGGTGTTTTATGGCAAGACCAGCGTGACCGTCCCAGGGGGCGGAGTGGTGACGTTCAGCCCCGACAGCGACTGGATCCGCATCGCCTACCTCACGCTCGCCCCGCTGCTGGGCACAGTGGTCGCGAGCACGCTTTTCGCGGTTGGATTACTGGCCAGCGGCCAGGCCAGCACCATCACCGGCACACTCGCTGGCCAGGTGGTGATGGAAGGATTCATGCACTGGCGTGTCAGGCCGTGGGTGAGGCGGCTCATGACCCGAACACTCGCCATCATTCCGGCCGTGACCATCATCAGCCTCCGCGGCGACAGCAGCGTCACCGACCTGCTGACCCTCAGCCAAGTCGTGCTGGCTCTCCAGCTTCCGTTCGCGATGTTCCCGCTGCTACAGTTCGCGGGCTCGCGCAAGCGCATGGGCAACTGGAGGATCGGACGGTTCCTCATGGTTGCCGGCTGGGGAAGTGCTCTCCTCATCACGGCCCTGGACATCTATGGCCTGCCGGACTCGCTCAAGACGGCATGGCACGTCATCACGGGGGGGTAGATACTTGGGTAGCTGCGCGCTGATTCTCCGGAGGCAAGCATGTACAAGAAGATCCTGATTGCCTTGGACGCAACCCCAACCGACCGGGCGATCCTCGACCACATGAAGCCACTGGCAAGGCTCATGGAAAGTCACGTCGTCCTGCTGCACGTCGCCGACGGCTGGGCAGCGCGATGGTATGGACCAGACGCGGTCAGCCGCGAGGTCGAGGAGGACACGGCGTACCTTGCGAAGGTTCACGCGGAGTTCGCGTCCGAAGGCATCGAGACCGAGGCCAAACTGGCCTATGGCGACCCGGTGACCGAAATCGTGCGGTGGGTCAAGGAGCAGGGCTGCGACCTGGTTGCCATGAGCACCCACGGACATCGCCTTCTCGCCGACCTGTTTCTCGGAACAACTGCCAGCCACGTACAGCATGATGTCAATGTGCCTGTCCTGCTGCTGCGGGCAAGGTAGTCCCGACCGGCTCACACCACCGCCAGCGGGGAACGGATGAAGAGCGAAGACCGCGCGCCAACATCGCCACGGCCGACCGGCAGCGGAAGCACTGCGAGAAGCGGCGTGTTGCGGGCGCTGCGCTCCCGCAACTATCGGCTCTACTTTGCCGGCCAGGGGATCTCCCTCATTGGCACATGGATCCAGACGATCGCTCTTTCCTGGCTCGTATACAGCCTGACACATTCGGCATTCCTGCTCGGGCTCGTCGGTTTCTCGGCGCAGATCGCCACCTTCCTGCTCGCCCCCTTCGCCGGCGTCGTCGCCGATCGCCTGAACCGACACCACCTGCTCGTGCTCACGCAGACGCTCTTCATGGTGCAGGCGTTTGTGCTCGGCATGCTTGTCCTGACCCATGCGATCACCGTGTGGCAGATCGTGCTCCTGAGCGTGCTCCTGGGCACCGTCAACGCCTTCGACACGCCGACCCGCCAGTCATTCGTGGTCTCGATGATCGAGAACCGCGACGACCTCCCCAACGCAATCGCACTGAACTCGTCGATGTTCAACGGCGCGCGTCTGGTGGGGCCGGCCATCGCCGGGATCCTCATTGCGGCCGTCGGAGAGGGTGTCTGCTTCCTGATCAACGCCGCGAGCTACCTCGCCGTGATCGCTGCCCTCCTGGCGATGAAGGGCACGCCACCGGTCTTGCGCCGCGAGCGGCGCCGGGTCTGGCACGAGCTGCGCGAGGGCTTTGTGTACACCTTCGGGTTTGCCCCCACCAGGGACATCATTCTCCTGCTGGCGGTGGTCAGCCTTGTCGGCATGCCGTATGCGACGCTGATGCCCATCTTCGCGGCCCAGGTCCTGCACGGCGGGGCCAGCACCCTAGGCTTCCTATCCTCGGCCGCCGGCATTGGCGCGCTGGCAGGTGCCGTCGTACTCGCGTCCCGCAAGACGGTACTCGGGCTCGGGCGCTGGATACCGGTCTCCTGCACCGCCTTCGGGTTGGCGCTCATGGCGTTCTCCTGGTCGCGCTGGCTGCCGCTCTCCATCGTGCTCCTGGCCGTGGTCGGCCTCGGCATGATCACTCAGATGGCGTCCAGCAACACGATCCTGCAGACCGTCGTGGACGACGAATGGCGGGGTCGCGTGATGAGCTTCTACACCATGGCATTCATCGGCATGACGCCGTTCGGCAGCCTGCTGGCGGGAGCGCTCGCCAGTCGGATCGGCGCGCCCCGAACGGTCATGCTCGGCGGATTCATCTGCCTCCTCGCCGCGGCCGCGTTCGCGCGCCGGCTGCCAGAGATCAGGCGGCTCGTCCGGCCCATTTACCTGGCGCGGGGCATCATTCCCGAGGTGGCGACGGGCGTGCAGGCCGCGGATGCCGTCGCCCCGTCCGCGCGGCCCTAGCCCGGACGCGTCGCGATCCCGCCGGCATGCCCCGGACGGGACACTGCCAGTCACTGGCTGCTCGTCACCTCGCCTTTCGGGCTCTAACGGGTGGTAGCCGGCGACGCAGCGGCCGGCACCTTCGTCCAGTCGATCTGCGAGCCCCAGGCGCTGTGCGGGATGGCGAACACCACCAGCGTCACCACCGCCGCGACCGCCACGGCGCCCCGTGCCGGCCGCCCGCCGCGCAACCGCCAGAGGGCGAAGACCCAGGCGAGGGCCACGAGCAGCGTCTTGTTGTCGGTCAGGTCCCAGCCGAACGGCACACCGGTCCACCACTGCCCGAACGCGTAGTGCTGCACCAGCGGGCCCAGAAAGAAACCACCGACCAGGAAGAGCCCGAGCGTCCCCCAGGCAAGCCGGCGCATGTCACCCCGCGGCGCCAGCGCCTCCATCCCGGCGCGCACGGCGAACAGCATCCCCAGGAACATCGCCGCGATGTGGGGAATCAGGATCCACACCGGCACATCCCCGCGGAAACGGGTGATCGCGGGACGTTCCGGGAACACGACCTTCTCTTCGCCCCGGTGGAGGCGGACCTGATATTCGAGCTTGCCGGCCGAAGGTTGCCTTGGCAGCGATGCCGCAAGGCTCTCGCCGTCCCGACTCAGCTCGATCACCTGCCACGCGTCCAGCGTGGGGTACCGGCGCCAGACGACCTCGCCGGTCACGGTGGGGTCGGGCACCTGGATCCTGACGACCTGGTCCGAGGCGGTGCTGTTCGAGCGATCGAGGCTCATCCTGATCGTCTGCCCCGCGAGCTGCACTCGGCCGCGCGCCGGATAGGTCGGGCCGGTCGTGCCCTGCCACACCAACGAGCCGAGGGTGACCACCACTGCCAACGTCCAACGCCAGAACGTACCTTTCACGACGCCTCCTCACCCGCGTGGGGCGCGAAACCTTCCCCGAGAACCTCCTGCGCCGGGGTGATGGCCACGAACGCGGCCGGATCCACCTGCGCCACCAGGCGCTTGAGGCGGCCCACCTCGTAGGATGCCACCACCACGTAGAGCACCGGGCGCTGTTCGCCCGTGAAACCGCCCTGCCCCTGCAGCATCGTCACCCCCGGCCCAGCCGCTCGAGCACGGCCCCGCGCACGGCATCCGGATCTTTGCTGATGATCAGGGCAGAACGGGCCACCGAGAACCCTTCCTGGACCACGTCGAGCACCCGCGCCGAAACGAACGCGAGCGCCAGTGCCACCATCACGGCCTCGGCGCCAAACACGAACGCCGCGACTGCGAAGTGCGCCACGTTGATCGCGAGCAGCGCCTGCCCAACCCCGACGCCCAGGAAGCGATGGGCCAGCCTCGCCAGCACATCGGTGCCGCCGGTCGTCCCGCGCCCCCTGAACACAAGACCCATCCCCAGGCCATCCAGAAGACCCCCGTAGCAGATCACGAGCAAGCGGTCGCAGGTCGGGGGCACGAGGAACGGCGAGGAGAGGTCGATCGCCAGCGAGAGCACCACCACCGACACCGTGGTCCGGAGGAAGAACCGCATCCCTCCCGCGAAGCGCCAGCCCAGCCAGAGGAGGGGGAGGTTGGCGAGCAGCACCACCAGACCCACCGGGGTCCTGAAGAGGTGGTGGGCGATGATCAAGAGGCCCGTCACGCCGCCCGAGACGACGTCGTTGGGGACGAAGAAGAGGTTCGTGCCGGCCGCCACCATGAGCGAGCCCACGACGATCTGGACGTAGTCGAGGAACACGCCCGCACGTCCCTGCGGAGCCACAAAGGGAAACTTCACGGCGGGGCATCGTGCCATGAAGCGAGGGATCTGCCAAGCCGCCGGTCCAGCCCGCCGGGTGCCGGGGCCCCCGGTGGGAGAAACAGGGTCCGGGTTCCTGCTAACCTGACGCCAGGAGGCGTGCCATGCTGGAGGCGGTGGTCCTCATCAACGTAAAGCCGGGCCAGCTGCACAGGGTCGCCGACACGCTGCTGGAGCGTGAGGGCGTCCACGAGCTCTATTCGGTGGCCGGGGCCTACGACCTGGTGGCCGTTCTTCGCACCTCCCGCAACGAGCGCCTGGAGGAGCTGGTCACCGGTGAGATCGCCTCCCTGCCCGGGGTCGAGCGCACGACCACGCTGGTGGCGTTCCGCTGCCTCTCGCGCCGCGAGGCCGACGGCACGTTCTCACTCGGCCTCGAGCCGGAGAGGGGTGACACGCCCAGGAAGTGACGGGCGCGACGTCAACCGCGGCGCAGGTGGGCAAGCTCCTCGACGTTGCCGGCGGGACCGGGGATCGGTGAGGGTACGCGGCCGAGGCAGGTCAGACCGAGCCCGGCGGCGGCATCGAGGACCGCGGTGATCGCCGCCTCGCGCACCGCCGGGTTGCGCACCACGCCCCCTCGCTCCACCTGTTCCCGCCCCGCCTCGAACTGCGGCTTGACAAGCGCCACTAGGTCCCCGTCTGCGGCCAGCACAGGCGCGAGCGCCGGGAGCACGAGCCGCAGCGAGATGAACGAGACGTCCACCGTGACGAGGCCGAACGGACCAGGAAGGTCCTCCGGCGCCAGGTAGCGGGCGTTGATCCCCTCCTTGACCACCACGCGCGGGTCCTGCCGCAGCCTCCAATCGAGCTGCCCGTGACCCACGTCGAGAGCGACGACCAGCGAGGCGCCGCGCTCGAGCAGAACGTGGGTGAAGCCGCCGGTGGAGGCGCCCACGTCCAGGCAGCGCCTGTCTGCGGGTGAAATCCCGAATGCGTCCAGGGCGGCAGCCAGCTTCACGCCGCCCCGCGAGACCCATGGGTGGTCCGCGGCCACGATTTCGATCGCGGCATCGGCGACGACCGCCTTCCCCGCCTTGTCCACCACCTCGCCCTCGACACGCACGAGACCGGCAAGGATCAGGCTTCCCGCGCGGGCGCGTGACGGCGCAAGCCCGCGCTCCACCAGGAGATGGTCGAGCCTGACTCGTGCCTTGGCCACGAGCGATGCTAGCATTGGCTCTGTCATGCCGGGGAAGGGCTTTTCCGCTCTGGTCCGGGCGATGCGGCCGCGCCACTGGCTCAAGAACGGGTTCGTGCTCGCGCCCGCAGTGTTCGCCGGCCATGCCTTCGACCCGTCGGCCATGCTCAAGGCGACGCTCGTGGCGGCGGCTTTCTGCCTGGCGTCCTCGGCCGGCTACCTGGTCAACGACGTGCTGGACCGCGAGGCCGACCGCAATGACCCCGTGAAGAAGACGAGGCCGGTCGCGAGCGGAGAGCTGGGCGTCGGTGCGGCGCTTGCATTGGCGGCCGTGCTGCTCGCGGCAGCGCTGGCGATGACCCTCCGGCACGGAACCCTGGTGGTACTCGCCCTCGCCGGCTACGTGGCGCTCACGCTCCTCTATTCGGCGCTCCTCAAGAGCGTGCCGGTGGTGGACGTGATGGCGCTCGCGACCGGCTTTCTCGTGCGTCTGGTGGCCGGTGCCGTCGCGATACCGGTGGTGATCTCGCACTGGCTGGTCGTGTGCGGTTTCCTGCTGGCTCTGCTGCTCGCCTTCGGCAAGCGCCTCCCCGAGGCGGACCACTTGGGAAGCCGCTCCCCGCGCTACCCGCTCTCCTTCCTTCACGACGTGGTGACGATGCTGGCCGGGGTCACCCTGGTTGCCTACACCCTCTACACGGTCGCGCCCGACACCACGGCCAAGCTCGGCGGCTCGAATGCCCTGCTGCTCACCGTGCCGCTGGTGCTGTTCGGGATCCTCCGCTACTTGCTGCTGCTGCACCGCGAAGGCGCGCAGGACCCCACCACCACGCTCTTCCGCGACCGCCCTCTGCTGGCCGCCGTTGTGCTCTGGATCCTCACCGCCGGCATCGTCGTCTACACCTCCGGGGGCCCCAGGTGAGGAGCCGGGTGGCGATCCTCCGCACTCGCCCCGAGTCCGTCCTCGACGACGTGTCGCGCCTGTGCGACCAGGCCGGGGTGAGGACGGCGCTGCGTACCGGTGCGACCACGATCCTGAAGGACAACATCTCCTGGCACTATCCCTTCCCCGCGGCCAACACCACCCCCTGGCAGCTGGAGGGGGCGATCCTGGCGCTCCGGCAGGCCGGCTTCTCCGACCTCGTGTGCGTGCAGAACGACACGGTGGTCACCAGCCCCGGAAAGGGGGAGCGTCTCAACGGGTACCTTGGCGTGCTCGGCACGCACCACGTCCCGGTCCGCTACAACTGCTTCGATTGGGACCTCAAGTGGGTGCGCTACGAGCCGAAGGGCGAGATGCTGGCGCTACCGAAGATCTTTCCGCACGGAATCCACGTTCCGGAGTTCTTCTTCGGCACCAACATCGTGCACCTGCCCACCGTGAAGTGCCACATCTACACCACCACCACCGGTGCCATGAAGAACGCCTTCGGTGGTCTGCTGGCCACGCGCCGGCACTACACGCACACCTGGATCCACGAGACGCTCGTGGACCTCCTCACGATCCAGAAGGAGATCCACGCAGGACTGTTCGCCATCATGGACGGCACCACCGTGGGGAACGGGCCCGGTCCCCGCACGATGGTACCGGTGCGGAAGGACGTGATGCTGGCGTCCGCCGACCAGGTCGCCATCGACGCGGTGGCCGCGAAGCTGATGGGGTTCGATCCGCTCTCCATCCGCTACCTGGCGCTCGCGCACCAGCGTGGCCTGGGGGTCGCGGACCCGCGCGACATCGAGCTCGTTGGGGAGCCCGGTATCGGCCGGGAGAACTGGCACTTCTCGGTGGGCGACAACCTCGCAAGCCGCGTTGGGGACGTGCTCTGGTTCGGCCCTCTCAAACGGCTCCAGAAGCTCTTCTTCCATACCCCGCTCGTGTACGTCTTCGTGGCCGGCTCGTACCTCTACCACGACTTCCTCTGGTACCCGGCGTTCGGCAGGCGACGGGTGCGCGAGTTCATCCGCACGTCCCCCTGGGGCGCCCTGTTCGACCGCTACCTGCACGAGCAGGCCGGCGCCACCGCTGCGCGAGAGAGCTAGGGATGCGGCTGCGCAGGGGCGGCCGATGAACGACCACTCCACCCGTTTCCGTTGGTTGCTCGGCGCGCTCTTCGTGGCCTCTCTGGCGGTTCGGCTCTTCGGGCTGGACTTCGACCAGTCACACTGGTTTCACCCCGACGAGCGGAGGATCGCCGAGGCGGTCTTGCAGCTTTCGTTCAGGCCGCTCCAGCTCAACCCGCACTTCTTCGCTTACGGCTCGTTCCCGCTCTACGTGACCAAAGTTGCGGCCTCGACCTTCAGCGCGGTCGCCCCGGGGTCCACGGCCTACGAGTCAACGATCCTGGCGGGCCGGGCCCTTTCGGCCCTCTGGGGCGCGGCTACGGTCGTCCTCCTGGCCCTGCTCGGTCGCCGCCTCTACGGCGAGGGGGTCGGGCTCCTCGCGGGGCTGCTCCTCGCCGGCACCGTCCTGCACGTCCAGAACTCCCACTTCGCCACCAACGACGTCGCTCTCACCTTCCTCGTGCTGGCAGCGCTCGCCTTCACGGTCGGGACCGTCGAGCACGGCAGGCCGCGCGACTTCGCGGCTTCTGGCATGGCGATCGGCCTCGCCCTGGCGACGAAGTTCAGCGCGCTGCCGCTCGTCCTCCCGCTCGGCGTCGCAGCGCTCATCCGCTGGCGCCGGGAGAGGCAGCTCAGGCGCCCGATGATCGGCCTGGGCCTCGCCGCAGGATGCTGTCTGGCGGCGTTTGCCGCCGCCCAACCGTATGCCCTGCTCGATGCCCGCGCGTTCCTCCACGACATCCTCGAGCAGGGCCGCATGGTGCGGAACGCGGGCCTCGTCCCCTACACCACGCAGTACGTCGGCGTGCCCAAGCTCCTCTACGACCTGCGCGAGATGGCGCTGTGGGGGATGGGGCCGCTGCTGGGCCTCGCGGCCCTGGTGGGCACGGTCCGGCGCGTGCGCACCAAACTTGGAAGGATCCCGGCCACCGACTGGATCCTGCTGGCCTGGGTGGTGCCGACCTTCGCGCTCATCGTTTCCTTCGACGTGAAGTTCCCACGCTACCTGCTGCCGATCTACCCGGTCGTCGTGCTCTGGGGTGCCGCCTGGCTCCACGTCTGGGCCGAGCGCTCCCGCGTCGGGCGGTGGGCCCGCGCCACGGTGGTGGCGGGCACCGCGCTCTACCTGCTCGCGTTCCTCTCCATCTACACCCGGCCGCACGCCTCGGTCAGCGCCTCGTCCTGGTTCTACGAGCACGTCCCGCCGAGCTCCAAGGTCCTGAGCCAGGAGTGGGACGAGGGGTTTCCCCTGCCCCTGTCTGCGGGTGACCCGGGGAGCTTTCGCGTCCTTGCCTTTCCGTACTACGAACCGGACGGGCCGGGCAAGGTCGCTCGTCTGGCACGTGAGCTTGCCGACGCGGACTACCTGGTGTTCCAGACCAAGCGGATCTACGGCGCGGTCACCCGTGCGCCCGAGAAGTACCCGCTCACCATCAATTACCTTCGCCTGCTCTTCGCGGGCGACCTGGGCTACGCGCTGGTCAAGGACGTGGCCTCTCGCCCCGGCCTCGCCGGGATCGAGTTGCCCGACGAGCTCGCCGATGAGTCATTCTCGGTCTACGACCACCCCAAGGCGGTGATCTTCCGCAACACCAGCCACATGAGCACCGCCGCGATCGAGAGCGCGGTCACGCACGGCCTCCCCTCCCGTCCGCTTTCGAGGAACGACCTCCTGCTCGCCCGGGCGGGCGGTCCCGTACCCGCCCAGGGCGAGGCCGCCGGAACGGTGCGTTCCTCGCTCCTTGCCATCCTTTTGTGCGCCCTCCTCGTGGAGCTGCTCGGCCTCGCCGCCTTCGCCGTGGTCCAGGAGCTGCTGCCGCCGCGGGCCGGCCTCTACGCGTTCGCAAAGGTGATCGGGGTTCTGCTCTTCGCCTACGTCCCGTGGCTGGCGGTCAGCGTGGCCGGGTTGCCTTTCGACCGGCCGCTCCTGCTGGCGACCGTGGTGCTGCTGTGCGGGGCGGGCTGGCTCGCCTACCGACGGAGGCGCGAGTTTCCCGTGCCGCGAGCGGAGCTGCTCGGCACCGAGGGCGTGGTGTGGCTTACCTTCGCGTTCTTCCTCGCCTTGCGTACCCTCAACCCCGAGATCTTCTGGGGCGAGAAGCCGATGGACTTCTCGTTCCTCAACGTGCTCTACCGGAGCACCGCCCTGCCCCCTCCGGAGCCCTGGTTTGCCGGCTCGCCGCTCTCGTACACCTACTTCGGGCACTTCACCGTGGCGGCGGCTGGAAAAGCACTGGCGATCCAGCCGGCCGTGATGTTCAACCTGGGGATCGCACTCGCGGCCGCCCTCACCGCTGCAGCGCTCTTCGCGGCCGGCGCGCTGCTCGGCGGCAGCTGGCGCCCGGGTGCGATCGCGGCCGGCCTCACGCTTTTCACAGGCAACCTCTCGGGGGTGCGCGAAGTTCTCGCCCGGAGGGCGATCAACTTCGACTACTTCTGGGCGACCTCACGGGTCATCCCGGGCACCATCAACGAGTTCCCTTTCTGGAGCTTTGTCTTCGGCGATCTGCACGCCCACGTGCTCGTGCTGCCGTGGACCGTCGCCTTTGTGGCCTTGGTCCTGCTCTGGGTGGGGAGGCGCGCAGGGCCCACCCCGCAGCGCCCGCGACTCGCCACGCTCACGCTCCTGGCGCTCTGCGCGCTCACGCTGGGAGCCATCACCGTCACCAACGGCTGGAGCATGCCGGCCTCGATCGGACTGCTGCTTGCCGCACTCGGCACCGACTGGCTGGTGCACCAGGCACACGGCGGCGGCGGGCGCTCCCTGCGCAGGCTCGTGACGAAGGCTCTGTTCCCGGCGGGCGTGATCGTCGGTGGCGCACTCCTCGCCTACCGCCCGTTCTGGACGCACTTCACGCCGCCGAAGAGCCAGTGGGGGCTGGAGCGTGGGCCGTTTGCGCGTCCGGGCGATGTCCTCACGATCTTCGGCCTGTTCCTGCTGCTCGTGGTGCCGTTCCTCTTCAAGGTCTGGCGCGGCATGCTGGCGCAAGAAGGCCGGCGGCTCACGCGCGGGCAGCGGCTCGCGATGGGCGTCGCCGCCGCAGGGCTGCTGCTCTCGTTGCTCGACCTCCCTGCGCTTGCCTCGTTCTCGCTGCGCCAGGCGCCTTCGATACGGACCTTTGCCCTCACACTGACCGCCTTCGGGCTCGCCCTGGCCCTCAACCGCAGGACGCCGGAGCGAACCAGGTTCCCGCTGCTGCTCTCGACCCTCGCGATGGCCCTGATCGCCGGCTGCGAGCTCGTGTTCGTGTGGGACCGCATGAACACGGTCTTCAAGTTCTACCTGGAGGCGTGGATCCTTCTCGGGCTGGCGGGCTCCGTGGTGGTCGGGGAGCTTCTGCGGCCCGCAGAGAAACCGGGGGTCTGGACACGCGTCTGGCAGGGCACGGTCTGTGGCGCATTCGCGGTTACCCTCTTCACCTCGTTCTCCGGCGCGTTCGGCGAGCTCCGCTGCCGTCACACCGAGGGCCCGCGCTTCACCCTCGACGGCATGGCCTACCTGCAGGGCCGCGCGCCGGAGGAGTTGGCGGCACTGAACTGGTTGAACCACAACGTGCCCGGCGTTCCGGCGCTCGTTGAAGCGTACGGGCCCTCCTACCAGGAGTTCGGCCGCGTCAGCATGAACACCGGGCTCCCAATCGTGCTCGGCTGGGATTACCACGTCTTCCAGCGCGGGCAGCGCTGGAGCGAGATCAACAGGCGGAAGAACGACGTCGAGACCATCTACACCGCGGCTAGCCAGGGCACGGTGGCAGCCGCCCTGGTGCGGTACCACGTCGCGCTGGTGTACGTGGGAGAGTTGGAGCGCGGGACGTACGCCGGCGGCAACCTCGCGAACTTCCGGAGGTGGAACGCACTGCTGACACCTCTGTTCGAGAACCGGGGTGTGACGATCTTCGGGGTCAACGGCGGCTTTCAGAAGACGGTCGCCGGCTCACCGTAACCGCCATCGCGGCTGGCATCCTCTTGACCGACCCACACCGGCCTGGTGGAACCAAGCGACTGGGCTGAGGGTCAGCTGAACGGGCGGCGAAGCCGCTGCGGCCCTGCGACGACCTGCGGGAAGAACGCTTTCGCGCGGCGCATGATCCCTTCGACGTCCAGGTCCAGGCGCGCGCGCAGGATCTCCTGCGTGCCTTGCGGCTGGTACTCGTCCGGGATGCCCAGGCACTCGACCGTCACGTCCGGCACCTTGAGCGTTGCCACCGCCTCCATCACCGCCGACCCGAAGCCGCCCGCCAGCGCGTTCTCCTCCACCGTCATCAGCCGTGCGCCGGGCCGGAGCTGGGCGGAAAGCAGCTCGACGTCCAGAGGCTTGACGAACCGGGCGTTGACCACCGTGATATCGGGGCCGTCCTCGGTCGCCAGCCTTTGGGCCGCCTGCAGCGCATCGGTGGCCAGGGTGCCGATCGCCCACACCAAGCCATCCTTGCCGCTTCGCAGCACCTCCGCCTTCCCGATCGGGAGCGGGCGCGGCGGCCCGTCCATCGGAACGCCGTAACCGCTGCCGCGCGGGTAGCGGACGGCCGAGGCGCGGTTGTGCGCCAGCGCGGTGGCGAGCATGTGGCGCAACTCGTCCTCGTCCTTCGGTGCCATCACCAGGATCTCCGGGTACACGCGCAGGTAGGAGAGATCGAACGCCCCGTGGTGGGTGGGCCCGTCCGCCCCCACCAGCCCGCCCCGGTCCAGGGCGAACACAACCGGGAGGTGCATCAGGCAGACGTCGTGGAAGATCTGGTCGTATGCCCGCTGGAGGAACGTGGAGTAGATCGCCACCACCGGGCGCAGGCCGCGGGTGGCGAGACCGGCCGCGAACGTGACGGCGTGCTGCTCGCAGATCCCCACGTCGAAGAAGCGCTCCGGGATCTCCCTGGCGAAGTGATCGAGGCCGGTGCCCTCGGGCATCGCGGCGGTGATGGCCACGATGCGCGGGTCCTTCCTTGCGAGTTCCGTGAGGGTCTGGGCGAACACCTTGGTGTAGGACGGAGGGCCGGGCTTCTTCTTGGCAACCTCGCCCGTCTCCGCGGAGAACGGGGTGGCGCCGTGCCAGAAGACAGGGTCGGCTTCGGCAGGCTCCCAGCCCTTGCCCTTGCGCGTGACAACGTGGACTAGCACCGGGTGGTTGCTGTCCTTGTACTCCCGCAACGTGGCGAGGAGCTGCGGGATGGAGTGGCCGTTGATCGGTCCCACGTACTTGAAGCCCAGCTCCTCGAAGAGGAGCCCGGGCACGACGAGCTGCTTTGCCATCTGCTCGGCCTGCTTGGCGAGCTTGAGCATGCCCTCACCGACCTTGGGGATGGACAGGAGGAAGCGCTCGACTTCGTCCTTCAGGCGCCGGTAGGGCTGGCCGTGGATGATGCGGTTGAGGTAGCCCTGCATCGCCCCCACGTTGGGCGAGATCGACATCTCGTTGTCGTTGAGGATGATCATGAGCCTGCGGCCGAGGTAACCGGCCTGGTTGAGGCCTTCCATCGCCATCCCGCCGGTGAGGCCGCCGTCGCCGATCACCGCAACGACGTGGTAGTCCTCGCCCTTGATGTCGCGCGCCGCGGCCATGCCCAGCGCCGCCGAGATCGAGGTGGAGGCATGGCCCGCGTTGAAGGCGTCGTACTCGCTCTCCTCCCGCTTGAGGAACCCGGAGATCCCACCATAGGTGCGCAGCGTGTGGAACCGGTCGCGCCTCCCGGTGATCACCTTGTGCGGGTAGCACTGGTGGCCCACGTCCCAAACCAGCAGGTCGCGCGGCGTGTCGAAGACGTAGTGAAGGGCGAGGGTCAGCTCGAGCGCCCCGAGGCCGGACGCCAGGTGCCCGCCTGTCTGGCTGACCGATGAGACGAGGAAACGGCGCAGCTCCTCGGCGAGCTCCGGAAGCTCCTCCTCGGGCAGCCGGCGCAGGTCGGCCGGGCTCGCGATCGTCTCCAGCATCCCCATGTGCCCCCTACCGATCCCGGCGGGCCACGTAGCTCACCATGGCGCCCAGGGTTCCGCCGCTCCCCTCGAGCCCTTCGGCCTCGACCATCAGCGTGTGCGAGAGCGCCTCGAGCTTCCGGCGCGCGGCCTGCAGACCGTACACCGCCGGGTACGTGAGCTTCCCCGCCGCTGCGTCCTTCCCGGGGCTCTTTCCGAGGCTCTCCGCCGAACCGGTGACGTCAAGGATATCATCCGCGATCTGGAACAGGAGGCCCAGGCGCGAGCCGAAGAGGGCGAACGCCTCCCGGTGGGCGCCGTCCACCCCGGCGAAGAGGACACCCAGCTCGACGGCCGCGCCGATCAGGGCGCCGGTCTTCGCGCGATGGATCATGTCGAGCCGGGCCGCGTCGGGCACTCCTCCGGTCGCCTCCAGGTCCTCCACCTGCCCTCCGACCATGCCCTTCGAGCCGATGGCCTCCGCCACCACCCGGCACGCCGCCGCGCGCCGGCCCGCAAAGCCGTCGCCGGCGGGGAAGCGGCCGAGGACCGCGAAGGCCTCGGTGAGCAGGGCGTCGCCTGCAAGGATCGCCAGCGGCTCATCGAAGGCCACGTGCACCGTGGGACGGCCGCGCCGCAGGGAGTCGTTGTCGAGCGCCGGCAGGTCGTCGTGGATCAGGGAGTACGTGTGTACCAGCTCCAGGGCGCAGGCCGCTTCAATAACGGCCTCCGGGTCGCCGCCGGTAGCCCGACACGAGGCCCGCACGAGGACCGGCCTCACCCGCTTGCCGCCGCCGAACACCGCGTAACGCATCGCCTCGTGCAGCCGCGCCGGCCAGGCGTCGGCCGGCGGGAGCAGGCGGTCGAGGGCGGCGTCGATGCGCTCCCTCTCCTCCGCCAGAAGGGCCTGCAGGTCCACCTTCATCCCTCCTCGGGGGTGAAAGGCGCGGTCCTGGGCTCCTCCCCGTTTGCGGCCTCGGCGAGGAGCTGCTCGACGCGCCGCTCGACGCCCTCGAGCTGCGTGCGGCAGCGCTTGGCCAGCTTCACGCCGCGCTCGAAGAGCTTGAGCGCCTCCTCGAGGCCCACGCTCTCGTCCTCGAGCTTCGCAACCACCTCTTCAAGCTCGGCCAGCGCCTGCTCGAAAGATTCCTTCGTCATGGCTCCTCCCTGCTTGAACCGGGGTCCGGGGTCCGGGATCCGGGGTCCGAGCGACGCTCGGCTGTGCCGACGCGAGACCGGCCATCGGAGCCCGGTCCCCGGTGCCCGGTGCCCGGCGCTTCAAAGAGCGACCCCTGCTCGCCCTGGCGGCCCACCACGAGCGAGCGCACCTGCCCGCGCGCAAGCGTCGTGACCAGTCGCTCTCCGCTCAGCACCTGCGAGGCGTCGCGCAGCGGGCGCGCCTCCCCTTCGCGGGTCGTGATCGAGTACCCGCGCTCCAGGACCTTTCTCGGCGACAGCGCACCGAGCGCGCGCTCGAGCGCCGCCAGCCCGAGCCGCCGCCGCCCGAGGAGCGAGCGCAGCCGCTCGCCGGCCACCGACATCCGGACCGTGACCAGCTCGCGAAGACGCGGCGCCCCGAACCGCACAGGCCAGTGGTAGAGACGGGAGCTGGCCCCGTCCACCCGGCGATGGCGTCCAGCCACCAGCGCGCGCAGCAGCTGCGGCAGCGCCTCCAGGCGGCGCAGCCGTTGGTCCAGCTCACGCAGGCGCGACGGCAGCCGCGCGAGCCCCCGGGCCCCTTCCAGGGCGTGCAGGCGCAGCCGGGCCCGGTCCAGCTTCCGGCCGAAGAGTGCGGCCAGCCCCTGGCGTGCCGTGTCGACGCGCCGCTGCTGCTCCTCGAGCCGCGCGACGACCATCTCCGCGGCCTGGGTGGGGGTTGCCGCACGCACGTCGGCGACAAAGTCAGCGATCGTGAAGTCCACCTCGTGACCCACGCCGCTCACCACGGGAACCTCGCAAGCCGCGATTGCCCGCGCCACGATCTCCTCGTTGAACGCCCAGAGGTCCTCGAGCGAACCCCCGCCGCGCACCACCAGCACGATGTCGGCCTTGCCCGAGCGACCGAGGTAGCGCACAGCACGCGCGATCTCCCCCTCGGCGCCCTTGCCCTGCACGCGCACCGGGACGAGCAGGACCGAGAGGTGCTCCCAGCGCGAGAGCACCTTGAGCACGTCTCGCACGGCGGCGCCGCTCGCCGAAGTGACCAGGCCGATCCTCTGGGGAAGCGTGGGGAGCTCTCGCTTGCGCTCCGGGGCGAAGAGCCCCTCGGCGGCAAGCTTGGCCTTGAGCTGCTCGAAGGCGAGCTGCAGCTCCCCGATCCCCTGGGGCGTGACCTCGCTGACGATGAGCTGCAAGCTCCCGCGCTGCGCGTAGACCTCGAGGCTGCCTCGCAGGAGCACGGCCAGGCCATCGGTGAGCTTGAAGCGGAGGCGGTCCGCACGCTGTGCCCACATCGCGCACGAGAGCTGGCCCTCCGTGTCCTTGACCTGGAAGTATCTGTGCCCGGAAGAGGCCACCTTGACGCCGGACAGCTCCCCCTTGACCCAGACCTCCCCGAAAGCGCCCGCGAGCGCCGCGTTGATCTCGCGGACAAGCTCACCCACTCCCCAGATGCGGGCGTTCACGCTTCCTCCTCGGTGAGGCCGGCCCCGGCCCCCATGAGCACGAGCGTCGGGTACTGGATCACGGCGAACCAGAAATTGTACTCGAACATCCCTGCCACGGTGATCGCGAGCACGGTGGTGAGCGTCGCACCCACAGCTGCGCGGCGTTCGCCGGCGAGCCGCGGCAGAGCACGCCACGTCACGGTGAAGAACGCCCCGATGAACCACAGGTAGGCGACAAGAGCGGGCAGGCCGCGCTCCGCCGCGATCTGTACGACGTTGTTGTGGAGGTGAGGGACGCTCCAGCGAGGCGCGTCGTCCCGCCGGTAGAGCGGGTACGTACGCTCGACCATGGCGAGACCGACACCGGTGATCGGGTGGTCCCGCACCATCTGCAGGCCCGAGATCGTCATGCAGACGCGGTCGTAGTTGGCGGCCTGCCGCAGGTCGAAGATCGAGATCACCCGGTCCAGGACCGGCCTCGGGAAGACCAGCCAGATCGCCAGGGCGGCCACGGGGTAGAGCAGGAGCAACCGCCGGTGCCACACCGCTGCGAGCAGCAGCAGCCCGGCGGTGAGGCCCACCCAGGCGTTGCGCGTGTACGACAGGAGCAACGCGACCGGCCCGAGGATGGCAGGCGGCACGAGCAGCCACACCCTCCGGCGCGGGTTCAGAAGCAGATCGGCCAGCACGACGGAGGAGCCGAGCAGCACCCAGCCCGCGAAGAGCATGTAATGGGACATCGGCCCCTGGATTCGGTGATCGAGATCCCTCGCCCCCAGCAGGTACTGCGCGATCCCCCACACGGCCAGCACCGTGGTCACCACGGCAAACGACGCGACCAGCCGCCGCCACCACACCTCGTCCACGAGGGCGGCCGAGAGCGGGACCAGCAGCAGCACGAGCAGCCGGGGCAGCTTGTCAGCGCTCTCGAGCGGATCGAGGGAGAACACGACCGAAACCAGCGAGGCAACGGCGAAGAGCACCAGGGGCGGCAGCAGCGGCCGGGCCATCGGCCGCCCGCGCAGTGCCCCGATGTGCCACGCACGCCAGGAGGCGAACGCGGCGACCACGAGCAAAGGGTTTGCGATGCCGAGCCGCGACGAGGTGGCGGCGGACGCCACTATCGCGCCTGCGGCCAGCGCCCGGGCCCGCCGTGCGCGGTCGGGATACTCCTCCGGCAATGACCCTCACCCCTCGGCGGGGAGCGCCTCGTCCACCAGCATCACCGGGATGTCGCTCACGATCGGGTAGACCTTCCGGCAGCTCGTGCAGCGCAACCCCTCGTGCACCTCGGGCACCTCGTCGCGAAACTTCTCGCGGTAGCGCTCGACCAGCATGGCGCAGGTGCCCGGCGCAAGGGGCATCAGGCTCGACATCGGCCTTGCAGGTCGGGCAGACGAGGATCTCCAGCAACTGCGGGTCAACCGCCATGGCAGCCTCCGGGAGCATGCTAGCACGCAGGAGAGACAGGCTTCAGGCTACAGGCTACAGCTATGGAACAGAGTGGCTAGCACAGAACTGCGCGCTGACGGCAGTCGGCTACTATTGCACCGATGCGGGTCCTGCAACTGGTCGCCGCCGACCGCTGGACCGGAGCTGCCGCGACCGCCCTGCAGCTGGCCGAGGCGCTGCGCGCTGCCCGGGTGGAGTGTGCGTTCGCCTACAGGCCGGGGCGCAACCTCGAAGCCCGCCTGAAGGGGCTCGAGTGGTGCCTCCCCGTCCTCGCCAAGGAGCGCACGCTCGGTGACGTCCGCGCCGCGATCGCCCGGGTGCGCGAGCTGGCCTCCGGCTTCGACCTGGTCCATGTCCACCTCCCGCACGACCACCTCATCGCGCGCCAGGCGCTCAAGGGCTCGCCGCTGCCGCTCATCCGCGGAATTCATCACTTCGGCCACCTGCGGCCGGACCCCTACCACCGCTGGCTCTTCCGCGGTCTACGCGGGGTCGGCCTGGCAAGCGCCGAGATGAACGCGGCCATCCGGCGCCTGCCCGGTCTCCGCGCCGTGCCGGCGGGTGTGCTCCCGGTCGCCCTGGAGGACCGCTTCCTCGCCGGTGGTTCCCGTCACGCGGGACGCGGGCGCCTGGGCATCGCCGCGGATGCCTTCGTCGCCGGCTGCATCGGCAAGCTCGACCGCGGGCGCGGGCACGACCTGTTCATCCGGGGCCTGGCCGCCACGCCGGGCGTGCACGGGATGATCATCGGCAAGGGCCCCGCCGAGCCGGCTCTGAGAAAGCTCACGCGGACGCTGGGTATTGAGAACCGTCTCACCTTTGCAGGGTACGTCGAGCAGGGCCTGGAGGACCTCTACACGGCCATGGACCTCTTCGTCTTCCCGGCCGCCGGCTCCGACCACGCCCACCGGGCGATCGCCGAAGCCTCGGCGTGCGGCGTTCCGAGCATCGCGGCCGACCTGCCTGGCGTCCGCGACCTGGTCCAACCCGGGGTGACCGGCGAGCTGTATCCGGCCGGGGACGCGGCCGCCCTCGCCGTCGCTTTGGCCTTCTGGGCCCGTGATCCCGTCCGCTGCAAGGCGGCCGGGGATGTCGCATCCAGCCGCGCCCGTGCGCTGTGGACGCCGAAGCGCCTCGCAGCGGCTGCGGTGGAGCTCTACGAAGCCGTAAAACCGTAATAATCTGACCACCTCTTGACAAAATGGAAACGTGCGGTAAATTAACAAACCGAACGATCGGTTTATGAATCAGACGGAGAAATCCCAGCGCAGCCGCGACCAGGTTCTCGAGGCCGCGCTCCACCTCTTCTCGACCCAGGGCTATCGGGCGACCAGCATGCGCGAGATCGCGGCCCGCGCCGGCGTCTCGACGGGCAACGTCTACCACCACTTTCCCGACAAGGAGACTCTCTTCCGCATCCTCCTCGACCGCTACTGGGCCGCCATCGACAGCCCAGACTTAGCGTTCAACAAGGCGCTCGCGAGCGGCACGTTCCCGGACAACCTCGAGGACCTCGGTCGTGCGTCGCGCGAGAGCGTGAGCCAGTACCGGCGGTACGTCGCGCTCATCTACGTCGACGTGGTCGAGTTCGAAGGCCTCCACATCCGCAAGTTCTACTCCGAGATGGCGAGACGGTTCGAGAGCTTCATGGCCGACCACCACGTGGCCGAGGCCAAGGACCACCGCCTGCGCCCGGGGGTCTCGCCGCTCTCCGCGGTCATGCTGGCAAGCCGTTTCTTCCTCAACTACTTCGCAGTCGAGATCCTGTTCGGAGTGCCAAACCACTTCGGGAAGAACACGGACCAGGTGGTGGCCGAAATCGCCGACATCCTGCGCCACGGGATGCTGCGGGGGACAGGGACGGCAACGATCCAGCCGGGCCCGGCCGAGGAGTGACGGCGTGACCTTTGAACGAGCCCAGCGTGGGCCGGGGCTTCGGAGCTTTGCATTTCTCGAACGGAGATAGGGCGCGTCTGCGCCCGGGAGGAGACAATGGGGATCCGATTGTTTCGCAGGCAACGCACCTGGCTGTGGCCGGCCGTGCCCTTGGCCGCCGCCTGTCTACTCGCCGTGCTGGTGGCGGGACCGGTCAGGGCGCAGGTCAACAACGGGGAGATCGAGCTGCAGGTCTCGGACGCCGGCAAGCTGCCGTTGCCCGGCGTGACGGCCAAGCTCACGAACCCCGCCACCGGCCTGGCACGGACGCTGCCGACCGACGCTGCGGGCGTCGCGCGCTTTGCCGCGCTGCCGCCGGGAACGTACACCGTCCGCCTCGAACTCGAAGGGTTCGTGCCGGTCTCCGAGGAGAACCTCCAGCTCCGGGTCGGCCAGGTGCTTCGGATCAACGCCGTGATGCAGCTCGCCAAGGCCAAGGCGGAGGCGGTGACCGTGACCGCCGAGGCGCCGCTCGTGGATGTGGTCAAGACCGATTCCTCCACCAACATCGTCCCGGAGCAGATCCAGCAACTACCCGTGCCGGATCGCGACTTCGAACGACTGGCGTTCATTGCGCCCGGCGTCGAGCGCGAGCGCGGCGGCTACCGTTTCATCACCAACGGCCCAAATATCGGCTCGGCTGGCAACGCCTCGCAGGCCACGATCATGGTCGACGGCGTGGACTTCACCGACCCGGCGCTGGGCCTGGCGCGGGCGCGTTTCTCCCTGGACGCGATTCGCGAGTTCAGGGTGATCAACAACCGCTTCGATACCGAGATCGGTGGTTCCGCTGGTGGCGCGCTCTCGATCGTCACCCGCTCAGGAACCAACGACCTGTCAGGAACGGCCTTTGGCTACTACCGCGCCGATAGCCTGCGAGCCCGCGGCGCCCTCGAGCAGGGTGACCTCCCCTACGACCGCGGGCAGTACGGTTTCACTCTCGGTGGGCCGATCGAGAAGGACAAGACGCACTTCTTCGTGTCGACCGAGTACGTGAAGACCGATGACGTCCCGCTGCTCTTCCGTCCGGGCGGCGCCTTCGCCTCGCAGGCGAAGGACGTGCCCCACCCGTGGGATCAGGCGCTCGCATTCGGCAGCATCGATCACTCGTTCTCCGACAGCCAGCGTGTCTCGGCGAAATTCACCTACGAGCGCTACCGGGAGGACAACTTCCACGTCGGCGGCGTCTCTGACCAGTCGTGGGGGAACCAGCTCAACCGCGACAACTGGAACCTGACCCTCGAGCACACACTCATCCCGAGCCCCAACTACCTGAACGAGCTGCGCTTCCAGGTCGGCAGGCGCAAGTACGAAGAGCCCACCAACTCGACCGCCCCGGAAGAATGGTTCTCCGTGGGCAACACGCTCAAGACCGGCACCAACACCACGGGCGACATCGTTGGCGACGGCACCCAGTGGGAGATCCGCGACACCGCTCGCCTCTACGGCAACAAGCACGACTGGAAGATGGGGCTCTCCTTCCAGCACGTGAAGGAGGAATCCAGCATCCCCGCCTTTCAGAACGGGACGATCGTCTATCTGAACGACACCCGCGCCCTCCCGATCGAATACCTATACGGCGTCGGCTCCGCGGATGTCAACCTCAGCACTGACATCTGGGGGGTGTTCATCCAGGACGACTGGCGGGCGGCGTCGAACTTCACGTTGACCTACGGGCTGCGCTGGGACCTCGACACCAACGGCAACAACCCCGACTTTCATCACCCGCTCGTCCCCAACGGCCGCAAGCGCGACACCAACAACTACCAGCCGCGCCTCGGTTTCTCCTGGGACGTGGCCGGTGACGGGCATAACCTGCTCCGCGGCGGCGTAGGCCGCTTCGTCGGTCGTTTCCTGCTCGTCCCCGCGTTCGGCGAGCTGCAGCAGAACGGCGTCACGGGGCGCAAGCTCTACACGCGGGTCAGCGGAATCCTGTTCGGCCTCCCGCCCTCGACCTGGCTGGATCCCAACCACCTGACCACCACCGGGATCGCGCTGCCGCCGTCGATCTCGCTGCTCGCCAACGACTACGAGAATCCCTACACGGACCAGGCCACCTTGGGATGGACGACGCGGTTGGGCAGTTCAAACCTCTTCTTCGACACCGAGGCGGTTTACGACAAGGGCCACGACGAGATCTTCATCCGCGACGTGAACTGGAGCGGCAACGCCACCCACCTGCGGCCGAACGCCGCCTACGCGAACATCAACACCTACACCAACGATGGCCACTCGGAGTACAAGGCGTTGGTGTTCAGCCTCAACGGCACGCTCAAAGGCGGGCACCTCCTGACCGCATCGGTCACCTTCGCGGACAAGAAGAACCTGTCCGACGACTTCAGCCCCGTGTACACCGCCGGCTACCCCAACGACCCGGCAAACCCAGAGGGAGAGTGGGGCCGCAGCCAGTCCAACGAGCGCTATCACGTGGTGGTGTCCGGAGTGTTCAACCTGGTGTGGGGCCTCACGGTGGCGCCGATAGTCGAGTACGGTTCGGGCCAGCCGTGGACCAAGCGGCTGGGGTACGACTACAACGGCGACAGCTTCAACTCAGACAGAGCCCCTGGCGTGCAACGAAATGCCGAGGACGGGCCTGTGTTCCGCCAGGTCAACCTGCGCGTGACCAAGGGCATCTCGATTTCTAGCGCGGGCAGGCTCGAGATCATTGCAGAGGCCTTCAACATCTTCAACACCGTCAACTACGACGTCAACTCGATCAACTCCGGCCAGTACCTTTCGGGCCCGACGATCGCCAACCCGACGGGCGCGTACGTGCCCAACCCGCTGTTCGGCAAGTACTCGGCGACGCTGCCGGCGCGAGAGATCCAGCTCGGCGTGAGGTGGTCCTTCTAGCAGCAAGGGACCGGGCGCAGGGCACAGGGGTCCGAACCCCCGCCCTGCCCCGAAACAAGCAGGGGTCCGGGAACCGGGATAACCAGTCCGGGACCAAGGTCCAGCACAGCAATGAGGGAGGCGCGTGTGTCCATCGAAACTGGACTGAAGGGTAAGGTCGTCATCGTGACCGGGGCCGCGGCCGGGATCGGCAGGGCCACCGCTCGCCGGTTCGCCCAGGAAGGTGCCAGGGTCGCGGCGTGGGACGTGAGCGACGCCAAGGCCGACGAGCTCGTGAGGGAGCTCGAGGCAGCGGGCGGCGAGGCGCTCTTTGTGAAGGTGAACGTGGCTGACGGTGGATCGGTTGCCTCTGCCACTGAGACCGTCGTCGCACGATGGGGGCGCATTGACGTGCTCATCAACAACGCCGGGATCGTGCGCGACGCTCAGCTCGTCAAGTGGAAGGACAGCGCGGTCTCCGCGACGATGAGCGATGAGGCGTGGGACGCCGTGATCAACGTCAACCTCAAGGGCGTGTTCCTGTGCACCCGCGCGGTGGTGCCGCACATGATCAAGGCCGGTGGTGGGGTGATCCTCAACGCCTCGTCGGTGGTTGGCCTGTATGGAAACTTTGGCCAGACCAACTACTCCGCCACCAAGGGTGGGCTGATCACCATGACCAAGACGTGGGCGCGCGAGCTCGGCAGGTACAAGATCCGGGTCAACGCGGTGGCACCGGGTTTCATCGCCACCGAGATCCTCGCCTCCATGCCCGAGAAGGTGATCGAGGGGATGGTGGCGCACACGCCCCTCGGCCGCATGGGCAAGCCCGAGGACATCGCCAACACCTACCTCTGGCTTGCATCCGACGCGGCTTCGTTCGTCCACGGCGCGGTGATCTCGGTGGACGGCGGGCTCGTACTCGGGACGTGAAGGAAAGAACACGGCGACAGGCAAGCGGGCAAAGCAACGACGGAACCAAACAGGGTCTTGCTCCTCCCTTTGCCCTCTGACGTCTCGCCGGTATCAGTGAGGTGAACATGGAACGCTTCGCCAACATGGTTTCCACCGGCCGGTACCTGCCCGAACGCGAAGTGACGAATGACGAGCTGCGGGCGCGGTTCGATCCCGTCGTGCCCGAGTTCGTCGACAAGATGGAGGCCTCCAGCGGGATCAAGAGCCGCTGGTGGGCGCCCGACGATTGGGCCACCTCCGACGTGGCGCTCCCCGCCGCCCAACAGGCCGTGGAGCGCGCCGGGCGCAGACCGGAGGACGTGGACCTCATCATCCTCGGCACCGACTCCCCCGACTACATCACCCCTGCCACCTCGGTCGTGCTCCAGCACAAGCTCGGCGCGAAGAACGCGGGCACCTTCGATGTCGGCTGTGCCTGTGCCTCGTTCCCCACCGCTCTCGCGATCGGGGCGGGGATGATTGCCACCAACCCTGGCCTCAAGACGGTGCTTGTGGTTGGCGTCTACCTCATGCACAAGCTCACCGACCCCAACGACCCGATGATTTTCTTTTACGGTGATGGGGCCGGCGCGGCGGTCCTCGAGCCAAGGGGCACGCCCGGCTTCGTCTCCTCGGCCAGCCAGGCCGGCGGCGAATACCACCGCCACTCGGGAATCTACTCCGGTGGCACCTTCGAGCCCGCCACCGTGGAATCGGTTAAGGCGGGCCGCACCACGCCCAAGATCCTCGTCCGCTACCCGCCGGAGCTCAACCACGAGGCCTGGCCGCGACTGACCCGCAGGGTTGCAAGCGAGGGGGGCTTTGCGCTGAAGGACATCGATCTCATCATCTTCACGCAGGTGCGCAAGCCGTCGATCGAGTTG
Organism: Thermoanaerobaculaceae bacterium; assembly: GCA_963754345.1. Classification (GTDB taxonomy): domain Bacteria; phylum Acidobacteriota; class Thermoanaerobaculia; order Thermoanaerobaculales; family Thermoanaerobaculaceae; genus RBG-13-68-16. Next base: position 61,352 of record CAVWFZ010000001.1, on the reverse strand, counting down.
GTGATGGCCGACCTCGGGATCCCAATGGAGAAAACCCACACCATCATGGAAACGTGGGGCTACACCGGATCCGCCTGCATCCCGATGGCACTCGACGATGCTCGCGAGAAGGGCAAGCTCCATCCCGGCGACCTGGCCGTGTTTATTGCCTCGGGCGTGGGCTACAACCTGGCGGGGGCGGCGTTCAGGATGCCTTAGGACAGACGGCGAGGAAAAGGGCAACAGGGAATAGATAGGAGATGCGGGCAAGGATGGTCGCGCTGATTGCGTTGCTCGGCGTGGTGGCGCTGGCCGGCGTGTGGGTCGGGTGGATGCTGCGCTTCCGGCCGCTGACCGTGTTTGGCTGGCAGACCCGGCTGGCGCTGCGTGTCGCCGGTATGAAGCGGGTCGCGGTTGCGACTCCGGTCGGCCGTCAGGTCGCCTTTGTCGGCGGCGACGGTCCGGTGCTGGTCCTGCTCCACGGCGCCGGCGGCCAGGCCGGGACGTGGTTCCGGGTCGCGCGTGAGCTGGCCAAGACCCACCGGCTCATCGTGCCCGACCTCGCCGGTCACGGCGCGAGCGCACCGGTGAGTGGCCCGATCGAGGTGCGTAAGGTACTCGAGGCCGCGGAGGCTGTCATCGGCACGCTCTCGAACGCCGACAGGGTCACGCTTGTGGGCAACTCCCTCGGCGCCTGGATCGCCATGCTCATCGCCCACCGTCATCCCGGACGGGTCGCGATGGCCGTGTGCATCGACGGCGGCGCGATCAGGGGCCCTGACCTGCGCGCCCTTCTTCTCCCCAAGAACCGGTCCGAGGCACGCGAGTCGCTCGCGCAGACGAGGGACCCGGAGAGAGCGCCGGTGCCGGACTTCGTTCTCGACGATATCGTCCGCCAGGCACGAACGGGGCCGCTCGCCCGCTTCGCCGCCACCGCCGCGAGCATAGAGGCGTATACCCTCTCCGACAGCCAGCTCCACGAGATCACCGTGCCGGTCAGGCTGATCTGGGGCGCCTCGGACCGCCTGGTCCCGATCGAGTACGCGAAGCACATGCAGGGCGCGCTGTCAAATGTAAAGCTCTTCACAATTACCGGCTGTGGCCACGTTCCCCCGCTCGAGTGCCCGAACAAGCTCCTCGCAGTGCTCCAGCAGGCGCTGGAGGTCACGCAGTGACGCTCGGTCCTCCCTTCGCGATGGGTTCAGCGGTGCGATCCTCCGGGCCGCGAGGAGGGGTGACAGGGGTCAGGGCACCAGGAAGGGAAACGCCGGATGCCGACACCCCCACCGTGTCGCTGTCCACAGTCGTCGGTCGGCCGTCCCCGGTCCCCGGTCACCTGTTCCTTGTCCGCCGTCCCCTGTCCCCTGGCAGGGCGAGAGGTGGCAATGCTGCACGGTGACCTGCTCGGCGAACGGGCGCGGCTGAGCCCCGATAAGACCGCACTGGTGTTCATACCCACCGGCGAGCGCCTCACCTACCGCCAGCTCGACGAGCGCGCCAGCCGGACCGCCGCGGTGTGGCATGACCTCGGCGTGGCTAAGGGCGACCGGATCGGCTTGCTGGCCAACAACCGCGTCGAGTTTCTCGACTGCTTCTTCGCCGCCGGGAAGAGCGGCGTGGTCCTGGCGCCGCTCGGCACCCGTTTGACAGCCCATGAGCTCGCGTACGTCGTACGCGACTCCGGGATGCGCGCCCTCGCCTACGACGGGGCGTTTGCCGCGATCGTCCGCGAACTGCGACACTTCGCTTCCCTCGACCACTGGATCGCCCTCGACGACCCGGTCGATCCAGCCGACGCCCGTCTTGCGGATCTTCTTTCGCGGATCCCGGACCCCAGACCCCGGACGCCGGTCTCCCCCGAAGATCCCTACTGTCTCCTCTACACCAGCGGCACGACGGGCAAGCCCAAGGGCGTGATCGTCCCGCACCGAATGGTCACCTGGAACGGCTACAACACCGCCATATGCTGGCAACTGCGCGAGGACGACGTGTCCCCGATCTTCACCCCGCTTTACCACGCCGGCGGCCTGGGCGCGTTCCTCTTGCCGATCTTCGCCATCGGCGGGACCATCGTGTTGCACGCCGGCTTCGATCCGGCCGAGATCTGGCACACAATCGAGAGTGAGCGCTGCACCCTCGTCCTCGGCGTCCCCACCATCTGGAAGATCCTCATGGAGGCGCCCGAGTTCGCCTCCGTTGACCTCTCGCACGTGCGATGGCTGGGCTCGGGCGGCGCGCCCCTGCCGCTTTACATCATCGAGGTGTACCAGAAACGCGGGGTGGTGTTTCGGCAGGGGTACGGCCTCACCGAGGTGGGGGTCAACTGCTTCGCCATGTCGAACGAGGACTCGGTGCGGAAAAAGGGCTCGATCGGGCGTCCCCTGATGTTCACTCAAGCCAAGCTGATCGACGCCGAGGGCCTCGAGGTCGAGGCCGGTGAGGTGGGCGAGCTCTTGCTCAAGGGCCCGCACGTCTGCTCCGGCTACTGGAACAACCCCGCGGCCACCGCCGCGGCGCTCGACGAGGAGGGTTTCTTCCACACCGGCGACCTGGCGCGGCGCGACGAGGAAGGGTTCTTCACGATCGCCGGCCGCAAGAAGGACATGTTCATCTCGGGCGGTGTCAACGTCTATCCGGCAGAGATCGAGGGCGAGCTCCTACTCCATCCGGCGGTCGCGGACGCGGCGGTCGTCGGCGTCGGGCACGAGACGTGGGGCGAGGTCGGCGTGGCCTTCGTGGTGACGCGCGGCGACGCGACCACAGCGGGCGAGGAGCTTGCGTCCTTCCTCGCCACCACGCTCGCGAAGTACAAGATCCCCAAGGAGTTCGTCTTTGTTGGGTCGCTTCCCCGCACGCCCTACGGCAAGGTGGTGAAGGGGGAACTCGCCGCACGCTTCGCGCGCCGCGACGAAACCTGTGGCCGGGATGCGGGGCCCGGGAAGGAAACGTGAGCGCACCAACCCTGCTCGCGTACCGACTCGAAGGCGAAGGGGAACCGCTGCTGCTGCTCCCCGGCTCACAGACGGGCGTGGAGGTATGACATGGCACGACATGCGAACATCGTATCCACCGGCCGCTACCTCCCTAAACGCGAGGTGACGAACGATGAGCTGCGGAAGAGGTTCGATTCGGCGCTGCCCGAGTTCGTCAACAAGATGGAGGAATCGAGCGGCATCACCAGCCGCTGGTGGGCACCGGAGGACTGGGCCACCTCGGACGTGGCCCTGCCGGCGGCCAGGCAGGCCATCGAGCGGGCGGGGCGGAAACCGGAGGACGTAGACCTCATCATCCTGGGCACCGACTCTCCCGACTACATCACGCCGGCAACCTCTGTGGTGCTGCAGCACAAGCTGGGGGCCAAGAACGCCGGCACCTTCGACGTCGGGTGCGCGTGCGCGTCGTTCCCCACGGCGCTGGCCGCCGGCGCCGGCATGATTGCAACGAACCCGGGGCTGAACATCGTCCTCGTCGTCGGGGTCTACCTCATGCACAAGCTCACCGGCCCCGACGACCCGATGGTCTTCTTCTACGGGGACGGGGCCGGGGCGGCGGTACTCGAGCCAGGCGAGACGCCCGGCTTCGTCTCCTCGGCGAGCCAGGCCGGCGGGGAGTACCACCGGCACTGGGGGATCTACTCCGGCGGCACCTTTGAACCGGCTACTGTGGAGTCGGTCCAGGCGGGCCGCACCACGGTGAAGATACTCGACCGCTACCCACCCGAGATCAACCACGAAGGTTGGCCACGTCTGACCCGGAAGGTGGCCAAGGCCGGGGGCTTCCAGCTCGCCGACATCGACCTGATCATCTTCACCCAGGTCCGCAAGCCCTCGATCGAGCTGGTGATGGCCGACCTCGGGCTCCCGATGGAGAAGACGCACACGATCATGGAAAGGTGGGGCTACACTGGCTCCGCGTGCATCCCCATGGCCCTCGATGATGCCGTCGCGAAGGGCAAGGTGCACTCGGGGGACTTGCTGGTGCTCGTGGGCTCGGGTGTGGGGTATAACCAGGCGGCGGCCGCGTTCAGAATGCCATGAGGACAGGGGTCATGGCACAGCGCGCAGGGCACAGGGAGCAACGCACAAAGTTGCTTCCGCTGGCTCAAGCTGCCTTGCCCATGTTTGCTGACTGGAACGAACGATGAAGCCGGGAATGGCGGTCATGCTTGTGGTCGCTGGCGCGGTGGTCATCGCAGCCATCGTCGGGGCGTGGCTGTTCTTCAAGCGACCGCTGGAGGTCTGGAACTGGATGAACCGGCGCGCCCTCGTGCGCGCGGGTCTCACACAGAGGAGCGTCGCGACACCGGTCGGAGCGCAGACCGTTTTCGTGGGCGGAAGCGGACCGGTGCTCGTGCTTCTCCACGGCGCCGGTGACCAGGCCGGCACGTGGGCGAAGGTGGCCCCGGACCTCATCAAGGAGCACACGCTGATCGTGCCCGACCTGCCCGGCCACGGTGACAGTGCCCCACGCTCCGGTCCCATCGAGATCAGCGCCGTGCTTGCGGGCGTCGAGGCGGTGCTCGACGCGCTCGCCCCTCGTCAGAGGGTTGTCCTCGTCGGTAACTCGCTGGGCGCCTGGATGGCCATGCTCTTCGCGCACGCTCACCCGGAGCGCGTGGCGCTTGCCGTGTGCATCGACGGCGGTGCGATCAAGGGCACCAACGTTCACGCGCGTGTGCTGCCAAAGACCCGCGCCGAGGCCCGCGAGTCGGTGAACCAGACCCGCGATCCGGCGAGCGCATACGTCCCCGACTTCGTGCTCGACGACATTGTGCGACTGGCGCGCGAGGGGCCGTTGGCCCGCCTCGCCGCGACCGCCGCGACAATGGAGGCGTTCGTGCTCGACGACACGCAGCTCCGCGAGCTTCGTGTCCCGGTCCAGCTCATCTGGGGCGCCTCCGACCGGCTGGTCCCGCTCGACTACGCCGAGCAGATGAAGGCGCAACTCCCGCAGGTAGGCCTTTTCACGATCGAGCGCTGCGGCCACGTCCCGCAGGTCGAGTGCCCCGACAAGCTCCTCGCGGCCCTCCGCCAGGCGCTGAAGGCTGGGCGATGAGGTCCGGCGCGCGCTCCGCGATCGCTCCGGCGTTGCGCTCCGCCGGTCCGCGAGGAAAGCGGACAGAGAACAGGGCACAGCGATACTCCGGAGATCACGCAGTAAGTTGCTACTGTCCCCTGTCCCCCGTCCCCTGCGCTTCGCGCCCTGGTCGGGCGGGAGGGCGGCATGCTCCACGGTGACGTGCTCGGCGAGCGCGCGAGGCTGACACCCGAGAAAACGGCACTCGTCTTCGTGCCCACCGGCGAGCGGTTCACCTACCGGCAGCTCGATGAGCGCGCGGGTCGGACCGCGGTCGCGTGGCGGCACGGGCTCGGCCTCGCCAGGGGCGACCGGATTGGAATACTGGCCAACAACAGGGTAGAGCTTCTTGACGCGTTCTTCGCGGCGGGCAAGTCGGGGGTCATCCTGGTACCGCTCGGGACACGCCTTACCGCCCACGAGCTGGCCTACATCGTGCGTGATGCTGGTGCGCGAGCGCTCATCTACGACGACGCTTTCGCTACCACCGTCTCCGAATTGCGCGCCTTGGTGCCTCTGGACCTTTGCATCGCCCTGGACGACCCCGCCGACCCGTCGGATCTCCGATACGTCGATCTTCTCGAACCCCGAGCCGCGAGCCCCGGGCCCCGGCCTCTCCCCGAGGACATCTACTGCCTGCTCTATACCAGCGGTACGACCGGAAAACCCAAAGGGGTCATGATTCCCCACCGGATGGTCGCCTGGAACGGGTACAACACTGCGCTCTGCTGGCAACTCCGCGAGGACGACGTTTCGCCGGTCTTCACCCCCCTCTACCACGCCGGTGGCCTGGGGGCGTTCCTACTCCCGATTTTCGCCATTGGTGGCACGATCGTGCTCCACGCGGGTTTTGACGTCGCGGAGATCTGGCGCACCATCGAGCGCGAGCGCTGCACGGTGGTGCTCGGCGTCCCCACGATCTACAAGCTGCTCATGGAGGCGCCGGAGTTCGAGCGTGCGGATCTCTCTTCGGTCCGCTGGTTGATCTCGGGCGGCGCGCCGCTGCCGATGTACATCATTGAGGCGTACCAGCGCCGTGGGGTCGTTTTCAAGCAGGGGTACGGCCTCACCGAGGTTGGCGTCAACTGCTTCGCGATGACCGTCGAGGACTCGAGACGCAAGAAGGGCTCGATCGGAAAGCCGATGATGTTCACCGAGGCCAGGCTCGTGGATGCCGAGGGCCAGGAGGTCCCGGCCGGCGAGGTGGGGGAGCTGCTCCTGCGCGGCCCGCACGTCTGCCTCGGGTACTGGAACAACCCCGAAGCCACCGCCGCGGCGCTCGACCGGGACGGCTGGTTCCACACCGGCGACCTCGCGAGGCGCGACGAGGAAGGGTTCTTCACGATTGCCGGCCGCAAGAAGGACATGTTCATCTCCGGTGCGGTGAACGTGTATCCCGCCGAGATCGAGGGGGAGCTGCTGCTCCACCCCGGCGTGACGGACGCCGCCGTGGTCGGCGTCTCCGACCCGACCTGGGGCGAGGTGGGCGTGGTTTTCGTCGTACCGCGTGGCGTGCACCCGCCCGCTCCCGATGAGCTCGCATCGTTCCTTGCGGCTCGCCTTGCCAAGTACAAGATCCCGAAGGAGTTCATTTTCGTGGACGCGCTTCCCCGTACGCCGTACGGCAAGGTGGTCAAGGGGGAGCTCGCCGCTCGCTATGCTCGCGACAGGGCGCAGGCACGGGCGCAGGGCACAGGAAAAGGATAAGGACTAAGCGTGGACCGGACAGGCGTGCTCACTCACCGGATGGACGGGGCGGGGGAACCCGTGCTGCTGCTCAACGGCGGCATGATGAGCATCGCGTCGTGGGACGTCATCGCCGAACCTCTGGCGGCCCGTTACCGTGTGTTGCGCTGCGATTTCCGCGGCCAGCTCCGTTCCCCAGGCGCCCCTCCGGCCGATCTTCTCGAACACGTGGCCGACGTGGTCGCACTGCTCGACGCCCTCGACGTTGGCGGGACGAACGTCATCGCCACGTCGTTCGGTGCCGAAGTGGGGCTGCTCCTGGCTGCGACCCACCCTGGCCGGATCACCTCCCTCGTCGCGGCCACGGCGACCGATGTGGCCACATCTGCGCTGCGGGACGGCGGCCGGCTGGGCAGGGAGTGCAGCATCGCCGCGGCCGGCGGCGATAGGACCCGGCTCCTCGAGATGCTGGAGCCGATCTTCTACTCGGAGGCGTACATTGCTGCCCACCGCGAGGAGCTCGCGGAACGCGCCGCCCAGATCGCCCTGCTGCCTGGCCGGTGGTTCTCAGGGGCGGCCGACCTGCTGGCTTCACTGGAAAACCTCGACCTGCGGCCTTACCTTGGCAGCATCACCTGCCCGCTGCTGGTGGTGGCGGCTGGGGAGGACCGGGTCATGCCCCTGGAACGCTCCCGGGCGCTGGCATCCGCAGTTCATGGAGCCCGGGTGGAAGTGGTCAAGGGAAGCGGCCACGCGCTCGTGGTCGAGAAGCCTGAGGAGTTCACCCAGATCTGCCTTCGTTTCCTCGAACGGAACGGGGCGCAAGGAGGCCTGAAATGAGAAAACCCGTGTACGTCGCCGCCTACCATCAATCGAAGTTCGGCAAGCTCATGGGGATGACGGTGCCGGACATCATCAAGAACGCGGTCGAGGGCGCCTGCCGCGAGATCAAGGTGCCGCCGTCGGCCATGGACGTGGGGTCGATCGGCGCGGTCTGCAACATCTCCCTCAACTCGCAGGGGCTACTTTCCGGCCTGATGGCCCAGGTGCCTGGCCTCGCCGCCAAGCCAATCGAGTCGGTGGAGAACGCCTGCGCCTCGGGCGGGCAGGCGATCCTCTCGGTCATCCACAAGCTGCTTGTGGGCGACGGCGAGGTCGGCATCGCAGTCGGGTACGAGAAGATGCGTGACGCCGAGGGAAAAATGGACGGCAAGCGTGTCGGCGAGGTGCTGGGCTACTTCTCGCACCCAGACGAACGCGCCGGCAAGGTCTTCGTGTTCCCGCACCTCTTTGCCGAGGTGATGGACCTCTACATGAAGACCCACGGCGTCTCCGAGAAGGACCTGGCCCAGATCGCCGTGATCGAGTACGGCAACGCCAAGTACAACCCGTTCGCCCAGATGCAGAAGGTGCAGATCACCCTCGAGCAGGCGATGAAGATCGAGGGGATCAACCGCTACGTGGTCGACGGTCTGCCGCTGAAGACCTACGACTGCTCCCAGATCACCGACGGGTACGCGGCGATGATCATCGCGACCGAGCAAGGCCTGAAGAAGCTCGGCGTTTCCAAGGCCGACACCGTCGAGATCGCCGGGTACGCTCAGGCTACCGATCCCCTCAAGAAGGAGGGGCGCGACGTGCTCAAGCCGTGCGGCGCCAACACAGCGATGAGCAAGGCGTACGCCATGGCTGAAGTGACTCCGGCCGACGTGAACGTCGCCGAGGTGCACGACTGCTTCACGGTCATGGGGGCGATCGCGGCCGAGGTGCTTGGCAAGGCGCCGTACGGCAAGGGCTCGAAGTACTGGGTGGACGGCAAGGCCAACGTGGGTGGCGAGTGCGCGATCAACACCTCCGGCGGCCTGATCGCCAAGGGCCACCCGATCGGTGCCACCGGCGTCGCCATGGTCGGCTGGTGCGCCTGGCAGCTCCTCGGCAAGGTGCCGCCCGAGCTGCAGGTCAAGAACGCCCAGGTGGCGGCCACGTTCAACATCGGCGGACCGATCTGCGCCTCGGTGTGCACGGTTCTGAAACCCGCGTCGTAGCGGCCGCCTGCCGGGCGGCCGTCGCGGTTCCGGAAGACTCGAGGCGATGTGGCGGGGGCGTCCCCCGCTCTACCGCCCGCTGTTGCGCCAGCCGGGGAAAGGGGGCCCCCCAATGCCAGAGCAGCCCGTTCCTACCCAGCAGGGGTTCATCGAGGCGGACGGACACAGGATCCACTGGGAGTACTTCGGGGACGGCAGCCGCGAGGCCGTGTGCCTCCTCAACGGCCTCGCCATGCACACCAAGGCGTGGTACTCGTTCCTGCCTTTGCTGCAACCAGAGTTCGACGTGCTCCTCTACGACTATCTCGGCCAGGGCGAGTCCTCCGCGCCCGACGAGCCGTATTCGATCACCCGCATTGCGGCCTACCTGACGATGATCATGGACGCGCTCCGCATCGAGCGGGTCCACTCGATGGGGATCTCGTACGGCGGATTCGTTGCAATCGAGCACGCCCGAGCGTTCCACCGCCGCCTGCACACCCTGACGCTTTCGGGGATCATCCTCTCGCGCGAGGAGCTGTTCGAGATGTACGAGGCGCTGTCGCTGCGCTTCTACCGCCTCGGCCCCGACAGCTTCGGCCTGTACACCCATTACCTGTACGAGAAGATCTTCGGCGAGCCGTTCGTGCGAAAGGTCGGGCGCGACGCGCTCGAGCCGATGCGCCAGCGCTTCGAGGATCGCTACAGGGACAGCATCCACTGCCTGACCCGCCTCACCGAGGCGCAGGAGGAGTACTTCGGCGAGCTCGACAACCGCATGCCCGAGTACCGCGCGGTGACCACGCCGACGCTCATCATGCCCGGCGAGCAGGACCGGGCGATTCCGCTCTGGGCGCAGAGAAAGATGCTCGACATCTTCCCCGACTCGCGCTGGCTGTCGATCCCGGAGTGCGGCCACGTCGCCTACATCGAGCGCCCCGACTTTTTCTTCGGCACCCTCAAGGCATTCATGCGGGCAAAGTGCCTCGAGTTCACTCCGGCAGCGTAGCGGCGCGCAACAACTCCAGCCCGGATTATTCATGATGGGTCGTAGCGAGAGCGCGGAGGTGGCTGTCATGGTGGGCGAGCTTCCGTTGCGGGGGGCTCGGCGTCGCTCCACCCACCGCCGGCGCCTCGGCCCCCGGTCCCCCACGCGCGCGCGGCACAGCCCCACTCGCTCCCGGCGAGGAGGGGAGCCGTACTCGTGCAGTACGGCGGCACCCTCCGAGCCCCGAGTACGCTCGCCAGGGCGGCCAGATTCGCGCTCGCAGTAGACACCTTCGCGAATAGTCCGGGTTAGACCGGGGGCAGGGTTTCGGCCCCCAGGCGCTTCCCCTCGGCGCGGATCAGGCCGTCCAGCTCACGTTTGAGGCCGTCCGGGACCGGCGCGGGGTTGCCTTTCGCGAGGATCCGTTGCACCTCGGCCGCTGCGGCCGCACTCGAGCTCCTCGAGCCGGCCTTCGCCCACTCCCCGTACGAGGCGCGATCGATGACCGGACCGGGGATAAACAGCTCGGCGCGGAAGTGCTCGCGCGTGTGGCGGTGGCCAAGCAGACTGCCCAGTTCCGCGAGCTGCCGCAGGAGATCCACGGCCTCGCCGGCCGAGCCGTGGCCGATTCCCCGCACGAGACGCAGCGCCATCCCGCACGCCTCGTTGTCGAGCACCAGCTTCTCCAGGCTCTGGCAGCTCTCGAAGTCGAGCATCCCTGGACCGGAGATCATGTTGACGCCGCCGAGCGCGGCCAGCACGGCGCCGAGCCCGGACTCCAGGCCGGCCTGGTAGTCCACCACCTTGGCGTCGGCGAGACCCATGTAGGCGTGGGTGGGCAGGCCCAGGTGCTTGCCAACCTGGGTGTACCCCACGTCCACCATCATCGTCTCGATGGCGCCCATGGGCGTCGTGCCGTGCCGCATGTCGAACGCTGACGGCGAGCCGCCGTAGATGATCGGCGCTCCGGGGCGCGCAAGCTGGTGGATGAGCACGCCCGAGAGGCTCTCCGCGCAGTGCTGGACGACCATCTCGCGCAGCGTCACCGGGGCGGTGGCGCCAGCCAGCGGCATCGAGACCAGCTCTGCGGGAATGCCGCTACGCGCGCCGTCGATGAGCGCCTGGCAGGTGAGGTCGCTCCACTTGAGCGGGGGGGTCGGGCAGCAGTCGAAGATCGCCAGCGGGCGCTCGGCGAGCGGCTTCTCGCCACCGCGCACCGCCGCCAGCATGGCCTTCATCACGGCGAACGCGTCCTTCCGGAACGTTCCGGTGATCACCGGCTTGCGGGAGTTGAGCAGGGCGACGTGGAGGCGCCAGCGGTCGCCCATCGCCTCGGGCACGTCGGCGGGCACCAGGCCCGTGGACTGGCCGGCGATGTGCTTGCACGCCTCCGTCACCCAGGCGAGATGCGCCAGGTCGCGCGTCTCCGGACGCCGCCTCCCGGTGGCGGGATCGAGGAAGTAGAGCGCCGCGGAGCCCGGGTCGAAGTGCACCGCGTCCCCGCCGAGGTCGAGGGCGGGCTCCCCGTCGCGGTCGTACACGACCACGCGGGAGGGTGCGGTGGCCACTGCCTTACGGACGACGTCCTCGCCGGAAAAGACGCGGCGGCCCTCCAGCCGGACCCCCGCCTCGCGTAGCAGGTCGAGCGCCTCGTCGTTCTCGACGAAGAACCCCACCGTCTCGAGGGTCTGCAGAGCATCCTCGACGATCCCCTCCGCCTGCTCGGCGGTGAAGAGCTGCAGTCGCGGCCTCATCGCGTCCACGTGACCTCCCTCATGCTCCCCGCATCGGGGCGATCCGGTGCCGGCAGCGCTCCAGGCCGCAGCGCTCGCACCGGGAGCCCGGGCTGTGACCCTGTCTGGCCTCCTGCTCGAAGCTCACCGCGAAGCTCACGGACTTTCGCGGGACCATCATCTGGCCCGTCGTGAGCGTGACCCCCAACTTGGCGGCCGGCAGCAGCGCCAGCAGCTTGACCTGGAAGCGGACGTCCCACGCTCCGTAGCCGGGGCTCACGCGCGGCGCAGCGAACAAGCCTCTCGCCCCGGCCACCTCGCAGAGCGCGAGGTTCAGCGCATCCGCGGCCGCTTCGGCCGCCGCCGAGCCGATGGCGTCCAGCAGCAGCGCGTCCAGGAGCCGGCCCCTGTCCACGCAGGCCGCGCCCTCGTCCTCCAGCGCAGGCCCGATCGTGCAGAGACCGACCCCCACCGTGGGGCCCGCCTCGGGCATCCCGGCGGCCGCGGCGCGTGGGCCGTCCACAACGCGGTAGGCGCCGCGCGGCTTCAGCAGCCGCACCGCCTCTGGCCACAGCTCGTCCAGCCGTTCCTGCGCCTTTGCCGAGCGGCGGCTCCCCCTGCGGTAGCCGAGGTTGCGGTACACCTCGTCCCTCGTCACGTCCACCTCAAGGTCGAGCACGACCGGGCCGGGTTTCATGCGGATGCGGCGTCAAGCGCCGCACGGGCCAACCGGATGAACTCGGGGGTCGTCCCGCAGCACCCGCCGACCAGGCGCGCGCCCGCCTTCGCCATCGCGGCCAGGTCCGCGGCGAACTGCGCGGGTAGGGCGTCGTACGCCAGGCCCTGCGGGGTCATGCGCGGCTGCCCAGCGTTGGGCTGGGCCACCAGGGGCGCGTTCACCGATCGGCCCGCCTCCTCGATCATGCCCACCATCACCGGGGAGGTAACGCTGCAGTTGCACCCCACCGCAACCGCACCGGCCTCGGCGAGCGCCGAGAGCGAGGCCACCAGCGGGTCGCCCATGATCGTGAAGAAGCCTCTCCTACGGGACTCGAAGGTCATGGAGGCGATCACCGCGAAGCCTGTCGCGACCGACGCCTCGACCGCGGCGAGCGCCTCCCGGAGGTCGTACTGGGTCTCGATGGAGATGAGGTCGGCGCCGGCCTCGGCAAGCGCCCCGGCCTGCTCCCGGTACGCCTCACGGAGCTCGTCCACGGTGGCCTGCCCGACCGGGGCCAGCATGAGACCGGTGGGCCCCACGTCCCCCGCGACCAGCGCCCGCGACCCGCACGCGGCGCGGCAGATGGCCACCGCCGCGGCGTTGACCTCGCGGCACCGATTAGCGAGGCCTGCCGCGGCCAGCTTCGGCGGGTTCGCCCCGAAGGTGTTGGCGTGGACGACGTCGCTGCCCGCCTCCACGTACCCCCGGTCCGCCGCCTCGACGCGGTCGGGGTGCTCCAGGTTCCACCACTCGGGGGCCCGCCCGCGCTCGAGCCCCGCGGCCATGAGCAGCGTGCCCATGCCGCCGTCCAGCAGCAGCACGCGCTGCTCCAGGAGTGCGCGCAGGGCCTCTGGCTTCACCGGCCCACCAGGCGCCGCGCCACGGCCACGGCCGCCACGGCGTTGTCGGCGTACCCGTCGGCCCCGATCTCCGCGGCCCACTCCGGGTTCGCGGGCGCGCCGCCCACCATCACACGAGCGCGCAGGCCGGCCTGCTTGAGCGCACCCACCAGCTCGCGCTGCACGGCCATGGTCGTCGTGAGCAGCGCAGAGGCACAGACGAGGTCGGCGTCCATCTCGCGGGCGCGGTCCACGAAGCGCGTCACGGGCACGTCCACACCCTCGTCGCTCACCGTGAAGCCGTTGGCGGCCAGCAGCGTGCCGACGAGGGTCTTGCCGATGTCGTGGATGTCGCCGTGCACCGTGCCGATCACAACCCGCCCCGCCTCGCGGCCGCCACCCGCGCGCACGAGCGCGGGCCGCAGCACATCCATGGCGGCCTTCATCGCCTGCGCCGAGCTGACCAGCTCGGGGAGGAAGTACTCCCCCTCCTCCCATAGCTCGCCGGCCTTGCGGATCCCGGGCACCAGACCACGCTCGATCACCTCGAGCGGCGCCACGCCCGCCTCTGTCGCCTGGCGCGCCAGGCCGACCACGCCCGCGTCGTCGCCGTCCAGCACCGCCTGCCCGAGAGCCGCCAGCACCTCGTTCGTGTCCGTCATGCAGTGCCCCCCAAGGCCGGATCCTCGAGGGTCCCGCCTCCGTGTCGAGAAGAGCCGCGGGTCACATCATAGTTTTTCGCGTGCCGTCAGATCAATTCGCCCCCGCTGCGCCCGTGCACCCCAGCACGCGGCGACCGGCTCACCCCTTTTCTTGCCCCGCGGGCTGGCAGTGGCATCTTGTTTCTTCAAGTGCGTTGCGGCTCTTTTGTTTGCCCGGAGGTGAGAAGGCGTAAGTGCCAGCGGCACCCCGCGCGGTCGCGGCGGCTCCCCAACGCATCAACGGTGCTGGACCTCGCACCCATCGCCTACCCCAATACTGTGAATAGGCGTGGACGTGGTACCGATTCGGGAGGCGATCCTGGCGAAGCTGGCGGCCACCCTCAAGCAGCATGGGCCGAAGTCGGTGATCGGCAACAAGGGCTTTGCCCGCTTCGTCAGCGTGGCCAAGGGGAGCGTGACGATCAACCCGAAGGCGGTCGAGGCGGATGCCCGCCTCGATGGCAAGTTCGTCCTTGCGACCAACACGGAGCTGCCGGCCGAAGAGGTGGCGCTCGCCTACAAGAGCCTGTGGCGGGTCGAGTGAGCGTTCCGTGAGACCAAGTCGACGCTCGAGGTGCGGCCGATCTACCACCACAGCGACGATACCATCGTCGGGCACATCGTTGCCTGCTTCCTCGCACTCCGCCTCGAGGTGGATCTGCAGCGTCGGCTCGATGAGCGTGGCTCGCAGGTGTCGTGGCCCGACCTGATGCGGGACCGGAGGACGTGGGGGAGCCGAAAGCTCAGGCAAACTAGCGGGCGCGGCCTCGGTAGGGCTTACGAAACATCGGCTCATGTCCAGCAGGAGTGAGAAGCGCCTCGCTCCAGCGACTTGATTCCGTTATCCCCGAGCGCAGTCTGGTTCACGGCACAATGAGTGAGTTGCAGGGAACACTGACTCGAGGTTAGCGCCAAAGCGTCAGGACCCCCGTGAGCGTCTCCTTTGTCAAAGCGCTCTCCTTCGTGAAGGTCAGCCTAAACTGGCCGTTGCTTTCGTTCCCCGCGGCGTCCGTTTCAAGCAGCACTTGGGGCTCCGGCTTGCCCTTCAAGACAAGATGACCAACGAAAGACAGGTCGTCTTTGAGCGTCCCGACTACAACGACGCTGGCACCCGATAGGAAGTGAATTTGAAGCGTCGCACCGCCCTGCGAACTCACGAGGTCGCCCCGCACGGGATAGCTGGACGGTTGGTTTGTGCCCGTTGGACTCTCCAAGCGGAGTTGTAGCGTCCCGTACCACCGCCCCTCGGGTTTGCCGGTGGCCCTTGCGGAGAGTACTAACTCTGCCTCGAAGCCCACCCTTTCCAAGGTGTCACGGTATGAGTCGGCCTGTTCCCAAGGAAGAATCGTGACGAGGAGGTTCCGCTCGTCTTCGAGTTGAGGATGGGCCGTGAAGAACTCGGCAACGGCCTTCTGAAGCTCCTGTTCCTGCCGTTGGCGGTTGGCGATTCTGGCGCGAGCCTCCCCTTCCAACTCGTACCGCCGGGAGTTCAGCGACTTGATGCGGGCGAGTTGGATGCTCTGCGCCAATTGGTTTATTGACCGATTGATCTCATTCTGGTCATACGTGTCCACCGTGGTTGTCGTCGTGGCAATGCCCGTCGTGTAGGCGGAGTTCCCAACGAAGTTCGTATTCAGGGACAACGTCGTAAACGAGTGCTCGGTAATCTGGAGCTTCGGCGGGGGCATCATCGCCCCCAACTGGACCAGGCTGGCGGTCGAGAGCCCAAGTTGCCGGTAGACCGATCCAAGTTCTGCGAGCAGTTGGTCATCACTGAGTGTGGACGCAGACTGGCCCTTGAATGGCGTTGAAACACATGCTGCAAGACAGATGGCCACTAACGGAGCAAAGACAAGTGCTAGGCGCGGCTGTTTCCGACCCATCACGGCCTCCGGTCACCCCAGGGGCGTTGCTCAGCTATCCTCCAATATAGGGCACCAAGCTGAGAACGGCACGCTGCCGTCGCTTAACCGTCCGGAGCATCCTTGAGATGAGGGAGGTGGCCCAACGGCTAAGGTTCAATGCCGGGCGTCACGGTTTGTGCGAGCGCGCCATTCCGCACGACTGGCCCTAGGTACGGCTGGGAAACTCTGTTGGGCAGCGCTCACACATCGCAATGAGGTTTGCTCTTTCTAGATCATAGGCCTCATGTGGAATGTGTTTGAAGATTTCACGAAACGATTTGCGGATTCCTTGGCCGTACTTCGCTTTCAGGATGACATCAGAAAAACCTCGCCGATACTCCCAAGCGAGCAAGTCTGCCCCTTGGAACTCTGCTAGCCATTCTCCGCTGACTTGATCTTTCTTTGGCACTATGGCGTAGGCAAGACCCTCAGTGTCGAGAACTCGGCACAGCTTGTGTTGTCCGAGGTCTCCTTTCTCAATGGTGTGAAGCGGATTTCTCTCCGGGCAATGTTTCATGACCCAAGTGTGGACCTTCCGAACGCAAGCACCGGCACCAAACAAGTACGGAGTGCAGTCCTCCTTTAGCTTGTACTGAGTGTCCACTGCGTCGAAATCTTCCTGTTTTACGGTCGTGCTGAAACTCTTGTTCACCCCAAGCTTCAGTACCTTGATGAGTTCGTGCAGGAATTCGGCCTTCTTATCTGGCGCATCTTTCCAGGACTCAAAAGGACCCCTATGGCCATTGAATTCGCTGGCATGAAAATACGGCACTGCGAAGTTCGAGAGCACCTTCCGCCATTCTTCCTCGAATCGTAACCATTTCTCCTCGGTCGCCACGAGCCCAGCGACGGTCAGAAGCGGCGTTGCTTCTTCCCGCCCGCTTGCGTCGTAGTACGCGCCATAAATCGCCACGTAAGACCTCGCCGGGTTGTGATCCGCTGGCCAGACCGCTCTCGCCAGGTGCCTAGCGAACGAATAAGGGTTGTCCTTGCCTGATGTTATCCTAGGCCGCCGGGTAACGGTGTGTCGAGTATGTTGATGCGCTTTCATGCATAGGTACCACGTCCATGCTTATTGACATTATTGATTGACGGTGAGAAAGCTACCAAGTCCGGCATGGTTGATAAGTCGGGCCTCTCGCAGCTCATCCCTCATCCTTCTTGCCTCAGGTCTGCTTCGAGGGCATCCACCTGATTCGCGAATGCCGCTTTCGCCATGCGACGTCTCGCGCCTCGGCTCAGCCACCGGATTACCGTGTCCGCCGGCTTGCCGAAACACCGGCCGACCTCCGTGACCCGCGCCCCACACCGCTGCACCGCCACCACCGCCAGTAACTCCCGCGCCGCCGGCGTGCGCGATCAGTTGCTGGTGCGCTTGAAGTCGATGAAACCACGCTCGACGTCCGTGGAGACCAGCTCCACTTGCACGCGATGGCCGACGTCCAGGCCCTCGAATCCCGCCATCAGCCTCCCCTCCACAGGTGGCTGGAAGACCCGCACCCATGTCCCCTTGTCCGCCGCGCCGGTGACCACCGCGTCGAATCGCTGACCGACCTTGCCGGCCAGCAGCATAGCGGCGGCGGACTTGCCGACCTGGCGCTCGACCTTGTTGGCCGCGTCCTCCTGGGTGGTGCAGTGTCGGCCCAGCTCGGCCAGCTCGTCCTCGCCGTATGGCGGCGTGGTGCCGGCGAGCGCGGCCTTGAGCAGCCGCTGGGTGATGAGGTCCGGGAAGCGGCGGTTGGGTGCGGTGGCGTGCGTGTAGTCGCGGACCGCGAGGCCGAAGTGCCCGGGCGCCCCTCGGCCCGGGATCTCGACGACGTACTCGCCCGCGCCCAACAGCTTGACGACCGCGAGCGAGAGGTCGGGGAAGCGCAGCGGGTCGGCCACTCTCCTCTTGGCCAGGAACGCCGAGAGCGCCCTCGGGTCCGGCGACGCGGGCAGCATCTCGCCGACGTGTGCGGCAATCTCCACGATCCGGTCCCAGCGCTTGGGCGTGCGCACGACGCGGCGCAGCGACGGGAGGCCCTTCGCCTCCAGGAAGCGCGCGGTCACCCCGTTGGCCGCGACCATGAGGTCCTCGATCAGCTCCTTCGCGCGGTTCTTCTCCTCCACCGCGAGGTCGCGGAGCTCGTCGCCCTCGAAGACGGCGTGGGCTTCCATCGTCTGAAGGTCCAGCGCGCCGTGCTCGTGCCGGGATGCTCGCAGCCTCTGCGCCACCTCGTCCTGCAGCCGGAGGTTGTCGTCGAGGCCCGGCACGGCCGTCACGGCGCCCGGCACCGGCCCCCTGCCCTCCAGCCAGGCACCGACGGCGTTGTACGCGAGCTTGGCGTGGTTTCGCACCGCCGCCCGGTAGACCTCCGAGGCCGCGACCGCGCCTGCCCGCGTCCACGGTCATCTCGACCACGACGGCGAGGCGGTCCTGCTGGTCGGCCAGGGAGGTGAGGTCCGTCGAGAGCCTCTCCGGCAGCATCGGGAAGATCTCGGCGGCGGTGTAGACCGAGGTCGTGTTGGTGCGCGCGTGCCCGTCGACCGCCGAGCCCAGCTTCACCAGGCTGTCCACGTCCGCGACCGCCACCATGACCTTGGCCACGCCGCCCGGCAGCTCCTGGGCGACGGTGAGCTGGTCGAGGTCGCGCGAGTCGTCGTTGTCGATCGAGGCCCAGAGCAGCCCGCGCAGGTCCCGCACCGCACCGTCGGCGGCGATGGGCGGCGCCTGAACCGCGCCAAGTTCGGCCAGCACCTCGGCGGAGAAATCGGGGAGGAGCCCGCGCTCCAGCATGACGCGGTGGGCGATCCGCCGCAGGGTGGACCGTTGTTTGCCGTTGCCGGTGTCCATCCCATTACTTTATCAGCGTGCGACTAACGTTGTGAGGTTGGACCTGCAGATTCCTGGGCGGGTGTGAAGGCGGACGAGCCCCGAGCCGCGGGTGCCAGCGGCCACTTCTCGCGCGGCGCGGGCGCATCCTCTACGGCTGGATGGTCGCGGGGCCGGGGGGCTGGAGCCCGTAGATCTCGATGAGCGCCCGAGCGTTGTTGTGCCGCGTGTCGCGGGCCGCGTAGACCAGCGTCACGTTTTGCTGCGCGGACAGCGCAACCAGGCGCGCCACCGCGTCGCCGCCGTTGAGCTCCTGCTTGTAGCGCTCGACGAACTCCCGGTACCGCACAGGAGAGTGCCCGAACCATCGCCTCAGCTTGTCGGAGGGCGCCAGCTCCTTTGCCCACCAATCGATCCGGGACTCCTCCTTGGTGAGCCCTCGCGGCCACAGCCGGTCCACCAACACCCGCGTCCCGTCCTCAGGCGCGGGAGGATCGTAAACACGCTTCGTGTGGATCATCACCGTTGCTCCCTTCTCCAGCGTCCGTCGGCCGCGGATGGACGGGCCATCACGCGGCAACCTTCCCCATCAACCCGGCGGGCGTGAACGGCCCCGGTTCGGCGATCAGCGCCCGGGCGGCGTCGGCCGTCATTCGGCCGCCCACGATCAGGTACCTGGTGTTCGACATATCCCCCCCGTTTCGGCCCTCGGGCCGAGACCTTCAACCCCGGCCCTGGCTTTCCTGCCCCTTGGAAACGTCGTTTACTCGTCCGCTCTTCCGGCTCGCCCGGCGCCGTGCTCCACCCCCGGATGCGGGTACACTTGCCTCGCGGCGGCCGCCGTGGCGGCCGCCGGCAAGCGAATGGGGAACGACAAGAACCCGACCCGCAGCCGCGACCACTTCCGCTGGGACGAACGCCATCACCAGCCCCATACGGACATGTCGAAGTGGGAGAAGTTCCTTGCCTCGCGGTCGGATACGGCCCAGTTCATGCGTCTGCTGGGCCGCAACTTCCGGCTGCTCGGCCCGGTGGTGCGGCGCTACCGGGACCTTCTCAGGGAGGCGCCAGCGCGGCACCCGGTCCGCGCCGACGAGTTCGGGATCGCGATCTCTCCGACGCTCCCGACCTGGGGGCGCTACGTGGAGCGGCTCCGCGACCTCGGCGTCGGCGCCCTGCTCATACGGATCCCCTGCTGGGAGCCGGACCCGGTGTTCGACCTGCACGACGAGCTGGCAGGCCTCCGCGCCGAGGGGGTCCGCTTCACCTTCACCCTGCTGCAGGACCGGGCGACCGTACGGGAGCCCGAGCGCTGGGGGGCGTTCGTGCGCGAGGCGGCCGGCCGCTTCAAAGATCTCGAGCCCACCTTTCAGCTCGGCCACGCCATCAACCGCAAGAAGTGGGGGATTTGGCACCCGGACGAGTACGTGCGTCTGATGGAGCAGGCGGCACAAGCGCGTGAAAAGTTCCCCGGCTGCCGCTGGATCGGGCCGCCGGTCATCGACTTCGAGTACTACTTCACCACCAGCTACCTGGCGGGCCGGCGGCCGTTCGACTTTGACGGTATCGCCGCCCTGCTCTATGTGGACCGGCGCGGTTCTCCGGACGCGGTTCAGTACCGCCACTTCGACCTGCGCCGCAAGATCCTGCTGTTGCGTGCCGTGGTGCAGGCCTCGCCCCACCCCGACGTGCCGATCCACCTCACCGAGTTCAACTGGCCGCTGAAGGGCGCCGGCAAGTACTCGCCGGCGGGGGCCCACGTTGCAACCGACGAGGCGGGCCAGGCCCGCTACCTGGTGCTCTACGACCTCACCGCCGCCGCGACGGGGCAGGTCGCAAGCACCTTCTGGTGGCAGCTGGTGGCGCGCGGGTACGGCCTGCTCGATGACGACGAGAGCTGGACGGAGCGCCGCGCGTACCGTGCGTTCAGGACCCTTCTCGCGCGAACCCGCGGGTGGGAGGTGGGCGCGCTGCCCGGGGAGCTGCGCCCGCTGCGCGGCTTCCTGCTCCAGCGCGGCGGCGAGTGCGGCGCCGTGCTCTACACCGCCGGCGCGACGCATCGTCTCGACCCGGCGCTTCCGGTACAGGAGGCGGCCGACCTGCTGGGCGGCCCGCTCCCGACCCGCGATCTCGCCGCCGGTGCGGACCCCATCTACCTATCGTTCGGCAGGGCCGAGCCCGCTTCCGTTCTCGACATCCTCGCCTCACGCCACGATCGCTGACAGGCCGACCAGAACGCTACAAGCTGAAAGGGCCGAGCATGCCACCATCGGCTAGAATGAGCGCGGGATGACGCCCCGACAGCCCGAGATCGAGCACGCGGTCACCGCGGCTTCACGAGGGAGCGAACGTCTGCTCGGGCCGATCTTCTCGCGGCTCCCGGTCCTCTTCGCCATCGGGCTGGGCATCTCTTTGCTCATGGTGGCGCACAGCCAGGTCTCCGGCGACCAGCTCAACATGCTGGCCCGTGGCTGGCTGTTCACCCACGGCGAGTGGGCCCAGTTCGGCATGACCACATCGGCGAACGGGAAGGAGCCCGGTGGGCTCATCAGCCTGCTCGCCGGCCTGCCGCTCCTCCTCTGGCGCGACTACAGGGCGCCGGCGCTGCTCATCCTGGCCTCGCACGTGCTCGCATACCTCCTCCTTGACCGAACGCTGCGGCGCATCCTGAGTGCGCGCGAGCGCCTTCTGTTCTGTGTGCTCTACTGGTTGAACCCGTGGCGCCTGTACAACTCGGCGTTCCTGTGGCCCGCAAACTGGTTGTTCATCTTCGGGGCCGTTCACCTGTGGACGGTGTACAGGCAGCGCCGCGAGCCGAGCTTCTGGCTGTCGTTGCTGCACGTGCTGGCGCTGGGCGCACTCGTCCAGGTGCACGCCTCCTTTTTCGTGCTCGTGCTGGCGTCGGTCATGCTGGTCCTGCGGGGGTGGTTCCGGCCGAACTGGGCCGCAGTGGCGCTCGGGGCGGGGGTGAGCGCCCTCGCGCTCATCCCCTGGGTCGAGGCCGTCGTCGCCAACCCCGCCCTCATGCCCGGCAGCAGGGGCTTCCCCTTCAGGGGATTGATCCTCGTGCAGCCGTTCGTGCGCGGCATCGCCCACTGGGTGCAGTACGCGTCGCTCTCCTTCACGGGGGACATGACCTCCTTCGACTTCACCTCGATCCTCGGACGCGAGGACCGCTGGCTCGGGCCGTCGCTCAAGATTTCCGCTATTGCGATCGGGGCCGTGAGCGCCGTGCCCTCGTTTCTGGCTGCGGCCTGGATGTGGCGCCGCAACCGGCGCCGTTGGCGGCTGCCGCCAGCCGGATTCAGCGACCGAAACTGGCTCCATGGCTACGTGGTGTGGACCTTTGCGGCTGCAGCGTTTTCGTTCGCGATCTCACCGACGACGGTGATGTCGTGGCAGGGTTTCTCGGTGCTGCACGCGGCCGTGCTCCCGCTCGTGTTCTGGGTTACGGTCCTCTTGCGCAGCCGGCGACGCGAGTTGGTGCAGCGGCTCGTCCGCGTCTGGGTCGCCGTGCTGGCGGTGCTGCTCGCCTGCATGGCGGTGGCCGCACCGAGGTACCGTCGCGGCGGCCGCGACGCCGAGACGATCACCGTGCAGCGGGACCACCCGATGTACCACGAGCTCGGGATCCTCGAGCACACCTCGGTCAGGGTGGACCCGACGCAAGAGTGGCTGCCCGACATGTTCCACACGAACCCGGCCGACGGCCGGTGAGGTGAACCTTCCTCGCCCCTTGGTCCTCGCCATCCTGACCCCCTTCCAGCGTAAGGTCAGAGCGTCTACTTTATCGAGGCAACTTCCGGCTCCGCTGCAATGAGTGGTTAGGCGCCGTCTCGCCTACTTCGAGGACGAAGGATCGGGCCACGTGACCCACTCCTCCTTTCCATCGCGCTTGCTGCAATCGCAGGCAGGCGCCCGCGGCACTGCCAATGGCTCGGGCGCAAGCTCCTTGCCGGTCATAGGATTTCTGTAGTGATAGTTGATTGGCTCGCCTCGGTCGATACGCTGAACCTCGAGGTCAAGAAGGTAGCCGAGGCCAAAGGACAGGCATCGTTCCCGCCCTCCTGCATCGAAGGTCGGTCGAGACTGAATGAGGATGTGCCGTTCTTGATACTCTGCCCTCTCCCAAATGGAAACAGTAAACGCTAGGACCGGTACGGCCTCTCCGCAGCTGAATCGTACGAGCTGCGATTGAAACGCTGCTGAATTCAGTCGCGTGTAGAGCGCATGGAGGTCCGCGGCTCCGAAGGTGGCAGAAATGGACCGTACGGTGCCACCACCAAGAATTGGGTCCGCTGTGCCAAGGACAGCGGACGGCGAGTCGCCAGCGGACGGCAAGTTGCCGCCGCCGCAAGCCGCGAGGCATGCGAGAACCGCCAGGACGACGAGGCCGAAGCGGCGCGAGCGCAGAGGATACTCCTTTAGCTTTAGGCGCCTAACGCTCATTCGGCGACCTAAAGAAAACCGCGAAACGCTGCGGAACGTGCAGCGTTTGTCGGCGGGCCGGATTTGGGAGACTCCACCCAATGCTTTGCAACGCCTGGCGGTTACGAGCAGAGGCAGCGCCGGGTGCTTCCGAGTTAGGCGGCGCAATCTGCAGCCTATCCTGGTTTGCGAAACGCTGCACGCGCCGCGTTCCGGCAAGGCGGTCAAAGCCGGTCCCCCGTGCTGAGAACATCCTTGCCTCCGCGATTCAGGACGCGAGTATAGATCAACGGAGTCGAGTGACGCACGCCAGGTGGAATCTCTCAGGAGCGGCGGACCCTCAGGCAGGACGAGATTGCCACGTCGTCCTGCCTCCGGCAGGACTCCTCGCAATGACAGAGCGTCTCAGGGATGCGGGCCACCCGGAGGCGAGGCCCGAGGATGAGCCGTGTCCTGGAATGACAGAGCTTTTTGGGGATGCGGGCGGGCCACCCGGAGACGAAGCCCGAGGCTGAGCCGTGTCCTCGAATGACAGAGCTCTTTGGGGATGCGGGCGGGCCACCCGCAGGCGAGGCCCGAGGCTGAGCCGCGCCCAGGGCCGTGCACCCGAGGGGCGCGCGGGAGCTACAGCTCGAGGGCGGTGAGGGTCTTGAGGAGCTTCTCCAGGCGGGCGCGGACCTCGTTGCGCTCGGTCTCGAGCGCCTCGATCTTCTCGGCCAGCTGCGCGCCGGCCGCGTCCCCCGAGCGCAGCTTCCTGTTCTCCTCCTCGAGGGTGGCGACGCGCTTCTGCAGCTCGTTGTGGGCCGTGATCAGCTTTTCGACTCGTTCCTCGAGAGCGACGAAGACGTCCATGCGGCCTCCTTACTGGAAGCTCACAGCCAGTTCACGGGCAAGCGTTTCCATGAGCGCGAAGTGCGCGGTGTTGACCTCTTCCTGGGTGAGCGAGCGCTCGGGGTGGCGGTAGACAAGGCGCAGCGTGGTCTTGACCTCGTCTGCGTCGACCCCCTCGCCCCGGTACCTCACCACCGGCGAGACGTCCTCCAGCCAGGACGGCCCGGCGGCGCGCACGGCGGCCAGCAGCTCCGCAAACGCCAGCGAGAGCCTATGGCGCACCGTGAGGTCCGCCGTGACGGCCGGGAAGCGTGGCAGCGGATGGAAGACTGGCACTGGCTCGGCGGCGGCCGCCGCCAGGTCCACCTCCGCCACCCACACCGGCGCGGGAAGGTCGAACACGCGGGACGCGCCGTCGGCGAGAAGGCCGGCGATCGCCACGACGGTGTCCCCGACAAACACTTCGGCGCCCTCGCCGGGTGCCAGAACCGCTGCCGTTGCCGGCCGCCAAAGGGTTTCCCTGACCCCCAGGTCGGCCAGCACCGCCTCCACGATCCCCTTGAGGTCGAGGAAGTCGGCAGGGTGCACGTCGTCCCACGCCCCGGCCCTGCCGGCCAGTGCGAGGGCCAGGCGCTCCTCCTCGGCCACACCCTTGCCGCGGGTGAAGAACACGCGTCCCACCTCGCCGAGCAGCACACGCTCGGCGCCCCGCCGCAGGTTGGTGCCGGCGGCCTCCACGAGGCCGGCCAGCAGCGAGCGGCGCAAAACCGCCATGCGCGCCGAAAGCGGGTTCTCCAGCGCCACGGCGCCGCCACGACCGGCGAGCGGGGAACCCGCGGTACTGCTCTCGAGCTCCTCGGAGACGAAGCTGTAGGTGACCGCCTCGGCTGCGCCAACGGCCACCACGGCGTCGCGCGCCCGGTCCGTGAGGGGCCAGCTGCCGAGCCTCGCACCCGAGCTGACCGGAAAGGAGGGCAGCGCCGAGGGGATCCGCTCGTACCCGAAGTGCCGCAGCACCTCCTCGTAGACGTCCTCGCGCAGCTCGAGGTCCACGCGGTGGCTCGGGACCGTGCAGGTCACGGTGTCGCCGGAGATCCGCGGCGCCAACTCGAGGGCGGTGAGCACGCGCACGGTCAGCTCGCGCGGAACCTCGCACCCCGCGAACGCAGCCAGGCGCGCGAGCGAGACCTCGATGGTGCGCAGGGACGGCAGCTGCGGGGCCGAGTCCAGGACCCCGGCCGCCAGCTCGCCTCCGGCGAGACGCACGATCAGCTCCGCGGCCAGGTCCACGGCGGTGCGGGCCATGGCCCGGTCGGCGCCGCGCTCGAAGCGGTGCGAGGCCTCGGTCTTGAGGCCCAGCCTCCGCGCAGTCCGCCGCACCGAGGTGGGGTCGAAGTAGGCGGACTCGATCAGGACATCCCTCGTCCCCGCGTTGATCTCGCTGTTGGCGGCACCCATGACCCCGGCCACCGCCACCGCACGGGTCGCGTCGGCGATCACCAAGTCGTCAGACGAGAGCTTGCGCTCGACCCCGTCCAGGGTAGTGAGCCCCTCACCCGAACGTGCGCGGCGGACGCGGATCTCGCGGCCCGACAGCAGCGCCAGGTCGAAGGCGTGCAGGGGGTGGCCGACGTCCAGCAGCACGTAGTTGGTGGCGTCCACGATGTTGTTGATCGGGCGGACGCCGCAGCGCTCCAGCCGCTCGGAGATCCAGACCGGCGAGGCGCCTACCTTCACGCCCCGCACCACACGGGCGCAGTAGCGCGGGCAACCCTTCGCGTCCTCGACCGTGAGCTTGGCGAGCTGTCCGACGGGTGTCGTGCCCTCGGCGAGCTTCACCACCAGCGGCTTGAGCGAGCCGCAGCCGGCGGCGGCGGCCTCGCGCGCGAGGCCGCGGTGGTTCATCGCATCGGGACGGTTGGTGGTGATGTCGGCGTCCCAGATCTCGTCGGTCTGAGCAGGCTCTCTGACCTCGATATTCATCCCCGCAGCGGTGAGGCGATCGGCCAGCTCCGCCGGGGGCGTCTGCCCTTCGAGGTGGTCGCGCACCCAGGCCAGAGAGAACTTCATTGCAAGCCCCCGCGACTGCGCCGCGCCGACTCAAACCATGGCCAAGCGAGCCGGGATTCACTCCCGGCGAGCGTGGGGGGCTCGGGGGGACTTGAGCGCCAGGCGGTGGCGCGGAGCGGCGCGGGTCCCCCCGCAACGAAAGCCAGCTTCATCGCCGTATCCCCTCGAACTGCCGGAGCAGGCGCTCGTCTCCTCCGAACAGCAGCCGCAGGTCGGGCAGCCGATACTTGAGCAGCGCCACGCGGTCGAGACCGCAGCCGAAGGCGAACCCGGCGTAACGCTCCGCGTCCACGCCGCAGGCGCGGAAGACGCGCGGGTCCACCATTCCGGCGCCCAGGATCTCGATCCACCCCGATCCCGAGCACATCGCGCACCCCTTGCCCAGGCACAGCACGCAGGTGATGTCCACCTCGGCCGAGGGCTCGGTGAACGGGAAGAACCCCGGCCGCAGGCGCACTGCAAGCGCCGGGTCGAACAGCCTGTGCACGAATGCCTCGAGGGTGGCCTTCATGTGGGAGAAGGTGATCCCCTCGTCCACCACCAGCCCCTCGACCTGGTGGAACATCGGCGAGTGCCGGAGGTCGGAGTCGCGCCGGTAGACCCGGCCCGGGATGACGAGCCGGATCGGCGGCCGCATCTTCTCCATCGAGTGGATCTGCACGGGGGAGGTGTGGGTGCGCAGGAGCAGGCCGCCCGGCACGTAGAAGGTGTCCTGGTCGTCGCGGGCGGGGTGATCGGCGGGGATGTTGAGGGCCTCGAAGTTGTGCCAGTCGTCCTCGACCTCGGGGCCGTCCGCCACGGAGTACCCCATGCGCATGAGGATCTCCTCGATCTCCCGTCGCACGAGGGTCACCGGGTGGAACGCGCCGGTCGCGGGCCGCCGCCCAGGCAGCGTGACGTCGAGGACCTCACGCTTCGTTTGCGCGGCCTCGGCCGCGGCCTGCGCCTGGCCGAGGCGGTCCTCGATGAGCCGCTTGAGCTCGTTGAGCGTCTTGCCGTAGGCGGGCTTCTCCTCATGGGGGAGCGCCTTGAGCGCGTCTTCCAGCTCACGCAAGAGGCCCGATCGCCGACCGGCGAAGCGCACGCGCACGGCCTCCACGCTGGCCGGGTCGCTGCCGGCCTCCGCAAGAACGGCGAGGAACTCCTGCCGCGCCCGCTCCAGGGCCTCGAGCGTCATCTACGCGGCGGTCTTGGCCGCCAGGCCCTTCTTTGCGGTCTTCACCAGCTCGGCGAATCCCTCGGCATCGCGCACCGCCATGTCGGCGAGCGCTTTGCGGTCGAGATCGCAACCGACTGCCTTCAGCCCGGCGATGAGCTGGGAGTACGAGATCTCGAACTGGCGCGCCGCCGCGTTGATCCGGATGATCCACAGGGAACGCAGGACGCGCTTGCGCTGCCGCCGGTCACGGTAGGCGAAGAGGAGCGAGCGCTCCACCTGCAGCTTCGCGATCCGGTAAGCGTTGTGCTTGGTGAGGAAATAGCCCTTGGCGAGCTTGAGCACCTTCTTGCGGCGCTGTACCCGGTTGTGTCCACGCTTCACGCGCATGGCCGCCTCCTACTTCGCGTACGGGAGCATGCGCCCCACGTTCTTCGCGTCGGCCGGCGAGACGATCGCCTCCTCACGGAGATGGCGCTTCCGCTTGGCCGACTTCTTCGTCAGGATGTGGGTGTGGAATGCCTGGCGGCGCGTGAACTTTCCGGTGCCGGTCTTCTTGAACCGCTTGGCCGCCGATTTCAACGTCTTGATCTTGGGCATGAATGCCTCCTAGCGCTTTCTCAAAGTTGTGGAGCGCGCACGCTGTGTGCGCAGCCGGCGCGGCGCGCCGGCCCCACATTCGCAATAAATGAAGACCGGAGGCTCACCACGCCTCCGGCCATGGGTTTGAAGAACGCTTTTTCGCCGTGGTGGTCAGCGCCGAGATGATCTCCTCGATGCTCCTGCTGCCCAGGTCCCCGCGGTGCCGCACACGCACGCTGGCGCCCCCCGACTCCGCCTCGCGGGCGCCTACCACCAGCAGCACGGGGATCTTCTCCATCTCGCCGTCGCGGATCTTGGCGCCCAGTTTCTCGGAGCGCTCGTCCAGCTCCGCGCGCAGTCCCGCCTCGGCGAGGCTCTCCTTCACGGCACGGGCCGCGTCGAGGAACTTGTCCGACACGGGCAGCACCCGCGCCTGCTCGGGCGCCAGCCACAGCGGCAGGTCGCCGGCGAAGTGCTCAAGCATAACGGCGAAGAAACGCTCCACAGAGCCGAGCACGGCGCGGTGGATCATCACGGGGCGGTGCTCGGTGCCGTCCTCGGCTGCGTAGGCCAGGTTGAAGCGGTTGGGCAGGTTGAAGTCGAGCTGAATGGTGCCGAGCTGCCACTCCCGGCCGATCGCGTCGTGCACCACGAAGTCGATCTTGGGGCCGTAGAAGGCGCCCTCGCCGGGGTTGAGCGTATACGCCACCCCACGGTCCTTCAGGCACTTCTCGAGCTGCACTTCGGCGCTCTGCCACAGCGAGTCCTCACCGATGGCCCGCTCCGGCTTGGTGGACAGGTAGATCGCCGGCTGCTGGAAGCCGAAGATGCCGTACACGCGGAACATCAGCTCGAAGAGCGACGCCACCTCCTGCCCGATCTGCGCCGGGGTGCAGAAGATGTGCGCGTCGTCAATGGAGAACGTCCGCACGCGGGTCAGGCCCTGGACGACCCCGGAGCGCTCGTAGCGGTGAAGACGGCCGAAGTCGGCCATCCGCACCGGCAGCTCGCGGTAGGAGTGGCTGCGGGTGGAGTAGATGAGGCAGGCCGCGGGGCAGTTCATCGGCTTGAGGGAGAACTCGCGCTCCTCGACTTCCGAGAAGAACATGTTCTCGCGGTAGTTGTCGTAGTGCCCCGAGCGCTTCCAGAGCTCCACGTCGAAGAGCTGCGGGGTGACGACCTCCTGGTAGCCGAACTCCTTGTACAGCTCGCGCATGAGGCCGACGAGCTCGTTGTAGACGATCGCGCCGCGCGGGTGGAAGAACGGCGAGGCAGGGGCGAGCGGAGAGAACGAGAAGAGGTCCAGCTCCTTGCCCAGCCGCCGGTGGTCGCGCCGCCGCGCCTCCTCGATCCTGGCGAAGTAGGCCTCCAGTTCTTCCTTGGTCGCGAAGGCCGTGCCGTAGACGCGCTGCAGCATCTCGTTGCGCTCGTCCCCCTTGAAGTACGCCCCCGAAGTCTCGAGCAGCTTGAAGGCGCCGATCTGGTTGGTGCGCTGCACGTGTGGACCCCGGCAGAGGTCCACGAAGTCGCCGTGCCGGAAAATCGTGATCTCCTCGTCCTCCGGGATGTCCTGGAGGCGGACGAGCTTGATCTCCTCCTTGCGCGTGCGGAAGATCTCGGCGGCCTCCTTGCGGCTCACCGTCTGGCGCTGGAAGGGCTTCCCCTCCTTGGCGATGCGCACCATCTCCTGCTCGATCCGCTCGAGGTCCTCGGGGGTGAAGGCGTGGTCGATGCGGAAGTCGTACTGGAACTTCTCGGAGTGGTCCTGCCGCCCGGCGTCGATGATCGTCCCAGGGAACAGGCGCTGGACCGCGTCCGCCAGCACGTGCTCGGCCGAGTGGCGGATCACCACGCCTGCCTCGGAATCCTTGGGCGTGAGCACGCGGAACGTCCCCGAGCGCGTGATGGGCGCGCGCAGGTCCACGATCTCGCCGTCGAGCTGCCCGGCGACCGCGGCGGCGGCCAGGCGCTCCCCCACCGAGCGCGCCACCTCCAGAGGTGTCACGCCCGCGGGGAACTCCCGCGCGCTGCCATCCGGCAGAGTCAGTTTGATGTTCGCTCCAGTCATCGCCGGTTCTCCCGGTGTCCCTTCACATCGCCGATCGCCACCCCTGTGAGCAGCGACCGGAAATGAAAAAGCCGTCCTCGCAAGCGGGGACGGCCATCATGGCATGCACCGTTACAGGCTACGCCGAAAGCGTGGTAGGCGCGTGCGGGCTCGAACCGCAGACCTCATCCGTGTGAGGGATGCGCTCTACCAACTGAGCTACGCGCCTGTAGCTGTTCGCGAGCGGAGCACAGGGCCAGCGCCACCGGCGAGGCCAGAGGCCACGTCGTGGACGTGGTAGGCGCGAGCGGACTCGAACCGCTGACCTCTACCGTGTCAAGGTAGCGCTCTAACCAAACTGAGCTACGCGCCTGCTCCGCGGGCTGCCGGCGGGCGTCCCGGCGGACACGATCTCCGCCGGGCCTTTGTGGCCCGCCCTCGTCCCCAGATTCACTGCCAAAGAGCACAAGCCCGGAAAAACCGGGAACGTGTACTCTATCGCAACGCTCGCACAACCGTCAAGGGAGGATCTTTCCCTCACTGCAGCGAGCACAGGAAGCGTACCAGCACGTCGACAGTGGCGCGCGGCTGCTCCATTGGAACCAGGTGGCCGGAGTCGGGGACGATCTCGAGCACGCTTCCGGGCAGCCTCTCGGCCAGCAACGCCGCCATCGCCACGAAGTCCGGGATCTCGTGTTCACCGGTCATCACCAGCGCGGGAATTGCGATCTCCGCGAGGCGGTCGGTGAGCTTCCAGGCGCGATCGGGCGCGTCGCGGCCGGACGTCAGGTACTCGCCGGCCGGGAAGGTGTTGAACATCGCCTCCAGGCGCTCCCGCACGCCGGGGATCGCCGCAGCCGAGGCGATCAGCGGGTGCCCCAACCAGTGCGCGCGCAGCGCCGGCTGCACGCCCTCGTCGCGGATCGCCCGCGCGAGCGCCCGGAACGACTCGAAAAGCTCTTCCGAAAGCTTGAAGTCCGGCACCAGCGGGGCGATAAGCGCCAGGCCGCGCACCAGCTGAGGCTGCCGGACGGCAAGCTCGAGGGCGATCCCCGCCCCCCTCGAGAGACCGACGACGTCGGCAGGTGCGGCATCGAAGCGGGTGATGACCTCCGCCAGGTCGGCCGCGTGATCGCCGTACCGGTAGCCGCCGGGCGGCGAGCTCGACCGCCCGTGCCCGCGCTGGTCGTAGCGGATCACCCGGAAACCCGCCCCGGCCAGCGCCGGAGCGATCTCGTCCCAGACCCGCAGGTCCAGCGTGTGCCCGTGCAGCAGCACCACGGACCTGCCTTGCCCCTCCTCCGCGAGGTGCAGGTGCACGCCGTCCCGTGTGACGACCATCGTCACTTCGCGGTCTTGAACGTGAACGTCATCGGTGCCTTGGGCTCGTTGCCGGCAAGGTCCTTTACTGCGTCCGTGGCCAGCGTGACGTGGATGGTGTCGCCGGGCGCGAGGTCGGCCGTGGGCTGCCAGACCACCCACCAGTTCTGGGCGTTGTAGCTCACCTGGCCCGGTATGAGACCGCTCGCCTCACCCAGCACGCTCACCCCGTCCGGGTTCAGGTCCTGCGGGCGTAGGGGCTCGGAGAACGCGAGGATCACGCGCGGACGGCGTGCCGCCACCAGCGCATCGCTCGCCGGGAAATGCGACGTCACCGCCGGAGGCAACCTGTCGGCGACGCCGGTCCAGCCGGCTCCGGCCGCGATGTCCACAGAGACGTAGAAAACGAGGTTCAGCAGCTCGGGCGGCGGTGGGGGCGGGGGCGGGAGGCCATGGTCGTGGACGTACTTCGCGATCAGCACCGCCGCCACCACCCCGGCCACCACGAGCGCGGTGTCCACGTGATCCAGCACCGCGCTCACGTCGGTGATCTTGCCCTCCTGGACCTTGAACTCGGTGGTGTTCTCACCCAGGCGCACAACGTTCCCGGCGTCGTCCAGGCGGGCCGGGAAGCGTACCCGGTAGGTCCCGGGCGGGAGGCCGGCCACCGCCCAGGCCGGGTTGAGGGAACGGAAGATCGGGGCCCACGCGTCGTGCTCCCTCCGGTCGAGCTCCCCCATGATCCCGACGGGGCCCGGCTTGCCGGCGCGCCGGGAACCGTCATCCGGGAAGACCTGCGCCGCGACGCCGCCACCGGGGCCCTGCGACGGCCGAGTGGTCGTTGCCTGGACGGAGAGGCAACCGGAGAGAGAAAGCGTGAGCTGCCCGATGATCAGTACCATGCCGATGACACGTCTCGTCATGGTCCGAGTCTCCCACCAGGCAGCAGCAGTTTCAAGAGAAGGAGGAGATACGGGCAAGGGGAAAAGGTAAGCGGGACGACGGAAGACAAACGAACGCAGACCCGCCCTCATCATTCCTTTGGCCGTTTCCCTCTACCCTACTTCCTCCGGGTGGCCAGGGCCAGGGAGCGGGCGAGCGATTCGATCTCGCCGGGGAGCTCGGGCTTGTCGCCCAGCTCACCGATGCGCTCGACGAGTGCCGAGCCGACGACCACCCCGTCCGCGAACTGGGCGATGCGTCCCACCTGCTCGGGGGTGGAGACCCCGAAGCCGACGGCCACGCGGCTCCTGGTGAGCTTGCGGACCATGCGCACCTGGTCCTCCAGCCCTTCCGCGAGGCTGGTGCGGGTGCCGGTGACCCCCACACGAGCCACGAAGTACACGAAGGTGCCCGCCAGCTTCTTGACGGCCTTGACGCGCTCGCGCGTGGAGGTCGGCGCCACCAGCAACACCAGCTCGATGCCGACTCGGTTCAACGCCTCGTGCGCGGCGCGCGCCTCGTCCACCGGCACGTCGGTGAAGAGGACCCCGTCCACCCCGGCCGCGGCCGCATCCACCGCGAAGCGCGCCAGGCCGTACGCGTGCACCGGGTTGAAGTAGGAGAACAGCACCACCGGAATCGCGCAGGAGTAGCGCAGCTCGCGCACCACGTCGAGGACGGTCGAAAGGGTGGTGCCCTGGGCGAGCGCCCGCTCCGCGGCGCGCTGGTTGGTGGGCCCGTCGGCGATGGGATCGGTGAACGGGACCCCAAGCTCCAGGATGTCGGCGCCCGCACGCTCGAGCGCCCTCGCCAGCACCACCGTGCGCGAAGGGGTAGGGTCGCCGGCAGTGATGTACGGGATGAACGCCGCGCGCCTCGCCTTGCGCGCCCGCAGGAACGCGTGCTCGATGCGCCCGCTCATAGCTTCACCCCCTCGATGCGTGCAACCTCGGTGACGTCCTTGTCGCCCCGCCCGGAGAGGTTCACCAGGATCGCCTGCCCGCGGCCCATGCGGGGCGCGACGTGGCCGACGTAGGCGAGGGCGTGCGCGGTCTCGAGGGCCGGCACGATCCCCTCCAGCTCGGAGAGCAGGTGGAAGGCGTCGAGGGCCTCGTCGTCGCTGACCCGCACGTAGGAGACGCGGCGGGCGTCGTGCCACCAGGCATGCTCGGGCCCCACCGCCGGGTAATCGAGGCCGGCCGAGACCGAGTGGGTGCGCGCGACCAGGCCGTGCTGGTCCTGGAGGATGTAGGTGCGGGTCCCGTGCAGCACGCCGGGCGAGCCACCGGCAAAGCGCGCCGCGTGCTCACCGAGCCGCGTGCCCTTGCCTCCGGCCTCCACGCCCACAAGGTCAACCTGCCGGTACGGCACGAACGCGGAGAAGATCCCGGCCGCGTTCGATCCGCCGCCCACGCAGGCCACCACCATCTTGGGCAGCGAGCGGTGCTGCTTGCGGATCTGCAGCAGCGCCTCGCTGCCGATCACCGACTGGAAATCGCGCACCATCGCCGGGTACGGGTGCGGGCCGAGCACCGAGCCCAGGACGTAGTGCGTGCTGGCCACGTTGGTCACCCAGTCGCGCAGCGACTCGTTGATGGCGTCCTTGAGCGTCTTGGAGCCGGCATCCACGCCAACCACCTCGGCCCCCAGCAGCTTCATGCGGTAGACGTTGAGGGCCTGGCGGCGCTCGTCCTCGGTGCCCATGTAGACCCGGCAGCGCAGGCCGAGCAGCGCGGCGGCCGTGGCCACCGCGACGCCGTGCTGGCCGGCGCCGGTCTCCGCAATCACCCGCGCCTTGCCCATGCGGCGGGCGAGCAGGCATTGGCCCACCGCGTTGTTGATCTTGTGCGCGCCGGTGTGGCAGAGGTCCTCGCGCTTGAGGTAGATCGAGGCGCCCGCGAGGTGCCCGGTGAGGCGGGCCGCGAAGGAGATCGGCGTGGGGCGGCCGCAGTAGGTGGCGAGCAGGTCGGCGAGCTCGCGGCGGAAGACCCGGTCCCGCTGTGCCTCCTGCCAGGCCCTTGTGAGCTCCTCGAGGGGTGCCATGAGCGTCTCTGGCACGTAGCGTCCCCCGTACGGTCCGAAGTACCCCTTGCTGTCCGGCAACGGTTTCATGATCCTCCTACGCGTGTGCAGGGGAGGGGCTTGTCCCCTCCCTCGGGGCGGGCACAAGGCCCGCCCCTACACGGCCACTCATGAACAGTCCGGGTTCGGGCCGCATGCGGCTCGAACGGCTTCCACGAACCGACGCATCTTATCCGGATCTTTGCGGCCGAGGGCATCCTCGACTCCGCTGGCGACGTCCACGCCGGCCGGGTTGGCCTGCGCCAGCGCCCGCGCCACGTTGGTCAACCGCAGCCCGCCGGCCAGCCAGAACCCCAGATCAGCCGGGGCGCTGGCCAACACCCGCCAGTCGAAGGGCCGTCCGGTGCCGCCCCCGGTAGGGGACGCGGTGTCGAAGAGCACCCGCGCCACCTGGCCGTAGGCCCTCACCAGGCCCCAGTCCATCCGGCCGCCCACCGGGACCGCCTTGATGACCTTCTCCCTCCCGCCCAGTTTCGCGCACAGCTCGGGGCTCTCGCCGCCGTGCAACTGGACGAACGACAGGTGGGCCTCCCTGCGCACCCGCCGGATGAACGCCGGGTTCTGATCGAGGAAAACGCCCACCGTTGGCGCCCCCGAGACGCGGCGAATCCAGCTCACCGCGTCCTCGCCCACATGCCGGCGCGACGCCGGGTAGAAGACAAACCCGAGGAAGTCCGCGCCCGCCCGGACGGCGGAGCGGGCGCCGGTGAAGTCGGTGATCCCGCAGATCTTTACGGTCACGCCCACGAGATCAGCTCCGTCAGGGCGGCGCACGGGTCGGGGGAACGGATGAGGTGCTCGCCGACGAGGAAACAGCGGATGCCCCGCCCCGCGACCGCGGCAAGCTCCGCGGGGCCTCCGATGCCGCTCTCCAGCACCACGGCCCGGTCGGGCGGCACGCGCAAGGCCAGCTCGACCGCCGCGTCCAGGTCCACCCTGAAGGTGCGCAGGTCGCGGGCGTTGATGCCGACCAGGGGTGCCGCAGCGGCGAGCACCCGCTCCAGGTCCTCCCCGTCGTGGACCTCGACGAGCGCCTCCAGCCCGAGCTCACCGGCCAGCGCCAGCAACTCGGGAAGCAGGGACCCAGGGAGGATGCGCGCGATCAGGAGCACCGCGTCGGCGCCCAGGAGCACCGCCTCGAGGAGCTGCCGCGGCGTGAGCAGGAAGTCCTTCTGCATCACCGGCAGCGTGACCTCACCCCGGACCTCGGCCACCCAGTCCACCTGCCCGGCGAAGAACTCGGGCTCGGTGACCACGGAGATGGCGGCGGCTCCGCCCGCCTGGTATGCCCGCGCCAGCGCCGCCGGGTCGAAGTCCGCGCGCAGCCAGCCCCTGGAGGGCGAGCGGTGCTTGCACTCGGCGATCACCCGAACGCCCGGCGTATCGAGCGCCGCACGCAAGCTACGCCTGCCCCCGCGCCGGCTCTCCTCCCGCGCCCGTGCCTCCAGACCCTGCGCGGGTGCGCTCGCAGCCAGACGCGCACGCACCGCCTCGGTGATCCGAACCAGGATGTCGGACACGGCGCTCACGCGACCAGCTCCTTCGCCCTGCGGACGACCGCGGCGAGCGTTGCCGCGGGCGCGCCTGTCGCCATGCAGGCACGGCACCTCTCGAGCGCCGCGGACAGAGCGACCTCCACGCCGGCCACCACCAGGGCGGCCGCCGCGCCCAGCGCGACCGCGTCCGCAGCCGACGAGCGCTCCTCCCCCGCCAGGATCGCGCGCAACCGGCGCGCGTTCTCGCCCGCGTCGCCGCCGGCGAGGTCGGAACGCGAGGCGCGCGGAATGCCGAGCGCGCCGGGGTCCACCATCAGCTGGCCTGAAACCCGTCCGTCCCGCACCTCGATCACCCGCGTTGGAGCGCACACCGAGAGCTCATCGAGGCCGTCCTCGCTGTGTAGGACCCAGGCGTGCTCGGCTCCCAGCTCCGCGAAGGCGCCGGCGACCAGGGGCATCACGCCCGCGTTGTAGACCCCCACCACCTGGCGCTTCACCCCCGCGGGGTTGGCCAGCGGCCCCAGGAGGTTGAAAACGGTGCGCACGCCCAGGGCGCGCCGCACCGGCATCACGGCCCTCATCGCGGGGTGCAGGCGGGGCGCGAAGAGGAATGCGAACCCCTCCGCATCCAGCAGCGCCCCGAGCTGCTCCGGCTCCAGCTCCAGCGGCACCCCGAGCGCCTCCAGCACGTCGGCCGAGCCGCACTTCGAGGAAACCGAGCGGTTGCCATGCTTGGCAACGCCCACCCCGCAGGCCGCGGCGACGAGCGCGGCCCCGGTCGAGATGTTGAGCGTGTGGGCGCCGTCCCCCCCGGTCCCGCAGGTGTCGACCAGCGGCGTCCGGCTGCTGGCTACCGGGACCGCGAAGGAGCGCAGCACACGCGCCGCGGCCGCCACCTCGCCGGGGGTCTCGCCCTTGGCCCTGAGCGCCACCAGGAACGCGGCCTGCTCCGGCTCCGACCACTCGCCGGCCATCAGCGCGGTGAAGCACTCCTCGGTGTCCTGAGCACCCAGGTCGTTCCCAGCCAGCAGCCTCTCCAGGACCTCGCGGATCACGCCACGACCTCCGCGCCGATGCCCGCGAGGTTCAAGAAGTTGGCCAGCAGGTGCTTGCCGCCGTGAGTGAGGTACGCCTCCGGGTGGAACTGTACGCCGAAGTGCGGGCGCGTCCGGTGCTCCAGTCCCATCACAAGGCCGTCGTTGGTCCAGGCCGTGACCTCCAGCTCGTGAGGCAGCGACCCGCGGTGCGCCACCAGCGAGTGGTAGCGCGTCGCCGGGAAGGGGTCCTGGAGCCCCTCGAACAGCTTGCGGCCTCCGTGGTGCACGTCGGAGTTCTTGCCATGGCGAGGTTCCGGGGCCCGCACCACGCGCCCACCGTACGCCACGGCGATCGCCTGGTGGCCGAGGCACACGCCGAGCAGCGGAACGGCACCGGCGGCCCTGATCAGCTCCACGCAGATCCCGGCCGCCTCCGGCACGCCGGGCCCCGGCGAGAGCACGAGCGCGCGCGGCTTGCAGCCGAGGATCTCGGCCACGGTGGCGGCATCGTTGCGGACCACCCGAACCTCCCGGTCGGAGGCCAGCTCGCGCAGGTACTGCACGAGGTTGTAGGTGAAGGAGTCGTAGTTGTCGACGAGCACGATCACGGCTTCATCCCCTCTGCGAGCCGCGCGGCCAGACAGAGGGCGCGCGCCTTGCTGCTGCACTCGGCCATCTCGCTCTCCGGGAGCGAGTCGAACACCACGCCGGCGCCGGCCTGCACGTGGACCGCGCCCCGGGCCACAACCGCAGTGCGGATCGCGATGCAGGCATCCATGTCGCCCCCGAAGTCGAAGTACCCGACCGCGCCACCGTAGACCCCGCGACGCAGCACCTCGAGCTGCTCAATCAGCTCCATGGCGCGCACCTTGGGGGCGCCGGTGAGGGTCCCGGCAGGGAAGCACGCCATCAAGACGTCCAGAGCGTCGCGCCCCGGCTCCAGCTCGCCCACGACCTCGCTGGTCAGGTGCATCACCTGCGAGTAGCGCTCCACCTCCATGAAGCGCACCACCTTGACGCTGCCCGCCCGCGAGACCTTGCCGATGTCGTTGCGCCCCAGGTCCACCAGCATCAGATGCTCGGCCCGCTCCTTCTCGTCGGCGGACAGCTCCGTCGCCAGACGCGCGTCCTCGGCCGCGCCGTGTCCGCGGCGGCGCGTCCCGGCGATCGGGCAGGTCGCCGCCTGGCTGCTGCGCAGCCGGGCCAACGTCTCCGGCGAGGAGCCCAGGATCTGCGCCCCGCCTGCGTCCAGGTAGAACATGTACGGCGAGGGGTTGGCCAGGCGCAGCGCGCGGTAGACCGTGATCGGCGAGGCGGAGACCGGCCGCGACCAGCGGCGTGAGAGCACGATCTGGAAGCACTCCCCGGCGCAGATCTCCTCGCGGGCCCGAGCCACGACGGCGAGGAAGCGCTCGTCGTCCGGGGCGACCGCCCACGAGATATCGGGCTGGGCCGACGCGTCCACCAAGGGCAGGGCCGCGGGCCTCGCCTCGTCGAGGGGCGCCGCGAGCACGCCCTCCAGCCGGTCCAGCTCGGCGAGCGCCCTGGCGTAGGCCGGGTCGGCGCCGCCCTCCGTGGTGACCGTCGCGATCAGGAGGAGGCGCTGGCGCACGCGGTCGAGGGCCGCGATCGAAGGGTAGACCGCGAACCAGGCGTCCGGCAGCTCGAGTGGGTCCGGCAGGTGCGCCGGGAGCTTCTCGATCAGCCGCACGGCATCGTAGCCGAGCCAGCCCACCGCGCCGCCGGCAAACGGGGGAAGGTCCTCGAGGGGCGCCCGCCCGTGCGTGATCAAGGTGCCGCGCAGCACCTCCAGCGGCGCGATGTCCACCTCGCCGCCGTCAACGCTGGCGCGGCCCTCCCGCAGCGCCACCACCCGCGACGGGTCGCAACCGGCGAACGACCAGCGGGCAACGCGCTCGCCACCCTCCACGCTCTCCAGCAGGAACGGGTGCCGGCCGGCGCGGGAAAGGCGCAGCAACATGCCCGTGGGCGTCACGGTGTCCGCGGTCAGCTCGCGCACCACCGGCACCAGGCGGTGCTGTCCGGCCAGCACCCGGAACTGCTCGCGCGTCGGGCGGATCACCGGCTCCCCCCTGCGCGCCGCGCGAGCTCGCGGTTGACCTCGGCGGGGGTGACGCTGTTGGCCACCATCACCACCGCCAGGTGGTAGAGGACGTCGGCAACTTCCCAGACAAGGTTCTCGCGGTCGTGGTTCTTGACCGCCAGCACCACCTCGCCCGTCTCCTCGACGAGCTTCTTGAGGGCGGCGTCGGGATCGTCCAGCAGCGTGACCGTGTAGGAGCCGGGCGGCCGTTCGGCGAGCCGCTGCCGCAGCACCGCGAACAGTGGCGCCAGGGAAAGGTCCTCGGGGAGCGTGCTCTGCCCGACACCGTTGAAGAAGCAGCTGCGCTGGCCGGTGTGACAGGTTGGGCCGGCGGGGCGGGCCAGGACGAGCAGGGCGTCGCGGTCGCAGTCGGCCACCATGCCGATGAGCGCCAGCGTGTTGCCGGAGGTCTCGCCCTTGCGCCACAGGACGCCTCGCTCCCTTGAGT
Source organism: Thermoanaerobaculaceae bacterium (assembly GCA_963754345.1). GTDB lineage: Bacteria > Acidobacteriota > Thermoanaerobaculia > Thermoanaerobaculales > Thermoanaerobaculaceae > RBG-13-68-16. Next base: position 22,343 of record CAVWFZ010000001.1, on the reverse strand, counting down.
GGAAGTGCACCTGACCCGTGGAACGGGTGGCCTCGAACGCCTCGCGATCCATGTAGCCGAGCATGAGCACGGCGCCGTCGTCGGAGTCCTGGACGATCGCCGGGATGAGGCCTTTTTCGTCGAAGCGAAGATCGTCGGCAGTCACGCCACCTCCTGGCGCACCGGCACCCCGGCAGCCGCGAGGCCCACCTTCAGCGCCGCGACGCTGGTGCGCGCCTCGTGGAAGATCGTGGCGGCCAGCCCCGCGTCCGCACCCGCACGCGCGACGGCCACGAAGTGCTCCACGATTTCCCCTCCTCCCGAGGCAACGAGCGGGAGATCGGCCGCCTTGCGCACCGAGGCGATCAGCTCCAGGTCGAACCCCTCCCCGGTGCCGTCGCGGTCCATCGAGGTGAGGAGCAGCTCGCCCGCGCCGCGCGCCGCGCCCTCCCGTGCCCAGACCGCCGCGTCCCTCCCGGAGGGGCGCCGGCCGGCGTGCGTCACGACCTCCCATGAAGACCGGGGTCCGGAGTCCGGGGTCCGGGCACCGGGGGAGGGCTCTTCTGGATTGGCGGGGGACGCACCCCGGACCTCGGACCCCGCAGCCATGTTTCTCCGGCGGGCGTCGATCGCGAGCACGATGCACTGGGAGCCGAAGCGCCTCGCCAGCCGCTCCAGCAGCGCGGGGTCCTCGACCGCCGCGCTGTTGACCGCCACCTTGTCGGCGCCCGCGAGCAGAAGCGCGGCGGCGTCCTCCTCCCCACGCACTCCGCCGCCGACCGTGAAGGGCAGGTCGAGGACCTCGGCGACGCGCGCCACGACCTCCCGCAACGCCGCACGCTCCTCCACGGTGGCCGAGATGTCGAGGAAAACGAGCTCGTCAGCCCCCTCATCGCGGTAGCGCCTCGCCAGCTCCACCGGGTCGCCCGTCTCGCGCAGGTCGACGAAGCGCACGCCCTTGACCACGCGGCCCGCGTGCACGTCCAGGCACGGGATGATGCGGAACGCCGGCATCACCACTCCTCCGTCGCCGCGACCAGCTGTCCCACCGTGGCGTGACCGTCGACCAGCAGCAAGCCGACCACCGCTCCGGAAAGTCCGCGCGCAGCGAGCGGCTTGAGCGCCGCCACGTCGGCCACGCTCCCGATCCCCCCGGAGGCGATGACGCCCGGTCCGAAACTCTCCAGCGCCTCGGACAGCACGGCGTGGTCGGGGCCCTCGCCGGTGCCGTCCCTATCCACCGCTGTGACCAGGAGGTGTCGCACGCCGGCGCCGTGCATGCGCGCTGCGAAACCGCCGAGAGCCTCCTCGGCGTCTTCCGTCCAGCCCGCTATCACGACGCGTCCCGCGCGGGTGTCGGCCGCCACCACCAGTGCCTCCGGGTCATGCTGGAGCAGCCGCCCCAGAACCTCCGGCGCGCGCATCGCGGCGGTGCCCACGACCACGCGTGCCGCCCCGGCCCGCCAGAGCTGGAGAGCGCGCGCCTCGCTCCGCACCCCACCCCCCACCTGCACCGGGCAGCCGGCCTCCGCCAGGATGCGCTCGATCACCTGCACGTTGCCGCTGTCGCCGAACGCCGCGTCGAGGTCTACCAGGTGGAGGAACGGGGCACCGGCGGCGGCCAGGCGTCGCGCCAGCGCCACCGGGTCATCGGACACGACCCGCATATGCGAGCGCTCGCCACGGAGCAGCCTCACGGCCCGCCCGCCCGAGAGGTCGATGGCCGGGTAAACCGTGAAACTCACGTACCCCTCCCCGAAGCAGGCGGACAGGGAACAAGGGTGAGCCGGCATCGAGACAAGAAGTGCCATAGCGAGAGCCGTTCGGCAGGCGTCGGCGACGCTCCTGCGGCCTGGCCCCTATGCCCGGTACCCTGTCTCACTGTACCTTCTCCAGGAAGTTGGCGAGGATGCGTGCGCCCGTCGCACCGCTCTTCTCGGGGTGAAACTGGACGCCGCAGACGTTGCCACTACGCACCGCAGCGCACACCTCCCGGTCGCCGAAACGCACGGTGGCCGCGAGGTCGCGGTTCTCCGGCTCCGCGGCGAAGGAGTGCACGAAGTAGACCCAGGCATGGCCGGGGAGCCCGCCGAGCAGCGGGTCGGGCCGCGCCGCCGCAACCTCGGCCCACCCCATGTGCGGCACCCGGGCCACCGCCGGGAGCGGCACCACGCGTCCCGGCAGCAGCGCGAGGCCGGGGGTCGGGCCGAACTCGTCCGACTCCTCGAACAGCAGCTGATGGCCCAGGCAGATCCCCAGCACCGGCGCGCCGCGTCGTACCGCCTCGCGGATCGCCTCGTCGAGCCCGCGCTCGGTCAGGCGCGCCATCGCGGCCGGAAAAGCGCCCACCCCGGGGAGCACCAGCCGCTCCGCGGAGCGCACCACCTCGGGGTCCTGCGTCAGCACGACCTCGGCGCCGGCGCGTGCGAGCCCGCGTACCGCGTTGGGGATGTTTCCCACGCCGGAGTCCACTACCACCACTCTCACGCCGCCACCCCCCCATGCAGGGCACAGGGCACAGCGGTCAGGGCATAGCAAATACCTCGCCTTGCGGGTGGGCGGGCAACTGTGCCCCGTGCCCTGTGCCCTGTGCCCTGTCTCACGAGAGCGTCCCCTTGGTGGATGGCACGGCGTTCCCCCGGACCCGGACCGCCTGCCGCAGCGCCAGCGCCGCCGCCTTGAAGAGCGCCTCCGCGGCGTGGTGCGGGTCCGCGGCGCGCTCCAGATCAAGGTGCAGCGTGATCCGCGCCCGCGAGGCGACCGCGCGCCAGAACTCCCCCACGAGCGTGAGCGGAAAGCCCTGCGTCACGAACACCGTGGCAAGGTCTGGAACGAGCTCGTAGCGGCAGTATGGCCGCCCCGAAAGGTCCACCACCGCACGCGCCAGCGCCTCGTCCAGCGGTGCGAAGGCGAACCCGAACCGCTCAACCCCGGCCCGCTCGCCCAGGGCCTGGTCCAGGGCCTCGCCCAGCGCGAGGCCGACGTCCTCGACGGTGTGGTGGGCGTCCACGTGCAGGTCGCCTGTCGCCTCGACCTCGAGCGCGAGGCCGGCATGCCTTGAGAGCTGCTCCAGCATGTGGTCGAAGAAACCGATCCCGGTGCTCGTCCGAAACGTCCCCCCGCCGAGGTCGAGCGTGACCTTCACCGCGGTCTCGCCGGTCCGGCGCTCCGCGCTCCCTCTCCGCTCAGCCACCCGACACCTCCCGCATCGCCGCGATCAGCGCGTTGCCCTCGGCCGCGCTACCGACCGTCACGCGCACGTAGCCGGCCTGGGCCAGCTCCGCGAGGTCTCGCACGGCGATGCCGCGCGCCGACAGCGCCCGTACCAGCTCGTCCCCCGTCATCCCCTCGCGACGCACAAGGTAGAAGTTGGCGGCGGACGGCACGACCCTCACGCCCGGCAGGCGTGCGAGGGCGGCGGTCTGGCGCTCGCGCTCGGTCACCACATCGGCCACCAGGGCCTCGCCGTCCGCCCTGCGCTCCGCCGCGGCCCGGTACACAGCCGCGACCAGCCAGCCGGTGCCGAACGGCAGCAGCTCGGCGTTCACCCGGCCCACAAGCTCGGGGCCGGCAAGTAGCGCCCCCGCCCGCAGCCCGGCGAGCCCCCACGCCTTGGAGAGCGAACGCAGCACGATCAGGTTGCCGTGCCGGCGCAACAACGGCCGCGGATCGAGCCCTGCGAACTCGAGGTACGCCCCGTCCCAGATCACGGGCTTGCCGGCGCCCAGCACTTCCTCCATCAGCGGCTCGGGCAGAAGGCCGCCGGTGGGGTTGTTGGGCGAGGGCAGCAGCACCAGGTCGGCCTGGCCCGCGAGCTCAAGCAGCCGGACACGATCGACCGCGAACTCCGGCGGCTCCAGGCGCACCTGAAGGTGCTGCGCACCCTGACGCGCCGCCAGCACCGGGTACATGGAGAAAGAGGGCGCGAACGTGAGAACCCGGCCGCCCCTCGGGAGCAGCGCGCGCACCGCTGCGGCCATCAGCTCGTTGGAGCCGTTGCCCACCAGTGTGCCGGCGGCCTCCCAGTTGTAGAGCGCCGCTGCCGCCTCCCTGGCACGCCGTCCGTCCATGTCCGGGTAGCGGTTCCACTCCGACTCGGCGAGCAGCTCGAAGACACGCCTGCCGAAGGCCGGACCGGCACCGTGCGGTGCTTCATTGAGATTAAGTCTCAATACATTGGCCGCGACAGCCGACCGGCTGTACCCACCGACGTTCCCGCTCATCCGATTCCCCCACCCCGGACCGGGACTTCGCGAGATGCGCCCCGCGGCGTCCTCTTCCCGGAGGCCCTAAGCACAACGTGTGCCGCGCCAACGTTGGGTCGGCGCGTCTTCGATCTCTCGCGCCGGTGCGAGCGGCCACGCCTCCCCAGCCCCCTCCCCTGCATGCTGCTGGGCAGGGCGCGAGGGAGGGGGTCTTGATCCCCCCCGCGGGTGCCAACGGCCCTTCCTCCGGAGGCAGCGGGCACCGAGCCGGCACGTCGCGGTGGGGAGACGCTGCCGCGGTTTCATGTGGACAGCGAGGGGCCCCGCCGCGGGGTGCCGCGCTCGGTCGCTGCCGGAGGAGTCTCGGCCCGCAGGGCGCGGGGGCGCTCAAGGGCCGAGGGGCCGTGCACACGCGGGGCAAAATCACACCTTCCCCCGGCTCCCGGCCCTCAGCGACTCCGCGTGCAGGGGCAGCTTCTCCTGGGTCGCCAGCGTGGCCGCAGCGCGCGCAAGGACCCGGAAGCGGTGCGGCGCCACCCGCACGACCGCGGTGCGGTTCACGAAGTCCCACACCCCAAGCGGCGAGGCAAAGCGTGCCGCACCGGCGGTGGGCAGCACGTGGTTCGTCCCCACCACGTAGTCCCCCAGCACCGTGGGCGACCACGGGCCCAGGTACACCATCCCCGCCCGCTCGATCCCCTCCAGCAGGCGCAGCGGCTCGTGCACGAGGAGCTCCACGTGCTCGGGGGCGATGCGGTTGACCACCTCGGCCGCGGCGGCCAGGTCCGGCACCAGCAGGATGCCGCCCCAGCTCTTGAGTGCCTGGCGGGCCGCCGCGCCCCTGGGCAACGTCTTCACGCGCGAGGTGATGCGGCGGTTCACCTTCTCGGCGAGCGTCTTCGAAGGCGTCACGAGCACCGCGAGCGCGTCCGGGTCATGCTCGGCCTGGGCGAGCAGGTCGGCCGCCACGATCTCCGGCTCGGCATGGGCGTCCGCGACGATCACCACCTCCGAGGGGCCGAAGACGCCGTCGATGCCCACCGTGCCGTAGACCGCGCGTTTTGCGGCAGCCACCCAGCGCCCCCCCGGTCCCACGATCTTGTCCACCGGCGTCACCGAGTCGGTGCCGTGCGCCAGTGCGGCGATGGCGTGGGCGCCGCCCATCAGGTAGATCTCGTGGAGGTCGAGACGGTCAAGGAGGTAGCGCAGCTGCGGCGAGGAGAGGAAGGCGCGGGGGGGGGTCGCGACCGCAATGCGTGGAACACCGGCGATGCGCGCCGGCACGACGGCCATGAGGAGCGAGGAGATGTAGACCGCCGCGCCCCCCGGCACGTACACGCCCACCGACTCGATGGGCCGCACCCGGATCCCGAGGTCGCCGCCGTCCTGTTCGATCGTGTAGCCCTTGGGCATCTGCTGCTCGTGGAAGGCCTTCAGGTTGGCGAGCGCCAGCTCCACCGCCTTGACGAAGTCGTCACCGACCTCCTCGCTCGACTCGACGTGCCCGGTCAACCGCAGGTCCTTCATCGGGACGCCCTTGAGATCGTGGCGCCGCACGAACGCCACCAGGGCCTTGTCGCCGCGCGTGGCCACCGCAGCGACCACCTTGCGCACCCTCTCCTCGAGCTGCGGCGGGAAGATCTCCGCCATCCGCCCCTCGAGCCGGGCCAGGTACCTCTCGCCCTTGTCCTCGGTGCTCGTCCAGATCTTCATGGTCGCCCTCCCAACGTACGCCGAAGCGTACGGATCTCGTCGCCCCTGAGGAAAAACGCCGCCCGGTTGGCGATCAGGTATGGTGCCACCTTAAGCCAGTCTTCGACCGGGTGGAGCCCATTCTCGCGCAAGGTGCGCCCGGTTTCCACAAGATCCACGACCGCGTCGGCCAGCCCCAGCCGGGCCGCCAGCTCCACCGAGCCCGCCAGCGGTACGACCGTGGCGTTGCGACCCCTCCGGTGCGCAAGGTCGGCCGCCAGCCGCGGGTACTTGCTGGCCAGCAGCAACGGGTGGCCGTCCTCGCGCAGGTCGGCGCCGTCACGAGCGATCAGGCACAGCCGGCAGTGCGCGAAGGTAAAGCGCAGCAATCGCAGCACGTCGGCCTCCCGCTCCAGGAGCTGGTCAAGACCCGCAACGCCGACCTCCGCCACTCCCTGCTCCACGTAGAGGGGTACGTCGGCGTCCTTGAGCAACAGCACCCGCAGCTCCCCGGCCTCCACGACGAGCGCCCGGCCGGCCGCCGCAAGGGCGCTCCCGAGCGGCAGCCCGCGCTCCTCGGCGAGGGCGGTGAGGGGCTCCAGCAGCCGCCCCTTCGAGAGAGCGAGGGTCAGCATGGGTCCCCCACCCTCCCAGGGCACAGGGCACACGGCGCAGGGCGCAGGAGAAGAACTACCGGGACACGACGACTCCTCCAGGGCGACGCCGAGGGCCAGACAGGCACCGGCGGCGGCCAGCGGGCCATCCCGCAGCGCCACCTCGTACTCTCCGCCCGCGGCAAGCACCGCCCGCGTGCGCCAGCCCCACACCGAGAAGACCACGCCCCGGTAGTAGGAACCCGCGAGGCGGGGCGCCACGTCCAGGCCACCGCTCGCACCCGCCCGATGCGCCTCGGCGAGGAGCGGCGCGAGGCGCCCCAGCTCCTGCCGCAGGCCGAAGAAATCCACCCAGCGCTCGGGGCCCTCTCCCAGAAGCGCGGCCTCGAGGGCCGCGAGCGCCTGCCCGCGCAGCGCCGCCGCTTCGCCAAGCGCGTCCAGGTCCCGCACCCGCAGCAGCTCCAACAGCTCCTCGTCGGCGGGCTGCTCCAACAGCTGGGCGAGCATCTCCTCCGCCATGCCGGCCAGGCTCACCGTGACGTGGCAGTTCGCGGGTACAACGCCGGCCGCTTCCAGCAGTCGCAGCGTGAGCGAGAGCACCTGCGTGCCCTCGCCGGTCACGCCGTAGCGCTCGAACCCCAGCTGGTACAACTCGGGCAACTGGCGCAGGCGGGCCGGGCGCGGCCGCACCACCTCACCGGCGTAGCACACCGCGAGCGGGAGCGGTCCGCCCTCGAGGCTGGGTGCGAGCACCCTGGCGGCGAGCGGGGTGAAGTCGGTGCGCAGCGCCACCAGGTGACCGGCGCGGTCCACGAAGCGGTAGCCCGGGCCCGGCTCACCGTCGGCGTACTCCAGCACCGGCAGGTGGATGAGCTGAAACCCTTTACCGGAGAGCAGCTCGATGCAGCGTCCCTCCGCCTCGCGCCGGCGGCGCAGCGCCTCCCCCGCGAGCGTCAGCACCCCCGTCGGGACCGTTGAGCGAGACGTCACGACTGGACCTCCTCGAGGCCGACGGCAGAGGCCATCGCCCGCACCGGGGGCGCGACCCCGGTCATTGCCGCGAACTGCGAGACCGCCTGGAAGAGCAGCACCTCGCGCCCGCCCGCGTAACGCCACCCGCGGCGGCCGGCGAGCTGCTCCAGGAAGGTGGGAGCCTGGCCGTAGGGCAGGTCCACCACCACGCCGCCGGCCGGCAGCCGGAGCGCCTCGAGGAACGGCGATGGCTCCCCGTCGCCGCCGGAGGGCGTGGCGTTGACGACGACCGCGCAACGCTCGCTGGCGCCGAGCTCCGCGGCGGTCACGCCGAACCGGTCCGCCGCATCCCGGGCGCGCGTAGCGTCGCGCGCCGCGATCGCCACCTGCGCGCCCGCGAGCTGGAGTGCCACCGCCGCCGCCCGCGCCGCGCCCCCGGCGCCCAGCACCAGCGCCCGCGTACCGGCAAGCTCGACGCCTTCCTCGGCCAGCACACGGGTGATGCCGTCGATGTCCGTGCAGTCCCCCAGCACCTTGCCCGGCCGGGGCAGGACGGTGTTGGCGGCCTCGGCCCGCTGGGCGCGCGGCGCCAGCACCGTGCACCGGCGCGCCGCCTCGGCCTTCCACGGCATCGTCACGGCGAAACCGCCCACCGGGAGCCCCAGGTCGTCGAGGCATGACTCGCCCTGCGGACGGATGAGCGCATCCAGCTCGGCAGGCTCCCCGACCTCCAGCGGCACGAACAGGTTGGGCAGGCCGAGGGCGCGGTAGGCGGCGGCATGCATGCGCGGCGAGAGCGAGGCGCCGACAGGCGTTCCGAGCACAGCGAAGAGTCGCCTCGGCCGCCCGGAGAGATGCCCGATCAGCGCGAGCATCTCGTCGGGGAGGAGCTGGCCGGGGGCGGCGCGCCGATCGGCGTCCCAGGCTGCATACGCCATCGGAGCTCCGAAGAGCGGTCCCAGCAGGCGCGTGGCCCGCCCCACCTCGCCGGCGGCGAATACCACGGCCGCGCCTCGCCTGGCGGCTCCCGCGGTCGAATGCCTGCGCCAGACGCAGCACCGCCACCACGTCGGCCAGGTTGCGCGCGGTGGGGACGATCTTGGTGAAGCGGGTCCCGGCTGCGAGCATCGCCGCCGCCCGCTCCTCGAGGTCCGCGGGCATGCCATCGCTGAAGTGCGCGGAGAGGACCACGCGCTCGCGGGGGACCACCACGTCGAGCAGATCGAGGTCGCGCGCCGCTTCCAGGTCGAAGAGCGCCGCCGGCAGGGCGGCCGCCTCCTCGAAGAAGCGCCTCCGCGCGCCCGGGTCGTCGGGCCCTTCGCCACCCTCCGAGCGCGAGCGTAGCGTCAGCACGACCGGGAGCGGCGAGGCTGCCAGGAGCCGTGCGAGGTCGTGCCCGGGACCGAGGAGGTCGGCGCGCAGCTCGACGGAGGTGGCGCCCGAGGGCGGGCGGTGCAGCTCCTCCGCGGGGTCGTGCGGACCGGCCGGTACGAAGGTGGCAACGATCTCCATAAACTCGAACCTCCCCGCCGGGTGCGGGGAGGTTGCCGTTGGATTCCACCTTTTCTCCCCGCTTGAGCCCGGCGGCCAAGCGGGGCGACGCACCCCCGCCTACCGCCTCCCGGTCCAGTGCCAGTGATGGTAGCCAGTGGTGTTCGCGTACCGCATCCTTGAGACCCTATCGCAGGAGTCCGCATCGTGTCAACTGCGGTGACCTCGGGAGGCGGTCTACGGGCCCTCCGGGCGCACCGTCACCTCGCCCTGCGCCGGCACGACCGCCTGCTGCTCGTGCATCACGCCGTCCGGACCGATCGTCTGCACGGTGCAGGACCCTACGGGGAGCTGCATCCGCGTGCCGCCGGCGGGAAGCTCGCCCCACTCGCCGCGGGAGGGGTTCTGCCAGGAGTACATCGGGACCACCAACCCTCCGAGCACCACCCGCAGCTTCCACCCCTGTTGGGAGGATCCGGGAGGGGGCGCGATCGCAAGGGTCCCGGCGGGAGCGAGCTGCAGGCTCACCTGCCCGGGCACGGTGGCCGCGACGATGGCGACGCCCTTGCCGCCTCCGACCCTCAGCGTGTAGACGCCCGGGACCAGCGACGTGATTACCGCACGGCCCTCGCGGTCGGACTGCGCCCACGCGAGGTCCTCGACGCGCCCATTGCGCATCGGAACGAGGTACACCTGGTCGGGTACGCTCCCGTCCGTGTCGCGGACGACCAGCGTCAAGCGCTGCTCCGGCTGCAGCGCGATGGTCACGTCCTGCGCGTGACCCATGGATAGCGACGCTTGGGCTTCCCCGGGTGCGTACCCCGGCGCTTCCGCCTTGATCGCGTACGAGCCGTCCGCCAGCTCGCGCAGCGCGAACGACCCGGTCTGGTCGGTGGTCGCGGTCCGCGTCTGCGGTACGTCTCCCGGCAGCGTCGCGCGCACCTGGGCCTCCGAGATCGGCTCGCGCGTGACCGCGTCGGTCACCCGGCCCGAGAGCGAGCCGGCCGGCACCATGAGGTCGACCCTCGTGTCACCGGTCGCCTTGACGCGTTGGGCCGCGAGCGTGCGCCCCTGCTCGTCCACGGCGCTGACGTCGATGTCACCGGGGTCCAGCCCCTTGAGCTCCCACTCCCCGTTCTCGTCGGTGAGCGTGCTCGACCCGGCCCGCTGGCCGCGCGTCTGCGCCTGCACCATGAGACCCGCGGCGGGGCGCCCGCCCCGGCGCACAGAGCCGCGCAGGGTGACGCCCGAGGAGAAGTCCAGCTCCACGGTCGCGGGCGTGTCGAGGTCCTTGATCTCCACCTTGGCCGTGCGCTGCTTGCCCGCCGGCATGACGAACGCGGTCACGTCCGAGACCCCCACCCGCACGCCGTCCACGCGGAAGGAGCCGTCCGGCGAGGGTTGTGCGGACGCCCCTGAGCTCGATGATCTGGCAGTTCTTCAACTCCTCGGCGGAGAGGCCGAGCAGCCGGCCGAGCACCGTGCCCCCGCGCTTGAAGGCCAGCTCCACCTGGGCGGTCCGGCCTGCCTCCACCGTCACCTGCTGGCTCGCCGGCGCGAACCCCTCGCTGCGCGCCCATACCTGGTAACGCCCCGGCGCCAGCCCCTCGAAGGTAAACGTCCCGCCACCATCCGTGGTCTTGTCACCGCCCGCGCTGGGTCCGCCCATCGTCATGGCGTTCACCCGGGCGCCGGCGACCGGTGTGCCGTCCCCGGAGGTCACGCGGCCGCTGATCCCTCCCGGCGACTCCAGGCGCAGCACGACCTCCTGGTCGCGCCCCGCCTCGGCGATCTCCCGGCCCTGCGCCCCGCCCTCGTCCTCCGCCACCACCTGGTAGCGCCCCGCGTCCAGCCCCTCGATGACGAAGCGCCCATCGGGGCCGCTGCGGGCCGGGGCGTCACGGGTCCCGAATGCGCCGCCAAGGCTCTGCGATGAGGCCGGCTGCGCCGTGACCTCAACGCCCGGGGCCGGAGCGTCCTGGCCGTCCACCACCCTGCCGCGCAGCGCCAGGCCGCGCTTGAGCACGACGGTGACCGACTTCGCCGGTCCTTCCTCGGGTACGGTGGTCTCGACCCTCGCGAACTTGTAGCCCGTCGCCGTGACCCCGACTGAGTATTCGCCGACCTGGAGCCCCTCGACGCGGAACGCCCCCGTGTCGTCGGTCTCGCCGGGGGGCAGGCTCATGCCGGTCTGCACCACCATCTGCCCACCGTAGGTGCGCAGCGTCCTCTTCGTGGTGCGCACGGTAGCGCCGCGGACAGGCTCGGTGGTCTGTTCGTCCACGACGCGCCCCTCCAGCACCCGGGCCAGTCGGACCCTCACCTCCACGAGGCCGGCCGGCGGCAGCGCGACCTTCGTCGGCTGGAGGGAGAACACCTTCTCGCTCCTCACCTCGAGGAAGAGATCGCCCTGGCGGGGTTGGGCCGGGATCGAGAAATTGCCCAGCGCGTCGCTGCGCGCAGCCGGATTGAAGAAGGGCATCCCGCCGGACGGGCTCGCCGACGGGTAGATGTCGGCATCCGCGACCCCACGGCCGGCCTCGTCCACGACGCGACCGAGTACCGTCACCCCAGGCTCAATCACCTGCGGCCCGAAGTCCTTCCCTTCATCCGGCAAGCGTCACGTCGAGCCAGCGGGTGACGTAGCCCGACAGTTTCAGTTCCAGGTTCAAATCACCCGCAGGAACGGATTGCAGCCGCAGGACTCCCTCGCGGTCGGTGGTGCCGGCCGCCAGCGGCTCGTCGCGCCGGAACAGGGGGCCGAACATCAAGCGGATGGCCCCGCCCCGGCGCCGCCGCTCCTCGTCCCTGTACGCCGACACCGACACCCCGCCAAGGGGTCGCCCGTCGGGGTCGCGGAGCTGCAGCGCTAGCCACGTGCCCCTCTCGAGGCGAAGCGTCACGCGCTGGCTCGTCCCGGCCGCCGCCTCCAGCGGTCCCGAGTCCGCGGGGGGCAGACCCGCCCTGCGCGCGGTCAGGCGCAGCGCCCCCGCGGCGAGATCGCTCAGGGTGAAGCCGCCGCCGGATCCGGTCACGGTCGAAGGTAGGATCGGGCGCTCCAGCCGCGAAGCGTCGCGGGCGAACTGCCGCGGCAGCCCTGGCCACCGGAACCCCTGCGCGCACCACACCGGGACGCCGGCCGCAGGGACGTCGCCGGCCTCCACGACGAGCCCCTCCACCCGCGCGCCCGGCACCAGGCGGACTGCCACCGCGGGCTCCGCGGCCTCGACCCGGACCATCTGCGCCGCCGTCCCGGGACTCCAGACCGTGAGGGTGCCGCCGCCGTGGACGAACAGGATCCGCACCTGACCGCCACGCCCGCCGATCGGGGCTCCGCCGCGCACGGCGCGCGGGATCCACTCCGGCTCGAGCAGCGCCGGTCCCTGAGTGCCGGTCCATTGCACTTCGATCTCGCGCAGCGGCTCGGCGGTCAGCACCACCTCGCCCACGGGCAGGGCGTGCCTGACCGTCCTTCCGACGACGCCCGGACCGACAGCCACGATCTCGACGTCGCCCTTCCCGGCCACCTGCACGACGGCCCGGCCCTGCTCGTTGGTCACGACAGAGGGGCCAGGGGCGCTTGCCCCGCTCACGCGTGCGCCCCTGACCGGCTCGCCCCGCTGGTCGCGGACCACGACCGAGACGGGGCGCGAGTCGAGCTGCAGCACCGCGGAGGCAGGCGTTGGGGGACGCTGGGAGAGGGCACCCCACCGCCCTTCTCGGCCCCGCCCGGACAGCGCGAGCGAGCCCTGCGCCGGGAGCCATACCTTGGCCTCACCCTTGGCGTCGGCCTCCGTGGTCGGGACCACGGGCTGCCAGCGGTTCGGCTCGACCCGTGGCCCTCGAAGCGTAATCTGGCCGGTCACTCGGCTGCCCGCGGCCGGCTTGCCGTCCGCCATCACGCGCACCTTCAGCTCCGTGCCGGACGGCAGCCAGAGCGGGGGCAGTGCCGCCTGCTCCGGGAGCGCCACGGTGAACGCCGCACCAGTGTGGCCTGCAGCAGCCACCTCGACGCGTACCGGGAGAGCGCCGTCGGGGAGGTCGAGGGTGAACGCGCTCCCGGGCGCTACGGCCGCCTCCGCGACGGGCATGTCGGCCAGCGCGGGCTTGGCCAACAGCGGCTCCCCGAGGGCCCATACCCGCACCGTGACCTTGTCGGCCTTGCCTTCGGTGAACACGATGCCGGAGATCTTCTGAACTGCGACCGCCGGGAGCGAAACCAGGCCCGCCAGGAACGCCACAGTCACACGCGGCATCGCTCTCATAGCAACCCCCCGGAAGCTTCCCCGTACTTGAGACACTAAGCCTCGCACAAGGGCACTGTCAACACGGGCACGGGACGTTGCGCTGCTGCGGGCGGTCATTGATCGCGCAGCTACGTGCTCGGACCCCGTCGGCTCGTCTCGGCCATCCTGGTTCCCACGGTCAGCACGAAAAGGCCCAGCACGCCGAGGGCGACGAGCCCGCCCAAGACGACCGAAGGTGCATCCCCCCTGAGCGGCAGCGATGGGAGGACGAGGAGGAGGTGCTCACCGAAGAGGCCGATGAGGATGACCGGCGGCAACGACGGCGAGGCTGGCGCGTCCGCGCTTGGTGCGCTCCGGCAAAAGGAAAAAGAACGGAAAAGCCAACACCGTGGCGAGCACGCCCAACGAGAGGTACTTCCAGCCGCCCGCCCAGCGGGCGAGGAGCTGGCCGGTCTCGTCCGGCATGTTCCCGTACCACACGGGGAGGTACGCCGCCCACAGCAAGTAGCCCCAGAAAATCACCATGGCGAACAGCAGCTTGCCCAGGTCGGGGCGCACCGCCGCAACGGCCGTCGTTTCGGGCCCCAGCCCGACCGCGAGCGCTGCGAGTGCGATCGCGCCGAGCAACGCGCCGATGAAGTAGTAGGCCGGGATCACCGTGCTCGGCGCCCACTCGTGGAGGTCCATCACCAGGTCGATCGCCCACAGGGAGAGCACCGCCACGTACAGCAGCAGGTAGGCCACCGCCACGCGGGTGGGTCGCGGCTCGCTCTCGGCACGGGCGCGCCGCAGGTAGCGCGTGCCAACGGCGACCAGCACCGCCGAGGCCGCCAGCTCGCGCACCGCCCTGGACGCCCAGGGGCCCCACCCCGCCTCCGCCGCGCCCGGGATCCACGCGCGCGCGCCGAGCACCAGCACGACCAGCAGGGCGAGAGCGGCGGGAAAAAACGCCGCCCCGGCCTCGACCGCAGGCAGCGCGGCGCCCGCCCACCCTCCCTTGGAGCACCGGACGGCGGCGGAGAAGGCCACGCCGCCCGCGGCCACCCCGGCAAAGAACAGCCAGCTCGCGGCCAGCACGCCGAACGTGGTCACGGAGGCGTCGAGCAGAAAGCCGGCGAGCAGCGCGGCCGAGCCCAGCGCAATCGTGGCCACCGCCCACCGGGTGACTCCACGGCCGAGGGCCGCCTCGGACCGGTGCACGAGGTCGGCCGTCACTTCGTGCCCCCCGGCGTGGTGCCCTGGATCTGGCGCACGTAGTTGACCAGGTCCCAGCGGTCGGAGACAGTGAGCCCCTCGGCCTGGGCGGGCATGGCGCGCCCCCCGAACGTGACGGTCCCATAGATGTAGCCGTCGGTGCGCGTGACAATCGTGCCGTATGCGAGGTCGGGGGCGGGCGGGAAGAACTTGGAAACCGGACCGCCGCCATGGCCGGCCGGGCCGTGGCAGCACGCGCAGCGCTCCGAAAAGAGCATCTTGCCGTGGGAGAGGGATTGGGCCGTCGTGCGGACAGGATTGACGAGCGTTTCGGCATCGTCGCGGTCCGCCGGCGCTCGCGCGGCGCCGAGCGGCACTGAGTGCTCGGGCGCGGGGCGAGGTGCGTCCTCGGGACGCAGCGAAGGCTGGTACCACATGTCGGTGCGCCAGTCGTTGCGGCAGGCCGCCGTTGCGAGGCCAAGCAGCGCCGCAGCCAGGGTGGTCCTACGCCACACGGCGGATCTCCTCGGCACCGCCCAGGCGCAGGATCTTCTCCGCACCGGCCAGATCGCCCCCGACGACGAAGACCCCGATGCGGTCGGCGGAAAAGCGCGGGTCGTACGGCACCGCACGGCGGTGCCTCCCCCGTCCGGCCGCCACCACCAGCGCGGCCAGGTTCACGCAAGCGCCGATCAGCACCGAAATCTCGAAGGCGATGATCACGAACGGTGGGAACGAGACGATGGGTTTCCCCCCCGTCACCAGCGGCCACGCGAGCGCGGTTCCGATGCAGAGGGCAAACCCCGCGGCCGTTCCCAGCGCCGCACCCGAAAGGGTCACGCTGTCGAGCTTGCTGCGCGGTCGGCCAAGCGCCTCGGTGAGCGCCGGGAACGGCGCCGGTGAGGCCACCCGCACGTCGACGTGGCCTGCGGCGCGCAACGCCCGCACCGCCCCGGCAGCCCGCGTCACCTCCGCGAAAACGGCCAGCGCACCTGGCTCACGCGGCATGGGCCACCTCGTGCACGGCTTCCTCCTTCATCTCCGAGATCGAGACGGCCGGGAGGAGCTTCACGAAGATCAGGAACCAGAAGAAGAACCAGCCGAACGACCCGAGGGTGATGCCCACCTCGACGATCGTCGGCCTGTAGAGGCCCCACCAGTCGAAGGGGATGCGGTCATGCGACAGCGACGTGACGATGATGAGGAAGCGTTCCAGCCACATTCCCACGTTAATCAGGATGCAGATGAAGAGCAGCGCCGCCGGGGTGGTGCGAACTCTCTTCGCGAACAGCAGCAAGGGGAAGATGCAGTTGCACGCCACCATGAACCAGAACAGAGGCGCGTAGTCCCCGGCGGCGCGGTAGAGCAGGATCGAGCGTTCGGGACCGGGTCCGGTGCGCCACGCCATGACAGCCTCGATGATGTACGAGTAGGTGACGATGAGCGAGGTCAGCAGGATCACTCGAGAGGTCATGTCGAGGTGCCACGGGGTGATGAGGTCCTCGAGGTGCAGGACCCGCCTCAGGGGGATCAGCAGAGTCACCACGAGGGCGATGCCGGAGAAGATCGCGCCTGCGACGAAGTAGGGTGGGAAGATCGTCGAGTGCCAGCCGGGGAGGATCGAGACCGCGAAGTCCCACGACACCACGCTGTGCACGGAGAAGACGAGCGGCGTCGCGAAGGCGGCGAAGTAAAGGTAGGCGCGGGCGTAGTGGCGCCACTCCTCGTCGGTCCCCCGCCACCCGAAGGCGAACAGGCCGTAGAAGCGGCGCCGCCAGCCGCGGGTGGCATCCCGCAGCGCCGCGGCGTCGGGCACGATGCCGACGGTGAGGAAGATCGCGCTCACGATGAAATAGGTGGAAACTGCGAACACGTCCCACATCAGGGGCGAGCGGAAGTTCACCCACAGGTGCCTCTCGTTGGGATAGGGGAAGAGCCAGTAGGCGAACCACGGACGGCCCAGATGCACAACGGGGAACAGGCCGGCGGTCATCACGCCGAATACTGTCATGGCCTCGGCGACACGGTAGATGGCGGTGCGGAAGCGGGCGCGCAGGAGGAACAGCACCGCGCTGATCAGCGTGCCGGAGTGGGCGATCCCGACCCAGAATACGAAGTTCGTGATGTAGACCGCCCACCCGACGGGCCGGTTGAGCCCCGACACGCGCAGGCCGTCACGGATCTGGACCCACTCGGCCCACGCGCCAAGCGCCGCCGCGATGGCCGCCACGGCGATCAGGAGCAGGTGGACCGGGCCAGGGCGTCCCTGGGTGGCGAGGACCTTGTCCTGGACCAGCCGCGACGGGCTGGGGTCCCGGTTCACGGTTCCTCCCCCCTGACCCGGGCAAGGTAGGTGATCGCCGGGAGCGTGTTCAGCTCCTCGAGGACCTGGTAGCCGCGCCCGTCACGCTGCAGCGCGGCAACCTTCGATGCGGGGTCCTTCGCGTCCCCGAAGACGATGGCCTGGGCCGGGCAGGTCTGGGCGCACGCCGGCACGATCTCGCCGTCGCGCACGCGCCGGTGCTCGTCTTTGGCCGTGTTCTCGGCCGCACGGATGCGCTGCACGCAGAAGGTGCACTTCTCCATGACCCCCTTGGAGCGCACCGTGACGTCGGGGTTGAGCTGCATGTTGAGGGGCTCGGGGAATGCCGGGTCCCCCCAGTTGAAGACCCGGACCTTGTACGGGCAGTTATTGGAGCAGTAGCGCGTGCCCACGCAACGGTTGTAGACCTGGGCGTTGAGACCCTCGTCGTTGGTGTAGGTGGCGTAGACCGGGCAAACAGGCTCACAGGGCGCGTTGCCGCACTGCTGGCAGAGCATCATCAGGAGGTCCACACGGAACTGGTCGACCTTTTGCTCCCGGAAGCTCTCCACGCGCAGCCACCCCATGTTGCGCCCCTTGGTCATCGCCTCGGGCCCGACGACCGGCACGTTGTTCTCGGCGTAGCAGGCGACCACGCAGGCCTGGCAGCCGGTGCAGCGGTCCATGTCGATCGCCATCGCCCAGCGATGCTCGGGGAAGGTCGGCAACGCGTACATGCGTCCCGGCTCGGCCGGCTTCGGCACCGCCGGGGCCGCCGCGCTCACGGTCCGCACGATGGCGCGTCCCTCCTGATCGGGGCTTCCCTGGAACCTGGGGAGCGTGATGCGGCGGCCCGTACAGCTCACGCGAGCCCGCGAGGCCTGCCAGGCCAGTGCACCCGAACGGGGATCAACGGTCGCCGGCAGCAACGCGAGGGGCTCCGGCCCGCCAAGCGGGATGGCCACGGCGTCTTCCCGCAAACCAGGGAAGGTACACACCGGGAGATCCACTGTGCCTGCCGACGTGCTCACGGCAACGACCTCGCCGTCGGAGACTCCGAGCCGGGCGGCAGTCGCCGGCGCCAGCTCCGCCCAGGTCGTCCACGAGACCGAGGTCAACGCGTCGGGCACCTCCCGCAGCCAGTGGAGTTCCGCCGTATGCCCGTCCTGCCGCAGCGCCGTGGGGAAGATGATGAGGTCGAGCGTGCCGTCCGTGGGACCCGGTGCCGGACCCGGTCTGAGGAACTCGCCCTCAGGCAGGCGCAACGTCACGGGCTCGGGCCTGGCCTCCGTGTACATCCCGCCCCGTTGTTGGGCGGCACGCTGCGCCTCGGCCAGCTGGTCGCCGGAGAGGCCCGGAAAAAGCTTGACGATGCGGGACTGCACGAAAGCGTAGACGTCGTCCACGCTCATCGGGCTCGCCGGCGCAGGCAGCTTGGCGGCCACCTCGATCAGCACCTGTGCGGCGCTGCGGGTGTCCCAAAGCGGCGTCATCACCGGCTGTCCGATGGCCACGACCCCGCGCCGGGGCGTCGTGTCTCCGAACGACTCGAGCGGGTGGTTGTCCGGCAGGATGAGATGGGCGTGCCGGGTCGTGGCGTCGGGCCGGTCGGAGAAGCTCACGACGAGCTTGACGCTGGCGAGGGCGGCCGCGGCCCCGAGGGCGGTCGGAAGGCTCCCGACCGGGTCGGCGTGGTGCACGAGCAGGACCTCGACCCGTCCCGCGGCCATGTCCTCCACCAGCGACTTGACCGCCGCGAAGCTCACGGGCACGTCCTCCATGGCGTCGAGCCCGTAGAGCACCGTCCGCCCAATGTTTCCGAGCAGGTGGTTGATGAGCTGCACCGCCACCGCCAGCTCGGTGGCCCGCGGCCCGCAGCTCAGCACGCCCGGCCCGAGCACCGCTGACGGCCGCCGGCCCGCAAGCTCGCGACCGAGCCTCTCGACCGCCGACCCGGGCACCCCGCTCCGGCGCTCCGCCTCGACCGGATCCAGCCAGGCTAACGCTTTGAACACCGCCCCCGCCTCCGGGGCGAGGCCCTGGATCGCGTTCGACGGGTCGCACAGGAAGCGCAGGAGCGCCAGGGCGACCCACATTTCCTCCCCAGCGCATGTGGAAAGCCACGTGTCGGCGCTCACACCGGTCAGGCACATCCGCGGGCCGACCCACACGAGCCGCGTCCGCTCGTGGCCCACTTTTCCGCGCCCGCTCGCGAAGCCTCGTGCCAGCTCCACGGGTGAGAGCCAGGTTTCCACGAAGTCGGCACCGAACGAGACCACCGTGCGCGCACCCGCAAGGTCAAAGGAGGGAAGCTCCGGGCGCCCGAACAGGATCCTGCCCGCCTCCCGCAGGGGGGCAAGGGCGAGGGGTTCGAGCGCTACCCGGTGCTCGGGCGCGGCCCCCAGGGCCTTCATGAACTCCTTCTGCAGGACCCCGGTGCTCCCGGGCTCCGGGCGGGTCAGGAGCCTCACCGCCCCCGGGCCTCCCGCCCTCGCGGCCGCGAGCGCCGCGGCGACCGCAGCCGTCGCGTCGTCCCAGCTCAACTGCGACAGCCGGCCGTCGGCGCCGCGCCGCATCGGTCCCCGGAACCTGTCGGGCGCGTAGAGGCCCTGGAGTGCGGCCTGGCCCCGCGCGCACAGCCCCCCACGCCCGATGGGATCGTCGGGGTTACCCTCCAGCTTCACGACGCGCCCTTCGCGAGTGCGGGCGGTCACCCCGCAGCCGGCCGGGCACTCGCGGCACACCGTGCGGTACAGGAGCGGTACCCCGGGGACGATCTCCTCGGGAGGGACCAGGTAGGGGATCAGCTTTTGCGGGCCGGCCGGCGGCGAGCAACCCGCGAGGACGCCTGCCGCCCCCGCCAGCTTCAGGAGTGTGCGTCGGTCGATCCCTCTCTTTGGCTCGTCAGGCATACGGGCTCACTTGTGGCAGGTCAAGCAGTCGGTGGGGGCGTGGCGCTCCCTGTGGCAGTCCACGCACCAGCCCATGGTCAGGGGGCTCGCCTGGCGCACGACCTCCATCCGCTGAACCTCGCCGTGACACGTCTGGCAGCGCAGCCCCGCGGCGACGTGACGCTCGTGGGTGAAGTACACATGGTCCGGCACCCGGTAGACGCGGGACCACTCCAGCACCCTCCCCTCCTGGTAGGCCTTGACCACCTCCTGCACCGCCGGCTTGTCCCGGGCGACGAACTTGTGGCAGCCGAAGCAGCGCGCCATCGAGGGCATGCCCGCCACCGGCGAGTGCTCGGCGTAGGCGTGGCACATCCGGCACCCGATCCCATTGACGCCTGCGTGAACGCTGTGGCTGAACGGGATCGGCTGGAGCGGAGCCTGCGGCTTGGCGCACGCCACTGCCGCCAGCGTCGTTGCAAGGGCCGCCGCACGTAAGGTCAGGGGCATCGGCGCTCAACGCTGCAGCGCGAAGCTCACCTCGGACGTGGCGCCCGCAGTCACCGTGACCGTCTTCTCCGCCGCCTTGAGGTGGGAGTTCCAGACGGCGATCTTGTAGCTGCCGGGGGGAACGTCCTTCAGCGCGAACCGCCCGTCGCGGTCCACCACGGCCGCATATTGGTTCTCGCCCACGAAGATGAAGCCCAGCATCTCGGGGTGGACGCTGCAGAGCTGAGTGTAGAGCCCGGCGCTCTTGAACGTGTAGGAGCGGCTCTCCTCCGGCTTGAACGAACCCAGGTTGTAGCCTTCGTTGTCGGGCGAGTAGACGTTATGGGCCACACCGTCGTGGTTGAGAAACTGGACCGTGTCGCCCTTGGTGATGGCCAGCACGTGGGGGATGAACTTCATCCCCTTCTGGTCCATCGAAGCGGTCGCGGGCGCGTGCGAGCCAACCGCTCCTTTGAGGTACACGACCGTCTCCTCCAGGTACTTGGCGGGGGTCGCCTCCACCTTCCCGGCCACCGTGCCGCCGGCCGCGAGTGCGCCGCCGCTTGCGCCGGCGCAACAGGCGAGCGCCAGCACCGCCGACTTCAGACCGATGCGCGTTGCGATGCCGCCGAACCCTTTCCCGAACCTCATGAGAATCCTCCCTTCCTTTCGAGCAACCCACCCAGGAGCCTCGTCGGTTTAACGAGCAGGCTCCTAGAACGCGAATGCCAGGCCCAAAGTGATGGCTTCGAGCTCGGGGCCGACGGAGCTCGTGAGGGTGGCCGGTATGGCCATCCCCGAGGCAGGTCCCCATCCCCCGGGCGGAGCACCGTTGGCCTTCTCCACGAGCGCGGCGAGGGTGAGCTTGAGGTTGGGGCGCACCAGCGCCGCGACCCCCGCGGTCATGCGCAGGTCGGTCACGGCCGGTCCTCCGTCGGGGCTGAGCTTCAGGTACTCCACGCGCAGCGCGGGCACGAGCCACGGGTACACCACGTAGGAGAGCTCGTTGTACTGGGCGAGCGCCACCACGCCGCCGCCACCCGCCTGGGCCTGGTCGTGACGCTCGCGGTAGACGCCGGTGTTGACCTCGAGTGAGTTCCACTGGGCCCTGATCCCGCCACCGACCGTTGACGCGACGTCGTCCCAGATCGAGGCGTCGGATGCGGCAAACCGCGATGACGAGCGGTAGTAGAACGCGTCGAGAGTGAGCGCCGTCTCCGCCCAGGGCTTCTTGGCGTCACGCACGGCGCTCCCCTTCTCGGCATCGAGCCGCACGCCCCCGAACTTGTACCCGATGTGCGCGTAGTAGTCCCCCACGGAACGAACGTCGACGTTGGAGCCGGCGTTGGCGCCGAGCGAGTAATCGAGGCGACCCTGAACGGTTCCGTTCAGCTCGACGCCGTTGTAGCCGTTGCCCACGTTCCAGGAGTCGCTGGTGGCCCCGTAGAGGGCGGTCACGGACAGGGGCGTGATCGCGGTGTCGGCGATGTAGGAGGAGTGGGGGGCGAAGCTCGACAGGGTGGGCGTGAACTTGCCCACGGCGACGTCCAGCGCGTGCGGCGACTTGAGCAGGTCGTTGAACCGGACGTTGGCCTGCTCGAGCTCGGTGCTTCCCGAGGCCGTCGTCAGCTCGCCGAAGAACGTGATGTGGTCATCGAAGCTGCCAGCGGCCCAGAGGTGACCCTCGCCCACGAGGTCGGCCAGGTTGACGCCGGTCGTGTTGTCCGCCACCGCGCCGCTCGACTTCTTGTCGGGGTGGAATACCGCCTCGCCGTTGAAGCCGAGCGCCAGGGGTACGCCTCCCGGGAGCGTGCCGGGCCACACCGAGTTCGGGAACTCCTTCTTGTTGGCGTCCTGGCCGAGCGCAACCGTCTCGTGCTTGACATAGTCGCCGTCCACCCCAGGGAATAGGTAGCCGTTGCGCCGGAACGCCTCCCCGAAGGGGTTGAGCTTCGGGTAGACCGTGTGGCAGGTCAGACAGCTCGTGCCGTACTTGCGCGCGAAGGCGGGCACGCCGAGCGCCGACCGCGCGCTCACCAGCAGCACCGCCACGATCGACAGCACGCCTGCCCGCACGACCCAGGTGTTGAAAGGATGTTCCCGGTGTCCCCCCATTGTGCCCTCCTTGCTTGGTCCGTTGGCGCGCATTATACCGCGTCTCAGACGCATGCAAGAGGGGCGGCGGCCGGTTTCGGGCGCTTAGTCTCCGCTCAGGGCGGCGCGGGCGCGGGTGGCCATCTCCTCGGGGGTCATCGGGATGCGCGGGG